>NZ_JBFBGM010000032.1:0-101572 GCF_040684695.1 Streptomyces erythrochromogenes
GAGGCGGCAGTGGCGACCGGGTCCTTCGCCATCCCGTCGAACGAACCCGCACCCTCCTTCGGAACACCGGCACACGCCGCACCGAACGGCTGGTCACCGGTCATCGCGTCGTCGGCCGGGGTGCTCTCTCCGGTCTTGGCCTGGTCGCCCGCCGCGGGCGGCGCGGCCTTGGTGTCACCCGAGTCGGAGCACGCGGCGAGGGTGAAGGGCAGCACAGCCGCTGCGGCAACGGCAATCGCGGTACGGCGAATCTTCAGGGTATTCATGATCAGTTGCTCCCCTTGAGCTTCTGTCGATGGGTTCCACGAGGGTTCAGAGGTGGTGCTGCCGGAGCCCGCCCTGTGGTCGGCCGGGCCCGGGGTCTAGGGGACGGTGACGAAGACGCTGTGCCAGCCGCTCGCCCCGTCGGGGATGGTCCGGGCACGCTGCTCGGTCTGGACCTGGCCGGTGCCGTCGGTGGCGCGGACGGTGATCGTGTGCCCGCCCGGTGCTGCGTTCCAGCGGTAGGACCACTGGCGCCAGGTGTCGACGGTGTCCTGGGCGCCGAGGTCGGCGTCCTGCCACGGTCCGTCGTCGATGCGGACCTCGACGCGGGTGATGCCGCGTCGCTGGGCCCAGGCGACGCCGGCGACCGCGACCGTGCCGGCGGCCGGGCGGGCGAAGGGCTTCGGGGTGTCGATGCGGGACTGGGTCTTGATCGGCGCGCGGCGGGCCCACTTCCGCTTCACCCAGTACGGGTCGTAGGCGTCGAAGGTGGTGAGCTCGATGTCGGTGATCCACTTGCACGCCGACACGTACCCGTACAGGCCCGGGACGAGCATGCGGACGGGGAAGCCGTGGTCGAACGGGAGCGGTTCGCCGTTCATGCCGACCGCGAGCATCGCGTCGCGGCCGTCCATGACGTCCTCGACCGGCGAACCGAGCGTCATGCCGTCCACGGAGCGGGCCACCAGCTGGTCGGCCGTGCCGCCCTTCGACGGCGGTTCGACCCCGCACTCGGCCAGCAGGTCCGCCAGCCGTACGCCGAGCCAGCGGGCCGTGCCGAGGTAGGGACCGCCCACCTCGTTCGAGACGCAGGTCAGGGTGATGTCCCGTTCGATGAGCGGGCGTGCCAGGAGTTCGTCGAGGGTGTAGGTACGCGGGCGGGTGACGCCTTTGCCGTGGAGGCGCAGCCGCCACGTGCCGGCGTCGACCATGGGAACGGAGAGTGCGGTGTCGACGCGGTAGAAGTCCCGGACGGGCGTGGTGAAGGGGCTGATGCCGTCGACCTGCAGCCGGGTACCGGTCGGCAGTGCGGGAGCGGGAGAGGCGGGGGCGGGCAGGCGGAGGGTGTTGCGGGAGGCGACGGCTCCCAGTCCGCGCTGCCCGGACAGGACCTGGCCCAGCGCTCCGGCGGTGGCCGCCGCGGCCGCCGTGGCGGCAGCGGCGTTGAGGAATCCCCGCCGGCTCCAGCCGCCATCGGTGCGGTCGGCCCGGCTCGGCGGGCCGGTGGGGTCGGCCCGGCCCGCCAGGAGGTGGAGTACCGCAGCGCCCGCGACCGCCCCCGCGAGGGAGGGCAGGGCGTCCGCGGCTCCGGCACTGTCGGGCCGGCTCAGGGCGGCGGCTCCGCCGACGATCCCGAACACCAGCACCCCGGCCGCTCCCGCCCGCCGGTGGCGCAGGGCAAGGATCCCCAGGGCGATCGCGAACAGGGCCAGCAGGACGAGGATGCCGAGCCGGAGGACGAGCTTGTCGTTCTCCCCGAACGTGCGGATCGCGAAGTCCTTCACCGGGGCCGGGGTCCGGTCGATGACCGCGCCCCCGACCACCGTCACCGGTCCGGCCGCGGGCCGCACCAGGGCGGCCGTCAGCTCGGCCACCGCCAACGCGGTGACAGCGGCCAGCAGGCCGGACAGTGCCCCGAGGCCGGCCCGGTCGAGGGTGGTGCGGAAGCTGCTCACACCCGGGATTCGTCGGCACCCGTGCGGTGGATTGGCCCCTCACCCGAACGAATGAGTCCCCGGCCCCGGGCCTTCGGGCGGGGCGGCCGTTCGGACCCGCCGGCCCGGGCGGAGCCCCTGGCCTCCTGACGCGGCCTGACCTACCGTGAGGTCGCCGGCAGCCGAACCCGTGCCTGCAGCCGCACCACAGAAGGAGGGCGCATGCCCAGCACCCCGAAGATCGGGGACGTCCTCGGCGAGTTCCGCCTGTCCGGCGGACGGCTCGACGGGGAAACCTTTCACCTCGGCGACTACAGCCTCCACGAGCAGCGCGGGAACCCCGTGGTCCTCGCCTTCTACCCCGGCGACGACACCCCCGTCTGCACCGCGCAGCTGTGCTCCTACTCCGACGGGCTGGAGCAGTTGCAGTCCGCCGGGGCGGTGGTGTGGGGCATCAGCGCCCAGGGCATCGACAGCCACGAGCGGTTCGCCCGGGCCAGGCAGCTGAGGATGCCGCTCCTGTCCGACCCGGACCGGGCCGTGGCACGGTCCCTCGGCATCACCGCGCCCCTGATCGGGCTGAGGCGTTCGGTCTTCATCGTCGACGCGGGCGGCCGCCTGCACTGGAAACACGTCACGGCCGTGGGCGCCACCTTCCCCCCGGCCTCGGCCCTGGCCGAGCAGCTCGCCGCCCTGCCCGTCTGACCATTGCCCCTCACGCGCGACCCGACACCCGTCACCGGCAATCCGCCCGGCCTCCGGCTGCGAAGTACGGGTGGAACGGCCGCGCACCAGCGGCGTGTCGAGTGGCGGGAGCGGTTGTGGCAGAACACCGGAAGACGGCGGTCACCGACGGTGAAGGCGAAGGGGACGTCCGATGAAGCCCGCGGCCGAGCGTCTCGTCGCTCTCCTGGACCCCTTCTTCACCGGCCCGCTCCCCGTACGGGTGCGCGACTGGCACGGGAGCGAGGCCGGGCCCGCCGACGCCCCCCTGGTCGTACTGCGTTCCCCCGACGCCCTGCGCCGCCTGCTCTGGCAGCCCGGTGAGCTGGGCCTCGCCGAGGCCTACATCAGCGGCGACCTCGATGTGGAGGGGGACCTCGCCGCCGCCCTCTCCCGGGCCGGCCGGGCCGTGCGCGACCAGGGGGTCACCCGTCCCCGTCCGGCCCGGCTCGCGGCGGCGGCAGTCCTCGCCGTCGGGCTGGGCGCCGCCTCGCCGCCCCCACGCCGGCCGGACGGGCGCGCACGGCTCACGGGCCGTCTCCACAGCTCTTCCCGGGACCGCGCCGCGATCAGCCACCACTACGACGTGTCCAACGACTTCTACGCACTGCTGCTCGACGCGTCGATGGCGTACTCGTGCGCCTACTGGGCCCGGCCCGCCGACGCCTCGTACGGCCTGGCCGAGGCCCAGCGGGACAAGCTGGAGCTGATCTGCCGCAAGCTCGGACTGCGGGCCGGCGACCGGCTGCTGGACGTCGGGTGCGGTTGGGGATCCCTGGCCGTGCACGCCGCCCGCGAACACAAGGTGCGCGTCACCGCGGTCACCCTGTCGCGGCGGCAGCGGGACTTCGTCGCCGAGCGAGCCGTCCGCGAGGGCGTGGCGGACCTCGTGGAGGTCCAGCTGAGGCACTGGCGCCACATCGACGGCGGAGGGTACGACGCGGTCGCCGCCGTCGAGATGGGCGAACACGTCGGCGACGCCGAGTACCCCGCCTTCGCCGCCAAGCTGCACGACGCACTACGTCCCGAGGGCCGGCTCCTGATCCAGCAGATGTCGCGCGGCGCCCACGCACCGGGCGGAGGCCCCTTCATCGAGTCGTACATCGCACCCGACATGCACATGAGGCCCGTCGGCCGCACCGCCGATCTGCTGGAGACCGCCGGGCTGGAGATCCGCAACGTCGAATCCCTGCGCGAGCACTACGCGGCCACCATCGACGCATGGCGCACCCGTCTCGAGGACCACTGGTCCGAGGCCGAGGATCTCGTCGGTGCGACCACGGGCCGGGTGTGGCGCCTCTACCTGGCCGGCGCGTCGCTGGCCTTCTCCGA
This sequence comes from Streptomyces erythrochromogenes, assembly GCF_040684695.1. GTDB lineage: Bacteria > Actinomycetota > Actinomycetes > Streptomycetales > Streptomycetaceae > Streptomyces > Streptomyces erythrochromogenes_C. The sequence goes on from NZ_JBFBGM010000032.1 coordinate 3,975, forward strand.
ACGCCGCATGGGCGTCGACCAGCTCCTCGCGCTGCGCCCCACCCGCGACGGTGGTTCGGGCATGCCCGCGACCCCCTCCGCCTGGTACCCGTCGGAGGGCCGCGCGTAGGGCGTCGGACGGAGGACGCCGGGCTCCCGCGGGTCCGCACCACCTCGGCCACGACGGCTGCGGTCTGCGGTCTGCGGTCTGCGGGCAGGGCTCCTACGTCACCAGGCGCAGCGAGGTGCCCGCGATGCCCAGCGTCACGCTCTGGCCCCACGTCAGTTCCAGGGCGTCGCCTTCCATCCCGTCGCCGAACACCACGATCCGGTCCGACTCCACGGTCAGCCGCAGCGCCTGTCCGCGCTCCAGCTCCCCGGCGACCTTCGTCGTTCCGGACGTCGGGGAGGGCCAGGCCTCCCGTACGAACCACAGGAGCCGCCGCTCGCAGGGCGCGGGCAGCTCGGCGCGGCTGTCGCGCTCCAGCCACAGGGAACGCAGCCAGCCCGTGGCACCCGTGCCGGTGCCCACGAGCACCCCGGAGGACGCCTGGGCCTCCCCCGGGTCCCCGTCCCCGTCGGAACCCAGGCGGTAGCGGGCCGTCTGGTGACCGGGCGAGCCCAGGTAGATCTCGTTCAGGGCGACGAGGCGCTGGGTGTCGTCGGCGACGGCCTCGACCATGGTCAGCTCGTCCGCCCGGCTCCCGGCGGCGGTCGCCGCCCGCAGCAGGGCGGCCGTGTCGGCGCAACGGTGGCGGACCAGGACCCCGGGGTTGCGCCCCGGGTCGGTGTCGATGCCCACCACGGGCTGCCCGTGCAGGTACTTCGCGGTGTTGGCGACCAGGCCGTCCTGGCCGACCACGACGACCACGTCCTCCGGGGCGAACAGGAAGCGGTCCAGGTCCGCCCGCTCCACCCGGGAGCTGCGCCAGGTGAGCGGCACCGCCGCCGCCACTTCGCGCAGCGCGTGCCGCGTGCGCTCGTGGCGGCGGAGCACCTCGTCGATCGAGCGGCCCCGGCTGGAGAGGAAGAACGCGGCCTGCCCGTGCGTCCCGTGCCGGGCGAGCAGTTCCTCGTACTCGGTCCGGCGGTGCACGATCACCGCCCGGGGGGCGAGGCTCACGCGCCCGATCCGCCTTCCGGGCGTCCGAGCCTGCCGAGGAGCCCGGTGAGGACGTCGGGCGAGAGGGTGATGCTCTCGATCCGCGGCAGGTTCTCCGCCAGCCGGGTCGCTGCCAGGGCGTGCAACGTGCCGGGGTCGACCTCGCCGTGCACCCGCAGCCAGGCAGCCTGGGCCTCGGCGCGGGCGGCGCCCGTCTCGCGCTCCGCCTCGGCGTCCGCGCGGGCCAGGCGGACCTTGCGGGCCGCCTCGGTCTCGGTGCGGATGCCGTCGGCGGCCGCCTTCTCCTCCGCCTCGCGGCGGGCGTTGGTGCCGCGCTGGTCGATCAGCTGCTCCTCGCGCCTGGCCAGTTCGATCTGGCTGGCCAGCTCGTTCTCGGCGATGGCGCGTTCACGCTCGACGGCGACGGCCCTGCGTTCGTAGGTGGCCCGGTCCGCCTCCTGCTGGATCTGCTCGCGGGCCGGGGTGCGCAGGGCGCGCTCCACCTCGGCCTCGGGGCGGATCGCCACGACGCGTACGGCCACCACGTCGATGCCGGTGGCCGGGAGCCTGGGCTCGTCGGCGAGACCGGCGGCGACGCTCGTCCGTACGGAGGCGACGCCGTCCACCAGGGCGACGGCCAGCGGTGTCCTGGCCAGCACGTCCAGCGCGTGCTGCTGCGCGGTCTCGGTGAGGAGCGTGGCGATCTGCTCCAAGGGGGCCCCGCGCCAGCTGCCGGTGTCCGGGTCGACGGAGAAGTCGAGGCGGGCCGCCGCCTCGGCCGGGTCGCTGATCCGGTAGGTGACGGTGGCCTGCACGGCGACGTCCTGGAAGTCGGACGTCCGGGCGTGGAACGCCATCGCCAGCTCCCGGTCGTCGACCGGTACTTCGGACAGTGCCGCCGACAGCGAGCGGTACCAGAAGCTGAGGCCCCGACCGTCGTGGACGAGCCGGCCGCGCCGGTGGTGGCGGATGTGCGTGGTGGGCGCGGAGCGCAGATGGCGCCAGCCGAGGCGCCGGGTGATGTCGGCCATGGCGAACCCCCTTCATTTCGTCAGTGCGACGATAAAGGAGCGCCTCCATATCGTCAAGGGGACGAAAAGAGGGCCATGGCGGGTTGGGGCTCATGTCGGGACGCACGCGGGACGTCTGCGGGACATGCGCGGGAAGGGTTCGGGACGGGCTCGGGACACCGTGGGACGGGGGCCCGCCCGGGGTGTTGCCCGGGACCGGCCCCGGGACGCCCCTGGGAGGCGGGATCCGGCGTGCGCGATCCCGGCTAGGTTTCCAGGGGTCGGGCGGCAACGCACCGGCCACAAGCATCCGTTCGCATCCGATCGACTCCGCTCGCATCGGATCCGCACCCGGGGGTCGACCCACACATGAAGTTCAAGCGCACGCTCGCCACGCTCGGCTCCGCCGCCGCGATGACCGCCGGCCTGATCGGCCTCGGCCCTGCCGCGCACGCGGCCATCCCCGGCTGCACCAGCTACGCGATCTACTACAGCGGCAGCACCAACGCCTGGCACACGAAGGTCCCCACCGTCGGTCTCCAGGGCACCAACTTCTGCACCCTGCGCGCCGGCGCCAGCGGCACGCAGGTGTACCACCTCCAGGACACCCTGAACTACTGCTACGGCCAGGACGTCGGCGGTCTGGACGGCGTGTTCGGCGCGAAGACGACGGCCGCCCTCAAGCGCGTCCAGGCGAGCCTCGGCCTCGACGCCGACGGCGTCTACGGCCCGCAGACGCGCGACAAGCTGAAGTGGCACTGGAGCAACATGGAGGGTGCCCACAACACCTGCAACACCCTCACCGGCGCCGGCGCGCACTGACGCTCTGGGCGGACTCCCCGTCAGGACCGCGCGTACGGTCCCTCGGTCGCCATCGTGTTCTGCATCGCCGTCAGCCTCCGGACGAAGAGGAGGGCGAGGACGCCGGCGACCGCGGTGACCAGGTCGGTGGCTATCCCGAGCTTCCCCACCGTGAGCAGCTCGTCCACGGTCTCGGCCGCCTCGTAGAGGCGGCCGAAGACGCGGTCCCCGGACGCCGCCAGTACCCAGAGCACCCACCAGGACGCCAACAGCGTCACGGACGCCTTGCGTTCGGCGCCGTCGGGGCCGCGCTGGGTACTGGCCCGCCAGGTCTGCAGGGCGACCCGGCAGGGCAGGAACAGGTTCGCCACGGGGACGAACCACGCGCCGATGGCCCAGCCGCGGCCCAGGGTGAAGGCGTCGGGGCGGAAGATGCCGCCGTTGCTGCGCACCCGGTGGAACCAGACGATGAAGACGACGATCGTGGGCAGCACCGTGAGCACCTGCAGCAGCCCCGCGAGGATGGTGAGCCCGGGGGCCAGGCCGAGTTCGAGGTCGTCGAAGTGGGTGTCGCCCGGGAACCCCTGGAGCCACGACTGCTCGTACGTGCCGACGCCGGCGGAGAACAGGCGCACGGCGGCACAGGCGCCGAGCAGCCAGGTCAGGGCCGTCGCCAGGCCCTTCGGGGAGCGCAGCGTACTCGGGGGCCCCGACGGAGCCACGTGGGCGGGGCCGCCGGGGTAGGGGTGGCCCTGCTGGGCGACCGGGTACGGGACCTGGTACGGGGTCGGGCCGGGCGGTGAGGGCGCTGAGGGCTGCGCGGGCAGCGGGGGCGGCGGCGGTGAACCGGGCGCGCTGAAGGACATGACGGGTGGACCCCCCACGGGAACGGACGACGTACGGACGGCCCCCGCGGGGCGGGGACCCGGGTGAAGATATGCCGGTCCCGCGCCGGAGTCCACACGATTTCCGCTGGTCAAAGCCATCGGCTCAGCGCGCGCTCCGGGAGCCGAGCGCGCCGCCGGGGGGGGGTGGGCCGGGCCGTTCCCCTGTGTGGCCTGCGATGATGGCGTCATGCCTGAGCCGGGGACCACTGCCGTCGTCATCCTTGTGCCGGACGCCGACCCGCTGCTCGAAGCCGCCCGGGGCATCGACCCGGCTCTGGTGCGGCTCGGGGTGCCGGCGCACGTCTCGCTCCTCTACCCGTTCGTACCGGAACCGGCACTGACGAGACAGGACGAAGACGACGTGCGGTCCCTGGCCGCGAGCTTCCCGGCCCCCGACCTGCTCCTGGAGGACATGGTGACGGCGCCCGGCTTCGTCGCCGTCCCCGTTCCGGAACTCCAGCCGGTCGTCGATGCGTTCCACGCCCGGTGGCCCGGGTTGCGCCCGTACGGTGGCCGCTTCGGGGCGCGGCCCGCCGCCCACGTCACGGTGGCCATGGGCGCGGACGACCCGGCCACCGCCGACCGTGTGCGCACCGCCGTGGGGTGCCTGCTGCCGCTGCGCGCCCGCGCGGCAGCGGTGCAGTTGGTGGTGCTGACGGAGGGCGGCTGGCGGCCGCGGTTCACCGCGCCGCTCGGCGCCCGCGCGACGTCACAGGAGGTCTGAAGGATGGCCGAGCTGTACCCGCCGGTCGAGCCGTACGAGACCGGCATGCTCGACGTCGGCGACGGCAACCTCGTGTACTGGGAGGTCTGCGGGAACCCGGACGGCAAGCCGGCCGTCGTCGTCCACGGCGGACCGGGATCGGGATGCGGGACCGGCGCGCGCCGGTACTTCGGCCCGGACCGCTACCGGGTCGTCCTGTTCGACCAGCGCGGTTGTGGCCGCAGTACGCCCCACGCGAGCGAACCCACGACCGAGATGCGCCACAACACCACCCGCCACCTGATCGGCGACATGGAGCGGCTGCGCGAGCACCTGGGTATCGACCGCTGGCTGCTGCACGGCGGTTCGTGGGGTTCCACACTGATCCTGGCCTACGCCGAGACCCACCCGGAGCGGATGTCGGAGATCGTCATCGCCGCCGTCACCACCACTCGGCGCTCCGAGATCGACTGGCTGTACCGGGGTGCGGGCCGGTTCTTCCCCGAGCAGTGGGAGCGTTTCCTCGAAGGAGCCGGCGGCACACCGCGCGACGGTGACATCGTCGGGGCCTACGCAGGCCTGATGGACCATCCGGACCCCGCAGTGCGGGAGAAGGCCACGGCCGACTGGTGCGCCTGGGAGGACGCGGTCCTGTCCGGGGAGACCGACGGCGCCTCCCGTCCCTACGGCGACCGCCCGCCGGCCGCTCAGCTGGCCCTGGTCCGCATCTGCTCGCACTACTTCTCCCACGGTGCCTGGCTGGAGGAGGGCGCGCTCCTGCGCGAAGCGCACCGCCTGGCCGGGATCCCGGGCGTGCTGGTGCACGGCCGGCTCGACCTGGCCGGCCCGCTCGACACGGCGTGGGAGCTCGCCCGCGCCTGGCCGGACGCCCAGCTGACCGTCGTCACCGACGCGGGCCATCTGGGCAGTGAGACGACCCGCGCCCACGTGGTCGAGGCCCTCGACCGGTTCGCTCGCCAGGGCTGAGAAGCCGTTGTCGTACCGAACGTGATCGGCGGGTTTCGCGATGTCCTGAGTATCGTCACCGACATCGACCACCGCAACATCTGCTCGCGCACGGCGGGCAGCGAATCCGTCCCGTCCTCGCGTGATCGCCAACGAAAGAGCAACCGATGCAACCGACTGTCCTGTTCGACCTGGACGGCCTTTTGATCGACTCCGAGCCGGTCTGGGACGCGGCAAAGCGTGAGGTGTTCGGTCCTCTTGGGCTGCACCTCACCGCCGAGATGCAGGCGGCGACGCGCGGGCTGCGGCAAAGGGACATGGTGGCCCACTGGTTCGACCGGGCCACGATCCACGCCGACCCCGACGACGTCGAGCAGCAGATCGTGGCCGCCGTGTGCCGGAGGCTGCAGGGAGTGGCGCTGAAACCCGGCGCCGAACACGCCGTCGCGGCGTGCGCGCGTGCGTCGAGGGCGATGGCCGTCGTGTCGTCTTCGCCGGAGTCGGTGATTCGGCATGCGCTCGCGAGCACCGGCCTCGACCGGTTCTTCGATGCCGTGTTCTCGGCCGAGGACGACGAACACGGCAAGCCCCACCCGGGCGCCTATCTCCGCGCGGCCGCCGCCCTCGGCGCGTCACCCGACGCATGCATCGTGATCGAGGACTCCTTCAACGGCGTCCTCGCCGGCGTGTCGGCCCGGATGACGGTCGTCGCCGTTCCCGAGGCCGCCGATCGCTGCGATCCTCGCTTTGCCATCGCCACACTGGTACTGGAGTCCCTCAAGGATCTGGATACCTCTGCGTTCGGCGCATATGTGTCCGGGGGCAGCCGGGAGGCGACATGGGCACCGAGTGCTGCGGATCCTCAACCATCCTCGATCGTGGGTTCGGGCCCTCACGGGTGAAGGCCCGAACCCACCTCGGGACGGTTCACTCTCGTCGGACGAGCAGACGGTTCAGCAGCCCCCGCGCGGGGAAGCCGCCCGCGCGGGTCAGCCCATGAGCCGGCGGGCCTGGCGCACCGCCTCGGACAGTTGCCGGACCTCGGGGTCCTCGGTCCGCTCGGCCAGCCGGGCGGTGATCTCCGACAACCTGCCCAGGCCGACCGCGCCCGGAACCGCCTCCCAGCCGCCTCCCCTTTCACGCAGCGACGAGGCCAGGTACGCCGCCGCCGCCGCGACCTGGAAGCGGGGCGCGGCCTGATCCCAGCCGCCTCCGGTCAGCGCGGAGGCCTCCACCCGGCCCGACTCCTCGTGCGGGGCCCTGCCGTCGGGGTCGAGCCACCGGACGGTGGCGGTGGCCACGTGTCCGGACGCGCCCGGCCGCAGCCGCACCGCGTACAGCGCGGTCACCGTGTGGCCCGGGCCGACCTCGCCGCCGTCCACGGAGTCGTCGCGGAAGGAGTCGTCGGCGACGCGCCGGTTGTCGTATCCGATCAGCCGGAACCGTTCGACGTTGCGCGGGTCGAAGGAGACCTGGGCCTTGGCGTCGCGGGCCCGCAGTTCGACCTGTGCGGGCAGTTCGTCGCAGAAGACCCTGCGGGCCTCCTCCTGGTCGGAGACGTAGACGGTGTGCCCGTCGCCCTTGTCGACCAGCCGTTCCATGAACGAGTCGTTGTAGTCGCTGCCCACACCGACCCCGAACAGGGTGATGCCGTGGTCGCGGCGGGCGCCGTCGATCCGCTTGAGCAGGGCGTCCGCGGAGGTGGCACCGGTGTTGGCGAGGGCGTCGGACAGCAGGACGACGCGGTTGGTGGCGCCGGCCCGACGGCCCTCGACAGCGGTGTCGTATCCGCGGGTGACTCCGGCTTCGACGTTCGTGGAGTCGGTGGGGCGCAGTCGGTCGACGACCTGGTGCACACGCTCGCGGTTGTCGTCCAGGCGGGTCATCGGGAGCCGGGTCTCGGCCTTGTCGCTGAAGGCGACGATGGCGACCGAGTCGTCGTCGCGGAGCCGGTCCGTCATCAGGTCCAGGGACGTGCGGACCAGGTCGAGGCGGCCGGGTTCGGCCATGGAACCGGAGATGTCGACGACGAAGGTGAGGGCGGCGGGCGGGCGCCGCTCCTGGCCGAGGCCGGTCCGGGTGGCGAGTCCGACGCGCATCAGGGACCAGTCCGCGGCGTCGGTGCGGGCGCCGTCGACGGTCACGGAGAAGCCGTTGCCGTCAGGCTGCCGGTAGTCCTGGCGGAAGCTGTTGACGAACTCCTCCGGGCGGACGGTCGCCGGGTCGGGGAGCTTGCCGTCGGCGAGGGTCCGGCGGGCGTAGCCCCAGCTCGCGGTGTCCACGTCGAGGGCGAAGGTGGAGAGGTAGTCCGGGGGCGGGGCCGCCGTACGGCGGCCGTCGTCCTCGCCCTGCGCCGTGCCGTCGGCGCGCTCTGCGGTGCCGGGCGCGCTCTGGCCGGGGACCGGGGCGGGGTTGCCGCCGCGGGTGCCCCGGCCGGCCTCCTGGGCGGTGCCGCCGCTGCGGTCGTGGCCGCTGTCGGAGGCGCTGCACCCGGAGAGCAGCACCGCCCCGGCGGCGAGGACGGCGAGCAGGGCCGGTCCCGCCGGCCGCCGGTCGCGGCTTCGGTCGCGGCGGCGATGGCGGTGGCGGCCGGGCGTGCGCAACGTCATGGTGTCCCCCTTCGAACGATCGGTGTCTGCGAATGTGACGTTCGAGAAGGGGAGTTGGAACCGACGAGGGTGTTGCGAACGCGTCTCGAAAGGGCAACGGCAGGCGGAACGTCAAGCTCTGGCGGAGATCAGGACACGATGACGTCGCGGAGGGCAACCCCGGCCGAGCGCCGAGCGGTCCCGCGCGAAGCCGCGCTCGTCCCCGCGACCGTCCGGCGTGAGGCACTCGGGTGCGGCCGCGGAGGAACCGGGTTGCGCGGCGGTCGGACCCGCGGTGGAATCGGGCGGGCCGTGCACCTGCGGCCCTGACCGGGAGGGGCCGGAGGATGAACGGCACGACAGCGCTCGACGGCGTACTGCAGCGGGCTCACCTGGTCCGGGTGAGCCCGGTGAGCGGGGCCGGGGAGGACGGGGAGATCCGTGTGGACCTCTCCGATCCGGCGGAGTCGGCCCGCATCCGGGCGGCCATGGCCGTGGAATCGCTGCCCGGGTTCCACTGCATGTGCCTCGGAGACGTCCGCTTCGAGGTGCTCGACCGGGCCGGTGAACGGCTTGCGGCCGTCGTCCTGCACCACGGGGTGACCCTGAGGTGGGGGCGCTGGGAAGGCGACGCGGTCCTCGCCGACGGCCGCCTTCTCCTGGCGTGGCTGGACGGGCACGGCATGCCCGGCCCCCTGCGGGAGTTCGAGGCCGACCGCCTGCGGGCGCGCAAGAGCGCCGACGCGGAGCGCGACTGGCTGGCCGCGATGCCCGCGGGGCTGGAGGGGACGGCTGACCGGATCCTCGGCCTCTCCCGCACCGGCGGCAGTCCTTCCCCCGACTTGCTCGCGGAACTCACGGACCGACTCCAACTGGCCTTCCCCGAACCGGTGGAGCGGACCCTGGCCCTGCTCGACTGGTACGGCTCCGGCAGCGGGCGCTGCTCCGGACACCCCCTCCACGAGGGCGTGCCGGGCGAACTGCTCGCCGGGGTGCCGATCGCCGGCCTGATCGCCGCCCTGGCCGACCCGCGGGCCGAGGACCGGCACGACGCCGGGGCCGTACGGCATCTGGCGGGCTGGAAGACCCGCCCGCGCCAGAAGCGGGACGTCGCGAGCCTGCCCGAAGCGCTGCGCGTCCGTCTGCTGGCCCACGCCCGCCACTGCGGGGACTCCGACAAGCAGGCCCGCGCGGAAAGGTGGTTGGCACCCCCGCGGGCGTAAGTCCCTGCGCATCGGGGGTTTTCGCCCTGCTGCCGACGAAACGCGTGGAAGGATGTCGCCCGTGACCGGATCGTCCTCCTCGCCCGTCGCCGAGGGCACACCTCGCGACCGCCGGCTGGGTCCCCGCACCGCTGCCGTGCTCGTGTTCGGGTCGTCGGCCGCCGTCCTGGTGGTGGAGATCGTCGCCCTGCGGCTCCTGGCTCCCTACCTCGGCCTCACCCTCGAGACCAGCACCATGGTGATCGGCATCGCGCTCACCGCCATCGCCGCCGGCTCCTGGCTGGGTGGGCGCGTCGCCGACCAGGTCGATCCGCGCCGGCTCATCGGCCCCTCGCTCGGGGTGTCGGGAGCGGCCGTGGCGCTCACCCCCGCCGTGCTGCGCACCACCGCGGAGTGGGCACCGGCGGTGCTCCTGCTCATCGCGTCCCTGACCATCCTCGTGCCCGGCGCACTGCTCTCCGCGGTGACGCCCATCGTGACGAAGCTGCGCCTCACCGACCTCGCCGAGACCGGAACGGTCGTCGGCCGGCTGTCCGGTGTCGGCACCGTCGGCGCCATCGTCGGCACGGTACTCACCGGCTTCGTCCTCATCGCGCGGTTGCCGGTCAGCGGCATCCTGATCGGCCTCGGGACACTGCTGGTGGCCGGCTCGGCGCTGGTCGAATGGCGAACGCGCGGATGGTTCGGCACGCCGGCCCTGGTACTCGCGGTGGCCGCCGGCGGCCTCGCCACCACCGTCGCACCCGGCGGCTGCGACACGGAGACCAGGTACCACTGCGCGCGGGTCGTCGCCGACCCCGATCGGGCCGGCGGCCGCACCCTCGTGCTGGACGGCGTACGGCATTCCTACGTCGACGTGGACGACCCGACCCACCTCCAGTTCGCGTACGTGCGCGCCATCGCGTCGGTGGTCGACGCCGCCTTTCCCGCGGGCGCGCCGCTGGCCGCCCACCACTTGGGCGGCGGCGGGCTCACCTTCCCCCGCTACCTCGCCGCCACGCGGCCCGGGACGCGGAGCCTGGTGTCCGAGATCGACGGCGGGGTCGTGCGCATCGACCGCGACCGGCTGGGTCTGGGCCCGGACGGCGGCATCGGCGTGCGCGTGGAGGACGGCAGGATCGGCCTGCGGCGGCTGGAGACCGGAAGTCGCGACCTCGTCGTCGGCGACGCTTTCGGAGGCGTGAGCGTGCCGTGGCATCTCACCACGGCCGAAGCGATGGCGGACGTACGGCGGGTGCTCAAGGAGGACGGCCTGTACGTCGCCAACCTCATCGACCACGGCGACCTGGCCTTCGCACGTGCCGAAGTGGCCACCCTCGGCCGGACCTTCGCGCACGTCGCCGTCGTGGGCAGGCCCTCCGACATCGGCCTCGACCCGACGGCCCCGGCCGAGGGGGGCAATCTGGTCGTGCTCGCCTCGGACCGGCCGGTCGACCTGCGCGCGACCCAGGCGGCGCTCGACGCCCGGCAGAACGGCTGGAGGATCGCCGCCGGTGCCGACCTCGCCACGTGGATCGGCGACGCACGGCTCCTCACCGACGACCACGCACCCGTCGACCAGCTCCTCCAGCCGTACGGCCCGCCGGGCGGCCGGTGAACGACGGTGCGGGCGGCGGGCGTCGTGCCCGCCGCCCGCACCGGACGGTTCCCGCTGCGATGCCCTAGTGGGTGCGGCTGCGGAGCAGGAGGTGGAGGAAGTACGGCGTACCGATCAGGGCGGTCATCAGTCCGGCGCCGATCTGGGTCGGGGCGATCACGGTCCGCCCCACCAGGTCCGCGGCGCAGACGAGTACGGCGCCGAGGAGCACCGCGACGGGGACCACCCGGACGTGCCGGCGGCCCACCAGGGCCCGGGCGGCGTGCGGGGCGACGAGGCCGACGAAGCCGATCGTGCCGGCAGCGGCCACGGCGGTGGCGCTGAGCAGGACGGCGAGCAGCAGGAAGGCCAGGCGGCCGCGGGCCGGGTCCAGGCCGAGGAGCCGGGGAGTGTCCTCGTCGAGCGAGACGAGGTCGAGGTCGGCGCGCCGCTGGACGGCGAGGAACACGCCCGCGGCGAGCACCACGGCGAGCGGCACCACGTCGGGGAAGCCCCGCCCGTACGTGGAGCCCGACAGCCAGGTCAGCGCCTTGGTGGCGTTGAACGGGTCGGTGAGGATGATCAGCATGCTGATCAGGGCCGCCGATCCGGTGGCCACGCCGAAGCCGACGAGGACGAGCCGGTTCTGCTGGAATCCGCCCCGCGCGGCGAGGCCGAAGACGATCGCGCCACTGACGGCGGCGCCCGCGAAGGCGGCGCCCGCCATGCCCCACGAGCCGGCCGCGGGGACGGTGGTCACGAGGAGCACGGCGCCGAGGGCCGCGCCGCCCGAGACGCCCAGGACACCCGGCTCCGCGAGGGGGTTGCGGGTGACGGCCTGGACGAGGGTTCCGGCCAGGGCGAGGGCGGCGCCGGCGAGGAGGGCCGCGAGGACGCGGGGCACGCGGGTGTCGAGCACGAAGGTGATGGTGCGGCCGGCGTTGCCCTGGGCCCAGTTGACGACGTCGCCGAGCAGCAGCTTGCTGTCGCCCAGCAGGACGCCCGCGATGGCGACGCCGACGAGCGCGGCCACCAGGACGCCGGTGGCGGTGAGGAAGGCGGTGCGGCTCCTGATGCGCAGCCGCTCGGTGTCCGTCGTTCCGGCGGTGTCACGGGCCTTGGTGGCCATGACGATGAGGAAGACGGCGCCGACGAGGCTGGTGACGACACCGGTGGGTACGGCGACGGCCACGTCCGCGGGGACGAGGCTGCGCAGCAGCACGTCCGAGCCGAGCACCAGGGCGGCGCCGACGAGCGCGGTGACCGGCAGGGCGCCGCGGGTCCTGGTGTAGGCGCGGAACCGGCGGGCGAGGGGCCGGACGAGCGCGGGGGCGCACAGGCCGACGAAGCCGATGGGGCCGGCGAGGGTGACGGCGGCGGTGGACAGCAGGGCGGCGAGGACGACCACGGTGACGCGGGTGGCGCGGACCGGTACGCCGAGGCCGCGGGCGGTGTCGTCGCCGAGGGCGAGGGCGTCGATCCGGCGGGCGACGAGGAGCAGTCCGACGAGGCCGACGAGGGCGATCGGCAGCACCTGGAGGATGCCGCCGAAGCCGTTCTGGGCGATGCTGCCCTGGTTCCAGCGGTAGACGCCGGTGGTCTCCTGCGGGAAGAGCAGGAGCATGCCCTCGGTGGCGGCGGTGAGGCCCAGGGTGAGGGCGCTGCCGGCAAGGACGAGGCGTACGGTGCCGGCGCCGAGGCCGGACAGGCCGAGGACGACGGCCGCCGCGGCGAGCCCGCCGAGGAAGGCGACGCCGGAGGAGGCGAGCAGCGGCAGCGAGATCCCGGTGACGGCGGTCAGGCCGAGGGCCAGGTAGGCCCCGGAGTTGACCGCGAGGGTGTCGGGGGAGGCGATGACGTTGCGGGTGACGGCCTGCAGGGCGGCGCCGGCCATGCCGAGCACGGCGCCGACGAGCAGTCCGGCGGCGGCCCTCGGGAGCCGGGAGGCGATGACGACGGAGGAGTCGGCGGCGTCCCCCCGGCCGGTGAGCGCCCTCCAGACCTCGGGGGCACCGGCGTTGGCGGTGCCCTGGGTCAGGTCGGCGATCGCGAGGGCCGCGACGAGCAGGCACAGGGCGGCCGTCACCGCGGCAGCGCCGGTCCGGGACGTGGCCGCCGACGGACGGGTGGCGGGAGCGGTTGCGGTGACGGCCATGCTGTTACTTCGTCAGTGCGGCGACGACGGCGTCGATGTACTTGCCCATCGACTCGGGCCCGCCGAACATCCAGATGCCGTCGGGCAGACGGTGGACGTTGTTGTTCTGGACGAAGGGCAGCGAGGTCCACACCTTGTCCTGGGCCAGCTGGCCGGTGAAGGGGTTGCTGTCCTTGTCGGTCTCGTTGCCGATGTAGGCGAACTCGACGTCACCGAGCTTGGTGAGGCCCTCGACGTCGGTGGTGCCCAGGCCGTAGGCCGGGTCGCCCTCGACGGTCCAGGCGTTCTTCAGGCCGAGCTTCTCGTTGACGCCGCCGATCAGCGAACCGCTGGTGTAGGGGCGGATCGAGACCTGGTTGGAGACGACGTAGCCGTCGGCGAAGGCGTAGGGCTTGCCGGCGAGGCCCTTGTCGGCGAGGGCCTTCTTGCCCTCCGCGATCTTCGCCTCGAAGGCCTTCTTGAGCGTGTCGGCCTTGGCGGTGGTGCCGGTGGCCTGGGCGAGGATGTCCAGGTTCTTGGTCATCTGGCCGACCGGGTCGGCGGCGTCCGCGGCCTTCAGGTTGATGACGGGCGCGACCTTCTTGAGCTGGTCGACGGCGGCCGCCGGGAGGTCGGTGGTGGCGACGATGAGGTCCGGCTTGACGGCCGCGATGGCGTCCATGCTCGGCTCGCCGCGGGTGCCGACGTCCTTGGGCTCGTTCTTCAGCGGAACGGCGGTGTCCCAGGCCTTGTAGCCCTTGACGTCGGAGACGGCGGCGGGGTCGACGCCCAGCGAGATGAGGCTCTCGACGACGTTCCACTCGGTGGCGACGATCGTCTTGGCCGGGCCGTCGAGCTCGACCTTGGTACCGGTGCCGTCGGTGAGGGAGATCTTCTCGGCCGCGCCCTTGGCCTTGTCGTCGGCGGCGGGCTCGGTGGTCCCGCAGGCGGTCAGGGTGAGGGCCGCGACGGTGGCGGCCGCCGCGGTGATGAGGAGTCGTCTCATGAGGTGGTACTGAGCCTTTCGCTTCGCGTGTGGTGGCGGCCGATCGCACGGGTGCGCAGGAGGCCGGTCAGGGGGTCGGTATCCACTTCGATGCGGATGCCGTAGGTGTCCGTCAGCCGTTCGCCGGTGAGGACCTCCTCGGGGAGGCCTTCGGCGACGACCCGGCCGGCGCGCAGGAGCACGATCCGGTCGGCGACGGCCGCGGCCTGGTCGAGGTCGTGCAGGACGGCGCCGACGGCGATGCCGTGCTCGTCCGCCAGGTCGCGTACGAGGTCGAGGAGTTCGACCTGGTAGCGCAGGTCCAGGTAGGTGGTGGGCTCGTCGAGGAGGAGCACGCCGGTTTCCTGGGCGAGGCAGCCGGCCAGCCAGACGCGCTGGAGCTGTCCGCCCGACAGGTGCTCGGCTCCCCGGTCCGCGAACTCCGCGACGCCGGTGAGGGCGAGCGCGCGGTCCACGGCGGCGGTGCCGTCCGGGTCGGCCTTGCCCCAGCGGCCGCGGTAGGGGTAGCGGCCGAACTCGACGACGTCCCGTACGCTCAGCCCGCTGGGGGTGGGCCGGCCCTGGGTCAACAGGGCCACGCGGCGTGAGAACTCACGGGGGGACAGGGCGAGGCCGTCGGTGTCGGCGTCGATGACGAGTTTCGCGGTCCGGGGTCGCTGGAGCCGCGATACGGTGCGCAGCAGCGTCGACTTGCCGCTGCCGTTCGGGCCGACCAGTACGGTGACCTCTCCGGGCCTCAGCACCAATGACGCGTCGTGGACGACGTCGACGCCGTCGTACGCCACGGTGACTCCCGTGGCCGACAGTTCATGGCCGCGGGGGCGTCCTACCGCGGATCTCTCTTCACCGGCTTGCACGACCCGAAGGTTAGCCTAACCTAACCGTTAGGCCAAGCGGGGGATCCAGCGTCTCGGCAAGACGAATTCCCGTCAACCTCCACAGGCCGCCGGAACGCGACCCTCAGGGTCACCCGCCACCCGTCACCCGTCACCCCCTCCCCCGGTCGGCACGGCGGCGGAGCCCGTCCCGGAGCTCCGCGCGCGGGAAGACCCGCCCGCGACCGCACGCATCCCGTCACCCTTCGGGTCACTTCGGCGAACCGCGCACCGCCGCCACCAGGGCGGGACGCGTCACGGGCGGCGGCGCCCCCCTGCCCCCGGAGCCTTGCGGAGGCCGGGAACGTGCCCCGCCAGCTGCGGGAACGCCCGACGCGGGTCCGGTATGCGAACGAACTGTCCGTAAATCGACCGCCCATTGGCGACCCTCCTTCGGACCTGCCAGGCTCGTCGTCAGTTCAGCGTCAGATCACAGGCACCGAAACGTAATCGGCATCGAATCGAAGGGGAAACTTGTCATGCGCCGCCACATCATCGCCGCATCCGCCCTCAGTCTTCTCTGCATCGCAGGCGCCACGGGGGTCGCGGCGGCCCAGCCCGCCGGGGGGCACGGCCCGTCCGCGATGGTCTTCACCATCACCGCGGGGTCCGGCGCGGCCGCGGACACGGACACCGTCCTGCGCGCGGCGACCCTCAGCTGCGCCTACACCGCCGAGGGCACCCACCCCGCGCCGAGGGCCGCCTGTGACGCCCTGGTCGCCACCGACGGCGAACTCAACCACCTGCTGGCGGCGCCGGACACCTCGCGGGCCTGCCCCATGTACTTCGACCCCGTCACGGTCACCGCGGACGGCGTGCTGAGCGGCAGGCGCGTCGCCTGGAAGCACACCTTCTCCAACGCGTGCACGATGTCCGCAACGCTGAACGGGAACCCGGTGTACGCGTTCTGACGCCGCGCCGCCGACCGCCCGCACAGCGGCCCTTGCCCCGCGCCTACAGCCAGCCGTTGCGCCGGAAGGCGCGGTGGAGGGCGCCCGCCGCGAGCACCATGAGGGCGAGGGCGAGCGGGTAGCCGTAGGTCCAGCCGAGTTCGGGCATGTGCGCGAAGTTCATCCCGTACACGCCGGCGACCATCGTGGGGACGGCGAAGATCGCCGCCCACGCGGAGATGCGCCGCATGTCGTCGTTCTGCCAGGTGCCCACGCGGGCCTGCTGCGCGCCGAGGACCGAGTCGAGCAGCTCGTCCAGGGTCCGGACCTCCAGGTCCGTACGGTGGAGGTGGTCGGCGACGTCACGGAGGTACGGGGCGATCTCCGGGTCCGCGCGCTCCCCTGCCGGTCCGCCCAGGAGGCCTTGGGCCACCGGGACGAGCGGCAGTACGGCATCGCGGAACTCCCGGACTTCGCGCTTGAGGGCGTAGATGCTCCCGGTGTGGTCCACGCGAGAGGTCGAGAACACCTTGTCCTCCAGCTGGTTGAGGGTGGCGCGCACCCTTCGCGCGGCGTCGCTGTACGCGTCGACGGCGGCGTCCAGTACGGCGTGCAGGACGGCCCACGGGCCCAGACGCACCATCTGCGGGTCGCCGTGCAGCCGCCGGGCGGCCTCGGTGCAGGGATCGATCGGTCCGTGGCGCACGGTGAGGACGCTGCGGGGGCCGGTGAAGACCATGATGTCGCCGGTCTCCACCGCGGTGCCGTCCTCCACGTAGCGGAGGGTTTTCAGCGCCACGGCCAGGACGTCGCCGAACCGCTCGCTCTTCGGACGCTGCCGTCCGTGGAGGGCGTCCTCGACGGCCAACGGGTGCAGGTCCAGCTCCTCGGCCAGCTGCACCAGTTCGCTCTCCGACGGGTCCGCCAGCCGCACCCAGGCGAACTCGCGGTCGCCGAGGTTCCGCAGTCGCTTGAGGGCGGACCGGCAGGCCGCTTCCGGCAGTTCGCACTCCACGTGCTCCGACTGCCCTGAGATCTGGTCGTAGATGACGCACTCCATGGTCCGCGCATGCTTCACCGAACCCATTTCATGCGCCGGCGACCGCAGTTCGGGGCACGGGACCGGGTGGGTTTCATCCGCGCGAATGCGAACAGACGTGGCTCAGGACACCGACGTCAAGGAGCCAGCAATGCCGAACCCCTCCCGCCTCCCGGCCCCCCTGCTGCAGAACTGGGCCTGGCAAGCCGAAGCGGTCTGCCGCGAGGTGGGGTCGGAGCCGTTCTTCGCTCCGGCGGAGGAAGAGCGCAAGGGGCGCAAGGAACGCGACCGGCAGGCGAAGTCGCTGTGCGGAACCTGCCCCGTGGTCAAGGCCTGTCTGCATCACGCCCTCGCCACGCATGAGCCCCACGGCGTCTGGGGCGGGCTCACGGCCCGGGAGCGCCGGCGGCTCCTGCCTGCCGCGGCCGCGACGACCCCCTGACGGGCTGACGGGCCGCCACCCCACCCGACCACCGCCCCACCCCACACCGCCACACAAGAAACGGATAGATCATCCGGTTGTGTTATCGTCCCCGTGAAGCGGATGAGCCATCCGCATTGGGGTCGGAGGGGTGTATGGACAGGACAGCCGTGGTCACGGCCGGAACCGGCGGCATCGGGCTGGAGACGGCACTGGGTCTGGCAGCGGCCGGATACGCGGTCACGGTGGTCGGGCGCGACGCCGGCCGCGGGGCCCGGGCCGTCGACCTGCTGAACGCCGCGAATCCCCGGCGCCCGAGCCGGTTCCTCTCCGCGGACCTGGCCTCTCTCGACGCCGTGCGTTCCCTCGCCGGACGCCTCGCCGCCGCACACACGGCTCCGGGGGAAGGGCTGACGGTCCTGGTCAACAACGTCGGGGCGATGTTCCCCCACCGTCAGGACAGGGACGGCATCGAGGCATCCTTCCTCGTCAACCACCTCTCCCCCTACCTCCTGACCGAACTGCTGCTGCCCAGCCTGACGGCGGGAGCTCCGAGCCGGATCGTGAACGTGACCTCCGGGGCCGTCGGCCTCGCCAAGCGGGCGTTCGACGACGTCGAACCGCCGGGGGGCTACTACGGATTCCACTGGTACGGCCGCGCCAAGCTCGCCAACCTGGCCTACACCCTCGACCTGGCCGGGCGCCTGGACGGTACGGGCGTGCAGGTCTTCGCCGCCGACCCCGGCGGCGCGGCGACCGACATGACCGACGGCACGCTGCGCGACCCGAGGATCGTCGCACCCGCACTGCGGCTGCTCTGGCCACTGGTGCGCCGGAAGTTCGAACGGTCCACGTCCGGCCCCGCCTCGGTGGCCGCCCGGCCGTCCGTCGCCGCGGCCACCGACGCGGGTCTGGCGGGGCGGACCGGCCTCGTCATCGGCTCCCGGGTGCGCCCCGTACCGGCCTTCCGGCCGGCGACCGACGCCCGCCTCGCGGCGGCCGTGCGCCGGCTCAGCGAGCGCCATGCCCCTCCGGCCGGCCGAGCGGTCCGTTCGGATGACCCATCCGGTTAGCATGGCCGCCATGACGACACCCCTGCGCAAGGACGCGGCGCGCAATCGGGAGCTGATCGTGGCCGCCGCCCGCGGCCTGGTCGACGAGGGCACGGCCCTGCAGCTCAACGACGTCGCCCGGCGCGTGGGCGTGGGGGTGGGCACCGTATACCGGCACTTCCCCACGGCCGAGGCGCTGCTGGAGACCGTCGCCACCCCCTCCCTCGAAGCCCTGGCCGCGTACGGGGAGGAGGCGCTGGCGGACACCGACCCCTGGCGGGCCTTCGAGACCTTCCTGATGCGCACGCTCGAAACGCAGGTCACCGACCCGTCCCTGGCACCGGTGACGGCCGCGGCCGCCGACGCCCTGCCACGGACCACGGAGCTCAAGCAGCTGCTCCGGTCGACCGGCGCCGCACTCCTCGACAACGCCCGCTCGGCCGGAGCGGTCCGCTCCGACGTGGAGCAGGGCGACCTCGTCCCCCTCATGTGCGGCATCGCCCACGCCGTCGACGTCCGCGGCTCGGGCTCCGACCCGAGCCCCGGCCCCGGCCCCGGCCCCGGCCCCGGCCCCACCGAACGCGTCGACACCGCCCGCCGCTACCTCGCCACGCTCCTCGCAGGGCTCCGGGACCGGCCGCGGCCCGTCTGACCGAGCGGCCTGCGTGACCTGCGGCTCCGCCGCCCGGCAGGCGGTACCCGACACCTCCGTGCATGCTGGTAAAGACCTCTCTCCCGCCCCGCCCCCACCCCCGCGAGCCGTACGAGGACACGCCATGGGCAAAGCCATGCTCCGGCAGATCGTCGACTACTCCAGCCGTGCCGACCCGTACCCGCTGTACGAGGAGCTGCGCCGGACACCGGTGTTCCACGACGAGGACGGACCGTACCTCGTGAGCACCTACCACGAGATTCACGGCCTGTTGCACGACCCGCGCATCAGCTCCGACCCCCGCAACCTGACGCTGCCGTCGAGTGACCCGCTGGCGCAGGACGAGGGGGACGATTCGGCGCTGCCCCCGGTCTTCCTCAAGCTCGACCCGCCGGACCACGACCGGCTGCGCCGCATCACGAACCGTCCCTTCGGGCCCCCGCACTCCCCGCACAAGGTGCACGACATGCGCGGTGAGCTCGACGGCATCGTCGCCGGCCTCATCGACGGCATCGCCACGTCCGGGGACCTGGACCGGGTCGACCTCGTGGAGCAGTTCTCCTACCCGTTCCCCGTGACGGTGATCTGCCGGCTGCTCGGCATTCCGCACGAGGACGAGTCCCGCTTCCACGTGTGGGCCGACACCATCGCCGCCAGCCTGGACCCCGCCCCGGACGCCGACCCCGCCGAGCGCCACAAGGACGCGTCCGCCGCGCAGTTGGAACTGGGCATGTACCTGGGCGGGCTGATCGAGGAGCGCCGCAGCAAGCCGGGTGAGGACATGCTGTCCCAGCTGGCCGCCGTCGAGGAGGAACCGGACGGTTCCATGAGCACGCTGGAGATCGTCAGCACCGCGGCGCTGCTCCTGATCGCGGGCCACGAGACCACGGTCAACCTGATCACCAACGGGATGCTGACCCTGCTGCGCCACCCGGACGTCCTCCAGCGGCTGCGCGAGGACCCGGCGCTGTCCGTCCCGATCGTGGAGGAACTGCTGCGGTACGAACCGCCGGTGCAGATGCTGCCCCGGCGCAGCACGCTCGCCGACATCGAGGTGGGCGGGGTGAACATTCCCAAGGGCGCGACGGTTTCGCTGATCCTGGCCTCCGGCAACCGCGACCCGAAGCGGTTCGAGAACGCCGACCGCTTCGACCCCGACCGCAAGGACATCCAGCACCTCGGGCTCGGCAGCGGCATCCACAGTTGCTTCGGCGCCCCGCTGGCCCGCTTGGAGGCCCAACTGGCCCTGAGTGAACTGGCTCGCCGGCTGGAGAACCCCCGCCTGCTGGCGGACCCGCCTCCGTACCGTCAGAACGCGGTGCTCCGCGGCCCCCGGCACCTGCCGATCGCCTGCGACGGCATCGTCAGGGCCTGAACCGAGAACAGCGCACCGCGCACCGGCTCAACACCCCTCGCCTGCAGGTGTGGTGCACCCCATACGCCCCGGGCGGCGCCGCGTCCTGCGGCACCGCGGTCACGCGGATTACCGTCGGCGGATGTCTGAAGACGCAGAGAAGTTCGAAACCGCCCTGTCCGTCTGGAAGCAGTGGCAGGAGGCCCCTTGGGGCCGTCTGCGCTACGCGACCGCCGAGGCGAACCTCGTCCGGCACTTCGGTGAACGGGACGGCGGGCCGCTGCGCGTTCTCGACCTGGCCGGAGGGGACGGCGGCGACGCCCTGCGCCTGGCCGCCCGGGGACACCACGTCACGATCGCCGACCACGCCCCCGCGATGCTCGGCGCGGCGGCCGAGCGCGCTGCCGCGGCCGGCCTGACGGATCTGATCACCTGCGTCGAGGCCGATGTGAACGCCCTGCCCGCCGAGGTCGCGCGCGGAGCGTTCGACGTGGTGCTGTGCCACAACCTCCTGCAGTACGTGGACGACGTCCGCCGCACACTCGCTGCGTCCCTGGCCCCCCTACGACCGGGCGGCCTGTTCTCGGTGATGGCGATCAACCGGCATTCGGCTCCGCTGACCGCCGCCGTCCGCGCGATGGATCTCGCGGCCGCGACGGCCGCGCTCGACACCGATATGGCCCGCACGCAGATGTTCGATTCGGTGCTGACGCTGCACACCGCCGAGGAGATCACCCGTCACCTGTCCGACCTGGGCTGCCAGGACCTGCGCCATTACGGCATCCGCAACGTCTGCGACTACATCACCGACGATGCGCGCAAGCACGACCCCGCGTTCTACGCCGATCTGGAGCGCCTCGAACTCGCCCTGACAGCCCGCCACCCCTACATGCACACCGCCCGTCTCTTCCAGCTGACCGCACGCAAGCACGCGTAGTGACGCCCGCGGCTCCTGGGCCGCAGGGGCCTCAGGGGCCGGGGGCACCCGTCCGGGCATCACCCGTCCGGGGGGCGATCGCGGGCGAACGCACCGCTGGGGTTGCGGCGGGCCGGTGTGCGTACAGGGTGGGAGGCAACGCACCTGACGGCACACGACGAGGGGCAATGATCGTATCGGTGATGTCCATGCCGGACGGCGCCCTGACGCGTGCCCACGTCTCCGAGGCACGTGAGCATCTCGCGACGTCCACCTTCCTCCTCGTGGACGTGGAGCTGCCCGAGGGCGCCGCCCCGCCCGCCGGGCCGTCGCTCGCGGACCTGCTGGGTCTGGAGGCCGCGGACCTGGCGTGGCTCGGCCAGGAGGGCGAGTCCGCCCGGGCCGAGTTCCTCGGGGACAGCGCCGCCTTCGTCGTGCCCGTGGTCGAGGGGGGCCAGGTCTTCCACATCCATGCCGTGGTGACCGAGAGGTACCTCGTCACCGTGCACCGGGCCGCGGCCCGGTTGATCCGGAGCCTCACCGCCCGCTTCCCGGCCGAACGTCCTCCCGACGCCGTGGCCATGCTGTTCCTGCTGCTGGACGAGGCCCTGGAGACGTATCGCGGGGCGGCCGTCCAGGCCCTGCTGGACGTGGAGGACCTGGAGGACGAGATGTTCCGGCGACGACAGCCCGAGCAGGTCTACCGCCTCGCGCGGCTGCGCCGCACCGCGGCCCTCCTGCACCACACACTCCTTCCGTACCTCAGCGTCACGGACGAGACGGTGACCCGCCGCATGATGAGCGGCAGCTTCCCGCAGGAACGCGAGCGGCTGGTCCGCGAGTACCAGCGCACCGCACGGCTGGTCCTCACGGACATCGAGTCGCTCCAGGAGGCGTCCCGCCGCGCCTTCGGCAGCTACTCCTCGCTCGTGTCCGCCGACCAGAACGGCGTCATCAACCGCCTGGCGATCGTGTCGACGATCTTCCTGCCGCTGACCTTCCTGACGGGGTTCTTCGGCATGAACTTCGCCTATCTGACGGACGAGATCGAGGGCGGAGCCGTCTTCTGGCTGCTCGCCGTCGGACTGCAGGTGGCCTTCCTCGCCGTCGCGCTCTACACCCTGCACCGCACCGGCCTGTGGCGCAGGCTCCGGGACGAAGAGGGCGGCCTCGACGACGAATAGGCGCGGCAGGGGCGGTTTCCCGCCACTTGGAGAGCGCTCTCAGCCGGTTTCATTCACTATGCATTCACCGCATGTCAGCATGTGGCGGGCGAGATCGTTCGCCCGTTTCGCAACCCGACATGACGGAGTACGTTCTTGACGACTCACCTCTTGCGTGGTGCCCGTGCCCGGATGCTCCTGGCGCTGGTCGCGGCCTTCTGCGCGGTGTTAGGCACCACGGCAGCCGGCACGGCCTCCGCCGCGACCGCCGACCAGCGTCACGCCATCTACGCCATCGCGCACCGCGTCAACACCCTGAGCGGCGTGGACGACGCGCTCAAACACGGCGCCAACAGCATCGAGATAGACGTCTGCGCCTGGTGGAACCCGAACGAATGGCGCGCCTATCACGACTGTTCCTCGGCCGGCGACAACCGCCTCGGCCCCAGCTTCGACAGCATGATCGACCGCATCCTCTCCAACGCCAACGCGGGACGCCGGCTGTCGCTCGTCTGGCTGGACATCAAGGACCCCAACTACTGCGGGGAGAAGGAGAACCGCGGCTGCAGCGTCGCCGGACTGCGCGACAAGGCGCAGCGGCTGACGGCTGCCGGCATCCCGGTGCTGTACGGGTTCTACGAGTACCACGGCGGCAGCAACCCGGACGTCGGCGGCCGGGGCTGGAAGAGCCTGGAGGGCCGGCTCGGCAGCCTGGAGGGGATCACCACGACCGGAACCCGCGACCAGGCCCAGGGGGCCTTCAACCGGTCCGGTTCCGGATTCCCCGCGGGACGCCGCGTGATGGACTACGGCGACAGCGACATCACCAAGGGCTTCGGCAACTGCACGGAGGCCACCTACTACACGTGCGCCGAGCTGAAGAAGGGAGCCGCCGACCGTGACGCCGGACGGCTCGCGGCCACCCTGTCCTGGACGACGACGTACAACGACCCGTGGTACGTGGACAAACTGCTGGGCGACGGCCGCGTGGACGGCATCATCGCGGGCTACGGGGCGTTCACCGGGGTGCGCGAGTACGACGACAGCTGGCAGTGCGCCAACTCCATCGCCCTGATCCGCGACTGGGTGAGCCGTCACAGCGGCACCCATCGCATGGCCACCCCGGGCGACCGCCTGTTCCGGTAGACATCGGGGAGCCACCGGGCCCCTCCGGGACCGCCGCCGGGGCTGCCCCGTGATGGCGTGCGCCCCCGCACGGGTGCACGCCATCACGGGGACCGGACCCCCGGGGGCCGTGCTGCCCCGGTCTCCCGCCGAGGCGGTCACCCCGTGGCGTCCGGCCCGCCTCGCGATCCTCCCGGGCGGCGCCCATGCTGGGAGGTAGGGCACCTTCGGCCTGAGGGCTGTCCTCCCACAGGGCCGAGCCGGGCGCCCGAGAGGAGGAAGCCATGCGCATCCGCAGAACGCTGGGCCTGATCCTGGCCGCAGCGACCCTGGCCGGTACGGGCGCGGTCGGAGCCGTCGCCGCCCAGGCCGCATCGTCCCCCACCATCACCAGGGAGGAGTGCGCGGCCGCGGGCGGACAGGTCAAGTCCATCCCGTACGGCGGCGACACCTGCACCCTGCCCGACGGAACCAACCAGAGGATCACGTGACGCAGCAGGCCCGGCACCGCCAACCGGCCTGACACCGAAGGGAATCGGCCGCACCGCGGGTCGGCGTCGAGGAGGGCCGGAAGGGGAGCCGGAAGGGGCACGCCTGCGAAGTACGCTGACCCGCATGACCGATACCACCCCGCACGACGAGCAGGTCTACGCGGAACTGCGCGCCCTGACGGACCAGTACATGACGGCCGTGCGCGCGCGTCTCGCCGAGATCGAGTCTCCGCTCACGCGTGAGCGCGGCGCCCGACTGGTCACCGACGACATGCTCACCGGCGCCAAGCAGACCAAGCTCATACGCAGTGCCGCCATGGGCGAGTTGAAGGAGGGGCGCACCCTCAAGGAGGTCGCGGAACTGACCGGTCTCTCCGTGCCCAGGGTCGACCAGCTGCTCAAGGCGAAGTGAGCGGCGGGACTCCTGCCGCCTTCCGGACCTCAGGCGGCCGCGCCGCCGGCTCCGCCGTTCCCGCGGCCGCCCCGGAAGGCGGTGTGCAGGGCGACGGCGGTGGCCGCGGCGACGACTCCCGCGGCCATGAGGCCGTCGCGCGAACGCCAGGAGAGCACCGACCAGCGGGACTGCGCCGACAGCACCGAACCGAGGCTGAGCCAGGACCCGGCGGAGAGCAGCGAGAGGGAGGAGCCGATGGACGCGGCGGAGAGGGCGGAGCCCACGGAGCCGACGGACAGCACCGAGCCGACCGATCCGATCGACAGGACCGAGTCGGCGGACCCGATCGACAGCACCGAATCCTTGGACCAGAGGGAGAGGTAGGACCCGTCGTGCCGGAACCAGGCCTTGGCCGTCGCATGCGGTTTGGTCACGAGGTTCATTCTGTCACGCGAGCGGTCTTCCGCAGCCGCTACGCGTCGGGAGGGAGCAGGTCCTGTGCCCTGCGCTCCATGAGCACCGGCAGGTAGGTGCGTACGCGCGCGTACCGGAGCTCCTCGTACGCGGTCTGTACCGAGCTGTGCACCAGGCCGGCGTCCACCTGCGGATGCGCCTTCATCAGCCGCTCGGCGACGGCGCGGATGGTCACTGCGTCCTCTGGATCCGCCGTCACACGCCTCAGCCTCCCGGTGGCCTTCCCCCTCCTCATTTTCGGGGTGCGGCCGCCGGTCGGGAAAGTCGATCTTCCGCCGTCCCGCGCCGGTGCCGGCCGTGGTCACCGACCCGGATCCGCCGCATCCGTGCGGTCGCGGGCGGCCTCGATGTGGCCGAGGTAGCGGTGGGTCCAGTCGCAGAGGGCGTCGATCGTCACCCGCAGGGCCTGCCCCGGTTCGGTGAGGGCGTACTCCACCCGTGGCGGCACCACGGGGAACACCGTCCGCTCGATCAGCCCGTTGCGCTCCAGCATGCGCAGGTTCTGGGTGAGCATCTTGTGGCTGATGCCCTGGACCTCGTCGCGCAGCTCGCCGAAGCGCAGGGTCCGCTCCCCCAGGGCCTCGATGATCAGGAGCGCCCATTTGTTGGCGACGTCCGAGAAGATCTCGCGCGCCAGGGAGTCCGCGCGCCGCAGATCCGCGTCGTCCGGCGAACCGAGGAGACACACGGCATGGCCATCACCCTGATCAACCCCACGGGACTGCCGAAGATCGACGCCTACCGGCAGGTGTCGGTCGCGACCGGGTCGAAGCTCGTCTTCGTCGCCGGCCAGGTGTCCTGGGACGCCGACGGCGTCACGGTCGGCGAGGGCGACCTCGCCGCGCAGGTCGAGCAGTGCTACCTCAACGTCGGCACCGCCCTGGCCGAGGCCGGCGGCTCCTTCGACGACGTGGCGAAGCTGACCGTCCACGTCGTCGACTGGACGCCCGACAAGATGCCGCTGCTGATGGAGGGGATCACCCGCGCGGCCGGGAAGCTGGGCGGCGTGCCGGTCCCGCCGGCCACCCTCCTGGGCGTGGCGGCCCTGGACGTGCCCGAGCACCTGGTCGAGGTCGAAGCCACGGCGGTCCTCGACTGACCCGGCCGCCCGCCCCGATCGGGGTCCCGCTCCCCCGGCTCAGTCGTCCAGTCGGCGGAGCCACGCGGCGAGCAGCGTTTCGAGCGCCGCGGCCTCCTCGGGGGTCACGAGGTCGAGCAGCCGGCGCTCGTTGCGCATGTGGTCGGTGAAAGCCCGGTCGACGAGGTCGCGTCCGGCCGGGGTGAGGGCGACGATCCGGCCGCGCTGGTCATCGCCGGAGCGGCGCCGGGTGACGAGCCCGGAGCGTTCCAGGCGGTCGATCCGCTTCGTCATCGCACCCGTGGTGACCATGGTGTGCGCGGCGAGCTCCCCCGGCGCGCGTTCGAACGGCTCACCCGCCCGGCGCAGCGCGCACAGGACGTCGAACTCCCCTTCGCCCAGTCCGTAGCGGTCGTAGACGAGGCGGAGTTCCGCGGCGAGCCGGTCGGCGAGGCGGTGCAGCCGGCCGATCACACCCTGCGGGCCGACATCGAGGTCGGGCCGCTCGCGCCGCCAGTCCGCCTGGATGCGGGCCACCCGGTCCGGGGCGAGTTCCTGCCCGTCCTGCGCGTCCTGCGCGTCCTGCTCATGCCCCTCGGACGGCATATTGGCTTCCATGGAAGCTATATTACCTTCCATGGAAGCCAATACCCGCTGGGTGGCCCTGACCGCGGTGGCGCCGGTGGCCTGGGGAGCCAACTACTTCGTCACGCACGAGTTCCTGCCCGCGGACCGCCCGCTGTACGGAGCCGCCCTGCGGGCGCTGCCGGCCGGCCTGGTGCTGCTGGCGTTGTGCCGGCGGCGGCCGCACGGCGTGTGGTGGGGGCGGTCCGCCGTGCTGGGGCTGCTCAACGTCAGCGTGTTCTTCGTCCTCGTCTTCGCCGCCTCCCAGCTGCTGCCGACGAGCGTGGCCGCGACCGTCATGGCCGTCTCCCCCCTGGTCATGATGGTGGCCGCCTGGCTCCTGACGGCCGAGCGGCCCCGCCCCGCCCACCTGGCGGGCGCGGTGGTCGGCCTGGCCGGCGTGTGCCTCATGCTGCTCGGTGGCGCGGACGGGATCAGCCTGCCGGGCGTACTGGCCTCGGCCGCGGCAGTGCTGGTGTCCTCCTTCGGTCACGTCCTGGCCAAGCGGTGGAGCACCGGAACCGCCACCGCAACCGGGGCAACCGGGGCCGGTGTGCTCGCGTCGACCGCCTGGCAGCTCACCGCGGGGGGCCTGCTCCTGTTGCCGGTCGCCGTGGCCGTGGAGGGCGCCCCGCCCCCGGTGTCCCCGTCGGCGCTCCTGGCGTTCGGCTACGTCGCCCTGGTCGCCACCGCCCTGGCCTTCTCGGTCTGGTTCGCGGGCCTGCGCCGGCTGCCCGCCGGGACGGTGGGGCTGATCGGGCTGCTCAACCCGGTCACGGGCGTCCTGCTCGGGACGGTCGTCGCCGGTGAGGTGCTGACGGGCCGGCAACTGGGCGGACTGGCCCTCGTACTGGCCTCAGTCGCCCTGGGCCGGCCCGCGGCAGGGGCCCGCACCGGGCGGCGGCATCCCGCCGGGGCGCCGGACCGTCCCGCACCCCGCCGCGGGCTGCGAACCGGTCCGGGCCCCGGCCGGCCCACCTAGGCCGTCTCTTTCGGATCTTGCCGGGCCCGCACTGCCCGGCACCGCACCTCCCTGCGTTGTCGGGGCTCCCGAGTACGCCCAGTACACGAGGAGCTCCTCCGCCTTGCGATGCACGGCACCGGACAACGCGGGCTCGGCCGACAAGATCCGAAAGAGACGACCTAGGGGCGGCGGCGCCCGCCGTGCCTGCGCCGTGTCAGCTCCGCCGGGCGACCGGCTCCGGCACGGCTGCCCTGCGTGCGTGCATCACGTGCGCGTCCAGCGGGAGGGGGCTGTGGCCGACGAGTTCGAGGCCGGCGTCGGCCAGCAGGCGTGCGTAGTGGTCGGCGCTGCGTTCGCGCCCTCCCACGTTGCAGAGCATGTGCAGGTCCCAGGCGGTGGCCAGTGAGGGGGAACCGTCGACGGGCAGGAGGCGCTCCACCACGAGCAGGTCCGCGTGGGCGGGCATGGCACGGGCGCAGTGGCGCAGGATCTCACGGCAGCGGTCGTCGTCCCAGTCGTGCAGGACGCGTGAGAGGACGTAGACGTCGCCGCCGGTCGGCACGTCGGCGAAGTCCCCCGAGCGGTACGTGCAGCGCTCCCCGCAGCCCGCGGCGTCGAGCCGGCGCCGGGCGGCCTCCACGGCGTGCGGGCGTTCGAGCAGGACGCCCCGCAGGCGCGGGTGCGCGGTCAGGATGCGGCCCAGGAGCTCCCCGTTCCCGCCGGCGACGTCGACCACGGTCGCCGGGGCGGTCGCGGGCGTCCGTGCGGCGGCGGTGATGACGGGGTGGGTGGGGAGCGGCTGGAACATCCGGGAGCTCGCGGCCATGGACTGGTCGAAGAGCGCGGCGAGCTGGGGGTCGCGGGCGAAGTGGTCGAAGTGGTTCTCGCCGAAGATGTGGTCGAAGGCCGGGTCCCCGGTCCGCACGGCGTGGTCGAGGCCGCCGAAGGAACGGTAGAACGGGCCGCCGTACATCAGGGCCAGCGGCCGCATCGACCCCGGTGTGTCCGCACGCAGCAGGGCGCCGAGTTCCGTCAGGCGGAATCCTTCCTGCTCCTCGGTGACGGCTCCGATCATGGCCAGGTGGCGCAGGAGCGTGGCGAGGCCCCGGGAGTGGGTGCCGGTCGGCCGGGCGAGGTCCTCGGTGCGGTGCGCGGTACGGATGTCCATGGCGTCGGGCAGGCCCAGCCGGGCGAACGCGGCGAGCGCCTGCGTCGTCCAGGCGCCGGTGAGGAGGTGGAGGAGCGTTTCGGCGGGCTCTCCCGCGCCGGGGCGGACGTCGGCGCGGGTGAGGTCGAAGGGGTCGGCGTGGTCCAGGTGGGCGGCGAGGGTGTCGCGGTGGTCGCCGGGTGCGTAGAGCTCCAGGCGCCCGTAGTCGCAGGCCGCCTCGGCGGGAAGGGTGAAGTAGAGGACCGTGCCGTCCTCGTGCGGGTTGTAGCCGCCGCCGTCCGGCCGGGCGCCGTGGCGGACGAGGATCGCGCACAGGCCGCGCAGCGCCAGTGGTTCCGGGTGCTCGACCTCGAAGGCGAGGTGCGCCTCGTGCCGGTGGGTGCGCTCGTGGGCGGCGATCGCTTCGAGACCGGAGTGCGGGGGCACGGTCAGGGCGAACACCTCGACCGCGCGCCGTTGCCCTGCGGAGCCGTACACCCGCGGGCGCAGGATCCGGACGTCGAGGTCCGCCGGGTCGCGGCCGTGGCGCCGCGCGAGGCGTTCGCGGACCACCACGCTGGGGTGCGAGGGGGTGTCGGCCTCCAGTCCGCAGGCGGCGAATTGGGCCCGGAGGCTGTCCGCGTCCGGCGGGAAGAGCAGCAGCCCCGCGTGGGCGAACCGGCAGTGCCCGGCCAGCGCCTGCAGGTCCGGGCCGTCCAGACCGGGCAGGAGGAGCGGGAGCAGGGCGACGCTGTCGTGCTCGCGGACGAACCGGGCCGCCGCGCGCAGGTCGGCGATGCCGTCAAGGAGCAACGTTCTGTCGGGGAGGGTCGTGGTCATCGTGGGGGTGTCCTCGGGGCGGTACGGGGCTGGGCAGGGCGGGGCGGGCGGAACAGGGCTGGGCAGGGCGGGGCGGGCGGAACAGGGCAGGGCGGGGCAGGGCGGAGTGGAGTGGAGTGGAGCCGGTGGAAGGGGAACGGCGGGCGGTACGCGGGGGCGGAACGCTGCGGTGCGCCCGGTTCGCCGGTGCGGCCGGTTCGCCGCGGTGCGTCACACGCCGACGTAGTTCTCGGCGAACCAGTCCTGGTGGATGCGCGAGGTGCGCAGCGAGTTGAGCCGTGAGCGCTGCAGGGCGGCGTGGAAGAACGATCCGGCACCGGCGACGCCACCGCCACCGCGGCCCTGTTCGGGTACGGCGTGCAGGAGGCGGGTCATCCACCCGGTGAACTCCTGAGCCCGCCAGATGTGGGCCAGGCACCGGTCCGAGTACGCGTCGAGTCCTGTGGTGTCCCCCCGGGCGAGGGCGTCGGCGAGGGCCTCCGCCAGGATCTCGGCCTCCAGGACGGCGAGGTTGGCGCCCTTCGCGGCGGCCGGGGCGAGCAGGCTCGCCGCGTCGCCCGCCAGGAAGAGCGAGCCGTGGCGCAGGGGTTCGACGACGTCGCAGGTCAGGTCGAACACGGCGCGTTCCAGGAGTCGGCCCCGTTGCAGCGGTCCGTGGTCGGCCGCGCGCATGCGGACGTCGAGTTCGTCCCAGACGCGTTCCTCGGACCAGGCGTCGGCGTGGGCGCCCCGCTGCCACTGCAGGTAGTAGCGGGTGACGTCCGCGGTGCGGGCCATGTGTCCGGCGAAGCCCCGGCCGTGGACGGCGTACCCGACGGCGTCGAGGCTCGGCGGGGTCTCGGCCAGCAGGCCGAGCCAGGTCACGCCGTGGTCGTGATGGTGGTGGCGGACGCTGCCCGGAGGCAGGGAGCGGCGGGCCGCTCCGTGCCGGCCGTCGCAGCCGGCCACGTACCGGGCGGTCCACCGGGCGGGGCGGCCGTCGGGCTCGCGGGTGGTGACGGACGGCCGGGCGCTGTCGGCGTCGTGCACGGCGAGCGCCTCGGTGTGGAAGCGGATGCGTCCGCCGGTGTCGAGGTAGCGGGTGAGGAGGTCCGTGACCAGGTTCTGCTGCGGGTAGACGTGGTGCTGCCCGCCCTGGCCGAGGCTTCCGTAGTCGAGGCGGAACCGGCCGTCCTCCGTGCGGAATTCGCACGTGCCGTGGCGGTGGCCGCCTCGGTGGAGGCCGTCTGCGAGGCCGTGGCGGTCCAGGATCCGCACGGTGTTCGGGGCGAGGAACCCGGCACGGGCGCGGGTCTGCACATGGGCTCGGGAGGCGCGTTCCAGGATGACGCAGTCGAGTCCGGCGGCCTGCAACAGGAGTCCGAGGACCAGCCCGGCGGGACCTGCTCCGAGGACGACCACGTCGGCCGATTCACATAACGTGTGAGAGTCGTGACTTTCCGTCATAGCGGGTGAAGCATAAGCACGCGAAGATCGCCGGACCTACCCAAGCCATCCGAAGGCGGGAATAGAGTGACAATCGGCATGGCGGTTCCTGCCCGGTGACACCGGGACGCGGGGGCCGGTTCCTCGGTCCTCCGGTAGTGCGCGCCGGGCGTACGGGAGCACGCGCACTCATCCGCACGCCCCTGCGCGGGCCCGGCCGTTCGGCGTACGGCCAGGGGCGGTGCTCCCCGGGCCGACGCCTCCACCGGGACCGGGGCGACCCGGTCCGGCGGAGGATCGGCGAACGTCCCCTAGGCCTGCGGCTGCAGGAGGCTGCGGGGGTCGGCCGGGCGGGGTACGTAGACCGGGGAGTCCGACTGGTAGAAGAGGTCGATGTCGGCCTCCTCTCCCCCGACGATCAGGGTGTCCCAGGCGCCGCTCTCCCGCAGGGTGCGGAGGGTGACGGGGGCGATCGGCGCGAGATGGGCGCGGAGTTCCCCGTCCGTGGGCAGCCCGGGGAGCCGGGATGCCAGCCGGTCGCGGATCTCGGCCATCCGGCCCAGCAGCACGTCCAGGTCGCTCCCGCCAGCGGCGTCGGAACCAAGGCCTGCGCCAGGACCGGCGCCAGGACCGGCACCAGCACCGGCACCAACGGCTTCCGCGCTGCGCGCGATGATGTCCTTGATGGCGCGGGTGATGCCCTGCTCGTCGGTGGTGACCATGGCGTTCCAGGCCCGGCTCTTGTGCCGGTACTGGAGCATGGACATGGCGGCCTCGTGCCGGATGAAGTCGGCGTCCCGGAGCGGTCTGCCCTGCCAGGCCCGGCTGAGCGACCGTGCCAGCGAAGTGGCCGACGCGAGACCGCTGTTGAGGCCGCGGCCCGGCCAGAAGTGGATGGCGTTGGCCGCGTCCCCGAGCAGGAAGCCGTACGTACCCGGAGTGGTCGCGGTGGGGCGGTGCAGCTGCGCGGTGAACCGCGGGCGCTGCACCATGTCGAGCCGGAACGAGGTGATCGCCGACAGGTCCTCCTCGGCCACGCCGAACAGTTCGAGGCCCTGCCGGATCTCCTTCCAGAGCGGCGAACCGCGCAGCAGGGCGGGCAGGAAGAGCGTGCCGTGGGTGGGGCAGCGGAATTCGTTGTCCTCCTCCTGGCGGCTCATCAGGCAGGGGCGGGAGGCGATGCACTCCTCGAAGACGTGGCGGACCGGGTCGATGCCGATGACGTTCTTGGCCTCCTCCCGGGTGAGCCGCATGTTCAGGAAGCCCTCGCCGCGCAGCGAGTTGAGCAGGAAGCGGTTCTGCGACACCGTGAGCAGCACGCTCATCGGGTCCGGCAGCTTCGACTTGACGCGCAGCCCCAGCACGATGTCCTGAAGGTGCTCTCCGTCGAGGGAGTAGATGGAGGCGTCGGCGGCGCCGAAGCGGTCGGCGTAGTGCTCGCGGGTGCGGGAGCGGCCGCCTTCGGCGACGACCAGGACGTGGTCCTGGGTGATCCTGTTCTGCTGCTCCGTCACGTCGAAACGCTTGGCGACGAGCCGGATCGCCGGCCTGCGGTTCGCCAGCTCCAGGAGCCGGTCCTCGATGTGGGCGATCCTGATGTTGCGGGGCGGGTGGCCGTCGACCGAGTCCGGTCCGACCGGCCACATCTCGCTGTAGGCCCCGGTGTCGTCGAACAGCGCGCCGCGGACCTCCTCGGAGAGGGCGAGGTACTGCCGGCTCTGGACGGTGACGACCTGCTGGCGGCGGAAGTTGCCCTGGGTCTCGTCCTTCCAGACGACGGTGGAACCCTTCCGGGTCCAGCGCCCGTCGTAGACGGTGACGGCAGTCCGGCCGGGCAGCATCTCGTCGAGCGCCAGGGCGAAGGCGAGGCCCACCGGGCCGCCGCCGGTGATGGTGACGCGCAGGGTCCCGGGGTCGGCCGCGGCCGCTCGGGGGACGTCCATGAGGGAGAGGTCCATCACCGTCTCCATGGAGTCCTGCGCCTCATAGAGGAACGTTTCGTCACCGATCCGTATGCAGTCGTTCGGACGCAGTACGTGCCGGGTGACGCGCTGGTCGTTGACGAACGTGCCGTTTCGGCTCTCCCGGTCGTAGAGCACGAACCCGGCGTCCTCCGTGAGGATCTCGGCGTGCAGCCGGGAGGCGCTCGGGCTGACGATCACCACGCTGTTGTCGCTCTTGCGCCCGAAGCTGAGGGGCTCGCCGCCCAGGACCACGCTCTGCCCGGTGAACGGACCCGTGCGCCCAACGATGACCGATGCCACTCCACACCCCTTGAAGACGATGCCGCTGATTCCTCGTACGCCGACAACACGCCCCCGAGAAGGTGTTCGGTTCAACCAATTTCGAGAATCTTTTGAGTACCGCTGAACCAGCAGCCGGAACCGTACGTGATGTTCGCGTCGGCCGGCGATACGAGGGAGAACCGCCCCCATGCACAACGAAGAATCCGAGACCCTGACGGAGACCGCGCTCGCGGCCACCACGGCGGTGACCAGCACCGGTACCACTGCCACCACCGCCGTGACCACTGGGGCCGCGGAGGCCACGGAGGCCGCTGGGGACGCTGGGGACGCGCTGATCGCGAACCGCTACCGGCTGCTGTCCCGGCTCGGCGAAGGCGGCATGGGCACCGTGTGGCGGGCCCTCGACGAGACCCTGCACCGCGAGGTCGCCGTCAAGGAGGTACGGGCCCCGGCCGGTCTGCGGACCGGTGACATCGCGCGGATGTACAGCCGGCTGGAGCGGGAGGCGTGGGCGGCGGCCCGCATACCCGACCGCAACGTGGTCACCGTTCACGACGTGGTCATGGAGGACGAACGGCCCTGGATCGTGATGGAACTGATCCGCGGTCAGTCGCTGGCCGATCTGCTGCGGGCCGAGGGACCGCTCACCCCGCGGCACGCCGCGCACATCGGCGCGGAGGTGCTGAGCGCGCTGCGCGCCGCGCACGCCGTCGGGGTCGAGCACCGGGACGTGAAGCCCGCCAACGTGATGCTCGCCGAGGACGGACGCGTGGTGCTCAGCGACTTCGGCATCGCGGTGGTCGAGGGCAGCACCGCCCTGACCATGACCGGAGAGGTGGTCGGCTCCCCCGAGTACCTGCCGCCGGAGCGGGCGCTGGGCCGCCCCTCGGGCCCCGAATCCGACCTGTGGTCCCTCGGCGTGATGCTGTACGCGGCCGTGGAGGGGATCTCGCCGTTCCGGCAGGACACCGCGCTGAGCACCCTTCGGGCCGTGGTGGACGAGGAACCGCCGGCGCCGACCCGGGCCGGCCCGCTGGCGCCGGTGATCGCCGGACTGCTCCGCAAGGAGCCGGCGGAGCGGACGCCCGCCGCCGAAGTCGCCGCGACCCTGCGCGAGATCGCGCACGGGCCGGACGCCACCACCGCCACCACCACCGCCACCTCCCGCGTCTTCCCCGCCCCCGCGCGGCCGGACACGGCGACGACCGGGCGGACGAGCACCGGAACAAGCACGGCGACGAGCACGGCGACGGACGCCGCGACGAGCACCGAGACGATCACCGGGACGACCGCCGAGACCCCGACGGGGACCGCCACGGCCGTGGCCCCCGTGCCCGACGGGAGCACCGCCACCGCGGCGACGCAGTCCCCGCCCGAGCCGCCCGCCGAGCCCCAGGCAGCGGCTTCCGGGGCCCCGCGCGGACGCCGGAAGGCGGCGCTCGTGGCGGCCGGCGCGGCCGCCTGCCTGCTGGTCGCCGGCGGACTCGCCTACGCGCTCAGCGGCGACGGCGACGGCAACGGCAACGGCGGTGATGCCGCGGCCGGTTCGGGCGTGCGCGTGTCGGTGACGGGCACGAACACGACCTACAGCGGCAGCTGCCCGACCCCCGAGGGCCGGGCACCGGCGTTCACCGCGACGTTCACCGCGCCCGAGCCGACGCTGATCTCCTACCGATGGGTCTCCGGCGACGGCTCGGTGGTGGATCCCCAGTGGCGCACCCTGTCGATCGGTGACAAGGGGGACCCGACCGGACGCGACACCATACGCCTGGCGACCTACGCGAAGACGGGCACGCTGACCACGGGGATGGCCGTGGAACTCCAGAGCCCCACCCGCACCCTCTCCAATCCGGTCCCCTTCTCCATCACCTGCACCGGCTGACCCCGTGACCCGCCCGCGCCCCGCACGGCCCCGCCCCTCCGCTCAGGGGCGCAGGTCGCGGAGCACTTCACGGGCGGCCCGGGCGCCGGAGGCCAGCGCGCCCTGCACGGAGGCGGTGGCGCGGTGGTCCCCGCACACGTACCGGCCCGCCGCCACCCGCGTGGTGCGGGTCAGCGGCTGCGGCGGGGGCATCGCGGGCAGTGCGTCCTCGATGGTGCGGACGGTCAGCAGGTCCCAGCCGTCCGTGCCGGTTCCGTACGCCTCGTCGAGCGCGGCCCGCAGCTCGCGTTCCCGGCCCTGCCCGTCCCGGCCGAGGACCGATGTGGCGACGAGGGCGTGGCCGGGCGGGGCGTAGGAGGGGACGACGTCGCTGAGGACGCAGGTGTTGAGGAAGCGGCGGCGGGTGTCCGTGAGCAGCGTCGGCTCTCCGAGGGGGGACCGCGGAGCGACGTGGTAGTACGTGGTCACGATCCGGTAGTCGGGCAGGGCCACCTCGGGCAGCAGCGCCGGAACCGCCCCCGGACCGGTGGCGACCACGACGGCGCGCGCGGGGATCTCCTGTCCGTCGGCGGTGAGCACGCCGTCGTCCGTGAGCGCGGCCGCCGGGGTCTCCAGCCGTACGGTGCCCTCGGGCAGCCCGGCCGCGAGCGCCCGCGGAACCGCCCCGATCCCCTCGGTCGGCAGGCAGATCGTTCCGCGCAGCATGCTCCGCCACACCAGGTGGAACACGCGGGCGGACGTCTCCAGTTCGTCCTCCAGGAAGACCCCGGACACGAAGGGGCGGAAGAACCTCTCGACGAACGCCTCGGAGATCCCCGCGTCTGCGAACGCGGTGCGGGCGGTGGTGTCCGGCCGCCGTTTGATCCGGCCGGGCGGCAGCAGCATGTCCCGGGCGGACAGCAGACCGAGGGCGGCCAGATCGCGCGGGCCGGCGAGGCGGCCCGAGAGCAGTTCGGGAACCGTGCGCGGCCGGCGGGTGGGATCGCTGAAGTTGAGCCTGCCCGTCGGGGTGTGGACGAGGAAACCCGGCGTGAAGGGCCGCAGGCGCAGTGCCTTCAGCTCGAACCTGCGCCGGACCTGGGGGTAGGCGGTGTTGAACACCTGGAACCCCCGGTCCACGACGAAGCCCCCGATGCGGTCCGAGCGCATCCGCCCGCCGACCGCGTCGCCCGCCTCCACGACCCGTACGCCCACGCCGGCCGCCCGCAGATCACGGGCGCACGCCAGCCCGGCGACTCCGGCCCCGACGACCAGCACGTCCGTCGCGTCCAGGGCTGAGGACATTCGAACACCTCTCTCACATGTCGGTGCGGCGCGCGCCGCTCCTCCACTGTGTTCCGCGTATCCCCCGGACACGGATGCGACACCGCCGGCCGGCCCCACCGCCGCCCATCCGGACCCGGCCCCGGGCCCTCGGATCAAGGCAGGACGGAGAACCTTAGTGCAATGGGGGTCGCGGCCGCAGGAAGGTTGCACAGTGGACCCCGGAGAGGGAGCATCAAAAGACGCTCCGGGAAGACGTTTCGGGCGTCTTCCCGGAGCGCCGGGGTTGCGACTGACCGACTCGGGTCAGCCGCGGGTCACACCTTGGCGAGCGAGCACGCCGTCTGGGCCAGCGCCGGCGGGACCGCCGAGACGCTCGTCAGGAGCAGCCGACAGAGCGCCGAGTCGGCCGGCAGGCCGGAACCGCCGATCGTGCAGGCGAGGTTGATGTCGGTGCTGGAGAAGCCGAAGGCGGCGAGGTACGTGGTGCAGTCGCTCGGCGCGGCCTGGGCGGCCGGGGCCGAGACGACGGCGAAGCCACCGAGGGCCAGAGCGCCGACGGCCACGCTCGCGATGCGGGCGCGCAGGGATCCCTTCATCTTTTCCTCCGAGGAGATAGGTTTCGCCGGAAGCCACTACTCCGGCGCAATCACGAGGCTAGAGAGAGATCTTGCAGAAATGGCAGAAAAAAGGATGGAAATATCCGGCAGGCAGGCGTAGGGAAACAATGCCGCCTACTTTTGCTCCTCGTGGACTCTCTTCGGCCGTGCGACGGGAGGCGGTCCGGCGAACCCGTGGGACGTACGGGGCTGAACGCACCCGAGATCTGATCATTCAATAGCAGGAGTCTTGCATTCCCGTTCATTCACGGCAGATTCGATCCGGTTGAACTCGGCCGAAACCCGCCCCTCCACGTATGCCGCGCGAATAGTCCTCCGGGTTCGCCCTGGAGGGTGATGGTACGAGAGTCAGTTCTGGGCGCGAACGACGGAGCGCGGACGCGGTTCAGTGGTGCGGCGACCGCATCACCCGTCGCAGTGGGTCGTCCCCCGCCGGCGGCCGCGGGCGGCGGCCGCGCGCCGCACGCTTCCGGACGGCCGCGAGCACGGCGACGAGCACACCGACGCGACGGGACGGCCGAAGGGTCACGAGGTCTGCTCCCCGTGCGCGGCGGCCGCGGCCAGGGCGCGGAAGCGGTCCCACTGCACCTTCGGCCGTTGCAGGCCCCGGCGTTCCAGATACCGGTCGGTGGAGCGCCTGGTGCGGCGCAGGACGCGGAACGCGTCGACCGGTCGTCCCGATCCCATGGGCTCGACCACGGCCGACGGGACGAGCAGCCAGCCGGCGTCGGTCCGCCGCAGGTCCCCGCGGACGGACGCGTTGTACATGTGGTTCAGCAGCGCGTCGTGCCGGTGCACCAGCAGCGTGGCCGGCCCCCGTTCGACGGCGCAGTCGGACGGTACGTCGACCAGGTAGCCGGCCGGGGTGGGCCGCGGCCGGGTCCGGGCGAGCAGCGGGGCCCCGGAGGCGTCCCGGGCCGCCAGTACCGCCGTGGGGAACCGGCTGAGCTGCGCGGCTCCGGGCAGCCGCTCGGTCCCGGTCACGGCCGCCGGTGCCCCGGGAGCTCCCGGTGTTCCCGGTGTTCCCGGTGTTCCCGGGGAGCCCGGTGCCGACAGCTCGGCCAGGGGCGCCCGTACGACCACGCTCTCGGGCTCGACGGTGATGAGCAGCCGGAGGTAGTACCACTGCATCAGCGGCCGCATGAGCGGCGAGAGGTACGCGCGACTGTGCGGCTGACGCTCGAACAGCATCCGCCAGTACTCTTCCGCCCCCTGCGGGCCCGCCATGATCTCCTCCGGGCACCGGGCCCGGCCTCCCACGAAGATCTGCGGGGCGTGATCGAGGCCGCTGCCCGTCGGATCCGAGAACAGCAGCGACACCCGCCCGTCACGGCGCACGTTCAGCGCCTTCTGCGCGAAGGCCAGCGAGGTCGTCAGCAGCAGGGTCCCGTCCTCGCGCCGCGCCACGGCCGTGGGCCAGGCCAGCGGGGTACCGCTCCGGCCGAGAGTGACGAACTCGCAGGTCCGGTAGGCGTCCAGGGCCTCGGGGGCGGAGTCGAGCAGCGTCATCGTCCGGCACCGCCTTCGGGCTCGGAGCGCCGACCCCTCAGGGCCGGGCAGGACGCGGCGTACCGTCGGCGTCCGACCGCCTTCCACG
The DNA here is from genome assembly GCF_040684695.1 of Streptomyces erythrochromogenes. Classification (GTDB taxonomy): domain Bacteria; phylum Actinomycetota; class Actinomycetes; order Streptomycetales; family Streptomycetaceae; genus Streptomyces; species Streptomyces erythrochromogenes_C. The sequence continues at coordinate 42,482 of NZ_JBFBGM010000032.1, forward strand.
GTTCCGCGTCCGCGGCGTGCTCGCGCGGCAGCGGCCGGATCGTCTCTGTGTGGGGTCGCTCGGGAATGGTGCTGGGGAACACGCTCTCTCGCTCCATGGATCGCATGCGGGTCGGATGACGTCCACCAACCTGCCGCTCCCCTCTTGGCGTTGACTTGGGGAACCCACCGCACCGTCGCCCGCGGCCTGCAAGCCATCCGCAAGGTCCCACCGCCCGACCGGCTACCGGGCCGGGCGGTCGCGCGCCGGAGCGCGGGCGGTGCTGCGGGAGGAATGGGGCGATCGGCCGCTCTCCCGGCGGGCGCATCCGTCCCCGGAAACGACAAAGGCAAGGAGAAGACTCTCCTTGCCACTCTCAACTTATAGCGCGCCGGGGGGCTTGCCGCAAGGCCCCGGGTATGCCGCAGAATCACCGCTCGAAGCCACAACCTGCGGAAACGGGGACTGCACGTGCGGGATGAGCGGGATGAGTACGGGCGCATCGAAGGGGCCGCGGTGCACGGGGCGTACGTGTTGGACCTCCAGGAGGTCGACGAGACGCAGGTCTCGGTCGTCGGGGGCAAGGGGGCGCACCTGGGCGCGCTGTCACGGATCGAGGGCGTCCGGGTGCCGCCCGGCTTCTGCGTGACCACGGAGGCCTTCCGCCGGGTGGTGGCGGGGGCTCCGCCGCTGGACGCCCTGCTCGACCGGCTGTCACGGGTGGACCCGGACGACCGGGAGGCGGTGCGCACCCTCAGCGAGGAGGTCCGCCGGACCATCGAGGCGCTCGCCGTCCCGGACGATCTCGCGGCGGCGATCACCGGCGCGCTCGCCCGGCACGGCGGGCAGGCGGCCTACGCCGTCCGCTCCAGCGCGACGGCGGAGGACCTGCCGACGGCCTCCTTCGCCGGCCAGCAGGACACCTACCTGAACGTCGTGGGCCCCGTGGCGGTCCTGCGCCACGTGAGCCGGTGCTGGGCCTCGCTGTTCACGGAACGGGCCGTGACCTACCGGGGGCGGAACGGGATCGACCACCGCACGGTCCACATGGCCGTGGTCGTGCAGCGGATGGTCTCCCCGCACGCGTCCGGGATCCTGTTCACCGCCCACCCGGTCACGGGCGACCGCAGGACCGCCACCGTGGACGCCGGCTTCGGCCTCGGTGAGGCCCTGGTCTCCGGGCTGGTGAACCCGGACGTCTTCACGGTGCGGAACGGGGAGGTCGTGGACCGGGCCGTCGCCGCCAAGAGGACCGCCCTGCGGGCCCTGCCGGACGGCGGGACGCAGGAGGTGCCGGTCGAGGCGGGGCAACAGGAGCAGCCCGCGCTGACCGATGAGCAGGCCGTGGGGCTGGTACGGCTCGGGCGGCGCATCGAAGCGCACTTCGGCCGGCCGCAGGACATCGAGTGGTGCCTGGCCGACGACGGCTTCCGGATCGTCCAGAGCAGGCCGATCACGACGCTGTTCCCCGTTCCAGTTCCCGAGACCGGCGACGGGGACAACCGCGTCTACGTCTCCGTCGGCCACGGGCAGATGATGACCGACCCCATGAAGCCGCTGGGCTTCTCGATGTGGCAGCTGACCGCCATGGTGCCGATGCGGGAGGCCGGCGGGAGGCTGTTCGTCGACGTCACTCCGCGCCTGGCCTCGCCCGCGACCCGCGACGGTCTCCTGGAGGCCCTGGGGAAGGGCGATCCGCTGGTGCGGGACGCTCTCGAGACGGTCCTCGGCCGCGACGGCTTCGTCGCCCCGCTCCCGGACCCCGGTCCCGTCGCGCCACCGGCCGGCGCCGCTGCCGCACCCGCCCCGGCGCCCGCCCCGATCGAGACCGACCCGGGCATCGTCGGCGAACTGATCGAACGCAGCCGGGAGTCGATCGCCGCGCTGGAGCGCGGCATCCGCGCGAAGAGCGGACCGGCGCTCTTCGACTTCCTGCTGGAGGCCTTCGAGGAGCACAAGCGGGTCCTCGGGGACCGGCTGAACATGCAGGCGGTCATGGCGGGGATGGACGCCACGTGGTGGCTCAACGACCGGCTGGAGGAGTGGCTCGGCGAGAAGAACGCCGCCGACGCGCTCACGCTGTCCGCCCCCGACAACATCACCTCGGAGATGGGCCTGGCGCTGCTCGACGTCGCGGACGTGATCCGCCCCCACGCGGAGGTGGTGGCGTTCCTGCAGGCCGTCGGGGTCGGGGACGACGACTTCCTGGACGGACTGGCGAAGGTGGCCGGCGGGGCCGAGGCCCGCGACGCCGTCGAGGCCTACCTCGACCGTTACGGCATGCGCTGCGTCGGCGAGATCGACATCACCAGGCCGCGCTGGCGCGAGCGCCCCGCCACGCTGGTGCCCGTACTCCTCGACAACGTGCGCAACTTCGAACCGGGCGCCGCCCGGCGGCGGTTCGAGGAGGGCCTGCAGAAGGCGCGGCAGAAGGAGCGGGACGTGCTGTCGCGCTTGCGGGACCTCCCGGACGGGGACCGCAAGGCCGACGAGACCAAGCGGATGATCGACCGGGTCCGGACCTTCATCGGCTACCGGGAGTATCCGAAGTACGACATCGTCAGCCGCTACTTCGTCTACAAGCGGGCCTTGCTGGAGGAGGCCGGGCGCCTCGTGCGGGCGGGTGCGGTGCCCGAGGCGGAGGACGTCTTCCACCTCACCTTCCAGGAGCTCCACGACCTCGTGCGCACCGGGCGGCCGGCGGACCCGGAGCTGATCCGGCGGCGGAAGGAGGCGTTCGCGGCGCACCACGCGCTCACGCCGCCCCGGGTGCTCACCTCGGACGGCGAGGCCCTGACGGGCTCGTACCGGCGCGAGGACGTGCCGGCCGGCGCCCTGGTCGGCGTACCGGTCTCCGCCGGGACCGTCGAGGGCAGGGCCCGTGTCGTCCTGGACCTGTCGGAGGCCGACCTCGAGGCGGGGGACATCCTGGTGACGGCCTTCACGGACCCCAGCTGGTCCCCGCTGTTCGTCGGCGCCGCGGGTCTGGTGACGGAGGTGGGCGGCCTGATGACCCATGGTGCGGTGATCGCCCGTGAGTACGGCCTGCCGGCCGTCGTGGGCGTGGAGGGCGCCACCCGGACAATCCGGGACGGGCAGCGGATCCGGGTGCACGGCACCGACGGGTACGTCGAGATCCTGTCCTGACCGCGCCGGCCCCGCGACCGCGTCCGGAGCCCCGTACGGGGCTCCGGGCGCGGCGGGTGCGTCAGGCGTCGCCGGCGGCCATGGGGGCGATCATCTCCGCCAGTACCGTCCGGCGGTCCTCGCCGGGCCGGGGGCGGAGCGGGCGGGCCAGGCGGGCGCCGTCGTAGTGCCAGCGGTGGTCCAGGTCGCGGGGCACGGTCGCGCTCTCGCGGAAGTCCGGGCGGGTGCCGAGCAGTTCCGAGAGGTCCTGGGCGAGGTCACGCCACGAGACGTGGCCGCTCACCGCGTTGGCGACTCCGTGGACGGGCCGGTCCAGGCATTCGGTCACCGTCCGTGCCAGGGCGGCCGCGTGCACCCAGGCGGCCCCGTACCAGTCGTGTCCGCCGGTACCGGGACGCGGCAGTTCGATCGGCAGGCCCTGGCGGGCGGACTGGTACAGGGTGCCGATGGCGCCCCAGCGCAGCTGCTCGCGCAGCCGGTCGTGCGCGCCCCAGACGATCGGTGACCGCACGGCGCTCGCACCCCCGCGGCCCTCGGTCCCCGCGGCACGCAGCACCATGGCCTCGCAGTCGAGCTTGGCCTTCCCGTACGGGCTGACCGGCTCGTGGGGCGGCGCCTCCTCGGCGACCCGGTCCGTTGCGGGGTGCCCGTAGGCGTCGACGCTGCTGACGAAGACGAACGGTCCGCGCCGCCAGGCGTCGACCATCGCCTCCATCGCCGCGAGGTCCACGTCGTGCCGGGTGAAGGTGCAGGCGGCGTGGACGACCGCGTCCGCCTGGGAGACGGCGTCCCGCAGTCCGGCGAGGTCGGTGAGGTCGCCCTCGATGACGTCGACGCCCTCGGTGGCGATCAGATGGGCGGACTCGGGCCGGGCCAGGGCCAGCACGGGGCGTCCCTGGGCGGCGAGTTCGCGGACGACGTACGCGCCCACGCCGCCCGTGGCACCGGTGACGAGCACCGTGCCCGGACGGACGTCCCGGGAGCGGGGGGCCGGCCTGCTCGCGGCCTTCGCGGCGCTCTGCCGCTCCGCCCGTTCGTCGAGGAGGACGGTGAGCGCCCGGGGGGTGCGGGCCTGGAGCACGTCGAGGCCCGTGAGCGGCAGCCCGAGGTCCGTGCGCAGGCGTTCGGCGAGCTGGACGGCCTTGAGGGAGTGGCCGCCGAGGGCGAAGAAGTCGTCGTCCGGCGACGGCCGGACCCCGAGCACGGCGGTGAAGGTATCCGTGACCGCCTCGGCCCGGGGGCCGGCCGGGGCGCTCGGCGCGGACGGCCCGGGCAGCCCTGCGGGGTCGAGCGGCCCGGCAGCCGTGCGGGGCAGCGCGTCGAGCAGCGTGACCGCCGCGGGCAGGTCCTCGGGGGCGAGCGACCGGCGCAGCAGGCCCAGCAGTTCGTGGCCGGACGGGCCGGTGCTGTCGCGGAGGACGGCGTAGGCCACGGGCGGCCCCTGCGCGGGCCGGACCACGACGGCGTCGGCGACCTTCGGGTGGGCGAGCAGGGCCTGAGCGGCGGGGTGAGGGTCGCCCTCCGGGGCGGAGCCGTCCCCGGCGCCGCGTGCCGGATCGCCGTCCGGGGTGGCGGTGTCGCCTTGCGGGTCGGGCAGGGGAAGCCCGCCCAGGGCGAGTTCCGGGTCGGCCGCCACCGCGTGGAGGAGGGCCGCGAAGTCCCGTACGGCCGCCTCCGCCACGGTGTCGTCCAGGGTGTTCGCGTCGTACTGGACGAGGGCCTCGGGCCGGTCGGCGTCGCCCAGGTCCAGCCCGTAGGAGAGGCTGAACTTCGCTCCGTCGGAGGGTACGTCGACGTACTCGGCCGAGGTGCCGGGCAGCCGGAGGACCGTCGGCTCGCCGAGGACGTCGGAGGTGACGCGGACCAGCGCGGTGCCGTCGGCGCCCCGTGCCCCGGCGCCGAGTCGTTCGAGGACCATGTCGAAGGGGATGTGCCGGTGGCACTGCGCTTCGAGGAGGGCGTCGTTGACGCGTCGCAGCAGTTCGGCGAAGGACGGGGCGCCGGAGGCGTCCACCCGTACGGGCAGGGTGTTGACGCACAGGCCGACGAGACCGCGCATGGCGGTTCCGCTGCGGTGGGTGCCGGCCACGCCGATGACGAGGTCGTCGTCGCCGGTGAGGCGGTGCAGTGCGGCGAAGGCCGCGGTGAGGGACACCGCGAAGAGCGTGGCCTGCCGCTGTGCGCCCAGCGCCCGCAGGGCCTCGGGCACGGCGGGCGCCAGGGGCACGCTGCGCGCTGCCGCGAGGCGCGCGGCCGTGTGCGGCTGCGCCTGCGCGGGGCGGGGAAGGCGCGGCGGGGCGGCGTCGGCCAGCAGGTCGCCCCAGTGCTTCAGCTCCGTCTCCAGGCCGGGCAGGGCGTCGTGCTCGCGGCGCGCGTGGTCGGCGTACTGCGGGGCCGGTGCGAGCGTGTGCGGGACCTTTCCGTCGGTGACCGCCGCGTAGAAGGCCGCGAGTTCGGTGGCGACGGTCTCCAGTGAGGCTCCGTCCATGGCGATGTGGTGGAACGTCAGGAGCAGGGTGTGGTCCTGCGGGCCGTGGCGCAGGACCAGCGCCCGTACGGCGTCGCCCGCGGCGAGGTCGAACGGCCGGGCCGTCTCGCGCCGCAGCAGCTCCGCGGTCTGCGCCGCGTCGGTGTCGACGACGTGGACGGGAACCGTGTGCGGCGTCGGGAGAACCTCCTGGTGGGGCTCGCCCCCGTGCTCCGCGTAGCGGGTGCGCAGGATGGAGTGCCGGGCCACCAGGGAGGTCAGGGCGGTGGCGAAGGCGGCCACGTCGAACGGTCCGCGCACTCGGGTGGCGAACGGTACGTGGTACGAGTCGCCGGCGCCGCCGAGCCGCTCCATCAGCCACATGCGGTGCTGGGCGCGGGAGAGGGGGACGCGGCCCGTCTGCGGGGCCCGGGCGTCCGGGCCCGTGCCCGCGCCCGTGGCGCCGACGGCCGTGTCGGTGTCGGCGGGGGCGGTGCCGGCGGATTCGCCCGCCGTGCGCCGGGCCGTTCCGGCGCGGGCCCGGCGCAGCAGTTCCCGCTGGAGTTGCTGCCGGTCGCGGGCCTCGGGGTCGGCGTCAGTGGGCATCGCTGTGCTCCGGGGTCTCGGGGTGGAGGTCTCGGTGGGCGGCCAGGAGGGCGCGTTCGACCAGCGCGGCCTGCTCGGCGACGGTCGGGGCGGCGAAGAAGTCGGCGAGGGGGATCTCCACGCCGAGTTCCTCGCGCAGGTCCTCGGTGACGACGAGGGCGAGGAGGGAGTGGCCGCCGAGGAGGAGGAACTCGGCGTCGGCGCTGGTGACCTCGATGCCCAGGGCCTGGCCCCACACCTCGGCCACGGCCTGCTCCAGCGGTGTCATCGGCGCCGCCGGCTCGTCGGCGTGCCCGCTGTCGCCGGTGTGCGCGCGAGCGGTGAGGGCGCGCCGGTCGACCTTGCCGGCCGGGGTGAGCGGCAGCCGCTCCAGCACGGTGACGGCGTCGGGGACCAGGTGGGCGGGCAGGTGGGCGGTGAGCCGCTCGCGCAGCGCCGCCCCCGCGGGCACGGGGCCGGGCGCGGCGACGACGAACGCGACGAGGCGCGCCTCGGGCGTGCCGGCGCCGTCGACGGTGACGGCGGCGTCGTCCACGTCCGGCTGCTCGCGGAGGGCGTGTTCGACCTCGGCGGGCTCGATACGGAAGCCGCGGACCTTCACCTGGTCGTCGTTGCGGCCGTGGAACTGCAGGACGCCGTCGGGGCGGAGGGAGGCGATGTCGCCCGTGCGGTAGAGCCGCCCGCCGTCGGCGGCGGGGTGCTCGACGAACCGTTCGGCGGTGAGTTCGGGCAGGCCCGTGTAGCCGTGGGCGAGCCTGCTGCCGCCGATCCACAGTTCGCCGCGTTCGCCTTCGGCCACCGGGTGGCCCGCGGCGTCCAAGACGTGGGCCGTGGCCCCGCAGATGGGCCTGCCGATCGGTATCGGGCCCTCGCAGTCCTGCGCGGTGACCCGGTGGGCGGTCGCGAAGGTGGTGGTCTCCGTCGGCCCGTAGCCGTTGACGAGTTCCAGCCAGGGGAAGGCGGTGAGGACCTCGCGGGCCTGTGCCGCGGCCATGGCCTCGCCGCCCACGACGACCGAGCGGAGCTGGTCGAAGACGCGGGAGCGGCGCGCGGCGAGCTGGTGGAAGAGGGCCGTGGTGAAGAAGGCCACCGTCACGCCGTGCCGTTCGACGTGCCGGGCGAGGTCCTCCAGGGACGGCCGCTGCTCGGTGCAGACGACGACCGCGGCGCCGCCCGCGAGCGCGACCCAGACCTCGAACGTCGAGGCGTCGAAGGTCATCGGGGAGTGGAACAGGACGCGGTCGCGGCCGGTGAGCGTGACGTAGTCGGGCGCGGTGACCAGCTCGGCGACGGCCCGGTGCGGGACGAGGACGCCCTTGGGGCGGCCGGTCGAACCGGAGGTGAACATGATGAACGCCGGGCTGTCCGGGTCGGACCCGTCGACGGGGCGGCCGCTCGTGAGCGGCTCCTCGGGCAGGGTCAGGACGGGGCCGGGGAAGGCGGCCGCGTCCAGCAGCTTGGCGTCGCCGACGGTGAGCGTCACCTCGGCGTCGGCGATCATCGCCTCCGTGCGCGGCCGGGGCTGGGCCGGGTCGAGGGGGACGCAGACGGCTCCGGCGAGCCATAGTCCGAGCTGCGCCACGACCGTGCGGTGGGAACGCGCCGTCAGCAGCGCCACCCGGTCGCCGCTGGCCACTCCGTGTTCGCGCAGGCGTGCGGCGAGGGCGTGGCCGGCCCCGAGGAGGCGGCCGTAGGTGAGGGTGGTGTCGCCGTCCACGACGGCGAGGGCGTCGGGGGTGAGCTCGGCGTGCCGCGCGACGAGCGCCGGCAGGGTGGTCGCCGGACGCGGGGTGTCCGGATGCGGGGTCGCCGGGATCACGTCGGTCTTCGTCATGTCAGGCTCCTTCCGGGCGCGGGGTCCGGCGGTGGTCGATGAGGGCGGCGAAGGCGCGCAGGTCGGTGCTGCGCAGCAGTTCGGGGGCGCGCAGGCGCACGCCGGTCTCGCGTTCGAGGGCGGCGAGCAGCCGGGCGGCGATGATGGAGGTGCCGCCGGCGTCGGTGAAGTTGTCGCCGAGGCCGGTGCCGGGCCGGCCGAGGAGGTCGCGCGCGGTCGTCAGTACCAGCAGCTCGGTGGCGGTGGCCCCGGCGGCGTCGGCGTCGGCCGGGGCTCCTGCGGTGTCGGTCCCGGGCGTCTGCGCGGCGGCGGCCTCGGCCGCCAGGGCGGGGCGGTCCACCTTGCCGTTGGCGTCGAGCGGGAAGCCGTCGACGATCCGGACCGCGGCGGGGACGGCCTGCTCGGGGAGCCAGGGCCGGACCGCGTCGAGGAGCTCCGCGGGCGCCGGTTCGGCGCCGTCGGCGAGCCGTACGTGGGCGACGAGGCGGCCGTGGCCGGAGCCGTCGCGCAGCACGCTGACGACGGCGGTGCGCACGCGGGCGTCCTGCTCGAAGGCGGCCTCCACCTCGACCGGTTCGATCCGCACTCCGCTGATCTTCACCTGGTCGTCGAGGCGGCCGAGGAAGTCCAGGCCGCCGTCGGCGTTCATGCGGACCCGGTCGCCGGTGCGGTAGAGGCGGTCGGTGGCGGCCAGTGCCGGCCTGCTCGGCGGCGGGGTGAACCGGCGGGCGGTGAGGTCGGGGTCGAGGTAGCCGAGCGCCAGGCAGTGGCCGCCGAGGCGCAGTTCGCCCTCCTGCCCGCGGGCGACGGGGTTGCCTTCGTCGTCCGTGACGACGAGGGTGACGCCGGGCAGGGCGGTGCCGATGGGCGGCGGGGTCGGGTCGCCGGCCTCCGGGTCGGTGGCGCGCATGGTGTGGACGGTCGCGAGGACGGTGGCTTCCGCGGGGCCGTAGGCGTTGTGGACGGTGGTGGTGACGTCGGCGCCGGGGCGGCGGCGCATGCGGTCGCCGCCGACGACGAGGTGGCGCAGCTCCAGGCCCTGCGGCCAGGGCCGGTCCAGGAGGGGTTCGACGGTGGGGGTGGCCGCCACGGCGTGGGTGAGGGCGCTGTCACGCCACCAGTCGGTGAGGACGCGGCTGTCCCAGCGGGTGTCGTCCGGCGCCGGGACGAGGGCGGCTCCCGAGGTCAGGGCGGCCCACAGTTCCAGCAGGTGCGGGTCGAACGCGACGCCGATCAGCAGGGACTGGCGGTCGCCCGGTGCGATGCCGGTCTCGGCCCGGTACCAGTCCAGGGCGACGGAGAGCGAGGCCTCGGCCACGGCCACCGCCTTGGGGCGGCCGGTGGAACCGGAGGTGAGGACGGCGTACAGGGCGCCTTCGGGTGCGCGCCGGGTGCCGCGGGCGGTGTCGGCGAAAGCGGCCACGGCGGTGGCGGGGGCGTTGACGCCTTCGGTGGGCAGCGGCAGCGGGGTGTGCTGCCCGCCGCGGTGGTCCGCGGGGAGCACGCCGGGGTCGCCGATGAGGCAGGCGACGTCGAGGTCCTCGGTGACGGCCTGGGTGCGGCGTTCGCCGGGGCGGGGACCGAGCGGCAGGTAGACGGCGCCGATCCGGGCGAGGGCCACGGCGGCCACCACGAGGGCGGCGGAGCGGTCGAGGCACACGCCGACGAGGTCACCGGGCCGGACGCGGTCGCCCAGGGCGTCCGCGACCTGCGAGGCGGCCGTGTCGAGGTCCTGGTACGTCCAGGTGCGGGTGGAGTCGATCACGGCCGGGGCCTGCGGGGCGCGGCGGGCCCATTCCTCGAAGCGGGCGAGCACGCCGCCCGGTTCGGCGGCGGGGCCGTGGGCGATGCTCGGCGCGGCGTCGGGGCCGGCGCCGTGGGGCGTGGCGGGAAGGGCGACTGCGGTCGGGGACTGGATCATCACGACTCCGTGGAAAGGGCGTTGGTGGCGAGGGCGGCGGCCTGGTCGGCGAGCACGGGGTTGCGGAAGAGCACCTTCAGCGGCGGGCGCGTGCCAAGCCGGGGCTCCAGCCAGGCGGCCAGCTCGGCGGCCAGCAGGGAGTGGCCCCCGCTGTGGAAGAAGTGGGAGCGGGCGTCGAAGCGGCCGTGGCCGAGGACCTTGGTCCAGCCTTCGGTGAGCAGCGCCGTCATGGGGTCGTCGGAGGCGGGGGTGGCGGCGGCCGTGGCGGCGGCCGTGTGCTCGGGTTCGGCGGTGGTCGCGGTTCCGGGCGTGACGGTGTCGTCGGGGTCGAGCGCCGCCGCGCGGCGGGACAGGGCCGTACGGTCGGGCTTGCCGCCGGCGAGGGTCGGCATGCTGTCGAGCCGTGCCCACCGGGCCGGCACGAGGGGGCCGGGCAGGCGGCCGCTCAGCTCGGTGTGCAGCGCCTTCTCGTCGAAGTCGGAGCCGTCGGCCGCGCCGGCCCCGTTCTCGATGAAGCCGACGAGACGGGGCCCGCCGGCGCCCTCCCGGTCCAGGACGACGGCGCAGGAGCGTCCGCCCAGCACCGCCGAGGCGGCGGCCTCGATCTCCTCCAGCTCGATGCGGTGGCCGCGCAGCTTGATCTGGTTGTCGCGCCGCCCGAGGAAGTACAGCAGTCCGTCCAGGCCCCGGTAGCCGAGGTCGCCGGTGAGGTAGACGCGCTGTCCGTCGAGCGCGTCGACGGTCACGAACCGGGCGGCCGTCGCGTCGGCGTTACCCGCGTAGCCCTCGGCGAGACCGGGCCCGGCGACGGCGAGTTCGCCGACCGCACCGGACGGCAGCGGTCGGTGGTGGGCGTCCAGAACGTGGACCCGCTCGCCGGGGAGCTCGGTGCCCAGGGGGATCTCGGCGCCTTCGACGAGGGCGTCGCGGGAGATCTCGTGGACGGTCGAGCTGATGGCCGCCTCCGTGACCCCGTACACGTTGAGGACGGCGGCGTCGGTGTCGGCGAGGACGCCGCGCAGCGCGTCCGCGGGAATGCGTTCGCCGCCGAGGACCAGGAGCCTGGGCGCCCAGCTCTCGTCGCGCAGCGCGGGGCGCAGGTCCTCGCGGGTGGCGAGGAAGTAGCTGGTGGGCAGGTTGGCGACGGTCACCCGGGCCGATGCGAGCAGTTCGGCGAGCTCGCCGCCCGTGGGCACCTCGTGCTCGGGCAGGACCAGGCACGCGCCGGCGTGCAGGGTCGGCAGCACCTCCTCCAGGGCCACGTCGAAGGACGGCTGGGCGAACATCAGGACCCGGTCCGAGGTGGTGAGGCCGAACCGGTCGGCGGCGGCCGTCATGTGGTGGACCAGCGCGGCGTGGCCGACGGCGACCGGCTTGGGCGTACCGGTGGAGCCGGAGGTGTGGATGACGTACGCGGTACCGGGCAGTTCGGTGGTTCCGTGCGCGGCCGGCAGTTCCGGGGCGTCGATCCGGGCGGTCGGCAGTCCTTCGGGCAGGTCGGGGGTGGCGTCGCCGGTGAGGACGAGCGCCGGGGCGAGCCGCTCCAGCAGCAGGCCGAGGCGGGCCGGCGGGTCCGACGGGGACAGCGGGCAGTAGACGGCGCCGGTCCGCAGGCAGGCGAGCAGGGCGACGACCGAGTCGGTCCCCCTGGGCAGGACCGCGGCCACCGGCCGGCCGGGCGTCACGCCGGCGGTCTTCAGCCGCTCGGCGAGCGAGCCGACGCGTGCGTCGAGCTCGCCGTAGGTGAGGCGGCGGGCGCCGCACAGCAGGGCGGGCAGCGAGGGGTGGTGGGCGGCCACCGGGTCCAGCGGGTCACGGTCGGCCGGGACGGCCGGGGCCTCGGCGGCCGGCTCGACGGCGGTCGGGTCCAGGTCGGCCAGCGGCGTTTCGGGGCTGTCGAGGTAGGCGCGCAGCAGGTCCAGGAAGCGGCCGGAGACGAGGCGGGCGACGTCCTCTCCGAAGAGGTCCATGTCGTAGTCCCACACCAACGTCATGCCGGGCGCGCCGTGGCGGGTGGTGACACCGCGCCGGTCGTCGGGGAGCAGGACCACGTCGAGGTCGAAGCGGGTGGTGCCGGTGTTGAAGCCCTCGAAGAGGGTGATGTCGAGGCCGGGTACGTCGATCTCGGGCAGCGGTGCGTCGTGGGCGCTGAACATGACGGAGAACAGCGGGTTGTCGGCGCCGGAGGTGTGCATGCCGAGCGCGCGGGTGAGCTCCTGGACGGGCACGTCCTGGTGCGGCAGGGCCCGGATGAGGGTGTCGGTGACCTCGTCCATGGTGTCCTGGGCGGGGACGGCGCCGTCCAGGGAGAGGGCCAGCGGGATGGTGTTGACGAACATGCCGACGGCGTCCTCGTAGCCGAGGGGGCGGTTGCCGACGGCGGTGCCGATGACCATCCGGGAGCGGCCGCTGTGCCGGCGCAGGAGTTCGGCGAAGAGCCCGAGGAGCGTGGCGAAGGGGGTGAGGCCGCGGGACCGGGCGTGCCCGCGCAGGCGTTCGGCGAGGTCGGCGCCGATCGTCTGGCGCAGCTGGCCGCCGTGGTGGCGCCGGCGGGCACCGGGGCGGGTCAGGCCAGGCAGGGGCATGTCGTGCTGCTGGTCGAGGAGTTCGGCCCGCCAGAAGTCGAGCGATTCGGGGGCGTGGCCGGCCTCGGCGCGGTCGCGGACGTGGTCGGCGTACGAGGAGGCGGGCGGGAGCTCCAGGCTCTCGCCGAGGACGTGGGCGCGGTACACGCGGAAGACGTCGTCGAGCAGGATCGCGAAGGAGTGCCCGTCGTGGATCAGGTGGTGCTCGACGTGGACCAGCCGGTGGTGGCGCTCGGCCAGCCGTACGAGGGTCCAGCGGATCAGCGGGGCCTCGAAGGTGTCGAGCGGTGTCTCGGCCTCGGTGCGCAGGAGCCGGGCGAAGGCCGCCTCGGGGTCCTCCTCCGTGCTGAGGTCGGTCGTGTGCAGCCGCGGCGCGCACTGCGGTGCGACCCGCTGCGCGGGTACGGAGCCGGTGGAGGCGACGAGTTCGAGGCGCAGGCCGGGGTGGCGCGCCAGGGTGGCGGCGAGCCCCTTGTGCAGCGCCTCGGGGTCGAGCGTGCCCCACAGGTCGAGTGATGCGGTGAAGTTGTAGGCGCGACTGCCGGGCTGCATCTGCTCGTGCAGCCAGACGATCTCCTGCGAGGAGGAGAGGGGAAGCATGGGCGATCCCTGAGGTTGTGGGTCGGTCTCCGGTACCGGTCACGGTCGTGTCCGGCGGTGGTGCGGGCGGCTTCGCGGGTCGCGCGATGCCGTTTTCTGCGTGGGGGGATTGCCGTGGGGGGAGGCTTGGGGTGCGCGGCGGCGGGGGCGCGCCCGGGGTCGGGCGCTGCGGCCCGGCGGGCGGCCGCGCCGGCGCGGGCGGGCGCCGGCGGTCGTACGGGAGGCCGCGAGGGGAGCGGGGCGGCGCCGGGGGTGCCCGGGCGGCGCCCGCGTCGCGGCGGTCGGACCGGTGGCGGGAGCGGACGCGTGTGCGTCGTTCCCGCCCGTCTGCCGGTCGTTCGTCGTTCGGTCGTCGGTCGTCGGTCGGTCGTGCTGCGGCGGACGTCCGGGCGGCGGGGTGGGCCGCCCGGAACACCGGGTCACCGCACGGAGCGGTCCGCGGGACGCAGCGCCGCGGTGAGCGCGTCGAACGCCCGGTGGGCGCTCTCGTCGTCGAGCACCGCCCGGTCCCACACCATCCGCAGGCGGATCTCGGCCCCCTGGGTGACGGAGACGGCGAAGGGAGCGCGGACCGGTCTGCCGTCGACGTGGACCTCCCGTCCCTCGACGCCGTCCAGCACGAGCGGCGGACGGCGCGTGTCGTCGTCCACGGTGAGCAGGCCGTCGAGGCCTCCCGTCCAGCCCGAGCCGGCGGACCGTACGGCGGCCACGACCGCGTCGAAGGGGACGTCGGCCCGGTCGAGGTCGTCCCACCAGGCGTCGGCCGTCGCCTCGGAGCCGTGGCCGTCGCCGTGGCCGGTGTCGACCGGGAAGACGAGGGTGTTGAGGAAGCAGCCGATCACCGGCTCCGCTCCGCCGGGGCGGCCGCCCCACGGGTAGCCGAGCGGGACCACCCGGTCGGGGCCGTACAGCTCGCGGGCGGCCGAGCGGCAGGCGTCGAGCAGTCCGGGGAAGGACACGCCGCCGTCGTGCGCGGGCAGCCGGGCCTGTGCGGCACCGCTGGGCTTCGCGCCCTCGGGTACGCGTGCCGGACGGGGCGGCGGGGCGTGGGTCCGCAGCGCGTTCAGCCGGTCCGCCCAGTAGGCGGCCGCTTCGGGCGTCTCCGCCTTCTCCTCCGCGGCGAGCTGGCCGAGGACCGCGTCCCGGTAGGCGGCGAGTTCGGCTTCCGTCTCCCCCGGTGCGGGGAGCGCTCCGGCGCCCTCCTCGGCGTAGGCGGCGCCGAGTTCGTCGACGATGCGCGCCAGCGAGCGGCCGTCGCAGACGGCGTGGTCCAGGACGACGGCGAGGACGTCCTGCGCACGCTCCTCGTCGTGCACGAGGAAGAGGCGCAGGGCGGGTCCCTGCGCGTCCCAGGCGGCCAGCGCGCGACGGAGTGCGTCGGCGGGCGACTCCCCCGGTGCGGCGTCCACCGGCCGGGTCACGGTGACGTCCGGATCGGTGGCGACGCTCAGGACGGGAGTGCCGCGGACGACGGTGGGCCGGGAGCGCAGGGCGGTGTGCCGGGCGGCGAGCCTGCGGGCGGCGGCCCCCAGGCGTTCGGGGTCGACGGTTCCGGAGGGGAAGGCGAAGAACATCGGCACCAGGTCGGGGCGTCCCGTCGGGTCCAGCGCACGCACCAGCACGAAGCGGCGCTGCGCCCCGGTGACCGGGAGGAGGGTGTCGGACCGGTCACCGGCGAGACGCCGGTAACGGGCCAGGTACTGACTGGTGATGCTGAGCACGTGGTCCTCTTCGTCGTGGCCGCGGCCGCACGCAACGGTGTGCGGCTGTGGCGGCTGTGGCGGCGCTCCCCCGGGCGCCGTGGTGCGGTGGTCAGCCGGCGGTGGTGGCGGCCGGCCGTTCGTCGCTTTCGGCGCGGGCCGCGTCCCGGGGGGTCCCGGGGGCGGCGTCGGCGCCTTCTTCGTCCTGCGCGGCGGGCAGGTCCCGCATCCGGCGCAGCGGGGAGAGCAGCAGCGGCAGGGGTACGGCGAGGATGCCGACGGCGCACCAGGCGAGCGCCGTGCGGGATCCGTACGACTGGGCGAGGGCTCCGCCGAGGAGTGCGCCGAGCGGCAGGGTGCCCCACATGAGGAAGCGCAGGGTGGCGTTCATCCGGCCGAGCAGGCGTGGCGGGCACATGCCCTGGCGGAAGCTGACCTGGGCGACGTTGTAGACGACGGCGCCGAAGGAGACGACCGCGGACCCGGCGGCGAAGAGGACCGCCCCGGCGACGCCGTGCCCGGACAGGGGCCACAGCAGTGCGAACGGGCCGGTCACGAGGAGGGACAGCAGGATGACCCGGGCCTGCCCCAGCCGGGCGGCGATGCGTCCGGCGGCGAGGGCGCCGAGGAGGCCTCCGACGGCCGACGCGGACAGCACCAGGCCGAGTCCGCCGGCCTCCAGGCCGACGACGCGGACGAGGTGCACGGTCTGGGTCGCCATGAGGACGGCCGTGAAGAAGTTGGCGAGGCCGGTGGTGAAGGCGATGACGCGCAGCAGCGGGTGGCCGAAGATGAAGCGGACGCCCTCGCCGATCTCCTTGCGCAGGGAGCCCCCGGCGGTGCGCTCGGGCGCTTCCTCGGTCGTGTCGATGCGCAGGAGGAACAGGGCGGAGAGCAGGTAGCCGACGGCGTCGACGACGACCGCGAACTGCGCGCCGACGAGCTGGACCAGGCCGCCGCCGATGCCGGGTCCGCTCACGTGGGCGGTGGAACGGACCGTCTCCAGCGCGCCGTTGCCGGCCACCAGCTGCTCACGGGGCAGGATCTGCGGCAGGTAGCTCTGGTGGGCGACGTCGAAGAACACGGTCGCCACGCCGGTCACGAGCGCGACGACGTAGAGCTGGGCCATGGTCAGTACGCCGCCGAGCGCCGCGGCGGGGATGCTCGCCATGGCGACCGCGCGCACCAGGTCGGCGCGGATCATCAGGGGCCGTTTGCGCATGCGGTCGGTGAGGGCGCCGGCGGGCAGCCCGACGAGCAGGAAGGCGGCGGTCTCGGCGGCGGTCAGGAGGCCCACCTGGAAGGCGGGGGCGTCGAGTACGAGAACGGCCACGAGGGGCAGCGCCACCAGCGTCACCTGGGCACCGAACTGTCCCGTGGCGGCTCCCGCGAGCAGCAGTCGGAAGTCGCGCAAGCGCAGGGGGCCACCTCTGGCGGCTCCGGATGTGTCGGACATGTGAACGACATTCACGGATCCATCGATCAGGAGTCAAAGTAAACCTGTCACTTTCGGACTTGTTTTGCGGCTCCTCGGACGTGGATCGGGAAATTTTTCGCGCTACTCGGGGTAAGGCGACGTGAATTCCTGTCGTTTCCGCACACGGCGCGCGCAGGCGGGGCAAGGGGGGACAGGGGGCACGGCGGGGCGGCGGGCGGCCGCACTTACCCTGAGTAACGGGTTCCACCCTGACCGAAAAGGATCATCCGGGATCGCATGCCAGCGGAGGCACACATTCCGTCCGTTATGAACAACGCCTGAAATAGGGGCAGTTGTCGCCCGCCGTCCCCTGACGTCCGCTATGGGTCGGTCAGCTGTGGCTGACGGCCGGCGGGAGCACGGCGGGGCGGTCGAGGAACGCCAGCACGGCCCGCTTCTCCGGGAGGTACACCTCGGGCAGGTCGATCTCCGGCAGGGTGATCTCGCTGTGCCCGACGAAGCCGAGCCGGTTCAGGAGGGCGACCGCCTTGGCGTTGGAGGCGTCGGGCTCGGCCACCGCGCGCAGGACGGCCGGGTCGCGGAAGGTGAACCGGGTGAGCGACCCGATCAGGGTCCTGCTGAACCCGGGCCGGGGCCGGCCCGTCGCCGGGGCCAGCATCAGGTGGACGCCGATGTCGCCCTCCCGCACCTCGTAGCAGAGGCTGACCCGGTCCTCGGTGGGCTCGTAGGTCTGGAAGAGCGCCACGGGCTCGTCGTCCAGCCGGACCATGTACGCGTGGTGGGTGTCGCGGCGGTCCACGTCCTCGTAGATCTCCTGCACCAGCTCCCGGGTGGCGCCGTTCATGCCCCAGAACTGTGCGCGCTCCTCGACGACCCAGGCATGCAGCACGGCGGAGTCCGCGGCGGGGTCGACCGGGGTGAACCGGACCGTGCCGAAACCTTCGACGGTCTCGGTCATGACGTCCGCGCGGGCGGAGACGAGGGAGGTGGACTCGGGTCTCATACGGGTTCCGTTTCTGCTCGGCAGGCAGGGGCCGGCGAGGGCGAGGAGCACTCACGCGCCCCAGGAGTTAGGGTGCCCTAACTATAGGGTTCCCTAGAAGCGGCTCTGCCCAGGGGGGTACGGACCCGTACGGGACGGTGCTCAGCCCAGGAAGCGCTCCAGGGCCTCGCGGGCGCGGGCGTTCGAGGCCGCCGCCCGCGCCAGGGACCGGGCCAGGGCGTCGACCCACTCGTCCAGTTCCACTTGGCGCCGGGAGAGCACGATGCCCCGTACCTCGTGCAGGACCTCTCCGACCACCCGCCCGCGCTCCAGGCGCAGCGCCAGCCGCTGCTCGCCGAGGGCGACGTCCAGTTCCACGACGGAACCCTCGCGCCCGGCCACCCGTTCCGCGAGGGAACGCCTGCGGCGGACCCGCACGGCGCCGCCCGGCAGGGAGTCCGCCAGGTTCGCCGACAGCACCTGCGCGTACAGGTCCAGGTCAGCACTGTCCCGGCGCAGGGCCGCGGCCAGCAGCTCCACGTCCGTCTCAGCCATCGAGGCTCACCACCAGGGCCGGCCGGTCGATGACGTGGTCGTCGCGCAGCGGGCGCACGGCCGTCCCGACGGCGAAGAACTCGGTGGTGTGGCCTCCCCAGCCGTGCGTGTGCTGCTTCAGCCGCACCGCCACGATGCCTTCGGCCTCCAGGGCCTCGCCCTCGGCCCGCATGCGGCTCATGGCCAGTTCGCGCGCGTCGTAGAGCGCCTGCGTGAAGGGCTCGATCTCGACGTTGCGCCCCGCGTTGCCCAGCACTTGGGTGAAGCGCTGGTGCGCCACGTGGTAGACGCACGAGCCCATCACCAGGTCGAGCGGCGCGTAGCCGGCCCGGATCAGCGTCCAGAACTCCTGGCCGGACAGGTCGGAGGTGAAGGGCCTGCCCTTGTTGTTGAGCCACGTCCCGCCCGGGCCCGGGTCCGCACCGTCCGCCTTCACGGCCGTGCCGACCGCGATGAACTCCGCGATGTCCGAGCCGAACTCCTTGAACTCGATGTCCAGCCGGACGCCCACGACGCCGTCCGCCCCCAGGGCGCTCGCCTCGGCCTCCATCCGGCTCATCGCGAGCTCGCGTGCGTGGTACATGGCCTGGGACAGCTTGGTCAGTTCCTGGTTCTTCGACCACCGGCCGAGCTGCAGGCCGACGTGGTAGACGGAGGAGCCGAGGACCAGGCCGAGCGGGCGGAAGCCTGCCTCGCGCACCAGCAGGAACTCGTTCACCGTCAGGTCCGAGGTGAACAGCGGGCCCTTCTCCCCGGGCCGGTGGCGTGCGAGTCGGCGCATGGCGTCCTCGGCGGCGTCCTGTGCCGCCGGCCGCGCGGCTTCCCCGATCGTATCCGGCCCCGTTCGTTCGCTCATCTCAGCCCTCTCGCTCCAGTCTCATGATGGTCAGCGGCGGTCTGGTGCCGGCGGGCCGTTCGGAGCGGCCGAACCGGGCGATCGAGGTGCCGACGAAGACCGCCTCGGCGGTGAGGTCCCGCGTCGATCCGTACGAGGGGCACTCGCTCTCGCCGACGCGAAGCTCCAGGTCGTTCACGACGACCCCGTCGCCGCCGTGCTTCTCCGTATCGAGGGCCAGTTGCTTGCGGGCCTCCCGCCGGACGTGGCCGATCAGCTCGGTGTAGCAGTCGACCTCTTGGTTCCGGGCCGCGAAGGGGATCCGGAAGGAGGTGCGCCAGTCGTCGTGCCGGATCGCGAAGGCGACGCCGAAGGCGAGTGCGACGGGAACCCACCCGGCGTCGATGAGCCGGGCGAAGTCCTGGCCGCCGAGGTGGGAGGTGAACGGCGCGCACGGCCGGATGCGCGATCGGGCCCGGACCGCGGTGCCCCGCACCGTGAACTCCATTCCGCCCGCGGCGAATTCACCGACCTGCAGGTCTACGCCGACGATCCCGTCGCCGCCGAGCGCGCCGCATTCGGCCACCGCGCGGGCCAGGGCCGACCGGCGCGCCGCGTACATCGTCCTCACCAGCTGCGACAGGGAGGGCGCCCACCTCGACGACGGCACCGGTTTGCCGTCGTCGGTGACCGCCCAACGGCCCGGGCAGCCCCAGACCCCCGTGTACCCG
Organism: Streptomyces erythrochromogenes; assembly: GCF_040684695.1. Taxonomy (GTDB): domain Bacteria; phylum Actinomycetota; class Actinomycetes; order Streptomycetales; family Streptomycetaceae; genus Streptomyces; species Streptomyces erythrochromogenes_C. The sequence continues at coordinate 61,862 of NZ_JBFBGM010000032.1, forward strand.
ATGTTGAAGACGGCCGTGCCGAGCACCTGCCCGACCGGCTCGAAGCCGACACCGCCGATCGCGGTGAACTCCTCGCCCGACAGCGCCGAGTCCCAGGTCGGCCCCGACCGCGGCGTTGCACCGCCTCCGGCGCTGGATCCCGGCGGACCGGCGTTCCCCGGATGTGTCATCGGCCCCCGCCATCGGTCTCCGGCTCCCCGCGCGGATCGCGCCCCCGTTCGGCCGATTATGTCACCACCGGGCGGACGCGGCGGTGATCACGAGCGCCGACTGCCCGTCCGGCCCGGGGTCTTGGGCCCTCGTGCGGCGGCGTGCCGGGGGTGCCACGCCATACCGATGGTCAGCGGCGACGCGCCCGCGCAGGTCCCGCTCGGCCGGCGCGGCGTCCAGGGGCCCTTCTTCGAGACGGGACAAGCCGGGTGCAAGTGGCCTGCAACAGGGCTCCGAAGACTGGGTGTCATGACTTCGAGCAACACTTCCGCCCCCACCGTCCACCCCCACCCCTACACCCGCGAGATGGCCATGATCCACCAGGTGTTCCGCCGCGAGTCGCGGCTGCTGGCCGAGCTCGTGCAGGACGTGAACGCCCGCGACACCGCGCGTTCCCGGGTCCTCGCCGAGCACTGGCGCCAGTACGCCGTCGGTCTGCACGCCCACCACACCGGTGAGGACGAGGTGCTCTGGCCGGTGCTCCTCCCCCACCTGGACCTCGACGCCGAACAGGTCCTGGCGATGGAGGCCCAGCACCGCGCACTCGACGACACGATCGCCGAGGTCCAGGGGCTCATGGACCGGTGGGAGGCGCAGGCCCTGGCCGAGGACCGCGACGAGCTGGCGGAGGCCCTGCGACGGCACCACCGGCAGCTCTGCGCGCACCTCGACGAGGAGGAGCGGGAGGTCATGCCGCTGGTCGCGCTCCACGTGAACGAGAAGCAGTGGCACGCCGTGGGCGAACGGGGCCTCGCCGAGACGCCCCGCGACCGGCTGATGATCGCCCTGGGGGCGATCCTGGAGGACACCCCGCCCGAGGAGCGCCGGGAGTTCCTGGCGCGGCTGCCCCTTCCCGCCCGGGTGCTGTGGAAGCTTCTGGGGCAGCGGCAGTACCGCCGCGAGACCGACCGGATCCGCGGCCGCCGCACGGCCTCCTGACGCACCGTCCCCTCCCGCCACCGCCCCGTCGATCGAGGAACTCCCGCCGATGCGCATCGGATTCTCCGTCCCCCAGTTCGGCCCGTTCGCCGACCCCGGGCTCGCCGCCCGGATGTGCACGGAGCTGGAGGCCCTGGGCTGTCACAGCCTCTGGGTCGCCGACCGGCTCCTGTCCCCGCTCGTGCCGCCCCAGGGCTACGCCGACGGGAAGCCGATGCCCCTGCGGTACGGGACCCATCTCGATCCGCTCCTCGCACTGGGCGTGGCGGCCGCGGCGACCGAACGGGTGCGGCTGGGCAGCAGCACCCTGAACGCGCTGTGGCAGCCGCCCCTGGTGCTCGCCCGGGCGCTGACGACCCTCGACCTGATCAGCCGCGGACGCCTCGACGTGGGCATCGGGCTGGGCTGGATGCGTGAGGAGTACGAGGCCGCCGGGGTGCCCTGGCAGGGCCGCGGAGCGCGGCTGGAGGAGACCCTCGACGTCCTCGACGCCGTGTGGGGGTCCGACCCGGTCGTCCACACCGGTCCGCTGTGGACGATCCCCGAGTCGACCGTGCTCCCCAAACCCCTCCAGGCACCGCGTCCGCCGGTCCTGCTGGGGGGCTTCAGCCCGCCCGCGCTGGAACGGGTGGGCAGGCGGGCGGACGGCTGGCTCGCCGCCTCGATGCCGCTTCCGTACTTCACCGGCCTGTGGGCGGTGGCCGTCGAGGCGGCCGAGCGCGCGGGCCGGGACCCGGCGGGGCTGCGGCGGGTGTTCCGGGTGAACCCGGAGGTCACCGGTGCCGAGGCCGCGCCCGAGGAGGCCCATCACCGCGGGACCGTCCGCCAGATCTGCGACCACCTCGGGACGATGTGCGCGGCGGAGACCGACGAGGTGCTGGTCGACCTGCAGTTGACCACGGACTCGCCCGGGGAGTTCCTCGACCTGGCGGGCTCGTTCATGGCCGAACTGGCCGGTTCCGCCCCGTGAGGGACCGCCCGCCGCACAGGCCACCGCACCGTCGACCGCGCCGCCCGCCGCACCGGCCGTTCGCCGCTACGCGGGGGCCGGCGGCAGGGTGGCCAGTGCCGACCGGGCGGCGTCCGCCCAGAGGGGCGACTCCCAGGCGGCCGCCACCCGCGCGGCTTCGTCGTAGTGGCCCCGGGCCTGTTCCGGGCGGCCCAGGAACTGGGCGAGTTCGCCCAGGGTCTGTGCGACGGGCCGGAAGACCAGGCTGAGGCTGGCGGCCCCGCCGGCCAGCCCCTGGAGGGGCAGCAGGTCGCGGTAGACCTCGGCGGCCGCCTCCCGGTCGCCGAAGGCGATGGCGGCCGTGCCGCGCAGCGCGGCCAGGATGCCGTAGGCGAAGTCGCGCCGGAGCGGCACGCGCATGCCGAACACCTCCCGTGCCTGCGCGGGGCGTCCGGCGGCCAGCAGCGCGAGGGCGGCGAGGGCTTCGTTGTGCGGTTTGTACTGCTCCCAGACCACGAGCAGAACGGGCAGCATCTCGGCGAGCCGCCCCTGCTGCAGCCGCATGCACCCGACGCCGAGGGCGGCCAGTCCGCTGAGGTCCACCGCGCCCCGGGCCCGCAGTTCCTCCACCGCCGCCGCCATGTCCTGCTCCGCCTCCTCGAAGCGGCCCCTGGCCATGGCGACCATGGGGCGGCGCAGCCTGGCCACCGCGAACGCGCCCTGGAGTCCGTACCTGCGGGCGATCTCGTCCGCCCGTACGAGGCACCGCTCCATCTCCGCCGGGTCGTTGCCGGCGGCCGCGATCCGGGCGGCGATGTAGGCGTCCATCCACGCGTACTCGGGACGTTCCCGGACGTCGGCCACCTCGGCGAGTTCGAGGTGGAGCTCCCGGTAGGCGGCGGGTTCGAGTTCGCCGTCGACCTTGCGCAGCAGGGACGTGAGGGTCAGCCCGCGCAGGCGCGGCTCGCCCAGGCGCCGGGCGAGCTCCACGGCCCGGCGGGCCACGGCCACGGCGTGGGGATCGGTGTCGTCGAGCGCGTCGGCGAGCTGGTCGAGGAGCAGGCAGCGCTCCCGGTCCGTCGGCTCCGGGCGCTCCAGCAGCATGCGGAGCTCCTCGCCGGCCTCGGGGTCGGACGCCGCGTACGCGCGCACGCGCCAGGGCGTCGGTTCGGTCCACGTCGTATAGGCGGCGATGAGCAGATCGGCGCGGCCCTCGGCGCGGGCCACCCGTACGGCCTGCTCCTGTGCCTCCCGGGCGGGTACCACGGCTCCCATCCGGATCCGGCAGTCCACCAGCCGGCCCAGCAGGGTGACGCGGAGCAGGGCGGCGTCCTGGCCGGCGAAGGCGGACGGATGCTCGTCGAGGAGCCCGAGAGCCGCGGTCAGGACGGTCTCGGCGTTCTGCGGGACGTAGCGCCGCACCGCCTGTTCGCCCGCCAGCAGGGCGTGATGGACCGCGGGCGCGGCGTCGGCGGTCACCACCGCGGCCGCCCGCAGCAGGTGGTGGGCCGTGGCGGCGACGTCGTCCGAGGCGAGGGCGATCAGGCTCCGGCCCAGCCGGGAGTGCATCCGGGCGAGCCTCAGCCGCGTGAGGTCGCCCTCCAGCGCGTCCCGGACTAGGGCGTGGGTGAAGCGGACCGTGCCCGGGCGCGGCTCGGTGAGCAGCCCGGCGGTGACCCCCGCGTCGAGGGCGTCCAGGAGCTGCTCGGGATCGCTGTCGGCGGCGTGGACGAGGAGGGAGACCGGGCTCTCGCGGCCGGCGACGGCCGCCAGCCGCAGTCCGGCCGTGACGGCCGGCGCGAGGAGGGCGAGCCGTCGCCGCAGTACGTCCTGGACTCCCTGCGGGACGTGGGCCAGCGCCCGCCGCTCGCCCTCGCCGGCCAGCAGGAGCGAACTCTCGCGCAGGTAGAAGGGGTTCCCCCCGGCTCGTTCGGCGAGGGCCACCGCGGCCCGGTCGCTCATGCCGGTCGCACCGCGCCGCAGCAGCTCCGCCGCGTCGGCGTCGGACAGTCCGGCGAGGGGCAGCCGTACGGGCTCGCAGGCGGCCAGTCGGGCCAGTGCGGCGGTGAGGTCGCCCTCGCCGGTGCGGTACGCGGCCACCAGGAGCAGGGGTACGTCCCGCAGCTGTTCCGCGCAGAGGAGGAACAGCTCGATGCTCTCGCGGTCGCCCCGGTGCAGGTCGTCCAGCACGATCGCCAGCGGCTGCCGCAGGGCGGTGTCGCGGAGCCAGCCGAGCAGCGCCTTGTGCAGGCGGAAGCGCTGGGCCGGGCTGCCGTCCTGCTGCGCGGAGCGGGGCGCGGTGCCCGGGGCCAGGAGCGGGGCGAGTTCGTCCGCGTACGGGCCCGCGGGCGCGGCCCCGGCGAGGCGCGGCAGCATCTCGAACCAGGCCCGGCCGGGCGGTGCGCCGTCGGTCTCCGGACACTGCCCGGCCCCGACCAGCCAGCCCTGCAGGGGCAGTTGGCGGACGGCGGCCTCCAGAAGGCTCGATTTGCCGATGCCGGCTTCGCCGGAGGCGAGGACCACCTGGGCCCGGCCGGCCCGTGCGCGGTCCGCCGCGGCGGCGATCCGGGCCAGCTCCCGGTCGCGGCCCAGGAGGCGGTCCGCCGTCAGCGCGGTCGGGACGGTGACCGCCGCAACGGCGGAAGTCACAGCGGCGGAAGTCACAGCGGCGGTCGTCGGGACGGCGACCGCGAGGTCGGCAGCGACGGCGGAGGCCTCTGCGGGGTCGGAGACCGCGGGGACGGGTACGACGGCGGCGGGTGTTCCGGTCGCCCGGTGGAGCACGTCGAGACGCTGGTGCAGCAGGGCCTGTTCCAGCTCCAGCAGCGCGGGCCCGGGCTCGACGCCGAGGTCTTCGCCGAGCACGTGCCGGGCCCGCCGCAGCGCTGCCAGGGAGTCCCCCTGGCGGTCGCGGGCCCACAGGGACAGGGCCAGCAGCCGCCAGCCCTCCTCGTGCAGCGGCTGCTCCCGGGTCAGCGCGCCCGCTTCGGTGAGGGCCTGCTCGGCCCGGCCCGAGCCGAGGCGGGCCGCGACGAGCCGCTCGCGGGCGGCCCGGTGCAGCTCCTCCAGGCGGACGCGCTCACCGGCGGTCCACGGCTCGTCCGAGAACTCCGCGTACGGCTGCCCGCCCCAGGAGGCGAGCGCCTCGGCCAGGGCGTCCGCGGCGGCACGGGCGGGCAGCCCCTGCGCGGTGGCGGCCGCGACCCGGCTCTCGAAGACCCAGGCGTCCACCGCGTCCTGCTCCACGGCGAGGGCATAGCCGTAGGGCGCGCTGACGAGCAGCCGAGCGGGCGTTCGCGGCGGGCGTTCCGGTTCGAGGACGCGCCGCAGACGCGCGATGTAGGCGTGGAGCGAGGACTGCGAACTCGAAGGGACGCGCGTCGGCCACAGCCGCTCGACGATCCGCTCGGTGGGTACGACCGCCCCGCGGGCGAGCAGCAGCTGGACGAGCACCATCCGGGAGAGCCGGCCGCCCGTGTCGACCGTGCGGCCGTCGACCTCGACCCGGAGCGAGCCCAGAACCTTCAATCTGATCATGACAAGTACATCGTAGGCGGAACCGTCGGCCGGTCCGGGCGGTGCCCGGCGTGCGGACGTTCGCCCGCCGGATTCGAGACAACCGCACGCCTTCCGCTGGACGGTGCCGGGCGGCTGGTGTTCCGTGGTCCCGGACTGTGCCGGGTTGTCCGCGGACGGATCAGGGGGAAGGCATGGCGCGAGCCGGACGCCCGCAGGGGGCCATGAAGGGCGCGACGGGGGCGGCGGACGAGCTCGCCCGGTTCCTCGTCGAACTCACCGCCGGGCTCACCGTGCGTGAGATGGCCCGGCGGTACGGCGGGGGCAAGACCAGTTGGGGCGAGTACCGCTCCGGGGTCAGGATCATCCCGCGGGGCCTGCTCAACGAAGTGGTACGGGACCGGGTGCGCGACGGGCGGGGCCGCACGGCCCTGCTGCGCCGGGCGGGTCGATTGCACGACGCCGCCCTGGTCGCCGGGGCGGAGGCCGGCCCGCCGCCCCGGCTGGACGAGGCGTTGCGGCGCGCGGAGGCGGATCTGGCGGAGTCGGAGCGGATCGTGCGGCAGCTGGCCACCCTGATCGCCGCACTGCTGGCGGAGCAGGAGGGCGCTCCCTCCGAGGCGCAGGGCCAGGCGCACGGCCAGCCGCAGGGCCAGGCGCAGGCACCGCCCGCGGAGCCGTGGCCGACGCCGGCCGCGTCCCGGCCCGCTGCCGGGCCGACGGCCGGACCCTGGGCCGGGCCCGGGGCCGGCGCCGCCGGGGGCGGGCTGCTGGACCGTGCGGCGGAGCAGCTCGCGGCGGTGTGGGCCGTCCGTGCGTCCGCCCTGCGGATCGCCTCCCTCCGGGGAACGGCCGCGCGGACGGTTCCCACCGCGTCCGAACGCAGGGCACTGCCTGCGGGGTCGGGCGGGCTCGCGCTCGAACTGGCCCGTACGACGGACGTGCTGGAGTACGCCCGGTGGGAGGTGGAGCGCCTGGAGCACGACGTGGAAGGGGAGCGCCGGGCGTACGGGGGGCCGATCGAGGGCGTGGTCCTGGAGCGCACCGACCGCCCGACGGCGGTACCGGTCGGCGCCCTGCCCGCCCGCTCCGGTGGCCCGCTCACCGTGGTCCTCCCCCCGCCTGCCACCCGGGCCGCCTCCGGCCGTACCGCTCTCGTCGCCGCGGCGGTGCTCTGCGTCGTCACGATCGCCGTGGTGGTGCTGGCCGTTCTCGGGGGCCGGCAGCCGCTGGTCGTTCCGGTCGGTGCGGGTCCCGTACAGCCGTACCCGCCGACCGCCGGCGGTGCGCAGGCCGGTTCCGGGACCGGTTCCGGGACTCCGTCCGCCGGGCCGTCCGGCTCCGCCCCCGCGACCACGACCGCCGCCGCTCCGTCGGGTCGGGCGCCCCTCCCGACGCCGCCCGCGCCGACGCCGGTGTCCCCGTCCGTTCCTTCACCGGGCGCCGTCGGTCCGGTCCCGCCCGCCCCCTCGGCCTCGCAGGCGCCTCCGGCCGGTGCGGAACCGACCGTACCGGCCGCCGGTCTGGTCCGGCTGGCCAACACGGGCAGCCGCAGGTGTCTGTCCGTACCGCAGGACAGCACCCTGCCCGCCGACCCTCTGCGCCTGGCCGACTGCGGTGAGCGGCACGAACAGCTGTGGCACCTCACGAAGGAGTCCGACGGACCGGCGGGGACCGTGTACTCGATCCGCAACCGGTTCAGCGGCCTGTGCCTGTCCGTGGACGCGGCCCGGGTCACCAACGACGCCGCTGTCACCCAGTACCTGTGCGGGGACCGGCAGGGGCTGTTCCCGGACCAGTTGTGGACGATGCGGTTCCACGCCGCCTCGGCCGCCTGGCAGCTGGTCAACGTCAACAGCGGCAAGTGCGTGGCGGCCCGGGTCGGGGGCGGAACGAGCGATCCCGCCTTTCAACAGGACTGCCGTGAGGACCCCTGGCTGACCTGGCGGCTGTGACCGCGACCTCCGGTTGCGGCACGGGCACCCGCCTGCCCCGTCCGGGTGGAATCTTTCCCCCGACCGGGGATCTCCGCTGGTCGCATGGGGTGAATGGGACACGCCACTCGTTTCCCGACCCCCTGCGGGCGGCGTTGAGCGGGACGTGAATACCTCGAGCACCGCCCCGATACTGTCCGCCCCTCTCGCGACCGAGGTCCCGCTCGCCGTGCACGACTCGGGCGCGGACACCGCGCCCGGCGTCATACTCATCCACTCCTGCACCACCCTCGGCAGCACCCTGGTGGTCCATCTCGCGGGCGAGATCGACCACTTCAGCGCCGCTCCGCTGCGGGCGTTCCTGGCCTCGGCGGCCGACAACGGTCATACCGGCCTGGTGCTGGACTGCTCGCGGATCACCTTCTGCGACTCCGGCTTCCTGGCCGCCCTCGACTGGTGGCCCCGACAAGGGCGCCGCCTCAGGCTCACCCGCCGCTCCCGGGCGGTGGAGCGCCTCCTGTACGCGGCCGGCAGGGCGGCCCGCCTTCCCTGCTACGGCCCTCCGGCACCCTGCCGCCCGGCACCCCGGCGCCCGGGCTCCACGCGGTAGTCGGCGCGAGGTGGTGGGCCCGCGTCACCCGCGGGCCCACCACCCGCACCACCCCAACTGTCCGCACCACCCGCACCGGCCGTCCCGTGGGACGGTGTCTCGGCTCAGCCTTCCGTCCACGCGCGGAGCTTCTCCGGGTTGCGGACGGCCCAGATGCGGCCGACACGGCCGTCGGCCACCTCGAAGGCGGCCACCGTCACCGCGACGCCGGTGTGCCGGGCGACCAGGCCGGGCCGGCCGTTGACCGTCCGCTCCAGGAGTTCCAGCCCAGGGGCCTTGTCCGCGATGTGGATCAGGTACTGGGCGATGCTCCTGCCGCCCTCGACGGGGCGCAGGACGGTCCCGACCATGCCGCCGCCGTCGGCGGTCATGACGGCATCGGGGTCGAGGAGGCCGACGAGGGCCTCGATGTCCTTGGACTCCCAGGCCTCCTTGAAGTGCCGGACCACGGTGGCCTGGCCGGCGGCCGGGGCCGCCGGGGGCCGCCCGGCCCCGATCCTGCGCCGGGCCGATGTCGCCAGCTGCCGGCAGGCGGCGGGCGTGCGGCCGACGATCTCGGCGACTTCGGCGAACGGGTAGCGGAACACGTCGTGCAGGACGAACGCGACGCGTTCGGCCGGCGTCATCGACTCCAGGATGACGAGGAAGGCCATGTTCACGGATTCGTCCAGGGTGATCTGGTCGGCGGGGTCCGCCGGTTCGCAGCCGCCGCCCGTCCGCCCGGCGAACCACTCCCCGCGGTCGGGCAGCGGTTCGGGTATCCACGCCCCGACGTAGCGCTCGCGCCGGGCCCGCGCCGAACCGAGCACGTCGAGGCAGATGCGGCCGGCGACCTTCGTCAGCCAGGCGCCGGGCGACTCGATGGCGTCCTGCTGCTGCGGCGACATCGCGTACCAGCGCGTGTACGTCTCCTGCACGACGTCCTCGGCCTCGGCGACCGAACCGAGCATGCGGTAGCCGAGATTGATCAGCCGGCGCCGCTCGCCGACGATCGCGCTCAGGTCTCCCGAGTCCTGCGGGTCCTGCAGGTCCTGCAGGTCCTGCAGGTCCTGCGGGTCCTGTGCGTCCTGCGTGGACTCCTGGTGCCCGGGCCCGGATGGGGTGTTCATGGTCGCGGCCGCTCCCTCGCTCGTCACATCGGCTTCTCTTCCGCCGCTACGACGAAACACGGCCCCGCGATGTGAGGCGGGTCCCCGCCTCACATTTCGCGGACCCGCGTCGTCGGACCGTCGAGACACCAATGATCCACAGCCGCAGGGCAGAAGAGGGGACCAGATCATGAGCGCGCAGATGACGACAGCACCGGGCAGGCTCACCTTCCAGGGGGTCGCGATCGCCCTGCAGACCCTGTCCCTGCTCTTCCAGGCGGTCACCGCGGGGCTGTTGCTGTCCACGTCCTACGGCGAGGTGCTGCACAGCGTCGGAGCGCGGGTGATGTACGGAGCGTCGATGCTGTACGTCCTCGCGGCGGTCCTGGCGTGGCGGCCGGGCGGTGGCTCGCCCCGGCCCGTGCTGCACGCGTCCGGCTTCCTCGCTCTGGCCTCGCTGCAGGTGGTCATCGGCATCGCGCACGTGCCGGGGCTCCATGTCCCGCTGGGCGTGGTGATGTTCGGGCTGAGCGTGCTCGCGCTGCACCGGTCCCTGGCCACCGGCCCGCGCGGGGCGGCGTAACCCGCTCGGGCCGCCCGTCCGCCCGTCCGCCCGTCCGCCCGAACCGAGCGTGCGGGCGGACGGGCGGGTCACCGCATCAGCCGAAGCTTCGCCGGTGTTCCCTGGTCTGCTGCGGTGGGATGGTGCGCAGCCGGCGGGCAGGGGGCCGGCCCGGGTCCGTCCTGCGTGCGTCCTCGTCACCGGATCGGGATGCGGTCTGGTCGGGTTGCGCGGATGCAACCCCCGGGACGAGCGCGATCGCAGCGATGGATGCCGCCACCACGACGAGGATGATTGCAATGCTCACGGACATGAATCCCGCCTTTCGCCTTGACCTTTACACCTTGTGGCTACTCAGCGTTTCCAGTATTGCCCGCTTTAAACACGTTAAGTGACGCCGGGTCGGGCTACGTCAGTTGTTCTCGCAGGTGAACGTCACCGGCCCGCTCCGCGCGCTCATCTTCTGGTCGGGCAGGTGCAGCGTGGCGTGGACCGTCACCGTCGAGGCGTTCGGCTTGGCCGGTACGTCGGCCACGTGCAGCAGGGCCTGTGTCGTGGTACCGGCGGGGAAGTCGGCCGTGCCGGGTGAGACCGGCTTGGAGCCGCCGTCGAGGGTCCAGTGGAATCGGACCTTCCCCGGCCCGGTGGCCGTGATCTTGCCGTCGAACTCCGCCGTCGTCGGCTTCGTGCAGTCGACGGCGGTTCCGGGCGGCGTCAGGACGACCACCTCGACCTTGCCGACCTTCACGGACTGCTTGCCGCCGCCCTGTTTGTCGGCGGGCGGGACGGCGCAGGTGACGGTTGCGTCCTTCTGGGACCCGCGGGCCTTGTACGTCACGCGGTACGCGCCGTGCTTCAGGCCCTGACGGTCCAGTTCGCCCTTGCCGTTCACGGTGGCCCGGAAGGACGTCTTCGGCCCGTCGACGCGGACCGCCTGCTTCGCGGGGAACCCGCCGAGACGCAGTGTGTAGCGCGCGTCGGCGCCCGGCTTGCCGCTGCCGGACACGACGAGCCGGCAGGAGGCTGCCGCGGGTGCGGCTCCCGGCTCGGCCTGCGGGCGGCCCTGGGCCGCGAAGGCCGGGGTGATGCCGACCGCGGAGGCGAGGAGCGGTGCTGCGAGAAGCAGGAGACGCCGATGCCGGTTGGTCTGCCGGTCCATCGTGCTGCCCTTCGTGAGGAGAGCCCCCGGGAGAGGACATCAGGATATCGGCCACCTCGCCGCACGGCACGGCGTCACGTCCACAGGTGCCGGCCGTCAGGCCTGCCGGCACGTGTGGAAGCGGCTGGAGCGGACGTGTCCGAAGGACGCCGCGAGCTGCGGGATCCCCTGGCCGGGCTGGACAGTCAGTCGTGCTCCGGCGTAGTCGGGCTTGTTGTACACGGTCACGCAACGGCCCAGGCGCACGCCGTTCGCGCTCCACGTCCTGCCCGCGTTCCACACCGACGCGGCGTCGTTGAATCCGACATAGGCGGTCGTCTCGGGGTACCGGCGCATGTCCTGCGCGACGAGGCTGGCCACACCGGTGTATCCGGGGCCGGTCCATCCGCACAGCCATCCCGGGGAACAGGGCGGTTCCGGGGCGGCCCGTGCCGCGGGGGCGAGGGCCGGCAGGAGGCACAGGACCCCGAGAACGCTCACCGTCCGCGCCCAGCGGCGGGCCACGCCGACGCAGACACTGGCACTGGCACTGGCACTGGCACTGGCGGCTTCGGAACGTGTCGTCACCGGACTCGCCTCCCGGCTGGTGGGAACTTCCGCGCTGTCTGCTTCCATCCCACCTCTCCCCCGCGGTGATCGCACGCCGTCCCGTTCCCACCCGCCGCTTGCGCACCGGGACGGTTCAGTCGCGCGCGAGCAAGGTACGGGCGAGCGTGCGGAGTTCTTCGTCGGGGTGGACTTCCGCGAAGGGCGTCGCGGGGAGCAGGCGCAGCGGCGAGGAGGCGAACGACCGGAGCGTCGGGCGCAGTTCTTCGGGGATCCGCCCGATGGATGCGAGGGCTCTGAGGGCGCGCAGTCCGACCGGGGTGGGGCCGATCAGGGCGGCGAGAACGGGGACGGCCCGCTCCGGGGAGCCGGTGACCGTGTGGTGGGCCTCGGCGGCCGCCATACGGGTCCACTCGTACCGGGCCGTCAGCATCGGCTCGATGAGCGGCAGGAGCGGGGCGGCGGCGCTGCCGAGCGGCTGGAGGCCGCTCAGGTGCCAGTGGACGGGGCCCGGCGCTGCGAGCAGGTCCTCGAAGACGCGCAGTGCCGTATCCGCCGCGCCGGTCAGCCGGTGGTGGGCCACGGCCGCGGCGGCACTGAGCGAGGAGTCGGTGCTCCCCGCCGCGTCGTCGAGCAGGGCGATGGTCTCCGGCGTCACGATGCCGGCCCGGCCGATCCGGCGGGCGGCCACGACGGCCGCGCGGCGGGTGCGCAGGCAGTCGAGGAGTTCGGGCTGGGCCTGCCGCGCGGCGGCGCCGCACCGCTCAAGGGCGCCGATGAGGGCGATGGCCCCGTTGCCCGTGGCCCCGGCGGCCAGCGTGCGGCGTATCGGGGGTACCAGCCGGTCGACCGCTTCGGGGAAGGCCGAGGCGGCCGCGCCGAGGGCCTCCGGGCCGGGGTTGCGCAGCACCAGATCCAGGGCGCGGGGGTCGCGCGAGCGCACCAGGGCGAGGAGCGCGGGTGCGGCAGCCTCGTCCTCCCCGCGGGCGTGGTCGTACAGCGCGTCCCTGAGGTCGGCGCCGGGCTCGGGCAGGCGCTCGATCCAGTCGCCGATGGTGGTGAGGCAGTGGGCCGCCGCCCGGGCGTCGCGCTGGTGCGGCAGGGCGGCGAGCGTCAGGGCCACCGCCTCGGGTTCCCGGTCGCGCCAGGTCTCCGCGATCCGCCGGACGAGCCGGGATCCGCGTGCGCCGAGGTCTCCGGCCGCGATCCACCGGGCGGCCGCGGTGAGTCCCGCGTCCGCGTCGCGGGTGAGGAGGTCGGTGAGCCGGTCCTCCTGCGACACGCCGCTCGCCCAGGGGAACTCGTCGTCCCCCGGGTCCGGTTCGGACCCGGCCCCGGCGAGGACGTCCACCGTCCGCCGCTCGTACGGCGGCCCGGAGCGTTCGGCGGCGAGCACGGCGGCGGCCAGCCTGACCTCGGGGAACGGGCTGTCGAAGGCCTCGGCCCCGCGGCCGAACCGGTCGAGGGCGACCAGGGCGTCCGCCCGTACCGCCGCGACGGGATCGGTGGCGTACAGCGCGTCGACCCGGCGCTCGGCCGTGGCCCGCACCTCGGCCGGCAGCCGGTCGGCGACGGCGGCGACCACCCGGAGCGCCGCCCTGCGGACCGCGCGCTCGGCGTCGTCCAGGCAGGGGAGCAGGTCCGGGAGCACCCGGGCGAGCTCAGTACAGACCGCGGCGGCCGAACTGCCCTGCCAGGAAGGCGACTCGGTGTCCTGCGGGTCGTGGTCGGCCAGGACGGCGAGCAGCACCAGCAACGCGTCGCGCCGGCCGGGGGCGTGGAGCACGGCGTGGGCGAGGAAGGGGACGGCGGGTGCGGAGGCCGGGTAGACGGTGCCCTGGTGGTGGATGGTGCCGTACAGCTCGTGGATCGCCTCGCCGACCGTGTCGTCGTCGTCCGCGTAGAGCGCCCTGATCAGCTCGGGCACGTCCTCGGCCGGGCCGTGGGCATGGGTCAGGTCGTGCCAGTGGACGTGGCCCAGCTCGGCCGGAGATCTCATGGTGGGCGCTCCTCAGCGATCAGGTGTGCCGACCGTAGCGATCACCACTGACAACGGCTGCGTCCCTGCTGGGGGGTGTGCCGAACTGCCGCCGGTACTCGCGGCTGAACTGCGACGGGCTGTCGTAGCCGACGCGGTGGGCGACGCCGGTGACGTCGCCGGGGCGCGTGGCGAGCAGCAGGCGGGCTTCCTGGAGCCTGATCTGCTTCTGGAAGCGGAGCGGGCTCATCGCGGTGACCGCCTGGAAGTTGCGGTAGAAGGCGGACTGGCTCATGCCGGACAGCCGGGCCAGGTCCTCGACCCGGAACGGCTGCGCGTAGTGGCTGCGGATCCACGCCACCGCCCGTGCCACGTGGCTGAGGCCGCTGTCGGCGAGACCGAGCTGGCGCACGGTGCAGCCCTGCTCCCCCGTCATCACCCGCCACAGGATCTCGCGTTTGACCAGCGGAGCGAGCACGGCCCGGTCGCGGGGCCGGTCGAGGAGCCGCAGCAGCCGCAGCACGGCGTCGAGGAGTTCGTCGGGCGCGTCGCAGACGGCGAGGGCCGGCACGCCGGTGCCGCCGGCCCGGGGGACGTCTCCCGGGCCGGCGAGCAGGAGCAGTTCGGCGATGTCGGCGGGCTCCAGGACCAGGCCGAAGCCCAGCGCCGGGCGGTCGGGGCCGACGCGCAGGAACTGGCCGGTGACCGGCAGGTCCACGGAGGCCACGAGGTACTGTCCGGCGCCGTACTCCAGGACCCGGTCCCCGAGTGCGAGGCGCTTGGTGCCCTGCGCGATGACCGCGAGCACGGTGCCGGTGGTGGCCGGCTCCGGGGCGTCCGACCGGTCCACCTTCGATACGAGCACCCCGTCCACGGCCGTGGTCGCGTCGGGGCGCGCGTGCCGGGCGATCAGGGTCCGCAGCTCTTCCAGATCCATGGTTCCAGTGCAGCACAGCACCGGCCCCGGCATCCCGCATGCGGGAGGATCGGGCAAGTCTCCTGGACGATCGTTCTACTGGAACAGCAGGTCAGAGGCGTCCAATGGAAGTACCGCATCCCACAGGACTCCCAGGAGGACCATCATGCAGGTAGCCATCGTCACCGGTGCGAGCTCCGGCATCGGACAGAGCGCCGCCGTCCGGATCGCCGCACGCGGGATCGGCGTGATCCTGACCTACGGCCGTAACGAGCAGGGGGCGGCGGACACCGTGGCCGCGATCGAGAAGGCGGGCGGCACGGCGGTCGCGCTCCACCTGGACCTCGGCGACAGCTCCGGCTTCGACCGCTTCCGCGACCGCGTGGCCGAGGCGCTGCGCACGACGTGGGACCGCGACACCTTCGACCACCTGGTCAACAACGCCGGCATCGCACGGACCTCGCTGATCGGGGAGACCGCCGAGGAGGACTTCGACCTGCTGATGCGCGTGCTGCTCAAGGGCCCGTACTTCCTGACCCAGCGGCTCCTGCCGCTGATGGCCGACGGCGGGTCCGTCGTCAACGTTCAGCAGCAACGCGGCGTCCGCAACCTCGGGGCTTGAGCCCGGCTACGGGGCGTACGCGGCGATGAAGGGCGGCCTGACCGTGCTGACCCGCTACATGGCCAAGGAGTTCAGTGCGCGCGGCATCCGCGTCAACGCGGTCTCGCCCGGCGCCACCCGCACCCGGCTGGCCGACGACGCGTTCACCCGATTCCCGGAGGTCGTGCCGGCCCTCGCCGCGAAGACCGCCTTCGGCCGGGTCGGTGAGCCCGACGACATCGGCTCGCTGATCGCGGCGCTGGTCGGGGACGACGGCCGCTGGATCACGGCCCAGGACATCGAGGTGTCCGGCGGGTACCAGCTGTAGTCGCCCGTCGGCCAAAGCCGTCAACCGGCGCCGTGTGCCCGTGACGTGGTTCGGCAGGGGCTCGGGGTCGGCGTACCGACCGGCTCCGAGCTGCACGGATCTCCTCCGCCGGGCCTCCCGCAGGCCCGGCACGGGGGCTCCCGGACCTGCGCCGACTCCCGTCCTTTTCAGGGCAGTCGGGTGATCACGGGCTCGCACCCTAGCGGACGGAGGTCCATATCCTGCCCGAATACCTGATGTTCGCCACGTACCTGGCCTCCAACGCGTAGCGTCCCCCGTGCAACCCGGCCGGAGACGTGAAGCCGGCCAGGGCCGTGAAAACGAGGAGGCTGCAACGATGGTGAACGTGGAGACTTCCCTCAAAGAGGCGATGACCTCGATCGAGGGGAGCGTGGGGGCGGCGCTGGTCGACTACACGAGCGGCATGGCCCTCGGCACGCTCGGGGGCGGCAAGGACCTCGACCTGACGGTCGCCGCCGCGGGCAACACCGATGTGATCCGGGCGAAGGCCCGCACCATGGAGATGCTGGGCATCAAGGAGGACATCGAGGACGTACTGATCACCCTCGGCAGCCAGTACCACCTCATCCGGCTGCTCAAGGGGCGGGGCGGGAACGGTCTGTTCCTCTACATCGTCCTGGACAAGGCGAAGTCCAACCTGGCCATGGCCCGGCACCAGCTCAAGCGGATCGAAGCGGATCTGGAACTCTAGCCGCCTTCCTGTACCCCGACTCTTTTTTTGCCCACGAGTTGAAGAAATCTTCAACTCGGCACATCCGAATGCTGTCACCGGAGGGTGGGGCGGAGCCGGGGTACAGGAGAATGGCTGGTCATGGTCACCGGGGGCGGGCCCGGCGGAAGCGAGCGCCGTCCCCGTCCATAGGTCAGAACCCGGGTAGGAGCGTTGCCACATGCAGGTCCCGCTGTACCAGGCCAAGGCGGAGTTCTTCCGGATGCTCGGACACCCCGTCCGGATCCGCGTGCTCGAACTCCTTCAGAACGGCCCCGTACCCGTGCGTGAGCTGCTGAACGAGATCGAGATCGAACCGTCGAACCTCTCGCAACAGCTCGCGGTCCTGCGCCGGTCCGGCATCGTGGTCTCCATACGCGACGGTTCGACGGTCAGTTACGCCCTCGCCGGCGGCGATGTGGCCGAACTCCTGCGAGCCGCACGACGCATCCTCACCGAGCTGCTGGTCGGACAGAGCGAGCTGCTCGCCGAGCTGCGGGATGCCGACACCTCGGTGCACTCGGGCCCTCCCGCGCTGTAGCCCGGGCGCAGCGCACAGCGCACCACCGCCGGGGCGCCTCGAGAGGCGCCCCGGCGGTGGTGCTGGAGGTGGTGGGGTGGTGCGTGGCCTCAGCCCTGGCAGAGGCCGCGGGCGTAGTCGTACGTGGCGGTGGCCTGCGAGTAGCGCCACTGCGGGTCCAGCAGGTCGCTCTTCAGCTGTCCGGCCGCGTCCGGGCTCTCGACGATGTAGCCGAAGTCCTGGAGCCAGGACGGGTACAGGTTCTTGGAACCGATGTAGAAGGCCGATCCGTCCACCGAGACCAGCTTGTGGTGCTGGGCGTACGGCTTGCCGTCGGCCCAGGTCGGCCGGTCGGACGCCCGGAAGGTGGCCAGCTGCAGGTTCTCGCACAGGGCCGTCCGCGCCCGGCCGCCGTCACCGGTCAGGGCCGCCACCCGGCCGCGCAGGGCGTCGCTCACCTCGCCCAGGGACTTGATCTGGGAGTAGCCGCCGCTGCCGATGGTGCCGCGGTTCGCCGGGTCGCTCACGACGATGCGGACCTTCACCCCGGAGACGAGCTTGGCGGCGAGGGCGTCGTAGAGCCGCACGTCGTAGCGGGGCAGCGGCGGGCAGGTGGCGTGCACGTCCTGCTGGGAGATCTCGATGTGCGAGGTCGCGCTGGCCACGAGGGCGCGCAGGGCGCTCTCCTCCGGGTTGACGGTGTCGTAGTCCCGGTCGGCGTTGGTCTTGTCGGGCACCCCGATCCCGCACTTGGTGTCGCCGGCCGTGGGCAGCACGGGGCGGAAGGCCGAGGTGGGGTCGTTCTGGCGGATACCGACGCCGAGACCGCCGACGGCGAGCGCGGGCACGTTCCCGCCGCCCGCCGGGGAGGCGGGCCGGGGCAGGGAGGGCATGCAGTCCGCGCCGGGCGAGGCGGCGAACCAGACCGAGCTCCAGCTGCTCTTGTTGCGGCAGGTCCAGTCCCACAGGGTGTCCAGGTAGCGGCCCGCGGAGCCGGCGGCGGGCCCGGACAGCGCGAGGTCGACGTCGGCCACCGGGTGGGTGGTCTCGAGGTAGTCGTCCTTCCAGCTGTTGATGCCGCCGGTGATCACCGAACCGCCGTCCACCACGACCAGCTTGGAGTGGTTCCAGGAGAAGGAGGTCTTCGAGGTGGTCATCGAGGCCACGTTGAGGGTGATGTTGGCCGCGGCGGCCGGACCGAGCTTCGCGAGCAGCTCGTCCCGGTAGGACGAGGGGATCACGGTGGAGTGGTAGATGGGCGCGGCACCCACCATGACGCGCACCTTGAGCCGGTTGCCCTTCTGGGCCGACTCCTTCAGACCCGCGACGATGGCGTCCTGGTAGCCGCCGTTCGGGAAGGGCGCGAGCGTCGATATGTCGACCGTCTCCCGGGCGGCGGCGATGTCCTGGCGCATCTTGTCCAGGAGGCGGCGCGAGCCGGGCCGGTCGGTGCAGGCCGCGTCGCCCCAGCAGCCGGGCGTCTGGAGCAGCCAGTCGGCGCCGCCGGGCGTGGAGGAGCCGAGGCGGTTGCCGGAGGTGCGCTCCCAGACCGAGCCCTCCAGGCCCGGGGAGACCTGCCGCAGGGTCTGCTCGACCGAGTCCAGGTGCGGTGTGGGCGCTTCCGCGGCGCGGGCGGGGGCGGCGGTGGCGCCGAGGAGGGAGATTCCGAGGGCGAGGGCCGAGGTGGAGACGAGGGCCGTCGTGCGGACGGTGCGTGCCAATGTGGTTCCTTGACTGGGGGGGTGGCTCGGGCCGGGAGCGCGGGTCGGCCACGCCTCCGACCTTGATCAACTCGCGCAAGTTACCAAGAAGTAGACTTCCGTTCACCTCGCTCGGACGAGTTCCGGCCACCCGGACCGGAGCGCCGGACGGACGGGTGTCCGCCGCGCTCGTTCCGTACGCTGGTCACATGCGCACGCGCCCCACCCTGAGCTGGACGCCCACCGAGGACCTGCCGCCCGGGACCACGGATCCGGGGCCGGTCGCCGACGCGCTGCGGGCCGGCGGCGTGCTGGTGCTCAGCGGGGCCGGCATCTCCACCGAGTCGGGCATCCCCGACTACCGGGGCGAGGGCGGGAGCCTGCGCCGGCACACCCCGATGACCTACCAGGAGTTCACCGCGAGCGCCCAGGCACGGCGCCGGTACTGGGCGCGCAGCCACCTCGGCTGGCGGACCTTCGGCCGCGCCCGGCCGAACGCCGGCCACCGGGCCGTCACGGCGTTCGGCCGGCACGGCCTGCTGTCCGGGGTGATCACCCAGAACGTCGACGGCCTGCACCAGGCCGCCGGCAGCGAGGACGTCGTGGAACTCCACGGCAGCCTGGACCGGGTCGTGTGCCTCTCCTGCGGCGCCACCCGCTCGCGCCGCGACCTCGCGCTGCGGCTTGAGGAGGCCAACGCGGGCTTCGAGCCGGTGGCCGCCCGGCTGAACCCGGACGGCGACGCCGACCTCACCGACGAACAGGTCGGGGACTTCTCCGTGGTGCCGTGCGCGCACTGCGGGGGCGTCCTGAAACCGGATGTGGTCTTCTTCGGCGAAACGGTTCCCCCGCGACGGGTCGAGCGCTGCCGCGAGCTGGTCGACGGCGCGACCTCGCTGCTGGTCCTCGGGTCCTCACTGACCGTGATGTCCGGCCTCCGGTTCGTCCGGCAGGCGGCGCAGGCCGGCAAGCCCGTCCTGATCGTCAACCGTGACCCCACCCGCGGCGACCGGCACGCCGTGACCCGGATCTCCCTCCCGCTCGGCACGGCCCTCACCACCGTGGCCGGCCACCTGGCCGTCCCCCTCGACGCCGACACCCCGGCCTGACCGCGAGGCAGGCCGGGCGCCGGCTGTCACGGGAAGTCCGGGCACTCCTCGACGAACCCCTGTGAGACGGGCTGCCACGCACCGCGCACGTCGTGCACGCTCAGTCGATCCGCCTCCTTCGCGGTCTCGATCAGCTGCGCGGTGGTCAAGGGGACGGCCGCCGCGAAGAGTCGCCCGAGGTGGTGGCAGTGCACCATCGGACGGAGTTCCTCCGAGTACGGCTCGTCGGCGACCGCGAAGAGGTCGGGCAGCGTCCAGCCCAGCGGCCCTGCCACGGCGCACAGCTGCTGAACGTTGTGCGGGCTCGGGCCCCAGCGCCACACCATGCCGTACAGCGTGCTGAAGGACAGCCCCATGAAGGGGAGTTCGGGGATGCCGAAGCCGCGGTTGCGGATCAGTTCTCCCAGCACGGCGGCGAAGCGGGTCTCGGCGGGACGGCGGCCGAGCCACGGCGGCTCCCCGGCAGGGCCGGAGGCGGCGATACGCGGCAGCGAGCGGACGAAGGCCTCCAGCGCGGCGAGTCGTGCATGGTCGCAGTGGCTGATGCGACGGGCGAACCGCTTCAGGACCTCGGCGTCGCGCTCCGGGGGACGGAGTTCCGCCGGCACCGGATGGCCCGCGACCACGAGGAGATCCGCAGCAGGTAGGCCGAGTTCGGCGGCAAGTTCCTTCAGTTGCTGCGGCGTTCTGCCGGTTCGCCGCGCGGCGAGGCCGCTCAGGACGGTGTCTCGTTCCATGCGAGGAAGGTAGCTGCCGCCCTTCAGAGGCAGCCGCAGTCGAAGGCGTAGAGCGTCAGGAAGGCCGCGGTCAATGCGGTCGCGGTGAAGACGGCCGTGGTCACGGCCGCGAGTCCGCGGCGACGGCGGCCCTTTGCCGGGGTGCGGAAGGTCCGCCAGGCTCCGTGGGCCACGGCGAGGCTCAGCAGTCCTGCGCCCGCGACGGTCGCGGGCGGGCTGAAGGACCAGCTCACATAAACGATCAGGCCCAGCAGGCCGAGCAGCACGCAGGCGAGCAGGCTCAGCACCACCTCGGCCACCACCTCGCCGACCAGCTCCACCAGGAAATCGCCGACGCTCTTCACCACTCTGCGCACTCCCACGAAACTCCCCCGTCCCCTTGTGTGCCGCATCGGGAAGGACTCGCGGGGCGCCCGAAGGGTTGCCGGACCGCGTACGGCGGTCCGCCATCATGGTCAGCGCCGCCGGCGCATCGGCGGCGTACGAGGGGGAAGGAGGTGGCGGGCGATGTCCGACGTGCCATCGGCCGGGGCGACCGGGATGCTGCACCACGTGGAGATCTGGGTGCCGGACCTCGGCCGGGCCGTGGCCTCCTTCGGGTGGCTGCTGGAGGCCATGGGGTACACGCCGTTCCAGAGCTGGAGCGACGGACGGAGCTGGCGGCTCGGGGCGACGTACCTGGTCCTCGAACGGTCACCGGCCCTGACGGCCGACCGCCACGACCGGTGCCGGCCCGGGCTGAACCACCTGGCCTTCCATGTGGAGGACCACGAGACGGTGGAACGCCTGGTCGCCGAAGGCCTGCAGCACGGCTGGAGCCTGATGTTCCCCGACCGCCACCCGCACGCCGGCGGGGACCGGACCTACGCCGCGTACCTGGAGAACGCCGACGGCTTCGAGGTCGAACTCGTCGCCGCTGCCCGCCCCGCGGCCGGGGCTCAGGACGGCGCCACGGCCTGAGGTCCCGTCGCGGTCCTCCGGTGGCGCAGGCCGATGGCAGAGAGTTCGACCAGCTCACCGCGGGCGGTGTCGTGGTGGGTGGGCCGGAAGCCGGGGAGGACGCCGAGGCGCGCGGGCAGTCGGTCTGCGCCACCGGTTCGAGGTGGTCACCATGGCACGGGGCTCTTGGCGCCGGCTTGGCATCGGCTTGACACGCCGGGTCCGGCGCCGCTCCGCCGCGGGCCGCCCGGCCTCGCCGGCCGTGGAGGGTGCTGGCCCGCACCGCTATCGTCGGCGCATGCTTCAACTGATCGAGCCCATGGCCCGCTTGCACTGCTCCTGGCTCGAAGCGCATCACGAGTGGGGCGCGGGCCTCCATGAGGACGGGTTCGGGCTGGAAGGGTCCGACGAGGTCGAGTCACCGGAGGGGTTCGCGGCATGGGTGGCGCGGCTGGCGGACGCGTCGGGTGCGAAATCCGCCGACGCGGAACGCGGTTGCGTGTACCGGTGGATCGTCGAGGGCTCCCGGGTGGAGGGCGGGATCGCCCTTCGGTACGGGCTCACCGACCATGTGCGGCAGTTCGGCCACATCGGCTACGGCATCCGGCCGTCTTCACGGGGGCGCGGAGTGGCCACCTGGGCGCTGGGCCGGATGCTCGAAGAGGCGCGGGCGCTCGGCCTGGACCGGGTGCTGCTCGTCTGCGCGGTCGACAACCTCGCCTCGGCGGGGACCATAGAGCGCAACGGCGGCGTCCTCGAAAGCGTCCGGGACACCCCGCACGGCCCCGCGCGGCGGTACTGGATCGCACTCTGATCCGCGTCTGGGCGGCACCGGACCGGCCGCACCGCGGCAGCACCCCTCGCCCCGCGTGTAGTCGAGGGTGTCGAGCCGCTACGACCCGTCACCGAGCCCGGGCCCTGGTGGACCGGTGGGCCGCCGTCGCACCCGCTGCCCGGGAAGCAGCCGTACCGTCGGTGGCCTACGAGCCGTACACCCCCGGCGGCATCCCGGTGTCGGCACGCCGCAGCCGGCGCAGGGCCAGTAGGCCACCGACCCCGGGGATCCAGGCCCGCCACCTCGCCGCCGGGTCCGCGGACGCCCGCCGGGCGGTGAGGACGACGATCAGGTAGGCCGTGCCGTGGACCGGGCCGCCGAGGGAGGCGACCGCTCCGGTGTGCGCGGTGAGGAGGTTGACCAGGAGCAGGGCCAGGGAAGCGGCCTCCACCTGCGCCGCGATCCGCAGGACGCGCACGCCGGTCACGCTCCCGTGGTGGAGCCGGGGCGGACGATCATCAGTACGACCACGACCGCCCAGAGCAGGTTGAACACGCCGGTGACCATGGCCAGCCGGGCCGCGCCCGACTTCTCCGGACTGTCGAGCAGCCGCTGCTGCCCCGGCAGGATCACCAGCGCGAGCAGGGCCGCGGCCGCCGCGGTGAGCACGATCGACACCAGGAGCCAGGCGTCGGTCAGCACACCGAGCCGAGCTCCGGTGGCGACGCCGAAGACGGGTACGGCGATGCCGACGAGCGTGTAGCCGCGGCAGATCCGGTGCAGCACCTTCGCCGTCTGCCGTCCCTCACCGTCCTCGGACGGGGTGCGGGTGTGGCGCGGGAACATCGAGGCCGCGACCGCGATCGGGCCGATCGCCAGGATCGCCGCGAGGACGTGGACGGACAGCAGCAGTTTGGTCACCAGGGCACTCCGGATCGCTCGGTCGGCGGGTCTGTGGATCGGTTGGCAATAGATTGCCAGGCAACCTATACGACGGTGACGCGGTGTGGGTAGGCTGCCTGACCATGAAGGCGAGTGAGGTACGCGGGCACCTGGACGGGCTGCTGCTGTCGGTGCTCGAATCCGGCCCCCTGCACGGCTACGCCGTGATCACCGCGGTGCAGGAGCGCAGCAACGGCGTGCTGGAGCTCCGCAAGGGCACCATCTACCCCGCCCTGAACCGGCTGGAGCGGCTCGGCCTGCTGTCCAGTACCTGGGAGTCCGTGGGCGAACGCCGGCGGCGCTGCTACGAGCTGACCGACGCCGGCCGGCGCAGCCTGGACAGCGAGCGGAAGGTGTGGCGGGAGTTCACCGCCGCGATCGGCTCGGTACTCGAACCGGTACAGCCGCGGACCGCGACGTGAGCGCGGAGGACGGGACCGACGGAGCCGGCGATCCGATCGAGGCCCACGTGGCCGAGCTGGCCGCCGTCCTGCGCGGCGCCGATCGCGAGAAGGCACGGATGCTGGCCGAGCTGCGCGAGGGGCTGCTCGACGCGGCGGCGGATTTGGCACCCGGTGGCGAACCCGGTCACGAGGCGGCGCGGGAGGCCGTGCGCCGGTTCGGGAGCGTCGCCGAACTCGCACCGGACTTCCAGCGCGAACTGACCATCGTCCAGGCCCGGCACACCTCCCGCAGGATCCTGCTGCTCGCTCCCCTCCTGCTCCCCTGCTGGTACCTGCTCGCCGCAGCCGGACCCACGGCGCACCGGCTGCCGTACGCGGCCCAGGTACTGCTCGCCCACCTGGGCGGCACCGCCGCGGCCACCGCCCTGGCGGCAGCGGTGTTCCTGGCCGCCACCGGCCGCCTCGCCCGCCGGCTCTCCACCCCGGACCGGCTGCCGGTCCTGGTCGCCTGGACGGGCACCACCGCCGCGGTCGCCCTGGCACTGAGCGCGTTCACGTTCGCCGCCGCGTCGCTGCTGACGTCCCGCTGGCCGCTCTGCGCCCTCGCGGGTGCGGTCGCCCTCGTCTTCCACGCGAAGATCGCCGCCTCGGCACGCGCCTGCCGCCGGTGCGCCCGGCCGGCGGTGATGGCCTGATCCGCCCTCCCGCCCGCGGCGGGCCGGGCCTCACGACGTAGGGTCCTGGTACGCCGGGGCGGGGACGGACCGAACCTGCCCGCGCGGCGGCATTTCGGGGGAAGGGGCGAGCAATGGGGTGGGGCAGAGCTGCTGCGGTCGGTACGGCCGTGGTGCTCATGGCGGGCGGGGCCGCCGGGTGCACGGGTGGAACGGGCGGGAAGGGCGATGGCGGGTCGCCCTCCGGGGCGGCGAAGCCGTCGGTCCCGCCGCCGCCCCCACTGGTGATCGCCCAGGCCGACGCGGAGAAGGTGTTCGGCCGGTTCGAATGGGAGCGCCGCACCCCGGCGGGGTGGAAGGAGACCGACGCCACGTCCCAGGTGGCGACCGGGCCGCTGCTCGCGGAGTGGAAGGCGAAGGCCTCCATCCGCACGTTGCGGAACACGCCCGGGACCGAACCCGACTCGACCGGTCTGGTGAACCCCTCGTTCGTGATTCCCGCCGAGCGGGACCAGCCGTCCTACCCGCGGTACTTCGTCGTGTTCAGCAAGGCGAACGGATGGGAGAACGGCCCGGCCACCGCAGTGCACTACTTCCAGCAGGAAGCGCCCGGCGGCGAGTGGAAGGCGGCCGTGGAGACGTGGGTGGCCATGGAGGCACCGGCACCCCTGGAGTCGACCAGCGTCTCTCGGTTCGCGTGGACGACGGTGCAGCTGCGCCCGACCCCGGTGGCCGCGGCCGGGCGCGACGCGGCCGGAGCGGCCGTGCTGTCGCCGACGGCGGAGGCGGACCGGGCGGTGTGCGGCCGCTTCGCCGACTACACGAGCTTCACGACCCCGGACGAGCCGGAGAGCGACGCGTTCGCGCCGGGTCCGCTCACGGGCGAGATGGTCGCCAAGCTCGCCGCGAAGGCCAAGGAGCCCGAGCTCAAGAACCTGCTCACCTACACCTTCGAGCACGAGGTGTCCGGCCCCGCGCTGCCGGTGCTCAAAACGGCCGGCGGATCCTCTCTGGTCGCCTGCCCGCTCACGCGCACGCAGAAGACGCGGGGCAAGGAGAGTACGGTCACGTTCACCTTCGGCGAAGGCTCCGACGACAGCGCGTTGCTGGGCGCCAAGGACAAGAAATGGCGCAGCGCCGACGCGAAGCAGAGCCTCACCGCGCTCATCGAACTCCCCGCCGCCGCCTCTCCCGGCCCGGCCCAGGTGGTGGCCTGCAACTGCCTCGACCCGCAACTGCTGGAGATCACCGGCAAGCGGGCCGGCTGACGCGGCCAGGGGGCGTCCGGCGGATCAGGCGGCTCCGGCGTGCCAGGGGATTTCGGCCCAGACCTGCTTGCCGCCGCTGAGCGGTACCGATCCCCAGGCCGTCGCGGTCGCCTCGACGATGAGCAGGCCGCGGCCGCCGGTCGACTCCCAGCTGACCGACACCGGTTTGACGGGGCTGCGCGGTGAGGCGTCGTTCACGGCGATCCGCAGCCGGTCCGTGGACAGGGTCAGGTCCATGCCCACCTCGCCCTGCGTGTGCGCGATCGCGTTGGTGACCAGCTCGGACACGATCAGCAGAGCGGTGTCGAGCTCCTCCACCACGCCCCAGGACCGCAGCGTGCGCGCGGTGAACCGGCGCGCGTGCAGGACGGCCTTGGGCAGGCGCCACACCGTCCAGTGGCTCCGCTTGGGCCGGCCCGCCGTGCCGTCGTAGCGCAGCAGCAGCAACGCCACGTCGTCGTCGCGGCGGCCCACGCCCGCGACCAGGTCGTCGGCCACCCCTCCGGCGTCGACCGGGTCGGCCTCGATGAGCGCGTCGCACACCCGCCGCATGCCCTCCTCCAGGGGCAGCCGGGCGGATTCGACCAGGCCGTCGGTCAGCAGGACCAGCAGGGTTCCGGGGAGCAGCCCCGCCTCGGTCATGGGGAATTCGGCTTCCGCGAGCACGCCCAGGGGCGGCCCGCCCTCGACCGCCATCTCCTCCGTGACGCCGTCGGGGTGGCGCACCACCGGCGGCAGGTGGCCGGCCCGGACCACCCTGGCGATGCCCTCCTCCATGTCGAGGTCCACGTACGTGCACGTGGCGAAGAGGTCGGTCTCCATGCCGACGAGCAGACGGTTGGCGCGCGCGACCACGACGTCGGGCGGGTGGCCCTCCACCGCGTACGCCCTGACGGCCGTGCGCATCTGGCCCATGATGGTGGCGGCTCCGGCGCTGTGGCCCTGTACGTCCCCGATGACGAACGCCACGTGTCCGTCGCCGAGCGGGATGACGTCGTACCAGTCCCCGCCGACCTCCAGTCCCGCGGTCGCGGGCAGGTAGCGGGCGACGGCGACCCCGCCCGGCAGCTCGGGGAGCTTGCGGGGCAGCAGACTGCGCTGGAGCATCGTGGCGAGTTCGTGGCCCGCGTCCAGCGCGTGGGCGCGTACCAGGGCCTGCCCCACCAGCCCCGCGGTCGCGGTCAGCAGCGAGCGCTCCTCCGGTGCGAACCGGTGCTCCTCGTCCCAGCCCACGAGGCACACCCCGACCATCCTGCCTTCGGCGGGCAGCGGCAGGACGGCGAGGCCGCCGGGCCCGACGCCGAGGAGCCCCGGCTCCAGTGCCGCGCCCGGCGGCCACAGGCTCATGTGGCCGGCGCGGAGCGCGCTCTGGAGGGTGGGCAGGTCGCCGAGCGGTACGTCGGGCCATTCGGAACGCCATTCCGCGCGCCAGACCTCGGGCCAGGCGTCGGGCTCCGGGGGGTCGAGGGCGGTGACGATGAGGCGCTCGGGCTCCAGTTCGCCGACGGCGACACGGGAGGCGCCGAGCGGTTCGCGCAGGGCCGCGACCGCCAGCCGGCTGACCTCACGGATGGTCGCCGCTCCCGCGAGGGTCGCCGACAGCCGCTGTACGAGGGACACTTCGTCCGCGCTCGGCCGCAGGTAGGAGGCGTCGGCCACCACGCCCAGGACGCGCCGCGGGGTGCCGCCGGCGTCGACCTCCACCCGGCAGCGCAGGCCCAGCCAGCGCAGTTCGCCGCCGGGGCGGCGGATACGGAACGCCAGCTGCTGTCCGCCGGCGGCCAGCCGGTCGGGCTCCACGACCGCCATCAGCGCGGGCATGTCGTCGGGGACGGCGCAGGCGAGCAGGGTCTCCACCTGTCCGTCGAACTGTTCGGGGGACAGGCCGAGCAGTTCCAGCACGTGGGCGTGGGCCTCCATCCGGCCGGTGCCCAGGTCCAGGATGAAGGCGCCGCCCTGGTCGGGGACCAGGGACTGGACGAGATGTGCCTGCGGGGCCCTGCGTCCGGCGAAGCGGGCGGCGACCGATTCGAGTCCGGCGGCCACCTGGTCGGCGTACAGCTCCAGCAGGCTGCGGTCGTCGGCGCTGAAGCCCTCCCCCACGTCGCCGGCGACGACCAGGCAGCCGAGCTCCTGGTCGCCGTGGCCCAGGGGCAGGGCGCCCAGCGAGATCCGGGCCGGCGAGTTCGGGGTGCCGTCCCCGACCCGGGTGGGGAAGTGGTGGGGGTCCTCCTCGATGAAGGCGGCGAGTTCCTTGGGGGTCAGCCACAGGGGGCGGCCGGAGCGGAAGGCGTTGGCGGCGGGCGAATGGCCGGCGACGGCGAGGATGGCGGGCAGGCCGTAGAGGACCCCGCGGTTTCCGGTCAGCTCGGCGAGGTGGAGTTCCCGGTCCTGGTCGGCGGCGACGTAGACGGCGGCGAGCTGCGCGCCGCAGAACGCGAAGCGATGTCTGGTCACTGTCCGTACCGCCTCCTCCCGTGGCAGTCCCGCCGAGCGCCCGCTCTCCCTCCATGCTGTCGCGCCCGGGTGCGTTCGGGCGAGTCGGAAGGCCGCGGCCGCTCGGCGGGTACGGCGGATCGTCGCCGCCCGTGACGAGGGGCAGCGGCGCGGCGCGGAGCCGCTAGGGCGTGCGGCGGGGCGCGGGGAGGGTGAGACGGGTGGCCGGGTCCGGGGCCGGCAGGGCGATGGGGCTGGCGCCGTCGTGGTCGTGCTCGACGTCCGCGAGCGGGCGGGTGCGTTCGGCCGCGTGGGCCAGCCACGGCCAGATCCGGAACGGGTCGTCGGGGGCGGCCGCGGCGGCCCCGGTGCCGCTGATCCAGGTCGTGAGGGTGAAGCGGTGGTCGGCGAAGTGCCCGCTGGGGCAGGTGGACGGAACGACCTCGTGGAAGGCCCCGGCCGGGAAGAACACGATGGTGTCGTGCTCGGGCTCGATGGTGCGGTAGGACTCCGCGGGCCGGGCTCCGCCGTCGGCGAGCAGGGTGTCGTACAGCCGGAGCTGGCCGCCGCCGAAGCCGCGCGGCCTGCGGTGGAGGTAGTACACGGCGGAGAGGGCGGTGCCGACGTCGCGGACCCGTGAGGCGTCGGTGTGGATGCCGTAGTGGCCGCCTTCGCCGTGCGACGTCAGGACCGTCAGGGTCTGCGTGAGCGCGGCCCGGTGGCCGAGGACCTCCTGGACCAGCGGCAGGCAGTCCGCCAGGTGGGCGCTGAACACGGAGCTGGTGACGGGGAGGACGAGGGAGCTGCGGCCCTTGTGGGAGACCTGGCCGGAGAGGGGGTCGAGGACCGTCCCCGCGTGGAAGTCGGCTTCCCGGGAGATCGCGTACTTCAGGAGGGAGCCGGCACGTTCCGCGCCGAGGAAGTTCTCGAAGCGACACACCGGCGCCGGGACCACGGGAGCCGTGGACCACTGATCGGAGGGGGGCAGGGCCTGGGTGCCGATTTCCGCCGGGGTGGCCGATTCCATCGCGTATCCGCTCATGGCCCGGAACCGTACGCGCGGCGGCCGTGGCCTCCGAAGGGGCACATGGGGGGCGCACGGGAGAACATCGGCCCCGCGCCATGCGCGTACTGGCAAGGGCGGGTCCGCCCCTGCGGCGCGACGTGGCGTAGTGCGGCCCGGGGCGTACGCCGGCGCACACCACCCGGCGACCGGCCGCGCGATTGCCCGAGGCATTGGCCGAGTTTCGCGGCTGGTCACACCACCCACTCATCCATTAGATTAGGCAAGCCTTACCTAACCGGAGGTTCCGATGAGTGCTGCCGCCCTGCCCGCGGCCGAGGCGACCCTCGCCGAGCAGACCCGTTCCGTGCTCGCCCGCGCGGTTTCGCTGACCGTCACCACGAACGGGCTGCGCTACGACCTGGTCGGCCTGCACTCCGTCAACGCGAGAGGCCAGGTGCGGCTGCGGCTGCCGGCCGACAGCCTGCCGGCGGCCCACGTGGCGTGCGCGCCGCGCGGGGCCCTGGCCGCGCTGGTGGAGTTCACCGACATCGCGCCCGTCGCCGTACGCGACCGGGTGCGGGCCCGGGTGACCCTGTCCGGCTGGCTGACCCGGTCCGGGCGGGAGACCGCGACGGACGACGTCGAGCTGCGCCTCGACGCGGCGCGCGTCACGCTGGCGACGCAGGAGGTGACGGTGAAGGTCGGCCTAGACGAACTCGTCCTGGCCGAGCCGGACCCGCTGGCCATCGACGAGGGCTCACTGCTGACGCACCTGAGCGACGCCCATCAGGACGCGGTGACCCGCCTGACCCGGCTGGCCGACCCCTGGCTCCTGCACGGCGCCGTCCGCGTCCTGCCCCTCGCCGTGGACCGCTACGGCATCACCCTGCGCTGCGAGTACGCCCGCAACCACCACGACCTCCGCCTGCCCTTCCCCGCACCGGTACGGGAGGCGTCCCAGGTCGGCGAGCAGATCCAGCTCCTGCTCGCCGCGGCCCAGGCCTGCCCGAGGCGCCGCCACCTGCCCGCCCGCTAGCGGGCGTCAGTCCAGCGGCCCCGCGATGGCCCGCAGCGCGTCCAGGTGGCGCCGACAGGCCGCGCGCCCCTCCCCCGTCAGCCGCAGCCAGGTACGGGGGCGCCGGCCCACCTGCCCCTTCTCCACCGCCACCCAGCCGGCCTCCTCCAGGCGCGAGACCTGCTTCGACAGGGCCGAGTCCGTGATCTCCACGAGATCCCGCACGTAGCCGAACTCGGCCTTCTCCACGGCGGCGAGGGCCGCGACGATCGACAGGCGCACGGCCGAGGCGAGGAGCGGTTCGAGTCCGTGCCGCGGATGCGGCTCCCGAACCTCCCCGTCCGCGGGTTCCGGGGTCATGCGGCGCGCGCCTCGCGCCGGGCGGCGACCGCGGCGGGCAGCGCACAGGCGAGGGCGGCCACGGCCGCGAAGGGGACGCTGTCCGGGAAGACGGTCAGCCCGAGCACGAGCGCGAGGACGTAGGCGACGGCCCACGCGCCGATCACCGCGAGGTGCGTGCCGGCGTGGCCGCGCGGGACCACGGGCTGCCGCGTGGCGAACAGCGACAGTCCGACGACCACGACGGCGTTGGCCAGCGCGCCGGCGGTCGCCCCGGCCGGCCCGTGCCACAGCAGCACCGCGGGGACGAGGACGAGCTGCCACGCGGCGAACAGCCACAGGTAGCCGGCGTACCAGCCGCTCCGCCCGCGCACCTTCCCCTCGATCCGCGCGATCCCCCGCAAGGATGCGGCCGCATCCGCCCGTTCGTTCACGGCATGTCCCCTCCCGTCGGTGCCGGGCTCTTCGAACCTGCCGGCCCGGCATCTACTTTCCACTCTAGCAAGTACTTGCCGAACAGGAATGGCGGCAGATCCCCGAGTGGGTGCGGTGCGCGCGGGCGGGACGGAAGATGGAGGAGGGCGGGGGTGACGCGACGAGGTGAGCGGCATGACCATGCAGACCCCCTATCCGCCGGTCACGGTGTCGGCCCGGCTGGACGCGCCGCTCTCGCGGTGGCTGTGGCTGGTCAAGTGGATCCTCGCGATCCCGCACTACGTCGTGCTCGCCTTCCTGTGGCTCGCGTTCGTGGTGATCAGCGTGATCGCGTTCTTCGCGATCCTCTTCACCGAGCGCTATCCGCGCGCCCTGTTCGACTTCAACCTCGGAGTGCTCCGCTGGTCCTGGCGGGTCTCCTACTACGCGTACGGCGCCCTCGGCACCGACCGGTACCCGCCCTTCAGCCTCGGCCCCGAGCCCGACTACCCGGCCCGGCTGGACATCGCCTACCCCGAGCGGCTCTCGCGCGGCCTGGTCCTGGTGAAGTGGTGGCTGCTCGCCATCCCGCAGTACCTCGTGATCGGCATCTTCACCGGCGCCTTGCACAGCTCCTGGTCGGCCGGCGGTCTGATCGGGCTCCTCGCCCTGATCGCGGTCGTCACTCTGGCGTTCACCGAGAAGTACCCGCGCGACCTGTTCGACCTGATCATCGGCCTCAACCGGTGGGTGCTCCGGGTCACCGCCTACGCCTCCCTGATGACGGACGCGTACCCGCCGTTCCGCCTCGACATGGGCGGCGACGAGCCCGTGGACGCCACAGTGTGAAGGGAAGAGAGACCATGCTGGGAGAGAGCAAGGCATTCAGCGGCTTTTCGGTGGACAGCATCGACACGGCGAAGGACTTCTACGGCTCGACCCTCGGCCTGCGCGTCTCCGAGGAGCACGGGATGCTGTCCCTCCACCTCGGCGGCGGCGCGGACGTACTGGTGTACCCGAAGGAGAACCACAGCCCGGCGAGCTTCACCGTGCTGAACTTCCCCGTGCCCGACGTCGACCGGGCCGTCGACGACCTCGCGGCGCGCGGCGTGGCCTTCGAACGCTACGACGGCTTCGGACAGGACGCGAAGGGCATCTCGCGCAACGAGGGCGGCCCCCCGATCGCCTGGTTCAAGGACCCGGCCGGCAACGTCCTGTCCGTGCTCGAGGTGGACGCCCCCTAGCCGGCTCCGGTTCGGGACACCGGGCCATGGCGTCGCGACGGGACGGCCCGGAGGCGCGGCTGCGCGCGATGGAGGAGGCCGCCGAGCGGATCGGGACGTCCTCGGACGAGGCCGCGATCTGGCGGGAGCTGACGGGATTCCTGCTCCGCGGCCCGTGCGGGGCCGCGGCCGTGGAGCTGACGGGCGGCAGCCCGGGCGGCCGGAGCCTGCCGGCCGGTCGCGTGGCCGCCGCGGGCGACACCGCCGGCCTCCTGGACGCCCCGGGCGGCGCGGCGGCGGCCGCGCACGTGCTCGCGGTGCCCCTGACCGGCCGCGGCGAGGTCTACGGACGGCTGCTCGCGGCCCGGGCGGGCTGCGCCCTCAGCGCGGACGAGGCGGCGACCGTGCACTTCGCGGCGCGCCTGGCGTGCGCGCACGTCGGGCACGCCCGCCGGCTGGTGGCCACCGAGAAGATCGCGCTCGACCTCCAGCGGGCCCTGGTCGCCGAGCCCGGCCGACCGCATCCGAACCTGGAGGTCGCCAGCCGCTACCTGCCGCTGGGCTCCCGCGCCCTGGTCGGCGGCGACTGGTTCGAGACCGTACGGCTCCACTTCGGCCGCACCCTGCTGGTGGTCGGTGACGTCATGGGCCACGGCCTGGAGGCCGCCGTGGACATGAACGCCTACCGCTCCGTCCTGCGCGAGGTGGCCTCCACCGACCTCGCCCCGCACCGCGTGCTGCGCCAGCTGGACGCCCTGTCGGCCGCGGACGACGACCGCCGCCCCGCGACCTGCCTCATCGTCCGGGTCGACCCCGCCCGCGGTACGGCCGCGTACGCGAGCGCGGGGCACCTGCCGCCGGCGGTCTTCACCGCGGACCGGCCCGGGGACCTGCTCGACGTGCCCGTCGGCCCGCCACTGGGCACCGGTTTCGGCGGGTACGAGGCCGTCGCCCTGCCCTTCACCGCGGACCGGACGATCCTGCTCTACACGGACGGACTCGTGGAGCGCCGCGGCGAGGACATCGACACGTCCCTGGCCCGGCTCGCCGCCCTGCGCATGACCGCCGGCTGCTCGGTCCGGGACGTGGTGGACGCGGTCTGCGCCGGCCTCGACGCGGAGCACGCCGAGGACGACGTCGCCGTGCTCGCCGCCCGGCTCCGCACCCGGCCGCCCCTGGAGGGGGCGACCGGATGAGACGTACGCCGGCTCAGCGCGCGGGAAGCGCAGACGGCGCGGGAAGCGCCGGCAGGGCCCCGTGGGCCGGGGACAGGGGTGCCAGGGACAGCGGTGCCGGGGACAGGGGTGCCGGGGCCTCGACGGAATCGGTCCTCGGGGCCTTCGGCGCCCGGGGCGGCTTCGGCGCGGTCCTGCCGCACAGCGCCTGGTCGCGGTAGTCGGCCATGGCCGCGTCGGCCGGGTGCGGGTCGAGTGCGGTGCCGGCCTCGTTGAAGCGCTGGTACTTCATCAGGTTGTACCCGAGGGCGAACTGCCGCGTGCCGTCCGGGCTGGACAGGGCCTGGGTGCCGGCGCCCCAGACGCCGCCGTCGTGGCCCCATGCCGGGCCGCACGGCGTGTCCAGGGAGTAGATGCCGAGGCCGTAGCGCAGGGTCACCTTCCCGGTCGGGTCCTTGATGTCGTACGTGGTGCGCATCTGGTCCAGCTGGCGGCGCGGCAGGAGGTCACCGGTGAGCAGGGCCCGGTAGAAGGTGTTCAGGTCCTGCGGCGTGGAGACGAGGGCTCCCGCGGTGCCGCCCCAGGTCATGTTGTAGACGCTGTAGTCGCGCGGCGGGTCGATGAGCCCGAAGAAGTTCTCGTACATGCGGGCATGGGCGCCGCGGATGGAGGGGTCGGTGCCGGGGAAGTAGGTGTCCCGCAGGCCGGCGCGCCGGATGACGTCCTTGGCGATGAGCTTCTCGGGGTCCTGGCCGGTCACCTTGCGCAGGATCTCGCCCAGCAGGATGTAGTTGGTGTTGGAGTAGCTCCATTCGGTGCCGGGTTCGAACCGCTGCGGCCGGGCCACGCCGTAGCCGATCAGCTCGGTGGGGCGGATCGTCCGGAAGCGGTGCTCGTCCAGGCTCGCGGTGGTGCCCTCCCAGAGTGAGGGGAAGGCGTCGGCGATGTAGTCCTCAATGCCGCTGGTGTGGTTGAGGAGCATGCGCACGGTCACCTTGCGGCCGCGCTCGCCGGGCAGCAGTTCGGGCACGTAGTCGCCGACCGGCCGGTCCAGGTCGATCCGGCCCTTGGCGTTCTGCTGGAGCACGGCGACGGCGGTGAACGTCTTGGTGACGCTGCCGACGCGGTGGCGGAGGTCGGCTCGGACGGGGCGTCCGGTGGACAGGTCGGCGATGCCGGCGGCCCCGTCGAAGCGCTCGCGGCCGTCCCGGGCCGCGGAGAAGACGCCGTACACGCCCGCGTCGCGGACCGCGTCGAGCCCGGCCTGGAGCGCGGCCCGGTCGAGCCGGTGACCGGCCGCCGCCGCCCGTGCGGCGTCCGGCTCACCGGCCGCCGAGGCGCTGGCGGCGGGGGCGAGGCCGGCCAGCAGGGCCACGGCGACGGCGGTCGCGGAGGCGGCGCGGCTCAGCCGCCGCGCGGGGCGGTCGGCGGAACGGGGGCGGGGACGGCTCATGGCGGCTCCTCGACGCGGGCCCGGTGGGGCCGGTGTTCGGTACACCTCGATTCTTTGCGACGGCCGGTGCCGGCACTTCCTCCGCCAGGACGAACCAGGCATCAACCTCCAGAAGGAGAAGCACCTTGACAGGCCATTACATTTGTCACGCCGCGGTCCAGCCGCCGTCCAGGGGGATCGAGGCGCCGGTGAGGTGGCCGGAGTGGGGGCCGCAGAGCCACAGGACGGCGGCGGCCACGTCCTCCGGTTCGATCAGCCGTTTCACGGCGGAGCGGCCGAGCAGCACCTCGGTGACGACCCGGTCGGCGTCGATGCCGTGGGCGGCGGCCTGGGCCGCGATCTGCCGCTCGACCAGCGGTGTGCGGACGTAGCCGGGGTTGACGCAGTTGCTGGTCACCCCGTGCGGGGCGGCTTCGACGGCCGTGACCTTGCTCAGCCCTTCGAGGGCGTGCTTCGCGGTCACGTAGCCGGCCTTGTACGCGCTGGCGCGCAGGCCGTGCACGCTGGAGATGTTGACGACGCGGCCCCAGCCCCCGGCGTACATGTGCGGCAGGATCCGGCGGAGCAGGAGGAACGGGGCGTGGACCATCACCCGCTGGAGGAGTTCGAAGCGGTCCGGGGGGAATTCCGGCAGCGGCGCGACGTGCTGGAGTCCGGCGTTGTTGACCAGGATGTCGACCTCGGCGGGGAGTTCCTCGACGGGGGCGGCCTGTGCCAGGTCGACCACGTGGGCACGGCCGCCGATCGCCTCGGCGACGGATGCGGCCCTGGCGGCGTCGATGTCCACCACGTGCACATGGGCCCCGGCGCGGGCGAGCGCGGTGGCGCACGCCCGCCCGATGCCGCTCCCGGCCCCGGTGACCAGGGCGGTACGGCCCGCCAGGTCGATGCCTGCGGCGGCTGCTGTCCCGGGGAGGCCGGGAGGGATGGCGCTCGTCATGGCGGGAATCATCGGCGACGCCCGGGGCCCGTTCCCATGTGCGCGGACACCACAGTCCCCGGCCGGGTTGTGTCGGCCGGAGCCTCCGCAGGAGGCGGTGTGCGGCTGGGGCGAGCGGGCGATCAGCGAGTACGGGACGGGGAGATGGGAGTCCCCGAACGGCAGCCGGTACAGACGTCGTCTACGGTGGCCCCCATGGGCATTCGGGGGCGCCCCCGCCGGGCCTACCGGTACGTGGGGCCGGCCGGGCCCCTGGCACTGGTCCGGCCGGGCAGCGGAGGCCGCGGGATCCGGTCGGCGGTGGACTTCGAGGCGTGGGTCTCGGCGCTGCCCGCGCGGGAGTTGGACGAACCGTTCACGTTCGTCGTCGACACCGCCGGTGTGCTGCGGCTCGCGCCGCGCCGCAGCGAGCACGTGGTGTGCGCGGGCGGCGGGCCGGTCCTGGCCGCCGGTGAGATGGGCTTCTCCCGGGCGTCCGGCGCGTGGGCGGCCTGCGAGGTCAGCAACCAGTCGACCGGGTACTGCCCCGACGTCGTCTCGTGGACGGCCGTCGCGGACGCGCTGGAGTCGGTCGGGATCGGGCACCCGGGCGGGTACACCCGCGAGGTGGTGTTCCGCAGGTGTCCCGCCTGCCGGGAGCTGGGCATCGTCCGCGAGGACGACTTCGTGTGCGTGTTCTGCGACGGGCCGCTGCCCCTGGGGTGGAACGTCGACGGCGGCCCGGCGCCGGCGGCTACCCCAGCAGGTCCAGCAGGGGGGTGAGGCCGTCCGGCCGCCGGTCGGCCGGCAGGTGGTCGACGAAGTGCACCGGGCAGCCGAGCGCCGCGGCGCCGCCGTCCGCGGTGCGGTCGTCGCCGACCATCAGCACCTCGGCGGGCGGCAGGCCGAGTGCGTCGCAGGCGGTCCGGAAGATCAGCGGGTCGGGCTTCTGGACGCCCAGCTCGTAGGACAGCACGTACACGTCGACCAGCTCGTCCAGGCCGTGCGTGCGGAAGATCGGCCGCAGGTCCCATCCGATGTTGCTCACGACGGCCACCGGGATTCCCCGTCGCCGCAGTTCGCGCAGCGTCGCGGAGGTGTCCGGGTAGGGCCGCCAGGCGGCGGGGCTCATGTGGCGGTCGTAGAGCGCCCCGGCGAGCTCCGGCTTCGGCAGGCCGGACGCCAGCGCCAGGCCGCCGTAGGCCGCCCGGTGCTGACCGGCGCTCACGTCCCGCTCCCGCCACAGGGCTTCGAGGTGGGCGGGGATCCGCCGGGGCGCGCCGCCGCCCGGCAGGGCGCCGTACTCCGTCAGCCGCCCCGCCGTCTCGCGGAACTCCTCGTCGGACAGCCGGATGCCGGTCGCCGCCAGGCCCGCGCCGAGCCAGTCCTCGGTCGACTCGATGCGCAGCAGCGTGCCGGAGAAGTCGAACATCACTCCTCTGATCATGTGTTGATCGTAAGCCAGGCCGCGCTCCGGGCGCCCCGGTCAGGTGGTGGGGTGCAGCCGGGACGGGGTGCGCGGTGCTGTGGGCGGGGCCGCGTCCACGTCGGCGAGCGCGCTGCCGGCCAGCCAGCTGCGCCAGTCCACGTTCCAGTCGCCGAAGCCGTTGTCGAAGGGGGCCATCTTCTCTCCGCCGCTGTTGACGACTTCCACGATGTCGCCCTCGCGGACGGTCTCGAAGAACCAGGCGGCGTTCTCGGTGCTCATGCCCGTGCAGCCGTGGCTGACGTTCTCCTCTCCCTGCGCCTCGACCGACCAGGGCGCGGCGTGGATGTACTCGCCGCTCCAGGTCACCCGGGTCGCATAGGAGACGGGCAGGTCGTAGAACTCCTTGGTGCCGCGCTTGATGCCGACGGTGTCGCCGCGCATGCGGACCTTGGACTCCTTGCGCAGGACGACCTTGATGCCGCTGCGGGTCCGGAAGCCCTCCTTGCCGGTGGTGACCGGGATCGTCCTGATGACGCGTCCGTTGCGGCGTACGGTCATCCGGTGGGTGGCGGAGTCGGTGACGGCCTCGATCCGGTCCCCGATGGTGAACTGCAGGTCCTCGGAGGGACCGCCGTAGGCGTGGTCCCCGACCTGGACACCGTCGAGTCCGCTGCGGACGCGGACCACCGTGTGCGCGGGCCAGTACGTGCGGGGCCGGAAGTGCAGGGTCGATGCGTCGACCCAGTGCCAGGCGCCTTCCACGTGCGGTTGCGAGGTCACCTCCAGCGCCTGCTCCAGGCGGGCGCGCGCCACGCGGTCGCCGGCGGGGACGGGCCGGCTGAGGGCGGCCGTCACGATCTCCCCGGCTCCGTACGTGCCGGGGCCCGGCCCGAACTCGACGGTCAGCCTGCCGCCGTCCGCGGGCGGCGCGGTCCGGAAGGCCATGGTCACGCCGACCGGGCTGCCGGCCGCGTCCTGCGCGCCGACCCGCACGGTGTACGTCTCCCCCGCGCGCAGCGACTCGGTGTTCAGCCAGCGGTCGCCGTGCGGGCCGAGTTCACCGGACAGGTGGCGGCCGTGCCCGTCGTGCACGCTCACGTCGGTGATGCGGCCCGGTTCGGTGAGGGTGATCTCCAGGGGTCCGCCGGCGTCGGTCGGCAGGGCCTGCGCCCAGGCGGCGTCGGCGACGGCGGGCTCTTCGAGCACGGATCCCCTCCCGCGCGAGGTGGCCCGTACCCGCTGTTCCTGCCAGCCGTCGCACAGCCCGCGCCGGAACACCCTTGCCGCGCACCGCCCTTCGCCGGCCCCGTGGGCCCCCTCCAGCACTCTCCCCAGCAGCAGGGTGACCGCCGCCTCCCCCGGGCGGCCCGCAGGCTTGGCGTCCGCGGTGCCGGCATCGGGGGCCGTACCGGGCGCTGCGGCGACGACCAGCATGGCCCCCGTCACCGCAGCCGCCGCGCCCCACGCCCTGGTCGGTCGTGTCCGTCGCATTCGTGGCATAGCCGTATCAAACCGATGGAGAGCCAACCCGATGATCATGCGCTCGGTGCTGGGGCCGAACGGGCACCCGAAGTGAACTCGTACGGAGCACACACCGCCGCGGCCGGACGGGCCGCGGAAACCCGCGTGCCTCGGGGCGGATCCGTGCGGACAATGACCGCATGCCTGTACGCGCGGTACACCGGGACGAACTGACCGTCCTCCAGGACATCGAGAGGGCGGCCGGTCGCTGCTTCCGGGACATCGGCATGCCGGAGATCGCCGACGACGAGCCGCCGACGCTCGCCGAACTCGCCCCCCACCGGGAGGCGGGGCTCGCCTGGGTGGCGGTGGACGGGGCCGACGCCCCGGTCGCCTACCTGATCGCCGCACGCGTGGAGGGCCACCTCCACGTGGAGCAGGTGTCCGTGCACCCCGACCACGCCCGCCGGGGCATCGGCCGGTCCCTGCTGGAGCACCTGGCGGGGGTCGCGGTGCGCGAGGGCGTGCCCGCGCTGACCCTCACCACCTTCACCGAGGTCCCCTGGAACGCCCCGTACTACGCCCGCTGCGGGTTCCGCGCCCTCGGCGAGGACGCGCTCACTCCCGGCCTGCGGGAGATCCGCGCGCGCGAGGCGGCCCACGGCCTGGACCGCTGGCCGCGCGTGTGCATGCGGCGCGACCTGTGAGCCCGGGGCCGGCCCCCGGACCCCCGGCAGCCCGTCCTTCGCCGACCGCGAACCGGGGTCGCGGTCGCGCCGGCGCTGTGCTGGGGTGGGCGGATGGACCTTCTGATACTGGGCGGGACCGCGTGGCTGGGCCGTGAGATCACGCGGCAGGCGGTGGCGCGCGGGCACGACGTGACATGCCTGGCACGCGGCGAGAGCGGTGAAGTCGCCTCCGGAGCACGGCTGGTGACGGCGGACCGGACGGACCGGTCCGCGTACGCCGGGCTCCTGGACCGCGACTGGGACGCCGTACTGGAGGTGTCCTGGCAGCCGGCGTTCGTCCGCGACGCGCTCGTGGCCCTGGCGGAGCGGGCCCGGCACTGGACATACGTCTCGTCCGTCAGCGCCTACGCCGACCACGGCGAGGTCGGCGCCGACGAGTCGGCCGCCCTCCTGGCACCCACCGAGCAGCAGTACGCGGGGCGGGAGGAGTACGGGGAGGCCAAGGTCGCCTGCGAGGCCGCGGTCCGCGCGGCCGTCGGCGACCGCCTCGCGGTCGCCCGGGCCGGCCTGATCGGCGGACCGGGAGACCACACCGGGCGCTCGGGGTACTGGGTGGCCCGCGCCGCCCGCGCGGTGGACCGGCCCCTGCTCGTACCGCACTCCCCCGGCCTGCCGACGCAGGTGGTGGACGTACGCGATCTCGCGTCCTGGATGGTGGACCTCGCGCAGGAGGGCACGGTGGGGACCTTCGACGCCGTGGGGCCCGTCGTGCCGTTCGACGAGTGGGTCGACCTGTCGCGCCGGGTGGGCGGCCACACCGGGGACGTCGTGCAGGCGGACCCGAAGTGGCTGCTGGACCGGGAGGTGGCGCCGTTCATGGGGCCGGAGTCGCTGGCCATGTGGATGCCGGACCCGCAGTGGGCGGGCTTCTGCGCGCGCAGCGGAGCCGCGGCGCGGGGGGGCGCGGGGCCGGCCCCCCCCCCCCCCCGGCCTAGGAGGCCACACGGTGGTGGTGGGG
>NZ_JBFBGM010000033.1:0-91920 GCF_040684695.1 Streptomyces erythrochromogenes
TTCCGGAGCGTTGGCGTGGGGCGGGGACACGCAGGAGGGTCCCCGCAGGACGAGCGCGCAACCGGAGCCGCCTGGCCGCGACACCCCGCACGCGCAGAGCCGAGGAGACCCTCGTGCGGGGCACCGCCCCACCCCCCGACACCGCCCAGCCCGCGCAGCGAACCCGCAGGGGCACCGCACACCGCCGAGCCGCCCGCAGGGCAACCGGCATACGGCACACCCTCACGCCCCGCCGCGCGACATTCCGTACCTGGCCCCCCGGGAGGGAAAGGGTGTAGCAACTGCCCCATGACGATCAACGGCGGCATCTCCTTCTGGTACGCGACCCACCCCGGCCCCCCGGCCACCCCATCCCGTACGCCCCAAGCGCCCCGCACGCCCCTCACCGCCCACACCACCGCCGACGTCGTCATCGTCGGCGGCGGCTACACCGGCCTGTGGACCGCCTACTACCTGAAGCAGGCCGCCCCCGACCTGCGCGTCACCGTCCTGGAGCAGAAGTTCTGCGGCTACGGCGCCTCCGGCCGCAACGGCGGCTGGCTCTACAACGGCATCGCCGGCCGCGACCGCTACGCCGCCCTCCACGGCCGGCAGGCCGCCCGGAGCCTCCAGCAGGCCATGAACGAGACCGTCACCGAGGTCATCGACGTCGCCGCCAAGGAGGGCATCGACGCCGACATCCACCGCGGCGGCGTCCTCGAAGTCGCCCGGACCCCCGCCCAGCTCGGCCGCCTCAAGGCCTTCCACGCCGCCGAGCTCGCCTTCGGCGAGACCGACCGCGTGCTCCACGACGCCGCCGCCACCCGCACGCGCATCGGCATCGCCGACGCCGTCGGCTCCAGCTGGAGCCCGCACGGCGCCCGCATCCACCCCCTGAAGCTGGTCAGGGGCCTGGCCGAGGCCTGCGAACGCCTCGGCGTGGTGATCCACGAATCCACCCCGGTCACGGAGATCTCCGCGGGGAAGGCGGTCACCCCCTACGGCACGGTCCGCGCCCCGCACGTCCTGCGCTGCACCGAGGGCTTCACCGCCGCCCTCAAGGGCCAGAAGCGGTCGTGGCTCCCGATGAACTCCTCGATGATCGCGACCGCCCCGCTGTCCGCCGAGACCTGGGCACAGCTCGGCTGGTCGGGCCGGGAGGTCCTGGGCGACATGGCCCACGCGTACATGTACGCGCAGCGGACCGCCGACGACCGGATCGCGATCGGCGGGCGCGGGGTCCCGTACCGCTTCGGCTCGCGCACCGACAACGACGGCCGCACCCAGCCGGCCACCGTCGACTCCCTCCGCGACCTGCTCTTCTCCTTCTTCCCGGCCCTCACCGGTACGGAGATCACCCACGCCTGGTCGGGTGTCCTGGGCGTGCCGCGCGACTGGTGCGCCACCGTCACCCTGGACCGCACCACGGGCGTGGGCTGGGCGGGCGGGTACGTCGGCTCGGGCGTCGCCACCGCCAACCTCGCCGGCCGCACCCTGCGCGACCTGGTCCTCGGCGAGTCCACGGAGCTGACGGCCCTGCCGTGGGTGAACCACCGCGTCCGCCGCTGGGAACCGGAGCCGCTGCGCTGGCTCGGCGTGCAGGCCCTCTACGCCGCCTACCGCGAGGCGGACCGCCGGGAGGCGGCCTCCCACACCCCGAGGACGGCCCCCCTGGCCCGCCTCGCCGACCGCATCTCGGGCCGCCACTGATCACGCCGGCCGACCGCGCCGGCCGACCGCGCCGGCCGACCGCTCCGACGGCAGCGGGCCCGGCACGTGTGGCGCGTGCCGGGCCCGCCGGTTCACTCCTGGGAGATGTCCGTCCCGCTAGACGGTCTTGTCCTCTCCCGCTCCCTCTTCGTGCGCGTCACCGCGGCCGTGGTCGTGGCCGGGCTTGCCGTCGTGCCCGGGCTTGTGGCCGTGGCCGGGCTTGTCGCAGTCCTTGTGGTCGTGCTTCTTCTTGACGTGGATCGTCACGGAGCAGGTTCGCGCCGATGCGCAGGAGCCGCCCGGCGCGATGGGCGCCACGTAGTTGACCAGGGTGTGGTCGCCGCGGTCCGGTGTGTTCACCCGCACCTGGTAGGTGATGGTCGCGGTGCCGCCGGGTGCCAGGGTGCCCGTCCAGGTCAGCGTGTTCCCGGCGAGGTCCGCGGAGCCGCTGGTGGAGGTGAGCGAGCCGGGCACGAAGGTGGCGTCGTCCAGGACGTCGCTCAGGTCGTCGGTGAAGTCGCCGTTCGCGGCGACGGTGCCGGTGTTGGTGACGGTGAGCCGGTAGCTGATGGTGTTGCCCTCGTTCACCGGTCCCGTCGGCGACGCCGACTTCGCCACCGTGTAGGCGGGCACGACGCAGTTGCCGCTGTCCTGCGCGGAGGTGGCCCCGTAGAAGCCGCGGCCCGTCGCCTCGACGGTCGTCACCGGCAGCGGCGCGGTCGACGTCGTGGTGGGCAGGCTGGTCAGCAGGTTGATGTCGCCGTTGGAGGCGAAGGCGTAGACGCTCCCCGCGGACTTGGCGGCACCGAAGGTCTGGGGGACCGTGCCGATCTGGACGATCGTGTTGTCGGGCCGGATCCGGAAGACCGGGGACGGGCCGGACACGTCAGCGGTGCCGAAGGCCAGGACGTCGCCGTCGTCCAAGGTGATGAAGTCGCCCGCCGAGACGACGCCGGCAGGGAAGGAGACGGGGAACGGCGTGGAGACGCCCGTGGCGGGGTCGATCAGGAAGATCTGGCTCGAATTGAACGAGCCGGCGATCAGCATCCCGTCCGCGCGGGCGGTCAGGCCGTTGACGGCGGGCGTCGACGTGACCGCCGCGAGCGGTCCGGAGATCGGCTGCCCGGCCGTCTCCGCACCGGTGACGGGGTTGATGGTGTAGAGCGTGGCGGAGCCGGCGGATCCGGGGAAGTCCACCCCGTACAGCGTCGAGCCGTTCGGGCTGAACGCGATGTCGCCGTAGTCGCGGGCCAGCGGGACGTTGCTGAGCGTGTTGCCCGTCGTGTCGTACTGGATGAGCCGCTGGTCGTTCCCGCCGGTGTTCGCCCAGAGCGGCGCCGGCGGGCACACCGCACGCGCCTTCGACGCGGCGGCTCCGGCCGGAGCCGTGCCCGTGTACGCCTGCGCGAGTCCCGCGGTGCTGGTGACGGCCAGGACGAGGCCGATCGCCGCTCCCGTGAGCACTCGCCGCATGCTGCTCTGCCCGTAACACGCCATGAAGGCTCCTCACTTCTCCCGCCTTCCTCGGAAGACGGATCGCGCACACAGCCGGCCGGCGGGCCCGAGGGGGCGCCGGTCCGGCAGAACCGGTCGACGCAGAGTTCCCCCGGCGGATCCCCGGGACCGGCAGAGGCGGCGGTAGCCCCCCTTCCGGCCCATCACCACCACTCGAACAGGCTGGCGCACCACTCCACCGTCCCGACCCCGGCCCGAACCAGGCGCCGCCCCCGGGCAGCCCACCGGAGCCACCCCTCGGAAACGAAAAACCCCAGGTCACCAAAGAGGTGACCCGGGGTTCGCGGAGCCCCCTGTCGGATTCGAACCGACGACCTACGCATTACAAGTGCGTTGCTCTGGCCGGACTGAGCTAAGGAGGCACGACCCGCGCGCACACAGCGAGCGAAGCCGCCATCACTCTACACAGCGCGCGAATCCCCCGGCCATCAGATTCATCGCCCCTCCACGGGGTACCCCGTCGCCTCCACCGCCGCGGCCACCGCGGTGGGGTCCGCCTCCGGGTTCAGGGCCTTGACCACATCGCCCGTGAGGGGGCGCCGGGCGAACACGTGTCGGATCGCTTCCAGGTCCACGGGCCGCTCGTGGTACTCCTCCGCGAAGTCGCGGTAGGCCTCCGGCGTGCCGGCCGCGAGCACCCCGAAGAGGTCCCGGGCGCCGTCGCCGTAGCCGCCGGGGACCTCCACCGGGCCCGTGCGCCAGCCCTCGTCCGCCGCCTCCCGCCAGAACACCACCGTGACGCGCGGGACGGGTCCGGCGCCGTCGCCGTCGTCGTCGCAGAACGCCGGTTCCGTCACGTACGGGCGGAACGCCTCGGGCACCGCGTCGACCAGCCCCGGCCAGACCGCGACGTCCTCGCCCGCCCACGGGCTCATCCGGGATTCGTGGGCGAAGCCCCGCGCGTACGCGCCCGCCGCCGAGAAGACGACGGCGTAGTCGTCGCCGGAGCCGTCGTCCATCAGGGCCGCCTCCTCCGTCTCGGACCAGTCGGCGGCGTACGCGAAGAACTGCTCGTGCAGGTCCATCACCGTCTCCAGCACGGCCAGGGCGCGGCAGCGTTCCCGCAGGGCCGGGACGTCGGGGAGGACCGGGAGGATCTCGTACACGCTCATGGGCGCATCGAAGCAGGTCGCGCCGACAATCCCACACGCCGGCGGTGCTGACAGACGCCGTCGCGGGAGGTAGCGTCGGGCGGAGTCCGGTTTCTGGACTAGACCTTCCACTCGGATCGTCCGGCACGTTCCTGCCGGTAGAAGGGATTCATCACCATGGCTTCTGTCACTTTCGACAAGGCGACCCGTCTGTACCCGGGCGGCG
The DNA here is from genome assembly GCF_040684695.1 of Streptomyces erythrochromogenes. Taxonomy (GTDB): domain Bacteria; phylum Actinomycetota; class Actinomycetes; order Streptomycetales; family Streptomycetaceae; genus Streptomyces; species Streptomyces erythrochromogenes_C. The sequence goes on from NZ_JBFBGM010000033.1 coordinate 4,522, forward strand.
ACAAGCCCGCAGTCGACCAGCTGGAGCTGGAGATCGAGGACGGCGAGTTCCTCGTCCTCGTCGGCCCCTCCGGCTGCGGCAAGTCCACCTCGCTGCGCATGCTCGCCGGCCTGGAGGACGTCAACGGCGGCGCCATCCGCATCGGTGACCGCGACGTCACGCACCTGCCGCCCAAGGACCGGGACATCGCGATGGTGTTCCAGAACTACGCGCTCTACCCGCACATGACCGTCGCCGACAACATGGGCTTCGCGCTCAAGATCGCCGGCGAGGACAAGGCCACCATCCGCAAGAAGGTGGAGGACGCGGCGAAGATGCTCGACCTCACCCAGTACCTGGACCGCAAGCCGAAGGCGCTCTCCGGCGGCCAGCGCCAGCGCGTCGCCATGGGCCGCGCGATCGTGCGCAAGCCGCAGGTGTTCCTGATGGACGAGCCGCTGTCGAACCTCGACGCCAAGCTCCGCGTCTCGACGCGTACGCAGATCGCCGCCCTCCAGCGCGACCTCGGCATCACCACCGTCTACGTCACCCACGACCAGGTCGAGGCCATGACCATGGGCGACCGGGTGGCCGTGCTCAAGGACGGTCTGCTGCAGCAGGTCGACACCCCGCGCAACATGTACGACCGTCCCGCGAACCTCTTCGTCGCCGGCTTCATCGGCTCCCCGGCCATGAACCTGGTCGAGGTCCCGATCACCGACGGCGGCGTGAAGTTCGGCGACAGCGTCGTCCCGGTGTCGCGCGCCGCGCTGTCCGCCGCGGCCGACGCGGGCGACCGCACCGTCACGGTCGGCGTCCGCCCGGAGCACTTCGACGTCGCCGAGAGCGGCGGTCTGACCATCACCGTGAACGTCGTCGAGGAGCTCGGCGCCGACGGCTACGTCTACGGCTCCACCTCGTCCGCCGAGGGCTCGCAGGACCTCGTCGTCCGCGTGGGCGGCCGCCAGGTCCCGGAGAAGGGCTCCAGCCTGCACATCGTGCCGCGGGCCGACGAGATCCACGTCTTCTCGACCTCTTCCGGGCAGCGACTGTCCGACTAGTCGTACCGGCACGGAGGTTGGAGGGGCGTCCCGCCAAGGGGCGCCCCTCCGCCGTTCGTTGCCACAGGGCTCCCCTCAGGAACCCCGGCAGACCGGGCCATTCGGGCGGATCCGTCAACCGGTAATTCGAAAAGCCACGTCGAACCATCCCCCGACAGGGTGACTAAATGTCGCCAAATCCTCACCGAGCGCTACTCTCGCCCTCGTGACCCACACTGCCCGCCGAATCGGCCGTTCCCTCGCCCTGGTCCTGCCCGTCGTCCTGGTCCTGTCCGGGACGCTCGCGGTCACGATGGTCCCCTGGGCGGACACTTCCTCCTCCCAGCTCGTGACCGCTTCCGCCGAAGGCGTCTCCACGCCCGCGAAGCCGCGCGCCGCCCACGAGGTGCTGCGCACGCAGCTCGTCGGCGAGCTGCAGCAGGGCAAGGAGCCGGGCGACGTCCTGACCCACCTCCAGCAGGAGGTGAACCGCCGGCCGTCGCTCGCCGAGCACTGCGTGGGGATCGCCCGGGCGCTCGGACGCGCCGCCGTCGAGGCGTACGGACCGACGAAGGCCCAGTCGTTCGCCCGCCCCGTCTGCGACACCTCGTACGCCACGGGCGTCGCCTCCATGGGCTGACGCGCGCCCCGTCCCTACGCTGGCCGCCATGACCGAAGACCCCCGATCCGCCTCCTCCGCAGCCGCGTTCCCCGCCGCCCCCACCCAGGCAGTCGTCCTGGCGGGCGGCCAGGGTTCGCGGCTGCGCCCGTACACCGACGACCGTCCCAAGCCGATGGTCGAGATCCCGGGTACCGGGCTGCCGATCATCGGGCACCAGTTGGCCTGGCTGGCGGCCGAGGGGGTCACCGACGCCGTCGTCTCGTGCGGGCACCTCGCCGGGGTGCTCCAGGAGTGGCTGGCCGAGGCCCCGTTGCCGCTGCGCGTGACCACGGTGGTCGAGGAGGAGCCGCTGGGGCGCGGCGGCGGGCTGAAGTACGCCGCCCGCCACCTCCCGGACCCCGGCGGGGCCTGGTACGCCACGAACGGCGACGTCTGGACCCGGTTCTCGCTCCGCGAGATGGCCGCCTTCCACGACGAGCGCGGGGCGGTCGCGACGCTCGCGCTGGCCCGGCCGCGGATCCCGTGGGGGGTGGTGGAGACCAACGAGTTCGGGCACGTACTGGACTTCATCGAGGCCCCGTTGTCGCCCTACCCGGTGAACGCCGGCGTGTACGTCTTCGGGCCCGAATTCGCCGCCCTGCTGCCGGACTTGGGCGACCACGAGCGCACCACCTTCCCGCGGCTGGCGCGGGAGCGGCGGCTGGCGGGCTTCCCGCTGCCCCAGGGCGCCTACTGGCGGGCGATCGACACGGCGAAGGACCTCACCGAGGCCGCACGGGAGTTGGCGGCGCAGAAGGGCCCCTGAGGCCCCGCACGGACCTCGCCGCGGCCCTGCTCCTCGACCGTCCCCCTTTCCACGGCCTGCCGCGGCGTTCCGCACCCTCCCCGACACGCCACGGACACGCCACGGGGGCCCGGCACGCTCGCGCGTACCGGGCCCCCGTGTGCCGGCCCCTGGCGGAGGGCTCAGCCGATGAGCCCGCCGATCAGGCCGGGCTGCTTGGTCGGAGAAGTGCCGCCCCCGCGGGTGCTGCTGCCCGACGAGGAGGACGACGACTTCGGCGCCGTCGACTGCCGGGGGGTGCTGCGCGGGGTCTGCTGCTTGCCGGTCGTGCTGCCGCTGCCCCGGGTCGCGGTGGGCGACTCGGAACCCGTACCGGCCGTCTCCCGGGAGGGAGCCCCCGAAGCGGTCTTCCCGGCCTTGGCGGACGGCTCGGACGGCGACGGCGTCGGCGAGGACTGCCGGGTGGGCTGCTGCTGCGCGGGCTGCTGCCTGGGCGGCGTCTGCGGCAGCGGGCGGCCCGGCAGGTAGTTGCTGGGGGCCTCGCCGGGACCCGGGACGGTGACGACGGTGGTGGAACGGACGGCGCCGCCCAGGAGCGAGCCGACGAGCAGGGTCAGCCCGCACACCACGGTCGCCATGACGGCGCCGCGCCGCAGCACGCGCCGGCGCAGCCGCCAGACCTCGGAGCGCGGGCCGAGGGTGCGCCACGCCTCGCCGGCGAGGCGCCCGTCCAGGGAGTAGACCGGCGCACCCGCGATGATCAGCGGGCTCCAGGCGGCGAGGTAGATGATGTCGGGCGCGTCGTAGGCCGGGACGGTCTTCCAGCTCACGGTCATCAGCAGCGCGGCGGACAGCAGCGCCCCGAAGCAGGCGGCGAACCGCTGCCACAGGCCGAAGACCGTCAGCACACCGACGATGACCTGGAGGAACGCCACGCTCAGGCCCGCACCCACCGGGTGCGCGAGCGCGAAGTCGCGCAGCGGCTCGGCCAGCGCCCACGGGGTCAGGGTGTGCAGCCAGGTGACCATGGAGCCGCGCTCGCCGCCGTCGAAGTAGACGGGGTCGCACAGCTTGCCCATGCCGGCGTAGATGGAGATGAAGCCGAGGAAGACGCGCAGCGGGAGCAGCACGACGCCGAGGTTCATCCGGCGGCCGGGGTAGTAGGAGGCCTGGCCGCGGTTGTCGCCGGCCGGGCGGCGGGCGTCCGGCCCCGGGCCGGCCCCGGGACCGTGCGGCTGCTCGTACGGGAGGTCCCGTACGGCGGCCAGGGGGCGGGTCTCGGAAGGGTCCCCGTAGCTGCGCTGGCCGATGACGGTCGGCGTGGCCAGGGTGTCCTCGGCGAGGTCGTGGTCCAGGTCGATGCGCGGGATGACCTGGGTGGCGGCGCCGCCGTCGTACTCGTCGTGGCCGCGTACGGCCTGGAGCAGTCCGCCCATGGCCGCGGCGGCGTCGCCGGTGTCGGACTTGCCGCTCCAGACCACGGGGGCCCGGCGGCGGGTGGCCCCGGCGGCGGCCACCGCGGCGCCGCCCAGGACGGGTGCGCGGCCGGGGGCCTTCGCGGGCTTGGAACGCGCGCTCGGGCTCGGTGCGAGCCGCACGCGGAAGCTGGCGTGGTTGACGATGACCTGTGCGGGGTCGCACGGCACCTTGACCATGCTCAGCGCGGGCTGGTCGTCGAACCCTGACGTTCTGGTGTCCACACTCATCTAACCGAGTGATCAGTGTTTAGGACACTGCCTTGACATCAGGGATCTGTCCGAGACCCGTCAAGATCAAGCCACCCCGCCCGGAACGGGCGGGGTGACACGCTCACGGGTCATGTTCCGTGGGCCAAGTGGATCAAGGCGATCAGGTGCGCGGCTGCGTGGCGCGGCGGCGGGCCGCCTCGTACAGCACGACGCCCGCGGCGACGCCGGCGTTGAGGGACTCGGCGCCGCCCGGCATCGGGATGCGCACGAGGTAGTCGCAGTTCTCGCCGACGAGGCGGCCGAGGCCCTTGCCCTCGGAGCCGACGACGATGACGACCGGGCCGCCGAGCACCTCCAGGTCCTGCACCTCGTGCGTGCCCTCGGCGGCGAGGCCGACGACGGTGATGCCGGCCTTCTTGTACTCCTGCAGGGCGCGGGTGAGGTTGGTGACGCGGGAGACCGGCGTACGGGCGGCGGTGCCGGCCGAGGTCTTCCAGGCACCGGCGGTCATGCCGGCGGCGCGGCGCTCGGGGATGACCACGCCGTGGCCGCCGAAGGCGGAGACGGAGCGGACGATCGCGCCGAGGTTGCGCGGGTCGGTGACACCGTCGAGGGCGACGATGAGCGGGTCCTCGCCGTTGTCGTAGGCGGCGTCGGTGAGGTCCTCGGGGTGCGCGTACTCGTACGGCGGGACCTGGAGGACCAGGCCCTGGTGGTTGAGCCCGTTGGTCATGCGGTCGAGCTCGGGGCGCGGGGCCTCCATCAGGTTGATGTTGCCGCGCTCGCCGGCGAGCTGGAGCGCCTCGCGGACGCGCTCGTCGTTGTCGATGAACTGCTGCACGTAGAGGGTGGTGGCGGGGACGCCGTCGCGCAGGGCCTCGAAGACCGGGTTGCGGCCGACGACCATCTCGCTGGTGCCCTTGGGGCCGCCGCGGCGGGGGGCCGGGCGGCGCTTGGCGGCCTGGCGGGCCATGGCGTTGGCGATGCGGTTCGCCTTGTGCTTCTTGCGGTCCTCGGCCTTGGGCGTGGGGCCCTTGCCTTCCAGGCCCTTGCGCCGCTGGCCACCGCTGCCGACCGTGGCGCCCTTCTTGTTGGACGTGCGGCGGTTCCTGCGCTGGCTGTTCCCGGCCATGACCTCTACCTGTTTTCGTTGGTGCTGCGATATGTACGTATGAAGAGTGTGCCGCCCGGGGGGCCGGGCGGCACAGTCGGACTGCTCCGGGTGCCGGGGGCTCAGCGGGGGCCGAGCGTCCAGCGCGGCCCCGTCGGGCTGTCCTCGATGACCAGACCGGACTGCTGGAGCTGGTCGCGGATGGCGTCGGCGGTCGCCCAGTCCTTGCGGGCGCGGGCGGACTCGCGCTGCTCCAGGACGAGGCGCACGAGGGTGTCGACGGCGCCGTGGAGGTCCTCGCCGCGGTCGGCCTCGCCGGCCCAGTGCGGGTCGAGCGGGTCCAGACCGAGGACGCCCAGCATGGCCCGCACCTCCGACAGGCGCGCGATGGCCGCGTCCTTGTCGTCGGCGGCGAGCGCGCTGTTGCCCTGGCGGACGGTGGTGTGGACGATGGCGAGCGCCTGCGGGACGCCGAGGTCGTCGTCCATGGCCTCGGCGAAGGCGGGCGGGACCTCCTTCGCGGCCTCCACGGGGCCGCCGGCCTTCTCCACGACGCGCTGGATGAAGCCCTCGATGCGGGCGAAGGCCGACTCGGCCTCGCGCAGCGCCTCCTCGCTGTACTCGATCATCGACCGGTAGTGCGGGGTGCCGAGGTAGTAGCGCAGCACGATCGGGCGCCACTGCTTGACCATCTCGGAGACGAGGACCGAGTTCCCGAGGGACTTGGACATCTTCTCGCCGGCCATGGTGACCCAGGCGTTGTGGACCCAGTAGTTCGCGAACGCGTCACCGAAGGCCTGGGCCTGGGCGATCTCGTTCTCGTGGTGCGGGAAGATCAGGTCGAGCCCGCCGCCGTGGATGTCGAAGGCCTCGCCGAGGTACTTGTGCGCCATGGCGGAGCATTCGAGGTGCCAGCCGGGACGGCCGCGGCCCCACGGGGTCTCCCAGGAGGGCTCGCCCGGCTTGACGGACTTCCACATGGCGAAGTCGCGGGGGTCGCGCTTGCCCGTCTCGCCCTCGCCGGAGGGCTGGAGCAGGTTGTCGAGCTCCTGGTTGGACAGGCTCAGGTAGCCGGGGAAGGAGCGCACGTCGAAGTAGACGTTGCCGTCGGACTCGTAGGCGTGGCCGCGCTCGATCAGGCCGCGCATCATCTCGATCATCTCGGGGACGTGGCCCGTGGCGCGCGGCTCGTAGGTGGGCCGCAGGCAGCCGAGGGCGTCGTACCCGTTGTTGAAGGCCTGCTCGTTGTCGTAGCCGATGGACCACCAGGGGCGGCCCTGCTCGGCCGACTTCGCGATGATCTTGTCGTCGATGTCGGTGACGTTGCGGATGAAGGTGACGTCGTAGCCGCGGTACTCGAACCAGCGGCGCATCATGTCGAAGTTGAGGCCCGACCGGATGTGCCCGATGTGCGGGGCCGCCTGCACGGTGGCACCACAGAGGTAGATCGAGACGCAGCCCGGAACGAGCGGGGTGAAGTCGCGGATCTGCCGGGCGTTGGTGTCGTACAGGCGAATAGTCACGGCATCCAGGGTAGTGCGCCTGTAGCAGTGCCCCGCGACCTTTGGGGCCGCGGGGCCGCTTTGTTGCCGAAGATGTGCCGTCACCGCGGGCGTTCAGGCCCGGTTCGTCCGGTACACGAGGGCGGTGGCGATGGCGGCGAGCCCTTCGGCCCGGCCGGTCAGGCCCAGTCCGTCGGTGGTGGTGCCCGATACGGAGACGGGGGCGCCCGCGGCGGCCGCGAGCGCCTTCTGCGCCTCTTCGCGCCGCTTGCCGATCTTCGGACGGACCCCGATCACCTGGATGGCGATGTTGCCGATCTCGAAGCCCTCCGCGCGCACGATCCGGGCGGCCTCCGCCAGCAGGGTGACGCCGGCGGCGCCGGACCACTCGGGGCGGGACGTGCCGAAGTGCGCGCCGAGGTCGCCGACTCCGGCGGCCGAGAAGAGGGCGTCGCAGGCGGCGTGCGCGGCGACGTCGCCGTCGGAGTGCCCGGCGAGGCCGTCCTCCCCCTCCCAGAGCAGGCCGGCGCACCACAGTTCGCGGCCGGTCTCGAAGGCGTGCACGTCGGTGCCGATCCCGACGAGCGGGATCGCCGGGGCGGCGGCTGCGGCTGCGGCCGCGTCGGAGCTAGAACCCATCGTTGGCCCTCCTGCGGGCGAGTACGGCCTCTGCGAGGACCAGGTCGAGCGGTCGGGTGACCTTGAAGGCCTCTTCGTGTCCCGGGATCACCACGACGGGCACGCCGAGGCGTTCCACCATGCCGGCGTCGTCGGTGGCGCCCTCGCCGGCGACGGCGATCTCGGCGTGAGCCCGCAGGAGCGTGGCGAGGTCGAAGCCCTGCGGGGTCTGCACGGCGCGCAGCCGGGCCCGTTCGGGCGTGGCGACGACGGGCTCGGGCTCGCCCGGCCCGCCGGGCTCGACCTCCTTGACGGTGTCGGCCAGCGGAAGCGCGGGCACCACGGCGCGGGCGCCGTCGCGCACGGCCTCGACGACGGCGTCCACGGTGTCCACGGGGACGAGCGGGCGGGCCGCGTCGTGGATGAGGACGGCGGTGACGTCCTGCGGCAGCGCGTCCAGGCCGGCCCGTACGGACTCCTGGCGGGTCTCCCCGCCGGGGACGACGAGGACCTCGGTCCGCTCGGGCAGCGCGTGCTCGCCCAGCAGGAGGCGCACCTCGGCGGCCTCGGCGGCCGGGGCGACGACCACGACGACGGACACCGCACGGGAGCGGGCCATCGCGCGGACGGCGTGCACGAGCATCGGGGTGCCGCCGAGGGCCCGCAGGGCCTTGGGGGCGCCGGGACCGAGGCGTACCCCGCGGCCGGCGGCCGGGATCACCGCGGCGGTGCGGCGGGGCCGCGTTACGTCAGACATCAGTAGCTCCGAGCCAGGTTTCCGAGCCAGGTTTGTGACTTCGGCCGACATGGGTATGGCCTGAAGGGTGCCGGGTGCGACGCCCCTCGCCCCTTCCGTGACGACCGGTCGAGCAGGCTGCCCGGACCCGGCACGCCAGTGAGAAGTACGCGTACGGATCACGAATCCGGGTACGAGTGCGCGAGAGGTACGGATACAGACATGCCGCAGCGCCCGGCAACAGGTCTCTCGTGGAGGAGGGACCTTGTCATCGGGCACCGCGGCAAGCTGTGCACACCGTGCACGGGGCCTCGCGTCAGGACGCGAGAACCTCGTCGAGGAGGGCCTCGGCCTTGTCCTCGTTCGTGTTCTCAGCGAGCGCGAGCTCGCTGACCAGGATCTGGCGCGCCTTCGCGAGCATGCGCTTCTCGCCCGCGGAGAGCCCGCGCTCGCGCTCACGACGCCACAGGTCACGCACCACTTCGGCGACCTTGATGACATCGCCAGAAGCGAGCTTCTCCAGATTTGCCTTGTAGCGCCGGGACCAGTTCGTCGGCTCTTCTGCATACGGTGCACGAAGCACCTCGAAGACCCGGTCCAGCCCGTCCTGGCCGACTACGTCGCGAACGCCGACGAACTCCGCATTGTCCGCAGGCACACGAACCGTCAGGTCGCCCTGGGCGACCTTGAGCACCAAGTAGGTCTTGTCCACGCCTTTGATCTGGCGAGTCTCAATGGCCTCGATCAGCGCGGCCCCGTGATGGGGATAGACCACGGTGTCGCCAACCTTGAACGTCATGTGACAGGTACCCCTTCCGTGGCTATCCAGGGTAACACGAGAACTGACTGTTATGAATGGCGTTTTCGCAGGTCAGGGCACATCTCGGGGCTTGACAACAGCGACAGGAACGTGCTGCGGAAGGCTTCCGGAAGGGGGTATTCGCAGGTCGGGGGCGCTGCGCGGACCGGGCGAAAGGGCCACGCTACACCCGCTCCACACCCCCACCAGTGTGACGTACGTCCCGTTTTGCCGGGTTGAGAGTCGCGAAACCCAACTGCTCCGTTCGGCTGGCGAGCACCCGTACGGGAGCCGGTTCCGGCCCAATCCGGAATTGATCACCGAGTGGCGTTCGGGGAATCCCGGAATTGATCAACGGACGGCGGTCGCACGATATGCGAGCGGCACATGATCGGCGAGGGGAACGCCAGGGTGAACCCCGGGCGGAATGCAAGATCGAGGACCGCCCCCAGGGCGGCGGCCCCCCTGCGGAGGGTCGGGTGCGGGGGCGGGGCGGCGGCTCGGTAACCTAAGCGCGCTGACACACCCTTAGAGCGGCTTTACCTCGGCCGCTCCGGGGGTACCTCCCAGCGGTTGCCGGGAGATCCCACCCTTCCGTTCCGTTCGTCCAAGGAGTTGCCGCCGCCGTGAGCCGCAGCCTTCGACGCGGCGCCCTCGCCGCCACCGCCGTCGTGTTCTCGATCGCCTCGCTGGCCGCATGCGGTGCGGGCAACGACGCGCAGACTCTCCAGATCAAGCCGGACAACGCCGCCGCCACCAAGGGCGACATCGAGATCCAGAACGCTCTGGTGATCACCCAGGGCGAGAAGGACAAGAAGGGCCCGGCCGTCGTCTCGGCGACCGTCTTCAACAACGGCACCAAGGCACAGACGCTTGACGGCATCACCCTTGCGGATGGCAAGGGCAAGGTCGTGCTGAAGCCGGCCGGCGGCGCCGGCAAGATCACCGTGCCGGCGGGTGGCTCCGTGGTGCTCGGCGGCAAGGACAACGCCTCCGCCGTGATCGAGAACGGCTCCGAGGCCGCCAAGAACGGCGACGTGCAGAAGGTCGTCTTCCAGCTCAGCAGCACGGGCGGCGTCGAGCTGCAGGCCTTCGTGGTCCCGGCCGTCGGCATGTACGCGGGCTTCGGCCCGACCGCGGCCCCGGCCCCGGTCGGCAGCCCGTCCGGCAGCCCCTCGGGCACGCCGTCCGGCTCCCCGTCCGGCTCTCCGTCGGGTGCGGCCTCCGGCAGCCCCTCCGGGTCCCCCTCGGGCGCCGCGGGCGCGTCCCCGTCGGGCTCCGCCTCGCACGCCGCGGGCCACTGACGCACGCCGTACGCGTACGCATACGGAAAGGGCCCCCGTCCGCACCAGCGGACGGGGGCCCTTTCCCGTGCGGGTCCGGCAGGCCTACGGCTCGAACTTGTAGCCCAGGCCGCGGACCGTGACCAGGTAGCGCGGCGCGCCCGGGTCCGGCTCGATCTTGGCGCGCAGCCGCTTGACGTGGACGTCGAGGGTCTTGGTGTCGCCGACGTAGTCGGCGCCCCAGACCCGGTCGATCAGCTGCATGCGGGTCAGCACGCGCCCCGCGTTGCGCAGCAGCATCTCCAGCAGGTCGAACTCCTTCAGCGGGAGGTCCACCTTGCCGCCGGCGACGGTGACCACGTGGCGGTCGACGTCCATCCGTACGGGGCCGGCCTCCAGGGCCGCCGGGGTGACCTCCTCCGGCTCGCCGCGGCGGCGCAGGACCGCGCGGATGCGGGCGACCAGCTCCCGCGAGGAGAAGGGCTTGGTGACGTAGTCGTCCGCTCCTATCTCCAGCCCGACGACCTTGTCGATCTCGCTGTCCTTGGCGGTCACCATGATCACGGGCACGTTGGAGCGGCCGCGCAGCTGCCGGCAGACCTCGGTGCCGGGCAGGCCGGGGAGCATCAGGTCGAGGAGGACGAGGTCGGCGCCGTTGCGCTCGAACTCGTCGAGCCCGTCGGGGCCGGTCGCCGCGATGGCGACCTCGAAGCCCTCCTTGCGGAGCATGTAGGACAGGGCGTCGCTGAAGGATTCCTCATCCTCGACGACGAGCACTCGGGTCACGGAAGGACCTCCGGGGCAGGAATGGCTGGAGCGGTTCTGGTTCAGGCTGGGGTCGGGTGGGTGCGGGGGGCGGCCGCCGGGGACGACGCGGCCGCTTCGGGGAGTCGCAGGGTGAACGTGGAGCCCTGGCCTTCCGAGCTCCAGACCGACACCTCCCCGCCGTGCGAGGCCGCCACGTGCTTCACGATCGCAAGGCCGAGGCCGGTGCCTCCCGTGGCGCGGGAGCGGGCCGGGTCCACGCGGTAGAAGCGCTCGAAGATGCGCTCGCGGTCCTTCTCCGGGATGCCGATGCCCTGGTCGGTCACGGCGATCTCGATCAGGTCTCCCCCGGGTGCGGTGACCCGGCGCCCGGCTATGCCGACGCGGGTACGGGCGGGGCTGTAGTTGACGGCGTTCTCGACCAGGTTTCCGAGGGCTGCTGCGAGCTGCCCGCGGTTGCCCCAGACCCGCAGGTCGGCGGTGCCGCCCGCGGCCATGGTGATCTGCTTGGAGGAGGCCGTGTGCCGGCAGCGGTCGATGGCCTCGGCGACCAGCGTGTCCACGCGGACGGGCTCGGCGTCCTCCAGCGGGTCGTCGTTCTGCACCCGGGAGAGGTCGATGAGCTCCTGCACGAGGTTGATCAGCCGGGTGGACTCGATCTGCATGCGGCCGGCGAAGCGGCTGACCGCCTCGGGGTCGTCCGCGGCGTCCATGACGGCCTCGGACAGCAGGGAGATCGCCCCGACCGGGGTCTTCAGCTCGTGGGACACGTTGGCCACGAAGTCGCGGCGGACGGCCTCGATGCGGCGAGCCTCGGTGAGGTCCTCGACCAGGAGGAGCACCAGGCGGGAGCCGAGCGGGGCGACGCGCGCCGAGACCGCCAGGGCCTCGCCCCGGCCCGTACCGCGGCGGGGCAGGTCCAGCTCGACCTGGCGTATCTCCCCGTCCCGGCGGGTGTCGCGGGCCATGTGGAGCATGGGCTCCACGGCCAGCTTGCCGCCGCGTACGAGCCCGAGGGCGTAGGCGGCGGACGAGGCCTTGACGACGGCGTCGCCCTCGTCGAGGACCACGGCGGAGGAGCGGAGCACGGAGAGGACGGTGTCCACGCCGGGCGGCAGCACCGCATTGATGTCGGGGCGCATGGAGCTCCGGGTGGGGCGGGCCTGGTCGCGCTCGCTCCAGCGGAACGCCAGCATCGCGATGACACCGGTGCAAAGACCGGCGATCGCTGCAGCTGCGGCGACCGCCGCGTTCACGTCCATGGATCCAGGTTAAGCAGGCGCGACGACACTTCCACAGCCGTTCGGGTGGCACCTCGAACAGTCGTCGCCCAGAGTTCACCCTGGCGACGGGGTTGATTCACTTGTGGTGCCGGAGTCGGACGCGTTTGCGGCTCACCGTGTCAACGTGGGGCAGCAGGCCGCCCCGGCCCGCCCCGGGCATTGCCGCAGTAGCAGTAGCAGTAGGTCGAGAGAGGGACACGAGAAATGCGCGACGCGTACCACGAGGAACTGGACTCGATCGGAGAAGGCCTGGTCGAGATGGCCCGGCTCGTCGGTTCCGCGATCGGGCGGGCCACGACGTCCATGCTCGATGCCGACCTCAAGCTCGCCGAGAGCGTCATCGCCGCCGACCAGAAGGTCGACGACCTCCAGCACGACCTGGAGGCCCGCGCCATCGCGCTGCTGGCCCGCCAGCAGCCCGTCGCCACCGACCTGCGGATCGTCGTGACCTCGCTGCGGATGAGCGCCGACCTGGAGCGCAGCGGCGACCTGGCCCAGCACGTCGCGAAGCTCGCCCGGCTGCGCTTCCCGGACCGCGCCGTCCCGCGGGACCTGCACGCCACGATCCTGGAGATGGGGCAGCTCGCGCAGCGCCTGATGGCGAAGGCGGCCGAGGTCATCATCACGAAGGACGTCGACCTGGCGCTCCAGCTGGAGCAGGACGACGACGAGATGGACCAGCTGCACCGCACGCTGTTCCAGCACCTGATGGACGACCGCTGGAAGCACGGCATCGAGACGGCGGTGGACGTGACGCTGCTCGGCCGCTACTACGAGCGCTTCGCCGACCACGCCGTGTCCGTGGCCAAGCGCGTGGTCTACCTGGTGACCGGTGAGCACGCGGACGACCTCCAGCAGCCGACGCAGGTCGAGGGCGTCTGACCCCCCGCTTACCTCCCGCTGACCTCCCGCTGACCCCCCGCGCACAGGCGTGCGACGGCGGCGAGCCACTTCGAGCTCCCGTGCGCCGTTGACGCGCCGGTGCGGCTGGGCATGAATGAGGGCGAGGGCGGTCAGTCGTACGAAGTCCCGTATGCCGCGGGGCACCGCCTCGCCGAGGAGGAACCATGCCCGATTCCCCCGTACCCATCACCCCGGAGCAGGAGCAGCCGCCGAGGCCCGAGCCGCTGCGGCTCCCGTTGCTCGCGGCCTGTGGCTGCGGCTCCGGCTGCGGCTGCGGCTGCCAGTCCGGTGCCCCCTGCCAGTGCGGCGGCTGACCGGGCCCCACCGGTTCGCCACCCCGCCGCACGTCACCGCACCCGGTGCGAGGAGAAGCCCCCTGCCCGCGGAGATCCCGCAGGTGGGGGGCCTTTCTCCGTACCTTTCTCCGTACGGAGGGTTCGCCTACCGGAAGACGGCGAGGTAGCCCGCGCCGCCCGGAAGGCCGGGGAGACCGGGGCCGGGGAGGCCGGGGCCGGGCGGCTCACCTCAGGAGCCACTTCCGGGTCAGCTCCATGACCTCCGCGCGGCTGCGGCCGCCGTGGTCGGCGGCGATGAAGTGGGAGCCGATCCGCAGGGAGAAGGTGATCAGGGAGCGGACCTCGACGTCGTCCTCGTCGGCGCAGAAGGCGCGGAACAGCGAGCGCAGGTACTCCATGCGCCGGCTGTCCGCGCGGCGCAGCCGCTCGGCGACGGCCTCGTCGCGCCGGGCCCAGTCGCGGACCGCCAGGTCGGCGTCGACGCCGACCACCGGCCCCTCCTCGTAGGAGGCGACGATCGTGAACAGCCGCTCCAGTCTGGCCCTGGCGTCTCCCCCGCCGCTCTCGACCAGCTCGATCACCGCCTCGGAGACCTCGCGCTCCCAGGTGTCGAGCATCTCGGTGAGCAGTGCGCCCCGGCTGCCGAAGTACCCGTAGAAGCCGCCCTTGCTGACGCCGAGCGCCTGCGCGAGCACCTCGACGCGGACGGCCTCCGGGCCGCCGGCGGCCAGCGCCCGCAGCCCCTCCTCGATCCACCTGCCGCGCGGTGTGCGGGTCGCGCCCATGGCGTGTGCCTCCTCACGCACCCTTTCTATACGGTGCCGTATAGGCGAGTGCTAGCCTCGATCTATACGGCATCGTATAGAAGGGGCACGCTCATGAGACTCCCCAGAACCGCGCACACCTCCCGTCCCTGGCGGATCCACGAGATCGCCCACGACTTCCGGGTCGAGGACGTGTGGGCGCTCCCGACCCCGGGCGGTCCGGACGACCTCGCACGACTGGTACGCCAGTTCGCGAGGGGCACCGGGCACCCCGTCCCCTCCCGCGTGGGGCGCGCGCTCTTCGCGATCCGGTGGAAGCTGGGCGCGCTGCTCGGCTGGGACACGCCGGCCGACGGCCTCCGCTCCCGGGTGCCGACGCTCCGCGACCGGCTGCCGGCGGACCTCCGCGAGGGCGACCGCGGGCCCGACCTCCCGTCGCTGCCCTTCACGTCCGTCTACCAGACGCACGACGAGTGGGCGGCGGAGACGGCGAACAAGACGATGCACGGGGTGCTGCACATCGGCTGGGTCCAGGACGGCAACGGCGTCCACCACGGCCGGATGGCGGTCCTGGTGAAACCCAACGGCCTCCTGGGCGCGGCCTACATGCTGGCCATCAAGCCCTTCCGCCACCTCGGCGTCTACCCGGCCCTCATCCGCTCGATCGGCACGGAGTGGCAGAAGCCCACGCCCCCCGTCCCGAACTGACCACCGGGCCCGGTCGCTCCTGCTACGTCCGGCGGCCGGGAAGCGGTTCCGTGCGCCGACGTCGCACCCGGCCGACCAGCAGGCAGGCCGAGACCACCGCGAAGAACAGGGCGCCGGCGCCGGATGCCGCGGCAAAGACGGCCGGGCCGCCGCCGTCGAGGTCCTCTTCACGAGCGATCTGCTGCGGATCGTCGGCCCGGTACCTGATGGGCACACGGGTGCCGGCCGGACTGAGCCTGCCGCTTCCGCTGCCCGCCGGAAGACGCGCCTCGACGGTGCGTCCATCGACCTCGAACGCGACCGCGCATCCCCCCGCCATGCACGGACCGCCCGTCAGGCGCGTCGCCTCGGCGCGCACGCCGTCCCGGAAGGAACGCAGGTGCTGGGCCGGAACCACCGCCAGCGCCGCCAGCACGCCCAGCAGCAGTGCGAGCGCCAGTGCCGCCGGCCCGCCCGCACGCGGTCGACCGCGTCGGTCGGTGGAGTCCGGCCGGCGCACGTCGGCCGTGCCCGCACTCGATGTGGTGTCCATCGTTCCGCCCCCCTCTGTCCTGCCCCCAGAGGACGCCCCTCCCCATGCGCGCATGCCCCGCGTCCCCCTGCGACCACGGTAGGCACGGCGATCAGGTGCGTCACGTGCTGCTTTCGGCACCTGTGGGACGGCCGGACTGCCTGCCGTCGGCAAGGAGGCCCGGAGGAGGCCGTTCAGCTCTCGTACCGGCCCGGGGCCCTTACCCGTCAGAGCCTCGGGCCGTATGTTCCCTCCTGACAGATACGTGATGGGCGGGGGCATGTCAGGACAACTATTCACCTTGATCGGTGTGCTCGTCGGCGCGGTTGCGTCGTCCATAGGTGGAGCCCTGATGGAGAGGTCTCGGTGGCGGCGCCAACTCTCCACACGGTGGGACGAACGTCGCCTGGAGTGCTATCTCCGGTATGCCGACGCGATCAAGAAGTTCACCTCGCTGGCAGGTCGTCTGGCTGCGAGCAAGGGACTCTTCGACCTTCCCCAGCCGCTCGCCGAGGAGGCCGGCCTGGAGCTGCTGGCCGAAGCCGAGCTCGAGCGCGGCTACGCGTTCGAAGCCGTGCTCCTCATGGGAGACGCGGAATCCATCTCGGCGGCCAGAGCGCTGCAGCGGCACGCCTGGGCACTGGAACGGCTCGTTCGAGACATGCGCCCGGGTACGCCGGACGACTGGATGAGGGCGCTCCGGGAGTTCCAGGAGAAGCGTGACGAGTTCTACCTCGCCGCACGCAACAGCCTGGGCGTCCATGCGGACTTCCGGCTGCGATCCGAGGATCCACCCATCCTCAGCCCGGACCCCCGCCCCTCGTAGCCCGGAAACAACAGACAGCCCCTCACCCGCTGCACACCAGCGGGTGAGGGGCTGTTTCGTGCGTCAGGGTTACTTCTTGCCCTGGTTCTTGACGGCCTCGATGGCAGCCGCGGCCGCGGCCGGGTCCAGGTAGGTGCCGCCCGGGTTGAGGGGCTTGAAGTTCGCGTCCAGCTCGTAGACGAGCGGGATGCCGGTCGGGATGTTCAGGCCCGTGATGTCCTCGTCCGAGATGCTGTCGAGGTGCTTGACCAGACCGCGCAGGGAGTTGCCGTGCGCGGCCACCAGGACCGTGCGGCCCGCCAGCAGGTCCGGGACGATGCCGTCGTACCAGTACGGCAGCATGCGCTCGACGACGTCCTTGAGGCACTCGGTGCGCGGACGCAGCTCGTTCGGGATCGACGCGTAGCGCGGGTCCTCGGACTGCGAGAACTCCGTACCGTCCGCCAGCACCGGCGGCGGGGTGTCGTAGGAGCGGCGCCACAGCATGAACTGCTCCTCGCCGAACTCCGCGAGGGTCTGCGCCTTGTCCTTGCCCTGCAGCGCGCCGTAGTGGCGCTCGTTCAGGCGCCAGGAGCGGTGCACCGGGATCCAGTGGCGGTCCGCGGACTCGAGCGCGAGCTGCGCGGTGCGGATGGCGCGCTTCTGGAGGGAGGTGTGCAGAACGTCGGGCAGCAGGCCGGCGTCCTTGAGCAGCTCACCGCCGCGGACCGCCTCCTTCTCGCCCTTCTCGGTGAGGTTGACGTCCACCCAGCCGGTGAACAGGTTCTTCGCGTTCCATTCGCTCTCGCCGTGGCGGAGGAGGATCAGCTTGTACGGTGCGTCGGCCATGCGTACGAGCCTAGTGGACGCGCGGGCGCGCTCGCGCGCGGTGTGCGGCGGGTGCCGATTGACGGTCCCGGTCAATTGACTGGCGCCCCGAGCCCACCCCCTCGTAATGTGCACCTCGCCAGAGCGACGCTTACACCCTCGGGGGGATTCCGCATGTCCGCTGCCAGTCTGAGACGGGCCGCCCGGGAGAGCGTCTCGGGTCTGCCCCCGGCGTTCTGGTGGCTGTGGACGAGCACCCTGGTGAACCGGCTCGGGGCCTTCGTCGCCACCTTCATGACCTTGTACCTGACCCTGGACCGGGGCTACTCGGCGTCGTTCGCGGGACTGGTGGTCGCCCTCCACGGCCTGGGCGGCGTGATCTCCTCGCTGGTCGCGGGCGTGATGACCGACCGGCTGGGGCGGCGCCCCACGCTGCTGGCGGCCCAGGCCTCGACCGCCTTCTCGGTGGCGCTGCTGGGCTTCATGGAACACCCGGCGGCGATCGCTGCGGTGGCCCTGCTGGTCGGCATGACCTCCAACGCCTCCCGCCCGGCGGTCGCGGCGATGATGGCGGACATCGTCCGCCCCGAGGACCGGGTACGGGCCTTCGCGCTCAACTACTGGGCCATCAACCTCGGCTTCGCCGTCAGCGCGACCGCGGCGGGACTGATCGCCGAGTACAGCTATCTGGCCGGCTTCCTGGGCGAGGCCGCCCTGACGCTGGCCTGCGCAGTGCTGGTGTACGTCAAGCTGCCCGAGTCCCGGCCGGAGCGCGCCGGGTCCGGCGGAGCCGGTGCGTCCGCGGGCAGGAACGGGCCGGAACCGGAGATCGGGCTCGGGACCGTGCTGCGGGACGGGCGGTTCATGGGCGTGGTCGGCCTGTCGTTCCTGATCTCGCTGATCTTCACGCAGGGGTCGGTCGGCCTGCCGGTCGCGATGGGCTCGGCCGGGTTCTCGCCCGGGGACTACGGGCTCGTGATCGCCGTGAACGGCTTCCTGATCGTCGTCCTGCAGATCCCCGTCACCCGCCTCATCGAGCACCGCGACCCGCAGAAGCTGCTGGTGGTCTCGGCGCTGCTGGCCGGCTACGGCTTCGCGCTGACGGCCTTCGCCGGACCGGTGTGGGCGTACGCGCTGACGGTGTGCGTGTGGACGCTCGCCGAGATCGTCAACTCGCCGACCCAGATGGGCCTGGTCGTACGGCTCTCGCCGGTGCACGGGCGCGGGCGCTACCAGGGCGTCTACACGATGTCCTGGGCGGTGGCCGCCCTGGTGGCGCCGCTGATGGCCGGCTTCATGATCGACCGGTGGGGTGCGGACTGGCTGTGGACGACCACGGGCGTACTCGGCACGGTGGCGGCGGTCGGCTACTGGCTGCTCATGCGGGGGCTCTCCGAGGGCGGGCGGGAAACGGCCCCGGCGGCGGCCGGCGGCGCCGAGCCGAAGCCGGCTGGGGCTGCGGCTCAGGATCCGGCTCCTGCTCCTGCTCCTGCTCCTGCTCCTGCCGACCCCCTCCCCGCCTCGGGCCCCGTCGCAGCCGGCTGATCCACCGAGCGGGAACGGGGCCCCGGAGTCAGGCGAGGTGGCCGAAGATCGCGGCGAGGAGAACGCCCGCCGCGAGGAAGAGGACCGTCAGCACCGCCATGGCGGTCTTCTGCTCCGCCGTCACCCCGCCCTCCGGCATCTCCATGGCCATGGTCGTGGCCGTGGCCGTGGCCGTGCCCGCGTGGTCCGCTGCCGGCGCCGGCGCCGGCAGCGGCTCGCCGCCCTCGCCCAGCGCCCGTACCGTCCCCATCCCGTGCTTGAGGTGGTTGGCGACCAGCCACACGTTGACCGGGTACGCGAAGGCCAGGCCGGCCAGTACCGCCAGCGAGAAGGTCGCCCAGAAGCGCACGTCGCCGACGTCCCGCGCGCCCGGCACCTGGCTGCGCACGATCACGTTCACCGCGACCATGGCTCCCATCACGCAGTTCATCGAGAGCCACTCCGCGTACACCGTCGACCGGACGGCCCGCACGTAGCTGCCGCCGAGCATGTCGCGCATGAACAGGGCCTGGAAGACCAGCAGCCCGAAACCGAAGCCCACCGCGTACTCCAGCAGGGCGTCGGCCCACGGCGGGAGGCCGAGCAGCGAGGCGACGACGGCGGCGACCATGATGCCGGTCGCGTCGCCGGCCACGCAGTGGATGGTCGAGCCGAGCGCCTGCTTCCACAGCGGCGCCACGAACCGCTCGTGGGTCCCCGGCCGCGGCTCCTTGCAGGACAGCACGTAGAGCGCGGCGCCCACCGGGCCGATGTAGAGGGTCACCAGCACCCAGCCCCACTTCATCACCGTGAGCTCGGGGTTCTTGGTGAAGGCGTCGTGGGCGACGTAGCCGGTGGACAGGAGCGCCAGGGCGAACCAGGCGTACATGAGTGCTTCGGCTGTGGTCCCGCTCATCCCGCCACGGTGCGGGCGGCCGGCCCCGGCCGGGCGGGCCGACACGCACTCCCGCGCCGTTCGGTGCGGTGCGTCAGCCGATCGGAGTGCCGGGACCGGCCGCCTCGCCCGCCCCGGCGACCTCGCCCGCCTCGCCCCCCGCCCCGCCCTGCGGCCGCGTCAGGTGCTTGAAGGCGTCGAGGTTGTAGGTCGGCTCGCCGCGCGAGACCCGCCACTCGTACTCGCGCCGGATCGCGCTCGCGAAGCCCAGTTCCAGCAGTGTGTTGAACGAGCCGTCGGCGGCCTCCAGCACCGTGCCGAGCAGCCGGTCCAGCTCCTCCGGGGTGACGACCGACAGCGGCAGGCGGGCCGTCAGGTAGACGTCGCCGAGCCGGTCGACCGCGTACGCCATCCCGTACAGCTTGAGGTTGCGCTCCAGCAGCCAGCGGTGGACGCCCGCCTCGTTCTCGTCGGGGTGGCGGATCACGAAGGCGTTGACCGACAGCGAGTGGCGGCCGATCTTGAGCGAGCAGGTGGTGCTCAGCTTGCGGGAGCCGGGGAGCTGGACGACGTACGTCCCCGGCTGCGGGCTCTCCCAGCCCAGCTCCGCGGCGGTGAGCGCACTCTCGATGATCTCGGCGGTGTCAGCCATGGTGGGAGCGTACGCGACGGCGATGATCATGCATGGCCGCGGTGTAGACGTCGGCCGTGCCGCTCGCCGCGGTGTCCCAGCCGAAGAACTGCGCGTGCCGCGCCGCCTCGGCGCCCATCCGGTCCGCGAGCCCGGGTTCGTCGACGAAGCGGCGCAGCTCGCGCGCGTAGTCCGCCGGGTCGTGCCCGGGTACGAGGATCCCCGTGACGCCGTCGTTGACGGCGACGGGCAGACCGCCGACCTCGGCGGCCAGCACCGGGGTGCCGGCGGCCTGGGCCTCTATCGCGACGAGCCCGAAGGACTCGCTGTAGGAGGGCATGACCAGCACGGAGGCGGCGCGGAACCAGTCCGCGAGCCCGTCCTGGGCGACCGGCGGGTGGAAGTGCACGAGGTCGGCGATGCCCAGCTTCGCGGCGAGCTTCTGCAGGCCCTCGGGCTTGGCGAGGCCGCTGCCGCTGGGACCGCCGACGACGGGGACGAAGAGGCGGCGGCGCAGCGAGGGGTCCCGGTCGACGAGGACGGCGACGGCGCGCAGCAGGATGTCGGGCGCCTTCAGCGGCTGGATCCGCCCGGCGAAGAGGGGGATGACGGCGTCCTGCGGGAGGCCGAGGCGGGCGCGGGCGGCGGCCCGGCCGTCGCCGACGGTGAAGCGTTCGAGGTTCACGCCGGGGTGGACGACCGCCACCTTGGCCGGGTCGGCCTCGTAGTGGCGCACGAGCTCGTCGGCCTCTTCGGCGGTGTTGGCGATGAGCCGGTCGGCGGCGGAGACGATCTGCGTCTCGCCTATGACGCGGGCGGCGGGCTCGGGGGTGTCGCCCTCGGCCAGCGCCGCGTTCTTGACCTTCGCCATGGTGTGCATGGCGTGCACGAGGGGTACGCCCCAGCGCTGGGCGGCGAGCCAGCCCACGTGCCCGGAGAGCCAGTAGTGGGAGTGGACGAGGTCGTAGTAGCCGGGGCGGTGGCCGGCCCAGGCCTGCATGACGCCGTGGGTGAAGGCGCACAGCTGGGCCGGGAGCTCCTCCTTGGCGAGGCCCTCGTAGGGGCCCGCGTCCACGTGCCGCACGAGGACGCCGGGTGCCAGCTCGACCACGGGCGGCAGCCCGCCCGTGGTGGCCCGGGTGAAGACCTCGACCTCGATGTTGATCGCGGCGAGCCGCCGTGCCAGCTCCACTATGTAGACGTTCATCCCGCCGGCGTCGCCGGTCCCGGGCTGGTGCAGCGGTGAGGTGTGCACGCTGAGCATGGCCACGCGGCGCGGTTTGCGGTGGTGGCCGACGGCCGGCAGGCGCAGCCGGGGCGGCTCGTGGCGGGTGGCGGCGCGGGCGGCGGCGAGGCGCCCGCTGAGACTGCCGCCGAGGCGGGACACGTACTGGCTCAAGGAAGCGCTTCCTCTCGGCTCGGACGGTGCGCGCGCGACGACGCTCGGACGGACAGACGGACGGACAGACGGACGGCATGACTGCGGGGGCGCGTAGGGCGCCCTGCAAGGAGTGCAACCCGGATGGCCGTCCCCCGCATTCCGGGGGATCCGCAATTTCCTGCGGGTTCCTCGTTTTTCTTCGGGCCGCCCGGCGGTTTTCATGGTGCGCACGCCCTCCGCTTACCCTCGGCTCATGACCTCCCGCGGTACCTCTTCCCCCCTGCCCGGCCGCGCCTCCGGCCGGCCCGTGGGCTCGGTGACGCGCGGGACGACCAACCCGAACCGGTTGCGCCGGATGGACCGCTGGATCGCGGCCACGCACGGGGCCGCACTGCGGCGCGCGGAGGCTCCGGTCGCGGTGGACCTCGGGTACGGGGCCGCGCCCTGGACCGCGGTCGAGCTGCTGGCACGGCTGCGGGAGGCGGCGCCGCGCGTACGGGTCGTCGGCATCGAGATCGAGCCGGCGCGGGTGGCGGGGGCGAAGCCGTACGAGCGGGAGGGGCTCGGCTTCCGGCACGGCGGCTTCGAGGTGCCGCTGGAGGGCGGGGAGCGGGCGATGCTGATCCGCGCCGCGAACGTGCTGCGCCAGTACGACGAGGAGCAGGTCGCCGAGGTGTGGGCGCGGCTGTGCGCACGGCTGGCCCCGGGCGGGCTGCTGGTGGAGGGGACCTGCGACGAGGTCGGGCGGCGGCACGTGTGGGTGGCGCTGGGGCCGGAGGGGCCGCGCACGGTGACCTTCGCGACGCGGCTGGGCTCGCTGGAACGCCCCTCCGACCTGGCGGAGCGGCTGCCGAAGGCGCTGATCCACCGCAACGTGCCGGGTGAGCCGGTGCACGCGTTCCTGCGCGACTTCGACCGGGCCTGGGCGGCGGCGGCCCCGTACGCCTCCTACGGGGCGCGGCAGCGCTGGATCCGGACGGCGCGGGCGCTGTCCGCCGACTGGCCCCTGGCGGACGGTCCGGTGCGGTGGCGGCAGGGGGAACTGACGCTGCGCTGGGAGGCGTTGCGCCCGGTGGGGTGAGCGGGACGAATGCGGTGCGGCGGGGAACCGGGGGCGCGTGTGCCCCGTTTGATCCGTGAGGGGCAGGGCTCGGGGTCCGTTGGGGCAGACAAGATCGAAACGGCATCCACAAGGGTGTCGGAATTCATCGACTCGTGGCACCATCCCGATGGCAGTGCGAAGTTACTGATGAATAGTCAGATCTGATGTCAGGTCTGGCTCGGGTGCCTGGGGGGACCATGGGGTCGGTAGGGCGACGACGAGGCGCGAGTTCGCTCGTACTGCTGTGCGCGATGGCGGTGGCGCTGACGGCGCCGGGCCTCGCGACGGGCACGGCGTACGCGGCGCCGGCGGCGCCGGGCGCGCCGGCCGCTCCCGCGGTGCCGGGGGCTCCGGCCACGCCGGCCGCTCCGGCCACTCCCCCGCCCGGGCCGGACGGCAAGTCCCTGGAGCAGGTCCGCAAGGACATCGAGGAGCTCTACCGGCAGGCGGGCACCGCGACGGACGCCTTCAACCTGGCCGAGGCCGAGACCAAGGCCCAGTCGGACAAGATCGTCGAGATCGCCAACCTGATCGTCGCCGGCAAGGAGCGCATCGCCACGCTCAAGAGCCGCGCGGGCGCCGCGGCCCGCGCCCAGTACCGCGCGGGCGGCCTGCCGCCGGGCGCACGGCTGGCGCTGAGCGACGACCCGAACCAGTTCCTCGACGGGGCGGACCGCTTGCGGCAGGGCGAGAAGGCCGCCTCGGACCTCCTGACCGAACTGGACCGCACCCAGACGGACTTGCAGCGCTACGCGGAGGAGGCGAGCGAGCGCTGGCAGAAGCTGGAGGCGAACCGGGTCAAGCAGGAGGAGTCCAAGAAGCAGATCGAGGAGAAGATCAAGGCCGCGGAGGAGCTGGAGAGCAAGCTGGAGGCCGAGCAGAAGGCCCGGCTGATCCAGCTGGAGCAGGAGGCCCAGTACCGCGCGCAGACGGCCTGGCTGTCCACGGGCGCGATGAAGGACGTCAACGGCAAGGCGACGGACGCCGGCAAGCAGGCCGTGGCGTTCGCCACGGCCCAGATAGGGAAGCCGTACAAGTGGGGGGCCGTGGGTCCCGACTCCTTCGACTGCTCCGGACTGACCTCCCAGGCCTGGCGCGCGGCGGGCCGGGGCATCCCGCGCACCTCGCAGGAGCAGCTGCGGCTGCTGCCGAAGATCGCCATCAAGGACATGCGCCCGGGCGACCTGATCATCTACTTCGACGACGCGAGCCACGTCGGCATGTACGTGGGCGACGGCGCGATGGTCCACGCCCCGCGCCCCGGCCGCAACGTGACGCTGGCGGGCGCGGGCTCCATGCCGATCAAGGCGGTCGTCCGCCCGGACGCCTGACCCCTCCGGGGCGGGTGGCCGAGCGCGCCGCACACCTGACCACCGGGCCCGGCGATGCCCGGGCCTGCCCCGTGGCCACCCGGCCCGCCCGAAGCCGCAGGCCGTGCGCCGGCCGGTGCGCGTGCCGGCATGCCGGAAGCCGTTCGCCGGACCACGGACCGGCCCCCGCCCGGCGCCGCGGGCCGCGCGGGTCGGCCGTACGGCAGCCCGGCCTTGCGCAGCCCCGCACGGCGCGACCCGACCCCGGGCCGTACCGGGCCCCCGGTTGCCCGGAAGCACGCAGATCGGCGGCCGCTCACCGGGCCGCACCCCACCCGCCGCCACGGGTGGCCGGCGCGCCCCGACGGGTCAAGGCCTCGGTGGCCGGGCTCGGCCCTGCCGCCGGCCGGCGCCACGGGCCGCCTCAGCGCGTCGAGGGTCCGGCCCTGCCGGTCGTCCCCGGACCGCTGCCCGCCGTACCGGCCGCGCAGGCTGCGCGCCCCGGCCAGGCCGGGGCGCCGTAGGACGCCGCGGGGCGGCCCTGTCCCGGGGTCGGCACGCGGCCGGACGGTGGTCCCGGGCCGGAGCCGGCGAAGTAAGGGGTGCGGGCGAGGCAACCCGGCGGGGGTGCGGGACGTCTCGGTAAGCGGGACGGAACGCGGCCCCGCCGTGACCTTTGTCATCCAGTGAGCCGATTTTCCCCCGTGATGACGGCATATGACGGAGGCCCCCGCCAAGAACGGCATTCCGTTCGCGGGGCCGGGACCGCTAGGGTCTGCCGGAGCGCACCCTCGGGGGGAGGGAAGGAACCGGAAACGATGCCCGTACCCGTACCGCGGCAGAGGGACACCCCCGCCACGGAGAGCGGTCAGGCCGTTCTGCACACCGCCGCACCGCCCGTCTCGATCGGTGCCGGTGTCGCGCAGGCGACCCCTCAGACCACCGCCCTGACCCTCCTGGTCATCGAGGACGACCCCGCAGGCGGGCTCACCGTCCCCGAGATCCTCGACGCCGACGGCCACCGCATCCGGCTCCGCACCGCCCGCAACCTCACCGAGGCCGAGCGGCTGCTCACCCCCGACGTGCACTGCATCCTGCTCGACCTGTCCCTCACCGGAAGCGGCGCAGGAGCCGGAACCGGAGCCGGCAGCGGGGCCGGCAACGGCAGCGGCATCCGCGTCACCGGCGCAGCCGCCACCACCGCCACGGCCCCCACCTCCGCCACCCTGGACCAGCAGCTCGCCGTCCTCCACCAGGTGCTGCGCCTCGCGCCCCGCCACGCCGTCCTCGTCCTCACCGACGAGGACGACGCCGAGCGCGCCGCCGAGGCCGTCCGCGTCGGCGCCCAGGACTTCCTCTTCCGGGACGAGCTGGACGGCCGCCTGCTGAGCCGCGCCATCCGCTACGCCGTGGAGAGAAAGCGGGCGGACATCGCCCAGTACAAGCTTGCAGAATCGAAACTGCGCGCCCAGGAGAACGCCCGACTGGAGCGCGGACTGCTCCCCACCCCCCTCCTGGAGGGCTCCGACCTGCGCTTTGCCGCCCGCTACCGCCCCGGCCGCAGCCGGGCCCTCCTCGGCGGCGACTTCTACGACACCGTCCGCACCCCCGACGGAACCGTCCACGCCATGATCGGCGACGTCTGCGGCCACGGCCCGGACGAGGCAGCCCTCGGCGTCGAGCTCCGCATCGCGTGGCGCGCCCTGACCCTGGCGGGGCTGTGCGGCGACGACCTGCTGGCCACCCTCCAGGAGGTGCTGGAGGTGGAGCGTCCCTGCGAAGAGATATTCGCGACGCTGTGCACCGTCGACATCGCCCCGGACGGCCGCCGCGCGGGCCTGTGCCTGGCCGGCCATCCGGCCCCGCTGATCTCCCGCCCGGGCCGCCGCGCGCGGCTCCTCCCGTACGAGAACAGCGGCCCGGCCCTCGGTCTGCTGCCCCGGGCCCGCTGGCCGCGCCGGCAGGTGGAGCTGGGCGGCACCTGGAGCCTGATGCTCTACACCGACGGCCTCATCGAGGGGCGGATCGGCGAGGGCAAGGAACGCCTGGGCCAGGACGGCATGGTCGAGATGATCAACCGCCACCTGGACCGCGGACTGAGCGGCGAAGGGCTGCTGGAGGCCTCCGTCACCGAGGCCCGCCGCCTCAACGGCGGCGAACTCACCGACGACGTGGCCGTGGTCCTGCTCTCCCGCGCCGAGGGCTGACGGCCGGAGGGCAGACGACCGCGGGCAGACGGTCGCAGGCTCAAGCCCGAGGGGTCACCGACCGCCGTTGTAGGGGCCGTACGGGCCGTCGCTGCTGCTGCCACCGCTGCGGCGGCCACCGCCCGAGACCTGCTTGAGGGCGGGCCGTACGTCCACGAAGAACACGATGGTCGCCACCAGACCCGCGATCTGGAGGAAGAGCATCCCAAGGAAGGCGTCCACGAGCACGGTGATGCCGAGGATAACCAGCCAGAAGGTCTTGCTCTGCTTGTCGGCAGCCCGGTACGCGTCGTCGCGGGCCAGCAGCGCGAACCCGAAGGCCACCACCGCGAGCACCAGCATGGCGAGCCCGAGCAGCGGGACCACCCCTCGATCGAACCCGTCCATCAACATCGCTTCGACCGCCTTCTCATGCTCGCGCTTCGCACTTCCGATGCCGCCTCACTCCACGCTACCGGCACACGCCCCTCCATCAACCACAACGGGCCGGACCCTGGAAGGGTGCCCGGCCCGTGGTCGCCCATGCGGGCGGGGTTCAGCTCGCGTCGTCCGCCGTGACGGCGGCCTTCTTGGCCGCGGTCTTGCGCGCGGCCGGCTTCTTGGCGGCCGGACGCTCCTCGGCAGCGGCCTCGGACTCCGGCTCGGCCTTCGCCTCGGGGGTCGGCTCGGGGCGCGGCTCGACGACGACGGCGATGTCGACGATCTCCTCGGAGACCTCGCCCCGCCAGGCGCGTACGGCCTGCTCACCGTGCTCGGCGACCTTGTCGTAGGTCTCCTTGGCGCGCACCGCGTACTCGGCGGCCACGCCGACACCGCGCAGCGCCAGGTCCTGGGCGGTCTCCCCGATCTTCTTCGGGTCGATCGCGCCGAACACCTCGGCGACCTTGGCGGTGACCGCGTCCTGCACGGCCTTCGGGTCCGTGTTCTTCACGGCCTCGATGCGCGCGGGGGCCTCGGCGCGCAGCTGCTCGATGAGCTCCGGCACCTTCTTCGCCTGCTGGACGGCGAGGTCGGCGGTGCCGGCGGCGAAGTAGAGGGGAGTGGGGTCGGTGAGGGTCTTCTTCAGGTCATCGGCGATGGCCATGTGCTGGTCCTCCCGGATCAACTTCAGTCGGTCTTCGACGGCATCTCGTCGGCGGGCGCGTCGGGCGTCCCGGGCTCGTCCGCGTCGGCGGGAACGGCGGGCGCGTCGAGTGCGTTCTCCTTGCGGAACGACTCGTAGATCTGGAGCAGCACCTGCTTCTGCCGCTCGTTGATCGACGGGTCGGCGAGTATGACGGCTCGCGTCTCCACCTCGTCGCGGTCCCGCTCGTCCAGGATCCCGGCCTGCACGTACAGCGTCTCCGCGGAGATCCGCAGCGCCTTGGCCAGCTGCTGGAGGATGTCCGCGCTCGGCTTGCGCAGCCCGCGCTCGATCTGGCTCAGGTACGGATTCGACACCCCCGCCGCATCGGCCAGCTGCCGCAGCGAGAGCTGCGCCTGCCGCCGTTGCTCACGGAGGTATTCGCCGAGGTTTCCGACGTTGAGCGATGCCATGCTGCAGATCCTGCCCGACCCCGCTAACTTTTGCAAGCAGATGCTTGCAACATCTCCCGCCCGCTCAGGCGTCGAAGGCCGGCCCGGGCCGGGTCCAGAGGCTGAGGTCGCTGCTGGTGGCGACCGCCAGGGTCAGGCCGGATGGAGAGAAACCGGCCGCACGCAGTTCCGAGTGGTCGGAGTGGAAGACGTGCCACCACGTCCCTCCCGCCGGTCCCCTGTGGGCACCGCCGTCGGCGGAGAGGAGGACGCGGTCGCGGGGCCACTCGGGGCTGACGACGTCCAGGGTCCAACCGTCCGGGGTGGTGCTGTGCAGGCCGCCGCCGAACAGGCCGGCGATGCGCACCGGCGCGCCCTCGACCGGGCCGAGCCCCGGACAGGTGAGATCCGGCGACGCGTCCGGAGTGCCGGTGTCGGGATCCGGATCCCGGTCGCGGGCGATCCTCTCACCGGTGACCGCGTCGAAGAGGCCGTGGCCGGCGCCGGACACGACCATGACGAGGTCGTGCCCGCTGTCGGGATGGACGGCGAAGCCGATGCCGAGCAGCCCCCCGACCGGGATCCGGCGGTCCGGTACCGGCCGCCACGGTTCCGGCGCCGGCATGACGGTGGCGGCGAGGTAGCGCTCGCGCAGCCGCTGCTGGTGGTTCGTGATCAACTCGGTCCCCAGGTGGCGAGGCCTCCGCCCGGGCGGGAGACGAAGCGCCGGTCCTGCGGTCCCGTGACCTGCCAGGCCTCGCACGACGCGTCGGGCCGGCAGACCAGGTGCAGGCCGCTGTCGAACACGATCCGCAGGCTGCCGGTCTTGAACGCGACCGCGGACCGCACCGTCGCCCCGAACAACGGCAGGGCCGCGGCCACGTCCTGGGTCTGCGGCAGCAGCGGCCGGACGGGACCGATCGCCCCGTCCGAGAGCCGGGCCGGCGCCTCCAGGACGACCTCCCAGCCGCCGTCGAGGAACAGTGTCAGCCGGACGTCGACGCCGATCCGGGTGACGGCCAGGCCCCGGAGGTTCAGGATCCACCGGTCCTCCTGCTCCACCGGCCGGACCGGCCCCGCCACGTCCGCAGCCGCCGGGTCCGCAGCCGCCGTGTTCGTGGCCGTCGGATTCGTAGCCGCCGTGTTCATCGCGTCATCGCCTCTCGCCCCACGCCCCACTGTTCTAAATCGTCATCCGCCGAAGCCGAGGGCCAGCGCGACCACCGCCGGTGCCGCGTAGATCACCGGGAACGCCACGTGCGCGTACGCCCGGGCCCGGACCACGGTGACCACCGCCCCCGCGAAGTACGCCGCGACCCCGACCGCGGCCGCGACCCCGACGGCCGGTACGAACACCCCCACCGCCAGGCCCACCGCACCCGCCGCCTTCGCGGCTCCCAGCCACACCCACCAGGCCCGCGGGACCCCGTACTCCGCCAGCGGCTCGACCACCCACTTCGCCTTCAGGAACACCGAAGCCGCCGAGAACCCCACCATGAACGCACCGACCAGAGCGAAGACAACAGCCGTCGTGGACATCAGGACACTCCCCTCAGGCGGACGCCGGCGCGGACCGCGCCGGTCGGGACTCCCGCCTGCCTCACTCCCCTGACCCGCCCCGCGCCCCCTGTGTGACACGCGGATCCGCATGCGTTCTCTCCGCCCGAAATTCCCTGGTGGGACGGCGGTCCGGCAACGGAGACCGACCGCATGCCGCACCGCTCCGCCCACGTCTGCCTCCACTGCCGGGTGTCCTTCAAACACACCGCGCACCGCGAGTACCGCTGCCCCGGGTGCCGCCGGGCTCGACTTCCGGCAGGCCTGCTGCGGGTGCGGGCCCGGCTACCGGCCGCGGAGCCTGCGCGAGGTGCGCGAGCGGCTCACGTACGCCCGGCGCACCGGCGTACCGGCCTCCCGCGCACTCGCCACCCCGTGGCCCCCGCTCAGGACGTGCCGATCACCACCGTCGCGTACAGCTCCTCGGAGCTGGCCGCGCGGACCCGCAGACCGGCCGAGGTCAGCGCCGACGCCGTCGACGGGGCCTGCCGCGCACTCGTCTCGATCAGCAGGTGCCCTCCCGGGGCCAGCCACTCGGGAGCCCCCGCCGCGACCCGGCGGTGGACGTCCAGCCCGTCGGCCCCGCCGTCCAGCGAGACCAGCGGCTCGTGGTCGCGCGCCTCCGACGGCATCAGCCCGATCTCCTCCGTGGGCACGTACGGGGCGTTGACCACCAGCACGTCCACCCGGCCGCGCAGCTCCGGCGGGAGCGCGGCGTACAGGTCGCCCTCCCACACCCGGCCGCCGTACGGGGCCACGTTGCGCCGCGCGTACGCCAGCGCCGCCGGGTCGATGTCGGCAACGTGCAGCTCCACCCCGCCCGGCGACTGCGCCGCCACCGCCGCGCCCAGCGCGCCGACCCCGCAGCACAGGTCCAGCACCACCGCACCCGGCCGGGTCAGCGCCACCGCCTCCTCCACCAGGAACTCGGTGCGCCTGCGCGGCACGAACGCCCCCGCGCCCACCTGCACGCGCAGCCCGCAGAACTCCGCCCAGCCCACGACGTGTTCGAGCGGCTCACCGCCCACCCGGCGGCCCAGCAGCTCCGCCAGGTGCGCGTCGTCCCGGGCGGCGCCGCTCAGCAACTCCGCCTCCTCCTCCGCGAAGACGCAGCCGGCCGCGCGCAGGGATCCCACAAGTGACGTCACAACCTCAGCCCTTCGATCCGCCGACCTCCCGCCCGCGATGTCAGAAGACATCCGGACACCACGGACGCCGCGCGGTGCGGAACACCGCGTCCGCCAGCGCCACCGCGCCCGGCCGCACCTCCGCCACCTGCCCGAGCGCGGCGAGCCGTACCGCGGACGCCTCGCCCAGGTACAAGGATCCCAGCACGGACACGTCCAGCCGCAGGTCGGCCGCCTCCTGCGTGCGCTCGCACACGCCCGCCCCCGCGTCCAGCCGGTAGCGGCCGGCCGCCGGGCCCACCTCGTCCGCGACCTCCAGCACGAGCACCCCCGGCACCTCGTACGTCCGCGCGCCCAGCGCCCGTACGACGTCCAGGACCCGCACCCACAGGAAGTCGGCGGTCGTCACGACGCGGGCCGCACGCGGGTCGGGCAGCAGGTGCGGGAGGAGGTCGTCAGGGGCCCGGTAGCCGGTGCGGACCTTCAGCACCCAGTCGATGGAGCACAGGAAGTGCCACAGCGCCCGCTCCGCCTGCGGGGTGAGCGCCAGCAGGTCCTGCACCTGCACGGTGTTCTGCGGGACCTTCGCGTCCGTCCAGTGGTCGTCGGCGGTGTAGACGGCCACACCGGCCACCTCGCCCTCCGCCGTCCGGTACACGGCGTGGAACTTCTCCTTGTAGGGCCGGTGCGACATCTCCTCCAGCCCGGTCGCCAGGTTCCACCAGCGCTCGTCCCGGTTCACCGCCCCCGGCACGGCCGCCCGTACCCGGTCGTGCAGCGCGGGGCCGAACCGCCGGAACTCGGCGGCGTCCACCAGGTCGATCCGCCCGCCGTCGCCGGGCGCCGACCACCGCCGGTCCAGCCCGGTGCGCGGTACGTCGATCTCCCATTCCGTGAGGCTGGTGGCGGGCCCGAACCCGTACCGCCCGTAGATCGGGTACTCCGCGGCGATCAGCGTCGCCAGGGCGTCACCGCGCTCACCGGCCGCGGCGAACTCGGCGGCCATCATCCGGGTCAGCAGACCCTGGCGCCGGTGGGTCGGCAGCACGCCGACGTTGGAGACCGCGGAGACGGGCACGGCGGCCCCGCCGGGCACCGTCAACTCCTGCGCGAAGGACCGGAAGGCGCCCACGCAGCGGCCGGTGTCGGGGTCGAACGCGCCCTGGGTGCGGGCGAGATCGTTGTACTTGGCGCGCTGGGCGAGATCGGATGCGGTCACCCGGGTCGCGGTCAGGAAACCGGTGTGAACGGCGCTCACCCAGTCGTGGAGTTCGGATTCGGCGATCGGCCGGACGTCAGCACTCATAGCGGCCCACGCTAATCGCCCGACCGGCGCGGGTCGCCCGAATTTCCTACGCCAGCAGGTCGTCCACCTGCGCTTCTCCCTCGCGGTAGCGGCGGGTGATCTCCGCACTGCACTCGTCCACCGTGCGCTGAAGCTGCTGCCGGCGCCGCGAGACCTGCTGCTCGTAGCGCACCAGCCGCCCCATCCCGTCGTGCAGTTCGCCGTCGGTACGGGCCTCCAGGTCCGACAGCTCCACGTCGGCGAGCATCTCCGCCGCCAGCACCCGGTACTCCTCGCTGTGCGGGGTGCCGAGCGTGACGTGCCGGGCGGAGGCGCTGCGGCTGGAGGGGGCGTCGGCGAGGATCACGGAGAGCCGGTCCACCACCGGCGCCTCGGGATCGGTCCGCCGGGCGAGCTCGGCGCGCAGGATGTCGATACGGCCCTGGAGCAGTCTGCGCACGTAGCTCAGGTCGGCTTCGTCGCGCTGCGCGTCACGGCGCAGCGCGCGCAGCTCGGGCAGCCCGAGCGCGGTGGCCGGGGCCGCGGGGCCCTGTTCCTGCTGCTGCGTCTCGGCCGTGCGCTGCGCGGGCGGTCGTACCGCGGCAGCTGCGACGGAAGCGGGTGATGCAGGTACGGAGGTACCAGAAGTATTCATACGAATCGGGTCCGTCCCCTCGACCGGTGCGGCGCACCCGCACCGCCTGCGTGCATCGTGCCACTCTCCGTGGCCCCGGTGCAGTCCCACTCCACCCGATCGGCCCCGGACGGGTGCACGGCTGGTACACAGGTGGTATGCGAGCTGTGGTGCAGAGGGTGGACGGCGCGAGCGTCGTCGTGGGCGGCGAGACCGCGGGCGAGATCGTCGGCGAGGGGCTGTGCGTGCTGGTGGGGGTGACCCACGACGACACGCCGGAGAAGGCGGCGCTGCTGGCGCGCAAGCTGTGGTCCGTGCGGATCCTGGAGGGCGAGAAGTCCTGCAGCGACAACGGGGCGCCGCTGCTGGTGATCTCCCAGTTCACGCTCTACGGCGACGCCCGCAAGGGGCGGCGCCCCACGTGGAACGCGGCCGCGCCCGGGCCGGTCGCCGAGCCGCTGGTCGACGAGGTCGTGGCGCAGCTGCGCGCGCTGGGCGCGACGGTGGCGACGGGCCGGTTCGGGGCGGACATGCGGGTGTCGCTGACCAACCACGGCCCGTTCACCATCGTCGTCGACGTGTAGGCCGGCGTTCAGGCCTGCGTCGTCAGGGGGCTACGACGACCTCTTGGGCGGCGGCCGTGCCGCCCACCAGCAGCGGGGCGTCGACCGGGACGTTCCGCTTGACCAGGGCGAGGGCGATCGGGCCCAGCTCGTGGTGACGGACGGCGGTGGTCACGAAGCCCAGCTGGCGGCCCTCCTCGCCGTCGGCGGCGAGCCGGACCGGAGCACCGTGGACCGGGAGGACCACCTCGGAGCCGTCCAGGTGCAGGAAGACCAGGCGGCGCGGGGGCTTGCCCAGGTTGTGGACGCGGGCGACCGTCTCCTGGCCCCGGTAGCAGCCCTTCTGCAGGTGCACGGCGGTGCCGATCCAGCCCAGCTCGTGCGGGATGGTGCGGTGGTCGGTCTCCAGGCCGACCCGCGGCCGGTGCCCCTCGACGCGCAGGGCCTCGTAGGCGAGGAGGCCTGCGGCCGGACCGTGCGCGGCGGCGAAGGACTCCAGCTCGGCGCGGGGCAGGAAGACGTCGCGCCCGTACGCGGTCTCGCGGACGGCGAGCTCCTTGGGGACCTCGGCGATGGAGCCGGCCGGCAGGTGCACGACCGCGAACTCCTCGGTGCGGTCGGCCACCTCGACGCGGTAGAAGAACTTCATCGACTCCAGGTAGGCGATCAGCTCGCCCTGGGTGCCGGGCTCCACGTGCGCCCACGTCGTCTCGCCGTCGTCGACGAGGTAGAGCGCGTGCTCGATGTGGCCGTTGGCGGAGAGGATCAGCGCCTCGGTGGCCTGCCCGGCCGGGAGATCGGTGACGTGCTGGGTGATCAGCAGGTGCAGCCAGCTCAGCCGCTCCGGCCCGGTGACGGCGACGACCCCGCGGTGCGAGAGGTCGACGAAGCCGCGGCCGCCGGCGAGGGCGCGCTGTTCGCCGTACAGCTCGCCGTAGTGGGCGGCGACGCCCTCGTCGCGGCCTTCGGCCTGGACGGCGCCGGGAAGATGGAGCAAGGGGCTGCTGGTCATGCGCCCAAGCCTACGACCCTGCTACGGGTGGGCGGCACGCTGCTTGGCGGCGCACTTCTTGCACAGACCGAAGATCGCGAAGTGCTTCATGTCCGTCTCGAAACCGAAGGTCGTACGGAGCTTCGCGGTGAACTCGGCGGCGATGTCGAGGTCCGCCTCGATGACGTCGGCGCAGTCGCGGCAGACCAGGTGGATGTGGTGGTGCCGGTCGGCCAGGTGGTAGGTGGGGGCCCCGTGCCCGAGGTGGGCGTGCGAGACCAGGCCGAGCTCCTCCAGGAGCTCCAGCGTCCGGTAGACGGTGGAGATGTTGACCCCGGAGGCCGTCCTGCGCACTTCCGCCAGGATCTCGTCGGGGGTGGCGTGCTCCAGCGCGTCCACGGCTTCCAGCACGAGCTGGCGCTGCGGGGTCAGCCGGTAGCCGCGCCGCCGCAGGTCGGTCTTCCAGTCCGCATCCGGGGTCGCGCCGGTGTCGGCGGCGTTCTCGGTGCTCTCGGTGCTCACCACCCCGTCAGTGTATGTGTGCGAAGGGGACCGCGGTCGAGCCCGCGGTCCCCTTTCGTGCACGGCCTGTGGAGCTTCCGCTCAGCGGAAGCTCGGCGTAAGGCTCAGCGGAAGAAGGCGATGCCGTCGTCCGGCATGTCCGGGAGGTTGCGCGCCATCTCGGCGACCTCCTCGGGCGTGACGACCTTCTTGAGCTGGGCCGACATGTACGGGCGCAGTTCGACGTCCGGGGTGGCCTTCTCGCCGACCCACATGAGGTCGCTCTTCACGTAGCCGTAGAGCCGCTTGCCGCCGCTGTACGGGCCGGAGGCCGCGGTACGGGCGACCGCGTCCGTGACCAGGTCGATCTGGGGCTTCTGGTCGGCGAGCTCGCCGTACCAGACCTCGACGACGCCCTGGTCGCGGACCATGACGATCTCGACCTTGCGGTCCTTGTCGATGCGCCAGTAGCCCGACTCGGACTCCAGCGGCCGCACCTTGTTGCCCTCGGCGTCGAGGACCCAGGTGTGGGAGGTGTACTCCAGGAAGTCCCGGCCGTCGTGGCTGAAGACGACCTCCTGGCCGAAGTTGCACTTCTCCTCACCGGGGAAGTCGAAGACTCCCGCGCCCTCCCAGTTGCCGAGGAGGAAGGCGAGGGGGACGAGGCCCGGGTTCAGGTCGGACGGGATCTGGATCATGTGTGGCTGCTCAGGCGATCTGTGGGAGGGGTTCCGGGGCGGTCAGCCGAGCCGGGGCTCAGCGCTGACCCTGGTACAGCTTCTTGACGGCCAGGCCGGTGAAGGCCATGACGCCGACGCAGACCAGGACCAGCAGGGAGGTGAAGACTGCCTCAAGCACGGGGTGCTCCTCGGAATCGTTTCGGGGCTGTACGGGGCCGGTCCCCAAGCCTACTGGCCCGGGGACCGGCGCACGGTGCGAGGTGGGCCGTACGGCTCCCGCCCGTGGTCAGCTCAGCAGCTGGCTCTGCAGGATCACCGTCTGGTGGAAGGGGACGGGGGCCACCTCTCCCTTGCGGGACTGGATGACCATGCCCAGGACGTCACCCGTCCGGAGGCAGCCGACCTTGGTCTGCTCCTCGCCGGTGACGGGCTTCATCTCCTGGTACACGCTGAGCTCGGTGCCGTCGAAGTTGGCGGCGCCGGGGAAGTCCAGCGCGGTGCTGTTCATCTGCGTGTTCTTGGCCTTGCTCCAGACGTCGTCCATGTCCAGGGCCGAGACGCCGTTCAGCTGTGCGTTGGTGTCGCAGCCCTTGAAGGCGTCCACGAAGCCCGACGAGTGGAAGCGCAGCAGGTAGACGTGCGTGCGCGTGCCGTCCGGGGTCGTCCAGCCCCGGCCGACGATCTGCCGCAGCCCGTCCCATTCGAGGGACGTCTTGAGCTTCTCGCGGGCCTCGGGCGCGTACTCCTCCAGGAAGGAGTCGACCGGCACCGCACCGTCCTTGTCCGCCTTGACCGCGTCGTCGGCCTTGGCGCCCTGGGGCGCGGGCAGGAGGAGGCCGGTGAGCTGCGCGTAGTGCGTGCCGTCCTTGTTGTCCGGGCCCTGGGGCAGGGGGGCGCCGGCGGGCAGTGCGGGCGCGGCGAGCTGCGGGAACGTCCAGCGGCCGTCGCCCTCGGTGGACAGGCCGGGGAGGTCGGTGCGCTCCGGCACGGTGATCCCGTACGCGACCCCGGCGCCGACCGCGGCGAAGACGGCGACGGCGGCGGTCCGGCGCAGGGCGGCGCGCAGCGCCCGCCGGTCCTTCGGCGGGGCGGGCGGGGCCGCCCAGGGGGAGGCCCCGGGCACGGGCGCGGCGGCCGGTGCGGCCTCGGCGGCCGGCTCGGCCTGGGCCGCGGGCTCGGTCCGGGGCGCGGGCTCCGGCGCGGACTCAGTCACGGCCTCGGGCGCGGGCTCCGGTGCGGGCTCGGGCTCGGGCTGCGGCTCCGGTGCGGGCTCGGGCTGCGGCTCCGGCTCGGCCTCGGTCACGGCCTCGGGCGCGGCGGCCGGATCGGTCGGGCGCGCGGCCTCGGCAGCCGGCGCCGGCGCGGGCACGGGCGCGGGCTCGGCCTCGGGGCCGGTGGTGGTCTGCTCGCTGCTCACGCGGACTCTCCGGGGGACTTGAGGTGGTCGAGTTGCTGCTTGAAGAGGCTCGCGGCGTCCTTCACCGCGAATCCCTCGCTCCCGTACATGCGGAAGGTGACCAGGACGTCGCCTTCGACGGCCACGCAGTCGAGGGCGTCGATCTTCTCCTTGCCGTCCTTCCCGCCCTTGAGCGAGTCGTCCAGCCCGCACTTGGCCTGCGGGTAGCCCTCCACCTGGGGTGCCTGGCCGCCGGCGGCGGTGAGCTCGATGAGCTTCTTGGTGAACTCGCCGAACGTGGCGAGCTGCCCCGGATCGGCCTGGACGAGCCGGATCTCGGCGACCGCCGCGCCGCGGCCCTCGCCGCGGGCGTAGCTGCGCCCGGCCATGCCCTTGAGCTTCAGGTCCGCCAGCGCCTTGTCCCGTTCGGCCCGCTCGCCGCTGGACAGGCCCGTACGGGCGCCCTTGAAGCTCTGCAGCGCCTTGTCGCTCGCGAGGTAGTAGAAGTTGCCCTCGGGGTCGAGGTCGGGACCTTGCCAGTAGTTCGCGGGCAGCGGCATCAGCTTGCCCGTCAGCTCGTTGGGCGGCACGGACGGGACCGGAACCGGCTTGCCGCCGGTGGTGTGGTCCTCGGCCACCCAGTACCGGGTCGCCGCGGTCCGGTCGGCGTCCGCGAGCACGGCCGCGGCGGCGACACCGCCGCCCGCGAGGACGACGACGGCCACGGCCGCCGAGACCAGGGCGAGGGTCCTGCGGTTCCTCTTGGGTACGGGCGCGGCAGCGGGCTCGGTCGGCGCTGCGGGTGCGGTGGCCGGCTCGGGCCCGGTCGCGTTCGCGTTCTGCTGCTCGCTCACAGCCGCTCCATCTGTCGCTTGGCCAGCTCGACCAGGGCCTTCTCGTCGACTTCGCCGCGGTTGTTCGTGTACTCGATGCTCATGACGATGTCGCCGCGCCGGACCACGGCACGGGCCTGCCGCAGCGGGTGGTAACCGGGCTCCTCGTGCGCCTTGGAGTCGATCCACATGTGCCCGAAGTCCGCCGGAGCGCCCGGGAGGTCCTTGCCCGTGTTGCCCGCGTGCTCCTTCTCGGGCATGTACCGGACGATTTCCGTGTAGAAGTCGTCGGCGCCGGCGCGGTCGCGGAACTGGAGCAGGTTGATCTCGATGAAGTTCCGGTCGTTCTCGGACCACCGGGCGGTGGCGAGGCGCTTGGCATCCCTGATGAGCGAGCCGACCGCGTGGGACGGCTCCAGGAAGTAGTCCGCCGAGAACGCGTCCGTGGAGACGGGGCCCGAGAAGCTGTCCTGGGCGCCGCCGGGGAGGTCCAGCAGCTTCTTGGCCAGGTCCTCGTCCGCCTTGTGCCAGCGGGCGGCGTTGATCGAGCGCCGGCTCGTCGCCTCGTTCATGGCGGCCGGCTTCGGCCCGTCCATCTTCTGCTGGGCCAGCGGGGGCAGCGGGGTGGGCTCGCGGTCGTACTGGACCGCGTAGCCGGTGACGGTGCCGGCGAGGACACCGAGCACGGCGGCGCCCGCGATCAGGAGCGTCGTGCGTCCCGCGCGGCGCCGACGCGGAGCCGGAGCGGCAGGAACGGCCGCAGTGGCCGGGGCGGCCGAAGTGGCCGAAGTGTCCGGCTCCGGTGTGCTCTCCTCCTCTTTCCGCTGCTCAGGGATGGTCTGTTCGTGTTCCAACGGGGTCCCCCACAAAACCGGAAGCGCGGGCTGGTTACCCGCGCGTACCCCATGACCCACGGCCCCGCGGAGCAGTTGTACGCCGTCTGATCACGTTCTTGTCTCGTGGAGGTTTCAGTCCTCGCGGCGCCGTTTTCCGTCCAGTTCGTCCCACCATTCGTCGGACTTCGGATCGCCCGAGGGGTCGTCCCACCAGCGGTCGTCCGGCCCGCGCCGGTTCGCGATCATCGCGGCGACCGGCGGGATCACCATGGCGACGACGCACATGGCCACGGCCGCCTCGACCGACCACAGGCGTACGAAGGCCCAGGCGGAGACGAAGAGGACCAGGCATCCGCCCATCAGCAGGAAGTAGGCGCGTCGGCGCCGGGCGTACATGCTTCCAGCGTAGAACCGCGCGCGAACGGCGCGAAGGGCCGCACCCCGTTCCAGTGGCGTCCAACCCCCGGGGGTGCGGCCCTTCGGCCGGTCGTTCAGGCGATCACATGTGCGGTGCTCAGACCGCGATCGCCACGTCCGTCACGCCGCCGGCCTCGGCGACGACGACGGCACGGTCCGCCTGGGCACCCGGGACGAGCGCCCGCAGCGTCCAGGAGCCGGTGGCGGCGTAGAAGCGGAACTGGCCGGTCGCCGAGGTCGGGACTTCGGCGGTGAACTCGCCGGTCGAGTCCAGCAGGCGGACGTAGCCGGACACCGGCTCGCCGTCCTTGGTGATCTGCCCCTGGATGGCGGTCTCACCGGGCTTCAGCGTCGCGAGGTCGGGCCCGCCGATCTGTGCTCCACACATGTTCTCTGTCCTGTCCTGGAGGGGTCGTACTACGAGGGCGTCGCGTGCCCGGGATTACTTGTTGGGGCCGAGCTCGATCGGCACGCCGACCAGCGAGCCGTACTCGGTCCACGAGCCGTCGTAGTTCTTGACGTTCTCCTGGCCCAGGAGCTCGTGCAGCACGAACCACGTGAGCGCGGAGCGCTCACCGATGCGGCAGTAGGCGATGGTGTCCTTCGCCAGGTCGACCTGCTCGGCCTGGTAGAGGGCGGTCAGCTCGTCGTCCGACTTGAAGGTGCCGTCGTCGTTGGCGTTCTTCGACCACGGGATGTTGCGGGCGCTCGGCACGTGGCCGGGGCGCTGCGACTGCTCCTGCGGGAGGTGCGCCGGGGCGAGCAGCTTGCCCGAGAACTCGTCGGGGGAGCGGACGTCGACCAGGTTCAGGGAGCCGATCGCGGCCACGACGTCGTCGCGGAAGGCGCGGATGGAGGTGTCCTGGGCCTTGGCCTTGTACGCGGTGGCCGGGCGGTTCGGGACGTCCTTGCCGTCGACCAGGTCGCGGGAGTCGAGCTCCCACTTCTTGCGGCCGCCGTCGAGGAGCTTGACGTCCTGGTGCCCGTAGAGCTTGAAGTACCAGTAGGCGTAGGAGGCGAACCAGTTGTTGTTGCCGCCGTAGAGGACGACGGTGTCGTCGTTGGAGATGCCCTTGGCGGAGAGGAGCTTCTCGAAGCCCTCCTGGTCCACGAAGTCGCGGCGGACCGGGTCCTGGAGGTCGGTCTTCCAGTCGATCCGGACGGCGTTGGTGATGTGGTTCTTGTCGTAGGCGGACGTGTCCTCGTCCACCTCGACGATGACGACGTCGGCGTCGTTCAGGTGGGCCTCGACCCAGTCGGCGTCTACGAGGACGTCGCTGCGGCTCATGGTGATCTCCTCCGGGGCAGTGTGCGGCGGGGCGGTGCGGGGTGCGCTGTGCTGCGTGCCTGCGGGTGCGCTCGATTTCCTGCGCGGGGAGGCGTCAGGGGTCAGGAGGCAGGTGCGGTCACGCGGAAAGGGCCTGTCGGGCCCGTCGTCCGGCTGATGGAGCGGATGCGCTCACACGTCACATGGATCGACAGAGCATGGCGGCGACGCGACACAGGTCTACTGCCCGTCGCTTCGTGAGGTCCGCCTGCTGATGCTTCATAGCCATGGATCGTAGGGACGAATCGGCCGCCCTGTCACCGGTGTGTCATATTCCGAGACGGGATCGTCCGAATATTGGGATGCGATCGCCCTTCCCGGCCGCCGCGGCGCCCCGGGAACCCGCCGCGCGGCCCGTCCTTCTGCAGATCGGACCACGCCGTCTCACGATCCGGCCATCACCACGTTCGAGCCGCCCAGGGTGAGGTGCACACCGGCCTCGTCCGAGGTCAGGGCCGAGAGCTGGAGGCCCGCCGGGAGCCCCTCCAGGTTGCGGTCGAAGTCGGTCTGGCGCCGGACCAGCCGCTCCAGGCCCGGGATCCCCTCGCCCGGCACCTCTTCGGCGCGCACCCGGACGATCTTGCCGCCCTTGCCGCCCTGGGCGTCCGGTGCGTCGACGAGCGTGACCGTCGAGATCACGCTGCGCGACAGCTTCCGGCCGGCGACGTCCACCGACGCGGTGACCTTCACCTTGCCGGGGGCCCCGCCGTAGGACAGGGTCGCGCCGGTCTGGGAGGCCGCCGTCAGGTCGGCGTACGTGATGAGCGCGGTGCCCTCGGCGCGCTCGGCCGTGCCGCCGGTGTAGTCGCCGTTGAGCCGCACGCCGCGGAAGCTCGCGTCGAGTTCCGAGAGCCGCGTCTTGCGGCCCTCGGCGGCCACCTCGACGCCCGTGAGCCTCAGGTCGACCCGCTCCAGGTCGCGGCTGAGCGCCTGGGTCAGGAACGGGAACCCGTGGATGTCCACCTCGGTGGTCCCGGCCAGGCCCTGCCGGGCCTGTATTCGGACGGCCAGCTGGTTCTCCGCGTAGCCGACCGCCCATCGGTCCGCGCCCACGAACAAGGCTCCGAGCACCACTGAGATGATCACAACGACGCGCAGGATACGCACGTGCCCTCCCCCTACTTATCGGTACGTGCGGTCTAGTTGACCATGTCGGCCCGTCGGGGGACCGTCAGCGGTGAGGTGACGGCGTGTGACGGCGCAGGTCAGCCCACCACCCGCCCGATCAGGTACACGGCGGGGGCGGCGGCCGCGAGCGGCAGCGCGACGCCGGCCGTCATGTGCACGAACTTCGACGGGTAGTCGTACGCCGCCACGCGCAGCCCGACCAGCGCGCACACCCCGGCGGCCAGGCCGAGCAGCGCCCCGCCGACACCGACGGAGGTGATCCCGCCGACCGCGACGCCCGCGCCGGCGGCCGAGGCCAGCGAGAGGCCCACGGACGTGGGGGTGGGCAGCGGCAGCGCGCGGACGAAGACGGCGACGGCCACGGCGGCCGCGCCGACCGTGACGGCGGCGGTGTCCGCGGCCAGGTAGCCGGCGCAGATGATGGCGAGGGCGGCCGAGGCCACCGAGGCCATCAGCCCGTACATCCGCTCGTCCGGATCGGCCTGGCTGCGCAGCTGGAGCACGAGGGTGAGCAGCACCCAGGCGCCCAGCGTGCCCACGATCGCTCCGGCGCCGTACGCCTCCTCCACCGCGAGCACGGCCGCGTCGGCGGCCAGCGCCCCGGCGAAGGCGAGGGCGATGCCCTGGCGGGCCGGCCACATGCCGTTGAGGCGGAACCAGCCGGCCGCGGTGAGGCCCTGGAGGGCGATCAGCGGCACGAGCAGGGCGAACTGGCCGAGGGCGGCGGCCGCGGCGAGCAGCAGACCGAGGGCGGCGGTCAGTATGGCCGACTGCGGGCCGGGGTCGATGATCGGCGACCGGCCTTCGGCGCGGGCCTGGGCCGGGTCCACGGCGCGCACGGTGTTCCCGGCGAGGGTGGGCGGGGACCAGTCGGTGGCCTCCGGCGCCCCGGCGGCGTTCCCGGGCTCGGCCGCAGCCGCAGCCGCAGCCGTCATGGCCGGAGCCGGGTCGGCGGCCGCCTGGGGCGGCATATACGCCGTCTGCTCGGCGGCGGACACCTGGTGCTCCTGCTGCTGCCCATGCTGCCCCGGGCCGGGGTAGGGCGGCAGGTAGGCCGTCTGCTCCGCGGCGGCGCCCTGCTCCTGCCCGGGGCCCGGGTAGGGCGGCAGGTAGGCCGTCTCGGCGGCGGACGCCGGAGCCGGCGCCGGCACGCCGTGGCCGCCCTGGGACCAGTCCTGCGCGGGCGGAACCGGCGCGGCCGGAGCCTCGTCCCGGAACCAGCCCTCCGGAGCCACGGCCTGCGACTGGTCCTGCCCGGGGCCCGGGTAGGGCGGCAGGTAGGCCGTCTCGGCGGCGGACGCCGGAGCCGGCGCCGGCACGCCGTGGCCGCCCTGGGACCAGTCCTGCGCGGGCGGAGCCGGCGCGGCCGGGGCCTCGTCGCGGAACCAGCCCTCCGGAGCCACGGCCTGCGGCTGCGGACCGCCGGCCGGCGCGCCCCAGGCCGCCTGCCCCTCGCCCGGAGCCGGGGTGTGGTGGCCCTGGAGGTGGCCCTGCGCCCCGTAGGACGGGTAGGCCTCGGCCGGGCCGGCGGCGGAGCCGTCCGGCCACGGCACTCCCGTACCCCCGGCCGCAGGCGCGGCGGCGGCCTCGTCGCGGAACCAGCCCTCGGGCGCGACCGGCTGCCCGGGCACCGCGCCCAGCGGCGGATGCACCGGCTGGTATCCGGTGTCCCAGGTGTCGGCCTGCCAGGTCTGGGTCCCGTACGGGTCCTGCGGCGGCTGCTGCTGTGACTGCTGCTGCTGCGACTGCTGCTGTTGCTGCTGTTCCTCAGGCGTGCTCATCGGCTCCCGCTCACCCGCCCGCGAACGGCGGGAGCACCTCGACGGTGCCCCCCTCGGTCAGCGGTACGGAATCGTGCGGGCGCTTGCCCACAGGTTCTTCGTTCACGAGGAAGGAGCAGCGCAGCAGGACCCGGGTCAGCTCCCCGGGGTGGCGTTCCCGCACACCCTCCAGCGCCTCGGCCAGGGTCCCCGCCGAGTACGGCTCCTCCGCCGTCCCGGCCGCGGCCTTGGCCGCCGCCCAGTAGCGGATGGTTCCGGTTGCCACCGCAGCTCCTATCGTCCGTCGGCTCTCTACCGTCGGCCTCCATGATGGCCCCTCCGGGCGCCGCCCCCGGCGTGCCCCGACGCGCCGTGCGTGCGCCGGGGAGGGCCGGCCCCGCCGTCCCGCATACCTCCGTTCCGGTGAAAAACGGT
Source organism: Streptomyces erythrochromogenes (assembly GCF_040684695.1). Lineage (GTDB taxonomy): Bacteria > Actinomycetota > Actinomycetes > Streptomycetales > Streptomycetaceae > Streptomyces > Streptomyces erythrochromogenes_C. Next base: position 47,582 of record NZ_JBFBGM010000033.1, read on the forward strand.
GCATACACAGGGCGGGAACGTGGCAGGAGGGTGTCATGAACCACAGAAGAGGAAGCGGGAGAGCCCCGGACGGGAAACAGCGGGTGGGCTATTCTGCTGGCGAGAGGATCCGGGCAATGTGGCCCCCGGGTCCTTTTGTGCTTTCAGCACGTTGAACGAACCGAGAACAGTGGTGACCGGGCGGATCCCCAGGGCGCGGGGCCGCCGGGGCACCAGGCGACACGTACGAAGCAGTACCGCGCATGTCCTCGACGGGACCGAGGAGGAACCGACGTGATGGACCAGCGAACCGTGCACCACCGTCCGGCCCGGGCAGGTGGTCGGTCATGAGCTCGCTCCTGCTGCTCACGAACGCACTGCAGCCGTCCACCGAAGTGCTGCCCGCACTCGGCCTGCTGCTGCACAACGTCCGGGTGGCGCCGGCCGAGGGCCCGGCCCTCGTGGACACCCCGGGCGCCGACGTCATCCTCGTCGACGGCCGCCGCGACCTGCCGCAGGTCCGGTCGCTGTGCCAGCTGCTGCGCTCCACCGGCCCCGGCTGTCCCCTGATCCTCGTCGTCACCGAGGGCGGCCTGGCGGCCGTCACCGCCGACTGGGGCATCGACGACGTCCTGCTGGACACCGCCGGTCCCGCCGAGGTCGAGGCGCGGCTGCGGCTGGCCACCGGCCGCCAGCAGATCGGCTCGGACGACTCCCCCATGGAGATCCGCAACGGCGACCTGTCGGTGGACGAGGCCACGTACTCCGCCAAGCTCAAGGGGCGTGTGCTGGACCTCACCTTCAAGGAGTTCGAGCTCCTCAAGTACCTCGCGCAGCACCCGGGCCGAGTCTTCACCCGCGCCCAGCTGCTGCAGGAGGTCTGGGGCTACGACTACTTCGGAGGCACCCGGACGGTCGACGTGCACGTACGGCGGCTGCGGGCGAAACTCGGCCCCGAGCACGAGTCGCTGATCGGCACGGTGCGCAACGTCGGCTACCGCTTCGTCACGCCGGAGAAGGTCGAGCGGGCGGCGGCGGAGGCCGCGGCCCAGGCGGCGGCCCAGGTCGCCGCGGAGGCGGCCGCGGAGGGTTCCGCCCGGGCCTCCGGGGCGGCCACCCGATCGGCCTAGGGGGCAGATGATCGTCCGGTCTTCAGGACGCCCTGCCCAGAGGTAGGTCACCCCGCGTAGACTGCCGCGCGTGGCCAAGGTGACGCGGGATGACGTAGCGCGACTTGCGGGTACTTCTACCGCCGTCGTGAGCTACGTCATCAACAACGGACCCCGGCCGGTCGCCCCGGCCACGCGCGAGCGTGTCCTCGCCGCGATCAAGGACCTGGGCTACCGCCCGGACCGGGTCGCCCAGGCGATGGCGTCGCGGCGCACCGACCTCATAGGCATGATCGTCCCCGACGCCCGCCAGCCGTTCTTCGCGGAGATGGCGCACGCGGTCGAGCAGGCCGCCGCCGAGCGCGGAAAGATGGTCCTGGTCGGCAACTCCGACTACCGCACCGAGCGCGAGGTCCACTACCTGCGGGCCTTCCTCGGGATGCGGGTCTCGGGCCTGATCCTGGTCAGCCAGGGCATGAGCGAGCAGGCGGCCAGCGAGATCGAGGCCTGGGACGCCCGCGTGGTGCTGCTGCACGAGCGGCCCGAGGCCATCGACGACGTCGCGGTCGTCACGGACGACATCGGCGGCGCCCAGCTCGCCACCCGGCACCTGCTGGAGCACGGGCACGAGTACGTCGCCTGCATCGGCGGCATCGAGAACACCCCGTCCGTCGGCGACCCGGTCGCCGACCACGTCGAGGGCTGGCGGCGGGCCATGCTGGAGGCCGGCCGCTCCATCGAGGGCCGGCTGATCGAGGCCCCGTACAACCGCTACGACGCGTACACGGTCGCCCTGGAGGTCCTGGCGCGTCCGGACCGGCCGACGGCCATCTTCTGCGCCACGGACGACCAGGCGATCGGCGTGCTGCGCGCCGCGCGCGAGCTGCGCATCGACGTGCCCGGGGAACTGGCCGTGGCCGGCTTCGACGACGTGAAGGAGGCGGCCCTCACGGACCCGCCGCTGACCACGATCGCCTCGGACCGCCCGGCGATGGCCCGCGCGGCGGTGGACCTGGTCCTCGACGACGGCCTGCGCGTGGCCGGCTCGCGCCGCGAGCGCCTCAAGCAGTTCCCGTCGGCGCTGGTGGTCCGGCGCTCCTGCGGCTGCCGCTAGGCCGTCCGCTGCCTCTGCCTCACCAGGCGCAGAGGAGGAACAGCAGGAACAGCAGAGGCAGCATCACGGCCAACACCACCGAGGCGCAGCCGGGCGCGTTGTCGGGATCGGCGACGGCGGCGACCAGCAGCAGGAGCGACGCCGGGACGACGGGTCCGAGACCGAACGCGGCCCCGATCAGCGAGGCCCACAGCAGCACCATCCCGATGAGCAGGCAGGCCCGGCGGAAGGCCGTCGGCGCGGCGCGCATGAGGAGCGGCAGGGCGGCGACGGCCAGCACCGCCAGGTGGACGGCGGCCGGCACGTCCCCCATCCCCACGGTCGCGGCGCACGCCGCCGGGACGGCCGTCACCGCGGCCGCCGCCACGGCCAGCCTCCACGGCACGCGGGGCACCCTCCGGCGCACGACTTCGTCCACGATCTCCCCCGACCATCATGTGAACACGTTCAGTTGAACGCGTTCAAGATAGCGGATCGGGGCGACGTCGGGAAGCGTCCTTACATCGGGCATACGCGGTTCTGTCGGGCTTCTCAGGCCGGACTCAGGAAGCTCTCATCAACGGCGGGGACAGTCGTGTCATGACCGAGAGCTTCCGCCGCGAAGGCGAGTACCCGCAGGAACACCGCCCCCAGCACGCGCCGTTCGGCGAGGACTGGCAGCGCGGACGCGACCGGCTGGCGCACGAGGCCGGAGCCGGAACCGGAACCGGCCCCGGGACCGGGGCGTACCCGCCGCCGCCCGCCTACCCGCCGGCCGCGCCCGGCTGGCACGAGGCCCACCGGCCGCCGGTCATCCGCGGCGAGACGGTCCCGCCCGCGGCCGACGGCGGCGACGGCGGCGGCGACAGCGGCGCCGGCATCCCGCAGGGGCCCGCCCACGCCGCCCCCGCCCGGCGCGCCAAGAAGCCCGTCGCCCTGCTGGCCGCCGTCGCGCTCGCCGCGGCCGTGGTCGGCGGCGGCACCGCGGCCGCCGTCCAGCAGCTGATGGACCGGCAGAGCGGCACCACCGGCGGGTTCAGCGGCACGAACGTCTCGCAGTCCAGCAGCGGCACCGTCGCCGGCATCGCCGAGCAGGTCAGCCCCTCCGTCGTCCGCATCGACACCCGCACCGGCTCCGGCCAGGGCACCGGCTCCGGCTTCGTGCTCACCGCCGACGGCGAGATCGCCACCAACAACCACGTCGTGGACGGCGCCACCCAGATCCAGGTGACGACGAGCGACGGCAAGAAGTACACCGCCAAGATCGTCGGCACCGACCCCGACAAGGACCTGGCCCTGATCAAGCTCGACGGCGCGAGCGGCCTCAAGCCCGCCAGGCTCGGCGACTCCGGCAGCGTCAAGGTCGGCGACCAGGTCGTCGCCATCGGCTCCCCCGACGGCCTCACCGGCACCGTCACCAGCGGCATCGTCTCGGCCCTGAACCGCGAGGTGAAGGTGCCCAAGTCGGAGCAGAACGCCCCGCAGGGCCGGCAGCAGGGCGAGGACAGCTGGCCCTTCTCCTTCGGCGGCCGCCAGTTCAACGGGGACACCGGCTCGAACACCACCTCGTACAAGGCCCTCCAGACGGACGCCTCCCTCAACCCGGGCAACTCCGGCGGCGCCCTGGTCAACATGAACGGCGAGATCGTGGGCATGCCCTCCGCGATCTACTCCCCCTCGACCGGCAACTCCACCGCCGGCAGCGTCGGCCTCGGCTTCGCCATCCCCGTCGACACGATCAAGGCCGACCTGGACTCCCTCCGCAAGGGCGGCCCCGGCGGCAAGGGGTCCTCCGGCAGCTCCGACACCCCCGGCGGCGGCTCCTTCGCGGACGGCTTCGGCACGTCCTTCTAGCTCGCCGTGCGAGGCTGGAGGCGCCGTCACCCGGCGGCCCCCGCAGCCGGCCACCACCTCTGGGAGACCCATCCATGAACCCCGCCGAAGGCGAAGCGCGGATCCTCGTCGTCGACGACGAGCCGGCCGTACGCGAGGCCCTGCGCCGCAGCCTCGCCTTCGAGGGCTACGCCGTGGAGACCGCCGTCGACGGGCTCGACGCCCTCGACAAGGCGGCCTCCTACGCCCCCGGCCTGATCGTGCTGGACATCCAGATGCCGCGGATGGACGGGCTCACGGCCGCCCGCCGGCTGCGCGCCTCCGGCAGCGTCACCCCGATCCTGATGCTCACCGCCCGCGACACCGTCGGCGACCGCGTCACCGGCCTCGACGCGGGCGCCGACGACTACCTCGTCAAGCCCTTCGAGCTCGACGAGCTCTTCGCCCGCGTGCGCGCGCTGCTGCGCCGCAGCTCCTACGCCGCGGCGCAGGCCGACGCCGGCCCCCACGAGGACGCCCTGACCTTCGGCGACCTGCGCATGGACCTCGCGACCCGCGAGGTCACCCGGGCCGGACGCCCGGTGGAGCTGACCCGTACCGAGTTCACGCTGCTGGAGATGTTCCTCGCGCACCCGCGCCAGGTCCTGACCCGGGAGCAGATCCTCAAGACCGTCTGGGGCTTCGACTTCGAGCCCAGCTCCAACTCCCTGGACGTGTACGTGATGTACCTGCGCCGCAAGACCGAGGCGGGCGGCGAGCCCCGCCTGGTCCACACCGTGCGCGGGGTGGGCTACGTACTGCGCGCCGGCGAGGGCGGGCCCGAGTGAGCCCGGCCGCCCGCTTCCGCGCGCTGCCGCTGCGCTCCCGGCTGGCCCTGCTGGTCACCACCGCCGTGGCCGTGGCCGTGGCCACCGTGGCCGGGGTCTCCTGGGTCGTGGTGCGGGCCCAGCTCGACAACCAGCTCAACCAGTCCCTGATGGCCACCAATCCGACCAGCCAGGTACTGGACCGGCTGCGCAACGGCTGCCCGGCCCGCCCGCCGACCCAGCCCCAGCAGGACATCGCCGAGAAGCTGAACGCGACCGTCCAGATCGTCACGGCGGACGGCGACCACTGCTGGGTGAGCGGCCAGACCGACCTGCCGGTCATCGCCCTGGACCGGGAGGTCGCGACCGGCCTGAAGAACAAGGCCCTGCACGATGCGACCACGGACAACGGCGTGCGGATGCGCGTCTACACCTTCGCCGCGCGGACCACGCCCGGCTCGCCGATCTTCGCGGTGTCGGTGGCACGGCCGCTCTCCGACATCGACAAGCCCCTGTCCACCCTGGCCTGGGTCCTGCTGCTCGTCTCCGCCCTGGGCATCGCGGGCGCCGGCGCGGCCGGGCTGTGGGTGGCACGGACGGGGCTGCGGCCCGTCGACGAGCTGACCGACGCCGTCGAGCACATCGCCCGCACCGAGGACCTGACGGTACGGATCCCCGACGAGGGCGACGACGAGATCGCCCGCCTGTCGCGGTCCTTCAACTCGATGACCGCGGCCCTGGCCTCCTCCCAGGAGCGGCAGTCCCAGCTGATCGCGGACGCCGGGCACGAGCTGCGCACCCCGCTGACCTCGCTGCGCACCAACATCGAGCTCCTCGCGCGCAGCGAGGAGACCGGCCGGGCCATCCCGCCCGACGACCGGCGGGAGCTGCTGGCCTCGGTCAAGGCGCAGATGACGGAACTGGCCTCGCTGATCGGGGACCTCCAGGAGCTGTCCCGGCCGGACGCGGCCTCGCCCGGCCCGCTCGGGGTGGTCGCCCTGCACGAGATCGCCTCGGCGGCGCTGTCCCGGGCCCGGCTGCGCGGTCCGGAGCTGGCCTTCGCCTCGGACCTGGAGCCCTGGTACGTACGGGGCGAGGCGGCGGCGCTGGAGCGGGCGGTGGTCAACGTCCTGGACAACGCGGTGAAGTTCAGCCCGCCCGGCGGCTCGGTCGAGGTGACGCTGCGGGCGGGCGAGCTGACCGTACGGGACCACGGGCCGGGCATCCCGGCGGCGGACCTGCCGCACGTCTTCGAGCGGTTCTGGCGGTCGGAGTCGGCCCGCGCCCTGCCCGGCAGCGGGCTGGGCCTGTCGATCGTGGCCCGTACGGCGGCCCGCGCGGGCGGCAGCGCCGAGCTGCGGGCGGCGGCGGACGGCGGCGCGGGCACGGAGGCGGTGCTCCGCATCCCCGGGGCGCCGACCCCGCCGCCCTCCGAGCCGTCAGTTGTGCCGGATCAGTGAGGCGACCAGGCCGGAGCGGGTGTTGGGGAAGTCCATCGGGACGATCCCGAGCCCGGTCCGGCCGGCCATCTCCCCGCCGTCGACGAAGCCGTGCACCTGCGGGTTGAGGCGGTCGGAGTTCCAGCGCGGCGGCATGTACGCCGCGGTGCTGACGTAGTTGACGAAGAGCTTGCCGGGCTGCTGGACCGCCTTGCGGAAGTGGTTCTCGATGCGGCCGCGCTTGGCGAAGGGCTCGGTGTTGTAGTCGTCCTGGATGTCGAAGACGCCCGCGTCGCCGTAGCGCAGGCCCGGCAGGCCGCCGTTGTCGGCGAGCAGGACCACCTTGCCGCGGGCCTGTCCGAGCGTGGGCAGGGTGTCGGCGATGCGGAAGAGCGAACGCCAGCCGCGGTTGTTCAGGTAGTCGTCGAAGACGGCGCGGAAGGTGGCGTCGCTCTCCCCGGAGTACTCCTGCTTGACCCGCATCAGGACCGTCTCGGAAGGGTGTGCGGCGAGGAAGTTCGCGCAGGCGACGAGGACGTCCCCGAACATCAGGTCCTGGAAGAAGGCCGCGTGGTGGATGGCGAAGGAGCCGCCGGTGACCCGGCAGCGCACGTCGAGGAAGCGGATGCCGGAGTCGAGCTGCTGGGCGATCGAGGTGTTCTGGCAGGCGACGTAGAGCCCGCCCTTGGTGGCGCCGGAGTCGTGGGTGCCGGGGATCGTCATCCGCTGCAGGGCGGTGGAGTCGCCGAGGCCGGCCATCCAGTCCTGGGTGCCGAGTGCGGCCGCCGAGGCGGGTGCGGCTCCCAGGCCGACGGCCGCTCCCAGGGCCAGTGCCCCGGCCAGGAACGCCCGCCGGCCCATCGCGGGGGTGGCGGCCCCGCCCGCTCCGGCGCCCGTTCCCGTGCGCCCGACCGTGCCCGTGCCCCTGTCCCCGACCGTTCCCGTGCCCATGCCGATGCCCATGCCCGCCCCTTCGCCGACCCGGTGATGGCCGGATTATGGCGTGCACACGTCAGGATTTACTACCCGTCGGTAGTGGTCAGCTTCCGAGCAGCTCGACCATGGAGCGGAGCCCCTGGAGCAGCTCACGGCCGTCCGGCGCCTGCTCCGGGTCGGTCAGGGTCTGCACCATCACCCCGCTGAGCAGCGCGATGTGCATCGACCCCAGAGCCCGGACGTCCTCCTCGGAGACCTCCTGCGGCGGCACTCCGCGCAGGGCCGCCGCCACCGTCCGCCGGTTGCGGCGCTGCCCCTCGGCGAGGATCGCGAGCAGTTCCGGCGAGGACTGCGCGTGGACGAAGGCCTCGACGGAGGCCAGCCAGAGCCAGCGCATCTCGCCGAAGTCGCGGATCTTGCGGTCCCAGGTGTCGGCGTAGCGCTCCCCCGCGGTCGCGCCCTCGCCGGCGAGGCGGCCGGATCCCGCGGCCCACTCCTCCATGGCGGCGAACAGCGCCTGGTTGAGGAGGGCCTCCCGGGACCCGAAGTGGTAGCCGATCGCGGCCATGCTCACCCCCGAGGCCGTGGCGATGTCGCGCACGGTCGTGCGCAGGTAGCCCTTCTCCTCCAGGCAGCGCCGGGCTCCGGCCAGCAGGTCCTCGCGATTTCCCATGCCGGGATCGTATCCGCGACCCCGCGACCGGAATTGGGCAAGCGCGCAATACAAGCGTATTGCGCGCTTGCCCAGATCCTGTCAGGGTGGAGCCACCGACACGATCTGCGGGCCCACGGGAGGCAGGACCATGCGCCACGAGCTGAAGACCGACGACCGGACCCTCTCCTACCTGGACTTCGGCGGCACCGGCCGGCCGCTCCTCGCCCTGCACGGCGGCATGTCCGAAGCCCTCGCCTTCACCGGACTCGCCGCCGCCCTCGGCGACACCTGGCGGGTCATCGCCCCCGACCAGCGCGGCCACGGCGACTCCGACCGGGCGCCCCACTACCGCCGCGAGGGCTACGTCGCCGACGCCGTCGCCCTCCTCGACCACCTCGGGCTCGACACCCCCGTGCCACTCCTCGGCTACTCCCTCGGCGGCCTCAACGCCTACCACCTGGCCGCCGCCCGCCCGGACCGGATCTCCGCCCTCATCGGCGTCGACGCCACCGTCGAGATCCGCATCCCCGACGGGCCGAACTGGTTCGACTTCCTGGAGGGCCTGCCCCACACCGCCCCCACCCGCGAGGAACTCCTCGCCGCCGCCGCAGGCGCCGCGCCCTTCGTCGCCGACGGGCTGCGCTGCCTCCCGGACGGCAGCGGCTGGCGGCTGGCCTACCACCCGCAGGACATGCTCGACTCCATCCGCGCCTGCGCCGGCGACCACTGGGACACCTGGCTCGCGAGCACCTGCCCGGCCCTGCTGATCCACGGCACCGGCAGCCGGGCGCTCACGCAGCCCGTCGCCGACGCGATGGTGGCCCGGCGCCCGAAGACCTCGTACGCGCCCCTCGACGGCGACCACTTCGTACCGTTCACGGACCCGGACGGCTTCCACCGGGCCGTCGGCACCTTCCTGGCGACCCTCTGAACGGCTCCGAGAAAACACGGAAGGGGCGGCGGGCCGGTGTCGGCCCGCCGCCCCTCCGGGCGCGCTGTGCGCGGGTGTTACTTGATGACGGTGATCCGGTTCGCCGCCGGCGGGGCGATCGGCGCGGACGCCGAGGAGTTGTTCGTCAGGTAGGCGTTGAAGCAGTCCAGGTCGGACGCGCCCACGAGCTTGTTCTTGTGCTCCTTCAGGACGGTGAAGCCGTCACCGCCGCCCGCGAGGAACTCGTTCATCGCGACCCGGTAGGTCTTGGCGGGGTCGATCGCGGCACCGTTGAGCTTGACCGAGTCCACGACGATGCGGTCGGCACCGGCCTTGGTCATGTCGAGGGTGTAGGTGAAGCCCTTCGACACCTGCAGGATCTTCGGGCTGGCACCGTTGACCGGGCCGCTGACCTGCTGCTGGAGCGCGGTGATCAGCTGCGCGCCGGTCAGGTCCACCACGTTCATCATGTTGTTGAACGGCTGGACCGTGAAGGACTCGCCGTAGGTCACCACACCGTCGCCCTCGGCCCCCGAGGCCTTGTAGGCCAGGTCCGAGCGGATACCGCCCGGGTTCATCAGGGCCAGCTGCGCGCCGCCCTTGTCCGCCGGGGCGAGCGCCTCCAGCTGGGCGTCGGCGATCAGGTCGCCGAGCGGCTTCTCGGGCTCCGCCGAGCCGCGGCCCGGGATGTCCGCCGAGATGAAGCCCTGCGGACGGTTGGCGATCGGGGCCGCCAGGGCGTTCCAGCGACCGATCAGCTCGGTCATGTCCGCGGCCTTCGGCTGGTCGCGGTGGACGACCTTGTTGACCGGCTTGGGCGAGCTGATCGGCGTACGGACGATGTCCTTGGTCTGCCGGTCGTAGGTGAGCGTGGTGTCCGTGAACAGACGGCCGATGGAGGCCGCCGAGGTCACCGCGCGCGGGTTGCCCGCCGGGTCGGGGATGTTGCAGGCGTACGCCTGGTGCGTGTGGCCGGTGACCAGCGCGTCGACCTTGGCGTCCACGTTCTTGGCGATGTCCACGATCGCGCCCGAGATGCCGGCGCCGGCCCCGGGGACGTCGCAGTCGTAGTTGTACGCGCCGTTCGCGGGCAGACCGCCCTCGTGGATCAGCGCGACGATCGACTTCACGCCCTGCTTGTTCAGCTCGGCGGCGTACTTGTTGATCGTCTCGATCTCGTCGCCGAACTTCAGGCCCTTGACGCCCTCGGCGGTCACGACGTCCGGAGTGCCCTCCAGGGTGACGCCGATGAAGCCGATCTTCACGTCGCCCTTCTTCCACACGTAGGTGGGCGACATCAGGGGGCGCTTGGTCTTCTCGTCCGTGACGTTCGCGGCGAGGTACTGGAAGGTGGAGCCAGTGAACTCCTTGCCGAACTCGTAGCAGCCCTCGACCGGGTGGCAGCCGCCGTACGCCATGCGGCGCAGCTCGGTCTTGCCCTCGTCGAACTCGTGGTTGCCGACGCTGGAGACGTTCAGCCCCAGCTTGTTCAGCGCCTCGATGCTCGGCTCGTCGTGGAAGAGCCCGGACAGCATCGGGCTGCCGCCGATCATGTCGCCGGCCGCTGCGGTGACGGAGTACTCGTGGCCCTTGCGGGCCTCGCGCAGGGCGGTCGCGAGGTACTCGACCCCGCCCGCGGGTATGGCCTTGGTGGTGCCGTCGGCCTGACGCTCGGTCACGGTGCCGGAGGAGCCCTGCGGGGGCTCCAGGGTGCCGTGGAAGTCGTTGAACGACAGCATCTGCACGTCGACGGTCCGGCTCTTGGCCGCACCGCCACCACTCGCGGCTCCGGCCGGCAGTGCGGCCGCGACCATCGCCCCGGCCCCGGCGGTGACGGCCAGGGCGGTGAAGGTCAACCGGCGGGTTCGGCGGTGCCGTTGTGGCGTCGCTGACATTTAGTCCCCTTTGCGGACAGCGATACTGCGGGAGGTCCGCCGCAGCCTATGGTCAACGCGCGTAGCTCTACCAGGGGGTAACGGGTATCGCGTTGGTTACACGCAGAAGAAGCACCGACCTCGCGCCCGTGCTCCGCCCGGCGGCCCGGACGGCCGTAGGCTCGTTCCATGACTGACGCAAGCGCGGCCCAGGAGCCGGGACGGCAGATGGAGACCCTCGACGAGCTGACGGGGGAACAGGCCGACGCGGTCCTCGACCTGATCGAGGACGCGGCGCGTACGGACGGCACCACCGCCGTCTCCGAACAGGGCAGGCTCCAGCTGCGCGGAGGACCGCGCCCGGGGATCCGGCACTTCCTGCTCACCGACGGCGGCCGGCTCGCCGCGTACGGGCAGCTGGAGGACACCGACCCGGTCGAGGCCCCGGCCGCCGAACTCGTGGTGCACCCGGCCCTGCGCGGCCGCGGCCACGGCCGGGCGATGGGCATGGCCCTGCTGGCCGCCTCCGGCAAGCGGCTGCGGGTATGGGCCCACGGCGGCAAGTCCGCCGCCCGGCACCTCGCCCAGGTGCTCGGCCTGACCCTCTTCCGCGAGCTGCGCCAGCTGCGCCGGCCCCTGGCCGAGGGAGCCCCGCTGCCGGACCCGGTGCTCCCGCCGGGAGTGACCGTACGGACCTTCCAGCCCGGCACCGACGACGCGGCCTGGCTCGCGGCGAACGCGGCCGCCTTCGCCCACCACCCCGAGCAGGGCTCGCTCACCCAGCGCGACCTCGACGACCGGATCGCACAGCCCTGGTTCGACGCCAAGGGCTTCTTCCTCGCCGAGCGCGACGGCGAGCTCGCTGGCTTCCACTGGACGAAGGTCCACGCGGAGCAGCAGCTCGGCGAGGTCTACGTGGTCGGCGTCCTGCCCGGCGCCCAGGGCGGCGGCCTCGGCAAGGCCCTCACCGCGATCGGCCTCCAGCACCTGGCGGCCCAGGGCCTGCCGACGGCCATGCTCTACGTCGACGCCGACAACCCGGCGGCCCTGGCCGTATACGAGGGCCTCGGCTTCACCACCCACGAGGTCGACCTGATGTACCGCACGGAGAGCTGACCCGGGCGAACCCCACCCGGCCCCGCCGCCTCATCCAGGCCCGCCGGCGCTCGAGGCGCGGGGTCCGGGGCAGCGCCCCGGCTACGGCGGCGCACCCGCGCCCCCACCTCGACCGGCACGACACCCGCGCCCCCGGGAAGGACTCGTGCGCCATCCGGAGCCGGGAAGCCATGCGCCATTAACCGGGCATTCAGAAGCGCTTGCGACTCTCCCCCAATGCAGCCCCGACTCCGACTGACGGCCGACCCGTCCGACGCGCCTGTCCTGCCGCTTGCGCGGAAGAATGGAGTCATGAGTCACAAGCCCAGCGCCGGTCCCACCGAGGTCCCCGCCCAGCACCCGTCTCACACGTCCGCCTCCGCCGCTGACAAGGCGACCGGCACAACGGCAGGCAAAGCTGCAGGCAAGGACACCGGGAAGGCCGCCGCGCCGGCCGCCGGCGCCCCGGCCACCGGCGCCGCGGCCCACGCCCGCATAGGCTCCATCGCCGCGCACCGCCCGCACATCGGCCTCGACCCCGATCTCGACGCCGACCTGGACGCCTACGACGACAAGGACGGCGGCGAGCTCCCCCCGGACCGCTTCCTCGACCGGGAGCGCAGCTGGCTCGCCTTCAACGAGCGGGTGCTGGAGCTCGCCGAGGACCCGACGACCCCGCTCCTGGAGCGCGCCAACTTCCTGGCGATCTTCGCGAGCAACCTCGACGAGTTCTTCATGGTCCGCGTGGCCGGCCTCAAACGGCGCATCGCGACGGGTGTCGCCACCCGATCGGCCTCAGGCCTGCAGCCCCGCGAGGTGCTGGACCTCATCTGGACGCGCTCGCGCGAGCTCATGGCCCGCCACGCCGCCTGCTTCCAGCAGGACATCTCCCCGGCGCTCGCCGAGGAGGGCATCCACCTCATCCGCTGGCCCGACCTCACCGAGAAGGAGCAGGCCCGCCTCTTCACGCTGTTCCGGAACCAGATCTTCCCGGTGCTCACCCCGCTGGCCGTGGACCCCGCGCACCCCTTCCCGTACATCTCCGGCCTCTCCCTGAACCTGGCCGTGGTCGTACGCAACCCCGTCAGCGGCCACCGCCACTTCGCCCGCGTCAAGGTCCCCCCGATCCTCTCCCGCTTCCTGGAGGCCTCCCCGCAGCGCTACGTCCCGCTGGAGGACGTCATCGCCGCGCACCTGGAGGAGCTGTTCCCGGGCATGGAGGTGCTCGCCCACCACATGTTCCGCGTGACCCGCAACGAGGACCTGGAGGTCGAGGAGGACGACGCCGAGAACCTGCTCCAGGCCCTGGAGAAGGAGCTCATGCGGCGCCGCTTCGGCCCGCCGGTGCGCCTGGAGGTCGAGGAGTCCATCGACCCCGGCGTCCTGGACCTCCTCGTGCAGGAGCTCAACGTCAACGCCTCCGAGGTGTACCCGCTGCCCGGGCCCCTCGACCTGACCGCCCTCTTCGGGATCGCCTCCCTGGACCGGCCCGAGCTCAAGTACCCGAAGTTCGTCGCCGGCACCCACCGCGACCTCGCCGAGGTCGAGTCCGCGCACGCGCCCGACATCTTCGCCGCCCTGCGCGAGCGGGACGTCCTGCTGCACCACCCGTACGACTCCTTCTCCACCTCCGTGCAGAGGTTCCTGGAGCAGGCCGCCGCCGACCCGGACGTCCTCGCCATCAAGCAGACGCTCTACCGGACCTCCGGCGACTCCCCGATCGTGGACGCCCTGATCGACGCCGCCGAATCCGGCAAGCAGGTCCTCGTCCTCGTCGAGATCAAGGCCCGCTTCGACGAGCAGGCCAACATCAAGTGGGCGCGCAAGCTGGAAGAGGCCGGCTGCCACGTCGTCTACGGGCTCGTCGGCCTCAAGACCCACTGCAAGCTCTCGCTCGTCGTCCGCCAGGAGGGCGACCAGCTGCGCCGCTACGCCCACGTCGGCACCGGCAACTACCACCCCAAGACCGCCCGGCTCTACGAGGACCTCGGCCTGCTCACCGCCGACCCGCAGGTCGGCGCGGACCTCTCCGACCTGTTCAACCGGCTGTCCGGCTACTCGCGCCGCGAGACCTACCGCCGGCTGATGGTCGCGCCCCGCTCGCTGCGCGACGGGCTGATCGCACGGATCGACAAGGAGGCGGCCCACCACAAGGCCGGCCGCCCCGCGTACGTGCGCCTGAAGATGAACTCGATCGTCGACGAGGCCCTCATCGACTCGCTCTACCGGGCCTCCCAGGCAGGAGTGCCCGTCGACATCTGGGTGCGCGGCATCTGCGCCGTGCGCCCCGGCGTCCCCGGACTCTCGGACAACATCCGGGTCCGCTCGATCCTCGGCCGCTTCCTCGAACACTCCCGGGTCTTCGCCTTCGGCAACGGCGGCGAGCCCGAGGTGTGGATCGGCAGCGCCGACATGATGCACCGCAACCTCGACCGCCGTATCGAGGCACTGGTCAGGGTCGCCGACCCGGCCCACCGCGCGGCACTGGACCGGATGCTGGAAACCGGCATGTCCGACACCACGTCCTCCTGGCACCTGGGCCCGGACGGCGAATGGACACGGCACAGCACGGACGCGGACGGCCAGCCGCTGCGGCACGTACAGGAGACGCTCATAGACGCCCGGAGGCGCCGGCGTGGCTCAGCAAAACCGTAACCCGTCGACGTGGGGGCCATGCGCAGGTGACGTGCTCGGCACGTACCTGCGCTCCCAGGCCACGGCCTTCCTGCGGGGACTTCGCCTGCACGAGGAGAGCGGGGCCGACGCCGCGGAGAGCAGCGACGCGGCGCGCAGCCTGCGGGGGGCCGCGCGCCGCATCAGCGGATCACTGGCCACGTTCCGGGTGGTGACCGAGTCGTCCTGGGCCGACGGACTGCGCGCCGAGCTGGTGTGGCTGTCCTCGACCCTCGCCGACGAGCACGCCTACGCCGCCCGGCTGGCCCGGCTCATGGACGCACTGCACCGGCTGTCCGGAGCCCCCGAGCTGCCCGCCCCGCGCGGCTCGGCCGGCGCGCTGACGGTGGGCTCCGCCCGCGCGGGCGCCCTGCTGGACCGCCAGCTGACCCTGGCCCGTACGCGCGCCCACTCGGCCACCCTCCAGGCCCTCGGCTCGTCCCGCTTCCACGCCGTGGCGGACGCGGTGGCCGTACTGGCCTCCGAGGTCCCGCTCGACCCCGTCGCGGCCCGCGGAGAGGTCGCGGAGGTCCTCGTACCGCTCGCGGCCGTGGCCGAAACCCGCCTGTCGGCCGCGGTCTCGGCCCTCCCGCCGATGGGCGGCGGCGAGGCGGCGCCGAGCCCGTACGACGCGGACCACGACGGCCTCTGGCACGAGGTGCGCCGCCTCCTGCGGGTCCACCGCTACGCGCAGGAGGTCCTCGGCGAGGACGTGACCCGGCCGGCCGCCGCGGGCGGGGCCCTGGACCGCCACCGCGACGCCGCCGAGGCCGCCGCGGCCTCCGCCACGGCCGCCCGCACCCCGCGCATCGCCCCGGCGACGGCCTACGCGCTGGGCGTCCTGCACGCCGACCAGCGCCACGAGGTCGAGGCGGCCCGGGCCGACTTCCGGCACCTGTGGCTGAGGGAGCCCGCGGTCACACCGCGATAACGGCGGGATAACGGATGATTGCGCTTGTGTGCGGACGCACCGGAACGCACCGGGTCGTCCGCCACGGTTCACCGTCCGTTCACTCGGGCCGGTCGGCTGCTTCACCTGTTCTGCCTAATTTCGGTCGTGCACGGAGACGGCGGCCCGCAGACGGAGCGGCCGGCCCGCGCACCCGACGTAGTAGTCCTCTTCGCACGCCGCCCGGTACGAACGGAAAGCGGCCGGCGGCTTCTGGAAGGAACACCCGAAAGTGAAGCTTCAGCGCAAGAACATGCTTCGTGCCTCCGCCCTCGGTGCGCTTGTCGTGTCCGGCGCCCTGGTCCTCACGGCGTGCGGCTCGGACGACAACACCAAGACCGGCGACGGCGCCTCCAAGGCCGCCGCCCCGGCCGCCGGCGACATCAAGTGCGAGGGCGCCAAGGGCAAGCTGCTCGCCTCCGGCTCCTCCGCGCAGAAGAACGCGGTCGACCTGTGGGTGAAGAACTACATGGCCGCCTGCTCCGGCGTCGAGGTGAACTACAAGTCCTCCTCCTCCGGCGAGGGCATCGTCGCCTTCAACCAGGGCACCGTCGGTTTCGCCGGCTCCGACTCGGCGCTGAAGCCGGAGCAGGTCGAGGAGTCGAAGAAGATCTGCACCGGCGGCCAGGGCATCGACCTGCCGATGGTCGGCGGCCCGATCGCCCTCGGCTTCAACGTCGCGGGTGTCGACAAGCTGAACCTCGACGCCGCCACGATCGCCAACATCTTCAACGACAAGATCAAGAAGTGGGACGACGAGGCGATCAAGAAGCTGAACCCCGGCGTCACGCTCCCCTCCACCGCGATCCAGCACTTCCACCGCTCCGAGGACTCGGGCACCACCGAGAACCTCGGCAAGTACCTCAAGGCCACCGCCGGTGACGCGTGGCCGTACGAGGCCGCGAAGAAGTGGCCGGCCCCGGGCGGCCTCGGCGCCTCCGGCTCCTCCGGTGTCGCGACCCAGGTCAAGCAGGTCGACGGTGCCATCGGCTACTTCGAGCTCTCCTACGCCAGCGCCCAGGGCATCAAGACGGTCGACCTGAACACGGGCGCCGCCGCCCCGGTCAAGGCCACCGGCGAGAACGCCTCCAAGGCCATCGCCGCCGCCAAGGTCGCCGGCACCGGCTCGGACCTGGCCCTCAAGCTCGACTACACCACCAAGGCCGAGGGCGCGTACCCGATCGTCCTGGTCACCTACGAGGTCGTCTGCGACAAGGGCAACAAGGCGGAGACCCTGCCGACCGTCAAGTCCTTCCTGAACTACACCGCGTCCGACGCGGGCCAGAAGATCCTCCTGGAGAACGGCTACGCGCCGATCCCGGCCGAGATCAACGCCAAGGTCCGCGAGGTCATCAACTCGCTGAGCTAGTCCTCGGCTCCGAGGCCCGGTCCGCCCCTCCCCCCGTCCGGGGACGGGCGGGCCGGCCCCCGAGCCCCTTCCCCTCCACCCGGGGGAATCCGGTGCACCGCCGCCAGGGGGCCTGCCCCCCACACAGACCGGAAAGACCATGGCTTCCACCACACCCACCCAGATAGACACGGCTCCGCCTGTCTCCACGAGCAAGGGATCCACCGGCCGCGCCGGTGACAAGATCTTCGCCGGGCTCTCCAAGGGCTCCGGCATCCTGCTCCTGGTGATCATGGCGTCGATCGCCGTCTTCCTCACCTACCGCGCCTCGATCGCACTGTCGAAGAACGAGGGGAACTTCCTCACCACCTTCGACTGGAACGCGTCGGCCAACCCGCCCGTCTTCGGCATCGCCGTCCTCCTCTTCGGCACGATCGTCAGCTCGATCATCGCGATGGTCATCGCGGTTCCGATCGCTGTCGGCATCGCCCTCTTCATCTCGCACTACGCGCCGCGCAAGCTGGCCGCGCCGATCGCCTACGTGGTCGACCTGCTGGCCGCCGTGCCGTCGATCATCTACGGCATCTGGGGCGCCCTCTTCCTCGTCCCGCAGCTGGCCGGCCTGAACCTCTGGCTCGACGAGTACATGGGCTGGACCTATGTCTTCGACAAGACCCAGGTCGGCGTCGCGCGCTCCCTCTTCACCGTCGGCATCCTGCTCGCGATCATGATCCTGCCGATCGTGACCAGCGTCAGCCGCGAGGTCTTCCTCCAGGTCCCGCGCATGAACGAGGAGGCCGCCCTGGCCCTCGGCGCGACCCGCTGGGAGGTCATCCGGATGTCGGTGCTGCCCTTCGGCCGCTCCGGCGTCATCTCCGCCTCGATGCTCGGCCTGGGCCGCGCACTCGGCGAGACCATGGCCGTGGCCACCGTCCTCTCGCCCAGCTTCCTGATCTCCGGCCACATCCTCGACCCCGGCGGCGGCACGTTCGCACAGAACATCGCCGCGAAGTTCGACGAGGCCAACGAGTTCGGCCGTGACGCACTGATCGCCTCCGGCCTGGTCCTCTTCCTGCTCACCCTGCTGGTCAACGGTGCAGCTCGCCTGATCATCGCTCGCCGCAAGGACTTCTCGGGGGCGAACGCCTGATGAGCCACGCACTCCAGGACCAGCGGCCCTCCCGGGCCCCCCAGTCCGCCGCACCCTCCGGCCTCACCCGGGGCGGCCTGCCCCGCTGGGCCCCGGCCGGCATCGCGGCCCTCTCGATCGCCCTCGGCAGCGGCATCGGCCTCGTCTTCGGCCTCGACAGCAAGATCCAGTGGGGCCTGATCGCGGCCCTCCTGTTCCTCGTGATCACGTACACCGCCAGCGCGGTGATCGAGAACCGCCGCCAGGCCAAGGACCGCATCGCGACCTCCGTCGTGTGGGTCTCCTTCGTCCTCGCCGTCATCCCGCTGCTCTCGCTGATCTGGACCACCGTCAGCCGCGGCATCGAGGTCTTCAGCGGCGACTTCCTGACCCACTCGATGAACGGCGTGACCAGCTTCGAGGAGGGCGGCGGCGTCTACCACGCGCTGCTCGGCACCATCGAGCAGATCGCCCTCGCCACCCTGATCGCGGCGCCGATCGGCCTGCTGACCGCCGTCTACCTCGTCGAGTACGGCAAGGGCACGCTCGCCAAGGCCGTGACCTTCTTCGTCGACGTCATGACCGGCATCCCCTCCATCGTCGCGGGCCTGTTCATCCTGACGACCTGGAACCTGGCACTCGGCTTCGGCCCCTCCGGCTTCGCCGGCGCGATGGCCCTGTCGATCCTGATGATGCCCGTCGTGGTCCGCTCCACCGAGGAGATGCTCAAGCTCGTCCCGAACGAGCTGCGCGAGGCCGCCCTGGCCCTCGGTGTGCCGAAGTGGCGCGTGATCCTCAAGGTCGTCCTCCCCACGGCCATCGGCGGCATCGCCACCGGCCTGATGCTGGCCGTCGCCCGCATCGCCGGCGAGACCGCCCCGATCATGCTGCTGGTCTTCGGCACCCAGCTGATCAACGGCAACCCCTTCGAAGGCGCCCAGTCCTCGCTCCCCCTCTACATTTGGGAGCAGTACAAGGTCGGCAGTGACGCCTCCTACGACCGGGCATGGGCCGCAGCGCTCGTCCTGATCGCCTTCGTCATGATCCTCAATCTGGTGGCCCGCGGCATCGCCCGCTGGAAGGCCCCGAAGACCGGTCGCTGACGCGACTTGTATGAAAGCGAAGTGACCCCCATGGCGAAGCGAATCGACGTCAGCGGACTGTCCGCCTTCTACGGCACCCACAAGGCCATCGACGACATCTCGATGACCGTCGAGCCCCGCTCGGTGACGGCCTTCATCGGCCCCTCCGGCTGCGGCAAGTCCACCTTCCTGCGCACCCTGAACCGCATGCACGAGGTCACCCCCGGCGGCCGCGTCGAGGGCAAGGTGATGCTGGACGACGAGAACCTGTACGGCGCCGGCGTGGACCCCGTCGCGGTCCGCCGCACGGTCGGCATGGTCTTCCAGCGCCCGAACCCCTTCCCCACCATGTCGATCTTCGACAACGTGGCGGCGGGCCTGCGGCTCAACGGCAGCTTCAAGAAGTCCGAGCTGAACGACATCGTGGAGCGCTCCCTCAAGGGCGCGAACCTCTGGAACGAGGTCAAGGACCGCCTGAACAAGCCCGGCTCGGGCCTCTCCGGCGGCCAGCAGCAGCGTCTGTGCATCGCCCGCGCCATCGCGGTCGAGCCGCAGGTCCTGCTGATGGACGAGCCCTGCTCGGCCCTCGACCCGATCTCCACCCTGGCGATCGAGGACCTGATCGGCGAGCTCAAGGAGCGCTTCACGATCGTCATCGTGACGCACAACATGCAGCAGGCCGCCCGCGTCTCCGACCGCACCGCCTTCTTCAACCTCGCGGCGGTCGGCCAGCCCGGCAAGCTCATCGAGATCGACGACACGGACCGGATCTTCTCCAACCCGTCCGTGCAGGCGACCGAGGACTACATCTCCGGCCGCTTCGGCTAAAGAGATGTGCGAGACGTCCCCGGTGCTGCATGGCGGTGCCACCGCGGGACGGAAGAAAGAAAGAGGGCCGGCTCCCCCTGGGTGGGGGGAGCCGGCCCGCTTTCGTACACCCGCGCCGCGGGCTTGGTCAGCCGAAGGCCAGGTTCACGATCCAGAAGCTGACCGCCGCGACCAGGGCGGCGGCCGGCATCGTGATACTGCATCCCCCGGGGGATGACCCCCGGACCCCCAGCAGGGGGGCGGCAGACCCGTCAGCCGAAGGCCAGGTTCACGATCCAGAAGCTGACCGCCGCGACCAGGGCGGCGGCCGGCATCGTGATGAACCAGCCCAGGATGATGTTCTTCGCGACGCCCCAGCGCACCGCGTTGACGCGCTTGGTCGCGCCCACGCCCATGATCGCCGAGGTGATCACGTGGGTGGTGGAGATCGGCGCGTGGAAGAGGTAGGCCGAGCCGAACATGATCGAGGCACCGGTGGTCTCCGCCGCGAAGCCCTGCGGCGGGTCCAGCTCGATGATCTTGCGGCCGAGCGTGCGCATGATGCGCCAGCCACCCGCGTACGTACCCAGCGACAGCATCACGGCACACGCGACCTTGACCCACACCGGGATCGGCGCGTCGGAGGTCTGGACGTCGGCGATGACCAGGGCCATCACGACGATGCCCATCGTCTTCTGCGCGTCCTGCAGGCCGTGGCCGAGCGCCATCGCGGCCGCCGACACCGTCTGCGCGATGCGGAAGCCGTGCTTGGCCTTGTGCGGGTTGGCCCGGCGGAACATCCACAGGATGACCACCATCACCAGGTAACCGGCGACCAGGCCGACGACCGGCGAGGCGAACATCGGGATGACGACCTTGTCGACCACGCCCGACCAGATCACCTCCGTGCCGCCGGCCAGGGCCGCGCCCACCATGCCGCCGAAGAGGGCGTGCGAGGAGGACGAGGGCAGGCCGAAGTACCAGGTGATCAGGTTCCAGACGATGGCGCCGACCAGCGCCGCGAAGAGGATCCACATGCCCGTGGAACCGTGCGGCGTCTCGATCAGCCCCTGGCTGACCGTCTTGGCCACACCGCTGCCCAGGAAGGCACCGGCGAGGTTCATCACCGCGGCCATCGCGAGGGCGGCGCGCGGGGTCAGCGCACGCGTCGAGACCGAGGTCGCGATCGCGTTCGCCGAGTCGTGGAAACCGTTCGTATACGTGAAACCGAGCGCGACAGCGATGGTCACGACCAGAGCGAAGGTGTCCACGAGGTTCAGGACTCCTTGACCGCGATGGTCTCCACCGTGTTCGCGACGTGCTCGAACGCGTCGGCCGCCTCTTCGAGCACGTCGACGATCTGCTTGAGCTTCAGCACCTCGATGGCGTCGTACTTGCCGTTGAAGAGGTGCGCGAGCAGCTTGCGGTGGATCTGGTCGGCCTGGTTCTCCAGACGGTTGACCTCGATCCAGTACTCGGTGAGGTTGTCCATCGTCCGCAGGTGCGGCATGGCCTCGGCGGTCAGCTCGGCCGCCCGCGCCAGGACCTCGATCTGCTGCTCGACGCCCTTGGGGAGCTCTTCCACGTTGTAGAGGACGACGAGGTCGACGGCCTCCTCCATGAAGTCCATGATGTCGTCGAGCGACGACGCCAGGGAGTAGATGTCCTCGCGGTCGAACGGCGTGATGAAGGAGGAGTTCAGCTGGTGGAAGATCGCGTGGGTCGCGTCGTCCCCCGCGTGCTCCGCCGCCCGCATCCGTTCCGCGATCTCGGCCCGGGCGGAGGTGTCCGCTCCGAGCAGTTCCATCAGGAGCTTGGAGCCCGTGACGATGTTGTCCGCGGATGCGGCAAACATGTCGTAGAAGCTCGTCTCCCTGGGGGTCAGACGAAATCGCACGTGAGGTCCTCGGGGTGCATCGGATTCGGTCAGGCTGATGCTAGGCGCATCCCCCGGCCACGGCTAACCGGCCGTTCCCCAGTGTCCTCCATCAGGCAGAGTGAGGACCACGGGCCCCTGCCCGTCGGGCGCGAGCCCGGTATCCTATACCCATGAGGGGTATCCATCCCCCTCGTTCCGGACCACGGGAGGACCTATGACGACCATCGAGGCGGAGGGCCCCGGAGCCGCGTCCGGTACGGCGGCCACCCCGGGCACCTCCCACGAGGCCGGGACCGACGCCGGGGCGGGGGCCGTGCACGGCTACCACCACCAGAAGGACGAGCACCTCAAGCGGCTGCGCCGGATCGAGGGCCAGATCCGCGGCCTGCAGCGGCTCGTCGACGAGGACGTCTACTGCATCGACATACTCACCCAGGTCTCGGCGAGCACGAAGGCGCTGCAGTCCTTCGCGCTCCAGCTGCTGGAGGAGCACCTGCGCCACTGCGTCGCCGACGCCGCGGTCAAGGGCGGGGCGGAGATCGACGCCAAGGTCGAGGAGGCCACCAAGGCCATCGCGCGGCTCCTGCGCACCTGACACCCGAGCCGCCCGGCCCCGCCGCCGGACGTCACGGTGCGGGGCCCGGAACGGCACCGTGAGCGTCGGGATCCGAAGGAGACCGGCTAGCGGCCGAGGAGGACCTCGTCGATGCGGTCCAGGCTCAGCCGGTCCTCGGCGGCCGCGGACGCGGCGATGATCAGCTCACCGCACAGTTCGATCTCGGCGAGCGCCACGTGGTCCTGCACCGTCGTACCGCCTGCGGGAGTCACGCCTGTCACCTCAATCTGCCACCGGCCACGGGCCGTCGTCGGTCGTGCCGCACCCTTGCCGGCGCCCGGCTTCTCAGCGTAGGGAGGACGCCCGTCCCCCCGCATGACACGGATGGACCATTTCCGGATACCCGGCCATGGCCCGATCGCGCCGCCCCCGGACCGCCCGCCCCACTAGTCGGCGATCTTTCCGGCGTAAATGTCCCTGCTCGCGGGCAATACGACGGTCACCGGCGTCCCGAATCCGTACAGCAGCGTGGTCGATGACACATCGATCACGCCATTGTTGACATAGGTGAAGCGGTGCCTGACCTTCCGCAGCCGCCCCTCCTCGTCCAGGTACGCGTCGAAGGGCACCGTGTCCTTGCTGAACCCTTTCGCCGCGGCCGCCAGGGCTCCGCGCATCTCCGCCGGCGCGCCCGCCGCGGCCCGCCCGATGTCGGTGGTACCGCGGTAGTGCCGCACCTTGGCGCCCGCCACCTCGGTCTCCCCGACGTACGTCACCTCCTGCGCGGCCCGCAGCAGCTCGGCAGCGATCAGCGGGTCGGTGGCCCCGCCGGTGACCAGGTTCCCGTCGGCGAGGGTCGTCGTGTCGACGCGCACCCACTTGTCGGCGGGGACGCCCGCGCCGCGGTTCTTCATGTAGAGCGCGCCCGGCACGAGGAGCTCGGTGATCGGCCGGTGCTCGTCCTCGCCCTTCACATCGGCCGGGAGCAGCACCAGGAGCTGCCCCATCCGCTTCTTGAAGTCGACGCCGCCCTCGCCGCGGATGGTGACCCGGGTCCCGCCCGTGGCCATCTCCATCGCCGTACGGGCCCGGGCGCTGCCCGTGCGCGCCAGGGCGTCGGCGGCCCCGCGGACCGCGGAGGCCGCTTCCGCCGGGGACCGGTCGTCGCTTCCGCCGCCCGCGGCGCACCCGCTCGTCGCCGTGACCGCCAGGGTGACTCCGGCGGCGAGCACCACCTCGGCCGCGCGCCCGCGCAGCCTCTTGTGCCGGTGAACCACCATCGCCTGCCAACCCCCAACGCATGACCGCTGCTTGCCCGAGGTCCCCACCCGCTCCGCTTAACGAGGCCCCGGGGCTCCCGTCACGGGGGCACCCTCCCCGCCCCCGTCCGCCCCGGGTACCGTGGAGAAGTGGAACCGCACATCGACGCGACCGGTGTCCCTCCGCTCGACTCCGTACCGCCCCCGCGGCCGCGGTCGCAGCCGCATACTCCGACCGCCCACACCACATCCACCGCCGACCGGGGATCGTTCTGCCTGGCCGTCTGCTCCTGCGGCTGGAAGGGCCCCGCCCGCCGCTCCCGGGACCTGGCCCGCAAGGACGCCGCCGGCCACGAGGCCGCGGACACCGCCTGACGGCCCTCGCCCGTTCGGACGGCCCGGCTGGCCGGGGGGCGCCGCAGCGGATGCCCTTGACTCATGCCAGGTTCCGCAGCCCGCCTCGCGGCCCTTCTCTGGGCCCTGCTCCTCGCGTTCGCCCCGGCCGCAGCGGCCTGGGCCAGACCCGTGGGCTCGGCGGACAGCCCGGCCGACGTGGCCCTGGCCATCGGCCTCACCTCCGCGGCCGCCCTGGCCACCGGCCTGTGGCTGCGCTCCCGCTACCGCCGCGAGGGCGACACCGACGCGGGTGACCAGTGATGCCCCGGCCCAGGCCGCGGGCGGTCCTGGTGTGCTTCGGGGTGGCCGCGCTGTGCCTGCTGACGGCCGCGCTGCTCGCCGTATGGGACTCGTACGGGACGGGCTGACGGGGCTACGGGGCTACGGGGCTACGGGGCTACCCAGCCGGGCTGCGCAGCCGCGGCCCGGCGGTGGACGCGGCCCGGCCGGGCCTTCGTCAGGCGGCGAGGTCCTTGTCCTGCGGGCGTCGGCCCGCGGGCGGGGTCCGGGGCGGCGCGAGGTCGACCGGCAGGGGCCGCGCCCGGCCGCCGGCCCGTACGAGCCGCACGAAGCGCCGGGAGCCGGCCGCCGAACGGACCACCGGGTTCAGCAGGGCCAGCGCCAGCGGCGCGAGCACGAGGACCACGGCCGTGCCGAGCGCGAGCCCGCCGATCACGTCGGTCGGGTAGTTGACCCCCATGTAGACGCGGCAGAGGCCCTCGGCGAGGGCCAGCCCGATGCCCAGGACGCCGAGCTTGCGGTGGGCCACGAACAGGCCGACGCCCAGGGCCATCGCGACGGTGGTGTGGCCGCTGACGAACGAGAACTCGGTGTTCCCCAGTCCCGCGCCCCAGCCGGGGTCGAGGACCTGCAGCCCCTCGTGCTGGCGGAACGGACGCTGCCGGCCGACGAGTTCGCGCAGCGGCACGTTCACGAGCAGGGCCAGGCCGGCGGCGAGGGGGGCCCACACCAGCGCGGTGAAGGATTCGGTGGCGGCGGGCTCGTCCTGTCGGCGGGCGCCGCGCCAGCACCACAGGACCAGCAGCACCAGGGCCAGCAGGATCCCGTACTCACCGGCCAGGCTCACCGCGGTGTCCAGCCACGCGGGGGCCCGCCGGGCCGCTCCGTTGACCTCGTACAGCAGGCCGACGTCCACGTTCGGCCCACCTGTTGTGAGTCCAGCCATGGTGACGCGGCCCCTTGCTCTTGCCGTGGTTCCCCTGCGGGCGCACCCCGGTGTGCGCCCCTTCGACACCCACTTGATCAACCCCCGCGTTCATGGAACGCCCGTTCTGGCGACCGGGTTCCACTCTCCACCGAATGATCACGGCAACGTTATCGAAGAGTGACTGGTCGTCGCAGCTCAGGGCCTTTGCATCACGGAGAGTTGCCGAAACGGTCAGCCCGTACCGGCCCGCACCGGGAGGGACTCCGCCCCGTCCTTCGTCACGCGGGTCGCCCCGAAGTAGTCGGGCGTGTCGATCTTGTCGAAGCGGATGACCGCCCCGGTGAACGGGGCGTTGATCATGTATCCACCGCCCACGTAGAGCCCGACGTGCCGAATCTCCCGAGAGTTCGTCAGATCATCGGAGAAGAACACCAGGTCTCCGGGCAGTAGTTCGTCCCGCGAGGGGTGCGGCCCTGCGTTGTACTGGTCGTTGGCCACACGCGGCAGCTGGATCCCCACCGTCTCGTACGCGGCCTTGGTCAGCCCCGAGCAGTCGAACCGCCCGTCCTGGTCCGGCGTACCGTTGCCGCCCCACAGGTACGGCGTGCCCAGCTGCTTCTGCGCGAAGTAGATCGCCCCGGCGGCCTGTTGCGAGGGCGCGACCCGGCCCACGGGCCGCGCGAAGCTCTTGGCCAGGGTGGTGATGGCCTTCACGTACCCCTGGGTCTCCTTGTACGGAGGCACTCCCCCGTACTTGATGACCGCGTAGGCGCCGGCGTTGTAGGCGGCCAGCATGTTCGACGTCGCGTCACCCGGCACGCTCCGCACGTCCTTGGCCAGCTCGCAGTCGTACGAAGCCGCCGAGGGGATCGCGTCGTTCGGGTCCCAGATGTCCCGGTCCCCGTCCCCGTCCCCGTCGATGCCGTGCCCCGCCCAGGTCCCCGGGATGAACTGCGCGATGCCCCGCGCGTCCGCCGGGCTGACGGCGCTCGGGTTCCAGCCGCTCTCGGAGTACAGCTGCGCGGCGAGCAGCGGCGGGCTGATGGCCGGGCAGAGGTTGCCCCACTTCTCCACCAGCGCCTGGTACTTCGCGGGCACGGCCCCCTTCGTCAGGCCCACGGCACGGCCGCCGGCAACCGAACCCACGAGCCCCGCCGCCGCCGAGTACGTCCCCACCACGAGGAGCACCACGAAGGTCAGACACAGCCCGATCCCGATCCCGCCGGCCATCCAGAATCTGCGCACCCGTCAACCCTCCCCCATCGCGGTCACTTCAACGTGCGATTCCGCCGTGTCGCATGTCCTACTACCCCACTTGGAAGCCGGAGCAGGCGATGCTCGCGTACTCCGCAGGGTCATCCTCGACGTGGTAGAAGACCACCGTCCAGTCCCCGGGGTCGGCGGACAGGGGCACGGCGGGGTACGTCTTGCCGTTCACGTGCTCCGCGAAGTCGTCCGGGTACGTGAGCGTCAGGAACTCGCCCGTCTGCCACTTGCCGTAGACGTCGACGGGCTTGCTGGTGAAGCCCACGGCCCGGTTGTCCATCGGGAACGGCTTCCCGGTCTGCGGGTCGAGGTCGTGCGGGGCCCTGACCGCGACCGACACGTAGTACGGATCGGGTCGGGTCGGACTGGTCTCGGCGTACTTGACGCGCATGCTGATCTTCACGGACTTGCCCGAGACCTCGGCGCCCGTCTGGAAATCCGCACCCGGCGGCTTCTGCTCCGGCGCCAGGTTGCACGCGCCGGTGCCGTGCGCCGCACGCTCCGGGTCGGTGGAAGGCAGCCAGAAGTAGCGCGAGATCCGGTTGCCCTCGATGTACTCGGCCGGCGGCTTGGCGGGGGCGCCCCCGGACGCGGGCGGCTCGGCCCCGGCATCCCCCGCACCCGGGGTCCGGGCGGGCGTTCCCGCGGCTCCCGCCGAGGCGTCCTTGCCCCGGCCCGCCCCGCCGTCCTCCCCGCCGCCCTCCCCGCCGAACGGGACCAGTTTCCAGGCGGCCAGCGACAGGGCCGCGGCCACCGCCACGGCCGCGACCCACACGCCCGCCCGCCCGCGCCGGGCAGCGGCCGCGGAGGCCGGAGCGGAAGCGGAGGCGTCGTGGTCGGTCGGCGGGTGGCCGTACGCAAGACCCGGCCCCTGCGTCCGCATCTCGTGCACCGGTACCGCCTCGCCCAGCGTGCCGAACCCGAGGTACACCGGGTCGTCCACCAGCGCGTCCCGCACCCCGCAGCGGCGCACGACCTCCGCCGGGTCCGGGCGCCGCGCCGGGTCCTTGGCCACGCAGGCCCCGATCAGCGCCGCCAGGCCCGGCTCCACCCCGGCCAGGTCGACCGGCTCGTGCACGGCCCGGTAGCTCACCGTCGCCGCGTCGCCCGTCCCGAACGGCGGGCGCCCGGTCGCCGCGTACGCCATCGTCGCGCCCAGGGCGAACACGTCCGCGCCGCCGTCCCCGCTCCCGCCGCCGACGAGCACCTCCGGCGCGGTGAACCCGGGGGTGCCCGGGGCCTGCCCGTCCTGGGTGAGCGCGGTGGCCCCGACGCCCTTGGCGATGCCGAAGTCGATCAGCTGCGGGCCCTGCGCGCCCAGGATGACGTTCTGCGGCTTCAGGTCCCGGTGCGTCACCCCGTGCGCGTGGACGCTCGCCAGCCCCTCGGCCAGGGCCGCGAACAGCCGCAGGCAGGTGCCCGCCGGCAGGGCCCCGCGGGCCGAGACCGCCCGGGCCAGCGTGGGCCCGGCCACGTACTCCGTGGCCAGCCAGTACGGCGCCGTCGCGAGCGAGGCGTCGATCAGGTTCGCCGTGTAGGCCGACCTGACCGCCCGCACCGTCTCGGCCTCCCGCCGGAACCGTGCCAGCGCCTCCGGGTGCCCGGTGATCTCGTCCCGGATCACCTTGACCGCGACCAGCCGCCCGCCGGGCGAGCGCCCGAGGTACACCTGGCCCATGCCTCCGGCCCCGAGCCTGGCCAGCAGCGCGTGCTCCCCGATGCGGGCCGGGTCGGTCCCCCTCAATGCCTCCATCCGCACGAGGCTGCCACACCGACTCCGGTGTGCCGCAGCGGGGTTGGCGGCGGGGGCGATGGCGGGGGCGGCGGGGGCGGGGGCGGGGGCGGCGTGGTCGGCGGCGGGGGCGGCGGGGGCCGGTTCAGCGCGGGGCGACGTACAGACTCTGCGCGCTCCGCCCGATCGGGCCCTTCTCGTCGTGGAGCCGCGCGTCCGCCAGACCGATCCCGGCCGCGTCCACGCTCGTACGGGCCTGCACGCACGCCCACTCCCCCACCGGATGGCGGTGCAGGTGGACGGTCAGGTCGCTGTTGATGAAGACGTAGGCCCCGAAGTCCATCACCGCGCTGATCCCGTTGCCCGAGTCCGCGGCGATCAGCACCCGGTCCAGCGGCCTGGTCTCCTCCCCGGCGATCAGCGGCACCTTCATCCGCATCCAGCAGGTGCCGGGCCCCCGTTCGACGAAGGCACCCTCGGTGAACCGGGTCTCCATGGCCGAGTGGTAGCCGGTCTCCCACGGCACCGGGAAGAACGGCGTCACCTCCACCTCTCCCGGCGCCGGCAGCTGCGGCCCGCTGACCACGGCCGGTACGGACTCCTCGGCGACCCGGATCCGCAGGGCCCGCGCCAGCATCACGGGCGCGGCACCCACCGGCGCGATCGCGGCCTCGACCACCTCGGTGCTGCGGCCCGAGCGCAGCACGCTGGTGGTGACCTCCAGCTCGCCGATCGGCACCGGGCGCAGGATCTCGTACGTGATCCGGGCGATCCGCATGTCCGTGCGCGCACCCGGCCGTTCCTCGACGGCCCGCCCCAGCAGCGCGGCCGGCGGACCGGCGTGCTGCGAGCCGGCGTCCCACGGCCCGCGCGTGTACTCGGTGGCGGCGAACCGCCCGGCCCCGCGCCGCTCGAAGAACCCCTCGCCGGTACCCGTGCCCGTGCCCGTGCGCTCGCCCGTACCCATGCTCATGCCCCGC
The DNA here is from genome assembly GCF_040684695.1 of Streptomyces erythrochromogenes. GTDB lineage: Bacteria > Actinomycetota > Actinomycetes > Streptomycetales > Streptomycetaceae > Streptomyces > Streptomyces erythrochromogenes_C. The sequence goes on from NZ_JBFBGM010000033.1 coordinate 76,556, forward strand.
ACGCTACCGACAGGTAACCAGCGGCACCAGACCCGTTCCGCCCCTCAGCGGGCGAACCCGAGGCCCACCCCCAGCCCCACCAGCACCGACCCGATGGCCCGGTTGAGCGCCTTCTGCGCCTTCAGCATCCGCTCGCGCAGGCTGGAGACGGAGAAGAACACCGCCACCGCACCGAACCAGCCCAGGTGCGCCGCCGACATGAACAGCCCGTAGCCCGCCTGCTGCCACAGCGGCGTCCCCGGATCGACCACCTGCGTGAAGGTCGACACCACGAACAGCGTCGTCTTCGGGTTGAGCACGTTCGTCAGGAACCCCGACCGCATGGCCCCCAGCCGGGTCAGCTGCGGCTTCGACTCCAGGTCCACGGTCACCTCCGCCCGCGCCCGGAAGGTCCGTATCCCGATCCACACCAGGTAGGCCGCGCCCGCCAGCTTGATCACGGTGAACAGCGCGGTGGAGGAAGCGATCAGCAGACCGACCCCCAGCATCGTGTACGAGACGTGGACCAGGACGCCGGCCGCGACACCGGCGGCGGCGAACAGCCCGGTGGGCCGCCCGTAGAGGTAGCTGTTGCGGACCACCATGGCGAAATCGGCGCCGGGACTGATCACGGCGAGCAGGGTGATGACGGCGACTGCGATCACTTCTGTCATACGGCGATGCTCGCCGCCCCTCCCCTCTCGATCAACCCCTGTCCTGCGGAGCACACTTGGCGTATGAAGCTTCCGCAGCCACTCACCCTGCGCCCCTTCCGCCCGGCCGACGACACCCCCGTCCTGCGCAGCTGGGTACCCGGCCCCCTCGACCTCATGACCTGGGCCGGACCCCGCTTCACCTGGCCGCTGGACGACGCCCAGATCGCCGCGTACGCCGCCGAACCCGGCCGCCGCACCTGGACCGCCGTGGCCCCGGACGGCACCCCGCTCGGGCGCATCTCCCTCGCCGACGGCCGCCTGGGCCGCGTCCTGATTGCGCCCGGGGCCCGCGGCCGGGGTCTGGGCCGCAGGCTCGTCTCCCTCGCGGTCTCCCTCGGCTTCGACGACCTGGCCCTCACCGAGATCGAGCTGGGCGTCTGGACCCACAACACGGCCGCACTGCGCGTCTACGAGAAGCTCGGCTTCCGCACGACGGAGACCCTCGAAGCGGTCGAGACGGTCGACGGCGTGCCCTGGAGCGTCCACCGGATGCGCCTGACCGCCTCCGACCGGCGACAATGAGGACGTGCCCCAGAGCCCTCTCCCGCCCCAGCCCCTCCCGCAGCCCCTGCCCCTGCCCCTCCTGCAGGCCGACTGCGCGAACTGCTTCGCGCTGTGCTGCGTCGCCCTGCCGTTCGCCAAGTCCAGCGACTTCGCCGTGAACAAGCCCGCCGGAACACCCTGCAAGAACCTCCGGCAGGACTTCCGCTGCGGCATCCACACCCGGCTGCGCGACCAGGGCTTCCAGGGCTGCACCGTCTTCGACTGCTTCGGCGCGGGCCAGCAGGTCTCCCAGGTCACCTTCGAAGGCCGCGACTGGCGAACCCACCCCGAGACCCGGGCGGAGATGTTCGACGTCTTCCCGGTGATGCGGCAGCTCCACGAACTGCTCTTCTACGTGGACCAGGCCCTGGGCCTGCCCGACGCGGCCCCGGCCCACCCCGGCCTGCGCCGTGTGCTCGCCGAGACGCAGGAGTGGACGCGCGCCGACGCCGGGGCCCTCGCCGCCCTGGACGTCGCGGCCCTGCGCGGCCGGGTCAACACCCTGCTGCTCAAAACCAGCGAGCTCGTCCGGGCCAAGGTGCCGGGCCGCAAGAAGAACCACCGCGGCGCCGACCTGATGGGCGCCCGCCTCTCCGGGGCGAACCTGCGCGGGGCGAACCTCCGCGGCGCCTACCTGATCGCCGCCGACCTCTCCCGCGCCGACCTCCGTACGGCCGACCTGATCGGCGCGGACCTCCGCGACGCGAACCTGCGCGGCGCGGACCTGCGCGGGGCCGTCTTCCTCACCCAGCCCCAGCTGAACGCGGCCCACGGCGACCCCAAGACCCACATCCCCGCCACCCTCACCCGCCCCACCCACTGGACCTGACCCGACCGCCCCTCCAGCCCCGCCCGGCACGGAAAGCGCGGAGCCCCGCTCATCCAGCCCCGCCGGCGTTTGAGGCGCGGGGGCCCCGGTCAGTCAGCCCCGTCGGCGTTTGAGGCGCGGGGGCCCGGGGGCAGCGCCCCCGCCACGGCGCCGCACCCGGCAACCGGCAGACGGCCCCCGGACCCCAAGCCCCCGGACCCGCCGAGCCCGCGGCAGGCGAAGGGTCAGCCGGCCGACGCCGGAATCTCCTTCATCCGGTCCACGACGGCCCGGGTCATCACCGCAGTGGTGAACACGACCGTGCCCGGCTTGATCAGTCCCCCCTCGCCCGCCTCACCCCGCACCTGCACGGTCCGCTCACCGAGGTACGTCAGCGTCTGCCGGTCGAAGATCCACTCCTCCCGCTGCCCGCTCTCCTCGTCGAGCCGCGCGACCGCGAGCCCCTGGCGCCCCGCCGCGTCGACCGCGTCGTCCACGACCACCACACCGGGGATCTTCGCCGCGGCCTTGTAGAGCGCGACCGTGAGCTCGGCCGGCGGATAGCTGGAGCGCAGCAGGTCACCGATCGTGGTGAAGGCCTCCTGGTCGGGCCCGCGGCCCATCCCCCGGGTCTCGTCGTAGATCTTCTTCAGCAGCACGTCGGGATCGGTGGGCAGCCCGGCGAGGTAGTAGTAGGACGGCGCGTTGAGGTACGGGGTCGGCGTCTCGCCCTTCTCGTTCTTCCCCGCCAGCGTGATGCCCTTCGGCCCGGTGTTGCCGGGCTCGATCAGCCAGCCGTCCAGGCCGTCCGGGGAGTTCCACTGGTGGCGCATGTGCAGCTCTTCGCTGACCAGGGTGTTCTTGTTCCCGGAACTCTTCACGTACGTGTTGGCGGTCTTGCTCCCGATGTAGACGAACTGGTCCGCGCGCACCTTCGACCCGGCGCCGACCGAGGCGGCCGCCAGGGAGATCCGGTCCAGGAGCTGCACCGTCCCCCTGGCGTCGGCGGCGCCGATGCGGGTGGTCATCGCCGGACCCGTGGCGATCGTGGAGCCGCTCCCGTCCGCCGCGCCCCGGTCCACGTAGGTGAGGAACCCCGCGGCCAGCACTCCGGCCAGGGCGAAGGCAGCGGCGGGCACCAGGAACGCACGCCGCAGGAAGGGGTTGCGCCTCACTCCGCTGACGGGGGAGGCGGTGGTGGCGCCGGCCTCGGCGTCGGCGGCTCGGAGGTCTTCGTGGATCTGGGCCATCAGTCGCTCCTTGTGGAACCGGTGGCGGCCCGCGGGCAGTTCCCGTTCGGCGAACGGCAGGGGGAGGGGGTTCTCCTCCCGGCCGGCCGGGTGGCGCCGGGAAAGGTCGGCGTTCATCAGATTCCCTCCTGTGCGGACCGGACCGTCTTCGCGCGGTCGTCATATGTCTGTCGGGGCCGGGCCGCGAGTTCCCGCCGGTTCTTCCTCAGTTCCGCGTCGGCGAGTTTGCGCAGCTTCGTACGGGCCCGGGACAGCCGGGAGCGCACGGTTCCGACGGGGATGCCGAGGACCCGCGCGGCCTCGGCGTACTCCAGGCCCTCGCACAGGCACAGCAGGAGGACCTCGCGCTCGGGTCCGCGCAGCGCGCTCAACTGCTTCAGCGTGGCCGCGATCTGCTGCCGGTCGTCCAGCCGGCCGGCCACCTCCTCGGCGTGGTCCGGCACGGACGCCACCCCCGCCGCAGCCGCTGCGGCGGCCGCGGCCGCCCGGAAGCGGCGGTTGCTGCGGCAGTGGTTGCGGGCCAGGTTCGTGGTGATCCCCAGCAGCCAGGGCCGCAGGGAGCCACCCTCGGGATCGACCGTGCCGCGCAGCCGCCACGCCTCCATGAAGGCCGCCGACATGACGTCCTCCGCGACGGCCCAGTCCCCGGTCATCCGGAAGGCATGGTTGTAGAGGGTGCGGGAGTAGCTGTCGAACAGCTCCGCATAGGCGTCCGGATCCCCGGACCGCACCCGAGTTCGCATCTCTGTGGTCACTCCTGTCGGCTGTCCGGCACCCACCACGGAGTTCCCGTGACCCCCGTCACACCCACCGCACACCCCGGAAACACCCTACGAACCCCGCCGGGCCCCGCCCGCACCCCACCACCCAGCCCGAGCCCCCAAGCTCCCGAGCTCCCCGGCCGAACACCCAGCGCGACGCCCAGGAGCCCGGCATCCCGGCAAACCTGCCGGCTCAGCTCCCCGCCGCCCGGCCGAACAGCCGGCCCGGCGCACAGCCGATCGGCAGCCAGGCCCCCGGTCGTCCCGACGGCGCAGCCGCCCCATACCCCAGCCTCCCCCCGACGCCGCAGATCACCTGCTCACGACGCACGGCCGCCCCGGCACGCGGCGCCCCAGCCGCACCGAAGGCAGGGCGGCCCGCCCGGGCCAGCCCGTCAGCGCCCGGGCCGCCGATCAGGCTGTGTCCCCCCGGCCGGCCCGCGCCAGGAAGCCCCGCACCGCGGCGTAGTACCCCTCCGGGTCCCCCTCCCGCACCACGTGCCCCGCCGGCAGCTCCACCAGCCGCACCCCCGCCCTCCGTACCGTCATCTCCCGCGCGTGCTCCGCCGACAGCACCCCGCTCCGGTCCCCCCGCACCAGCAGCGTCGGCCGCTGCACCCGCAGCCAGTCCCCCCAGTGGTCCCCGTTGAGCTCCCGCTGGGACGCCACCATGTCCTCCACCTCGAACGCGGCCCCCCACCCGTCCGGATGCTCCCGTACCGACCCCTCCAGATACGGCGCCGAGCTGCCCACCCCCGCCAGGAACCCGGCCCGGGTCCCGGCCCGCCGCGGCCAGGCCCGCGCGAACGACAGGTCGTCCTCGACCACCGCCCCGATGTCCTCGACCACCACCGCCCGCACGAGATCCGGCCGCCGGGCCGCCAGCTGGTACGCCGTGACCCCGCCCAGCGAATGCCCCAGTACCACCGCCGGCCCCAGCCCCACGTGCTCCAGGAGGGCGGCCGCGTCCGCGACGTACCCCTCCCGCGTGTACTCCCCCGCCCGGTCGGAATCACCGTGCCCGCGCTGGTCCAGGGCGATCACCCGCCACGCCGGACCCACCTCCCGGGCCAGCCGCTCGAAGGCGGCCCCCGACCCGAAGTGCCCGTGCAGCGCCAGCAACGGCGCGCCCGGCCCGCCGAAGTCCGTGTAGGCCAGGCGCCGTCCGCCCTCGGCCACCATCACCCCCGGCAGCGGCCCCAGCTTGTCGATGACCCGCTGCCGCAGCAGCTGGTACTCCTCCCAGCGCCGGTTCAGCCGACCGCCCGGCCGCTTCACCACGCGCCCGGGCGTCACCGTCTCGCCCCGCCGGAACTGCTCCCGCGTCAGATCGATGCGGATGCCGCCGGGCATCAGGTTCCACCAGTGGTAGCCCTCCTGGCGGCCCTCGTGGAACACCTCTCCCAGCACCAGGTCCCCGCCCACGAGGTCCTGCACGACCAGGGCTGTGATGTCACATTGCCCCCAGGCCGGATTCTCCGGAGTCCAGGGAATCCGGCTGATGTCGGCCGGCTCGGTGGTGTCCGCGGACCACCCCGCCCGAATGGCCGCCTCGAGATCCGCAAGAGTCCAGGTAGTCGTCATCCCTCCAGCCTGCCGCACCCCACTGACAACGCGGCGGCAGCCACGAGGCTCAGGGATTGATGACCGCGGCCCAGCCCAGGGTGCAGGTCAGCGTCAGCGTGCACGAGGTCTCGAAGACCGCCCCGGCCGTGGTGAGCACCTTCACGTAGACCCGGTCGGCGACCTTGACGGACACCCCGCAGGCGTTCCGCGGATACCCCGGCGTCTGCCGGTAGTTGGTCAGGTCCTTCCACGCGTACGCACCGGTCGGCGCGCTCCGGTAGCCGACGTACGTCCTGCCCCGGGTCAGTGCCGCGCTGTACTCGGCACCCGACATCGACCCCGGCACCCCGACCGTGTCGATGTCCACGCACGGCCCCGGCGGCCCGGGAGGCCCCGCCGGACCCCGCTCCGCCTTCGGCTTCGTCCCCCCGCGCTGCGCCGGACAGGCCGTACCGCGGGCACCGGCCGCCCCCTTCGGCTTGCCCTTCGCCGCAGCGGCCCCGGTCTTCTTCCCGCACACCTCGGCGGCCGCCGCCGACTCCCGCACACCCACGGCGTCCGCGACGTCCGCGGCCGCCACGGGCGCCGAAACACCGCCGAGCACCAGCACCAACGGCACGGCCAGCCCCGCGGCCGGCCACAGGCGCCGACCCGCCCTGATCAAGGAATCCATCCTTCACTCCCTGCGTCGTCCTACCTGACGACGTGGAGCTTCACCCGCGATCCCGCGTACGGATGGATGACTGACGGAATGTCGGACATATGTCAGCGAGTCGGCCCAACGACACGCGACCCCGCTGCTCCGAACGGCGGCCCCTCACCCCACCCGCCGTACGCCGAGAGGACAATCATTGCCCGGCGTCACCCCCCGTGATACACAGAGTGACCGCACGTTCTTGCGCACGGACGGCAGCCCGGCCCAGGTCAGAGCGCGGAAGCCGGTCGCGGGCCGCGAGATCGGGTAAAGAGAGCCGACAAGTCGACGACGGCGGCGGTTTCATCAGCGAAGATAGTGCGTGACCCCTGCCGTCGGGCAGCGGGCATCCGGAACTACCCATACAGGGGCGGTGAGTTACATGATCCTGGCAGCCGAAAAGGGCGACATCACCACCATCATCGGCGGAATCGCCCCGAACTGGGGGCCGTTCGGCAGTCTCGGCAACGAAGCGAAGGTCATGATCGAGGTGGTCATGGCCGTGGCGATCCTCCTCTGCCTCGGCATCGCCATCTGGGGCGCGGCCAAACAGCGCATCGGCGCGACCGCCCTGCGCGACACGTTCAGCGCGGAACAGGGCAAGGGCCTGATCGTGGCCGGCCTCACGGGCGTCTTCATCATCGGCTCCCTCGGCACGCTCTTCACGATCGTCTACGGAATGGCCGTCTAGCCCGACCGACCACCGGTGGCCCCGACCTGATGAGGACTCACCACACCGCATCCACGCGGGAACCAGCGCTACCGTCGTACGACGCGGAGGGGGCGGAAACGGAATGAGCAACGACGACCAGTACGGCGGCGCCGGCTACGGCGAGGTCGGCGGCACGGGCCAGACCCGCACCCGCCTCCCCGAAGCCCCCGCCGACCCGTACGGCCCCGCCCGCCGCACCTCCCGCGCCCCCCGCAGCCTGGTCACCGTGGTCGGCGTGGTGGTCCTCCTGATCGCCGCCATCGCCTTCGCCAACCAGGCCCCGGACACCCCCGACGACCGCCCCTCGGACGACGCCCCGGCCGCCACCTCCACCACCCCCACGGGCACGAACCCGGTCACCGGCACGTCCGCCGGCATCCCGAAGGGCTTCGCCCACGACGAACAGGGCGCCCAATCGGCGGCCGCCAACTACGCGGTGGCCCTCGGCTCCGACGGCATGTTCCGCAAGAACACCCGCCACGCCCTCGTCGACGGCATCTACGCACCCGACGTGGCGTCCAGAATGAAGGGCCCGCAGGACGAGGCGTACTCGGCGGCCTTCCTCGCCAAGCTCGGCCTCGACCCGAACGGAAACGCCCCCCAGGGCAGCACCTTCGTCACCCGCACCGTCCCGATCGGCACCCGCGTGGAGAGCTACACGCCGACCGCCGCCAAGGTCTCCGTCTGGTACACCGGCCTGATCGGCATGTCCGGCACCAAGTCCACCGACCCGGTCCGGACCCTCTGGAAGACCTGGACCTTCGAGCTGAGTTGGATCGGCGAGGACTGGAAAGTCGTCGACGACACCCAACAGGACGGGCCCGCCCCGGTTCCCGGCGATGTCCCCGTGTCGACGTCCGACGACATGAGCAAGGCCATCAAGGAATTCGGAGGATTCACCTATGCCCGCTAGCCTCCGGCTTCCCGCCCGCCTGGGCGTGATCGCCTCCGCCCACCTGGCCCTCGCAGCCCTGGCAACCCGCGCCCACGCCGCTCCCACACCGACACCCTCCCCGTCGGCCCCCACACCGCAGGCCACCAACGACCCCTGCGCCCTCCTCGACGGCCCCTCCAAGCAGTACTGCCAGAACGGCACGGGCGCATCCGGCGGCACACCCGGAACCGGTCTCGCCCCCAGCGACGGCGGAGACGCCCTCAACCCCCTCGCCTCCCTCGCCAAGGGCTGCGCCGACGCCGCCGCCTGGATCGTCACCAAGCTCAGCGAAGCGGTCAAGGGCAGCGCCAACGTCGACTTCACCAACGCCACCTTCCTCAAGCAGTACGCCGTCGTCTTCGCCGCCTCCACCATCCTCACGCTCGTCCTGTGGCTCTTCGCCGTCGCCAAGCGAGCCGTCCGCGGCGTCCCCCTCACCACCGCCCTCTCCGAAGCCATCGGCTTCCTCTGGCTCACCGTCCTGGCCTCCGCCTTCACCCCCCTGATCCTCTACACCGTCGTCTCCGCGACCGACGGCGTCACCGAGGTCATCGCCTCCGCCACCGGCGGCCAGACCGACGTCTTCTTCGGCTCCTTCTCAGAGGCCCTCAAGAAGGGCAACGACATCGGCGGCGGCCCGATCATGCTGATCGTCGTCTCCCTCGTCACCGTCCTCGCCGCCGGCATCCTCTTCCTCGAACTCTTCATCCGCGCCGCCCTCCTCTACGTCGGCGCCCTCCTCGGCGTCGTCGTCTACTCCGGGCTCGTCGACCGCAACCTCTGGGGCCACGTCCGCCGCTGGGCCGGCATCATGATCGCCGTCATCCTCGTGAAGCCGGTCATCGTGATCGTCCTCGGCCTCGCCGGCGCCCTCACCGGCGAACAAGGCCCCAACGCCTTCTCCGCCGTCGTCACCGGCCTCTCCATCATCCTCCTGGCGATCTTCGCCTCCGCGATGATCTACCGCTTCGTCCCCGGCTTCGGCGACGAGATCGCCTCCGCCCGCGCCGGCCGCAGCAAGGCCACCGACGGAGCCCAGGCAGCCGCCGTCATCAGCTCCCCGGCCTCCCTCGTCTCCCAGGGCATCAAGACCCACAGCAGCCGCGGCGCCCACCGCGGAGGCGACGGCGGCGGCAGCGCAGCGCCCCGCCCCGCCAACCCCCTCTCCGGAGGCGTGGCCGCCCACAGCAGCCGCCCCACCTCCGGCGGCGGGGGCGGCGGCGGATCTGTCCCCTCCGCCGCACCCCCGCCCCGCACGAGCTCGAGCACGAGGAACACAGGAGGTGACGGGCGTTGACGACCCAGTCCCACCAGCTGCACCCGGTCGCGCCCCGCCGCACGTATCTCATCGGCCGCGCCCGGCCGAACGCGATCGTCGGCAAGAACCGCGAGACCGGCGAGATCGCCCTCATCATCACCGGGGCGTTCTTCGGCATGATGAGCGGACTGCTCGTCCCCGACCTCACCCTGCGCATCGTCAGCCTGGTCGGCTTCCCCATGCTCGCGCTCGCCGCCGTCTACGTCCCGTACAAGGGCCGCACCTTCTACCGCTGGTTCGAGATCAACCGCAGCTACAAGCGCACCCTGCGCCGCGGCACCACCTACCGCTCCGGCGCCATGGAAGCCGGCATCCGCGCCGCCGACGGCCGCGAGGTCGAAGTCGGCCCGCCCCCCGGCATCGGACGCATCAACTGGCTCGCCGCCCCCTTCGGCCCCGACGAGATCGCCGTACTCCTCCACGCCGACCGCCGCACCGTCACCGCCGCCATCGAGATCGAGGGCCCCGGCGTCGGCCTGCGCGACAGCGAGGACCAGGAAGCCCTCGTCGACCGCTTCGGCACCCTCCTCAAGCACGTCGCCAACGGCGACGGCTTCGTCACCCGCCTGCAGATGCTCGCCCGCACCCTGCCCGCCGACCCCGACGCCCACGCCAAGGACGTCGCCCAGCGCGGCGACACCCAGGCCCCCGTCTGGCTGCGCGACTCCTACGACCAGCTCCAGTCGATGGTGTCCACCTCCTCCGAGCAGCACCGCGCCTACCTCGTCGCCTGCATGCACTACACCCGCGACCTGGCCGCCGAAGCCGTCACCATCGCCCGCGCCTCCACCCCCCACAAGGGCCGCAAGCTCGACCGCGACGCCGGCCTCGCCATCGTCATGGCCCGCGAGCTCACCGACATCTGCGCCCGCCTCGCCGAAGCCGACATCCGCGTCCGCCAGCCCCTCGGCCAGGGCCGCCTCGCCTCCCTCGTGCACTCCATGTACGACCCGGACCACCCCATCGACCACATCCAGGCCATGACCAAGCGCAACGCCTGGCCCGCCGAACTCGACGCCGTCGAACCGACCTTCCTCCAGGCCAAGACCCGCGAGTCCTCCACCCGCGCCCCCTGGTGCCACGCCACCGCCTGGGTCAAGGAATGGCCCATGACCCCCGTCGGCGTGAACTTCCTCGCCCCCCTCCTCGTCCACACCCCCGACGTCATCCGCACCGTCGCCGTCACCATGGACCTGGAGCCCACCGAGGTCGCCATCGAGCGCATGCTCACCGAGAAGACCAACGACGAGGCCGACGCCTCCCGCGCCGCCAAGATGAACCGCACCGTCGACCCCCGCGACATCGCCGCACACGGCCGGCTCGACCAAAGAGGTGAAGATCTCGCCAGCGGCGCTGCCGGAGTCAACCTGGTCGGGTACATCACGGTGTCCTCGCGTTCACCGGAGGCCCTCGCCCGCGACAAGCGCACCATCCGCGCCTCCGCCGGCAAGTCCTACCTGAAGCTGGAGTGGTGCGACCGCGAGCACCACCGCGCCTTCGTCAACACCCTGCCGTTCGCCACCGGCATCCGACGCTAGCTGGAGGGAAAGCCGCCCATGCGAGATCCCATGACAGCGCTGACGGACGCCTTCACCAGCTTCCTCTTCGGCAAAGTCGAAACCACGCGCCTGCCCGTACGCACCTCCACCGGGCAGGCGCAAGCCGTCTACCTGCCCACCGCCGCCCCCGGCCTCGGCGACTCCGGCGTCATCATCGGCCGCGAGGTCTACAGCGGCAAGGGCTACATCTACGACCCCTTCCAGCTGTACGGCCAGCAGCTCCCCGCCCCCCACTGGCTGGTCCTCGGCGAATCCGGCAACGGCAAGTCCGCCCTGGAGAAGACCTACGTCCTGCGCCAGCTCCGCTTCAAGGACCGCCAGGTCGTCGTCCTCGACGCCCAGGGCGAGGACGGCGTCGGCGAATGGAACCTGATCGCCCAGCAGCTGGGGATAACCCCCATCCGCCTGGACCCGATCGCCGCCAACGACTCCGGGATCCGCCTCAACCCCCTCGACCCGGCCATCACCACGACCGGCCAGCTCGCCCTGCTCCGGACCATCATCGAGGTGGCCATGGGCCACGGCCTCGACGAGCGCGCCGGCTTCGCCCTCAAGGTCGCCCACGCCTACGTCGTCGACAGCATCCGGGACCGCCAGCCCGTCCTCACCGACATCGTGGAACAACTGCGCCACCCCGAGGCCGAATCCGCGCTCGCGATGAACGTCGACATAGACGACGTCCGGGCCTGGGGCCTCGACGTGGCGCTCGTCCTCGACCGCCTCGTCGACGGCGACCTGCGCGGCATGTTCGACGGCCCCACGACCGTCGGCATCGACCTCGACGCGCCCCTGATCGTCTTCGACCTCTCCCACATCGACCGCAACTCCATCGCCATGCCCATCCTCATGGCGATCGTCGGCGTGTGGCTGGAGCACACCTGGATCCGGCCCGACCGCAAGAAGCGCATCTTCCTCGTCGAAGAGGCCTGGCACATCATCAACAGCCCCTTCGTCGCCCAGCTCTTCCAGCGCCTCCTGAAGTTCGGCCGCCGCCTCGGCCTGTCCTTCGTCGCCGTCGTCCACCACCTCTCCGACGTCGTCGACGGCGCCGCCGCCCGCGAAGCCGCGGCCATCCTCAAGATGGCCTCCACCCGCACCATCTACGCCCAGAAAGCCGACGAGGCCCGCGCCACAGGCCGCGTACTGGGCCTGCCCCGCTGGGCCGTCGAGATCATCCCGACCCTCACCCCCGGCATCGCCGTCTGGGACGTCAACGGCAACGTCCAGGTCGTCAAACACCTGATCACCGAAGCCGAACGCCCCCTGGTCTTCACCGACCGCGCCATGACCGAGTCCTCCACCCAGGCCCGCCTCCCCGCGGACCTCCTCGCCGCCGAACTGGAAGCGGAGGAACGCGCCCTGTCCATCGAACGCAGCCGCGGCAGCGGCAGCCCCGGATCCGCGACCACGGTGGCCTGACCATGCACGACGCACGACGTACGGAGCCCCCCGCGCGCGGCGGCGGCATCCCGGACGGCCTGCTGGTCGCCCTGCTGGCCTTCCTCCTCGGCCTGGCCGTCCTCGTCTGGACGGCCACCGGCCTGGCCGCCCTCTTCGCCAAGGGATCCTGGCCCGACACCGTCACCTTCACCCGGACCCCGACGGCCGTCCGCGCCCTGATAGCGCAACCGCACGACATCCCGGCCGCCTGGCCCGACACCGACCCCGCGGCCCTCTCCGGCTGGGGCCTGTTCTGGGGCCTGTTCGTCAGCCAGCTGCTGATCCTCTTCGTCCTGACGGTCTTCGTCATCGGCGTCGTGGCCCGCACCAAGGCCCGCCGCGCCCTGGCGAAGCACCCGGCCGCGGACCCCGCACCCCACGAGCCCGCCCCCGTTCCGGCCCAGGCACCAGCACCGGTGCCCGCCGTCCTACCGGCGGCGGCGGTCCCGGCGGCGGCCTCCGCGAGTCCAGTCCTGCCGGCGACCGATCCGGCCCCGCCGGCGTTCGAGACGCGGGGGCCCGGGGGCAGCGCCCCCGCCACCCCCACCGGCCCGAACGACGAGGCCTACCGCTACGGCTTCGGCTACGCCCCCGCCCCGGCAGCCACCACCGTCACCCCCGCCCCCGCCCCGCACGGGAACACGCAGGGGATCACGTACGCCGGCCCCGACGACCGCCTGCGCGCCGCAGCCCAGCGCATCGCGGAGACGGAGGGAGCCGCCCTCGTCGTGACCTCCTCCCCCGTCCTCTGGGCCGAGACCAAGGACGCCCGCGCCAAACTCGGCCCGGTCCTCCTCTACGACCCCTCCCACCTGTGCGACACCCCGGCCCGCATGCACTGGAACCCCGCCGAGGGCTGCGCCGACCGCGACACCGCCGCCGCCCGCGCCACGGCCCTGCTGGCCCCCGTACGCCCGCAGGCCCGGATGGACGAAGCGATGGCCGACACCGCCGAAACGCTCCTGCGCAGCTGGCTCCAGGCGGCCGCCCTCGACGAGGGCCCGTTCAAGCAGCTCCACCGCTGGGCCCAGGGCAACAGCGCCCAGGACCCGGTACGCATCCTGCGCACCCACCCCCGGGCCGCCGCGGGCGCGGCGGGCGAACTGGAGAGCGCCCTCACCGCACACCCCGAACGCCGCGAGCTCGCCCAGAACCTGACGGCCCGTGCCCTCTCCTGCCTGACCTCGATCCACATCCGTGAGGCCTGCAACACGAACCGAACGGATTCGCTCACCCTGGCTTCGTTCCTGTCCGAAGGGGGCACCCTGTATGTGGTGGGTGAAGCACTGGAGGACCCTCGCACCCACCCGGGTGCGATGCCGTTGCTGACCGCACTCGCCTCTCACGTGGTCGAGCACGGCCGCCGCATGGCCGCACGGTCATCCCACGGTCGGCTCGACCCACCACTCTCCCTGGTCCTGGACGATGTGGCGGCCGTGGCCCCGATCCCCCAGCTCCCGGAACTGCTGACCGGGGACACGCTTCCCCTCCTCACCCTGTGCCGCAGCCGCGAACAGGCCCGCTCCCGCTGGCCCGGAGCCCTCTAGACGGTGCCGGGCCGCCGGAGCGCGTACTCCAGCTCCTTGGCGGCCGGGTTCCCGGGCACCGGCACGACGGTGCCCGTCGCCTCGAACCCGTACTTCCGGTAGAAGGCGCCGGCGCGCCCGTTGTCCTCGTGCACGAAGAGCCGTACGCGTTCCAGCACCGGCTGCTCCAGTCCCCAGGCCCACTCCAGCGCGGCAGCGAACAGGGCCTCGGTCAGCCCCGTCCCGCGCTGCTCGGGCCGTACGAACACCCCGACCAGATGCCCCTGTGTGCGCTCGACGTCCTGGTCGAAGAAATCGACGGTCCCGCCCTCCTCGACGAGCACGGACACCGTGCCGACCCAGCGCCCGTCGACGCCTTCCGCGACGAACTGCCGGGCGGCCCGCCCGTGCGACGCGCCCTCGGCCCGCCCCTGCCAGAACTCGTCGGAGTGTCCCTCGGCCTGCTCCACCGTCTCCAGGAACGCGACCGGAGCGGCCGGGTCCTTGAGACCGGCGATCCGCAGCTCCTTGACCTTCTCCCACTCTTCGGCGCGCACCGGACGTATCACGTACTGGACTTCGTTCATGAGCGGAGATCCTAGCCAGCCGTCCGCCAGACTTCACTCATGATTCCGCACGTCAGAGCCATCGAGCACGTGACAGCCCGGTCCTTCGGCAGCCCCTTGGACCCGGCCGTCGCGGTGACCTTGAACTTCCACCCCGACCGCTGGTCCGGCGACCGCCCGATCCTCGTCTCCCTGGCCGAGGACGGCGTGTACCGCTCGCAGTTCGTCACGGGCACGGGCAACGGCGGCCTCACCGCCCACCCGGGCGGCGCCCGCTGGCAGTGGGAGAGCCGCATATTCGGCGGGGCGTACGACGACGCCCCGCCCGAAGCCCGCCCGGTGTACGGCGCCTTGAACTTCCGCGACAACCCGGCCGGCGCCGCTCCCCGCTTCGGCTCGGCCCACTTCCGCCTCACACCGGAAGCCCTGCCGCGGACGACCTTCTGCTACCCGGACAGCTACCTCGAACCGGAATCCTTCGGCGTCGCGGACCGCATGTCCCTGACCGCCCTGGCCGAGGCCGACGACCAGGACGCCCTCGACGACTACATCGAGGCCCAGGTCCACACCCCGGTCCTGCTGGAACGCGACGTCGCCGCTCTCGTACTGGACCCCAGCTACCGCGGCACGCCGGTCGAGGCCGCGGCCGCCCGGCTCCCCTGCCCGACCGAATGGCACCCGGGCTTCGAGCTCACGGTCGAAGAACTCCGCCGCCATCCCGCATACCGCGGCCAGGAGTACGTCGACCTGGGCGCCGAAATCGCCGTCGCAGGCCGGCTGACCCCCTACGTCCTCGGCGAAGCGGCCCGCACGGGCCGCCACGACGAACAGGCCCTCAAGCGGGTCTGGCACTATCTGGCCCGCTTCGGCATGCGACAAAAGCACTCCGCGAAAAGCCCCTGAACGCAGAAAAGCCCCGCACCATGACGGTGCGGGGCTTTCCCACAATGATTGTTCGGCGGCGTCCTACTCTCCCACAGGGTCCCCCCTGCA
>NZ_JBFBGM010000034.1:0-88707 GCF_040684695.1 Streptomyces erythrochromogenes
CGTCCCGCCCCGGAACTGCAAGGACCGGCGGAAAACCCCAAAAGAACGAGCCGGGACCTTCGTTTCAGGGACGGCCACATCAGCGATGCGCGGGCGGGAGCCCGGAGCGCACCAGATCGCTACGCGCTCCTGCCGGACGGCGTCTGCAGGCCTCGTGGGCTGGACATAAGCCGCCATCGATCGCTACGCGCTTCGCGATCACGCGACTGCGAGCCCCTGTGGCTGGACATAGGCCGCCCCAGATCGCTACGCGCTTCGCCCTGACCGCGTCCGGCGGTCGTTCGGGGCTGGGAGGGGCGGATTCGAGGGGCAGGAGGGCGATCCATCGGCCCAGCCGATCCCAACCCCCGACAACACCAGGTGACTTCTCAACCGCCCATCCAAAGAGGGGTAATTGGGGCAAACTGACGACCCTCCGAGGCTCGCACTCGCGCAGACACGGATGGGGTTCGCCTCAGCCGTCATCCGGCGCTTTTCCTCCCCCGAACCGCCCGCAGACGCCGCCCATGAGCAGGTCATCGGGCCTCTGCGGCTTGTGACCGGCCCCGGACGGGCTGCGGGCGCGTGATCGAGGAGCCCGCTGTGAGCAAAGGCGGCCTATGTCCAGCCACAGGGGCTCGCTGACGCCGTCAGGCAGGAGCGCGTAGCGATTTGGGGCGTGCCTGGCTTTGCTCGTGCTGGACACCGCCCCGATGGTCTCTCGTCGCCCGGCTCGTTCTTTTGGGGTTTTCCGCCGGTCCTTCGTAGTTCCGGGGCGGGACGGGCGGTCAAGGGTGGCCGAAGGCCATCGCAACGCGACGCGACGCAGGAGCGCCCTTGAGGGACCGGCACGACCCGGAAAACCATCGGACAGACGGAAAAACCCCCAGAACGTCACTGACTCCCGCCCGAGTGCATCCCGCTCACCCGAAGCCACCGCCGCGCTTCGGCGCCCCCGCTCCACCGGCTTCCGCCGCGCCCCGCCGCGCCTCCCGACCCCCGACCCGGCGAAACCCCCTCCCCCACACCACCGCCCCGCCTGCCGCCCCCGCCCCGCCTTCCGCCCCGCCATGCCCCCGCCCCCGCCGGAGCCCCCGTGTCAAGCCCCGAGATGCCGTGGCGTGACGGGTGGGGGGTGGCGGGGCGCAATGGTCGTACGAGGTTCGGCTCCGCAGGCCGGCCGCCTCCGCCCCCGCAGCGCCAAGGAGTACGCCATGACCAGCATCCACCGTCTCGCCCTGCTCAAAGCCGCCATCGCCGTGGGAGCCCTGCGCGTGGCCCCCGGCGCGATCGTCGGATACTCCATGGAGCGCGCCGCCACCGGCACGCTCATCCCCATGCGGCCCGATTCCCGGGGCGCTCCCGGCCGCCCCGCGCGGGCGTCGCTGCGCAGGCGCCGGTCCGACGCCGCCTGAGGCGGCGGGCCGCCCCGGGAGCACCGCCCTCGGTGCTCCCGGGGCGGCTCGCCGGCCTGCCGGGACAGGCAGCGCAGGTCAGGGCCTCGGAGGCGGGCGGGGAAGGCCGGCTCACGCCTCCCGCGGCCCCCGGTACAGCTCGTCGATGCGGTCGGCGTAGTCGCGCGCGATGGCGCCCCGCCTGAGCTTCAGCGACGGGGTCAGGTGACCGCGCGCCTCGGTGAAGTCGCCCGGCAGGACGGCGAACCGGCGGATCGACTCGGCCCGCGACACCAGCTGGTTCGCGTCGTCGACGGCCCGCTGGAGATCGGCGAGCAGTTCCTCGTCCCGCACCAGTTCCCGCATCGGCACGTTCTGCTTCTTCCGCATCTGGCGCCAGTGCCACAGACCGTCCGGCTCCAGGGTGATCAGCGCGGCGATGTACGGCCGTTGTCGCCGACCACCATGCACTGCCCGACCAGCGGGTGGGCGCGCAGCCAGTCCTCCAGCGGCGCCGGGGCCACGTTCTTGCCGCCGGAGGTGATGATCAGGTCCTTCTTGCGGCCGGTGATGGTCAGGTAACCGTCCGCGTCGAGCTCCCCGATGTCCCCGGTGGCCAGCCAGCTGCCGGACGGGAGCGCCTGTCCGCTGTTCCAGTAGCCCGCGAAGACGTGCCGGCCGCCCAGCAGCACCTCCCCGTCGGGTGCGATCCGCACGGCAGTCCCGGGCAGCGGCCAGCCCACCGTGCCGAGCCGGGGCCGCTGCGGCGGGGTCACGGTGCTGGCGCCGGTCGTCTCCGTGAGCCCGTAGCCCTCGAAGACCTCGATGCCGGCGCCGGTGTAGAAGGCGGCGAGTCTGCGGCCCAGCGGTGATCCGCCGCTCAGGACGTAGCGGACGCGGCCGCCGAGCGCGGTGCGGATCCGCCGGTAGACGAGCGGGTCGTACAGCGCCCGCGCGGCGCGCAGCACCGGTCCGGGCGCCTTGCCCTCGATGCTCTCGCCGAAGCGGCGGGCGATGCGGGCGGCCCGGTCGAAGGAGGAGGCGCGGCCCATCTTCTCGGCGGTGGCGCGGGCGGTGTTGTAGACCTTCTCCAGGACGTAGGGGATGGCGAGGAGGAAGGTCGGGCGGAAGCCGGCGAGGTCGGCGAGGAGGTCCTCGGTACGGATGCTGGGCGCGTGCCCGAGCTTGACGCGGGCCCGCAGGCAGCCGACCGCGACCATGCGCCCGAAGACGTGGCTGAGCGGCAGGAACAGCAGGGTCGAGGCGGGGTCCTTGCTGGCCGACTTGAAGACGGGGTGCAGCAGCTCGATGGAGTTGTCCACCTCGGCGAAGAAGTTGGCGTGGGTGATGACGCAGCCCTTGGGCTGCCCGGTGGTGCCGGAGGTGTAGATGAGGGTGGCGACGGAGTCCGGGGTGCGGTTGCCGCGCCGCGCGTGCACGAGGGCTTCGGGGATGCGCTCCCCCGCCTTCACCAGCCGTCCGATCGCGCCGGTGTCGAACTCCCAGAGGTGGGCCAGCCAGGGCAGGTTGACCCGCTCGGAACTGATGATGCGGGCCTGCACGGTGTCCTCGACGGCGCAGGCCACGGCGCCGGAGTCCTGGATGATCCAGCGGGCCTGGAGGGCGGAGGAGGTGGGGTAGATCGGTACGGTGACCAGCCCCGCGGCCCAGCCGGCGAAGTCGAGCAGGGTCCACTCGTAGGTGGTGCGGGCAATGATGGCGAGCCGGTCGCCCTCGCGCAGCCCCTCGGCGATCAGCCCCTTGGCGACGGCGAGCACCTCGGCCGCGAACTCGGCGGCCGTGACGTCGCGCCAGGTCCCGTCGGGTTCCTTGCGGGCGAGCACGGCCTCGTTCGGGGCCTGGGCGGCGTTGTCGAAGGGGATGTCCCCGAGGGATCCGTGCGCGGGGGCCGCGGCGAGCGCGGGTACCCGCACCTCGCGCACCACTCCGTCGACGACCGTCCGGACGGGCTCCACCAGCTTCGGCTCCGCTTCCACGGCGCCCCTCCTCGGCTCACACGAGTGTTACCGCCGGTAATTTACGGAGGGGAAACCCGTCCGACCAGCCCTCGGACGCCTTCTTCACCGACGCTCCACTCCGCCACCGCCGCCACCGCACCCCGCGAGGGAATTGAGGAGGGCAGCTCCGCGGGCCGCGTCGTCGACGCTCACCGCGAAGTCCTTGCCGCGGGCCCGGACGACCAGGCACTCGCCTGCGCGCAGCATCACCGTCGTGCCGAGTCCGCTCAGCCGGTAGCCCCAGCCGCCGACCTGCGCCGGCCGGCGCTCCTCCACCCGGGCCGACTCCACCACGGCGGCCGGCCAGCGCCGTACGGGCCATCCGAGCGGGCCGAAGGCGACCTCCAGGCCCTCCCCGGTGACGCGCGCCCGTACGGAGGAGCACGCGAGGACCGCGAGGGCGGCGAAGGCGAGCGGCACCACGAACCACACGGGCCCGGCCACCGGACCGGCCACCGGACCAGTCGCCGACCCGGTCGTCGGGCCGGTCAGCAGCCCGCCCGCCCCGGCGACCGCACCGACGGCGGCAGCGGCCCCCAGTACGGCGGCGGTCAGGCGGAGCCACGGGTTCGACGTCCGCGCGAGCCATACGACCCGCTCCCCCTCGGGAACGTCCATGACGGGCCCGCGGGCCGGCGGGCGGGCGTCGCCCGGCCTCCCCTCCCGCCGGTCGACGAACCATCCGGCCGCGGCGGCGGCCGCGACCGCGGCGCACACCGCCGCCGCCACCCGCAGGTCGGGCAGGTCGGCCCGGCGCCAGTCCGCCCGGTCCAGGTTGGCCCGTACGACCACCGCCTGCGCCCCGACCAGGGCCGCACCGCCGGGCAGCAGCGCGGTCGCCGCCCAGGCCCGGGCGGCGGCGAACGCCGCGACCCCGAGGACCAGTACGGTCCACACCGCCACCGGGAAGGCCACCGCGCCCGCGAACGACGAGGCTCCGTCGGGCGCGCCGGACGGGCCGCCCCAGTGCGTGGCCATCCGCTCGGGCAGCCGCCCGCGCGCCGCCAGCGGCAGGGCGACCAGCACCACCGGTATCCCGGCCGCCCAGCCGGCTAATCCCCAAGCCCTGCCGCCGTTCACGGCGCCTCCCTGATCATCTCGATGAGATCGGTCTTCCCGTAGCCCAGGCGGGCTCCGTCCGCCACCAGTTCGCGTACGCGCTCCAGCAGCTCGGAGCGGCGGTCCGCGCCGCCGGCCACGGTGACCCCGCGCCCGCGCCGGAATTCCAGCAACCCCTCGTCGCGCAGGGCCCGCAGGCCGCGCAGGACGGTGTTGGTGTTGACGCCCAGCGCCTGCGAGAGGTCCCGCGCGGGCGGCAGCCGGTCCCCGGGCGCGCACTCGCCCTCGGCGATGGCCCGCCGCACGGCCGCGGCGACCTGCTCGTGCAGGGGGCGGTGGTCCGCGATGTTCAGCCTCAGCAACATGGTGCCATTGAAGCTAGCACCATCGCTCTCATCTGTTCAACGGTCTTCGCCTCGGGCCGGGTGGGGCCGGGGCGATATTGCGCCGCGAGCTGCGGCGATGCCGTGCGAAACTCCTGCGACCGACCACGGAGAAAGAGACACCGCATGCGCACCACCATGACCGGACCGGGGCGGGCCGCCCGGGCCGCGGCCGCCGTCGTCGGCGCGATACTCGTCGCCGGATGCGGTGGCGGCGACGCCGTACGGGCGGGGGCCGCAACACCCGCCGCCCCTGCCGCCCCCACCCCTGCCGCCGCCCCGACGGCCTTCGGCAAGGAGGCCGTACGGGCCGACCTGGCCGCGGCCACCGCCGCCGCCGGCCTCCCCGGGAAGACGACGCCCCTGACCCCGACGCGCCCTGTCTCGCCCGACCCTGCCGACCTACCGACCACCGACAGGGAGCGTGCCCGGGACGAGGTGGTGGCGCGGATGGCGGAGTGCAGTGTCGGCTGGTCGTCGCCGACGGACCCGGGCTCCGCGCAGGACCCCGCCGAGGCGCGCAAGCAGTTCCACTCCGCCCTCGCCGGTCTGGTGGAGCGGGGCTGGAAGGAGTCCCGCCCCGTCGAGGAGGTGGCACTCGACAAGGGCTCGATGGTCATGGCCCAGTACAAGAAGCAGGAATGGACCCTCCACGCCCGCCACTTCACATCGGGAATGCTGGGCATGGCCTCGATGACCGCCACCGAGGACGCGTGCGCCGCCCGCTTCACCGACGCCGAGCTGGACCTCCTGGAGGACTAGGGGACGTCGCTGTCGGACCTCGTCGACCGGCCTCGTCCGGCAGAATCGAACGCATGCATGAGGAGAGCCGACCCACCCCGGAGCCCCGTACGTGGTACCCGGTCGACGGTCTCGGCGACACCATCGAGGAACGGTGGTTGAGGCTGCGGGAGCGACTCGGCGTCCGGGACCGGTCCCACCTCCGGGCACTGGCCGAAGCCGCCTTCGTCGAGCCCAGGCTGCGCGCGCTGTCGCCGGGGACCGGCGTCTACTGGCTCCGCTTCAGCCGTCGCGCCGCCCCTCCGGTCTTCGACGGCCTGCCACTGGCGCGAGCACGGGGAGACGGTCGCTACGAGGTGCGAACGGCAGACGGCCGACTGCAGGAGGCAGCGAGCACGGCCGAGGCCGTCTCCCTGCTCGTCGCCGCGCTGCCGGCGGACCTCCCCACGCCCCCCTAGACGCCCGCCAGGCGCTCGACCACGAAGAAGAGGAACGTCGGCTTGCGGGAGAGGTCCTGGAAGGCGTCGGGGAAGAGGGCGCGGGCGGCCGGGTCCGGCTGGGGTTCGGCGATCGTGGAGAGGCGGAAGCCGGCGGCGGTGAAGGCGTCGGTCATCGCGTGCAGCGGCTTGCGCCAGAACCTCATCGGGGCCGAATGCCCGCCGATCACCCACTCGAAGGCGTAGTCGGTGGTGGCGAAGTAGTCGGGCCGGGGCTCCTGGAAGGCGTAGGCGACGAAGGGGTGGTCCACCGAGGCGAGCAGCCGCCCGCCGGGCCGCAGCACGCGCCGCAGCTCGGCCAACGTCGGCCCCCAGTCCTCCAGGTAGTGCAGGACGAGTGATGCGATCACGTCGTCGAACTCGCCGTCCGCGAAGGGCAGTCGGTCCCGCAGGTCGACGCGGTGCAGCGGCACGCCGTCGCCGAGCCGCCGCCCGGCCAGGGCCAGCATCGCGGCGCTGACGTCCACGCCGGTGACGACGGCACCACGGTCGCGCAGTGCCGCGGCCAGGGGGCCCGAGCCGCAGCCGGCGTCCAGGATCCGGCGGCCGCTCACGTCCCCGGCGAGGGCCAGCATCGCGGGCCGCTCGTAGTGGGCGTTGACGAGGCTGTGGTCGTTCTCCGCCGCGTACGCCTCGGCGAAGCCGTCGTAGTCGTTCGCGGTGTTCGCCGTGTTCGCGGTGTTCGCCGTGTTCTCGGGCTCGGGTCGATCGGATAAGCGTTCCATCGGCGCAGCCTAGGCCGCCGCGTACGGGTCACCGAGGAGGACATGCACGGCGGCCCCTACGCCGCGACCGGTGGGCAGCTTCGGCAGCGGCCCGGGGTCGGGGCGCGGAAGGCGCGGTCGCAGCCGTCGCAGTTCTGGAGCGGGTCCGGACGCGCGGGCGGCCGGGCCGCCGGGGCCGGTGGGGCGGCCGGCAGGTGCGGCGGGAGCAGGGCGGTGAGCCGGTACGCGAGGACGGACGCGGGGCGCCGCATGTCCTCGGGCAGGCCCGACGACAGGACCCGCGCAACGGACTCGGGGTCCACGCCGCGCTCCAGCCAGGCCGATACGGAGGGCACGAGGCGTCGTACGTCGCGTTCGGCCAGCAGCAGCCGCGGGTCGTGCCGCCGCAGCCCCGCGAGCAGGTCGGCCGCCCCGGGGTGCGGCGGCAGCTGCGCTTCGGGAGCCGCCGCCACCTCCGGTTCCGGCGTCGGGTCCGGGTCCACGTCCGGGTCCGGTACGGGTTCCCGATCCGGCGGCTGAGGCGGGGGCGGGCCGCCCGAGGCGGAGCCCGGCTTGTTGTACGAGTACGTGCGGGTCACCACCCGCCCGCCCTCCAGCCGCTCGCGCCGCCGCTCCAGGTAGCCGTGCCGCTCCAGCTCCCGCAGGGCGGAGGCGATCCGCACCTCGCCCTCCGGGAAGCGGCCGGCGAGGGCCTTGATGCCGACGGGGGCGCCGTCCGGCAGCGACTGGATGTAGGCGGCGACGCCGATCGCCGTCGCGGACAGCTCGCGGTGCTGGAGGAGGTGGTTACCGACCACGGTGTAGTGACTCGCGTGCCACGTGTTGACGTGGATGACACCGGATCGGGCGGCGCCGGAGGGAACGAGGGACGTGGCGCGCGAGGGCGCGCTAGGGTGCTGTCGAGCCATTGGGAAGTGGTGCTACTTCCTTGTTGGTCAGGCCCTCGGCCGGGATGCCAGTCCCACCGGGGGCCGTCTCATGTCTGGAGTTGTCGCGGCGAGCATATGCCCACCAACCCACCGGAAATCCAGCTCAGTTGACACCTTTCACCCGACCGAGCGACGGGGGCCGGGTTTGGTTGGTGGGTTGGTTCTTTCCCCCGGTTCTTTGGGTCTTTATGCGTCTAAGCACGCCGGGTCGCGGACCCCCGTGACCCGGCCGTCAGGGGCACCTCCGCCCACACCACCTTGCAGGGCGACGGCCCTTCCCTGACGCCCCAACGGGCCGCCATCGCTTCCACGATGACCAGCCCGTGACCCGCGTCGCGGATGCGCGGGATCCGGTCGCCGCGCGCGTCCGTCACCTCGATCAGCAGCGTCTCCGGGGTCGCGGTGAGGGCGAGCCGGAAGTCCCGGCCGGACACGCGCC
The DNA here is from genome assembly GCF_040684695.1 of Streptomyces erythrochromogenes. GTDB lineage: Bacteria > Actinomycetota > Actinomycetes > Streptomycetales > Streptomycetaceae > Streptomyces > Streptomyces erythrochromogenes_C. The sequence continues at coordinate 8,165 of NZ_JBFBGM010000034.1, forward strand.
CGTGGGTCACGGCGTTGGCGGCGAGCTCCGCCACGACGTGCGCGGGTTCGATCAGGGGCAGGCCCCAGCCGCGCAGTTGCTCGACGGTCAGGAGACGGGCGAGACGTGCGGCGCGCGGGGTCGCGGACAGCTGGACCTGGAAGTCGACGAGTTGAGGAATCACGTCACTGAGCGTGTCCGTGCGTGCGTACCGTGAGAAGCGGCACCGCCCGTGCGTCCCGGCTTTGTCCGGGGCTTGTCCGGCCCCGTCCCGACTGTCCGGACCGACCCGACGGGTACGAGGCGTTGCGTACATCGGCTCGTCGGAGGTGGGCGCGCGTGGGCGTGGACAGTGACGGTACGGAAGAGCCCGGCTGGGACGTCGATCCGGAGGACGAACAGGGCGCGGCGGTGGTGGCCGCGCTGGGCCGCCAGCTCAGGGCCTGGCGCGAGGCGGCCGGCCTGCGGCCCGCGGACTTCGGGGCGGCCATCCAGTACGGGGAGGACCAGGTCCGCAAGGTCGAGTCGGGCAAGCGGATCCCCCGCCCCGAGTACCTGGACAGGGCGGACGAGGTCCTGAACGCCGGGGGCCGGATCTCCGCGATGAAGGCCGACCTGGAGCAGGTCCGCTACCCGAAGAAGGTGCGGGACCTCGCGAAGCTGGAGGCGAGGGCCGTCGAGATCGGCTCGTACGGCAACCACAACATCCACGGTCTGCTCCAGACACCGGAGTACGCATCGGCGCTGTTCAGGATGCGGAGGCCCGCTTACTCCCAGGACGAAATGGATCACAACCTAGCTGCCCGCCTGGCTCGTCAATCCATCTTCGAACGCACCCCCGGACCCGCGCTCAGTTTCGTCCAGGAACAGGTCACGCTCACCCGTCCGATCGGAGGCACAATGGTGCTGCGCCACCAGCTCGAACACCTCCTGGAGGTCATCCAGTTGCCGAACGTCGAGTTCCAGGTGATGCCCACCAACCGCGAGGAGCACGCAGGCATGGGCGGGCGGATCCAAGTCCTGAAGTTCGCCGACGGCTCGGCGGTCGGACGATCGGACGGCGCGTTCCACGGCCGAACGGTCTCCGACCCGAAGCACCTCCGAATCCTCGAACTGCGCTATGGCATCATCCGAGCTCAGGCGCTCACGCCCCGGGAATCGCGGGCCTTCATCGAGGAACTGCTGGGAGAGACATGACCGACAACCGTGAGCTCGGCTGGTTCAAGAGCAGCTACAGCGACAGCAGCGAAGGCGACGACTGCGTCGAGGTGGCCGCCACCCCCGGCGCGGTCCTGGTCCGCGACTCCAAGGACACCGCGCGTGCCCACCTGGCCTTCGGCCGCCCCGCCTGGGAAGGGTTCGTCGCACACGCGTCCGGCCGGTGACGGAACCGGGGGTTCCTCTCCCGCGTCTCTCGATGAACGGTCGCCAACTATGCGGGGGATGGATGTCGTTCGACGCGGAATGGGCGGAGCACAAAGCCCTCGCCCGCTCGGCACCGGCGCCGGACCCGGTACCCGCGCCCGCCGCGCCCGGTGGCGGCCCCGCCGGGACACTCGTGGCCACGGCCTCCTCCATCAACGGCAACGCGAACCTCCTGATCGAGATCGCCGCGCTGCTCCACGAGGGCCGCCCCGACGGGGACGCGAGCACCATGGCGCGCGCCCCGCGCGCCCATGCCGACGTGGCCGCACAGACCCTCCGCTTCGCCGCGTTCGCCGACGACCAGTTCAAGGACACCGTCGCCCTCTTCGCCGGCCTCGCGACCCGCCTCAAGACCGCCGGCACGAGCTTCGCCGAGGTCGACGACGACACCGCCCGGTCCTTTCTGGCCGGCCTGCTCGCCGCGGGGCAGTACGTACCGCCGGAGTGCAAGTGAGCAGCGGGCTCAGCCACCGCGAGGACGTCGCGTTCCTGGAGGAGTGCAATCCGCCGCTGATCGAGCGGAACGCCGCCGAGTTCCGCCGCCTGCGCGACCTCCTCGTGCAGGTCGGGGAGCCGGCCCGGCGCGCGGAGACCCGTACCGAGTGGGAGAGCGAGGGCAGCCGGACGTACACCGCGCGCCTCACCGAGGCCCGGCTGCTCGTGGCGCAGATGGCCGAAGGGTACGACAGGGCCGCCAGCGCCCTGAACGCCTACGCCGCAGCCGTCACCACCGCCAAGTCCCACTACCGCAACGGCCGGCACACCGAGCGGGCGCTCGCCGCGCTCATCGCCACCAAGGGCGTGGCGGTCACCGAGGTCGCGCGGGCGGCGGAGCCCATGCGCCAGTGGGAGGACATGCGCGCCACGACCGGCTTCCTCGACCTCCTGGCCGAGGCCACCCTCGACGTCGACGACATCCGGGAGGAGGCGGACCGGCTCCACGACGGGGCCGGCGGCAGTTTCCACCTCGCGAGGACCGTCGAGGAGGAGGCCCGCGCCACCTGCGTCCACGCGCTGAAGCAGGCGTACGATCTGCTCCCCGAGTTCAAGGTGCCGGGCGGCGCCGGTGCGCGGCCCGACCTGTACGCGGCGATGGCGGACATCCGCCGGGAGGCGGCGGAGGCGGCCGGCTCCCCGCTGACCCACCTGCCCGGCAGCGGCCCCAAGCGGGAGACGGCGCCGCCGCCCGGTGACGCCGGGATGTCGCCCGCGCTGCGGGACATCCGGATGCGGATCTCTTCCCTGCCGCAGGCGGACGACAGCTATTGGGACCCGCCCGGCGACGACGAGGAGCGGGCCGCCTGGATAGCCCACAACAGGGAGGTGCTGCGGGCCGCCGCCCGGCACTGCGGGCTGCCCGAGGAGCTCGTCGCGGGCATCGCCTGGAAGGAGATCGGCGGCCAGTACGGGGTCACCGACGACCTCACCGACACCCTGCGCGGCGCGGCCGACTCGCCGCTGAGCCCCGTCGCGGCGCGGGACCTGCCCTGGCGGCTGGGCGGCACGCCCGACGAGACCTCCTTCGGGCCGATCGCGATCCAGCTGCGCCGGGGCGCCGAGGTGCTCGGCTACGATCCGGCGCACCTCACGGACGCCCAGCGGGACCTGGTGGAGGAGTCGCTGCAGGACCCCCGGCAGAATGCGTTCATCGCCGCGGGGTACCTGGCCCAGCTCAAGGCCGAGGCGGGGTACGGCGACGTGCCCGCCGGGGAGCTGACCGACGCGCAGATGCGGGAGATCGCCGCCCGCTACAACGGCGGCCCGTACTGGCAGTCGGGCAAGGCCCAGGACTACGGCGACGACTTCGGCGACGCTCTCGGCAAGGTGAAGGACGCGATGCGATGACAGTCGGCAGCGGGACCACCGTCCCGTCCGGGGGCCGTCGATGGGTGCGCTGGGCGGTCGGGCTCCCCCTCGCCCTCGTGCACGCCCTGAACGCCGTGTTCGTGTACGTCGCCGTGTTCCGCGGCCCGCAGGCGGCGTGGGACCACCAGGGGTACGAGGGCACGGCGGCGGCCGTGTTCCTCGCGCTCTGCCTGAGCCTGCTCGGGGTGCTGGTCACGCTCGTGCCGCCGGTCCGCAGGGCGCTGGGCCCGTGGTGGTTCGCGCCGCCGCTCGTTCTGGGGGTGATCGCGTGGGTCCGTATCGAGACGCTCGGCTGAGGCTGCCGCGCGAGGACGTCGACCTGCCCGAGGACGGCGGCTGCCTGCGCGCGGTCCTCGGTGTCCCGCTCGTCGTGCTCTACGTCCCGGCGGTGTACTCCTGCTACGTCGCCCTGGCCGTGCGCCCGGCCTCGCCGTACGACCAGCTGCGCGACGACGCCCGCTTCATGGGCGGCTTCTCGGTGTTCCTGTGCCTGCTGGGCCTGCTGATCACCATCACCCCGCTCTACCGCCGCACGATGGGCCGCTGGTGGTTCGCCGCCCCGGTCCTGATAGCGGCGACCGCCTACGCCCGCGCCCGCACGGTCTGACGCCCGTGGCGACGTCCGTGGCATCGACCCCGAAGGAGACTCGACGCCCGATGGGCGAAGAGCGGCGCGGCAGGTGGCGTCCGGTGCTGGTCTGCGGGCTGGTGTTGGCCGGCGGACTCGTGAGCGGGTGCTCGGGGACCGTGCAGGGCGGTGCCCCGGGCGCGGAGCGCTCGTCGGGGCAGCTGACGCAGTGGGTGGACGGGGCCACCGTGGAGTCGGTCTCCAAGACGCTCGGGGTGCAGCTGCCGGAGGCGGCGACCGAGGCGAAGGCAGCGCACCTGCAGGGGTTGCAGGACGACGGCCTGATCCTGGCCTTCGTCCTTCCGACGGCCGAGGTGGACGCGTTCGTCGGCCGGCTGAAGCCGGAGCGGCCGCTCCGGCTGCGGGAGCAGCCGCTCACCCTGAGCACGAATCCGACGACGCCGTTCTCGCACCTCGGGCTGCCGGAGCCCGAACTGCTGCCCCAGGTCCGCGAGGGTCAGGTGTGTGCGCCGTGCGAGGAGGACCTCAACTGGCTGAAGGTCGCGGTGGCGCGGGTCGACGACAGCACCAGCCGGGTCTACCTCAGAGGAGTCGACTGAGCGGTGGAAACGCCGCAGCCCCCGCCCGGACGGGGGCGGGGGCTGCGGCGAGCGGGAAGCGCGGGCCGGGGCCTCAGGCGGTCGCGGCGGCCGGCTGCGGGGCGGCCGGGGTGACGGCCGGGGCGTCGGGCTCGTCCAGCGGGGAGGCCGAGGCGTTGGCGTACGCCTCCTTGTCCAGGATCCCCTCGCGGGCCGAGACGATGACCGGGACCAGGGCCTGGCCGGCGACGTTGGTGGCCGTGCGGATCATGTCGAGGATCGGGTCGATCGCCAGCAGCAGGCCGACGCCGGCGAGCGGGAGGCCCAGGGTGGACAGGGTCAGCGTCAGCATGACGGTGGCGCCGGTCAGGCCGGCCGTGGCGGCGGAGCCGATGACCGAGACGAAGACGATGAGCAGGTACTCCTTGATGCCCAGCTGCACGTCGAAGATCTGCGCGATGAAGATCGCGGCGAGCGCCGGGTAGATCGCGGCGCAGCCGTCCATCTTGGTGGTGGCGCCGAACGGGACGGCGAAGGAGGCGTACTCCTTCGGGACGCCGAGGCGTTCGGTGACCTTCTGGGTGACCGGCATGGTGCCGACGGAGGAGCGGGAGACGAAGGCCAGCTGGATGGCGGGCCAGGCGCCCTTGAAGAACTGGATCGGGCTGACCTTGGCGACCGTGGCGAGCAGCAGCGGGTAGACGCCGAACATCACCAGGGCGCAGCCGATGTAGATGTCGGCGGTGAAGGTGGCGTACTTGCCGATCAGGTCCCAGCCGTAGGTGGCGATCGCGGTGCCGATCAGGCCGATGGTGCCGATCGGGGCGAGGCGGATGACCCACCACAGGGCCTTCTGGAGGAGTTCCAGGGCGGACTCGGCGAGGTCGAGGACCGGCTTGGCCTTGGCGCCGAGCTGGAGCGCGGCGATGCCGGCGACGACGGCCAGGAAGACGATCTGAAGGACCTTCAGCTCGGTGAACGGCGTGACGATGTCCGTGGGGACGATGCCGGTCAGGAAGTCGATCCAGGAGCCGGTCTTCTTGGGCTCCTTGCCGTCGGCGGCGGTGAGGCCGGTGCCCGAACCGGGGTCGGTCAGCAGGCCGATCGCGATGCCGATGCCGACCGCGATCAGCGAGGTGATCATGAACCAGAGGAGGGTGCGGGAGGCGAGGCGCGCCGCGTTGTTCACCTTCCGCAGGTTGGTGATCGACACCAGGATCGCGAAGAAGACGAGCGGGGCGATGGCCAGCTTGAGCAGCTGGACGAAGATGTCGCCGGTCTTCTCCAGGGTGGTGGCGAGCCAGCTGACGTCCTGGCTGCGGGCTATCCAGCCGAAGAGGACGCCGAGGGCCAGACCGGCGACGATCTGGGCCCAGAAGGGGAACTTGAACGAGGCCTTGGCAGGGGCCTGTGGGGTCGCGGACACGGACACTCTCCGGAGGTGGCGCACGAAGTGAGGGGGTGGTTCTGCGTGGTGTTGCGGTGCGGCAGCAGCCAGGAAGGGCCGGCCGGGACCGCTGCTGTATCGATTCAGCTCAACAGCAACAGGCCGCGGACGCGCGGCGGCAGAGGTCGACGTGCAGGCGCGTCACGAGCGGGACGCTCGCGATCATCGGGTGCGCAGCTGTGGTCAACATGTTGAACACGCTAACACTTCTCCTTTGAGAATCTCAAAGGGGCCCTTTGAGACAGAGGCGCACGGGTGCCTCTTGCGCGGGCCCGGAAAACGCCACCGCCCCAGCGTTACGGGCGGTATACCCGGTGCTGGGGCGGTTCGGTGTGTGATGAAGCCAACTGCGGTGTTACGACCCGACGCGCGCCGCGTCGTCCGCCTGGTCCTCCTGGCTGCGGTTGTCGGCGAGCTTCTGCTTCGCACCCGCGACGCGACCGGAGATCTGCGTGGACATCTCGTCGCGCTGCTTGCGCAGGAGGACGAAGGAGAGCGGGGCGGAGAGCACGAGGGCGAGCAGCACGACCCAGGCGCCGTTGGCGTCGCCGAGACCGGCGGGGACCAGGCCGAAGTGGACGAGGACGGCGACGACGGCGAGGCAGCCGACGAAGACGCCCAGGCGCATCGCGGTGTATCGGATCGTTGCGCTCGGCTTGAGGGACACGGTGACCCCTTCTCTCTCGTCGTGGTCGTCAGGTCGTGCGTCGCACGGTGCCCGTCCAGTGAAGCACGCCGGGGCCCGGCCGCGGCCCGCCGGGGTGCGTACGCCGGCGCCGCGGACCCGGTCAGTAGAGCGGCAGCAGCATCGTGATGTCGTCGCGGTCGTCGCCCGGGGCCACCCGTACGGCGCCGGGGACGCGGCCGACCTCCTTGTAGCCGCAGGAGGAGTAGAAGTGCTCCAGGCCGAGGCCGCCGCGGCAGGTGAGGCGGACGGCGTCGATGCCCTCGATCGAGCGGGCCGCGGCTTCGGTGGCGGCCATCAGGTCGCGCCCGAGGCCCTTGCCCTGGTGGCGCGGGTGGACCATCACCGTGTAGGCCCACAGCCAGTGCCGCTGGAGCCGGTGCGTGTTGTGGGTGAGGAAGGCGGTCGCGGCGACGGCGCCGCCCTCGTCGTGCCCGACGAGCAGCCGGCAGGTCCCGTCGGCGACGCCGGCGAGGTGCTTGTCGAGCGAGGGGCGGACGTCGTCGTGGGTGACCGGCGGCACGAAGCCCACGGCGCCGCCCGCGTTGGAGACGTCCGTCCAGAGTTCGAGGATTCCATCACGCAGGGAGGGTCCGACGACCGGATCCAGGGTGAAAGTAAGGGTCATTTTTCGAGTTTAACCATTACCTCATCGGCCCGTCCAGACAAAGCTAAACCCCGGCCCATGGGCCGGGGTTAACTCGCCGGGAGCGGCTGCGGTGCGGGTCGGAACCGGGTCAGACGCGCATCGCCTGCGGGGTCTCGCGCAGGTCCGCGTCCGGGCCGGGGTACTCGCGGATGATCTCGTAGCGCGTGTTGCGCTCGACCGGACGGAAGCCGGCCTCCCGGATCAGCTCCAGGAGGTCCTCACGGCCCAGCTTGTTCGGGGTGCCGTAGTTGTCCGCGTCGTGCGTGATCTTGTACTCGACGACCGAGCCGTCCATGTCGTCCGCACCGTGCTGGAGCGCGAGCTGCGCGGTCTGCACGCCGTGCATCACCCAGAAGACCTTGACGTGCGGCACGTTGTCGAAGAGCAGCCGCGAGACGGCGAAGGTCTTCAGCGCCTCGGCGCCGGTGGCCATGGTCGTGCGCGCCTGGAGCTTGTTGCGCACCTTGCCGTCCTGCATGTCCACGAAGTCGTGCTGGTAGCGCAGCGGGATGAAGACCTGGAAACCGCCGGTCTCGTCCTGGAGCTCGCGCAGCCGCAGCACGTGGTCCACGCGGTGGCGCGGCTCCTCGATGTGCCCGTACAGCATCGTCGAGGGGGTCTTGAGGCCCTTCGAGTGCGCGAGACGGTGGATGCGCGACCAGTCCTCCCAGTGGGTGCGGTGGTCGACGATGTGCTGGCGCACCTCCCAGTCGAAGATCTCCGCACCGCCGCCGGTGAGGGACTCCAGACCGGCCTCGATCAGCTCGTCCAGGATGTCGGAGGCCGACATGCCGGAGATCGTCTCGAAGTGGTGGATCTCGGTCGCCGTGAACGCCTTCAGCGAGACGTTCGGCAGCGCCTTCTTCAGCTCGGAGAGCGAGCGCGGGTAGTAGCGCCACGGCAGGTTCGGGTGCAGGCCGTTGACGATGTGCAGCTCGGTGAGGTTCTCCGTCTCCATGGCCTTGGCCAGGCGCACGGCCTCCTCGATGCGCATCGTGTACGCGTCCTTCTCGCCCGGCTTGCGCTGGAACGAGCAGTACGCGCACGACGCGGTGCACACGTTCGTCATGTTGAGGTGGCGGTTGACGTTGAAGTGGACGACGTCACCGTTCTTGCGCGTGCGCACCTCGTGGGCGAGGCCACCGAGCCAGGCCAGGTCGTCCGACTCGTAGAGGGCGATGCCGTCCTCACGGGTCAGCCGCTCGCCGGAGCGGACCTTCTCCTCCAGCTCACGCTTGAGCCCAGCGTCCATGTACCGGTCGCCTCCTCTAGATGCCTCTTGCCTGTCCTGCAACCCTGACCAACCGTACTCTCAGGCTTCCTCGGGCAGCTCCCCGACCCGGTTCTCCCACTTCGTGGAGAGCACGATGGTGGTGCGGGTGCGCGAGACGCCCTTGGTTCCGGAGAGCTTGCGGATGATCTTCTCCAGGCCGTCGACGTCGCTGGCGCGCACCTTGAGCATGTACGAGTCGTCGCCGGCGATGAACCAGCAGTCCTCGATCTCCGCGAGGTCGCGCAGCCGCCGGGCCACGTCCTCGTGGTCGGCGGCGTCGGAGAGGGAGATGCCGATCAGCGCGGTGACGCCGAGGCCGAGCGAGGCGGAGTCGACCGTCGCGCGGTAGCCGGTGATGACGCCGGCCGTCTCCAGACGGTTGATGCGGTCGGTGACGCTGGGGCCGGAGAGGCCCACGAGACGGCCCAGCTCGGCGTATGAGGCGCGACCGTTCTCCCGGAGTGCCTGGATGAGCTGCCTGTCCACCGTGTCCATTACGTGGAGCCTTCCATTATTCGGCGATCCTGCAAGTCTAGGTATAGAATCTAAGGCACACAGGGTCAACACCCTGCGATTTCTTTCAGCAGATCAATAACGATCTTCAGGAGTGGTACACCGTGTTCACGATCGAGATGGCGCACGCACACATGCGACAGCTCCAGGAGCTGGCCAACCGATCCCGAGCCCACCAGCCCGCCGCGGCCGCCCGCGTCGACAAGGCCCGCAAGCCGCTGGGCCGCAAGAAGGCCTAGTCACCGGCCTGCTCACCACCGTTCGACCCCTCGGGGGAGCGGGCGCCGCCCAGCTCCCCCTCCCAACGGCGGTACAGCCGGTGCGGCACCCCTGCCGCGTCCAGCACCCGCCCCGCGACGAAATCCACCAGATCCTGGATGTGCGTCGCACCCGCGTAGAACGCCGGAGAGGCGGGCAGCACGACGGCGCCCGCCTCGTCCAGCGCCACCAGGTGCTTCAGCGTCTGACCGTTCAGCGGGGTCTCCCGCACCGCGACCACCAGCCGGCGCCGCTCCTTGAGCGTCACGCTCGCCACGCGCTGGAGCAGGTCCTTCGACAGCCCGAGCGCCACCCCCGCCACGCAGGCCGTGGACGCCGGGACGATGAGCATCCCCTTGACCGGGTACGAGCCCGAACTCGGGCCTGCTGCCAGGTCCCCGGCACCCCAGTACCGCACGTCCGCGCCGGCCGTCAGGCCCTCGAAGGTCCCCGGCTTGCCGTCGGCCCCGCGGGCCAGCCACTCCGCGAGGTCCTCGCGCCAGTGCGCGTCACGGAAGGCGATGCCGGTCTCGTCCAGCAGGGTGAGGCGCGAGGCCCGGCTCACGACCAGGTCGACGCTCTCCCCCGCGGCGAGCAGGCCGCGGAGCACCGCCGCCGCGTACGGCGTCCCGGACGCCCCGGAAACCCCGACCACCCACGGGGTGCGATTGCGCTCTGTCATACCTCCGAGACTATCCGGCCACGCCCGGCGGGCACTCAGTAAGGTGACCGCACGTTCCCGTGAGGGGAGCCGCGAAGGGGGCGAAGATGAGCACGACGGTGGATACCGGCCGGACGCAGACCGACCGGGCGAAGACGGCGGCCAAGCTGATGCTGGGCTGGGTGGCCCTGCTGTGGGTGCTGGAGGCCGTCGACTACGCCACGGGCCACGCCCTGGACCAGTACGGGATCCTCGCCCGCGACCCCGACAGCCTCACCGGCATCTTCTCCGCGGCCTTCCTCCACTTCGGCTTCGACCACGTCGCCTCCAACAGCGTCCCGCTGCTGGTCCTCGGCTTCATAGCCGCCCTGTCCGGGATCCGCCGGTTCCTCGCGGTGTGCGGCCTGATCCTGCTGGCCGACGGCCTCGGCACCTGGCTGATATCCCCGTCCGGCACGATGACGCTGGGTGCATCCGGCATCGTCTTCGGCCTCTTCGGCTACCTGCTCGTCCGGGGCTTCGTCGAGCGCAAGGCGCTGGGCATCGCGGTGGCGGTGGGCGTCGCCGCCGTCTGGGGGACCACGATCGTCTCCGGCATCCTCCCGACGGACTCGGGCGTCAGCTGGCAGGGCCACCTGTGCGGCCTGGTGGCGGGCATCGTGACGGCCCTCTACTTCCAGCGCCCGCCCCGCCGCCGCCCGGCCGCCCTCACGGACTGACGACGGAGGGGTCCACGGGCAGGCCCGAGGTGTCGATCACGAGCTTGCCGATGCCGGTCTCGACGGTCACCTCGCCGCCGTACGGGATGGTGTCCCGGCCCCGGTAGCCCTCCGGGCCGGGGTTCCACAGGGTCACGCAGTGCGCCTTGTACGGGTCGAAGATCAGGTAGTGCGGGATCCCGCGCCGGGCGTAGGCCCGGTCCTTGACCTCGTAGTCGTTGCGGACGCTGCCGCGGGAAACGACCTCGACGGCCAGCTCGACCAGATCGGGCGGATATGCGCTGAGGTTCCTGTCCGCCTCCACGGCGGGCACGACAGCCAGGTCGGGACAGAACTCGTTGTCGCCGTCGAAAGGGATCGCGACGTCCGTGAGGAACCCCCACTCCGGACCCAGCTGGGCCTCCAGGTCGTTCCACAGCAGACGAATGGTCCGGCCGTGGTGCGGCTTGAGCGGACTCATCACGATGGCGCCCTCGACAATCTCCGCCCGGTATCCGGGGAACATGCCCTCGAACCGGCTGAGCTGTGAGTGCAGGCGGTCGATCTCCGAGACGGTCACGTCGGCCTCCCTGTCCATGCACTCGATGGTAGGCCGCACGCTACTCAGAAGGTCAGACCTCGGGCCACCAGATCGGCCAGGGCGCACACGAAGAGGGCGATGCCGATGAAGCCGTTGACCGTGAAGAAGGCGCGGTTCAGGCGGGACAGGTCGTGCGGGGTGACGATGGTGTGCTCGTAGACGAAGGCGACGACGACGATCGCGAGGCCGGCCCAGAACAGCGGGCCCGCGTCCGTGGCGAGCGCGTACCAGGCCAGCAGGAGCGTGGTCACGACGTGCGAGCCGCGGGCGCCCCAGAGGGCGGCCGGGACGCCGAAGCGGGCCGGGACGGACTTGACGCCCTCCGCGCGGTCGGCGGCCACGTCCTGGCAGGCGAAGATCAGGTCGAAGCCGCCGATCCACACGCCGACCGCCAGGCCGAGGATGACCGCGTCCCAGGACCACTCGCCGGTGATCGCCAGCCACGCCCCGACGGGGCCCATCGCCTGGGCGAGCCCGAGGATGGCGTGCGGGAAGTTCGTGAACCGCTTGCCGTACGGGTAGACCACCATCGGGACGACGGCGACCGGAGCCAGCGCCAGGCAGAGCGGGTTCAGCAGGGCCGCCGAGCCGAGGAAGACCACGAGCGCGATCCCCGCTCCGGTCCAGGCCGAGCGGACCGACACCGCGCCGGTGACCAGCTCGCGGCCCGCGGTGCGCGGGTTGCGGGCGTCGATCTCGCGGTCGATGATCCGGTTCGCGGCCATGGCGAAGGTCCGCAGCCCCACCATGCAGACGGTGACGAGCAGCAGCTTGCCCCAGTGCACGGTCCGGTCGAGCTGGAACATCGCGGTCAGCGCCGCGATGTAGGCGAAGGGCAGCGCGAAGACCGAGTGCTCGATCATCACCAGCCGCAGGAAGGCCTTGACCTTGTTGGCCGCCTCCGGCGCGGGCCCCTGTCCGACCACTCCATCGGCGGTGGTCATCATGCGAGTTCCCTCCGGAACTGTTCGAGTTCGGCCAGCAGCTGCGTCGCGGGCAGCGCACCGAGTTCCAGGGTCCGGGCGCCGGGGCCGTCCTCCTCGCCCTCGGGCGGGGTGACGTGCGCGGTGACCGCCCAGTCGGCGCCGGCGGGCCGGGCGTCCAGGCGCAGGAAGTTGCCGGCGTCGACGGTGAACGGCTCGGCCGCGGCCAGGGCCAGCTGCAGCTGCTCCGCGAAGGCGTCGGCCTCGGTGTCCCGGGCGCCGGGCAGCTCGAAGCCGTCGCCGTCGCCGTCCGCGTCGTACATCAGCGTCCAGACGTCGCCGGGGCCGGCGAACTCCTCCGGGCTGACGCCCGCGTCCCGGGCCGCGGCGATCACGCCGGGCTGGGTCGGGTCGATCTTCGGGCGGGCCAGGGCCACGTACGCCTCGGCGGTGCCGAGGTTCAGCTCCGGGCCCTCGACGGCGATCGGGCTCACAGGCCGTACTCCTTCCAGCGGCGGTCCACGAGGGCGGCGGTGGCGGGGTCGGACTCCACCATGTCGGGCCAGCCGCCGTCGCGGGTGTAGCCCTCCTCGGGCAGCTTCTTCGTGGCGTCGATGCCCGCTTTGCCGCCCCAGAACTGCTGGTAGGAGGCATGGTCGAGGTGGTCCACCGGCCCCTCGACGACGGTGAGGTCGCGGGAGTAGTCCGTGTTGCCGAGGGCCCGCCAGGACACCTCGTGCAGGTCGTGGACGTCGCAGTCCTTGTCCACCACGATGATCAGCTTGGTCAGCGACATCATGTGGGCGCCCCAGATGGCGTGCATGACCTTCTGCGCGTGCTTGGGGTACTTCTTGTCGATCGAGACGATCGCGCAGTTGTGGAAGCCGCCCGACTCCGGCAGGTGGTAGTCCACGATGTCCGGGACGATGATCTTCAGCAGGGGCAGGAAGAACCGCTCCGTCGCGCGGCCCAGCGGGCCGTCCTCGGTCGGCGGGCGGCCCACCACGATCGACTGCAGCAGCGGCCGCTTGCGCATCGTGATGCAGTCGATCTTCAGGGCCGGGAAGGGCTCCTGCGGCGTGTAGAAGCCGGTGTGGTCGCCGAAGGGGCCCTCCGGGAGCATCTCCCCGGGCTCCAGCCAGCCCTCCACGACGACCTCGGCGTTGGCCGGGACCTGGAGCGGGACGGTCTTGCAGTCGACCATCTCGATCCGCTTGCCCGCGACGAAGCCGGCGAAGAGGTACTCGTCGATGTCGCCGGGCAGCGGCGCCGTGGACGCGTACGTGACGGCGGGCGGGCAGCCGAAGGCGATCGCGACCGGCAGCCGCTCGCCCTTGGCGGCGGCGACGGCGTAGTGGTTGCGGCTGTCCTTGTGGATCTGCCAGTGCATGCCGATGGTGCGCTTGTCGTGGCGCTGCAGCCGGTAGAGGCCGAGGTTGCGCACGCCGGTCTCGGGGTGCTTGGTGTGGGTGAGGCCCAGGTTGAAGAAGGAGCCGCCGTCCTTGGGCCAGGTGAAGAGGGCCGGCAGCAGGTCCAGGTCGACGTCGTCGCCGGTGAGGACGACCTCCTGGACGGGCGCGGAGTCGCCCTTCACCTTCTTCGGCGGGACGTGGACCATCGAGCCGAGCTTGCCGAAGGCCTCGCGGACGCCGATGAAGCCCTGCGGCAGCTCGGGCTTGAGCAGGCCGCCGATCTTCTCGCTGATCTCGGCGTAGGACTTGAGGCCGAGGGCCTTCAGGAGGCGGCGGTCGGTGCCGAAGACGTTCATGGCCAGCGGCATCGCCGAGCCCTTGACGTTCTCGAAGAGCAGCGCCGGACCGCCGGCTTTGTTCACTCTGTCGACGATCTCCCCGACCTCCAGGTACGGGTCGACTTCGGCCTTGATGCGCTTGAGGTCGCCCTCTCGCTCCAGAGCCCGGAGCAGCGAGCGGAGATCGTCGTAAGCCATAGGGGCCAGTATCCGTCACCAACTACGCTGGGAGCGTCACCGGGGCCCCTTGCGGGTCCGCCGCCACTGCCCGGGAGTCGGTCCCACACCGTGCTGCGCTATCTGCCGTTCCTGCTGATCCTCGCGCTGACCATCTACGCCTTCATCGACTGCCTGAACACGCCGGAGGAAGAGGTCAAGCACCTCCCGAAGGCGATGTGGGTGATCATCATCCTGCTGTTCTCCATCGTGGGGCCGGTGGTGTGGCTGTTCGCGGGCAAGAAGCGGGTGGCCTCCGGCGGTGGCGGGCGCGGGTCCCGGAGCCGAGGCCAGTGGGTGGCTCCCGACGACAACCCGGAGTTCCTGAAGTCCCTGCGCGACGAGCAGGAGAACAAGGACCGGGACAAGGACAAGGACAACGGAAAGGACGCCGACTAGGCGACCGGGCCTACCGGGCCCACGGGAGGACGCGGGGCTCGTCCTCGCCCGGCACCGACACCACGCCGTCGGCGCGCATCGCCACGTGGGCCGAGAAGGTCTCGGGGGCGTGGATCCTGCGCGGCGCGTCCGCCGGGAGGACCAGGGTCCGGCCCACGGCGACCGTCTCGGTGCGGCCTTCGAAGGTGACCTCCAGGGAGCCGGCGGTGAGGGTCCAGACCTGCTCGCGGCTGACGGAGTGCTCGGGGCCGGTGCCACCGGCGGGCATGTCGACGCGCCAGGTGCTGAGCTCGGAGCTGCCGCGGCTGGGGGCGGCGAGGCCGGTCATGGTGGCGTTCGGGGTGGTGGTGACGTGCTCGGGGGACGGGGTGATCACGTACAAGGCGGGTCCTTCTGTCGAATGAGTCAAGCTGCTTTACTCGCCGAGTAAAGCAGCTTGACCCGAACGTGTCACCATATTTGCGTGACGAGAGAAGACACGATGGACAGCGGCGGGGCGGGCGACGGCGTCGAGCTGACGTTCCTGCTCGGCCTGGGCTTCCAGCTGGTGCTGGCCGAGTTCACCCGGCGCCTCGCCGAGGTCGGGTACGCGGACCTGCGGCCGGTGCACGGCATGGCCTTCCAGGCCCTGAAGGGACGGGGCGCCACCGCCACGGAGCTCGCCGAGCGGCTCGGAGTGACCAAACAGGCCGCCGGACAGATCGTCGACGACCTGGAGCGGCGCGGCTACGTCCGGCGCGAGCCGCACCCCGAGGGCGGCCGCCGCAAGCTCGTGGTCCTGACCGCCGCGGCCCGCGACCACCTCGCCGTCGCGGGCCGGGTCCTGCACGAGCTGGAGGCCGAACTCGCCGGCAGCGCGGACATCGGCGCCCTGCGCCGGGAACTGGCCCGCGTCGTACGCACGCTCCACGGGGAGGAGGGGCTGCCGCCCCTGCGCCCGGTGTGGTGAGCGGGGAGGCCGTGCGGCCGTGGCGGCGCGGCCTCAGGACGCCTTGCGGGCCCCGCCGAAGGAGTCGTAGGACGCGCGCAGCCGCGCCCAGCGCCGGTCCGTCCAGGCGGACCAGTCCGTCGGCCGTCCGGCCAGGGCGGCGTCCAGCAGTTCGAAGTGCTCGTGCCAGCCGGCCAGGCAGTCGAGGCGGTCGTCGTCGGAGCCGCCGCGCTCGTTGACGAAGCGGACGACCGTCGAATCGGTGCCGACCGCCTCCAGGTGGAAGCGGATCCTCCCGTGCTCGCTCACCGTGTACTCGGCGACGCGCTCCACGTCCCAGGCCGTGACGTGGCCGGTCACCGCGGTCCCGGTGTTCAGCCAGCGCAGGGTGACGGCCCCGCCGAGGTGCCGCTCCAGGACGTCGGCCGCGGCCAGCCAGCCGCGCAGCCCGTCGGGTGTGGTCACGGCGTGCCAGAGGGCCTCGTAGGAGTACGGCAGGTGCAGCTCGAAGCGGAGCAGCCAGTGGTTCTCGCCGCGTCGTTCGCTGGTGGCATGGCTCACGAGGGACATGCCACCAGCGTCCCACTCCCGCCGGTCAGACGCCCGCGTACGAGTGCTTGCCGCTGAGCAGGATGTTCACGCCGTAGTAGTTCCAGATCCAGCAGGCGAAGGCGAAGAGCGCCAGGTAGGCGGCCTTGCGGCCCTTCCAGCCGGCGGTGGCGCGGGCGTGCAGGTAGCAGGCGTACGCCACCCAGGTCACGAAGGACCAGACCTCCTTGGGGTCCCAGCCCCAGTAGCGGCCCCAGGCGTCGCCCGCCCAGATGGCGCCCGCGATGATCGTGAAGGTCCACAGCGGGAAGACGGCCGCGTTGATGCGGTACGAGAACTTGTCGAGCGAGGCCGCCGAGGGCAGGCGCTCCAGGACCGAGGAGGCGATCCTGCCGGGCTTGCCGCCGCCGGCGAGCTTGGCCTCGTAGGAGTCGCGGAAGAGGTAGAGGACCGCGCCGGCCGCACCGAGGTAGAAGACGGCGCCGCAGAAGATGGCGGTGGAGACGTGGATCCACAGCCAGTACGAGTGCAGGGCCGGAACCAGCTGGTCGCTGTCGGTGTAGAGCCAGGTCACCGCGATGCCGAGGTCGAGCAGGACGGTGGTGACCAGGATCAGGCCGAGCCAGCGGACGTTCTTCTTCAGGGCGAGGAGCACCAGGTACGTGCCGACGGCCACCGTGGAGAAGGTGATCGAGAACTCGTACATGTTGCCCCAGGGGGCCCGCTCGACCGACATCGCGCGGGTGACCACGCCGGCCGCCTCGACGAGGAAGGCGAGCGCGGTCAGCGAGACCGCGATCCGCCCGTACAGGTCGCCCTGCACGGTGCCGCCGGCGGCGCCGGGGCCGTCCGGGACGTCGCGGGTGCCGGCGCCGGAGCGGGTGGTGACCTTGGGCCGGTCCAGTACGGCGGTGGCGCCGCCCTTGCCGCGCACCTGCACGGCCGGGGCTGCGGCCCCGGCCTCGGCGGTGCCGGTCAGCGCGGCGGCCGTGCGGGCCACCTTGCTGCGGCTGCCGAAGGTCCACTCGGCGATGTGCGCGAAGAAGGCGAGCGTGTAGACCGCCATCGACGAATAGACCAGGTAGTTGCTGATCTCAGCCAGGTTCTCGTTGGCTGCGGCTGCGAGCGGCGTCATCCGCGCTCTCCTTCAGGGGTCTCTTCAACAGGATCAGACACGCTGGGCGCCTGCTGGTGCAGCGTGGCGGCGAGGTCCGCCAGCTCCTCCGGGAGCTTGGCGGACTCGCTGCGGCCGAGGCCCGCCATCTCCACGACGGTCACGCCGTCCTTGCCCGCCACCGCGCGCACCCAGATCCGGCGGCGCTGGATGAACAGCGATCCGGCCAGGCCCGCGATGGCGGCGATCGCGCCCGTGAGGGCGAGGCCGCTGCCGGGCTGCTGGGTGACGGAGAAGGTGGCCCAGCGCTCGATGCCCTCGAACTTCACGGTGCCCGCGCCGTTCGGCAGCTCCATCGTCCCGCCGGGTGCGAGCTTCTTGATGAGCTGCTGGCCCGACTCGTCCTTGAACATCTCCATCTTGGAGGTTTCGAGCCGGTAGACGTTCTGCGGCAGGCCCGAGTCGACGCCGAGGCTGCCGTGCCAGGCGTTGAGCATGAGCTGCGGGTTCAGCAGGGCGGGGAACTGGGAGAACATCGTCCCATGGCCCTCGCCGGCGAAGGTCGGCACGAACACGGCGGTGAAGCCGAGCTGCTCCGGCTTGCCGTCCTTGTCCTTGTATCCGTCGGTGACCTTGACGGCTCCGGTGGAGGTCAGGTTGCCGTCCTGCGGGAGCACCGGGACGGCGTCCTTGTAGACGACCTTTCCGGTGGAGTCGGTCACCGAGATGATGGGCGCGTAGCCGTGGCCGAGCAGGTAGACCTTGGAGCCGTCGATCTCCAGGGGCTTGTTGACCTGGATCTCGCGCTTCTCGGGCTTTCCGTGGGCGCCCTCGCTGAGGGTGACGTACGCCTTGAAGTCGCGCGGGGTGCCCCGCTGCGGGCCGGACATCTCGTAGGTGGCGTCGAAGCGGTCCAGCGTGAAGCTGAACGGCGGCAGGTCGTCCGGGTGGAAGAGCGTGCCGGGCTTGAAGTCGTCGTACTGGGTGAGCGTGTTCGAGAAGCCGCTGCCGCGCAGGACCAGCTTGCCGCCCTCGGACTTGAAGTACTGGCCCCAGGCGAAGGCGACGAGCATCACGATCAGCGCGACGTGGAAGATCAGGTTCCCGGCCTCGCGGAGGTAGCCCTTCTCCGCCGCGACGGTGCCGCTGCCCGCCTCGGTGCGGAAGCGCTTGCCCGCGAGCAGGGTCCGCGCGGACGAGAGGACCTCGTCGGGGGTCTTGTCGGTGCGCCACGTGGTGTGGGCGGGCAGCCGGTCGAGCCGCTTGGGGGCGCCCGGCGGGCGGCCGCGGAGCTGGCCGACGAACTGCCAGGAGCGCGGGACGATGCAGCCGATCAGCGAGACGAACAGCAGCAGGTAGATCGCGGAGAACCACACCGAGCTGTAGACGTCGAAGAGCTGGAGCGCATCGGCGACGCCGACGAAGGAGGGGTGGTCCTTCTTCCACTGGGCGACCTTGAGCGCGTCCACGTTGGTCTGCGGGACGAGGGAGCCGGGGATGGCGCCCAGGGACAGCAGGAAGAGCAGGATCAGCGCCACCCGCATGGAGGTGAGCTGCCGCCAGAACCAGCGGGCCCAGCCGGTCACGCCGATGCCGACGGGACCGCTGTCCTCGACGGGTGCGGTGGAGAGCTGGGAGCCTGCCGCGGCCTCGGCGGCGTCCGCCGGGGTGGGCTCGGGCGACGTCTCGGTGGACGCCTTGTCTGTCGTACTCATGTCCGTCGGTTCCTCAGATCCCCACCGTGAAGCTTTGGGTCCAGCTCTGCATGTCGGTGACGATGCTGTCCCACAAACCTGTGACGAGCAGCAGGCCGGTGAGGATCAGCATGCCGCCGCCGATGCGCATCACCCATGCATAGTGCTGCTTCACCCAGCCGAATGCACCGAGCGCCTTGCGGAAGGCGATCGCGGCGAGGATGAAGGGCACGCCGAGGCCCAGGCAGTAGACGACGGTGAGCAGGGCGCCGCGGCCGGCGCTCGCCTGGTCGATGGAGAGGGTGTTGACGGCCGCGAGGGTCGGGCCCATGCAGGGGGTCCAGCCGACGCCGAAGAGGACGCCGAGCAGCGGCGCGCCGAGCAGGCCCGCCGCGGGCTTCTTGTGGAAGCGGAACTCCCGCATGGTCAGGCCCGGGATCGCCCCCATGAAGAAGAGGCCCATGAGGATCACCACGCCGCCCAGGACGCGGGAGATGATCGCCTTGTTCTCCTGGAGCTCGGAGCCGAAGTAGCCGAAGAGCGCTCCGGTGGAGACGAAGACCGCGGTGAACCCGGCGACGAACAGGCCGGCGCCCGCCAGCATCCGCCCGCGGCGGGCCTCGGCGAGGTCGGCGCCGCTGACGCCGGTCACGTAGGAGAGGTAGCCGGGGACGAGCGGCAGGACGCAGGGCGAGAAGAAGGAGACGAGCCCCGCGAGGAGCGCGATCGGCACCGCCAGCAGCAGGGCGCCGCTCAGGACCGTCTCGTTCACACCCGTGGCCTCGGCGGCGAGGACGTACTCGACCACGAGGTCACTGCTCCGCGAGAACGGGGTCGATCATCGAGCGCAGCTGCTCCTCGCTGAGGGGGGCCAGGGTGCGTGCGGCGATCCTGCCCTCCCGGTCCAGGACGAGCGTGGAGGGGATGGCGTTCGGGTTGAGGCTGCCCTTGGGGAAGCGGAGCAGCTGCTTGCCGTCGGGGTCGTAGAGGCTCGGGTAGGTGATCCCGAAGGTCTCTTCGAAGGCGGCGGCGTTCTGCTTGCTGTTGTCGCGGACGTTGACGCCCACGAAGACGACGTCCTTGCCGGCGTCGGCGAGCTCCTTGGAGACCTTCGCGAAGGAGGGGGCCTCGGCCCGGCACGGCGGGCACCAGGAGCCCCACACGTTGAGGACGACGACCTTGCCCTTGAGGGCCTTGGTGTCGAGGCTCTTGCCGTCGACGGTCTCGCCGTCGAGCCCCGGGGCATCGGTGCGCTGGCCCTTGGGGGAGGTGGAGATGCCGCCCTCGCCCGTGACGTAGTTGCCGCCGCTGCCGGTCGGCTTGCCGCTGTCCGAACCGCTGCACGCCGTGAGCGTGAGGGCGCCGGCGACGGTCACCGCGGTCAGCAGGAGGGCGCGGCCGCTGGGTGAGCGGCGTCGGGGGGCGCGGCTAAGGCTCATGTGAAAAGTTTCGCATGAGCAATTCGCGGATTTTCCGCACCCCCCGGCCGGGAGTCAATGCCCTGGTCAGACGATGATCAGGGGGTGGTGAGGTACGTGTTCCAGCCACCGGCGGGCGACTGTCCGGGGCCGAGGGTGCGCAGCCGGGCGAGCACCTTGGGGTCCTGGACCTCCAGCCAGTCGGTGAACTGCCGGAAGGATACGAGCCTTACATCCCTTTTGTCCGCCATGCCCTTGAGGGCTTCCTCGACGGCATCCATGTAGATGCCGCCGTTCCACTCCTCGAAGTGGTTGCCGATGAAGAGCGGCGCGCGGTTGGTCTCGTAGGCCCGGCGGAAACCGCCGAGGTAGGTGGCCGTGGCCTGGCTGCGCCAGGCCGGGTAGTTGGCGGGGACGCCCTTCGTGGTGTTCTTCGACTGGTTGGCGAGGATGTTGTAGTCCATCGAGAGCACCTCGAAGGAGTGCCCCGGGAAGGGCAGGGACTGCAGCGGCAGGTCCCAGAGACCCGACCTGCGCACGGGCCAGACCTGGAGGCCGCCGGGCGAGCTGGAGTCGTAGCGCCAGCCCAGCCTCTGGGCGGTCGGCAGGAGGTTGTCCCGGCCCAGGAGGCAGGGGGTGCGGGCGCCGGCCAGCTCCTTGCGGTAGTCGAAGGGCAGCGGTTCCACATCGGTGAAGCCGGTGTTCGTGCGCCAGTTTGTGACGAAGGACACGGCCTGGTCGATCTCGCTCTGCCAGTCGTCCGGGGTCCAGCGGGCGACGGAGCCGGAGCCCCCGCAGAAGTGGCCGTTGAAGTGGGTGCCTATCTCGTGCCCGTCGAGCCACGCCTCACGGACGTGGCGGAGGGTGGCACGGACGTTCTCGTCCTTGAGGTAGCCGATGTCGGAGGCGCCGACGGGATTGTTCGGCGGCCGGTAGAGGTGCCGCTTCGACTCCGGCAGCAGGTAGATGCCGGAGAGGAAGAAGGTCATGGCCGCGCCGTGGTCCTTGGCGAGCTTGAGGAAGCGCGGGAAGAGGCCGTTGCCGATCTCCCCCGCGCCGTCCCAGCTGAAGACGACGAACTGCGGCGGCGTCTCGCCCGGCTGGAGGGGCACGGGCCGGTCGGGCTGATTGGGCTGCGGGCCGGTGTCGGCGGTGGAGCCGTCACCGATGGGCCTGGCCGGCACCTCGCCGGGCTTCGGGTTCTTCACGGGTCCGGGAGCGCCGGGACCGGACACATCGGGCAATCCGCAGCCGGCGACTCCCATCGCGGCCGCGGCGCCAAGTCCCAGTCCCAGCAACCCCCTCCGACTGACTCCCCTGATGTCGCGCATGTCACCGTCCCCATCGTCGTCACCACACCCGACCCAAAGTCCATATAAACGGACAAGTTGGCCGGACATGTGTGCTGACACGGTGATTCCCGCGCATCTTGTATTTAATTAGACAGGCCTGTAACGGCCCGTAACAGACCGTCGGATCGCGCCCGGCCGGGCGCGGATCAGGCGCCGAACGCCTTGGAGGCGCCCTTCACCGGCTTCGCCCCGGCGAGCAGGTGGGCCGGGACCAGGTCCCGGGCCGGCTCGCTGTAGCCCACCGACACCAGCTTGTCGCCCTGGAACGTGAAGGACGTCAGGGAGGCGAGGGTGCACTGGCGGCGGCGCGGGTCGTGCCACAGCCGGCGCTTCTCCGCGAAGCTGCGCACGATCCAGATCGGCAGCTGGTGGCTGACCGCCACCGCCTCGTGGCCGCGGGCCGCGTCGCGCGCCGCCTCCACCGCGCTCATCATCCGGACCACCTGCTCGACGTACGGCTCGCCCCAGGAGGGCTTGAACGGGTTCGTCAGGTGCTTCCAGTTGCCGGGCTTGCGCAGCGCGCCGTCGCCGACCCCGAAGGTCTTGCCCTCGAAGACGTTCTCCGCCTCCAGCAGCCGCGGGTCCGTCGCCAGGTCCAGGCCGTGGGCCTTGGCGATCGGCTCCGCCGTCTCCTGCGCCCGCTCCAGCGGGGAGGACACCACGTAGGCGATGTCCCGGCCCCGCAGGTGCTCGGCGACCCGGTCCGCCATCCGGCGGCCCAGCTCCGAGAGGTGGTAGCCCTCGCGGCGCCCGTACAGGACCCCGTCCGGGTTGTGCACCTCGCCGTGGCGCACCAGGTGCACGACGGTGAGGTCGGACGTCACGTCGCGGCCGTCGGCGCTCATGCGGTGGCCTCCGCGGCGGCCCGGGCGGCGGCCGGCAAGGCCGCCGCGACGCGCTCGATCGCCTTCTCGTCGTGGGAGGTGGACACGAACCAGGACTCGAAGGCGGACGGCGGCAGGTAGACGCCCTGCGCCAGCATCGAGTGGAAGAACGCGTTGAAGCGGAAGCTCTCCTGCTTCTTCGCGTCGTCGTAGTTGCGCACCGCGTCCTCGGTGAAGAAGACGGAGAACATGTTGGACGCGGTCTGCAGGCGGTGCGCCACGCCCTCCTTCGCGAGCGCCCCGGTGACCAGGCCCTGGATCTGCGCCGAGACCGCGTCGACCTTGTCGTACGCGGCCGCGTCGAGCAGCCGCAGCTGCGCGAGGCCGGCGGCGGTGGCGATCGGGTTCCCGGAGAGCGTGCCGGCCTGGTAGACGGGGCCCGCGGGGGCGAGGTGGCCCATCACGTCGGCGCGGCCGCCGAACGCCGCGGCGGGGAAGCCGCCGCCCATGACCTTGCCGAAGGTCATCAGGTCGGGCTTGACCCCGTCGACGCCGTACCAGCCGGCGCGGGAGGTGCGGAAGCCCGTCATGACCTCGTCGGAGATGTAGAGCGCGCCGTTCTCGCGGCAGAGGTCCGCGAGGCCCTGGTTGAAGCCCTCGGCGGGGGTGACCACGCCCATGTTGCCGGGCGCCGCCTCCGTGATCACGCAGGCGATCTCGCCGGGGTGCGCGGCGAAGGCCGCCCGGACCGCTTCGAGGTCGTTGTAGGGGAGCACGATCGTGTCGCCGGCCTGCGCACCCGTGACGCCGGGGGTGTCCGGCAGCGCGAAGGTGGCGAGCCCGGAACCGGCCGCGGCCAGCAGCGCGTCCACGTGACCGTGGTAGCAGCCGGCGAACTTCACGACCTTGGCGCGACCGGTGAAGCCGCGCGCCAGCCGGATCGCCGACATGGTCGCCTCCGTCCCGGAGGACACCAGGCGCACCTGCTCCACGGGCTCGATGCGCGCCACGATCTCCTCCGCGAGCGCCACCTCGCCCTCACCGGGCGTACCGAAGGAGGTGCCGCGGGCGACGGCCGCCTGGACGGCCCCGATCACCTCGGGGTGGGAGTGGCCGAGGATCATCGGCCCCCACGAGCAGACGAGGTCCACGTACTCGCGGCCGTCGGCGTCCGTGAGGTACGGACCGGTGCCGGACACCATGAACCGGGGCGTACCGCCCACGGCGCGGAAGGCGCGCACGGGAGAGTTCACGCCGCCGGGGGTCACGAGGGAGGCGCGCTCGAAGAGCGTCTGCGAAACTGGGGCTTCATACGGGTACGGGTAGCTCACACCAGCCATGGTCTCAGAGGCTGCGACAGACTTGCGGGCGGGCGTTTCACCGCGTCGCCGCGGGGGAGGTCACTGCCATGATGATCAGGCTGCGTGGCGGGGGACGCGGGGCCGTGGCAAGCAAGACCAGTCGGGTGGAGATATGCAACGCGGTGGTGGACCGGGCGAGGGTACGGACGGCCTCGATCCGCAGCGCGCCCGCGAAGCCCGCGAGGCCCGCCGCCGGGGCAAGCACCGACGGCGCGCCACCGAGGCGGCCGACGCCGTACCGGAGCCCGCGACGGATCCGGAGGACGTGCCCAGGGGTCGCGGCATGGGAGTGACGTACAAGTACTTCGGCGCCCCCGACGGCGCGACGGCGGCCCGGGTCCCGGTGACGATGCGGCCGGAGGAGCTCGGCGGCGACGAGCTCGGCATGGGCGGCCTCTTCACCAAGATCAAGCCGGAGACGGTGGCCGCGATGGTCCTGACCGGCATCGAGGGCATACCCCTGCACAAGGTGCCCCCGCTGGAGCTGGTCGTCCTCCACCCCGACTACGCGGTGGTCAAGCTCCCGATGACGGTGGTCGACCCGCTCCGCGGGATCGGCGAGGAGTCCGTGGGCGCCGCCGCCTTCATCTGGTCCACGGTCCCGGACCGCGGCGGCCCGAGCGACGCCTTCAACGTCTACCAGCTGCTCCACGAGTGGCAGGATTTCAGCCACCGCCTCCACGAGGCCGGCCACCAGCCGTACTGCCTGGTCTGGCCCTGACCTCTCCCTGAGCTCTCCCTCTCCTCCCCCGAGCCCGGGCGGCTCCGCCGCACCCGGGCCGCACCGCCCTGGCCGGAACACGCCGCCGCCCGCCCCCACGACCCGGACGGGGCAAGGAGCCGGGAGGGGAGGGCGGGACACGGGAGTCGAAATACAGCCATATTTTTTCGACCGTCTTGCTACCGCCCAGTAGGCAGGCAATAGCCGTGGAACGGCTCAACCGCACCGGAAGGCGGGAATGCAGACGACCCGTCACCAGTCCGTCCGGTGAGCACTTTCCGGACGGACCGGTACGGGTCCGCTTTGTTCCTGGGCGAGCCTGACGGACGATGTCCGTCAGGCTCGGATCACCTGAGGTCGCTCAGCACACCACTGACGTTGAGGACTTCGTGGCACTCCTGCGCCTGACGGCCGGTGGCCGGCGTGCCCGGCTTCGCACAGGTCACCTGAACGGTCACAGTCTGGCTCTCGGTGATGCTGATGGGGGTGACCCAGTGGTAGTCCTGGTTTCGGAACGTCTCCAGCGCGATCGTCGTGATCTTCCGATCGCCGAAGTTGATCGTCACCACGCCCTCGTCGCCCTGGAAGTTGGCGACCACCAGGTCCGTGATCCCGAACACCTTGCCCGCGGGCACCGTGTAGGAACCGGTCTTGCTCTGACCGCCACCGGTCTGCAGGTCGATGGTGGCCGAGCTCTGCAGCCCGCCCCCGCCGCCGCCACCGGCTCCGGTGCCCGAACCGCCGCCCGCCCCCGGCTGGTTGCCCTTGGCGGCGCCCGGGCCCGCACCCGCGCCGCCCGGCTGCTTGCCGCCGCCGGCCACCGGGTTCTGACCCGCACCGTCCGCGGCGGGCGCCGGGTTCCTGGCCGCCTCGGCCGCGGCCTCCTTGGCCGTGCTGCGCACGGCCGGACGCACCAGCATGAACCAGGCGAGCAGCAGGGCCAGCAGTGCGGCCAGCACCGCGAGCAGCCACGTCGGGAAGATCGGGATCTGGACGAACTCCACTTCCAGCGGAGCCCGTACGCCCTCCTGCTCGGAACGCCCCGCGGCGTCCTCACCGTCCCCGCCCTCCGCGACCTCGGCCACCTCCACGGTGAACGGCCAGGTCACAGGGGATCCGAACCACACCGGGCTGCCGGTGCGGACCTTCAGCACCACCTCGGCGGACTCGCCCGGCTCCAGCTTCAGCGTGGGCGGCGCGAAGTCGAACTTCAGCTCCTCGCCGGGCTGCGCGGGGGTGAAGCCCACCGTGACCGGGGCGTTCCCCTCGTTGCGCACGGCGATGCGGTAGCGACCCCGCAGCCATCCGCGGCGGCGTTTGGGAGCGCTCTCTGCCCGCAGTTCCCGGAAGCGCTCCACGTGCACGGTCGTCTCGGGAACCCGGACCGCCTCGGGCTGCTCGGTGGGCAGCACGCGCACGGCGAGCGGTACGTCCCCGGCCCGCACCTGGGGCGAACGGGGCGGCGCCAGACGGATCGTCACCGTCTCCGAGGTTCCCGGATACAGCGAGACGCGCTCGGGTTCCACCGTGGTCCAGGCAGCGCAGTCGCCGACGACTTCCAGGCGGTACGCCTCGACGATGTCGCTGTCGTTGCGAACGGTCAGGCTCGTGGTGGCGATACCGCCCGGCATCACCGACACCGGCTCGATGTCGAGGACGGGCGCGCCAGGGCTGGGAGATGCAGCTGGGGATGTCACGCCACGACGCTACGGCGACGCCCCGGCCGCCACCACGGACGCGGGGGCAAGGCCCCGGGCAGTCCGGATGCCCTCACAGACTTTCCCAACTCCTCATGCAGGCCCGCCGGTTGTGTCTCAGCGTCGAGATCCGACCCGGCCGGCCGATTCCGTCACCCCACATACGCATCACGGAACAGGTACGACACATGCGCTGCGCTGACAACAACAGCCCCGTCCTCACGGCCGGCACCGGCATACCCCGGCCCCCCGCACCGACCCCTCCCCGCAGAACCGGCCGCCGAGTGACCGTGGCCGTCTACGCCTCCGACCCGATCCTGCGCGTCGGAGTCGTCCACCAGCTGCGCCAACGCCCCGAGATCGAACTCGTCCCCGACACGGACGCCGACGCCGCGCAGGTGTCGCTGGTGACCGTGGACAGCGTCGACGACGAGACGGCCGCCCTGCTGTACCGGCTGCGGCACAACCCCGACACCCGCACCGGGCTCGTGGTCGGCACCTTCGAGTCGGGCGACGCGCTGCAACGGGCCATCGAGTGCGGGGTCAGCGCGGTGCTGCGGCGCGCCGAGGCCGACCAGGACCGGCTCCTGCGGCTGGTCCTGGCGATCGCGAACGGCGAGGGCGTGCTGCCCGGCGACCTGCTCGCGAAACTCCTCGACCACGTGGGCAGCCTGCAGCGCTCCACGCTCGACCCCCGCTCGGTGTCCCTGTCCACCCTGACCTCGCGCGAGGCGGACATGCTGCGCCTGGTGTCGGAGGGCCTGGACACCGCGGAGATCGCGCGCAAGACCTCGTACTCCGAACGGACCGTCAAGAACGTTCTGCACGAGGTCATCACGCGCCTGCAGCTGCGCAACCGGACGCACGCGGTCGGCTACGCCCTGCGCAACGGGCTGATCTGACCGCGCGCGGGGCGCCGCGCGCCCCGGCCCGGCCGGGCGTCCGCGGGCGGTGCGACCGCCCGCCACTGCCCGAAAGCGCAAGCGACGCTTCCCCCGGGTCCGGCCCCGCGGCCCTCCCGGTCCGCGCGGCCGGACCGGCAGGGTGGCGGGGTGACAGGCAGGATGCGGGACCGGACTGTGAGGTGGGCCGTGAGGGGCACGGAGGGGTCCGGCCGTCGCCGACACCGCTGGGGGAGGGCCTGCGCGTCGATGCTGCTGCTGGCGCCCTTGCTCGCGGTGACGGCGGCAGCCGGACCGGGCGACGCCGGGGCGCAGCCCCTCGCGGCCGACGCCGGGAGCAGCCGGATCGCGTACGCCGGCACGCGCCACCGCAGCCTGGGGAAGGTGGCGGCCGACAAGAACGACGCCAGCACCCCGCTGTTCGGCGACGGACCGGCCCACCTGGACGTCCAGCCGTCGGCGCTCGGCGACCGGCTCGTCTTCGCGAGCCGCCGCGACGAGAAGAGCCCGCAGGTCTACCTGCGGTCCGCGGACGGCTCCGTACGCCGGCTGACCAGCGGCATGGACGCGGCCAACCCCCGGCTGACCCCCGACGGGCGGTCGGTCGTCTTCGACTCGGCCCAGCGCGCCGCGGCCGGCGGCGTCCAGCGCGACCTGTGGCTCGTGCGCACCGACGGCACCGGCCTGACCCGGCTGACCGACACCCCCGCGAACGAGGAGCACCCGACGGTCTCCGCGGAGGGCGGACGCCTGGCGTACTCCTCCGACGCCGACCGGGCCGCCGGCGCGCAGGTCCACGTACGCCCCCTGCGCGGCGGCGCCGCCACCCGGCTCACCGACCCGGCGAACGGCACGGCCACCGAACCGGTGTGGAACCCGGTCGACGACGCGACCAACCGCGACGTGCTCGCCTACACCGCCACCGGGGCCTCCGGGCCGCGCCTGCGGTGGACGAACGGGCGCGCGGACGGGCAGCTGCTGGCCGGCGCCCAGGCGGGCTGGCGGACCCGGGGGGCAGCGTGGCTGCCCGACGGGAACGGCCTGCTCTTCCTCAGCCCCGACCGCACCTGTGACTGCAAGGGCGACTGGGACCACGTCTTCCAGGTGCCCGCGCACTCGGCGGACACGCCCAAGCTCGTCTACAGCGAGGACCGCGAGGTCGGTTCGCCCACCTGGCTCGGCCCCCTCCAGGGCGGCGGCGCCGTCGTCGAGCGGATCTCGGCGGGCGGCCCGCACGTCGTGACCCTGCAGGACGCGCGGGCGGACGGCTCCGACCCCCGCGACCTCAATCTGACGATCCTGAACGAGGACCCGGCGGCCGACACCAACACCGACCCGGCCAAGGACCCGCTGTTCCAGCCCGGCCCCGGCTTCGACCCGTGGACGGAGCGGCAGAACTACACGCCCGACGGGCGCAGGATCGTGGTGACCCGCTTCGAGGGCAAGGCCGACGCCCGGATCCAGCGGATCTGGATGGCGGACGCCGACGGCACGAACGCAGCGGCCCTGCCGCTGGCCGGCCGCGGCCCCAAGGACTGGGACACCGACCCGACGTTCTCCCCCGACGGCAAGTACCTCGCCTTCACCCGTACCTCCCCCGGCGGCATCGGCCAGGCGGCCGGCCCCGGGCGGATCCTGATCGCGGACGCCGCGACCGGAGCGATCCGCGGCGAGGTCGTCCCGCCCGCGGACCAGCCCAAGGGCGGCGACGCCCAGCCCACGTGGTCCTCCGACGGCACGACGCTCGCCTTCACCCGCAACCTGGTGATCAACGGCCACGGCGGCAACAAGCACGTCTGGACCGTGCCCGTGGACCACCTCGACCGGCAGCGCGACCTGAGCGCCACCATCTGCTTCGGCGCCTGCGAAGTCATCGACGACAGCCCGGCGTTCTCCCCGGACGGCACCACCATCGCCTTCAACCGCAAGAACGGCGGCGGCCGCGTCGACGAGCGCAGCGGCATCCTGCTCGCCTCCGCGACGGGCGGCACCTGTCGGGTCCTGCTGCCCGACGCCGCCCGCGACAAGCCGGGCGCCTGCGGCCGCGAACTGCCCGAGACCACCGGCAACGGCCCCTACCAGCCCCGCGACGCCGCCTGGACCGCCGACGGCAAGTCCCTGGTCCTCACCGGCCGCGGCTCCCGGGCCGCCAACAGCCCGGAGAAGCTGAAGCTGGTGGACGTCGCCACCGGCGCCCACAACCTGCTCGTCACCGGCCTGCCGGGCCGTCAGAAGGAACCGGGCGTGCAGCAGTCGGTGGACCTCGCGGTGCGGGCGCCCGACAAGAGCGCGCCGCTCACCGTCGGCGGCTCGTCCACCGTCCGGGTGGACGTCGTCAACCAGGGTCCGGCGGCCTCCCCCGGCACCCGGCTGACCGTCGCTCCCCCGCTCGGCGTGAGCGTCACCGGGCTCACCGCCCCCGGCACGCCCGGCGCCGCCTGCGACGCCGCCGCGCTGACCTGCACCCTGGGCATCGTGCCGCCGGGCACCACGGTCCCGGTGACGGTCACCCTCACCGGTGTCACCCCCGGCGACCAGCCCGTGGAGTGGTCGGTCACCGGCACCGTCCTCGACCCCCGCCCCAGCGACAACGCCGGCCGGACCGTGGTGCCGGTGCGCGAGGCCCCCGTACCGCCGAAGCCGACGCCGACACCGCCCACCCCGACGCCGGCCCCGCCCACGACCCCGCCGACGACCCCGCCCACGACGCCCGCGCCCGCACCGCAGCCGCCGGCGCCCAAGGCCGGCCCCGGCGTGAGCATCACCGCGCAGCCGAACCCCGGCTACGTCGGCGGCCGCGTCGTCGTCACCTTCACCGTCGCCAACGGCCGCGACGCCCTGGCCACCGGCCTGCGGCTGCGCATCGCCCTGCCCGAGGGAGTCCCCCACGACGGGCCCCCGCCGGGCTGCGACCGCGGCGGGACGTGCGCCCTGCCCGACCTGGCACCGGGCGCCCGCACCGTCCTGCGGGTCGTCCTCAGCCCCGACAAGGCGCTCACCGGGCAGGTCACCGCGACCCTCACCACCACCGGCACCGACGCCGACCCCGGCGACAACACCGCCCAGCAGCAGCTGCGCATCCTCCAGCCGCGCATCGTGGCCGTCCCGCCGATCGGCCGGCCCGGCTTCGTCACCTCGGTCCGCGGCGAGGACTTCCCGCCCGGCGCTCCGGTGCGGTTCGCGTGGAAGCCCGGGATCACGGCCGCTGCGGCACCGACCGTCCCCCAGGCCGACGGCACCTTCATCGGCCAGCTGCTGATCCTCGCCAAGGACCAGACCGGTCCGCGCATCATCACCGCGAGCGGCCCCGGCTTCTCCCCCGTGCAGACCGACTTCCTCGTGGTCAACGGCACGGTGCAGCCGCCCGACGAGGTGAGCCGCCGGTGATCCACGAGGTCGACGAAGGGCTGCGGCGGCTGCTCGCGGAATCCGGTCTGGAGGCGTCGGGCGTCGAGGTCGTCTTCGACGCGCCGACCCGCGACTGGGCCGCCCGCCGCAGCGCGCCCACCGTCTGCGTGTTCCTGTACGACATCCGGGAGGACCCGACCCGGCGCGGCAGCGGCGGGGGCGAGGTGTACGACGAGGACGGGTTCGTCGTCGCGCGCCGCACCCCGCCGCGCTGGTTCGAGCTGACGTACCTGGTCACCGCCTGGGCGAGCCGGCCGCAGGACGAGCACCGGCTGCTGTCCCAGGTGCTGTCCTGCCTCGTGGCCACCGACACGCTCCCCCCGCGCCTGCTCACCGGCACGCTCGCCGACCTCGGCCTGCTCGTGGACGTGGACGCGGGCGGCACCGGCATGGACGCGCCGGCCGCCTCCGACGTGTGGTCGGCGCTGGGCGGCGAACTGAAACCGTCCCTCGGGCTGCGCGTGAAGGCACCGCTGGCCGGCATCAGCAAGGTCGCGGCGCCGCCGGTCACCCAGGGCCTCGTCGTGAACTCCGTACCGCAGGCCGGACCGGACGGCGACGGCAGCCCGCGCCGGCTGCGCTACGTCGAACTGGGCACGCCGGGACCGGAGGGCTTCGGCGGCTCCCGGGAACGGCCCAAGGCTCCCGCCCGCCGCCGACGAGGAGAACGCCAGCCGTGACGCACACCCTCCAGCCCCCGTCCCCGGCCCCGGCCCCGGAGCAGGCCCCGGAGCAGGCTTCGGAGCAGGCTTCGGACCGGGAGACGGGCCGTGGGAACGAGGTCCCGTACCTGTGGAGCCGGCTCCGGCTCGTCGAGGAGCGGGTCCGGCTGGCCGTGCAGCTGCGGCGCGCCGTCGACCCCGACCCGGACGACCCCTACCGGGGCCAGTACCTCACGCCCGAGGCGGTCGACCGGATCCTGGCCGCGGGCGAGGAGCACGGCCCCCGCCTGCCCGTCCTCACCCCGGACGGAGCGCCGCCGCCCGGCTCGCCCCTCGGCGTCCTCGCCACCCGCTTCGGGCTCGACCCCCTCGACCTGGACCTGCTGCTGATCGCTCTGGCCCCGGACCTGGACGCCCGGTTCGAGCGGCTCTACGGCTACCTCAACGACGACCTGACGCGCCGCCGGCCCACGGTGGGACTCGCCCTCGAACTGTGCGGCCGCCGCGGGTCCGCCGCCGCCCGCTCCCGGCTCTCCCCCGGCGCGCCGCTCGTCGCGGGCGGCCTGCTGCAGGTCACCGAGCCCGAACGGCCGCCGCTGTCCCGGGTCCTGGCCGTACCCGACCGGGTCACCGCCCACCTGCTCGGCGCCACCGCGCCCGATCCGCAGCTGGCCGAGGTGCTCGGCGAGGCCGCCGACGACCCGGCCGTCGACCCGGGCGAGCTGCACCGGGCCACCGCCGCGGCCGGCAGCGGCACCGGCCACGTCCACCTGCGCACCCGCGGCGGCGACCCCGAGGGCCTGGCGGCCGCCGCACTGCGCGCCCGCGGTCTGCGCCCCCTGGTCCTGGACCCGACGGCGCTGACCCACCGCGCCGCCGCACTGCCCGCACTCGCCCGCGCCGCCGCCCGCGAAGCCCGGCTGCTGGGCGCCGGAGTACTGATCGGACCGCTGGAGGCACTGCCCGACAAGCCCGACGAGCGGGCCCACGTACTGCGCACCCTGTGCACGGTGCTGCGCGGCATCCCCCTGTTCACGCACGGCACCGGCGGCTGGGAGCCCGCCTGGGCGGCCGCCACCCCCGTCTCCCTGACGGTGGCTGCGCCCTCCCCCGAACGGCAGGCCGTCCGCTGGCGGCACGCCCTGGAACGGGCCGCCGCCGCACACGGCCGTACGAACGAAGCCGGCGGCGAGGGCGCGACGGCCGGGGCTGCGGGCGGGGCGGAAGCGCTCGCCCGGTCCGTGTCCGCGCACCGCCTCGACGCCGGACAGCTGCGGCGCGCCGCCGACACCGCGTCGCGCACCGCCGCCCTCGACGACCGACCCGTCTCCCCCGACGACCTGCGGGCCGCCGTACGGGCACAGAACGGCGCGGGCCTGGCCCGCCTCGCCCGCCGGGTGGAGCCGGCCGTCGGCTGGGACGACCTGGTGCTGCCCGCCCCCACCCACCGGCGGCTGCGCGACCTCGCGGTGCGCGCCCGCCACCGCGACCAGGTGCTCGGGCAGTGGGGCATGCGGCCCGGCGGCGGGCGCGGACGCGGGGTGATCGCCCTGTTCGCCGGCTCCTCCGGCACCGGCAAGACCATGTCCGCCGAAGTGGTCGCCGCCGACCTGGGCATGGACCTGTACGTGGTGGACCTGTCCACGGTCGTGGACAAGTACGTCGGCGAGACCGAGAAGAACCTGGAACGGATCTTCACCGAGGCCTCGGCCGTCAACGCCGTACTGCTCTTCGACGAGGCCGACGCGATCTTCGGGAAGCGCTCGGACGTGAAGGACTCCCACGACAAGCACGCCAACATGGAGTCGGCCTACCTGCTCCAGCGGATGGAGTCCTTCGACGGCATCGCGATCCTGACGACCAATCTGCGGGCCAACCTCGACGAGGCGTTCACCCGCCGCCTCGACGTGATCGCGGACTTCCCCGTGCCCGACGCCACCCAGCGCCGCGCCCTGTGGGAGCGCTGCCTGGGCGACCGGCTGCCCCGGGCCGACGACGTCGACCTCGGCTTCTGCGCCGACCGGTTCGACCTGGCCGGGGGCTCCATCCGGGCCTGCGCGGTGACGGCCGCCTACTTCGCGGCGGCGTCCGGCGAGCCGCTGACCATGCGCCAGGTGATGACCGCCGTCGCCCAGGAGTACCGCAAGCTCGGACGCCTGGTCCTGGAAGGCGAGTTCGGACCGTACCTGGGCCAGGTCACGGACGTGTGACCGGCAGGGCGGACCGGACGGACGGGCCGGACGGGCGGACCGGCGGGCCGGACGGGCGGCCGGGCTGCCTGCACGGCCCGGCGGGGGCGACCGGGAGGGCAGCGCACTTGCCCCTGACCAGGACCGAACGCCCCTGCCCGCGGCGGCGCTCGCGCGGGAGGCTGTGACCAGACCTGATTGCAAGACGTGACGAAGGAGCGAGCATGCCGACGTACCTCACCCCGGGCGTGTACGTGGAGGAGGTGCAGTCCGGTGCTCGCCCGATCGAAGGGGTCGGCACCGCCGTCGCCGCGTTCGTCGGGTTCGCCCAGAGCGGGCCCTTCCACGAACCGACGCTGGTCACCAACTGGGACCAGTACTCCCAGCACTTCGGCGGCTTCACCGAGGGCACCTACCTGGCCCACGCCGTCTACGGCTACTTCGCCAACGGCGGCGGCGCCGCGTACGTCGTCCGCATCGGCGGCCCGGCCCCGGACGCCTCCGCGCCGGCCGCCGCGGGAGCGGACTCCCGGCCCCGCGCCGCGGAGCCCGTCGAGCTCGGCGGCTTCCTGATCACAGCCCGCCCCGGCATCACCGGCGTGTCCGTGGAGATCGCCGACGCCGACGGGGACAACCCGCCGGAGGACCGCTTCAAGCTCCTGGTCCGCCAGGGCGAGCAGATCGCCGAGTCCTACGAGGTCTCCGCCCGCAAGAACGTCAAGGGCTACCTCGTCACCCAGGCGCGCGCTTCGAAGCTGATCGAGGTCACCGAGCAGCGCTCCGCCACCCAGACCCGGCCCGCCGGCCAGACCGTGGCCCTGCCCGACGCCCCGGGCGCCGCGGCCGCCACGGCCTCCGCGACCGGGCAGGGCACCGTGTCCCGGCTCGACCCGGCCGAGTACGTCGGCGACGCGGGCGCCCGTACCGGCTTCGCCGGCCTGGAGACCATCGACGAGATCACCATGGTCGCGGTCCCGGACCTGATGAGCGCCTACCAGCGCGGCGACATCGACGCCGAGGGCGTACGCACCGTACAGCTCGCGGTGATCTCCCACTGCGAGCAGATGGGCGACCGGGTGGCCGTACTCGACACCCCGCCCGCGCTGTCCGCGCAGCAGGTCCGCACCTGGCGCAACGACGAGGCGGGCTACGACTCCCGCTACGCCACCCTCTACTACCCGTGGGTCAAGGTCTTCGACCCCGCCTCGGGCCGCAACACGACCGTCCCGCCGAGCGGCCACGTCGCCGGCGTGTGGGCGCGCAGCGACGCCGAGCGCGGCGTGCACAAGGCCCCCGCCAACGAGGTCATCCGCGGCGCGGTGGACCTGGAGCTGCGCCTGAGCAAGGGCGAGCAGGACCTGCTCAACCCGATCGGCGTGAACTGCGTACGGGCCTTCCCCGGCCGCGGCATCCGGATCTGGGGCGCGCGCACCCTCTCCTCCGACCCGGCCTGGCGCTACCTGAACGTGCGCCGCCTCTTCAACTACCTGGAGGAGTCCATCCTCCTGGGCACCCAGTGGGTGGTCTTCGAGCCGAACGACGACCGGCTCTGGTCCAGCATCCGGCGCAACGTCACCGCGTTCCTGACCGAGGAGTGGCGCCGCGGCGCGCTGTTCGGCCGCACGGCGGCGGAGGCGTTCTACGTCAAGTGCGACCGGGACAACAACCCGCAGGAGTCGATCGACCAGGGCCGCGTGGTCTGCGAGATCGGCGTGTCGCCCGTCAAGCCCGCCGAGTTCGTCGTGTTCCGGCTGGCCCAGTTCTCCGACAGCACCAGCCTCGTCGACGAGTGACCCTGCCGGTCAGCGGCACGAGCAGTACCAGCAGCGGTACCGGCAGCACCGGCAGCAAGGAAAGGTGAAGGACAGTCATGGCAGAGGGCGATGCTCTTTCCACCCATATCTTCGGCGTGCAGCTCGGCGGATACCTGGTCGAATCGATCCAGGAGATCAGCGGCCTGACCGTCGAGGAAGAGGTCGTCGAGGTCCGCCAGGTCAGCGCGGAGGGCAAGCAGATCATCCGCAAGCAGCCCGGCGCGCGCCAGGCGGGCGAGGTCACGATCACCCGGGGACTCGACAAGAGCAGCGAGTTCACCAAGTGGATCAAGGAGACGCTGAACAACGGCGCCGTCGACACCGCTCGGCAGAACCTCACGATCGAGATCAAGGACTCCACGGGCGCGACCATCCGCCGCATCCAGCTGATGCAGGGCTGGGCCTCCAAGTGGGAGGGCCCCTCCCTCAAGGCCGGCGAGTCGGCCGCGGCCACCGAGTCCGTCACCATCGTGTTCGAGGAGATCATCGTCGAATGAGGCGTCGCACGGTGACTGCGGGCAGCCTGGAGGAGATCCTCCAGGTCACGGCGCCCGCCCAGGCCCCGGAGCAGGCGGCGGCGCCCCCGGCCGCCGCCGCTCCGGCCCCCCGTGAGGACCACGGGCTGCGCACGGAGTTCGAGTTCGAGCTCCCGCGCGGCTACGTGGACGAGGCGGGCACGGTGCACCGGCACGGCTCGATGCGCCTGGCCACCGCGCGCGACGAGCTCCGCCCGCAGATCGACCTGCGGGTCAAGGAGAACCCGGCGTACCTGAGCGTGGTGCTGCTGAGCCAGGTGATCACCCGGCTCGGCACCATCACCGACGTGCACGCCGGGGTCGTCGAGCGGATGTACGCGACCGACGTCGCGTTCCTCCAGGACTTCTACCGGCGCGTCAACAGCGAGGGCCACACCCGCGCGGCGGTCACCTGCCCGCACTGCGACGGCGGCTTCGAGGTCGACCTCTCCGGTGGGCGCCTGGGGGAATCGTGACGTACGCGCTCCCCCGGCTCCGGGAGGAGATCGCGTACATCGCCTACCACTTCCACTGGCGGCGCGACGAGATCCTCGACCTGACCCACGGCGAGCGCCAGGACTGGGTCACCGAGATAGCTCGTATCAACACCCGTGTGAACGAAGGCGGTTGAGCAGATGGCATGGCGGGACAGGCTGCGTCGGCGCACCGCCGTGCCGGATGCCGCTGCCGCCGGGGCGGCCGAGGCCCGGGGCGGCGGCGCCGCGCGGGACGCCGCACAGGCCGCGCCGACCGGGCAGGCCGGTACGCCCGGGACCGCCGGGACCGCCGTGCCGGGCGACTGGGACGGCGGCTGGCGCATGACCGCGCCGCCCCTGCTGACCGTCTCGCGGTCGGTCACGGGCGTCAGCGACGGCCTCGCCTTCCGTTCCGGCCTGGCCGCGTGGCGCAACCCGTCGTTCGACACGGGACTC
Organism: Streptomyces erythrochromogenes; assembly: GCF_040684695.1. GTDB lineage: Bacteria > Actinomycetota > Actinomycetes > Streptomycetales > Streptomycetaceae > Streptomyces > Streptomyces erythrochromogenes_C. The sequence continues at coordinate 44,755 of NZ_JBFBGM010000034.1, forward strand.
GCCCACGGCCTGCTGCCGTCCGCCCCGGCCGGACTCGTCCGCGGGGTCGCCCGCCCCGCCACCGCCCGTCCCACCACCCACAGCGGGGGCGGCCCGCTGCTGCTGCGGGCCCTGCCCGCCGAACCCGACGGGCCCGCCGGGCCCGAGCAGGCGGGGCCCGCAGGCGGAACCCCGCAGGTCCAGCGCCGCACCCGCCCCGGCACCACCGCGCCGAGCCGGTCCGGGTCCGCTTCCGGGTCCACGTCGGCCGCGAAGCCCGGCACGGGCACCGCCACCCCGGGCCCGCTCGTCCAGCGCGCCGTGCCCCGCGGCGACGCGGGCCGGTCTCCGGCGCCGGCGACGTCGGGCGGAACCTCGACTGCGGCCGGTACGCGGGGCCCGACGTCCACGCCCGCCGTGCAGCGGGCTGCAGAGCCCGGCCGTACGGCGGCGCCCGCGCAGTTCCCGGTGGTCCGCCGCATCGCGGTGGTCCCCGGAACGTCCGCCGGTAACGGTGTGCCCGCCCGGCCCGCCCGTAAGGCCGATGGGGCTCCTGTCGCGGTCCGGCCGAGCCCGGTCGGGCGCACGCTGACCGCCGCCCGGGTCCCTGCCGCACCCCGGCGCCGCGTGGCCGCCGTCCGTCCCCCCGCCGTTCCCGCGGCCGGCCCGGACACGCCGGTGCAGCGGGCGCAGACCCGTGCCCCGCTCGGCACCCCGGTCACGGAGCTGCCGTCCCCGGCCACACTGTCGAGCCCCACACCGGCCACCGCTCCGGGCCCGGCCATGCCCACCGTCCAGCGCCAGGCCGAGCCTGCGGCCCCGGCAACCCCGGCGATGCCCACCGTCCAGCGGCAGGCGGAGCCCGAGGCGGGCGCCCCGGCAACCCCTTCCGCACCCACCGTGCAGCGCAAGGCCGAGAAGCCGATCCCCGCCCGTGCGCCTCTCGGCGCCCCGCACACCGAACTCCCGCCCACGGCCACGCCGTCGAGCCCCGCACCGGCTTCCGATTCCCCGGGCCCGGCCATGCCCACCGTGCAGCGGCAGGCGGACCCTGCGGTCACCGGCCCGGCACCGACTGCTGCCCCGACCGTGCCCGCGGCGAGCGGCCCGGCTCCGGAGAAGCCGATGCCCACCCGCGCCCCGCTCGGCTCCCGGCCCACGGCCTCGGACCCGGCCGCGCCGTCCGTGCAGCGCCAGGCGGAACCCGCGGCCACCGGCCCGGCCCCGGCCATGCCCACGGTCCAGCGGCAGACGAACCCGCCGGTCACCGGCGCGGTGCCGGCGACCCCGGCCATGCCGACCGTGCAGCGGCAAGCGCAACCGCCGGTCACGGGCGCGGCGCCGACCGCCCCGGTCATGCCGAGCGTGCAGCGCCAGGCGGAGCCCGAGGCCACCGGCCCGGCTCCGGAGAAGCCGATGCGCACCCGCGCATCCCTCGGCGCCCCGCTCACCGAACTCCCGCCCACGGCGGCGCCGTCGAGCCCCGTACAGGCCACCACCCCCGGCCCCGCCATGCCCACCGTCCAACGGCAGGCGGAGCCCTCCGTCCCCGCCCCGGCGACCCCGGCCATGCCCACCGTGCAGCGCCAGGCAGAGCCCGCGGCCACCCGCCCGACGGCCGACAAGCCGATGCGCACCCGCGCGCCCCTCGGCGCCCCGCTCGCCGAACTCCCGGCCACGGCAACGCCGTCGAGCCCCGCACCGGCCACCACCCCCGGCCCCGCCATGCCCACCCTGCAACGGCAGGCGGAAACCGCGGCGAGCGGCCCGGCACCGCAGCGCCGCCCAGAGCCCGGGGCCGACGACGCGGCGGCCGAGAAGCCCCTGCGCACCCGCGCACCCCTCGGCGCCCCCCTCAACGAACTCCCGGCGACGGCCACGCCGTCGAGCCCCGTGCAGGCCACCACCCCCGGCCCCGCCATGCCCACCGTCCAGCGACAGGCGGAGCCTGCCGGGCCGCAGCGGTCGGCGCCGCGGGTGCGTTCGGGGCTGGGGGCGCCGCTGCCCTCGCTGCCGGCGAGCGCCGACGTGCCCCGGGCCGCCGCCGCGCGGCCGCAGGCACCGTCCCTGCGCGCACCCCTGCTGGGCGGCGGCACCCCGCCGGTCCAGCGGGCCACTGCCACCGCCACCGCCCCGCCGCGCTCCGGCCCGGTCCCGCTCGTCGCCGCCCGCGCCGTCACCGCCGGCGGCGGGACGGCCGCGCCGGACGCGCCGCCGTCCCTCCAGCTGCTGGCGGCACGGCCCCTGACCCTCGGCACCCGTGACGTGACGGGCATGGGCAGCGCGCCCGCCGCCGCCCCCCGCCCGACCGGTCGGCCCGTGGTCCCGGCGCGCTGGGCCACCCCCTCCGCCCCGTCCACCACAGCCACAGCCACAGCCGCCGGCACCGCCACCGCCCCGCAGCCGGTCCAGCGTGCCGCGGCCCCGGCCCCCCGTACGCCCGCCCCGCGCCCCGCGCGCGCCGTGCGCCCGGCGCCCGCTTCGGCCGCGGCCCCCGCCGCCGCGGCGGCTCCGCTGCCCGTGACCGGCCCGTACACGCCACCGCTCGTGGTCCAGCCGGCGCCCGCCGCGCCCGGCGCCGGACCCGTACCCGTCGTACGGCCCAGGACGGCCGGCCCCACCCCCGGCCCGACCGCCCCCGGCCCCGCCCCCGCCGTCCCCGCACCGCCGACGCCCGGCGGCCCGCCCGCCCCCGTACAGCGCGACACGGGCCGGGGGACCGGTCCCGCCGCCGCAGCGGCCCGCCGGCCCGACGGCGCACGCGACACCGCGCCCCACGGCGGCGGCGACCTCGACCTGGACGACCTGGCACGGCGTCTGCTCGACCCGGTCGCGCGCCTCCTGCGCACCGAGTTGCGGCGCGGCCGGGAACGCGCGGGCCGGCCCTTCGACGGCCGCCGCTGAGACCACGTACGCACGAGAAACGGACGACGACGGACCGATGACGGACAACATCTTCGCGACCAGCGTGTTCTTCCGGCTGGCGATCGGCGGCAACGACCTGGGCGCCTTCCACACGTGCTCGGGCATGGGCGCCGAGGTCGAGATGGAGAGCTACGCCGAGGGCGGCAACAACGGCTTCACCTGGCAGCTGCCCGGCCGGGTGACCTGGTCGAACATCACCCTCACCCGGCCCGTCACCGCCGACACGGCGAAGATCGGCCGCTGGCTGGACGAGACGCTGCGCCGGGTCGAGCCGAAGGACGGCGAGATCGTGGCGCTGCGGCCCGACCTGAGCCGGATCATCAGCTGGCAGGTGTTCGGGATCGTCCCGGTGCGCTGGCAGGGGCCGTCCTTCGACCCGGCCAACTCGGCGGCGGCCGTGGAGACGTTGGAGATCGCCCACCAGGGCCTGCTGCCCTCCTGACCGCCCGCCCCGCCCACTCGTCCCCGTACGCCCCGCACCGCATAGACCCGCACCGCACCGCCCCACCCCGCCCCGGAAGGAAGTCCACGGCATGGCCTCATCGGCACGCGCCAGCCGCGCCCGGGCCCAGCTCACCCTCAAGGAGCCGCCGGCCTCCGTCGGGGCCAAGCCCGGCGGGACGATCGCCCGGCTCGACCTGCAGTTCAACCCCTCGACCCTGCAACTGGGCAAGACCACCGAGTGGCGGCGCTCCCCGTCCAGGATGGCGGGCCAGTCGGCGCTGCCCGAGTTCGTCGGCAGCGGACCGCGCACCCTGAGCCTGGACGTGTTCCTGGACGCCACCGCCAAGCACGACAACTCGGTCGAGCAGGCGGTGGAGAAGCTGATGAAGGCGTGCGTGCCGACCCCGGCCAGCCTCGGCCGCAAGAAGCCGGCGAGCCCCTGGGTGCGCTTCGAGTGGGGCAGCTCGCGGACGACGTCGTTCGACGGGGTCCTGTCGAACCTGTCGGTGTCGTACACGCTCTTCGACGTGGACGGCAAGCCGCTGCGGGCCACCTGCTCGCTGTCCATCGAGGAAGCGAGCGTCGACCCGCCCGGCCAGAACCCGACCTCCGGCTCCCGCACCGCCCGCAGCACCCACACCGTGGTGGCGGGCGACAGCCTGGCCATGCTCGCCTGGCGCGAATACGGCGACGCGACGGCCTGGCGGGTCATCGCGGAGGCCAACGGCATAGACGACCCCATGGCGCTCGTCCCCGGCACCGAGATCGTGGTGCCGGGCACGCGGGACCAGCACGGCGAGGAGGAACAGCGGTGAGCGGGTCCGAGTCCGGGGGCCGGTCGTTCGCGGCCGACCCCATCGTGGAGGCCCCCGGCGAGCTGCCGCAGATCTGGGCGGCGCAACTGGTCTCCTGCGTCGTCGACGAGAACGTCGGCCTGCCCGACACCGCGGTGCTCACCTACCGCGACCCCGACCACGAGTTCCTGCGCGCCACCGGCATCACCATCGGCACCCCGCTGCGGGTGTCGGTGGCGACCGTGAAGGGGCAGGCCCGGGAGCGGCTGTTCAACGGCGAGGTCACGGCCCTGGAGATCGACCGGGACCGCACCGGCTCGTTCACCGTCGTCCGCGCCTACTCCAGGGCGCACCGCCTCCAGCGCGGCCGCAAGGTCGTCGCCTACCGGAACATGACGGCCGCCGCGATCGTCCACAAGGTGGCCGCCGGGGCCGGCCTGGCCGTCGGGAAGGTCGAGGCCGCACCGGTCACGTACAAGCAGCTGTCCCAGGCGAACGTCTCCGACTGGGACTTCCTGCAGTTCCTCGCCGGGGAGAGCGGCGCGCAGGTGCGCGTCGACGACAAGGGGCTGCTGCAGTTCACCAAGCCCGTGAAGGCGTCCGGGGCGCCGGCCCCGTCGACGTCGGCGGTGCGCGACCCGATGGTCCTGGAGTACGGGCGCAACCTGCTCGCCCTGCGGGCCGCCCTGTCGGCCGCCGACGGCGCCTCGAAGGTGCAGGTGCGCGGCTGGGACGTGACCACGAAGCGGCCGCTCGTCGCCGAGCAGCCGTCCGTGGTCAGCGACACGGTGGTGCCGGGCCTCGGCCCGCAGACCGCCGCCCGCTTCGGGACGGCGTCGGTGTCCGTCACCGACACCCCCTACCGCACGCAGGCCGAGACGGCGGCGGTCGCGAAGGCGGCGGCGGCCCAGATCAGCTCCGGCTTCGGCGAGCTGGAGGCGGTGGCCGAGGGCAACCCGCTGCTGCGGGCCGGCAAGCCCGTCGCGCTCGGCAACGTCGGGCAGGCGTTCTCCGGCCGGTACACGGCCACGGCCGTCCAGCACGTCCTGGAGCCGCACGGCGGCTTCCGCACGACCGTGTGGGTCAGCGCCAGCCCCGACCGCTCCCTGACCGGCCTGGTGACGGGCGCCAACGCGCCGGGGCGGGGCCCGCGCATCCCCGGGCTGGCGATCGGCGTGGTGACGGACGTGCGCGAGCCGAACGGCTCCCAGCGCGGCGCGGTCCGGCTGAAGTTCCCCTGGCTGGACGACACCTACGTCTCCGACTGGGTCCGCACCGTCCAGTGGGGCGGCAAGGGCGGCGGCGGAGTGGTCAGCCCCGAGGTCAACGACGAGGTCCTCGTCGGCTTCGAGCAGGGCCTCCTCGACAGCCCGTACGTCATCGGCGGCCTCTACAACGGCGTCGACCAGCCCTCGCCGCACGACGTGCCGCTGATCGACAAGACCAGCGGCAAGGTCAACCGCCGCTCGATCGTGTCGCGTTCGGGCCACCGCGTGGAACTGCTCGACGCGGCGGCGCCGGGCCCCTCCGGGCTGCGGCTGGTGACCGGGGACGAGCGGCTCGAAGTACGCATGGACGACCGCCGGGACCGGATCGAGCTCACGGTGTACGCCGGCCGGGGCCGCCCGGCGACCTCTGTCCTCATGGACAAGAACGGCATCACCCTGGACGCCCGGCAGGGCACCGTGAAGGTGTCCGGCCGCCAGGTGGACATCGACGGCACCGCCGGCGTCAGCATCGGCGGCCGGTCGGTGAAGGTGTCCGGAACCTCGGACGTCACGGTCAACGGCGGCCTGCTCGCCGTCCTCAAGGCCCGCCTCATCCGCATCAACTGACGATCCCTGAACGCCCTGCACGCCCCGTACACCCTGCACACCCCGTGCCCCACGACGACCGCCCCGAGGAGCCTCCGATGCCAGCCGCAGCCCGTACCGGCGACCCCACCAACCACGGTGGCCGGCTCGCCACGCCACCGCCCGGCGCCGCCGCGCAGGTGGCCACGGTGCTGATCGGCGGCCGGCCCGCCGCCGTCGTGGGCAGCCTGCACGTCTGCGTGGTCCCGCCGCACGCCGCCCTCGGCCCGGCCAACGTGGTCATGCCGAACCCGGCGGCCCTCGCCTCCGGCACGGTCCTCATCGGCGGCCTGCCCGCCGCCCGCGCCCGCGACCAGACGTCGTGCGGCGCGATGGTCCTCACCGGCGCCCTCGACGTCCTGATCGGAGGCATGTGATGAGCGAACGGTTCATCGGACGCGGCTGGGCGTTCCCCCTGCGCGTCGGACCGACCGGCGGGATCGCCATGGTCGAACGCGAACGCGAACTGGAGGAGGCCATCCGCCTCGTCCTGGGCACCGCACCCGGCGAACGGCCCATGCGGCCCGAATTCGGCTGCGGCATCCACGAGTACGTCTTCGCCCCCGGCGACGGCGACACCGCCGGCCGCGTCGCCCAGCAGGTCCGCGAGGCCCTCGAACGCTGGGAGCCCCGCATCACCGTCGACGACGTCGTCGTCGCCTTCGACTCCGTCGAGGCGGGCACCCTCTACATCGATGTGCACTACACGGTGCGCACCACCAACGACCGGCGCAACCTGGTCTTCCCCTTCTACACGATCCCCTCCGAGGAGGGGGCCGAGGAAATGGTCGCGGACTGATGGCCCTCCCCTCCCCCAACCTGGACGACCGACGGTTCCAGCAGCTCGTCGACGAGGCGAAGCGGTACGTGCAGCAGCGCGCCCCGGAGTGGACCGACCACAACGTCTCCGACCCCGGCGTCACCCTCATCGAGACGTTCGCGTACCTCGTGGACCAGCTGCTGTACCGGCTCAACCGGGTCCCGGACAAGAACTACCTGGCGTTCCTGGACCTGCTGGGCATCCAGCTGTACCCGCCCTCGGCCGCCACCGCCGACGTCGACTTCTGGCTGTCGGCACCCCAGGCCGAGACCGTCACCCTGCCCGCGGGCACCGAGGTGACGACCGAGGTGACCACCGCGGCCGGCGACACCGAGGAGGCCGTGGTCTTCGCCACCACCGACGACCTGCGGATCCTGCCCAGCGAACTGACGAAACTGGTCACCGCGCCCCGCACCGGCGAGCCCGCCGACCGGACCGGCGCGCTCGCCGAGGGCCGCGACGTCCCGTGCTTCCAGGCCACCCCCGAACCCGGCGACGCCCTGCTCTTCGGCCTGCCGACGGCGGTGCCGCGCTGCGTCGTCGCCGTACGCCTCGACAGCCGCGTCGAAGGCGTCGGCGTCGACCCGCGCCAGCCCCCGCTGGTGTGGGAGGCCTGGGACGGCAGCCGCTGGCAGCGCTGCGCCACCGACTCCGACAGCACCGGCGGCCTCAACCGGCCCGGCGAGATCATCGTCTACGTCCCCGCCGGCCACACCGCGTCGGTGATCAGCGGAACCCGCGCGGGCTGGCTGCGCTGCCGGGTCACCGAGGCCGAGCCCGGCCAGCCCTTCTACTCCGAGTCCCCGACCGTGCGCGAGGCCGCCGTCTTCACCGTCGGCGGCACCATGACCGTGGAACACGCCGAACGCGTCGCCGACGTACCCCTCGGCGCGTCGGAGGGCGTGGCCGGACAGAGCTTCCGCCTCGGCCGCCCGCCCGTACTCCTCGACGGAGAACCCCCGGTGGTGGAGGTGTCCTCCCCCGAGGGCTGGCAGCGCTGGGACCTCGTCGAGCACTTCGGCCGCTCCGGGCCCGAGGACCGGCACGTCCGCGTGGACGCCACCACCGGCGAGTTCTCCTTCCCGCCCGTGCTGCGCGAGGCCGACGGCAGCCTGCGCCCCTGCGGCGCCGTACCGCCCAAGGGCTCACAGATCCGGGTGGCCCGCTACCGCACGGGCGGCGGCCCGGCGGGCAACGTCTCGCGCGGCGCGATCTCCGTACTGCGCAGCTCCGTCCCCTACATAGCCCGGGTCGTCAACCGGGAGGCGGCACGCGGCGGCGTCGCCGGAGAGACCATCGACAACGCCAAACTGCGCGCCCCCGAGGCCCTGCGCATGCAGGAACGCGCGGTCACCGCCGAGGACTACGAGATCATCGCCCGCCGGGCGGCGCCCTCGGTGCGCCGCGTGCGCTGCCTGCCCGCCACGGACGGCGGGGGCGGCGCGGGCGGCGCGGGCTCCGTACGCGTCCTCGTGGTGCCCGACGCGGTCGCCGACGAGGGCGACCGGCTCCGCTTCGAACAGCTGATCCCCTCCGACCAGGTCCTCGCCGCGATCACCACCACCCTCGACGAACGCCGCCTGATCGGCACCGGCCTCGTCGTGGAACCCCCCGTCTACCAGGGCGTCACCGTCGTCGCCCGGCTGTCGGCGCCCGCCGCCGACGCCGACCGGGTGCGCGACGCGGCGCTCGCCGCCCTGTTCCGGCACCTCAACCCGCTGAACGGCGGACCCGACGGCACCGGCTGGCCGTTCGGCCGGCCCGTGCAGTACGGCGAGGTGTTCGGCGTACTGCAACGCGCCGTCGGGGACGTACTGGTGGAGGAGATCCGGCTGTTCGCCGCCGACCCGATCACGGGACGGCGCGGCGCCCCCCTCGACCGCATCGACATCGGCGCGGGCACGCTCGTCTTCTCCTACCAGCACCAGGTGGTCGTCACCGAGCAGGAGGTGCACGGATGAGCCGGGCCGCCGTGCCCGGCCTGCCCAGCCGGCACCCCATCGGCGGGCAACTGCCCGCGCTGTACGCCGACGACGACTTCGCCCAGCGGTTCACGGCGGGCCTGGACACGGTCCTGGCCCCGGTGTTCACCACCCTCGACAACCTGCCCGCCTACTTCGACCCCCGGCTGGCACCCACCGACTTCCTGGCCTGGCTGGCCTCCTGGGTCGGCGGCGCGGACGACCCCGACTGGCCGGCCGCGCTGCGGCGCGAGGCCGTGGCCCGCGCGGTGGAACTGCACCGGTGGCGCGGCACCCGACGCGGCCTGGTCGAGGCCCTGCGCCTCGTCCTGGGCGTGTCCGCCGACGTCAGCGGGGACGGCGGGGCCGTCTGGTCCCGCACACCCGGCACCGAGCCGACCCCCGTGGCGGCCGGGGAGGTCCTGGTACGGGTGTGGCCGCGCGGCGGCGCGGACGCCGCGGACGGGGTGGACGCCGACCGGGTCCGCGCACTCGTCCACGCCCTGTGCCCCGTGCACGTGGTCTGCCGGGTCGAGGTCCTGCCCGGCCCGCCCTCGGGCGAAGGGAGCTGACGGCCATGCGCTCGTGTCCCGCGTGCGGAGCCTCCAACGCCCCGACGGACGACTTCTGCCACAACTGCGGCGCCTACCTCAACTGGTCCTCCCCGACCCGCCCTCCGACCGCACCCACCCCCGAGGAAGCCCCCCGGGAGACCACGGACCGACCCGCCGCACCCGCGGCCGCCCCGGCCCGACAGACGGCCCCACCCCATGAGGACCCGGCCCGGGAGGCGCCCCCCGAACAGGACACGGCCGGACAGGGCACGCCCCTGCGCGGGGAGGCCCCCCGGCAGGACACCCCCGGGCAGGACACCGCCCAGGACGACGCACCCCAGAGCGGGACCACCCCCAACACCACCCCCCAGACCGGAACCCCCGCCCGGGGCACCGCCCAGGAGACGACACCCCCGGGCGGAAGCGCACAGCAGGGCGCAACGCCCACCCGGGGCACGGCCCCCGGGGCAGCGCCCCTGCACGCCGCGCCCCGGGCCGGAACCGACCGGGAGGGCACCCCGCCGAACGGAACCCCCGGCCGGGACACGGCCCCGGAAGCAGCACCCCCGGGCGAACCCGCCCAGGAACGAACCCCGTTGGACGGAACCCCCGGCCGGGGCACCGCCCACGACAACGCACCCCAGGGCGGGACCACTCCCAACACCACCCCCCAGGCCGGAACCCCCGCCCGGGGCACGGCCCAGGACGACGCACCGCCCACCCGGGGCGGAGCCCGGCAGGACCCCGCACTCCAGGGCGGAACCCCCGGACGGGACACGGCCCAGGAAGCGACGCACCCGGGTGGCACCCCTCTGGGCGGGACCGCCCGGCACAGCACCCCGCCGGACGGAGCCCCCGGGCGGGGCACAGGTCAGGAGTCCACGCCCCCGGGCGGCACAGCCACAGGCGAAACCGCCCAGGACGACGCACCGCCCGCCCGGGGCGCAGCCGCCGGGGCAGCCCCGCAGGACGCCGCCCCCCAGGGCGGAACCCCCGGACGGGGCACAGCCCAGGAGGCAGCGCCGCTGGACGGCACGCCCCGGGGCGGGACCCACGGCGCGGGCACCGCAGAGGGGGCGACGCCCCGCAGGGGCACAGCCCGAGAAGACGGCCCGCAGGGCGGCACGGCCCGGGAGGGTACGACGGACGACCCGGCGGAGTCGGGTGCGCCCGGCGCCGCCGAACGGTGGTGGTCCTGGCTGCGCAGGGAGCGCCCCGGGACGGAGTCCGGCCCCGCCGAGGGCCGGCGGTGGCCGTGGTCGCGCAGGCGGCCCGCCCAACCCTCCCCGGCAGGGGCCGAGCCGCCCGCCGCGCCCGCCGGGGCGGAATCCCGTACGGTCACGCCCGCCGAGCCCGGCCCGGTGGCGGCGGAGGCCGCCGGGCCCGTGGCCGGGCCCGCGCCGGTGGCACCCGTACGGCCGGCATCGCCCGCGCCGCGGGCCCCGGCCGCGGCGGCGTCCCCCGCTCCCGTGCTGCCCGCCATGCCCGTCGCGCCGCGCCCCGTCGTACGTCCCCTCGCCGTGAGCGACGACGTCGCCGGCGTGCCGTGCCCGGCCTGCGGCACGCCCAACCCGCCCGACCGCCGCTTCTGCCGCCGCTGCGCGACACCGCTGACGCCGTCCACCGCCGCCGCCCCCCTCCCGTGGTGGCGCACGGTCTGGCCGTTCCGCCGCCGCACGCACGCCGGCTCCGGCCGGCTGGTCCGCTTCCTGGTGGTCCTGTCCGTCGTACTGGCGCTGTGCGCGGCCGGGTTCCTGCTCCTGCCGGCCGGACGCCACCTGGTGCAGGACACCTTGGACAAGCTCGGCAAGGCCAAGGCGGTGACCCCGACCCGCGTCGGGGCGAGCGCCGAGCTCCCCGGTCACCCGGTGGGCCGGAGCACGGACGGGCTCAGCAACCGCTACTGGGGCGCGCCCGGCGCCGGCGCCTCGGCCACGTACACGTTCGGCAAGCCGTTCCGCCTGGTCGCCGTGATCGTCACCAACGGTGCCTCGCCGGCGCCCGAGGAGTACGCGAAGCAAGGACGGGCGCTGCGGATCGACATGGAGGTCACCGACCGGGACGGCGCCGTCGTCCACAAGAAGCTCGTCCTCAGCGACAAGCCCGGACCCCAGACCTTCCCCACCGGTATCAGCGACGTCACGACCATCCGGCTGACCCTCGAAGAACCCGCCGGCTCGGCCCCCCAGAGCCCCCTCGCACTCGCGGAGGTGGAGTTCTTCCAGCGCAGCTGAAACCCCGACCCCCACGCCCGCCGAACACCCGCTAGACGCCCGCGCGGAGCGTCTCGGCGGGGAGGATGCGGGCGGCCGCCAGAGCCGGGTACAGCCCTGCGGCCAGCCCCACCACGAGGCCCACCAGCGGCCCCGCCGATGTGAGGGCGGGGTCGAGGACCACCAGCCAGTCCTTGGCCAGGCAGGTCACGGCGGTGATCTGGATGCCCAGCACCGTGCCGACGACGCCGCCCGCGAGCCCGACCAGGCCGCTCTCGATGCAGAACTGCCCGGCGACCGCCCGGCGGGAGGCGCCCAGGGCGCGGCGCAGGCCGATCTCGGAGCGCCGCTCCAGTACGGACACGTAGGCGGTGTTGCTGACGCCCAGCGCCCCCACGCCGAGGGAGACGGCGGCCAGCCCCAGGAACAGGGCCCGGGTCTGCGACTCGACGCCCTGGCGCAACGACCGGGGGTCCGGCGGCACCAGCGCGACCAGCTTGTCCGGGGCGCCCGGGGCCAGGGCGAAGGGGGCTTCGGCGCCGACCTGGTCGGCGGCGCCCAGATCCGTACGGATGATCATCTCGGCGGGGGCGAAGCCCAGCCCGGCCGGGTCCTGGAGCGCCGCCCAGTAGGGGACGACCACCGACCCGGTGAGGTTGGTGTCGCCGGACGGGGCGCGGAAGACGCCGAGCACGGTGAACGCGACGCCGTTGACGTGGATCACGGAGTTGCCGGCACCGCCGTCGACGGTCAGCCGGGACGCGGCGGCCGTGTCGATCAGGGCCACCCGTTCCCGTCGCGCATCGTGCCCGGTGTCGAACCACCGGCCCTGGACGAGTTCGGCCGACAGGGCCGTCAGGGCCTCGGGCTGCGCGGCCAGGACCGTTCCCTCGGGCAGGTCGTTCGCCCCGCCCGACGACAGCCGGGTGACCACCGGCTGTTCACCGGCCTTGCTGACGAGGCCCGCGCTGCGCACCCCGTTGAGACCCCGCACCTGCCGGGTGTCGCCTCCGTCGGGCCTCGGCCGGATCCCCGCGACGGGTTCCGACGGGTACTTGACCGTGACCCGGGTCGCCTTGAGCGAGTCGAACTGGTCGGAGACGGCGCCGGCCGCACTGGCGGTGATGCCCAGCGTGGCGAGCGCGGCGGCCAGCCCCACGGAGATGCCCGCCATCGTCAGCAGGGTGCGGAACCGGCGGCCGAACAGCGCGAGGAACGCCTGGACGAGCAGGTCCGCGGCGGAGGTCCGGGGGGCCGCCGCGCCCTGCCCCGCGGACGGCTCGCGCGTCCCGCGCCGCCTACGCAACACGGCCGTCCACCACCTTGAAGACGCGGTCGGCCCGGGCCGCCACGTCGGGTTCGTGCGTGACCACGACGACGGCCCGGTCCTGCCCCACGAGCCCGGTCAGCAGGTCCATGACGCGGGCGGAGTTGGCGGTGTCCAGGTTGCCGGTCGGCTCGTCGCACAGCACGACGGCGGGCCGGTGGACGATCGCCCGCGCGACCGCGACCCGCTGGCGCTCCCCGCCGGACAGGGTGGTGGGCCGGACGTCCAGCCGGTGCCCGAGGCCCACGGACTCCAGGGCCGCCACGGCCTGCGGCCGCCGCCGGGCCCGGGGCACGCCGAGGTGCACGAGCGGAAGCGCCACGTTCTGTACGCAGGTCAGGTGCGGGACCAGGTGGAAGGCCTGGAAGACGAAGCCGAGCGTGGAGGCCCGCAGGGCGGTGCGGGCCCGTTCGGACAGGTCGGTGGTGTCCCTGCCCTGCAGCAGGTACCGGCCGCGGGTGGGGACGTCGAGCAGCCCGAGCACGCTCAGCAGCGTGGACTTCCCCGAACCGGACGGGCCGACGATGGCGGCGAGCCGGCCGGGCCGGATGTCGAGGGTGACGTCGGTCAGGGCGTGCACCGGCGGCGGCCCCGGGTACGTCCTGGCGATGCCGGCCATCTCGATGACGGGGGCCGGGTCAGCCATCGGAGCCCCCTTCGGAGCCGTCGGCGGCCTTCCCGCGGCGCACGAGGACGACCGTCTGGCCGGCTGTGAGGTTCGCGTCGAGCGCGGTCAGCGCGGTGAGGCCCTCATGGGTGAACAGCACCTCGACGGGGACGTTGCGCTCCTTGCCGTCCTCGGTGACGGTGACCGTGGACGAGCCCCCGAGGTCGGTCCAGACGGCCGACACCGGCACGGTCAGCGCTCCCTTGGGGCTGCGCCGCAGTTCGACGCTGATCTGCTGGACCGCACCCTCCTTGGCCTCCGCGCCGCTGGGGACGAACAGCGCCTCGTGCTGGGCCGCGCCGCCACCTCCACCGCCGTTGCCGGCTCCCGCCGCGGCACCGGCGGCGCCGCCGGAGGTGCCCCCGCCGTCCTGTCCGCCCGTCTTCGTGGCGCCCTGCTGGTCGCCGCTCTTGGCGTCGGAGGGGCCGGCGAGGGAGCCCAGGCCGCCCTCCCGGCCCTCGTAGGGCCCGGTGCCGAAGCGGATGACCGCGTCGTTCGGCAGGTCGCGCAGCCGGGTGCGCTGGTCCGCGGTGACGGTCGCGCGCACCTGGCGGCCGCCGCTGCCGAGGACGACGAGCGGTTTGTCGGCCGCGTCGCCCACCGCGGCGGTGACCTGCACCACCGTGGCGGGAAGGGCGCTGACGTAGGCGACTTCCGCGGCCGGCAGCACCTCCCCGGGCCTGGCGGGCCCTGCGGCGGGCGGTCCGGCGGCGGGCGGCGCGTCGGCGCCGCGGTGGGGCGCCGTGCTCGCGGCTCCGTTCGCGGCGGGGGCCGCGCCCGTACCGCCGTCGGTCTCCGCACCGCCGCGGGGGGCGCCGGCGCCGGCGGCCGTGCCGGACGGGGCGCTGCCGCCGCCACCCGTACCGCCGCCGGGCCCCTGCCCCGACGCCTGCCCCGACACCTGTCCCTGTCCGGAGGGCGCCTCGTAGCCGGCCGCCGCGTACAGCTTGCGCACCGCCTCGACGGTCGCCTGCCCGTACGTGCCGTTCACGGCCGTCCCGTACAACGGCTGCAGGGCCCGCTGGAGTTGCTGGACGTCCGGCCCCTTGTCGCCCGCCTTCAGGTCCCGGTACGCGGGGAAGCGCCCGGGGAGGAGGAGGACCGGGCGGCCCGACACCTCGGCGACGACCGCGCCGGCCTTGAGGCTCTTGCCCGAGGCCGCGGGCAGGGCGGTCACGACCGCGCGGCTGGTGCCCTGCGGCTGGACCCCGGTGATGGTCGTCCGGGAGGCCGTCTCGACCTTCCCGGTCAGTTCCATCCTCTCGACGAGCTGCTGGTCGGAGACCTTCCCCGTGATGCGGGAGGGCGGCGGCGCCGCGGCGTTCGAGGCCCGCTGCCCGGGCGTCCTGGCCTGGGACGCGATCCACCAGACGGATCCGGAACTTCCGAACAGCACGATGACGGTGGCGGCGATCACGAGGCCGCGTCCGGGCCGGCGCCGGGCCCGCCCGCCGGCCGGCTCGGCCGCCCGGGACCCTTCGGGGTGTTCGAGGCTCATCACGGTCCTACGACGCCTCTCGCAGGAGCTCCTGCGCCCTGGCCTTGGCTTTCGTGACGAGTTCCAGCCAGGCGGTGATCTCCGCCTCGTGCTTCACCAGCGAATCGGCGGACGCCTTGCTCTTGGCCTCCCGCGCCTTCGTGTTGAGCCCGACCTTCGTACCGCATTCGGCATCGGTGGTGGCCTGCTTGATTTCGGCGCGCTGCGCATTGTCGAGTGCGGCGGTGTCACCGTCCGGGACGTTCGCATAATGCGAAAGCGCCGCCTCCCTGGCCTTTTCGGGAGTCGGGATCTCCGGATAGCCGCCGGATTTCATGCAGGAAGCCCATTCCGACAATGCCTTCTGATAGGCGTCGTCGTCGGCGAGGATGCGCGCGCCGTCCTGTTTCACGGTGTTGTAGACCGTCCAGTTGAGGCGCAGGTATTCCTTCACGTCCCCGTACACGGCCTTGAGGGTCTCACCGCGGCAGCCCTTCGACGGCACCATGACCTTGCCGCCGCCGAAGTCGAACTCGACCCCGCCCTCCGGCTTGTCGACGTAGCCGTCCATGGCCATGCTGTGGGCCCGCTTGACATCCTCGGGCAGCGCGTCGAAGTCGTCGCCGACCTCCTGGGTCTTCTGGTTGTCCGACCGGCGCGGGTCGGCGCCGTAGCCCACGGTGCGCGCGGTCTCGGGCGACGGGGCGAGGTCCTCGCTGCGCTTCCTGCCGCTGTTGCTGTGGGCGCCGTCGGACGGGAAGACCTTGAAGCCCTGGTCGTTCATGCACTTGCGGATCAGCTTGGTCTCGGCCTCGCGCTCCTGGTCCAGTGCCTCACTGGCGCTGTCGAGCGCGGCCTGTGCCCTCCGGGCCGTCTCCATGTCCTTGGGGGACTCCTCCGAACAGGCGGAGGCGGAGCCGGTCAACACCGCCACCGCCGCGATCGCCGTCACAGTCCGCATGCGCTTGTTCAATGTCCGTGCCCTCCGGAAGGGTGCGGCCGGGCCGCCCCCGCACTGCGGCGGGGGCGGCCCGGCCTTCGAGCGATGGTCAGCAGCGGGAGCCGTCGTTCAGCGTGTTGCTCGCACCATCGTCGTTGGCGTCCCAGTAGTAGTTCACGGAACCGCCGGGAATGAGACAGATCTCGACGCCCAGCGACATCCAGCGACCGCCGTAGGTCTTGGACGACTGGCCGCGCCGGTTCCACCAGGAGCTGTCGGCCTCGTACACGGCCGGCATGTCGATGTCCCAGCGGGCGGACTCGTACTTCGTCCGGTACATCGAGTTGTTGGTGGAGTAGTCCCGGTCCTTGTAGATGCAGAAATTGCCGTCGTAGCAGGTGCGGTCCACGGCCGATGCGGACGGCGCCGCGGCGATGACGCCGGTGACGGCCGCCATCGCGATGAATCCGGCCGAAATCCTCTTACTGAGCACTCGTTACTCCCCCTCGTCGGGTGGTGACTGATGCAGTGAGAGGGCAGGGCAGCCGAAGCCCTTCCCCCCGGTCGGCTGATAGCCAGGCTAGGCCACGCCGATCGGAAGTCAAAGGTCAATTGCCTTTGCGGCAGCGATGATTGGCCTTTGGAATTGATCATTCTGTGTCCGATATCCGGCTCGTCGCGTCCTCCATTTCGGCGCCCCGCCCGCACTCCGCCCGAGGGCCCCGCGCAGGTCAGCCGCGCCGGGGGAGGCAGGCGGCCCGAGGGGCGCGCGCTGTCCGGATCCCCGGCGCCCGGACGCGGCGCGAACACACCGACAAAATCTCGCCGCCCGACCCCCCTCTTCACGCCACGGAACCGCCCCGTGACGCGTGGTCAACGACCCGCGAGGGGCCGCCCCTTCCGCCCGGGCACGGTCCGTAGGCTGGGCCCGTGGAGAAGACACGCGTACGACTCGAACCGTGGTCCGAACGGGACTTCCGGCTGCTGCAGCGCGCGAACGAACCGGCCATGACGGAGCACCTCGGCGGCCCCGAGTCCGACGAGAGGCTCCGCGACCGCCAGCGGCGCTACGAGGCCCTGAGCGCGCGGGAGCCGGCCGCCGGCCGGATGTTCCGCGTGGTCCTGGAGCCCTCCGGCGACAGCGTCGGGTCCATCGGCTTCTGGGAGCGGCAGTGGCGCGACGAGCCGGTCTACGAGGCCGGCTGGGGCATCCTGCCGGAGTTCCAGGGCCGCGGGCTCGCCGTGGCGGCCCTGACGGAACTCCTCGCCCACGTGCGGGCCCACGGCTCCCGCGACAGCGTGCACGCCTTCCCCGGAACGGACCACCCCGCCTCCAACGCCGTCTGCCGGCGCGCCGGCTTCGAGTGCCTCGGCGAGGTCGCCTTCGAGTACCCGCCCGGTGTGCCCCACCCGAGCCTCGACTGGCGCTACCGGGTGGGCCCGCGGCCCGCGGTCACGCCGTCAGGATGATCCGGCCGCGCACGCCCGGCGTCGCGAGCCGGTCGTGCGCCTTCGCCGCCTCGGCGAGCGGGAAGGCCTCCGCCACCCGCAGGGTGAGCGCGCCCTCCTCGACGAGGGACACCAGCCGGGCCAGCAGCTCCCCGTCCGCGGCGACCTCCTGCTCCTCCACCCGGACACCGCGCTCCGCCGCCGGGGCGTGGTGCGGGATCAGGCCCACGTAGACCCCGCCGTCCCGGACCTGCGCCAGCGCGGCCGCGCCCAGGACCGCCGCGTCCAGGACCCCGTCCACCGGTCCGGCCGGAGCCCCGCCGCGCGGGACGAAGGCGGCGGCGCCCAGAGCCCGTACGAGTTCCTCGTCCCCCGCGCCCGCCAGGGCCGTCACCACCAGGCCGGCCCGCGCGGCCAGCTGCACCGCCAGGCCGCCGACCATGCCCGCCGCACCGGTGACCAGCAGCGAGGCGCCGGGGGCGAGCCCCAGCTGCGCCACGGCGCGGGCGGCGGTCAGGCCGGCGAGCGGCAGCGCCGCCGCGGCCAGGTCGTCCGCGTTGGCCGGCGCGGCAGCCACGGCGCCGGTGTCGAGCACCGCGTACTCGGCGTGCGTGCCCAGCGGCTTCACCGTGCCGTAGTGCAGGCCCACCACCCGGTCGCCGCGCTTCCAGCCGGTCACCTCCGGGCCGGTCTCCTCGATCTCCCCGGCCACGTCCCAGCCGAGGCCGAGCCGCTGTCCGGCGCCGCCGAAGATCCCGGCGCGGACGCCGGCGTCCACCGGGTTGAGCCCGGCGGCCGCCACCCGGATCCTGACCTGCCCCGGCCCCGGGACCGGCACCGGCACCTCGGCCAGCTCGACCCGCTCCGGTCCGCCGAACCCGTTCACCACGGCCGCCAGCATCGTCCGCCGGTCCGCCGTCCGCCCGTCCGTCGCCCGCCCGTCCGCCGTCCGC
Source organism: Streptomyces erythrochromogenes (assembly GCF_040684695.1). Taxonomy (GTDB): domain Bacteria; phylum Actinomycetota; class Actinomycetes; order Streptomycetales; family Streptomycetaceae; genus Streptomyces; species Streptomyces erythrochromogenes_C. Next base: position 63,111 of record NZ_JBFBGM010000034.1, read on the forward strand.
ACCGTCTGCCCGCTCATCGCTCTCCCCGTTCCGTCGTCTTCGCTCGTTCCGATGACCACTAACCTAGGGAGAGGTACTCTCCTTTCGTAAGTACGTACTCCGAGGTGCGTACCGGACCTGGAAGTGGGTGCCCATGGCCACCAGCACCGCCGCGGCCCGCCGTGAGGAAGCCCGATACGCCTACGACGCCTTCCTCAAGGAGTGCCCCACCGGCCAGCTCCTCGCCCGCATCAGCGACAAGTGGGTCGGCCTGATCGTCAGCGCCCTCGGCGAGGCCGACGACCGCTCCATGCGCTACAGCGACCTCGGCCGCAAGATCCCCGGCGTCAGCCAGAAGATGCTCACCCAGACCCTGCGCTCCCTCGAACGCGACGGCCTCGTCACCCGCCACGTCACGCCCACCGTCCCCGTCCGCGTCGACTACCGGCTCACCGACCTCGGCAGCAGCCTCGGCTGTCTGCTCTCCTCCGTGAAGGTCTGGGCCGAAAGCCACTTCGACGAGGTCAGCGCCCACCGCGACACCTACGACCGGGCCGCCGGGGCCGCCTGAAATCAGGCGCGGCCACCCACCCCGCAATGGCATGCTGACAGGGTGAACGGACCCGGCATTCAGCTCACCCTCGCCCCCGAACTGCGCCTCTTCGCCCCGCCCAGCCGGCGCGCGGACCGCGTACCGACCCCGACCGACGGCTCCTCCAGCCTCGGCCACGTCGTCGAATCCGCCGGGGTCCCGCTCACCGAGGTCGGCCGCCTCCTCGTCGACGGCCACGAGGTGCCCGTCTCCTACGTGCCCCAGGACGGCCAGCACGTCGAGGTGTTCGGGGTCGAGCGCCCCCAACGGGTCACCGGCGCCCCGCTCCGCTTCCTCCTCGACGTCCACCTCGGCACGCTCGCCCGCCGCCTGCGCCTGCTCGGCGTCGACGCCGCCTACGAGAACGAGGACATCGGCGACCCCGCCCTCGCCACCCGCTCCGCCGCCGAACACCGCGTCCTGCTCTCCCGCGACCGCGGACTGCTCCGCCGCCGCGAGATCTTCGCCGGCGCGTATGTCTACAGCGACAACCCCGACGAGCAACTGCGCGACGTCCTCGGCCGCTTCGCACCCGCCCTCGCCCCGTGGACCCGCTGCACCGCGTGCAACGGGCCGCTCCACGAGGCGGACAAGGAGAGCGTCGGCGACCGCCTGGAGCACGGCACGCACCGCTCCTACGACGTCTTCGCGCAGTGCACCGCGTGCGAGCGTGTCTACTGGCGCGGCGCCCACCACGCCCGGCTGGAGCGGATCGTCGACGAGGCGCTCGTCGAATTCGGCACCGCCTGACGCGGGTTCCGGGCCCCTGGAGGGGGCGCCCTAGAAGGCGTAGGCGTCACCGGTGTCCAGGGCCAGCACCACGTGCTCGTTGTTCGCGCGGTTCCGGTCCGTCGCACCGCCGTTCCACCACGTGTCCACCCGCACCACCACCTCCGCCGCCGGCTCCCGCAGCTCCAGCGCCAGCCCCACGTGCCGGCCCCGGCCGTGCAGGGGCAACGGGCCCGTCTCGCACACCACCTCGCGCAGGCCGGCCCGCGCGCAGCCGTCCGCCAGCCGCTGCCGGTCCGCGAGGTCCGCCGACAGCCGCACCCGCAGCGTCGCGTTCGCCAGCGCGGACGGCCCGTCGTTTTCCGGCACCAGCCAGATCCGCAGCTGCGACCCGGACAGGGCCACCCGGCCGTGGTACGACACGTCGGCCTCCGGCCCGGCCCACCCCGCACCCCGCCCCGCAGCCCACGCCTGCGCCGGCCCGGGCACAGCCGCCCCGAGCGCCAGCAACCCCGCCACCACCACACTCCGTACGGCGACACGGCGCACCGCCACCACCTCCTCGCGTCTCGCGCGGAGGCTAGCCCCCGCCGGCCCCGAAAAGTCGGACCATCACACGAACGAGGGCGCGCCCTCCCCCATCCGTCCCACGTACCTTTGAGCCATGCTGATCGCCCGCTCCGTCGCCCTCTTCGCCCTCGCCGCCCTCCTGGAGATCGGCGGCGCCTGGCTCGTCTGGCAGGGCGTGCGCGAGCACAAGGGATGGGCCTGGATCGGCGCCGGCGTGATCGCCCTCGGCCTCTACGGCTTCGTCGCCACCCTCCAGCCCCAGGGCGACTTCGCCCGGGTCCTCGCCGCCTACGGCGGGGTCTTCGTCGCCGGCTCCCTCGCCTGGGGCGCCGTCGCCGACGGCTACCGCCCCGACCGCTGGGACATCGTCGGCGCCCTCGTCTGCCTCGCCGGAATGGCCCTGATCATGTACGCCCCGCGCGGCCGCTGAGCCGCCCGGCCTCCGCCTATGCTGGCGAGTAATCGCCCGTACGAACGACCGAGGAGCCCGCACATGAGCACGGCCGCCACCCGAACCGCCGTAGTCACCGGCGCGAGCAGCGGCATCGGCGCGGCCACCGCCCGACAGCTCGCCGCCGCCGGCTACCACGTCGTCCTCACCGCCCGCCGCAAGGACCGCATCGAGGCCCTCGCCGCCGAGCTCACCGAGGCCGGACACTCCGCGACCGCCCACGCCCTCGACGTCACCGACCGGGCCGCCGTCGACGCCCTCGCCGCCTCCCTCGACCGCTGCGACGTACTCGTCAACAACGCGGGCGGCGCCCTCGGCGCCGAGCCCGTCGCCACCGGCGACCCCGCCGACTGGCGCACCATGTACGAGGTCAACGTCATCGGCACGCTCCACGTCACCCAGGCACTGCTCCCCGCCCTCACCGCCTCCGGCGACGGCACCGTCGTGGTCCTCTCCTCCACCGCCGGCCACGCCACCTACGAGGGCGGCGCCGGCTACGTCGCCGCCAAGAACGGCGCCCGCGTCCTCGCCGAGACCCTCCGCCTGGAGATCGTCGGCCAGCCCGTACGCGTCATCGAGATCGCCCCCGGCATGGTCCGCACGGAGGAGTTCGCCAAGACCCGCTTCCGCGGCGACGCGGAGAAGGCGGAGAAGGTCTACGCGGGCGTCGCCGCGCCGCTGACCGCCGACGACGTGGCCGACACCATCACCTGGGCGGTGACCCGCCCCAGCCACGTCAACATCGACCTCCTCGTGGTCCGCCCGCGCGCCCAGGCCTCCAACACCAAGGTCCACCGCGAGCTCTAGGGCACCTCTCCCCGCGCCCGACCGGGAAGGCCCGGCGGGCCGGGACGGCGTGCGCGAGGATCCCGCGATACCCGTCGGGGAATCAGGACCCGACATCGGCGAGGAGGCCCGGGCCAACCGCAGGCTGCTCGGCTCCGTACGCACCGCCGCGGGGCTGGTGAACCACCCGGCGGAATGGTGGCACTGGTCCTTCGGCGACCGGTACCGGGCCATGGCCACCGGAGCGGCCGCCGGCTTCAGCCCGGCGGCCCGCGCCGCCCAGAGCCTGGCCGCACACCTGTACTACGAAGGCTGCCTTGGCCTGGAACGCAAGAAGGGCAAGGCAGCCGAGATCCGCGGTCGGGTCCGGCCGGCGGACATGCGGGCGGCCCCGCCCCGCCGCAGGTGGAGTCCACAGGACGAGGAGACCCCTTCGCGGCTGAACGACCCCGCCGCCGCAGCCGTCGCACTCGACCGGACCGAGCAGAGTTGCACCATGCGCCTCTGGCGCCTGCGCACAGGCAAGGCCTGAAGGTCGACGCGGAGGGGCCCGGACCGGTCTTCACCGGTCCGGGCCCCTCCACTCCCCCGACAGCCGCGCCCGGGCCTCAGCCCTTGACGCAGATGACCTGCTTGAGCTTGGCCACGACCTGGACGAGGTCGGTCTGCTGGTCGATGACCTGCTCGATCGACTTGTAGGCGCCCGGGATCTCGTCCACGACGCCCGAGTCCTTACGGCACTCGACGCCCTTGGTCTGCTCCGCCAGGTCGCGCGCCGAGAACTTCTTCTTCGCCGCCGTCCGGCTCATCTTCCGGCCCGCGCCGTGCGAGGCCGAGTTGAAGGACTTCTCGTTGCCGAGCCCCTTCACGATGTACGAGCCCGTGCCCATGGAGCCCGGAATGATCCCGTAGTCGCCACTGCCGGCGCGAATCGCCCCCTTGCGGGTGACCAGCAGGTCCATGCCGTCGTACCGCTCCTCCGCCACGTAGTTGTGGTGGCAGCTGATCTCGCGGTCGAAGGAGACCTTGGCCTTGCGGAACTCCTTGCGGACGACCTCCTTGAAGAGGCTCATCATCGCAGCGCGGTTGAACTTGGCGTACTCCTGAGCCCAGAAGAGGTCGTTGCGGTAGGCCTCCATCTCGGGCGTTGCCGCGAGGAAGACCGCCAGGTCGCGGTCGACCAGGTTCTGGTTGTGCGCGAGGCCCCGGGCCACGCCGATGTGATGCATGGCGAGCTCGTTGCCGATGTTCCGGGAGCCGGAGTGCAGCATCAGCCAGACCGAACCCGACTCATCGAGACAGAACTCGATGAAGTGATTGCCCGTTCCGAGCGTTCCGATCTGCTTCGTGGCACGTTCCTGACGGAATTTGACCGCATCGGTGAGGTAGTCGAACCGCTTCCACAGGTCCTCGTACCCCGGCACCGAGAAGCCGTAGAGCCTCGACGGGTCCACCGCCTCCTGGTGGAGGCCCATCCCCACCGGGATCGCCTGCTCGATCTTCGAGCGGAGCTTGGAGAGGTCGCCCGGGAGGTCGTTCGCCGTCAGGGAGGTCTTCACCGCCGACATGCCGCAGCCGATGTCCACGCCCACCGCCGCCGGACAGACCGCGTCCTTCATGGCGATCACCGAGCCGACCGTGGCCCCCTTGCCGTAGTGGACGTCCGGCATGACCGCCAGGCCCTTGATCCACGGAAGCGTGGCGACGTTGTGGAGCTGCTGCATCGCTCCCGCCTCGACCGACGCCGGGTCGGTCCACATCCGGATCGGGACCTGCGCCCCCGGTACCTCTACATACGACATAAGGAATCAATCCCCCGAAACCAACAGAAAAGTGAGAATCCGCAAAAGCCTCGCTCTTGATCCCAAATACGACAGGGGACCGGCGCCAGCACCAACGTGTGCGATAGACATTGTGTCCAGCCGCGCCCAAGTCGCGGCAACGCATTTTCCTGACCGTCGGGGGGCCCGCCGGTCGAAGGGAGCCAGTGGACGTGCAGCGCACAGCGGTACGGCGAGTCCTGCCCGGCCTCGCGATGCTCACCGCACTCGCGGCCGGTGCGGCCGGCCTGACCGGGTGCACCGGCGGGAGCGACGGGGGAAGCACCAGCGACTCGAAGGCCGGCGGCAGCTCCGCCGCGCCCGCCCAGCCGGGGAAGTACCGCAGCCTGCCCGCGCCCTGCCGGGCGGCCGCCGACAGCAAGAAGCTCAAGGCCATGCTCCCCGAGCCGGAGGGCCTCACCCCCGAACAGCGCGACCAGCTGTACGCGGGCGTCGCCGACGCCTCGTACGACGGCGACCGGCACGTCGGCTGCCGCTGGACCTCCCAGACCCCCGAGGAGACCCGGCTGCTGTCGGTCGGCTTCGAGCGCGTCGTCTCCTACGACCGCGGCGCCGCCAGCGACGACGACAAGGCCAAGCAGGTCTACGTACGCCTGCTCACCGACGCGCACCTGCCCTTCCCCGGCCCCGTGACCACCCCCGGCCAGGGCGCCGCCAACCCGGCCAGCCCCAACCCGGCCAGCCCCAACCCTGCGAACCCCAGCCCGGCGAACCCCGCCGCCTCGCCCCCGCCCGCGGGTGGCGCGCCCTCGCCCGGCGCACCGGCCTCGGGGACGCCCGCTCCCGGCACCAGCCCGTCGGCCCAGCCCGAGCTCGGCTCCCGCGTCCTGGAGGGGCTCGGCACCGAGGCGTTCCTGGACGACAAGCTGAGCGCCGCCGGGGCCACGGCCGCCCAGTCGCGCACCGTGCGGATTGTGTTCCGCACCTCGAATGTCATCGTCAAGGTCGAGTACAGCGTGCAGCCGGCCGCGCCCGGCACCGTCCCGCCGAGCGGCGAAACCCAGGACAAGGCACGGCAGTTGGCGCAGGCTCTCGCCGAACGCTTCAACGAGTGAGCGGTGCGCGCCACACGCCCGCGTGACGGCGCGCACAGCAGTGCGACACCCGGTCGGGCTACCGTTGACCGGGTCCCGCGTCCGAAGAAGACCCCCAGAGCACTGAAGGAACCATGCACCGATCAGCCTCGCGCCTCACCCGCGTTCTCGCCTGCGCAGCCGTCCCGGTGATCCTCACCGTGGCCGGGTGTTCGTCCGACTCGGGCAAGGAAACGGCCGCGAAGGACGAGAAGAAGTCCGGTTCGTCCGCCTCCTCGAAGCCCGGTGAGAAGTCCAAGCCGGAGCTGGAGAAGGCCGCCTTCGCCACGCTCCCGGACCCCTGCAAGGCGCTCCAGGGCGGGACGATAGACACCCTCGTCCCGGAGGCGAAGGACAAGAACGGCACCGCGACCAAGTCGAACGACCTGGCCAGCCGTGCCAGCTGCTCCTGGAACGGCCTGGACGAGGACGGCCTGAAGGGCTCGCAGTACCGCTGGCTCTCGCTCTCCTTCTTCCGCACCGACTCGCACGCCTCGCTCGGCAACGCCAACAAGCGCGCCGAGGAGCAGTACGGCAAGCAGGTCGAGGCGGCGAAGGCCTCCGAGGGCGCGCAGAACCTGAAGGCCGAGGCCGCCGAGGGCCTGGGCGACCAGGGCACGTCGATCGTCTACTCGGTGAAGAAGGACGTCGACTTCTTCAACACGACGATCGTGGCGCGCACCCAGAACGTCGTCGTCACGCTCGACTACAACGGTGCGGCCTACGAGGGCGCCGGCGCCCCGGACCAGGCGAAGCTCCTGCAGGACGCGATCACCGCGGCCAAGGAGGCCGTGGGCTCGGTCGCGGGCGCCAACAAGCCTGCGGAGCAGCCGCAGTCGCCTCAGCCCCAGTAGGAGCGGCGGCAGGCCGGGGCCTCCTGGAGCGCTGACTTCCGGTCACCCGTACGCTGTGCCTGCCGCAGCTCCGTAAGGGCGCGGTAAGCGCTCGGTCTGTGCTCGACAAGGGGAGGGGATCGCGGGTGGCCGCGATGCAGCTGACTCGTACGCACCGAATACTCATCGGTGTCGTGGTCGCCGGAGCCGTCGTCATCGCGGGCATCGGCTTCGCGGGCTCGTACGCCGCGGTGCGCGAGCTCGCGGAGAAGAAGGGCTTCGGCAGCTTCTCCCTGGTGTTCCCGATAGGCATCGACGCCGGTATCTGCGTGCTCCTGGCGCTGGACCTGCTGCTGACCTGGCTGCGGATCCCCTTCCCCCTGCTGCGCCAGACGGCGTGGCTGCTGACGGCGGCGACGATCGCGTTCAACGGCGCGGCCTCGTGGCCGGATCCGCTCGGTGTGGGCATGCACGCCGTGATCCCGATCCTGTTCGTGGTGACGGTGGAGGCCGCCCGGCACGCGGTGGGCCGGATCGCCGACATCACGGCGGACCGGCACATGGAGGGCGTGCGGATCACGCGGTGGCTGCTGTCGCCGGTGCCGACGTTCAAGCTGTGGCGCCGCATGAAGCTGTGGGAGCTGCGCTCGTACGAGCAGGCGATCGGCATGGAGCAGGACCGGCTGATCTACCAGGCGCGGCTGCAGGCGCGGTACGGGCGTTTCTGGCGGCAGAAGGCGCCGGTGGAGGCGCTGATGCCGCTGAAGCTGGCCCGGATCGGTGTCCCGCTCTCGCAGACGGCGCCGGACGCGCTGGCGGCGACCGGGATCGACCCGGCGGTGCTGCCTCCGCTGGAGCAGCAGGCCGCGGTGGCGGCTCCGGCCCTGGAGGCCGCGGCGGCGGGCGCCGTCGCCGGTGCCCCGGAGCCGGACGGGCCGGCCCGGCAGCTCCAGCAGCCGGACCAGGCACAGGACCAGGCCCAGGCCCAGGCCCAGGTGCAGCAGCCCCAGCCGCAGCAGGCTCAGACTCAGCAGGCTCAGGCCCAGGCCCAGCAGGTGGCCCCCGTCGCCCACGTCCCGCCGGCGTTCGCGGTGGACCCGACGGCGATGCCCGCGCCGCACAACAGCGCCTGGTTCGCCGGGGCGAAGGCGCCGCAGGCAGCCTACGAGGGCGGCTACAACCCGCAGTACGTCGAGGGCCTGGAGCCGACCCCGGTGCTGCCCCCGATGGGCCCGGACGAGCAGCAGGCCCAGCAGCTCCCGATTCCGGAGCCGCGTCACGAGGCGGCTGTGGACGGGTACGACCCGGAGCAGGTGCCGGAGGCGGAGTCCCCGGACGAGGTCGAGTTCGCGCAGATCGCGTACAAGGTGTTCTGCGCGCTGGCCGAGGAGACGCAGGACTATCCGACCGCCGAGGCCCTCGACATAGTGCTGGCGGACCGTTATGGCGTGACGCACCCGCGCAGTGGTTCGCTCCTGCGGCGGATGATCGCGTCGTTCCGGCAGCAGCACCACAAGGACCGGGAGGCCGAGCCGGCGTAGCGGGCCGGCGGGTACCGGAGAGCGGGAAGGGCCCGCACCCCCGAGGGGTGCGGGCCCTTCCGCTTGCCCGGGCTCGGCGCCCGGGGCGGGGTCTCAGACGGCGAGCAGCTTGCGCACGCGGTCCGCGCCCACGGCCAGCAGCAGCGTGGGCAGTCGCGGCCCGGTCTCCCGGGTCACGAGGAGCCGGTAGAGCAGGGCGAAGAAGGTGCGCTGCGCGACCTTGAGCTCGGGGGTCGGCTTGGCGTCGGGCTCCAGCCCGGCCATGACCTTCGGGACGCCGTAGACGAGCGTGGTCAGTCCGTCGAGCGACCAGTGCGAGTCGAGGCCTTCCAGGAGCAGGCGCAGGGACTCGCGGCCCTCGTCGTCCAGGGAGGACAGCAGCTCGGTGTCGGCGTCCTCGCGCACGAGGGTGCGCTGGTCGGCCGGGACCTGGGTGGTGATCCAGTTCTCGGCGCGGTCCAGGCGCGGCCGTACCTCGTCGAGGGAGGTGAGCGGCTGCGACGGGTCCAGGTCGGCCAGGATGCGCAGGGTCTGCTCGTCGTGGCCGGCGGTGATGTCGACGACCGAGGCGAGGGTGCGGTAGGGCAGCGGGCGCGGGGTGCGCGGCAGCTCGTGGGAGGCGACGCGGACGGCGCGGGCGTGCGCGGCGGCGTCGGCGGGCAGCACGGTGCCGTCCGCGACCTTGGCCTCCAGCTTGTCCCACTCGTCGTAGAGGCGCTGGATCTCCTGGTCGAAGGCGATCTTGAAGGACTGGTTGGGCCGGCGGCGGGCGTAGAGCCAGCGCAGGAGCTGCGGCTCCATGATCTTCAGGGCGTCGCCGGGGGTGAAGACCCCGCCCTTGCTGGAGGACATCTTGGCCATGCCGCTGATGCCGACGAAGGCGTACATCGGGCCGATCGGCTGCTCGCCGCCGAAGATGTGGACGATCTGGCCGCCGACCTGGAAGGAGGAGCCGGGCGAGGAGTGGTCGACGCCGGAGGGCTCGAAGACGACGCCCTCGTAGGCCCAGCGCATCGGCCAGTCGACCTTCCAGACGAGCTTGCCGCGGTTGAACTCGCTGAGCTTGACCGTCTCGGTGAACTCGTCCTCGGTGCAGACGTAGGTCATCTCGGTGGTCTCGTCGTCGTACGAGGTGACCTTGGTGAAGTCCTTGCCGCACTGGCCGCAGTACGGCTTGTACGGGAAGTACCCGCCCTCGCCGGCGCTGCCGTCGTCCTCGGCGGCCGCGCCGGAGCCCTCGGCGGCCTCCAGCTCGGCCTCGTCGACCTGCTTCTGCTGGGGCTTCTTGCCGCCCGGCTTGACCTTGGTGCGGTACTGGGCGAGGACGGCGTCGATGTCGCCGCGGTGCTTCATCGCGTGCAGGATCTGCTCGCGGTAGACACCGGTGGTGTACTGCTCGGTCTGGCTGATCGGGTCGTACTCGACGCCGAGCTCGGCCAGCGACTCGGCCATGGCGGCCTTGAAGTGCTCGGCCCAGTTCGGGTACGCGGAGCCCTCGGGGGCGGGGACGGCGGTCAGCGGGCGCCCGATGTGCTGGGCGTGCGACTCCTCGGTGACGCCGGGGATGCCCTTGGGGACCTTGCGGAAGCGGTCGTAGTCGTCCCAGGAGATGAGGTGGCGGACCTCGTGGCCGCGGCGGCGGACCTCGTCGGCGACCAGGTGCGGGGTCATGACCTCGCGGAGGTTGCCCAGGTGGACCGGGCCGGAGGGGGAGAGTCCGGACGCGACGACCACCGCTTTGCCCGGGGCTCGGCGCTCCGCCTCGGCGATGACCTCGTCCGCGAAACGGGAGACCCAGTCGGTCTCGGTGCTGCTCTGCGCGCTCTGAGCCACGACACGTCCTTCTATCTCGAATGATGGCTTCGGCCATTCTCCCAGACGGAACGGGCCACTCCGGGGTTGCTTCCGCCCGGTGATATCCCGCGAAACGGATGGCGCCCCCGTGGGATACTCGGCACTTGTCGGAAGACCCAAGTCCGACCCCAGTACCAGACCTCACAGGAACGGCAGCTCATGGCCTCGGTCCCTTCGCTCGCTTCGTCCGTCAACCAGCGCGTCGCCGACGCCCTCGCCTCCGCCCTGCCGGAGGCCGGTGGCGCCGACCCGCTGCTGCGACGAAGCGACCGGGCCGACTTCCAGGCCAACGGCATCCTGGCGCTCGCGAAGAAGGCGAAGGCCAACCCGCGCGAGCTGGCCACGACCGTGGTCGAGGGCATTCCGACCGGTGACCTGATCCAGGAGATCGAGGTCTCGGGCCCGGGCTTCCTGAACATCACCGTCGCCGACGGGGCGATCATCTCGACGCTGGCGGCCCGCGCCGCGGACGACCGGCTCGGCGTCCCGCTGAACGCGTCCGCGGGCACGACGGTGATCGACTACGCGCAGCCGAACGTCGCCAAGGAGATGCACGTCGGGCACCTGCGGTCCGCGGTGATCGGCGCGGCGATGGTGGAGATCCTGGAGTTCACGGGCGAGAAGGTGGTCCGGCGCCACCACATCGGCGACTGGGGCACCCAGTTCGGCATGCTCATCCAGTACCTGCTGGAGCACCCGCACGAGCTGGACCACAAGTCCGACGCGGAGGTCTCCGGCGAGGAGGCCATGTCCAACCTCAACCGCCTCTACAAGGCCTCGCGCGCCCTCTTCGACTCCGACGAGGAGTTCAAGACGCGGGCCCGGGCGCGGGTGGTGGACCTGCAGGCGGGCGAGCCGGAGACCCTCGCGCTGTGGCAGCGGTTCGTGGACGAGTCGAAGATCTACTTCTACTCCGTCTTCAACAAGCTCGACATGGACATCCAGGACCCGGACGTGGTCGGCGAGTCCGGCTACAACGACATGCTGGTCGAGACGTGCAAGCTGCTGGAGGAGTCGGGCGTCGCGGTCCGCTCCAACGGTGCGCTGTGCGTGTTCTTCGAGGACGTCAAGGGCCCGGACGGCAACCCGACCCCGCTGATCGTGCAGAAGTCGGACGGCGGCTTCGGCTACGCGGCCACCGACCTGTCGGCGATCCGCGACCGCGTCACCAACCTCGGGGCGACCGAGCTGATCTACGTGGTCGACGCGCGGCAGTCGCTGCACTTCAAGATGGTCTTCGAGACGGCGCGCCGGGCGGGCTGGCTGAGCGACGAGGTCAAGGCCGTGCAGCTGGCCTTCGGTACCGTCCTCGGCAAGGACGGCAAGCCGTTCAAGACCCGTGAGGGCGAGACGGTCCGGCTGGTGGACCTCCTCGACGAGGCGATCGACCGCGCCTCGGCCGTGGTCCGCGAGAAGGCCCAGGACCTCACGGAGGCCGAGATCGCCGAGCGCGGTGCGCAGGTCGGCATCGGCGCGGTGAAGTACGCCGACCTGTCGACGTCCGCCGCCCGGGACTACAAGTTCGACCTGGACCAGATGGTCTCGCTGAACGGCGACACGTCCGTGTACCTCCAGTACGCGTACGCCCGTATCCAGTCGATCCTGCGCAAGGCGGGCGACGCCAGGCCGGTCGCGCACCCGGAGGTGGCGCTGGCTCCGACCGAGCGCGCGCTGGGCCTGCACCTGGACGGCTTCGGCGAGCTGATCGCCGAGGCGGCGGCGGAGCACGCCCCGCACAAGCTGGCGGCGTACCTCTACCAGCTGGCGTCGCTGTACACGTCGTTCTACTCGGAGTGCCCGGTCCTCAAGGCGGACACGGCCGAGCAGGTGGAGAACCGTCTGTTCCTGTGCGAGCTGACGGCCCGCACCCTCTCGAAGGGCATGTCCCTCCTGGGCATCCGCACCCCCGAGAAGCTCTGACACCATCCGCTGATTTGCGCGAGGGCCCCCGTCGAATCCGCCGGGGGCCCTCGCGTTCCTGTCAGCCGAGGATGCGCCGCACCGGCTGCCCCGTGACCTTGGCGATCGTCTCGAAGTCGGCGTCCTGGTGCAGGACCGTCAGCCCGTGCTGCTGCGCGATGACGGCCACGAGCAGGTCCACGGGGCTCGCGCACTGGTGCGCACCGGCGTCCGCCAGCTGCCGCTGGAGGGCTTCCGTACCGGTCCACACCGCATCGTGTGCGGTCCAGTACGGGAACACCGCCCGCAGGAGGTCGTCGGCCTCGTAGTAGGCGGGCCGGCCGCCGACCGCTCGCAGGAACTCCTGCCGTACCGGCTCGCACAGCCCCACGCGGCCGGACTCGACCAGTTGGTCCCACTCGGATCCGGCCTGCCGCCGGTAGAACCGCACGAGCGCGCTCGTGTCGATGAGGAAGTCCTCGCTCACGCGGCCGACTGCCCCTTGCCGGCGGCCGGCGCGTCGGTGTCGCCGTCGCCGGCACCGTCGCCGTGTCCGATCGACCCGAAGTCGATCTCGCCCTCGTCGACCATCTGCCGCATCCGTTCAATGGCCGCCGCCCGGCGCCTGCGGTCTGCGATCTCCCGCAGCGCCGCGTTGACGGTGTCCTTCTTCGTCGTGGTGCCCAGAAGCTGCGCGGCTTCGGCGAGCGCGTCGTCGTCCAGGTCGATCACCGTTCTGGACATGGCCGCCTCCAGGTCGCGTCGCCACCGTATATACGATCCGAGAACAAGATATCAGCGGCGCGTGAGCCATCCCAAGGGCTCAGCGGTCACCCGAATGGGCCGATTCTGGGGGTACGGGCCGGGTAGGGGACGGCGCGTCCTTCCCCCATCCACCAGCGGAGGCATCCGTGCCCGACATGAACGGCCCCTACAAGCCCGGCACCCCGTGCTGGATCGACCTGATGGTCCCCGACCAGCAGGCCGCCCTCGACTTCTACTGCGACCTCTTCGGCTGGCAGGGCGAGGTCGGCCCGGCCGAGCAGGGCGGCTACTCCGTCTGCCTCCTCAAGGGCAAGCCCGTCGCCGGCATCATGCGGGCGAGCAACCCGGACGGGAGCGTGCCCGACCCGATGCCGCCGACCGCGTGGACCACGTACCTGGCCACCGACTCCATCGACTCAACCCTGAAGTCGGTCACCGACGCGGGCGGCTCGGTGATGATGGGCGCGATGGACGTCATGGACCTCGGCCGGATGGCCGTGATCACCGACCCGACCGGTGCCGCCGTCGGCCTGTGGCAGGCCGGCACCTTCGACGGCGCGGGCATCGTCAACGAGCACGGCGCCCTGATCTGGAACGAGCTGAGCACCGGCGACGTCCCCGCCGCGGCCGCCTTCTACACCGCCGTCCTCCCCGTCACCACGGCCAAGTCCCAGATGCCCGACGCCGGGGAGTACACCGAGTTCAAGGTCGGCGACCGCGCCGTCGGCGGGATGATGGACCTCGCCAAGCTGCCGCCCGGCGTGCCGCCGCACTGGATGCCGTACTTCCAGGTCGACGACGTCGACGAGATCCAGGCCGCCGTGGTGCGCGCCGGCGGCAGCGTCATGGCCCCGGCCTTCGACATGGTCGCGGGCCGCATGGCCGTCCTCGCCGACCCCCAGGGCGGGACCTTCTCCGTCATCAAGGCGTCCGCCCCGGAGCAGCCCGCCTGATCCGACCGGCACCGGCACCGGCACCGACCCGACGCCGACACCGACCCCGCGCCGACGGCCCGAGCCCGGCGGCCGGCACCGGGGCCGGTGCCCGGCGCCGGGCCGTCGGCGCCGGGCGGTCAGCGCCGTAGGGCCTCGGCCGGTTCGATGCGGGCGGCGCGCCAGGCCGGGTACAGGCCCGCCAGGACACCCGTGACCAGGCCCAGCAGCGGGGCGGCGGCGACGGTGGCCGGATGGACGACCGGGGTCCAGTCGCGGAGCACGGCGACGCCGACCACCGTCAGGGTCCCCAGAGAGGTCCCGACGAGCCCGCCCAGCGCCCCCAACGCCCCCGACTCGGCGAGGAACTGGGTGGTGATGTGCCGACCGCGGGCGCCCAGGGCACGGCGCAGCCCGATCTCGCCGGTGCGCTCCAGCACGGCGACGAGGGTGGTGTTGGCGATGCCCACGGCGCCGATCACCAGGCAGATCCCGGCCAGGACCAGGAAGAGCTGCTCCAGGTCGGAGGTGACGCCGGAGCGCAGGGTGCGCGGGTCGGGCGGCGGTACGGCCTTGAGGTACTCCGGGTGGTCGGGCCGCAGCGCGGTCGGCGCGAGACGGGCCACCTGCTGGGCGGCGCCGACGTCGGTCGAGATCAGCATGGTGGTGCCAGTGCTCTGGGGCGGTCCCCAGATCTCCTCGGCGGTGGTGCGGGGCACCATGACCGACAGCAGGAGGTCGGACTTGCGCTGCACGTCCTGGACAATCCCGATCACGGTGAACGGCTCGGAGCCGATGAAGACGGCCGGCCGGGTGTCGAGCGTGGTGATGCCCAGCCGGGAGGCGACGGCCGAGCCGAGGACGGCGACGCGCTGCTTGGCACCGGAGTGGTACTCGTCGTAGAGGCGGCCCTGGGCCAGCTTCGGGACGACGGCCCGCAGCGCGCCGGGGGAGGCGGCGATCACGTCGGTGCCCTCGCCCCCGCCCCGGGCGCCGCCGACCGGCGCCGAGCGGACGCCCCCGGCGGCTGAGTCGAGGCGGACGGTGTAGAGGACGCCGGCGTGCCGGACCCCGTTGAGGCGCTCGACGCGCAAGTCGGCGTCCGCCGGGAAGCCGGGACCGGCGAAGGCGTTCTGCTCGCGTGCGACGTCCTCGACGGTCACCTCGGTCGCGGTGAGCAGGTTGAAGCGGCTGTCGATCTGGGACGAGGTGGTGGCGGTCAGGCCGAGGACGGCCACGAACGTGCCGACGCCGAGGACCGTTCCGAGCGCGGTCAGCGCCGAGCGGGCGGGGCGCTGCAGGACGCCGGCGAAGGCCTCGGAGACGTTGTCGCGGGCGGTGAAGCGGGACGGCTCGATCCGGACGGCGGCAGCAGGGGGCCGCCGGGGAAGGTTCCGGCGCACGAGGCGGGGCGGGCGGAGCCGGGGCAGTTTCATGCTGGGGCCTGTTCGCGCAGTACGCCGTCGCGGATCGCGACGGTGCGGCCGCCGTGTGCGGCGACCTCCTGGTCGTGGGTGATGACGAGCACGGTCATGCCGTCGGCGTGGAGCTCGTCCAGGAGGGCCAGGACGGTGTCGGCGTTGGCCGAGTCGAGGTTTCCGGTGGGCTCGTCGCACAGCAGCAGCGACGGCCGGGCGACGAGGGCGCGGGCGATGGCCACGCGCTGGCGTTCGCCGCCGGACAGCCGCGAGGGCAGCGCGGTGAGGCGGTGGCCGAGGCCGACCCGGGTGAGGGCCTCGCGGGCGCGGGCGGGGCGTTCCTTGCGGGGCACGCCGTTGTAGAGCATGGCGAGGACGACGTTCTCCAGGGCCGAACGGTGCGGCAGCAGGTGGAAGGACTGGAAGACGAAGCCGATGCGGCGGCCGCGCAGGGCCGTCCGGTCGCTGTCGCCGAGCGCGCCGGTGTCGATCCCGTCGAGGAGGTAGTGGCCCGCGGTGGGCGCGTCGAGGAGGCCGGCGATGTTGAGGAAGGTCGATTTGCCGGAGCCCGAGGGGCCGACGACGGTGACGAACTCGCCGCTGCGGATGGTCAGGTCGCACGGCTTGAAGGCGTCCACCGGCGGCGGGCCCGGGTACGTCAGGCCCACCTGCCGGAACTCGATGACGGGCGGCGCGGTTTCGATCTCGGTCACGGACTCGGTCACGGACTCGGTCACGGGCCCGGTCATGAACCGCCGCCGCTCTTCCCGTCGCCCTGCTTGCCGTTCTGGCCGCTCTGGCCGCTCTGGCCGCTCTGGCCGTTCTGACCGCCGCCCTGCTTGTTCGCGACGCCCGGGTTGACCCCGATGACGACGGAGTCCCCGTCGGCGAGGACCCCGTCCCCGGTGGGCCGGACCTCCACGTAGCCGTCGCCGGTGGTGCCGGGCCGTACCTCGACCCGGCGCTGGGCCCCCGTACCGTCCACCACGGTGACGATGGTGCGGCCGTCGGCCTGCGCCGAGACGGCGGACACCGGGACGACGAGCGCGTTGCCGTCGGTCGCCGCGGCCTCCACGGTGAGCCGTACGTCCTGGCCCACGAGCTTGGTGTCCAGCGGGGCGAGCGGGCGCACGAGCATCTCGTACCCGACCGGCCCGCCCGGGGCGGGCGCCTGCTGGCCCTGCCCCTGGCTCTGCCCCTCGCCCTGGCCGCCGGTGGACCCGCCGCCCGGCGCGGGCGCCGACTGCGCGGTGTCCGCGACCGACTGCACCTCCGCGGCCGCCGTGACCCCGCTGACCTCGGAGAGGATCTCGACCTTCTGGCCGGTGCGGACCAGGCCCTTCTGGTGTTCCTGGAGCTGCCCGCGGACGACGAGCGCCCCCGCGGACAGGGACATCGCCGCGCCGCCGACGGGAGAGCCCGGGCGGGCGTTGACCGCGTCGGCACGGGCGGGGAAGGACTCCAGGAAGACGACCTCGGCGACCGGGACCATGGGCCCGGCGGCGGCGCGGGCCTCGCCCAGTCGCTCGCGCGCCTTGCGCAGGTCCTCCTGGGCGCGGGCGACCGCGCGGGCGGCGTCCTGGCCCGAACCCGAACCCGACCCCGAACCGGAGGAGCCCTTGCCGCCCCCGGACCCCTTGGTGTCGGATCCGGACGAGCCGGCCGTGGTGCCGGTGCCGCCTGTGGTGCCGGTGCCACCGGAGCCGCTCGTACCGCCGGTGCTGCCGGTCCCGTTCCCGGTCCCGCCCGAGCCGGTGTTCGCGGCGGCGGCCTTGGCGTCTTCCAGGGCGCGCTCGGCCGAAGTGACGGCGTCCTCGGCCGACTTGACCGCCTCGCCCCGGTCGGCGACCGCGGGCAGCGGATCGTAGCCGATCGACTTGTAGAAGGCGGCCAGCGCCGTCTTGGTGCCCGCGCCGAAGGTACCGGCCGCGTCGGAGCCCGTGCCGTGGCCGAGTCCGGAGAGGGCCTTCTGCAACTGCTTCACGTCATCGCCCGTGGCACCCGGCTTCAGGTCGCGGTACACGGGCAGCGCGCCCGGGAGCGCGAAGACGGGGCGGCCCGACACCTCCATGAGCACCTTGCCCGCCTCGACCTTGTCGCCCGGGCGCACGGACACCTTGGTGACCACGGGAGGTCCCGCGCCCTCCCCGCCCGTGGCCGTCGGGGTGATCTGGACGGCCTGGGCGGAGGTGACGGTGCCGCGCACGATGACGGTGTCGCGCAGCACGCGCTTCTCGACGCGTGCGATGAGTACGTCCAGGGGCGGCGGCCCGGCCTCCGCGGCGGTCTGCGCCGGTGACTTGATCACCAGCGAGGCCGCGACGCCGGCGGCGGACAGCAACACCGCACCCGCCGCCACGGCCGCCACCCACGTACGCCGCCGGGACAGCCCGGCACCCTCGGCCTCCACGGCCCCACCTGCCTCCGCGGCCTCCCCGGCCTCCCCGGCCTCCCCGGCCTCCGCCGCTTCCGTGCCCTCGGCCGGTTCCACGCCCTTCATGTCCCTCGTCATCCGGCGCTCTGTCCACCCGTCAGCGACTGCGGCCGGCCACCGCACTTCTGCAGGGCGGCGAAGCCCTCCGGGGACTCCTTGAGCCGGAGCTTCTCCATGTCGTGCTGAGCGGTCTTCGGATCGGGGTCGGGGAAGTCGGCGATGCCGTTGGCCCGCATGCAAGCGGTGAACGCCTTCGCCTGCGCATGGTCTTCGGACGTCACGGGCGGAGCCGACCGCCGACCGTCACAAGCGGATTCGGCTTCCTTCACCTTGGCCGGATCCGCCTTGCTCGAATCCACGATCGGAATACCCGAATCCGTTTGCTTCATCGGCAGCCCCTTTTCCCCCAGGCACTTGAAGAAATCAGCCTGCCCGGGGTCCACCGCTCCCTTGCCCTGTCCCGATTGCGGAGCAGAACCGGAAGGCGACGCGGGGATCTGGGCCGACGGCGCCGAAGAAGGCGCGGCAGAGGAAGAAGCGGAATCATCGCCCGAGCATCCGGCCAGCAGGAATACGGCTGACAATAGAGCCGGAGCGGCCACGGATCGGGCCCGTCGAAATGGCACAGCAGGCCTCCTGAGACATGTGGGATCACCGACAGCCTAGGCGAGAAACGCACTCTTGAACCTGTACTCAAGGACAGTTGTGAAATCCCCGCATGGCGTGATCCACTCCTTGGCGTTCGAGATCCGTCCGAAAATGGACGGGATCTCGACGGTCGAAAGTCTCAACGATTCAACCGAAAGAGAAGAAGAATGAAACTCCGTAATTCCCTGCGCGCCTTCGCCGCTGCCGGTCTGGTCATCGGCGCCGTCGCCGTCAGCGCCGGTTCCGCCTCGGCCGCCGCCAAGGACGGCTGGCTGAACTCCGGCGAGCTGGGCCTGTTCTGCGAGTCGAACCAGCAGAGCTCGGTCTTCGACCTCTACGTCTCCGACGAGAACTTCGCGAACGACTACTTCAAGGGTTCGCAGAGCTGCGCCGGCCACACCACGAACGACTACACCGAGTCGTTCATCAACAACGACACCTACACGTGGGACGTCTACACCGACTGGAAGGGCCAGGGCGCGGGCGGCTACATCGCCTCGGGCACCCGCGGCAACCTCGGCTCGACCTGGTTCAACAAGGTCTCCTCGGCGTACCCGCGCTAAGCCCGCACGCCTGGACCGCACATGCGACACGGCAGCTCCGCCCGTAAGCGCCGGGCGGAGCTGCCGCTTCCCGCATCCTAGCCATCCCTCATCGGAGCCACCATGTTCTCGACGCGTTCTCCCCGTCCCGTCCTGACGGCTTCCGCAGCCGTACTGGCACTCGTACTGACCGGGTGCTCCGAGTCGGGCGGCGGCGACTCCGGCGAGGAACCCGTGATCGGCTCCGTACCGACGCTGCTCGAAAGCCGCAACCTGGCCTTCCCGCTCTCCGCCTACGTCGCCGACGACCAGCAGCTGGACGTGCTCACCCGCGCCCAGGACGTCCTCGTCGACCGGTGCATGCAGCGCTACGGCTTCCGCTACCAGCTCCAGCGCGGCCCCGGCTCGGCGACCAAGCACGACTTCAGCCGGCGCTACGGACTCTCCGACCCGGCCGAGGCGGCGCGGCTCGGATACGAGAACGCGCAGACCGGTCGCGCCCAGAAGCCCCCGCAGCCGCAACTCGGCCCCAACGAGAAGCTGGTGCTGCACGGCCTGGAGGTGGACCCCTCCCTGCCGGTGCCCAAGAGCCAGGAGGAGGCCGAGAAGTCCGACGTGGCGACCACGACGGTCGGCGGCCAGAAGGTACCGGCCGGCGGCTGCAGCCGCGAGGCTTCGCTGAAACTGCTCAACCCCACCAAGGACACGGTGGAATCCATGGTCGTGCAGGGCTTCGGCTTCGACGCCTACGCCCGCTCCCGCAAGGACAGCAGGGTCGTCAAGGCGTTCAAGACCTGGAGCGAGTGCATGGGCCGGCACGGCTACACCGTCGACAACCCCATGGACCAGCCGCCCGGCATCAACGACGCCAACATCAGCAGCCCGCAGGCGATCGCCATGGCCAAGCAGGACGTCGACTGCAAGAAGGAAACCAACCTCGTGGGCATCTGGCACACGGTCGAACTCGCCTACCAGCAGCGCGTCATCGAGCAGAACGCCGAGACCCTCGACCGTGCGAAGAAGCAGCTCGACGAGCGGCTGAAGCTCGCCGCGTCCCTGGTCGCCGGCGCCTGACCGTGGACCGTCGAACCGCCGCCCCGACCCGCGCCGAGACGCGCCGCAGGAGGAAACGGCGGACCAGGGCCGTCACCGTCGTGGCGGCGCTGGGCTGCGCCGGGGCGGGCACGGCCGTCGTCCTGCTGACCTCGTCGCCGCAGCCACCCGCCCGCGCGACCCTCGCCGAGCCGACCGGCACCGCCCCGTCGACCGCACCCGCGCCCCCGCCACCCCCTCCTCCGTCCCCGTCCCCGACGCCGTCGCCCACGCCCAGCCCCACCCCGTCACCCACCGCCGTACCGGACACGGGCCCGGGCACCTTCACGGTCGTGGCGGCCCGGGGCCAGGCCCAGGGGCAGGGCCGGATCCGCCGCTACCGGGTGGAGATCGAGGACGGCATCCGATTACCCGGGCCGCAGACCGCCCAGGAGGTGGCCGCGATCCTGGGCCACGCGCGCGGCTGGACGAAGAACCCCGCGTACGGATTCCAGCTCGTGCCCTCGGGCCCCGTGGACTTCACGGTGAAGGTGGCCACCCCGGGGACCACCGACCGGCTGTGCGACGTGACCACGCCGGCGAGCCGCGGGAACGTGAACTGCCGCACCGGGCACACGGTCGTGGTCAACCTGAAGCGCTGGGTGCAGGGTTCACCCCAGTTCGACGGACCGCTCGCCGAGTACCGGGCGCTCATCATCAACCACGAGGTGGGCCACGAGATCGGCCGCGGCCACGAGAGCTGCGCCGGCCCCGGCGCACTGGCGCCCGCGATGATGCAGCAGATCAAGGGCCTGGAGGGCTGCCTGCCGAACGCCTGGCCGTACGACACGGCCGGGCGCTACGTGCAGGGCCCGCCCGTGCCGTGAGGTCGCCCGCGCCGTGAGGTAGCCCGTGCCGTGAGGTCGGCCCGCCCTCGCCCGTCAGGTGACGACGTGCCCGGTGGGGCAGGCGGCGATGCGATGGTGCACCGCCAGTAAGCAGGTCTGGACGCGCGAGATGCCGCCCAGCTTGCCGCGTATGTTCTCCAGATGGAATTTCACGGTGCGGATCGTCATCCCGAGCCCTTTCGCCAGCTCGTCATTGGACGGACCGCACGTCATCGCGTGGAACATCTGGAGTTCCCGATCCGTGAGATCGGGTATGCGAAGGAATCCGTGCCGGATCCATTCCGTTTCCTTGTCCCACCGTTCTTTCTTTCCGAGTTTGCAGTAGGCGCAGTAGGGGCGCTTCTCCCCCACTTGGTTGCCGCTGGCATCGAAATCCACTCGAACACTCCCCCGTACGGAACACCGCACTGGATCATAACTTTTCGATACCGGTCGGACCCTTTGTTTCTTTCCACACTACTGATGAGCCGTCACCATCGGTTCCTCCGAGATTCCCGGATATCGGACTACCCGATCCGGAACTCGCACCAGACGACCTTGCCGGGCGTCCGCGCCAGCACCCCCCACTCGTAGGCGAGCGCGGCCACGAGGGTGAGCCCCCGACCGTGCGGCCGGCCGGCGATCCGCGACAGCCCGGGCCCGCTGTCGTGCACCTCGGCCCGTAGGGTCGCGTCCTCGAAGCCGTAGAGCCGCAGGAGGTAGCCGCGGCCGGGCGGAACGCCGTGGCGGAGGGCGTTGGTCGCCAGCTCGCTCACGCAGAGCAACATGTCGTCGAGGCGTTCGTGGGCGTCCCACGCCTGCAAGGTGTCACGTGTGAACTGGCGCGCAGCTGCGACGGTTCGGGGCGAGCGCAGGTAGAGCCGCTCGCGCACGAGCGCCGCCTGAATAGTTGGATTCACGGGACGATCGTCGCGCTGCGTCACTAGCGTGTGGCTGGGCGCCGACCCGTACTCCTCGATGAGTACGGGTCCGCACGGAGTATTCCGCATGTTCGGGTGGGGAGTTCGCAGTCATGCCACCGAGGAAACGCGCACGGCCGAACGCGACGACCATGAAGATGGTCGGCTCGCAGGTGGCCGCCGGCCGAGTCGCCAAGAACCTGACCCAGCGCCAGCTGGGCGAGCTGGTCCGCCTGGACGCGGAGACGATCGCGTCGATCGAGCAGGGGCGACGCGCCCTCATGCCGAACGTCGCGGAGCTGATGGACCAGCACCTGGGGTTGCCGGGGCTGCTGACGCTGGCGGCCGTCGGAATGCCGGCGATCGACGCGACCCCGCCGTGGGCGGAGGAGTACATGGCCCTTGAGGACAGCGCGATCGCGCTCTCCTGGTTCGACAACCAGGTGGTACCTGGCCTGCTGCAGACGGAGAACTACGCCCGGGCCGTCTTCCGGTGCCGCGTCCCGGCCTACCCGGAAGCGGAGATCGACGCCCTGACCGCCCGCCGCCTCGCCCGCCAGGAGATCCTGCGCCGCAGCACTCCTCCGACGCTGAGCTTCGTCGTCTGGGAGGCGGTACTGCGTGACCGGCTCGGCGGGGACGAGGTGTACGCGGAGCAGCTCCGCCACCTCCACAGGTGCACGGATCTCCCGGACGTGAGCCTCCAGGTGCTGCCTCTGGGGCGGACCTCACACGCTGCTCTCGACGGCCCGTTCACCATCGTCGAGACCCAGGAACACCAGCACCTCGGCTACACCGAAAGCCAGCGCGGCAGCCAGCTGATCTCCCGCCCCGAGGAGGTCAGCATCATGGCGCGCAAGTATGCAATGCTGCGGACTCAGGCCCTCAACACCGAGCAGACACGGGGCCTGTTGGACCGCCTGGCAGGAGAGACATGAGTGCCACGACCGCACTGAAGTGGTTCAAGTCCAGCTACAGCGGCAGCGAAGGCGGCCAGTGCCTGGAGGTCGCCCTGGCCTGGCACAAGTCCTCGTACAGCGGCAGCGAAGGCGGCGCCTGCCTGGAGGTGGCCACCGGGCCGGACCGGGTCCACGTCCGGGACTCGAAGGTCCAGGACGGCCCGGTCCTGGCGCTCGCGCCGGCAAGCTGGACCGCGCTGACGGGCTGGCTCGCCCGCTAGCCCGCGGTGAGCGGCGGCAGACGGAGACGGGCCCGTCGCGAACCGGAGCCGCAGCAAGGGGCAGCGACTGTGCCGGGCGGGGGTCAGAGGCGTTCTGGGGGTTTTCCCGTCCGTCCGATGGTTTTCCGGGTCGTGCCGGTCCCTCAAGGGCGCTCCTGCGTCGCGTCGCGTTGCGATGGCCTTCGGCCACCCTTGACCGCCCGTCCCGCCCCGGAACTGCAAGGACCGGCGGAAAACCCCGAAAGAACGAGCCGGACCTCAAGAGACCATCGGGGAAATCAGCGATGCGCGGGGCGGTCGGGGGAACGCCTCGGATCGCTACGCGCTCTTCCTGGACGGCGTCCGCAACCCTCATGGGCTGGGCATAGGCCGCCATCGATCGCTACGCGCTTCTCGATCACGCGTCCGCAGCCCGTCCGGGGCTGGTCAACGGCCAATCCATCAAGATCCACGAAAGGCAGGTGCCGTTCGATGCACCCGGCAGGGCTGACAGAGGCCCGCATCGATGATGCGAGCAACATCCTGGTGGCGCCCTCGGCGTTGCAGGACGACGACCTGATCAGGGACTTCTTCGGGTCCACGATCACGTCGGCGGAACTGGGGTCGGCAGATCTCGCGCAGAAGACCGTCTACCTGTGCGGTGACGTGTCCGAGATCAGCAGACAGCAACTGAGTTCGGCGGAGAGGGTGTTCGTCGTCCGGGAGCTGTCGCACGGGGACATCGACACGGGGTGGACCGTCGTTGACGGCGGCCGGGTTCCCGTCAGTGTGCACGGCGCGGGGGTGTACTACCGCCGCTTCTTCGACCTCGACGGCGATCACTTCGGGCGGATCCGTGCGGAGCACGCCTTCCAGTCGCTGACGGAGTCCACCAAGCCGGGAACGGCTCGTCGGAGCGGGATCTATCTGACACCCGTCACACAGGACGGTGACGACCTGCATTTCCGTCTGCTCCGGTGCTCCACGAATCTGTCGGGACCGACCGAGGGATTTCGTCCGACGGACAGCCGGATCGTCGGGGCTCTGAACCGTGAGGCCGCCACCGTATTCCGGAACCATCCCCCGCTGAACCATGTGCTCGCGCAGGTCTATCACAACACCCTGGCCACGGCCGAGCGCAAGCAGTCCAAGGCGAAGATATCGGCCCACGCCGACAAGACGAAGGACATGCCCGCCAACGGAATCATGGCCTTCTGCACCTTCTACGAGGGGCTCGACAAGCTGCATCCCATGGCCGAGGACGCCTTCGACTACGGCGTCAAGCGCGCCAGCGGGCTGACCCGGCTGCATTTCCGTCTGAAGGAACCGACAACGGGCGCGCTGCCCTCGCAGTTCACCGTGACCCTTTATCCGGGCTCCGTGTTCTTCATGCCGCTGTCCACCAACCGCCTGTACACGCATGAAATCCGGCCCTCGACGCTGGACGCCGACATGCTCCCGACCCGACTGGGATACGTCGTGCGCTGTTCGAGCGCCGAGGCGGTCCACAAGAACGGCCGCACGTTCCTCAAGGTGGCGGACGACCTTGTGGAGCTGGGACAGCCCACCCCAGCCGGCATGGACGAGCTGCGCGGGCTGTACGCCGAGGAGAACAGGTCGTCGTCCTTCATCGACTACGGCGACAGGTTCCTCTTCAGCATGAACACGGGAGACTACGTTGCCCCGCGAGCCTAGGATCACCTCGCATTCCATGCCGGCCGAACGGGATCTCTTCGCGGAGCTGTCCGCGTCGGCTCATCTGGAAGACGTGGGAAAGGGCCGCCGAGGCGCCACGCTCACCAGGGTCGACGAGGCGAACGGCGTCCCCCTCGTACGCACCACCACTCCATACGAAAACCCCACTCAACGTTTCCGCGTGGTGCACGAACGGCTGGCGCAGCAGGTCCAGGAAACCGCAGCGGTCCCGGTCGGCTTCAACAATGCGCTGATCGAGAGCTACACGAACGCCTACAGGACCATGGGCAGCCATTCCGACCAGGCCCTGGACCTGGCCGATGATTCCTTCATCGCCGTCTTCTCCTGCTACCAGCACCCCGAAGCGAACCCGAGGAAACTGATCTTCGAATCGAAGGATTCGGATGCGGACAGTTTCGAGATCCCCCTCGCCCACAACAGCGTGATCGTGTTCTCCGTCGAGTCGAATCGGCACTTCAAGCACAAGATCGTGCTGGACACCGTCCCGACGGCGGACAACCAATGGCTGGGCGTGACGTTCAGAACGTCGAAGACCTTCCTTCGGTTTCGCGACGGTCACCCCTACCTCCCGCAGGGCGCGCGCCTCACGTCGGCCGACGACGAGCAGAGGCGCGAGTTCTACCGACTGCGGCGCCGCGAGAACGACGAAACCGCCTTCACCTACCCCTCGTTGACGTACACCGTCAGCGAGAGCGACCTCCTGCCACCCGTCTGACCTACCGGAACTCCGCCCCCACCAGCCCCTGCCGAGGGCCGGACGCCGTCAGGGAGAAGCGCGTAGCGATCGATGGCGGCCTATTCCCAGCCCACGGGGCTCGCAGACGCCGCCTTGGAGGAGCGCGTAGCGATCTGGGGCGCTCCGGGGCCCTGCCCGCGCTGGACACCACCCCGATGGTCTCTTGAGGTCCGGCTCGTTCTTTTGGGGTTTTCCGCCGGTCCTTGCAGTTCCGGGGCGGGACGGGCGGTCAAGGGTGGCCGCAGGCCATCGCAACGCGA
>NZ_JBFBGM010000035.1:0-48036 GCF_040684695.1 Streptomyces erythrochromogenes
GGGCCGAGGGGAGCGGGGTCGTGGCGGGGTGTCCCCGCAGGACGAGCGCGCGACCACGGCCCGACAGCCGCGAGGTGCCCGCACGCGCCGAGCCGAGGGGACACCCCGGCGGCGGCCCCGCTCCCCGAACCGGACCGACACCGCCCCGCCGAGCACCCCGCAGGGGGCCGGCCGAGCCGCCCGCAGGGCACCCCGCAGGGGGATAGCGTCGGAGCATGCTTGACAGGGTGGAGATTCCGGACGGGCTGGTCGAGGCGCAGGTCGGGTTCAACGGGGACGCCGGGCGGGAGTTCATCGCCGCGTTGCCCGCGCGGGCGGCGGAGTTCCTGGAGCGGTGGGGGCTGCGGCGCACCGGGCCGGCGATGCACGGGGTGACGGCCCTGGTGCTGCCGGTGGAGCGGGCCGACGGCAGCGGGGCCGTGCTGAAGCTGGTGTCGCTGGACGAGGAGTGCGCGGGGGAGCCGGTCGCGCTGCGCGCCTGGGACGGGGACGGCTGCGTACGGCTGCTGGACCACGACGCGGACACCGGCACGCTGCTGCTGGAGCGGCTGGATGCGGGGCGCGACCTGGCGGCCCTCGCGCGGCGGGACGCGCGGCAGGCGGTGCGGGTGGTCGGGGAGTTGCTGGCGCGGCTGACGGCGGTGCCCGCTCCGGCCGGGCTGCGCGGGCTCGGGGACATGGCCGCGGGGATGCTGGCGGAGGTGCCGCAGGCGCTGGCGCGGCTGGTCGACGAGCGGGACCGGCGGCTGCTGCGGGACTGCGCGGCCGCGGTCGCGGAGGTGGCGGGCGAGCCCGGGGACCGGCTGCTGCACTGGGACCTGCACTACGGCAACGTGCTCGCGGGCGGCCGGGAGCCCTGGCTGGCGATCGACCCGAAGCCGCTGGCCGGCGACCCCGGCTTCGACCTGATGCCGGCGATCGTCAACAACTTCCGTGCGGAGGACGTGCGGTGGCGGTTCGACCTGCTGACGGAGGCGGCCGGGCTGGACCGGGAGCGGGCGCGGGCCTGGACGCTGGGGCGGGTGCTGCAGAACTGCCTGTGGGACGTGGAGGACGGCGAAGGGAGGCTGGACGAGGAGCAGTTGGCGGTCGCGCGGCTGCTGCTGGGGCGGTGATCCGCCCTAGGCTGCGGGCATGATCCGTAGCGCCGAAGTCGCCGATGTCCCCGTCATCCACGCGATGATCCGTGAACTCGCGGAGTACGAGAAGGTGCCGCACG
Source organism: Streptomyces erythrochromogenes (assembly GCF_040684695.1). Taxonomy (GTDB): domain Bacteria; phylum Actinomycetota; class Actinomycetes; order Streptomycetales; family Streptomycetaceae; genus Streptomyces; species Streptomyces erythrochromogenes_C. The sequence continues at coordinate 1,220 of NZ_JBFBGM010000035.1, forward strand.
AGGCGCGGGCCACCCAGGAGCAGTTGCGGGAGGCGCTGTTCGGGGAGCGTCCCGCGGTGTTCGCGCACATCGCGGAGACGGACGAGGGGGAGGCGGTCGGCTTCTCGGTGTGGTTCCTCTCCTTCTCCACGTGGCGCGGTGTGCACGGCATCTACCTGGAGGACCTGTACGTACGGCCGGGCGTGCGCGGTGGCGGTCACGGCAGGGCGCTGCTGGCAGAGCTGGCGCGCACGTGCGTCGAGCGCGGCTACGAGCGGCTGGAGTGGTCGGTGCTGAAGTGGAACGCGCCGACCATCGCCTTCTACGAGGCCCTGGGTGCGCGGCCGCAGGAGGAGTGGTCGGTGTACCGGCTGACGGACGGGGCGCTGGCCGCGCTCGGCGGGGCGGGCGGGACCGGCGGGGCGGGCGGGACCGGCGGTGCAGGGGCGTGAGCGGTACGGGCGCGCCGCGGCCGCGCCCCTTGCGCATGGCCCGTTCGAACTAGTCGCGCGCCTCTGAGAATAGTCCGGTACGACCATCTTCAAGTAGTCACAACTGGCCTACTATGTAGTGTGGTTGGGTGGCTGCGCGTGCCGCCGATCGGCAATGAGTCGTCCCGTTGGCTGGTTGACCTTCCGGAGCGTGCCGTGTCCGAGATCAAGTCGCAGAAACCGTTTCTGGAACTCCGCGCGGGAGGGTTCCATCTGGTGGTGCAGAAGGCGCCCGTGCGTCTGATGAGCATGTTGGTCGCGGTCGGCTGCTCCGGGGTCACCGCGTGGTGGACGACCCGATGACCCCGACCCGCCCCGGAGGGGTCAGGGTTCGAGGACGACCTTGCCGGTGGTGGCGCGGGTCTCCAGGTCGCGGTGGGCTTCGGCGGCGCGGGCGAGGGGGTAGCGGGTCAGGGCCGGGCGGAGGCGGCCGGCGGCGGCTTCGGCGAGGGCGCGGGTCTCCAGGAGGCGCAGGGGGTCTTCGCCGCCGGCCCGCTGGAGCATGACGGGGCCCAGTACGCCCTGGGTGGTGATGCCGCGGGCGGTGAGCTCGGCGCGATCGGCGTCGGTGAGGTCGAGCGGGCCACCGGACCAGCCGAAGACGAGGTGTCGGGCGCCGGGGGCGAGCAGGCCGAGCGCGGTGCGGGCGATCGGTCCGCCGACGGAGTCGAAGAAGACGGTGGCGCCGTCGGGGTGGTGGGCGCGGACGGCTTCGGGCCAGGCGGGGTCGGTGTGGTCGAGGGCGAGGTCGGCGCCGTTCGCGGCGGCCATGGCGGTCTTGGCGGGTCCGCCGGCGAGGGCGACGACGGTGGCGCCGGCGTTCTTCGCGTACTGGACGAGCAGGGTGCCGATGCCGCCGGCGGCGGCGGTGACGAGGGCGACGGAGCCGGGCCCGAGGTCGGCGAACTGGAGGATCCCGAGGGTGGTGCGGCCGGTGCCGATCATGGCGACGGCCTCGGCGGCGTCGAGGCCGTCCGGTACGGGGTGCAGCCGGGCCGCATCGGCGACGGCGTACTCGGCGTAGCCGCCGGGGGCGAAGCCGAGGTGGACGACGACCTCGCGGCCCAGCCAGGCGGGGTCGGTGCCGGGGCCGAGGGCGTCGACGGTGCCGGAGACCTCGCGGCCGGGGACGGTGGGGAGCTCGGGGAGCGGGGCGGGCGGGCCCTGGATGCCCTGGCGGAGGCTGGTGTCGAGGAGGTGGACGCCGGCGGCGGCGACGGCGATGCGGACCTGGCCGGGGGCGGGGACGGGGACGGCGGTGCGTTCGTGGGTGAGGTTCTCGGCGGGGCCGAAGGCGTGGAGGCGGATCGCGTTCATGGTGGTGTTGGTGAGGGGGTGCGCGGTGGTGTGCGTGTCGGTCGGCATGGATCAAGGCTGCGACCTCGACTTGGGTTGAGGTCAAGGGCGGGGGCCGTTGTCGGTGCGGTCGGTCACGATGGGGGCATGGTGCGAAACGGGCGGCAGCAGACGGTGAAGGCGGCGCGGAGGCCGGAGCTGCGGCTTCCGGAGCTGGCTCCCTGGGACGGGCGGGAGCTGGAGCCGGACGGGGACTACGACGGGCTGGAGTTCGCGGACCTGGACCTGGCGGGGCAGGAGGGGGTCGGGGCCCGGTTCATGGACTGCGCGGTGCGGCGCTGCGCGCTGGACGAGGCGGGCCTGGCGAAGGCGCGGATCCTGGATTCGGTGCTGGAGGGGGTCCGCGGGGTGGGGACCGACCTGTCGGGGGCCTCGCTGCGGGACGTGGAGCTGGTGGACGCGCGCCTGGGCGGGGTGCAGCTGCACGGGGCCGGGCTGGAGCGGGTGGTGGTCCGGGGCGGCAAGATCGACTACTTGAACCTGCGGAAGGCGCGCCTGCGGGACGTGGTCTTCGAGGGGTGCGTGCTGGTGGAGCCGGACTTCGCGGGCGCGGTGCTGGAACGGGTGGAGTTCCGGGACTGCGCGCTGCGCGGGGTCGACTTCAGCGGGGCCCGGATGGCGGACGTGGACCTGCGGGAGGCCGCCGTACTGGAGATCGCGCGGGGGGTGGAAGCGCTGGCCGGGGCGGTGATCAGCCCGGCGCAGCTGTTCGACCTGGCGCCGGCGCTCGCCTCCCAGCTGGGGGTGCGGGTGGTCCCGTAGCCGTAGCCGTAGCCGTAGCCCCAGCCCGGCTCGTGCCCGCGTGCCTCGAACGCCTGCGGGGCCGGGACGGGCCGGTGGGGCTGTGGCGAATGGCCGAGCCGTCGGGGTGCGGACGGGCGGGGCGGCGGGGCGGGTGTCTAACGTGCTGGCAGACGCACCGCTGCACGAGGCCCGTGGAGGTGTCATGTTCCGTCGGTTCCCCAGGCTGGCGGCCGCCTGCGGCGGCACAGTCGCCGTCGCCCTGCTCGTCGTGGGGGGCTTCGGCGGCCCCGGGCCGCGACCGCCGCGGCCGGGCGCCGGGGGCGGTGCGGGGGCCGCCGGGACGGCCGTCGGCGCCTACCTGCACTACGGCTCGCCCGGCGTCGAGCGGATGGCGGAGCTCTCGCGCTGGCTCGGCGGTGCCGAGCTGCGCGCCGGGCACACGTACCTCCCCGGCGACACGTGGACGAACATCGAGGGGGCGCCGGATTCCCTGCGCACCTGGGCGCGGTGGCGCAAGGAGCGGGCCGACCGGCTGTTCGTCCTGAACGTGCCCATGCAGGAGCGCAACGAGGCCGGCGTTCCCGACGCCCGGGTCGCGGAGCTGATCCGGGCCGGTGCCGGGGGTGCGAACGACCACCACTTCCGGCGGCTGGCCGGGCGGCTGGTCGACCTCGGGGTGCCGGACACGGTGATCGTCCTCGGCTGGGAGATGAACGGCTTCAACTACACCCACCGCTGCCGTCCCGACCCGGAGAACTGGAAGACGTACTGGCGGCGCATCGTGGCCGCCATGCGGTCCGTGCAGGGGCAGCGGTTCCGGTTCGACTACGCCCCCAACCGCGGGAGTGACGCGATCGCCTGGACCCGCTGCTATCCCGGCGACGACGTGGTCGACGTCGTCGGCATGGATTCCTACGACCAGGAGCCCGGCCGCACCTTCGACGAGCAGGTCACCCAGCCCTACGGGCTCCAGCAGCAGGTCGACTTCGCGAAGGCGCACGGCAAGCGGATCTCCTACCCCGAGTGGGGGCTGTTCCGGCACGGCGACAACCCGGACTACGTACGGGGCATGCTGGCCTGGTTCGCCGAGCACGAGCCGCTCTACCACAGCATCACCGACTACTGCCCGCACGGCGTGTGGCAGTGCGCGCAGAACCCGCGCTCCGCTCAGGTGTTCCGGGAGCTCGTCTCCGGCGGATCGCGGCCCTGACCGGAGGCGGCCCTGACCGGAGGCGGCTCTGACCGGAGGCGGCCCTGACCGGAGGACGGGCTGACCGGAGGACGGGCCCGGGCGGGCTACGCCGGGACGCGCGGGAAGCGGGCCTGGAGGGTCCATACCGCCGGGTTGTCGGCGAGGCCGTCGTGCATGTCGATCAGGTCCGCGAGCAGGTCGTGCAGGAAGTCGCGGGCCTCGCGGCGCAGCAGCCGGTGGCTGAAGGTCAGCGGGGCCTCCTCGGCCGGCATCCAGTCGGCCTCGACGTCGACCCAGCCGAAGCGGCGCTCGAAGAGCATGCGGTCCGTGGACTCGGTGAAGTCGAGCTCGGCGTACTGGCGGTGGGCGGAGCGGCTGCCGCGCGGGTCCTGGTCGAGCTGCTCGACGATGTCGCACAGCGCCCAGGCGAAGTCCAGCACGGGCACCCATCCCCAGGCTGTGGATACTTCCCGGTCCGAGTTGGTGTCGGCGAGGTACACGTCCCCGCAGAACAGGTCGTGGCGCAGCGTGTGGACGTCCGCCGAGCGGTAGTCGGTCTGCGGGGGGTCGGGGAAGCGCCGGGAGAGGGAGTAGCCGATGTCGAGCACGTACCCGATGGTGTCACGGGTGCGCGGAGGTCCCCACCCCGGTCGTCAGGACGGCAGGAGGCGCTGTTCCTTCGCGACCGACACGGCGCCCGCGCGGGTGTCGACGCCGAGCTTGTCGTAGATGCGCCCCAGGTGGGTCTTGACGGTGGCCTCGCTGATGAACAGGGCGCGGGCGATGTCGCGGTTGCCGAGGCCGCGGGCCAGCTGGCCGAGGATGTCCAGTTCGCGGTCGGTGAGGGTGGGGCGGCCGCCGCGCATGTGGGCCATGACGCGGCTGGCGACCGGCGCGGAGAGGGTGGTGCGGCCCTGGGCGGCGGAGTGGATGGCCGCGAAGAGCTCCTCGGGGCGCTCGGCCTTCAGGAGGTAGCCGGTGGCGCCCGCGCCGATGGCCCGGGTGATGTCGGCGTCGGTGTCGTAAGTGGTGAGGACCAGGACGTGCGGGGGCCGCGGGAGCGCGGTGATGCGGCGGGTGGCCTCGACGCCGTCGATGCCCTCGCCGAGCTGGAGGTCCATGAGCACGACGTCGGGGTGGAGCTTGGCGGCCAGGGCGACCGCCTCCTCGCCGCTGCCGGCCTCGCCGAGGACCTCGATGTCGGGCTCGCTGCCCAGGAGGGCCAGCAGGCCGGCGCGGACCACCACGTGGTCGTCGCAGAGCAGGATCGTCGTCACGGAGCGGGCTCCAGGGGGATGGCCGCGGAGAGGACGGTGCCCTCGCCCGGCGTGGATTCGACGGTCAGGGTGCCGCCCAGCTGGCGGACGCGGGCCCGCATGGCCGGCAGGCCGTGCCCGCGGCCGTCGGTGTCGGGGGCGGTGCGGGGCCCGGTGAAGCCGTGGCCGTCGTCGGCGACGTCGAGCACCACCTGGTCCCCGAGGAAGCTCAGGGTGAGTGCGGCCGTACGGGCGCCCGAGTGCTCCCGTACGTTCGCGAGGGCGCCCTGGGCTATGCGCAGCAGGGCCGACTGGACGCGGTCGGGGAGCGGGGCGGGGGCGCCTTCGAGGTGGAAGCGGACCTCGATGCCGGGTCCGGCGTCGAGGGAGCGCAGGGCTTCGGCGAGGCCGGCGCCGTCGGCGAGCTCGGAAGGGGCCAGGTCGTGGACGAGCCGGCGGGCCTCGGCGAGGCCGTGTGCGGCGATGCCGGTGGCGGTGCGGACGTGTCCGCGGGCGGTGGCGGGGTCGGTGTCCCAGGTGCGGTCCGCGGCCTGGAGCAGCATCTGCTGGCTGGACAGGTTCTGGGCGAGGGTGTCGTGGATCTCCATGGACAGCCGCTGGCGTTCGGCGAGGGTGCCTTCGCGGCGTTCGGTGGCGGCCAGCTCCCGGCGGGTCCGGATCAGGTCGTCGATCAGCGCGCGCTGGGCCTGGGCCTGGCGTTCCATGTGGACGAAGACGGCGGTGGCGAGGGCGGCGACGGCGGGCGGGGCCAGGAGCAGGTTGGGGTCGAAGGACTTCGACAGCTGGAGCTGGGCCGTCACGACGAAGGCGGTGAGGAGGGCCACCAGGACGATGGCGGCGCGCGGCGGGAGGGTGCGCAGGGCGGTGAAGAAGAGCGGTACGGCGCACCAGGCGAAGCTGGGCGCGAGGACGACGAGGACCACCCAGGTGGTGACGACCAGGCCGAGCCAGAGGAGGCGGCGGCGGGTGGGGGCGGCGCCGAGCGCGGGGCCGAGGACGTAGAGCAGGGCCAGGGTGATGCTGAGGGCGATGACCCACGGGGTGCGGGGTTCGCCGGGGTGGCGCAGGAGGAAGCGGGCCACGGAGGCGCCGAGGAGCAGGAAGAACGCGGTGTGGGCGACCGTCGCCAGCGTGCGGGTGTCGTCGCGCGGCGGGGCGGGTGTCACGGGGTGCTCCTCGGTCGGGGGCATGCGTCCATTGTCGGCTGCGGCGCCGGTTGCCTGCGGCGCGTGGCGGTGGGGCCGGCGGCTGCGCCGCCGCTCCGGGGACTCCGGCCCGGACCCCGCGCCGGACCCCGCCCGGGTGCGGGTCCGACCAGCAAATACCGCGCCGGAGGCGAAGCGCATCGGCCGATCGGTTGACCCCCGTGTCAGCCGGTGCGGTGGGCGGGGCGAGCCGGTACGGGGACGGGGCGGACGGGGTCCCGGGCCCAGGCTTGGAGCAGCGAAGGAGCCGGCCCGACCCGACCGGCCCGACCGGCCCGGACCGACCCGATGCCGTCACCGTGCCCACGTGCCCACGTGCCCACGTGCCCACGTGCCACCGTTCTCAGGAGCAGCAGAGATGAAGACCCGCACCCGCGTTCTCACCGGTACCGCCCTCGCCGTCGCCCTGGGCGCCGGAGCCTTCGGTGCCGTGAGCGCCAGCGCGAGCCCCGCCGCCACCACCGCCCGGGCCGCCGCCGTCTCGGGGAAGAAGGACGGCCCGAGCGACAAGGACTTCACCACCACGACGCACCTGACCGTCGACGCCGCCACCCGCGCCGCCCAGGCCGCCCTCCGGGCCGCCGCGGCGGAGAACCAGAAGGTGACCGTCGCGGTGGTGGACCGCAACGGCAACACCATCGTCACCCTGCGCGGTGACGGCGCCGGCCCGCAGTCCTACGAGTCGGCGCAGCGCAAGGCCTTCACCGCCGTGTCCTGGAACGCCCCGACCTCGGTGCTCGTCGGCCGGCTCGCCCAGACCCCGAACCTGAAGGACATCCCCGGCACCCTCTTCCTCGGTGGCGGCACCCCGGTCCAGGCGAACGGCGCCCCCGTCGCCGGCATCGGTGTGGCCGGTGCCCCGAGCGGCGACCTGGACGAGAAGTTCGCCAAGGCCGGCGTGGACGCGCTGGGCAAGTAGATCGCGCCCTTTGCCCGCTTAGGATCGGGTGTGTGGACCACCGCGCACTTCCCCGCCTCGCCGCTCCTGCCGTCGCCGCCCTGCTCGCCGTCACCACGGCGTGCACGGGGGGACCGGTGCAGGGGCGGCCGGGTGCGTCGGGGCTGCGCGACCCGTACTTCCCCAAGGCCGGCAACGGCGGCTACCAGGTCGAGCACTACGGGCTGGACCTGGCCTACGACCCTGCGGACGGGGTGCTGCACGGCAAGGCCGTCATCACCGCGCGGGCCCGGCAGGGGCTCAGTTCCTTCAACCTCGACCTGAGCGGCTTGCGCGTCGAGGGCGTGGACGTCGAGGGTGCGGGGGCCCGGTTCAACCGGACCGGCAACGAGCTGACCGTGCGCCCGGCCGACGACCTCAAGAAGGGCCAGGTCTTCCGCACGGAGGTCGCCTACAGCGGCAGGCCCAAGGCCCTCACGGACGCGGACGGCTCCAGGGAGGGCTGGATCACGGGCGAGAGGGGTGCCGTCGGCGTCGGCGAGCCCGTGGGCTCGATGACCTGGTTCCCCGGCAACCACCACCCGAGCGACAAGGCCTCCTACGACATCACGATCACCGTCCCGCACGGCTACGAGGCCGTGTCGAACGGGGAGTTGCGCTCGCGCACCGAAGTCGCCGGCGGGCGGACGCGGTTCGCGTGGCACAGCCCGGAGCCGATGGCCAGCTATCTGGCCACCGCCGTCGTCGGCCCGTACAAGGTGACCACGGGGAAGACGCCTTCGGGGGTGTCGGTCTACAACGCGGTGTCGCCCGAGGAGGCGGCGGCGAGCGAGCGGTCGCTCGCGCGGCTGCCCGAGATGGTCGAGTGGGGCAGCGGCCGGTTCGGGCCCTATCCGTTCGGCACGGCGGGTGCCGTCGTACTGCCGGCGGGGACCCTCGCCTACGCGCTGGAGACGCAGACCAAGCCGGTGTACCCGGGTGCGCCCGAGGACGAGGCGCTGGTGCTGCACGAGCTGGCCCACCAGTGGTTCGGCAACTCGGTGTCGCCGAAGACCTGGAAGGACATGTGGCTCAACGAGGGCTTCGCGACCTACGCCGAGTGGCTGTGGGACGAGGACCACGGCGGGCCGACGGCGCAGCAGCACTTCGACGCCCTGCTGTCCGGGGACACGGAGGTCGACGCGGCGGCGGATTCCGGTTGGGACGCCTTCCCGCCGGCCGACCCGCCCGGGCCGCAGGACATCTCCGCGAGTCCGGTGTACCAGCGCGGCGCGATGGTCCTGCAGCGGATCCGGCAGGAGGTCGGCGACGAGAAGTTCTTCGCCCTGGTGCGCGGCTGGGCCGCCGACCACCGGTACGGCAACGCGAGTACGGCCGACTTCACCGCCTACGCGCAGCAGAAGACGGGCCACGACCTGAAGCGGGTCTGGGACGTCTGGCTGTACGGGAAGGACCGCCCGAAGTAGGACCGCCGTCCCCTCCTAGGCCGTGTCGAGCCGGTCCGTGTCGAGGGGCTTGCGCAGCACCGTGCAGTCGCGGCCCAGTTCGCGGTCCTTGGCGCGGCGCACGGGCGAGTACCCCTGGGTCTGCCAGAAGGCCAGGCCCTTGGGGTTGTTGTCCAGTACGGCGATCTGCACGCCGGTGCGCCCGGCGGCGCGGAAGCGGTCCTCGACCAGGGTGGCCACGGCGCGGCCGTAGCCCTCGCGGTGCGCGGTGGCGTCGATGAGCAGGAGCCCGATCCACGGGTCGTCGTCCCCCGGGGCGGCGGCCGGGTTGCGGTCCAGGGTGGCGGCCAGGCCGACGAGGCGGCCCGCGCTGCGGGCGAGGAGGATCTCCGCGCCGTCGTGGGCGAGTTCGTCGGCGAGGGAGGCAGCGACCTGTTCGACCGTGATGCGGTTCGGGTCGGGGAAGTCGCCGCTGAGTTCGAAGAACGCGTGGTTGGTCGAGTAGAGGGCGGCGATCTCGGTCAGGACCGGGCCGGGGAGGGCGCCGTCCACGGGGACCAGCGGTTGGAGGATCACCTGCGGAACGGTAGCGAAACCCCCTCCCCGGACGGCCGGGAGGGGGCTTCGCCACCGCTGGTGTCCGTCAGCGGCGGACCGTGCCGACTCAGACGTTGACGCCGAAGTCCTGGGCGATGCCGGTGAGGCCCGAGGCGTAGCCCTGGCCGACCGCGCGGAACTTCCACTCGGCGCCGTTGCGGTAGAGCTCGCCGAAGACCATGGCGGTCTCGGTCGCCGCGTCCTCGGAGAGGTCGTAGCGGGCGATCTCGGCGCCGCCGGCCTGGTTCACGACGCGGATGTAGGCGTTGCGGACCTGGCCGAAGTTCTGGCTGCGGCTCTCGGCGTCGTAGATCGAGACCGGGAAGACGATCTTGTCCACGTCGGCGGGCAGGCCGGCGAGGTTGACGTTGATGGCCTCGTCGTCGCCCGCGCCCTCGCCGGTGCGGTTGTCACCGGTGTGGACGATGGTCTGGTCCGGGGTGGACTTGTTGTTGAAGAAGACGAAGTGGCCGTCGGAGACGACCTTGCCCATCGCGTTGACGGCGATGGCCGAGGCGTCGAGGTCGAAGTCGACACCGGTGGTCGTACGGACGTCCCAGCCGAGACCGACCGTGACGGCAGCGAGGCCCGGGGCCTCCTTCGTGAGCGAGACGTTGCCGCCCTTGGACAGGCTGACAGCCATGGGAATGTCCCTTTCCTCATCCAACATGCACGTACAGGCGGTCAAGGTACCGCTGACCTCTATAACGCGACGAGAGGCCGGTCGGGTTCCCGTCCTGAATTCCGGATGACGACAAATGCGGGTGACGCGGGCCCGGCGGGCGCGGATCATAGGGGGCATGCCTGGTCCCTATGTCATCCGCGGTTCGGTCGCGCTCCCCGAGGGGGAGCTCTCCTGGCGTTTCTCGCGGTCCTCAGGGCCCGGCGGGCAGCACGTGAACACCTCGGACTCGCGCGTGGAGCTGCTGTTCGACCTGGCGGCGACCAAGGCGCTGCCCGAGGTCTGGAAGGAGCGGGCGCTGGAGCGCCTCGCGGGCCGGCTGGTGGGCGGGGTGGTGACCGTACGGGCCTCCGAGCACCGCTCGCAGCTGCGCAACCGGGAGATGGCCCTGGTCCGGCTGGCCTCGCTGCTGGCGGAGGCGACGGCGCCGCCGCCCAAGCAGCGCCGGGCGACGAAGATCCCGCGCGGGATCAACGAGCGGCGGCTGCGCGAGAAGAAGGCGCGGGCCGAGACCAAGCGGGGCCGGACCGGCCGGGACTGGTAGCCGCGCCGGGACCGGTAGCCGCGGCGGGAGCCGGTCCTGCGGGATCGGCCCGGGAGCCGGGCCCGCGGGTTCGGCCCGGGGGGCCGCCCGGGGGATCAGCCCAGGTGCCGGTAGCGCCCGCGGAAGTACGTCAGCGGCGCGGAGTCCGGGGAGGGCAGCGCGGCGGTCAGGACCCGGCCGATCACCAGGGTGTGGTCACCCGCCTCGACGCGGTTCTCCGTCCGGCACTCCAGGGTGGCGAGGGCGCCGCTCAGCAGGGGCGCGCCGGAGGCCTCGCCGCGTACGTACGGCAGGTCCGCGAAGAGCAGCCGGTCGCTGATGCGGCCCTTCATCGCGAAGCGGCCCGCGATCTGGAGCTGGTGGTCGGCGAGGACGGAGACCGCCCACAGCGGCTGCTCCGCCAGCAGGTCGTCCATGCGGGAGCCCTCGCGCAGGCTCACCAGGACCAGGGGCGGGTCGAGGGACACGGACAGGAAGGCGGTCGCCGTCATGCCGACGTCCTCGCCGCGCGGCCCGTCGGCCGTCAGCGGGGTCTCGTGCGCGGTGATCAGGCACACGCCCGCGGTCAGCCGGGACATCGCGGCGCGGAACTCGTCATTGCTCACCCCCTCAGCATGGGGGCTCGTGTCGGGCGGGGCGGGTACGGGGGTCGTCTTCAGCACCCTGAAACGCTAATCTCGCCCTCTCGTACGGCACATCGGGCCCTGGTCCGAGTCGTGCCCCCGCCCCTCGGCCTAGGCCCGGGCGTATCGTTTGCTCACGAGAAGCCGGGGGAGCGCTCCCAGTCCGAACCGTCCCAGCGCGTACCGTTATTCATCTCATGTGACTTGAGTCACAGAGGGCAAGATTTGTTGACCCTGTGTACCTGCCGCACAGCTCACTGTGATTCAGTGGACGGGACACCGCAACGAAACGCCGATGACAAACCTGGAGTTGCTGTCGAGGTCTCGGGGAGAGCGAGCAATGGAGACCGAGTCGGAGCCGTACGTCCGTCTTGCGACCCTGCGGCAGCTGCACCGGGTGGTGGCCGATCTCAATACGGCCCGGAGCCTGGCGGACACTCTGCAGACCGTCGTGGACGGCATCGTCGTGGGCCTCGGCTATGAGCTCGCCTGTGTCAACCTCGTTCGCCCCGACGGGGATCTGGTCGTCGCCGCCTTCGCGGGCGACCCTGCCGCGGAGGCCCTCATCACAGGTCGCGTGGGCTCCCGCGCCTCCTGGGAGCGCCGTCTGACGATGGGTGAGTGCTGGGACGGGCTCCGCTTCATCCCGCACACGGAGGGCTGGGTCCTGCTGGAGGACGACGTCCCCCAGTGGCACACCGACGGCCCCGATCCGCGCTTCGAGGACGAGTGGCACCCCGAGGACCGGCTCTACGCACCCATGTACGCGTCCGGCGGGGAACTTCTGGGTGTCATTTCGGTGGACAGACCGCGCAACGGCCGCCGGCCCGGTGCCTGGGGCCGCGAAGCGCTCCAGATGTACGCCTTCCAGGCGGCGATTGCGATCAGCAATGCGAGGCTCCGCGCGAACATGCAGCGCGCCCTCGTCCGGCTGGAACGCGAGCAGCAGGCGCTCCGCGCCAGTGAAGAGTCGTTCCGCCAGGCCTTCGAGTACGCCCCCAGCGGCATGGCCATCGCCGAGATGGGCGGCGACCAGCACGGCCGCCTGCTGCGGACCAACGACGCGCTGTGCCGGCTGCTCGGCCGTCCCGCCTCCGTACTGCGCCGCTACTCCTTCTCCGACCTGGTCCACCCCGAGGACATCGGCACCCTGCTGCGCACCTCCGCCGAGGGCGGCCGCGCCGAGCTGCGCCTGGGCCGCCGGGACGGCACGTACGTGTGGGTCTCGCTGCGCAACTCCGTCGTGGCGGACGCCGCCGACGGGCCGCGCTTCCTGCTCACGCACGTCGAGGACATCGAGGAGCGCAAGCGCCACGAGCTCCAGCTCGCCCACCGGGCCAGCCACGACTCGCTGACCGGCCTGCCCAACAGCGCCGAACTGCGGGCCCGGCTCGGCGCCCGGTTGTGCCGCAGGCCACAGTCCGCGCGGGCCAGCGCGATCGAGGCCCTGGACGCGGCCTACGAGGGGCGCGAGGTGCACGGCGGGCACGACGGACACGAGGTGCGGCGGGAGGCGGGTGCCGCGGGTGGTGCGGGCGAGCACGGATTCCAGCCCGACGGCCCCGACCGGTACACCGCGTCCGATCCCTTCGACTTCCCCGGGGCGCCGACCGCCCCGACGGACGGACCGTACGACCACCACGTGCACACGGTGGCGCCCGCGACCGACGTCGACGACGGGACGAAGGGGCTGGCGGTCCTCTTCTGCGACCTCGACGGCTTCAAGTCGATCAACGACAGGTTCGGGCACCACACGGGCGACGCGGTCCTGATCGAGGTCGCCCGGAGGCTGACGACGGGCGTCAGGGACGGTGACACCGTCGCCCGGCTGGGTGGTGACGAATTCGTCGTTCTGGCCGACGGCCTCGGTGCCGCGGACGCCGCGGACCTCGCCGTCCGGCTGCGCAACGCGATCATCCCGCCGATCCGCGTGGACGGCCGCGCGGTGCGTGTGGGCGCGAGTTTCGGCATCGGCTGGGCCAGCTGCGGCATGTCCGCGGACGAGGTGCTGCGCTCGGCCGACCAGCGGATGTACATCGAGAAGAGGTCCCGCTCCAAGGCGCACCGCCGGGCGGGCTGAGGCGGTCCGTCACCCGTGTGCGCACGTGTTCGGGGTAGGCTCCCGTGGGTCGAAAGGAGTGACCTGCGATGACGACGCCCGCGAACAACGGCCCGCACGGTGGGGCGAACAAGCCCGAGGACGATGATCCGTTCGGCTACCTCTACGAGGACGGCCAGGCGGCGGGAGCCACCCCGCCCACATCGGGCGGCGGGTACGGCTACCCCGGCGCGGCGGGCGGTCACCCCGGTCCCCAGCCCGGCGTCCCCCGCACCTCGCACCACCAGGTGCGGACGGTGGGCGAGCGCAGGAACGGCGGCGGCCAGCGCGGCCCCGTCCCGCACCAGCAGAGCCCCGGCTACCAGGCCCAGTACCAGGCCCCCGAGGCGCTCCAGGCCGGCGGCTACGGCGTTCCGCAGCAGCCCCAGTCCCCGCAGCACCAGACCCAGACGATCGGGCAGCCCGGCGGTCACGGCGGCCACGGCGGCGGCTCCAGCCGGCGCGGCCTGCTGATCGCGGCCGTCGCGGTGGTCGGCGCGGTCGTGATCGGCATCGGCGCTGCCCTCGCGTTCGGCGACAAGGACAAGGGCGAGGACAAGGGCAGCGACACGGCGAACGGCGGCCAGCAGTCGCAGGCCCCGCAGGACCCGGCGAGCCCGACCCCGAGCGCGAAGCCGTCGCAGGCCCCGCTGCCGAAGGCCGACTTCGGCGGCGCCGGCATGTCCCTCACGGGCGGCGCGAACCTGCAGAACACGCTGCCGGGCGCGAAGAGCGAGAACGGCCAGTACGTGACGGGCCTGAACGCGGTGGGTGCGGCGGCCACCTGGTCGCTGGACGTTCCCAAGACGGGCAAGTACAAGCTGAAGATGACCTACGGGGTGCCGGGCAAGGACGCCAGCACCACGCTGACCGTCAACGGCGAGGTGCAGACCCGGCCGGTCAACATGGCGAACTTCTCCAAGGCGGCCCCGGGCGACTGGGCCAAGGGCTGGACGAACACGTACTCGCTGGTGGACCTCAAGCAGGGCGCCAACACGATCAAGATCTCGTGCGAGGCGGGCAACCAGTGCGACGTCGTCCTCGACCAGCTCTGGCTGGAACAGGGCTGATCCGCTCCTGCGCCCGCTAGACGGGCGTGACCTCCACCGACCCCCGTACCTCTTCGTAGGTGCGGGGGTCGAACTCTCCCGCGACCGGGGCCAGGACCGTGGCCGCGGAGAGGGCGACCGCGCGGGTGAGGCGGTCCGGCCAGTCCAGGCCCTCCGCCAGGGCGGACAGCAGGCCGGCGACGACGGAGTCGCCCGCTCCCGTGGGGTTGCCGGACAGCGGGCGCGGCGGGGCCGCCTGCCAGGCGCCCCGGGCGGTGGCGGCCAGCAGGCCGGCCGGGCCCAGCGAGGTGACCACCGCGTGCGCGCCGCGGCGGCGGGCGTCGCGGCTTGCGGGGAGCGGGTCGCGGGAGCCGGTGAGCTCGGCCAGCTCGGCGGCGTTCGGCTTGATGATCTCGGGCCGGGCGGCGACCCCGCGGCGCAGGGCCTCGCCGCTGGTGTCCAGCAGGACGGGGACCCCGGCCGCGCGGGCCGCCCGTACGAGCACCGCGTACGCGCCCACCGGCACGCCCGGCGGGAGGCTTCCGCACAGGGCCACCGCCCGCGCCCCGGCCACGAGCTCCTCGTAGTGCGCGAGGAACCGCGACCACTCCGCGGGCGTGATCAGCGGGCCCGGCTCGTTGAACTGCGTGGTGTCGCCCGAGGTTTCGTCGACCACGGCCAGGGTGCGGCGCGAGGCGCCCTCGCAGGGGAGCAGGGCGTCCACCACCCCGGGGCAGGCGGCCAGCGCGTCGCGCACGACGGAGCCGACCGGGCCGCCGGCGAAGCCCGTCGCGGTGACCTGGTGGCCGAGCGCCGCCAGGACGCGGGCCACGTTGAGCCCTTTGCCGCCGGGCCGTTCGGTGACGGCGGTGACCCGGTGCGAGGCGTGCGGAAGCAGCCGCGGCACGCGGTAGGTGACGTCGAGTGCGGTGTTGAGCGTCACGGTCAGGATCATGGGCACCCCCGGGTCTGTTGCTGCCGGGATCATGCCAAACGCAGGGCGGTCGGCCCAGTCCCACGGGCCGACCGCCTACCCTCTGTCCGGCCGCCGGGCCGTCAGACGGCCTCGCGGAGAGCGGGGCTGACGACCCATTCGCCGCGCCGCATGACGCCCTTGAGGTCGAAGGCGGCGTCCAGGACGACGAGGTCCGCGTACTTGCCGGGCTCCAGCGAGCCGACCTCGTCGTACAGGCCGAGCAGCTTGGCCGGGTTGGCGGAGATCGCCTGGACCACGGACTCCACCGGCAGCTTGTCGAGGGTCACCGAGCGCTTGAAGGCGGTGTCCAGGGTGAGGGTCGAGCCGGCGATGGAGCCGCCCTCGACGAGGCGGGCCACACCGCCCCTGACCTCGACCTCCAGCGGGCCGAGGTGGTAGGTGCCGTCGCCGAAGCCGGCCGCGTCCATGGCGTCGGTGATCAGTGCGACGCGGTGCGCGCCCGCGTGGTGGAAGGCCAGTTCGAGGGCGGCGGGGTGCAGGTGGGTGCCGTCGTTGATGAGCTCGACGGTGATCCGCTCGTCCTCCAGGAGGGCGGCGATCGGACCGGGTTCGCGGTGCGCGAGCGCGGGCATCGCGTTGAAGAGGTGGGTGGCCACGGTCGCGCCCGCGTCGATGGCGGCGCGCGTCTGCTCGTAACTGGCGTCGGTGTGCCCGATCGCGGCGATGACGCCGTGCTCGGCCAGCAGCCGTACGGAGTCCAGGCCGCCCGGGAGTTCGGTGGCCAGGGTGAACATGCGGGCGGCGCCGTGGGCCGCGTCGATGAGCTTGCGGACCTCGGCCGGGTCGGGGTCGCGCAGCAGGTCCTCCTTGTGGGCGCCCTTGCGGCAGGGGTTGATGAACGGCCCCTCGAAGTGGATGCCGGCGATCTCGCCCGCCTGGGTCAGCTCGGCCAGCAGCCCGGCCCGCCGGGCGAGTTCGTCGAGGTCCCCGGTGACGGTGGAGGCGACCAGGGTGGTGGTGCCGTGCGCGCGGTGCGTGCGCACGCCCTGGAGTACGTCCTCGGCGGTGCCGGAGGTGAACGAGGCCCCGCCGCCGCCGTGGTTGTGCATGTCGACGAAGCCGGGGACGATCCAGTGCCCGGTCAGGTCGACGATCTCGGCGCCCTCGCGGGCGCTGCCGGCGATGCGGTCGCCGTCGACGATGACCCGCCCGCCCGCCACGGTCCCGGTGGGCAGCACCACCCTGGCGCCGGAGAGAACAGTGCTGTGTGCGCTTCCGGACATCAGGCCGGTACCTCCGTGGCGAGTAGGTCCCAGGCGAGCAGCCCTGCGCCCAGGCAGCCGGCGGTGTCCCCGAGGGCCGCCGGCACGATGTGGGGGAGCCGCTGGAACGTCACGCGCTCCTCCACGGCCTTCCGTAGTGGTGTGAACAAGGTTTCCCCCGCCTCGGCGAGCCCGCCACCGATGATCAGCGTGCGCGGGTCCAGCAGGGTGATCGCCGTGACCAGCCCGTCGGCGAGGGCTCCCACGGCGGCCAGCCAGACCTCGCGGGCCCGCCCGTCACCGGACTCGACGGCCTTGGCGCAGTCGGCGGCGTCGGCCCCGGGGTCGCCGGAGGCGGCCGCCCAGGCGCGGCTGACGGCGGCGGCGGAGGCGAGGGTCTCCAGGCAGCCGCGCTGGCCGCAGCCGCAGTCGGGGCCGCCGGGGCGGACCACGATGTGCCCGATCTCGCCCGCGTACCCGTGGGCGCCGGCCTCGATGCGGCCGGCGATGCCGATGGCGCCGGCGATGCCGGTGCCGAGCGGGACGAAGAGGAAGCGGTCGGCGCCCCGGCCGGCGCCGATGCGGCCCTCGGCGAGGCCGCCCGTGCGCACGTCGTGGCCGAGGGCCACGGGGATGCCGCCCAGGCGCGCGGCGAGCAGCGCGCGCAGCGGGACGTCGCGCCAGCCGAGGTTCGCCGCGTAGACGGCGATCCCGTGGTCGGCGTCGACGATGCCCGGGACGGCGACGCCGGCCGCCGAGGCGGCCCGTCCGAAGCGTTCCCGGCCGGTGGCGAGGAGCTCGGCGGCGAAGTCCTGGATCGTCTCGACGACGGCGTCCGGGCCCCGCTCGCGGCCGGTGGCGCGGCGCGCCTCGTGCAGCAGGGTGCCGTCGTCGGCGACGAGGGCGGCCTTCATCCCGGTGCCGCCCACATCGAGGGCGATGACGTGTTTCACGGGTTTCACAGAGACAGTCTCGCGTGCTCGGGGGCGAAAGGTCTAGTCCAATGAGGGGGATTGTTGAGTGGCCATACAAATCGGGCGCCCTGGTGGGGGGCCTGATGTGGACGAGCCGCCAAAGTGGTGTAGACCTTACGTGGATCGTACGTACAACAAGGGGTGGATCGATACCTGTGAAGGGCCGTTACCAGAGCCTGGCCGCGTCCGGCGCCGCGCTGTGCCTGACCGCCGTGACGCTGACGGGCTGCGGAGCCATCGGCGGACTCACCGGAGACAACGAGGTGACCCTGCGGGTCGTGGCGGCCGACTACGGGGACAATCCGCAGAACTCCTCGACGGCCTACTGGAAGGGCCTCGCCGAGGGCTTCCAGAAGGAGCACCCCGACGTGAAGGTCGAGGTCAGCGTCTACTCGTGGTCCGAGGTCGACGCCAAGGTCGCCGAGATGGTCAAGGCCGGCAAGGCCCCCGACATCGCGCAGATCGGCGCCTACGCCGACTACGCGGCCGCCGGCAAGCTGTACTCCACGGCCGAGCTGCTCTCGGTGAAGACCGAGGCCGACTTCCTCGCCCCGCTCGCGGACGCCGGGAAGGTCAAGCAGACCCAGTACGGCATGCCCTTCGTCTCCAGCACCCGGCTGCTCTTCTACAACGAGAAGCTGCTGGCCGACGCGGGCGTGATCGGCAAGGACGGCAAGGGCTGGCAGCCGAAGAGCTGGGCCGACCTGGAGGCCGCCGCGAAGAAGCTCAAGGGCGCCGGCGTGGCCACCCCCTTCGCGCTGCCCCTGGGCCGCGAGGAGGCACAGGCCGAGACGATGATGTGGATGCTCGCGGGCGGTGGCGGCTACACCGACAACGAAGAGGGCTACTCCATCGACTCCGCCGACAACGTCAAGTCGCTGGAGTTCCTGCGCGACAAGATGGTCGGCCAGGGGCTCACCGGGCCGGTCGAGCCGGCCAAGCTGGACCGCCAGGCCGCCTTCGAGGCCTTCACCAAGGGCGAGGTCGGCATGCTCAACGGCCACCCGACGCTGATGAAGCAGGCCGAGGCCAAGGGCGTGAAGTATGGCATGGTGCCGCTGCCCGCGTCCGACGGCTCCGCGCAGCCGGCGATGGGCGTCGCGGACTGGGTGATGGCCTTCAAGAACGGCCACCGCGAGCAGTCCGGCAAGTTCCTGGACTACCTGTACCAGCCCAAGAACGTGACGGCCTTCACCGAGAAGTACGACCTGCTGCCCGCCACCACCACCGGCTTCCAGGCCAAGCAGGCCGCCACGAACGGCTCCGCCGCCCAGCTGAAGCCCTTCCTGGCGGCGCTGCCCAGCTCGCGGCTCTACCCGGTCGGCAAGAAGTCCTGGGCGGGCGTCAGCGAGGACATCAAGCAGAAGATCGGCACGGCCGTCCAGCCCGGCGGCCAGCCCACCAAGGTGCTGGAGGAGATCGCCACCGCGGCGCGCGCGGCGGACAAGGGCTGAGCCCGCCGGCACGGGGCACGCCGCCGTCTGTCGGACGGCGGCGTTAACCTGGCGGTATGACGGACGAGGGGCAGCTGACGGCCGCGGAGGCCGCGGTGCTCGCGTACGAGGGACGCACCTGGCCGGGGCCCGGAGCCAAGGAACGGGCCATAAGGGAAGGGCTGGGGATGACCCCCGTCCGCTACTACCAGCTGCTCAACGCCCTCATGGACGACCCGCGGGCGCTGGCCCACGCCCCGGGCACCGTCAACCGCCTGCGCAGGATCCGCGAGGCCCAGCGATCCCGGCGATAGCCGTAGCCGCCGGGCCGCCGGGCCGTTAGGGTCGTGCGTATGGGGAGCCATCCGCACGATCTGCCGATGCCCGTCACCGCAGCCGGACGCGAGGGACTCGAAGCCCTGCTCCGCGCACCCCGCCGGTCCGTGGTCGCCCTGGACTTCGACGGCACCCTCGCCGACATCGTCCCGGACCCGGACCAGGCCCGGGCACATCCCGAAGCCGTTCCCGCGCTCTCGGCGCTCGCCCCCGAGGTGGACTCGGTGGCCGTGGTCACCGGGCGGCCCGCGGGCGTCGCCGTCCGCTACGGGGGCTTCGCCGGAGTGCCCGGACTGGAGCACCTCGTCGTCCTCGGCCACTACGGCGCCGAACGCTGGGACGCCGTCACCGGCATAGTCCACGCCCCCGCCGAGCACCCCGGAGTGGCGGCCGTACGGGCCGAGCTGCCCGGGTTCCTCGACTCCATCGGAGCCTGGCGCGGCACCTGGATCGAGGAGAAGGGCCGGGCGCTCGCCGTCCACACCCGGCGGGCCGACGACCCGGCGGCGGCCTTCGCCGCCCTGCGCGAACCCCTCACGGAGCTCGCCGCCCGGCACGGGCTGATGGTCGAACCGGGACGGGCCGTGCTGGAGCTGAGGCCCCCGGGCATGGACAAGGGCGTGGCCCTGACGGAGTTCCTGGCGGAGCGGGACGCGGAGACGGTGCTGTACGCCGGCGACGACCTGGGCGACCTCGCCGCGTACTCGGCCGTCGAGAAGCGCAGGGCCGACGGCCTGCCGGGACTGCTGGTGTGCAGCGGCTCGGCCGAAGTGCCCGAACTCGCCGCGCGCGCCGACCTCGTCCTCCCCGGACCGGGCTCCGTGGCCGCCTTCCTGGCCGCCCTGGCCCGAGCCGTCGCAGACTCCAGCCCCTCCGGCGTTTGAGGAGCGGGTCCGGGCAGAGCCCGGCAGCTTCAGGCCTCCAGGGCGGCGAGCTGGGCCGTGAACCACTGGGCCGGGGGGAGGGCCGTGGCGGCCGCCGCCAGGCGCTTGGTGCGTTCCGCACGCTCGGCCACCGGCATGGACAGCGCCGCGTGCAGAGCCTGCGCCGTCTGCGAGACGTCGTACGGGTTCACCGTCAGCGCGTCCTCGCGGAGCTCCTCGTACGCGCCCGCCCCCGTCGACAGCACCACCGCGCACCCCGCCTCCGAGACCACCGGGATCTCCTTGGCCACCAGGTTCATCCCGTCCCGCACCGGGTTCACCAGCGCCACGTCCGCCATCCGGTAGACCGCCAGCGACCGCGCGAAGTCGTCCTTCACCGACACCAGCACCGGCTGCCAGTCCTCCGTCCCGAACTCCGCGTTGATCTCCGCGGCCAGCTCCGAGACGGCCGCCGTGTAGTCCCGGTACACCTTCAGGTCCTGCCGCGACGGGTACGCCGAGGCCAGGTGCACCACCCGGCCGCGCCACTCGGGGCGGACCTCCAGCAGCTCCCGGTAGGCCAGCAGGCCCCGCAGGATGTTCTTCGACAGCTCGGTCCGGTCCACGCGGGCGATCGTCAGGCGGCCCGCGACCTCCGCCCGCAGCTCGGCCAGCTTCCCGTCCACCTCCGGCCGGTGCGCGAGCGCCCGCAGCTCGTCCGCGTCCACACCCAGCGGGAAGACGGCCACGCGCCCTGCGTCGTCCGGCTGCGCGGCGCCCGCGAAGGCGTCGGCCCAGGCGCGGGTGTGGAAGCCCACCACGTCCGCCCCGAGCATCCCCCACACCAACTGCCCGGCGACGTCGGCCGGGAGCATGTCCAGGAACTCCCGCGAGGCCCACGGCGTGTGCGTGAAGTGGGCGATCCGCAGGTCCGGCCGCAGCTCCCGCAGCTGCCCCGGGACCAGCGCCAGGTGGTAGTCCTGCACCAGCACGCGGGCGCCCTGCGCCGCCTCCTCGGCGAGGGCGCGCGCGAAGGCCTCGTTGTACGCCACGTAGGAGTCCCAGCGGCGCCGGAACCCCGCGTCGAAGACCGGCTCGCGCGGCACGTCGTAGAGGTGGTGGTGGGTGAACCACAGCACCGAGTTCGCGATGCCGTTGTACGCGTCGTCGTACATCGTGGGATCGATGTCCAGCATCCGGACGCCCGGCTCGGAGACGTCCCGGCGGACCGCCTCCCGGTCCGCGTCCGACAGCGCCGCGCAGATCCACAGCGCCCCCGGCTGCTCCGCGAGGGCCGCCGAGAGTCCGGAGACGAGACCGCCCCCGCCGCGCCGGGCGCTGAGCGTCCCGTCGTCCGAGAGGGCGTAGGAGAGCGGGCCGCGGTTCGCCGCGACGAGTACCTGAGAAGCCATGGGCCGAACCTAGCCCGGCCCGCGCTCGCTCAAACGTATGGACACGGTCACGCGACGTGGCGCCGGCCGTACTCCTTCACGCCCAGCATCGGCGGCCGTTCCTCGGTGTCCACGGGGTACGTGCGCGGCACGAAGCCCTCCGGGCCCCGCTCGAACTGCGTCAGCTCCGGCCGTACGAGGTGCCCGCGCGAGAGCCGCACCTGGGCCGTGCGGTAGATCGCCGCGGCCATCCGGCCCAGCGCCTGCCCGTCCTGGTGGCGGTGGAGGCGTACGCCCACGTCCACCTGGGCCAGCGCGTCCAGCCCGACCGTGTGCAGGGCGTCGACCAGCAGGCCCAGCTCGACGCCGTAGCCGACGGGGAACGGCAGCCGCTCCAGCAGCGAGCGGCGCACGGCGTACTCGCCGCCCAGCGGCTGCACGAAGCCGGCCAGCTGCGGCCAGTGCAGGTTCAGCAGGGGCCGGGCCACCAGCTCGGTGACCCGGCCGCCCTGGCCGGGGGCGTCGCCGAGGGGCCGGTCGTACATCGCCTTGACGAACTGCACGCCGGGGTCGGTCAGCAGCGGGCCCACGATCCCCGAGACGAAGGAGGCCGAGAAGTCCCGCAGGTCGGCGTCCACGAAGCAGACGACGTCGCCGGTGGTGGCCAGCAGCGAGCGCCACAGCACCTCGCCCTTGCCGGGCAGCGCCGGGATCCTCGGCAGGATCTCGTCGCGGTGCACCACCCGGGCGCCGGCCTTCGCCGCGACCTCGGCGGTCCGGTCGGCCGAGCCCGAGTCGACCACGACCAGCTCGTCCACGAGCGGGACCGGCAGTCCCTCGATCAGCTCACGCCGGACGACCTCGACGATCGCGCCGACCGTCGCCTCCTCGTCCAGCGCGGGCAGCACCACGCTGACCGTGGTTCCGGCCGCCCGTTTGAGGTCGAGCAGCTGGTCGAGCGGTCGGTCGGCGGCGGACCAGGAGCGGTCGGCCAGCCATCGCTCCACCTCTTCCAGCACCCTCAGCACTCCCTGCTCGTCGGCGTTATCGGCCGTTTCGTGATCCATCTCGCGGTTCGGACGGCTGTCTCAACCGCCCGTCCCTTCGGTTACAGTCTTGAACAACGCGAAGGACCACCGCATGCCGGGGTCCCCCGCGTACAAACGCACCGGCGCGCCACAGAGCGCGTGTGCCGGTGCCATACCGCTCATCCAGAGGGGCAGAGGGACACGGCCCGTTGAAGCCCCGGCAACCCTCCAGTCGGTTCTCGCGATCGCGCAGCAGCGCTCGTCAGCGAGGTCCCCGGCTAGGGAAGGTGCCAATTCCGTCTCATGGCGAAATGCGCCATGGGGAAGATGAGGAGAAAGGGCCTCGCCATCATGGCTGCACAGACTGTCGCCACCTCTGTCGATCTCGGACCTGCCACGGGCCTTTCCTGTCGCGAGTGCGGTACCCGCTTCGAGCTCGGTCCCATCTTCGCGTGCGCCGAGTGCTTCGGACCTCTGGAAGTCGCCTACGACCTCCCCACCGGTGACCCCGAAGCCCTGCGCGCCGCGATCGAGGCCGGTCCGAACAACATCTGGCGCTACGCGCCGCTGCTGCCCGTCCCCGCCGACGTGGCGTCCAAGCCGAGCCTGAACCCGGGCTTCACCAAGCTCGTCGACGCGGCCAACCTGGCCAAGGAGCTGGGCGTCACCGGCAAGCTGTACGTCAAGGACGACTCCGGCAACCCGACGCACTCCTTCAAGGACCGCGTCGTGGCCATCGCCGTCGAGGCCGCCCGCGCCTTCGGCTTCACCACGCTGTCCTGCTCCTCCACCGGCAACCTGGCCGGCGCCGTCGGCGCCGCGGCCGCCCGGGCCGGCTTCCGCTCCTGCGTGTTCATCCCGCACGACCTGGAGCAGGGCAAGGTCGTCATGGCCGGTGTGTACGGCGGCGACCTGGTCGGCATCGAGGGCAACTACGACGACGTCAACCGCTTCTGCTCCGAGCTCATCGGCGACCCGCTGGGCGAGGGCTGGGGCTTCGTCAACGTCAACCTCCGCCCCTACTACGGCGAGGGCTCCAAGACCCTGGCGTACGAGATCTGCGAGCAGCTCGGCTGGCAGCTGCCCGACCAGATCGTCATCCCGATCGCGTCCGGCTCGCAGCTGACGAAGATCGACAAGGGTCTGCAGGAGCTGATCAGGCTCGGCCTCGTCGAGGACAAGCCGTACAAGATCTTCGGCGCCCAGGCCGAGGGCTGCTCCCCGGTGTCGACCGCCTTCAAGGCCGGTCACGACGTGGTCCGCCCGCAGAAGCCGAACACCATCGCCAAGTCCCTCGCGATCGGCAACCCGGCGGACGGCCCGTACGTCCTGGACATCGCGCGCCGCACCGGCGGCTTCGTCGAGGACGTGACCGACGAGCAGGTCGTCGAGGCCATCAAGATCCTCGCGCAGACCGAGGGCATCTTCGCCGAGACCGCGGGCGGCGTGACCGTCGGCGTGACGAAGAAGCTCATCGAGAACGGGCAGCTCGACCCGGCGCTGACCACCGTCGTCCTCAACACCGGCGACGGCCTCAAGACCCTGGAGGCGGTGGCCGCGGACAGCGGGCAGACCGCCACCATCCGCCCCAGCCTGGACGCGTTCCGCGCCGCCGGCCTGGCCTGACCACATCTCCTCACTCCCGGAAAGGCAGTAGCGCCATGAGCGTCAACGTCCGCATCCCCACCATCCTGCGCACCTACACCGGCGGTCAGGCCGAGGTCCCGGCCGAGGGCGCGACCCTCGCCGAGGTCATCGAGTCCCTGGAGAAGAACCACCCGGGCATCGCCGCGCGCGTCCTGGACGACCAGGGCAAGCTCCGCCGGTTCGTGAACGTCTACGTCAACGACGACGACGTGCGCTTCGAGGGCGGGCTGGCGGCGGTGACGCCGGACGGCGCCGGCGTCTCGATCATCCCGGCCGTCGCGGGCGGCTGCTGACCCACCCGGAAAACCGAAATTACCCCCTCCGCTAAAAGTGGAGGGGGTAATTCTGCTTGATTGGGCACGGTAGAGTTGGGGAAGTCCCCTCCGCTGGACTTGCCCGCCGCATATGAACGGGTCGCGTGAGGGTCGACATCGGGTCAATGTGCAGGTGCGGTATGGGGCTTTGGCGAAATTTGCCAGGCCCGAGTTGCCCTGGAATATGCCAAATTTTCACTCTATTTCAATGTTTCTCGGTGTCCAGATTTCTCGTCGGATTGACCTGTTGCAGACAGCACTCGCGCAGATACATTCAGCCTCGGTCGAAGCGTTCCGACGCAAGTTCTGACCCGGTAACGCGAAGTGCGTTCCCGCGCAAGGGCCAGTAATAGGGGAGTTAGGCATGGCTCAGGGCACCGTCAAGTGGTTCAACGCGGAGAAGGGCTACGGCTTCATCGCGGTCGACGGTGGTGCGGATGTGTTCGTCCACTACAGCGCCATCCAGATGGACGGGTACCGCACCCTTGAAGAGGGTCAGCGGGTCGAGTTCGAGATCTCGCAGGGCCAGAAGGGTCCGCAGGCGGACATGGTCAAGCTCGCGCTCGGCTAGTCCCGGAGCATCGACCACCGACGCTCGGTCTTCCGTCGAAGACCCGGAAGACCTACGAGGGGCCCACATCCCGGACAC
This sequence comes from Streptomyces erythrochromogenes, assembly GCF_040684695.1. GTDB lineage: Bacteria > Actinomycetota > Actinomycetes > Streptomycetales > Streptomycetaceae > Streptomyces > Streptomyces erythrochromogenes_C. The sequence goes on from NZ_JBFBGM010000035.1 coordinate 26,234, forward strand.
GGGATGTGGGCCCCTCGCGTGTCCCCGGCGGCGCGGGGGGTGTTCCCCTGAGCCGCTTGCACTCTCGGGGGTCGAGTGCTAATCATTGGCGTTAGCACTCTACGAGTGAGAGTGCTACTGAAACGAGGACCGGGTCGGTGAGGCCCGCAGGGTCCGGTGGGAAGGAACCGCCGGGCACGCAGGCCGTCCGTCGCGGGCGCGGGCGCGGTCCTGGGAGCAATCCACCGCTGTCCGGGAGGACCACTTCAGATGGCCAAGATCATTGCGTTCGACGAGGAGGCCCGCCGCGGCCTCGAGCGTGGGATGAACCAGCTCGCCGACGCCGTCAAGGTCACCCTTGGCCCCAAGGGTCGCAACGTCGTCCTTGAGAAGAAGTGGGGCGCCCCCACGATCACCAACGATGGTGTCTCCATCGCCAAGGAGATCGAGCTCGAGGACCCGTACGAGAAGATCGGCGCCGAGCTGGTCAAGGAAGTCGCCAAGAAGACGGACGACGTCGCCGGCGACGGTACGACCACCGCCACCGTCCTGGCCCAGGCGCTCGTCCGCGAGGGCCTGCGCAACGTGGCCGCCGGTGCCAACCCGATGGCCCTCAAGCGTGGTATCGAGAAGGCCGTCGAGGCCGTCTCCGCCGCCCTGCTCGCCCAGGCCAAGGATGTCGAGACCAAGGAGCAGATCGCTTCGACGGCCTCCATCTCCGCCGCCGACACCCAGATCGGCGAGCTCATCGCCGAGGCCATGGACAAGGTCGGCAAGGAAGGCGTCATCACCGTCGAGGAGTCCCAGACCTTCGGTCTGGAGCTTGAGCTCACCGAGGGCATGCGCTTCGACAAGGGCTACATCTCGGCGTACTTCGCCACCGACATGGAGCGCATGGAGTCGTCCCTCGACGACCCGTACATCCTGATCGTCAACTCCAAGATCGGCTCGGTCAAGGACCTGCTGCCGCTCCTGGAGAAGGTCATGCAGTCCGGCAAGCCGCTGCTGATCATCGCCGAGGACGTCGAGGGCGAGGCGCTCTCCACCCTCGTCGTCAACAAGATCCGTGGCACCTTCAAGTCCGTCGCCGTCAAGGCCCCGGGCTTCGGTGACCGCCGCAAGGCCATGCTCGGTGACATCGCCATCCTCACGGGCGGCACGGTCATCTCCGAGGAGGTCGGCCTCAAGCTGGAGAACGCCGGTCTCGACCTGCTCGGCCGCGCCCGCAAGGTCGTCATCACCAAGGACGAGACGACCATCGTCGACGGTGCCGGTGACAGCGACCAGGTCCAGGGCCGCGTGAACCAGATCCGCGCCGAGATCGAGAACTCCGACTCGGACTACGACCGCGAGAAGCTCCAGGAGCGCCTCGCGAAGCTGGCCGGCGGCGTGGCCGTCATCAAGGCCGGTGCCGCGACCGAGGTCGAGCTCAAGGAGCGCAAGCACCGCATCGAGGACGCCGTTCGCAACGCGAAGGCGGCCGTCGAGGAGGGCATCGTCGCCGGTGGTGGCGTGGCCCTGCTGCAGGCCTCCGCGGTCTTCGAGAAGCTGGAGCTCGAGGGTGACGAGGCGACCGGCGCCAACGCCGTGAAGCTCGCCCTGGAGGCCCCGCTCAAGCAGATCGCCGTCAACGGTGGTCTCGAGGGTGGCGTCGTCGTCGAGAAGGTGCGCAACCTTCCGATCGGTCACGGCCTGAACGCCGCGTCCGGCGAGTACGTCGACATGATCGCCGAGGGCATCATCGACCCGGCGAAGGTCACGCGCTCCGCGCTGCAGAACGCCGCGTCGATCGCCGCGCTGTTCCTGACCACCGAGGCCGTCATCGCCGACAAGCCGGAGAAGGCCGCGGCCGCTCCGGGCGGCATGCCGGGCGGTGACATGGACTTCTGATCGGCCCCTGGCTGATCGGCTGTTCTCGAACGAGGGCGGCACCCCCACGGGGGTGCCGCCCTCGGGCGTTCCCGGTCCGGGGCCAGGCCGGGGCCTGGCCGGGCCGGGGACGGTCAGATCGTGGTGTCGAGCGTGAAGTCGAACGGCGCGGGGATGCGCAGGGGCTCGCCGAAGGACACCGTCGTGCGGGCGCGGTACCCGTGGGGCGACGGGTCGTGGAAGCAGGTGATCTCCGAGTCCTGCATGTCGACGACGAGGTAGACCGGTACGAGGCGCCCGTACACGTCGAGCTTCTCGTTCCAGTCGGCGTCCTTCGTGGACACCGAGGTGAACTCCGCGACCAGGGACAGCGCGGCTCCGTCCGCGTGCCGTCCGTCCTCCTCGAAGGCGGAACCGTCCGCGACGAAGAGATCGGGGCAGAAGGCGCGCTCCGCCTCCGGAAACCGGAAGAGGAAGGGAGCGACGTCCGCGTAGTGCCCCTTGGGCGCTCGGGCCTGCAGCCGTTCCCGCAGGACACGCATGGGGTGGTAGTAGCGCAGCTTGGAAAACGGTGACACGACGATCTTCCCCCGGATGAGCTCGGCCTTGAAGCCGTCTGGCGTGTCCATCTCCGCGGCCGTGCGCAGGAGGTCCTCGAAGGCTGGTGGCGCCGACAACTCATCTATGGGTGTGGCCCGCTCGATCATGATGGTCACCGTATTCCTCCGGATGGCATGCAGCGCTGAGCCCGTGCCGTTCAAGGCTAGTGCGGCTGCGCGGGCCACGTCGGGGTCTGGGAGCGGCCCCCTCGATCGGGTGGCTAAAACCGCTGGCCGGGGTGGGTGGGGGCGTGTGAACGTACGGCCATGGGGAACTCCGTCGCTTATCCCGTGCTGCGCACCGCCGATCCCGCCGAGGCATACGAGAAGGCGCGACATCTGCGCGGGCTGCTGGCCACGCGGTACGCGCAGGTCTACGTGGGGGCCGAGCTGCGGACGGTCGAGGACCTGCGGCGGATGGTGCGCCTGATACCGGATGCGTTCTACGACCACGCCGGGATGCGCGAGGACCCGGCGACGGGCGAGCCCCTCGACTTCGACGCGGACGTGCGGACCGCCACCGACGCCGAACTGGCGCCGGAGCTACCGCTCGACTTCGTCCGCACGAAGCTGCCGGACGGAGTGGACGGCGAGGGCTTCGTCCGCGCCGTGGGCGCCGGGCCGGCCTCCCTGGAGTGGGAGGGCTGCTGGCCCGACGAGCCCGAGCTGGGCTCGTTCGGCTCGCCCAAGTACGACGCCGTGCAGCTCGTCCTCAACAGCGACACGTGCGACTGGGACCGGCAGGTGACCGGGGTGCACACGCTGTACGTCCACGTGACCAAGTGGGGTGACCCCGGCCGGGCCGAGCGGCTCGCCGCCGCGATCGGCGGGGCCGTGCTGGGCGCGCCGGAGCGGGGCTGACGTGGGGAGTTCACGGGCGTATCCGGTCTACCGGACGGACGACCTCGACGAGGCGTACCGGCGGGCCCGGGTGCTCTGCGCGCGGATGCGGCCGCTCGAACCGGAGATGTGGCTGTGCGCGCAGGCGACCACCGTCACCGAGGCCCGGGTGCTCGGGACGCTGATGCCGACCGGCCTGTTCGAACCGTCGTACGACTGGGCTGCGGACACCTGGTACCTGGGTGCCGCGCTGCCCGGCGGCGACCGGGAGCTGGCCGCGGTGCTGCCGCTGACCGTGGACTCCTACGCGGCTCCGGGCCCGGTCGAGGGGGCGCTGCTGCGGGCGCTGGGTGGGGGCGCGGCCACGTTGCTCTGGTACGGGGCGTGGCCCTGGGTGCCCGAGATACCGTCCCACTCGGCCGACCCGACGAACCAGCGCGTGGAGCTGGACGTCAACGGGGAGCATCCCGACGGTCGGCACACGGTCTACGTGCACTTCCGGTCCGCCGACGAGGTCGGTGCGGCGCATCTCGCCGCGGCCATCGGCGGGGCGGTGCTGGGGCCCGTGCAGGTCGGCCGCTGACGCCGGAGCGCGGGCGCGGCCGCATAGGCTGGTCGCATGGCTGACCTCTTCGTCAAGATCTGCGGGCTGCGCACCGCGCCGGACGTCGACGCCGCGGTGGCGGCCGGGGCGGATGCCGTCGGCTTCGTGTTCGCGCCCGGCAGCCCCCGTACGGTCGACGCCGCCACGGCGCGCGAGCTGGCGGCCCGGGTGCCGGCCACGGTGCTGACCGTGGGGGTGTTCCGCGGGCAGTCCGTCGATGAGGTGCGCCGCTTCGCCGAGGAGAGCGGCGTACGGGGGGTCCAGCTGCACGGCGAGGAGGGCCCCGGGGACTTCGCGGCGCTGCGCACCGAGGGCCGTACCCTGCTGCGGGCCACCGCCCGGCGCGTGGAGCGCTGTGGCGAGTACGGCGAGGACCTGCTGCTGCTCGACGCCCCCGACCCGGGTTCCGGCAAGCCGTGGAACTGGGGCTCGGCGGACTTCACCGCGCCCGAGGGCCGGTGGCTGCTGGCCGGCGGGCTGAACCCGGGCAACGTGCGCGAGGCGCTCGCGGCCACCGGGGCGTGGGGCGTGGACGTGTCCAGCGGGGTCGAGCGGGAACGCGGCGTGAAGTCGCCGGACCTGATCCGCGCCTTCGTCGAGGCGGCGCGCGGCTAGCGCGGCCGGGCCGGCGCGGCCGGTCTGGCATGGTCGGCCAACACCCCTGGTGTTGCCGCCGCGACCACGACCGCCGTCCGGCAGGTGCATGGGAGGCGGCGGACGGGGCATCCGGGCGGTGAGGACGGTCCGTCGTCCAGGAGCAGGAGGTGGCAGCCGTGCGCCGTACGAAGGTGCTGAACTCCTTTCCCGCCGGTGACCCCTACGGCAGCTGGCCCGCCGAGGAGTACGCGGCCAGGTGCCGGGAGCGGGGCCAGCGGGCGACCGTCGTGATGGACCTCGACCGGGACGCCTTCCTCGTCGTGGCCCTCGACGCGGACGCGCCGCAGCGGGCGGCGTGACGTCCTGCGTCAGGAGGCGGCGCGCCAGACCGTCATGTCGGTCCTGATCCAGCTGGGGTCCTTCGACAGGCCCGGGGCCGACTTGATGCCGATGACGAACAGCGCGATGTCACCGGACGGGTGCTTCATGCACACCTCGCTGCCGGCCGCCATGACGTGCAGCGTCAGCTTGTTCTGCCGGGCGAAGGCGAGTTTCTCGCGGCACGTTTCGAGATTGCCGGTGCCCGCCTTCTCGGGCATGGAGAACACCACCGCGTCGCTCTTCATCGTGCAGCCGCTGGCAAGCCCGCACTCCATGCGGATGTCCCCCGTGCGGTCGCCGTCGTCGTGCTGGACGGGCTCCTTGATGCTGATCGAGTTCTCCTCGTTCAGCTCCAGCCCCGGGTACGGGACGGGCTTGGGCGGCTCGGAGGCGCTCGGCGTCGGAGTGGGCGTCGGGGTGGGCACGGCCGACGGGGCCAGGGCGGCCGACTTGGCCGTGGCCGCCTCGCGTTCGGCGGCCCGGTCCGTCATGTCCATGAGCTTCCAGCCCAGGCCCCCCAGCGTGAGCGCACCCGTCGCCGCCGCCACGGTGACGATCCGCGAGGCCCGTCGCCGCTTGCGTCCGGTGGCTGCCGCCGCTGTCGCCGCCGCTGTCGACGCCGCCGATACGGCCGCCACTGCCGATGTCGCCGGTACCGCCGAGGCCCCGGCCGGGGCGGCCGTGGGGTGTTCCGCGTCCTGCGCCGCGGCTCCCGCGGGGGCGGCCGTCACGTGTGCCGCGCCGCCCGGGGCAGCGCCGCCCGAGCCCGCGCCGCCCGAGCCCGCGCCGCCCGAGGCCGTGTCCTCCGAGGTGCCGTTTCCCGAGGCCGTGCCCGCCGCGGCGGGGCGTGCGACCGGCTCCGGTATCTCCTCCTCCAGGCCGGCCACCTCCCGCCAGACGGCAGGTCCGCCGCCCGCGGTGGCCTCCTCGCCCAGGTACGCGCGGCACCAGGCCAGGATCTCCGCCGGGGTGGCCCGTTCCCCAGGTTCGGTGGCCAGGCACAGCGCGAACAGCGGACGCAGCGGCTCCGGCAGCTGCGTCAGGTCGGGCTTGGAGTGCACGATCCGGAACAGCACGGTCATGGACGGCCCGTCCCCGTACAGCGGCTTGCCCAGCGCGGCGAACGCCGCGGTCTGCCCCAGCGCGAAGACGTCGGTGGCCGGCGTGGTCTCGCCCGCCAGCCCCTGCTCGGGGGCCATGTACTGGGGTGTGCCGATGGTGTTGCCGGTGGCGGTGGCCGTCAGGCCGGAGGCCTGCGAGATGCCGAAGTCGATGACCCGGGGCCCGTCGGCGGCCAGCAGCACGTTCGACGGCTTCAGGTCCCGGTGCACGATGCCCGCGCCGTGGACGGCCACGAGGGCCTCGGCCACGCCGGCCATCAGCCACACCACCGCGGCGTCCGGCAGCGGCCCGCGCCGGGCGACGGCCTCCGACAGCGAGGGGCCGGGCACGTAGACGGTGGCCAGCCACGGAGGCGTCGCCTCCGCGTCGGCGTCGATCAACTCGGCCGTGTAGGCGCCCCGGACCCGCCGCGCGGCCTCCACCTCCCGGCGGAAGCGCCGCCGGAAGGTCGGGTCCTCGGCCAGCTCGGGATGCACCACCTTGATCGCGACGGGGCGGCCGCCCTGGGTGTGCGACAGGTACACCCGGCCCATGCCCCCCGCCCCGAGCCGGGCGGCGAGGCGGTAGCCGCCCACGGTCCGCGGATCGTCGGCCCGCAGCGGCTGGAACACATCGGTCGCGCTGTTCATCGGTCTCCCCCCGATCCCCCGTGACCAACCGATGGGTTGATCCACGTAACCCTAAGCGCCGGGCGGGGTCGGGGCGGAGCCGGGCGGCAGGGCGTCCGGTGCGGCCGGGGCGGACGTGCCGCGGGCCGGTGCGGTCAGCCGGTCAGCCGGTCGTGCCGAAGGAGGACACGCCGCCGTCCTCCTGGACGGACTCCACACCGGGGATGACGTGCAGGGCCGCGACCTGGCCGGGGCTCAGCCGGGCGGAGAAGCCGTGCAGGGCGGTGCGGTAGACGTAGTCCGGGGAGGCACCGACCATCCGGGCCACCGTCGCCGGGTCGACGTCCTTGTGCACGGTGACGATGTACGGGGCTTCGTCGCCGGCGGCCGCACGGGTCACGGGTGAGGCCGCGGCAGCGGTGGTGGCAGCGGTGGCGGTGGCCACGGGCAGGGCGGTGACGGCGGCCAGCGCGGCGGCGGCCGCGACCACGGGCAGGGCTCGGCCCGCTCGGCTCAGGAGGATGCGCATGGGGGGAGGCCATCACGCGCCGCGGTGCGGGTCAACGACGTCCGAAGGTGTGGCGGGCGCACGGGCGGCGCACCGGTCGTGCGCCCCCCTGGGGTGGCGGCGGACCGTACGGGTGATCTTGCCGCGGCCGCCACCGGCCCGCCGGGCCCGGGTCACAGGCCCGGCCGCAGAAGCGGTTAACCCTTTCTGCAGCGTGCCGACGATCCGGGTTGACGGGGCCGCGAACCGATGGGCCGGGCGGGGGCAGCGGGTCAAGCCGCGCCGGGCCGCGGCCCGATGCAAGGAGGGGCCGCTCCCGCGGAGGCGTACGACGCCGCGGGCGCGGCTCCCCCATGCCACCCCCCACCCCCACCCCACCCCGCAAGGGAGCCCGCTGTCATGCGCCTGCTCGCCCGCCTCGCCACCGCCGCCCTGCTCACCGTCACCCCGGTGGCGGCCGGGACGGCCTCCGCCGCCGCCCCGGAGCCGACCCCGGCGCCGCTGATCACCTCCGCGAACGCCATCTCCGGCAGCTACATCGTCACCCTCGCCAAGTCCGTCGATCCCGAGAAGGTCGCCGAGTCCGTCGGCGTGAAGGCGAAGTTCACCTACGAGACGGCGCTGAACGGCTTCGCCGCCACCCTCACCGAGAAGCAGCTGAAGGCCGTCCGGCACACGCGCGGCGTGCTGTCCGTGGCGCAGGACGGGCAGGTGACCGGTCCGCCGGCGCCGCCGGCCGGGGTCGCCACCAAGGCGCCCTCGAACTCCTGGGGCTTGGACCGCATCGACCAGCGGTTCCTGCCGCTCGACAACCAGTTCAGCCCCAACACCAACGGCCAGGGCGTGTACGCGTTCATCCTCGACAGCGGGATCGACTACCGCCACCCCGAGTTCGGCGGCCGGGCGCTCTTCGGCTTCGACGCCATCGGGGACGGCCGCAACGGCCAGGACTGCCACGGCCACGGCACGCACGTCGCGGGCACGGTCGGCGGCACGAACGTCGGCGTGGCGCACAAGGTGACCCTCGTCAGCGTCCGCGTCCTCGGCTGCGACAACCGCGGTTCCTGGTCGGGGATCATCGCCGGCCTGGACTGGGTCGCCGCGAACGCCCGCCAGCCCGCCGTCCTGAACGCCTCGCTCGGCGGGGACCGCTACGAGCCGGTCAACAACGCCACCGCCGCCGTGTTCGACCGGGGCGTGCTGCCGATCCTCGCGGCCGGCAACGACAACCGCGACGCCCGCTTCATCTCGCCCGCCTCCACCCCCGACGCGGTGACCGTCGGCGCGACCAACCGCTTCGACCAGGAGACGGACTTCTCCAACTGGGGCGAGCTCCTCGACCTCTACGCCCCCGGTCAGGACATCATCTCCGCGCGGCTGGGCGGCGGCACGGTGTCGATGAACGGCACCTCGATGGCCGCCCCGCACGTCACGGGCGTGGCCGCCCTCTACAAGGCCGCGCACCCCAGCGCCCGCCCGGTCGAGGTGGCGAACTTCCTGAAGAACGAGGCCACCGAGGACGTCATCCAGAACCTCAGCGACAACGGCCCCGACAAGCTGCTGTTCACGAACGGCCTCTGACCCGGCCCGGTCCAGGGCGCGCGGCAACCGCCGGGCGCCCTGCCCGGTGGGATCACAGGCTGGCGACGAACGCCGTCCACGCGGACCCGCGGAAGGTGAGGTGAGGGCCGTCCGGCACCTTGGAGTCCCGGACGGGCACCGTGACGCTGCCGCTGGGCCCGGCGGGGGTGGTCTTCGGCCAGGTGGCCATCTCCAGGCAGTCGCCTCCGGTGCCGTCGCTGTAGCTGGACTTGTGCCATATGGCCGTCAACAGGTCGCACTCAGGCATGCTGGTCATGCTCGTAATCCTCCGCCGCGGATTCGATCAAGGCCAGCGATTGGGTCGGTGACAGTGCGCTGGCAGTGAGGAGATCGTAGGTCAGCGAGTGCCTCACAACCGTGGCCGGATCGTCCAGCAGCACGCCCATTGCGTTCCCTTGCACGTAGGCGAGCGGCGGAGCAGTCTCGAAGGTCATCAGCTTCAGGGTGCCCCCCATGGACGAATGTGCCCCTGCGCTGAACGGCAGTACCTGGACGAAGATTCGCCGTGTACGGGCCAGAGCCGCGATGTGTCGTAGGGCTTCCGCCATCACCCTCTTGCTGCCGACGACCCTCCGGAGGAGGGTCTCGTCAAGCACGCACCAAAACAGTGGTGTTGTTGGGTTGGCCAGTAGCTTGGCGCGATCCAGCCGGTTCGTGACCAGCTCGGAGATGGCTTCGTCCGGAGCCGTCGGCTGGTACGCGATGAAGACCTCCCGTGCGTACGCCTCCGTCTGGAGCATCCCGGGCAGTGCCAGAGGCGCGTACTCGCGGATCGTCTTCGCTTCCGCTTCTGCCTCGGCCGCCTCGGCGAAGTGGTTCGGGTATTTAGACTTGGCCAAGGCTCCGCAGTTGCGGGCGAAGAAGCCGTTCGTATCGAGGATGTCGTCGATCTGACGGGCGAAGTCGATGTGCATCCGGCGCGTGCCCGCTTCGAGTTGGCCGATGAACGAGCCGCTCACGAAGAGCGGTTCGCCCAACTCGGCCTGGCTCATCCCCGCCCTCTCGCGCGCCACGCGCAGTTCGGCGCCGAGCAGGGCACGGGGTGAGGAGGAGGGGTCGAGGTTCTTACCTGCCATGGCAACTCCCGGGCCAACAGGTGGGGTTGTTCTGGGTGCTTGCTTGAAAGGCTAGCCAGCCCGTCGCCACGCTGTGTGCAGAACCCGACCACTCAGCGTAGAAAGGCGCAGTACATGGTGCTCACGCCCACGGAACGTATCCAGGCGGCCGAGGAGGCCGTACGGGAACTGAAGGAGGCCCTCGACGGGGTCGGCGTCGTCTTTCCCTCCCTGGGCGTGGAACGGGTCTCGGCGGCCGGCACGTACGGGCTGCCACTGGTCGACCTGGGACGCTGCAACCTGGACACCGCGCTCCGACTGGCCGCCGTACTCCACGAGCGGGCCCACCCATGAGCGAGTGCGACCCCGACCGGGACCGGGACCGGGAGCGGACCCGGTGCGAGGCCGCTCTGGAGGGCTTCTTCGAGGTGGCGCAGAGCTGGGAGTTCGCGCTGGCCTGGAAGCTGTGCTGGCTGGAGAAGGACTTCGCCGACGCCGGGTGGCAGGGCGGGCCGCCGGCTCCTCCGCCGCCGGGACGGCAGCGGGTCACGCTGGTCCGGGACGGTGAGGTCGATCCGCGCCACGACGCGATCCGGGACGACGCACCGCCCGCCGCTGACCTGCGGCGGCGCTTCGTGGAGCTGATGGACGAGGGGGTCTGCGACGACCTGCGCGACCCGGGGGTGATGCGGGGTGCGTGGCGGTGACCACCTGGGCCGCAGGTGGAGGCCTGGTGCTCAGTCCGCGACGAAGGGGGTGTACCCGACCGGGACCTCGCTCACTTCGAGGTCCGAGAAGACCAGTGTCAGATCGTGCGCGTTGGTCTCGATGTGCACCTCCTGGAAGTCGATGCCGACGGCCTTCGACCAGCGGCGGGCGGCCTCCGACCCGGGGCGGAGCTCGGCCCCGTACATCTCGTGGTACTTCGCGCCCCACACATAGCCGCCGAGGTCGGGGTCGGCGGTTTCGCGGTCGAGGAGGCGGTCGTCCAAGGAGGCCCGCCAGGTGTCCGCGGCCAGGAACGTCTCGCATCGGGCCTCCACGCAGTACCGGAAGAGATACCGCAGGTGGATCGGACCCTGGGGGGCGTCCCATACGTAGATGACGACCTCGTAGTCGCGCATGTAGGTGGTGTACCCGTGGTGCACGACCAGGTGCTCGATGGTCTCGTTCAGGGTCTGTTGGAGTGCTGCGGTGTCCATGCGGTCCTTCTACGGGGTGGCGTCGGTGCGGAGGCGGGCGTGAAGGTGTTCGTCGTGCCAGCCGTCCGCGTGCAGGAGGGCGCCGCGCATGGTGCCTTCGAGGGGGAAGCCGGCCTTCGTCGCGACGGCGCAGGAGGCCGGGTTGGCCACGGAGTGGGTGATGCGTACGCGGTGCAGGCCGAGGTCGTCGAAGGCCCAGCGGGCCAGGCGGTCGGTGGCCTTCACGGTGACGCCCGTGCCGCGTCCGGCGGGCAGCAGCCAGTAGAGGATCTCGCCGCTGCCGCCCGCGAGGTCGATGTCGGCCAGGCCGATCAGGCCGAGGGCCCGGCCGCCTTCGGGGGCGATGGCCCAGGTCCCGGCCTTCTCCGCCTGCCAGCGTTCGCGCCAGAGGGCGATCCGGGCCTCGGCCCCGGCCAGGTCCAGCCGGCTCGGGCGGTTCCAGTGCCGGACGTCCGGGTCGGCGTGGGCCGCGACGAGCGTGGGGGCGTCGTCCGGGGTCCAGGGGCGCAGGAGCATCCCGCCGGGGAGGGCCAGTTCGGGCTGGGCGAGGTCGCGCATGCGCCCGGCGGGGACCACGGGAGGTATCGGATCGATCATGGTCCGATCATGCCCGTTCCTTCGCGGAAGTGCCGGAAACGGGCGAGGAGGGCGCGGGACTCGGGAGCGTCCGGGGCGAAGAACTGCCGTTCCGGGGTGGGCGGGACGTACGGGCCGTGCAGGCGGACCTCGTGGCAGCCGAAGCAGAACTGCGCCTCGAACAGGGCGAGGGTGAGCGTGGCCTCGTACGCGCGGACCGCCCAGCCGGGACGGAATCCGCAGCGGTGCTGCACACTGCCCGGCAGGGATCCGATGAGGGCGAGGGCGGACTCCGCCTCCGCCGCGGCCCAGTGGCCCACCGGGGTGCCGGTGAAGGGACGGCCGGGGCGCGCGGGCGGTGCCGTGAGGCGTACGACCTCGATCAGGGCGGTGGCGGCGACGGCCTCGGCGGGGAGCTGCACGGGTCCAGCATCCCCGCCGGGGCGGGTGTCAGGCCAGGGCCCGTTCCTTCGGGGGGCCGGACACCGCGTCCGGGCCGTCGGGGCCGCTGTCCGGGTCCGGGTCGGTGTCGGGGTCGGGGTCGGGGTCGGGGTCGGTGTTGAGGTCGGTGAGCATCTGGCCGGTGAAGCCGAAGAAGTAGGTGGCGAGGAAGCCCACCAGGTAGCCGGTCAGCAGGCCGCCGGCGTAGATGGCGACGGTGACGCCGGGGTTCGAGGTGCCGTCCAGCAGGGGGAAGAGGGCCCAGCCGGAGGGTCCGATGGCGGTGGAGCCGAAGGCGATGCCCAGCTGGTTGAAGAGGCCGACGAAGGCGCCGCCGGCCGCGCCGCCGACGCAGGCGGTGACGAAGGGGCGGCCGAGCGGCAGGGAGACGCCGTAGATCAGTGGTTCGCCGATGCCGAGGAAGCCGGCGGGGAGGGCCGACTTGATGGTGGCGCGCAGGGAGCCGTTGCGGGGGAGGCAGCAGTGGACGGCGATGGCCGCGCCGACCTGGCCCGCGCCCGCCATGGCGAGGATCGGCAGCAGGACGGTGTGGCCGGACTGTTCGATGAGCGTGGTGTGGATGGGGATCAGGGCCTGGTGCAGGCCGAGCATCACCAGGGGGAGGAAGAGCCCGCCCAGGACCAGGCCCGCGAAGGCGCCGCCGGTGGAGAGCAGCGAATCGGCGAAGGTGCCGATGGCGGCGGAGGCCTCACCTGCGAGGAACATCAGGCCGAAGAGGGTGACCAGGCCGGAGACCAGGACCGTGAGGGTGGGGGTGACGAGGACGTCCAGGGCCTCCGGGACCAGGCGCCGGCAGCGCTTCTCCACGTACACGGCGAGGAGGGCGGCGGCGAGGGCGCCGAGGACGCCGCCCTGGCCGGGCCGGAGCTCGGCACCGAAGGCGGTGATCTTCGCGACGCCGGGGAAGACGATGATCGCGGCGACCGCGCCGCCCAGGATCGGGGTGCCGCCGAACTCCTTGGCGGTGTTGTAGCCGACGAACACGGCGATCAGCGACATGAAGCCGGACGCGATGGCGGTGAGCGCGGGGACGACGCCGGGCAGCCAGCCCAGGTTCATGAGGAGGCCGTTCAGGCCCGCGATGATCCCGCAGCCGATGAGGGCCGGGATGAGCGGCACGAAGATGTTCGCGATCCGGCGCAGCAGCAGCTTGAAGGGGGTGGCGTTGCGCGCCTTCCGGGCCTCCTTCAGGGCCGCTCCCTGGGAAGCCAGTTCGTCGGCGGTGACCGGGTGGGGGGTGGTGGCGGTAGGGGGTGCCGCGGGTGGTGCTGCCGAGCGGCCCTCCTCCACCAGCGCCTCGAACTCCGGGGTGACGCGGGCGACGGCGCCCGGGCCGAGCACGATCTGGTACGTGTCGTCCTCCACCACGCCGAGGACCGCCGGGAGGGCCTTGAGGGCCTCGTCCCGGACGAGCGAGCGGTCGCGCAGCACGATGCGCAGGCGGGTCATGCAGTGCGCGATCGAGGTGACGTTGTCCGGGCCGCCCACGAGGGGGAGGATCGCGGCGGCCGTGGCGCGGTTCTTGTCGGCGGGCGTGGCGGGCGTGGCGGGCGTGGTGGGCTCGGTGGGCTCAGTGGGCATGTGGTGGTCGCCTTGCCGTAGGGGGTGGGGTCAGCGGGTCCGGTCGTGCGCGTCGGCCTGGGCGTCGGCCTGGGCGCCGGGCTGGGCGAGGGCCGCGCGGAGGTGGCCGTGGGTGGCGGCGAGGAGTTCGGCGGCGGTCGGGCCGTCGACCCCGCCGAGGACGACGAGGATGGCGTTCTTGACCTCGCCGCCGGTGGCGGTGAGCGCGGCCTCGATCTCCTCGTCGGGCGCGCCGGTGGCCAGGGCCACGATGCGGCGGGCGCGGGCGCGCAGCTTCTCGTTGGAGGAGCGCATGTCGACCATGAGGTTCCCGTAGGTCTTGCCCAGGCGGATCATGGTGATCGTCGAGATGAGGTTGAGGACGAGCTTCTGGGCGGTGCCGGCCTTGAGGCGGGTGGATCCGGTGAGCAGTTCGGGGCCGACGACGACCTCGATGCCGTGGTCGGCCGCGGCGGCGAGCGCGGATCCGGCGTTGCAGGACAGGCCGACGGTGAGCGCGCCGCGGGCGCGGGCGGACTCGACGGCGCCGATCGCGTACGGGGTGCGGCCGGAGGCGGAGATGCCGATGACGGTGTCGTCGGGGCCGATGCGCAGCGCGGCCAGGTCCTCGGCGGCCAGCTGCGGGGAGTCCTCGGAGCCCTCGACGGCCTTGACCATGGCGGAGGGGCCGCCCGCGATCAGGCCGACGACGTCGGCCGGGTCGGTGTTGAAGGTGGGCGGGCACTCACTGGCGTCCAGGACGCCCATCCGGCCGGCCGTGCCGGCGCCGGCGTAGACGAGGCGGCCGCCGCGGGCCATGCGTTCGGCGATCGCGTCGATTGCGGCGGCGATCTGCGGCAGCCGGGCGGCGACGGCGGCCGGGACGGTGGCGTCCTCGGCGTTCATGGTGCGGGCGATGTCGAGGGTGGACAGCCGGTCGATCTCGGCGAGTTCGGGACGGAAGGCCTCGGTGGTCAGCGTCTCCAGCTGGGCGCGGAGTTCGGCGTACGCGGTCATGGCGGGGGCCTCCGGCGGTTCGGTGGGGTCTGAGGTCGGTGCGTCGTGCCGGTTGCCCGGGTCCCGGGCAGCGTCGGCAGGATCCTGCCCGCCCGGCGGCGTCCCGTGCGGCACCCCGGCGCGTGTCGGCCGTACCCGTACCCCGTGCCGGTCCGTGCCGCGCCCGTACGGTCCGGGCCCGCCCGGCGGCGTCCCGTACGGTCGGCCCGCGCGGCGGTGGTCCCGTGCCGGGATCTCGGCGGGTGCCGGGCGTACCCGGGCCCGGGTCGTGTCCTACGGTCCGCCGCCGGCGGTGTTGTCGGGCGTACCGGCGTACCGGCGTGCCTCCGGGCCCGGGGGAGCACCGCGTGGCGGAGGCCGGCGGCGGCCCCGCCCGCCCGGGCGCACCACGGCACCGTGCCACGGCGACGGACCCGCTCGGGTACGCGCAGCCCATGGCGGCCCGACGGACGCACCCCGGGCGCCGTACGGCCGGGCACGGCTCGGTTCCGCGATGCGGAGGGGGCGGAGTCCGGTACCACCGGGGACGGTCGTTCCGGGCGGGCGGGACGCCATGGACCCGGTCCCGGCCGCCGCGCCCCTCCGAAACCACGGGGGCCGGCAGGGCGCGGGGACGCCTGCGGAGCGGGCGGGGCCGCGTATGCCGTGGGGTCGGCAGACCCCGGCCGGACCTGGGCACGCCCGGCACCCGCCGGGATCCGGGCTGCGAGTCGTGCGGCGTTCGGAGCCGCGGGGACCGCCGGGCCCGCAGGGCGGGTGGGACGCCTGCGGAGCGGACGGGCTCGGGTGTGTCCGACGGTGCGGCGTGGTGCGGTGGCGGCCCGTAGACAGGCGGGCGGGTCCCCACCTGGGCGGTCCCGGCCGGTGCGCCCGGCGCGGGCGGCAGGGACGGCCGGGGCGCGGCCGGCCGGAGCGGACTCGGGAGGGGCGGCGGGCTGGGCCGCAGGCCATCGGGCGGTCGGGCGGTCGGGCGGCCGGGCGGAGGTTTCTCTCGGCTCTCTCGTCACGCGCGAAAGCCATTTCAGGCGGGGTGGCGGTGAATCCGCCGTTGGGCCCGGGAGGGGCGGGCCTTCTTCACCGGCGCCGGGCAGGTCCACAATGGCCCCATGGACCATACGACCCCCCTGGAACAGGCGCTGCACGTCGCCCGCGCACTCGTGCTCGCCGATCTCGCCGCAGGTGAGGTCGCCGATGCCGATGTCGTCTCCCTCGTCGAGGACTCGGTCACGCACCGCCGGTGGTGGGTGGAGCAGTGGCCGGAGGGCGTCGACTACCTGCCGGGGCTCGTCGCCCAGGACGTACAGGACTTGCTGCTGGAGAAGTACGGGCGCTGGCCGCTGTGCCCGGTCTGCAACCACGGCGATCCCCACGCCCTGGACGTGGAGCCGGAGCTGGGACCCGACCCGCACTGGGTGTGCTCGGAGGCGGGCGTGAGAGTGGCCGCGGTCGGCGGCCTGGGCCCCGTCCTCGGCCTGCGGTGAGCCGCCGGTGACCGTCTACATCGACCCGCCGACCTGGCCGGGCCACGGCCGCATGTGGTCCCACCTGGTCAGCGACGTCTCGTACGAGGAACTGCACGCCTTCGCGGCGGGCATCGGCTGTCCGCCGCGGGCTTTCGAGCGGGACCACTACGACGTGCCCTCGCACCGCTACGCCGACGCGGTCGGCGCGGGCGCGGTCGAGATCGGCAGCAAGGAACTGGTCCGCCGCCTCACCGCGGCCGGCCTGCGCCGACCGAAGGGCCGCCCGGCCGACATCCCCTAGGCAACCGGCCAGGGGCCCACCGTGATGCGCCGGGTCGGGTCGGTGGTGTCGGTGACCGCGTAGCGTGCCGTGATGGTCGCCGTGGTGACCGAGGTGGCGCAGAAGAAGGAGCCCGTGATCTTCACCGGGATCGGGGCGCGGTCGAGGACCAGGGCGGACCGCTCCCGTTCGTCCCAGGCGCCGTCGGCGGTGGCGGGTACGGAGGGGGCGGCGACCGCGGTGCAGGCCAGCAGGCCGCTGGTGCGCAGGACGAAGCCGCCCGCGGGGATGGACAGCCGGGCCGTGCTGGGGGAGCCGTGCTGGAGCAGTACCTGCCAGGGGCCGGCCTGCTCGTTGGTCTCGACGGCGACCCGTAGACCGGGGGCGTCGGTGGTGCAGTCCTTGAAGGCGGGCGGGCTGATGCGGACGCTCGCCGGTCCCGCGGGACTGGGACGATCGGGGAGGGTGTTGCGGCCCTCGGCACCCGGGAGGGTGGAGGAAGCCGTGCAGGTGACCACGATGGGGCCGGCTTCGAACACGACGGGCCCTTCGGCCACGGCGGAGAAGCGGTGTCCGGCAGGGGAGAGCGTGGTGCCGCCGGCCGCGGCCGCTGCTGCCGGTCCTGTGGGGGCGGCGTGCGCCCCGCTCGGCAGGAGGGCGGCGGCCGCGAGGGCGAGGCAGGTGGCGGAGGGCAGCACGGTGCGCGGTAAGCGGAGCCTGTTGTCGATCATGCGGCGAGCCTAGGAATCCGCAGGTCACCGGTGACAGGGCCGAAGGGGCCGCAGGGCCGGACCGAACGGCCCGATGGTCTAGCTGCTCGGGGAGGGCGTGGAGGGCGTCGCGGGCGTGGAGGGCGTGGACGGCTGCGGGACCTGGTTGGGCTGGGCCGCCGCCGGGAGCTCCCACACGTGCTCCGGGGTGACGATCTCGGTGACAGCGTTGGCGATGAGGCTGCTCAGGCTGCCGAACTTCCCGTCGACGTCCGAGTTCACGACGATCACCATGGTGGCCCGGTCCTGCGGGAGCCGGACGGCGATGGTCTCGTAGCCGGGAAGCTCGCCGTTGTGGCCGATCCAGCCGGCGATGTCGGCGATGCCGAGCCCGTAGCGCACCCCGGGGTGCCCGGTGGGCAGCATGCGCAGGCGCTGCGCCTGGGTGGCGGGCTCCAGCATCCGGTCGCCGTCGGGCAGCCGTCCGCTGACCAGGGTGGGGACCCAGGAGTGCAGGTCGTCGATGGTGGAGATCATCGCGCCGGCCGCCCAGCCCCAGGACGGGTTCCACTGGGAGGCGTCGACGGTCGCGCCGTCCGGGGTGAAGTTCGTGTAGCCGTGCACGTACGGGCTGGTGATCTCCGCGCCGGTCGGCAGCGAGGTCGAGTCGAGGTCGGCCGGTTCGAAGACCTCCTGCTCCAGGTAGGTGTGCAGGGGCTGTCCGCTGACCTTCTCGACGAGCAGGCCGAGCAGGACGGTGTTGGTGTTGGAGTACTCCCAGCGGGCGCCCGGCGCGAAGTCGGCGGGGTGCCGGAAGGCGATCTCCAGCAGCTGCTGCGGGGTCCAGGAGCGGTACGGGTCGGCCTTGAGGGCGGCCATCCAGCGCGGGTCCTCGGTGTAGTTGTAGAGGCCGCTGCGCATCTCGGCGAGCTGCCGGACGGTGATCTTCTCGCCGCCCGGCACCCCGTCCAGGTAGGTCGAGATCGGCGCGTCGAGCCGCACCTTCCCGTCGTCGACGAGCTGGAGTACGCCGGTGATGGCGAAGGTCTTGGTGACGCTGCCGATGCGGGTGTGCATGTCGGTCTTGAGGGGAACGCCGGTGGTCTTGTCGGAGGTGCCGAAGGAGCGCACGTAGGAGTCGTCGCCGTCGATCCACAGGCCGACTCCCACGCCGGGGATGCCGGCCTCGCGCATGGCCGCGGTGATCGCGTCGTCGAGCTTCTCGGCGACCACCGGGTCGATGCCGACCCGGCCGGGCGGGGCGGCGGCGGGGGCCTGGCCCGCGCACAGCGCGGTCAGCAGCAGGGAGGCCGCCGCGAGGGCGGTGGGCGTCCGGTACCGGCCCATGGGGGATCACCTCTGATGCACGTCCCCGAGCCGACCTTCCCATCGTAGGAACCGGGGTCCGCGGCGGCGACCGGGACCGGCAACCGGCACCGGAACCCGGGACCGGCGACCGCGCGGTGGGACGCCGGTGGCGGGGACGGTCCCAGGACCCAAGACACGAGCGGAAAGGACCCCACCAAGCCCCACCAAGCCCCACCGAGGCCCACCAAGTCCCACTCGTCTCCGCCCACGGAGCACGCTCACTCGCTTGAGTGAAAAAGACCAACTTGACTGGCTTCGGGGCGGGTTGACTGATCTACGCTCAGCGCGACAGGCCACACCACCGCTGACATGCGTCGGCCCCCGCCGGGAGTGCGAATCCCAGTGCGGGGGCCTGACCACCGAGGAAGAAGCACCTTCCTGATGGATACCCAGAACAGTAGCGTGCGCCCGCACGCCCGGTCCCGTAACGGCGGGGAAAACCACCCTTCCCGGGGCACTCGTGCGAACACCCGCTCCGGCGGCGTCATCCACGACAACTCCCGCCACACCAGCCGCTTCACGGTGATCGGCAACCACCTGGCCCAGCACGCCGAGCTGTCGCTGCTGGCCATCGGCCTGGCGGTGCACATCCAGTCGCTGCCCGGCGGTGCGCTCATCGACATCCGGACCCTCGCGGCCCGGTTCCCCGAGGGGAAGACGCGCATCGCCGCGGCCCTGCGCGAGCTGGAGGCGCACGGCTATCTGCGCCGCACCTGCGAGCGCACCAGCAGCGGCCGCGTCGTCACCCGCACGGTCTCCTGCAACCAGCCGGGCCGCTCCGGCGCCGGTGCCGCCGCTGCGGATGCGCCGGGGCCGGAGCCGCGGTCCCGGCGCCCCGCCCGCCGGGAGGGCGAGCCGCCGCGCCGCGCCCTCCCGGCCGTGCCGCAGCCCGCGTACCCGGCCCCCGACCTCCTGCGGTCCGCCGTCGAGGTCCTCGCCGGCCTCCGCCGCGGGGATCCCCGCCTGCTGCTCTCCGCCACGGAGGTCGAGCACCTCGCCCCGGCGGTCGCGGCCTGGCTGGAGCGCGACCTGCCGCCGAGCGCCGTGCACCACGCCCTGACGGCCGGGCTGCCGCCGGAACCCCTGCACCGCCCGGCCGCCCTGCTGGCGCACCGCCTCGCGGCCCAGCTCCCGCCGGTTCCGCCGTTCAGCGTCCCGGCGACAGCGCCGGACGCCGTCAGACACCCGCTCCGGAACTGCGAGACCTGCGACCGCGCCTTCCGCGCGCCCGCCCCCGGTCACTGCCGCGACTGCCGGCCCGAACCCCCGGGACCCCACCCCGCCGGCTGACCACGGCCGAACCATCCCGCTCCGCCGTGCCCTTTTGCGCGCCGCAGGCCGGGACGCATGCACGAATCCCGAACCAACGTGCGAAGAATTCCGCAGAACGGCTGTTACGCGACCGCCTGGTCCGAGCGGGTGAGGCGACGAAGAAGTGCGCCCCGTGGTGCGCCGGAGCGTGTTGACCCTGATGTCCGGTTTGCGGGGCGGGTGGATGTAGCGGTCAGTGAATGTCAGGGGCACGCTCGGGCGGAATGCGTGCATCCGGAAGTCGACTGTGACGGATATGTCCGTGTCCGGTAACCGGCGTCGTCGGGGCCTGTCGCCAGCCTCGTGTCGGGTCGAGAGTTTGGGTCCTCGGCTCAACCGGGCCGATCACGACAAACGCCTTCACCACCGTGTTTCGGCTGGTGGGGGACTGTTCTTGAGGGAGCGTCACCCATGTCTTCTGCTTCTTCCTCCGTACGCCGTATCGCCGCCACCGTCCTGGCGGCCGGTGCGATCGTCTCCGCCGCCGCACTGCCGGCCGCCGCGCACGACGGCGACCGTCACCACCAGCAGCGGCCGCGGGTGGAGATCAGCCGGGTCCAGGCCGACAGCCCCGGACGCGAGGACCGCTCGAACCGCTCCCTGAACGCGGAGTGGGTGGAGATCACCAACACCACCCGCAACCCGATCAACCTCCGCGGCTGGACCCTGCGCGACAACGACGGCAACCGCTACCGCTTCGACAACGTCCGCATCGGCTCCCGTGCCACGATCCGCATCCACACCGGCAACGGCCGCGACACCCGCACCGACCTCTACCAGGACCGCCGCGACTACGTCTGGGACAACCGCTCCGACACCGCCACCCTCCGCGACGACCGCGGCCGCACCGTCGACACCGAGACCTGGGGCCGCCGCCGCTAACCCCCACCCCCGGCCGGCCCCCAAGGCCACCGGCCACTGACCGACACACACGGGCCGTCGCCCCCACAGGGCGACGGCCCGCTCCGCTGCCCGCCCGGGCGGTTCGTGTCGGGCTCACTCCAGCCAGAACCCGCTATGCGCGATTTACGCCGTCCGACCCTGGCTGTTGCCGTGGCTGTCGCCGATTTCCCGGAAGATCGTGGTGGCCTGGGTGTGGGCGTCGATGGCTTCCTCGAACCGCCATACCTCTTGTAGTGAGTTGCCCAGGTTGTACAGTGCCTGGCCTTCGCTGTGGCGGTCGCCGGTTTCCCGGAAGATCGTGGTGGCCTGAGCGAAGGCGTTGACGGCTTCCTCGAACCGCCGAACCTCCTGCAGGGCGAGGCCGAGGTTGCCCAGTGCGTTTCCTTCGCGCTGGCGGTCGCCGGCGTTCCTGTGGAGGGCGGTGGCCTGGGTGAGGGTGTTGATGGCTTCCTCGAACCGCCGCGCCTCTCGCAGGGCGAGGCCGAGGTTGTCCAGTGCCTGGCCTTCGTTGTGGTCGTCGAGTTCCCGGGAGATGGTGGTGGCCTGGGTGAGGGTGTCGATGGCTTCCTCGAACCGTCGCACCTGCAGCAGGGCGAGGCCGAGGTTGTTCAGCGCGCCTCCCGCGCCGTGGTCGTCGCCGGCGTTCCTGTGGAGGGCGGTGGCCTGGGTGAGGGTGTCGATGGCTTCCTCGAACCGCCGCGCCTGCAACAGGGCGCCGCCGAGGTTACTCATCGCGGTCCCTTCGCCGTGGCGGTTGCCGGCTTCGTGGAAGATCGTGGTGGCCTGGGTGTGGGCGTCAATGGCTTCCTCGAACCGGCGTGCACGCTGCAGGACGCCGCCGAGGTTGTTCAGCGCGATTCCTTCGCGATGGCGGTCACCGGCTGCTCGGAAGATGGTGGTGGCCTGGGTGTGGGTGCTGATGGCTTCCTCGAACCGTTGCACCTCTCGCAGGGCGAGGCCGAGGTTGTCCAGTGCCTGGCCTTCGCCGTGGCGGTCGTCGAGTTCCTTGTGGATGGTGGTGGCCTGGGTGAGGGTGTCGATGGCTTCCTCGAACCGTCGCACCTCTCGCTGGGCGAGGCCGAGGTTGTTCAATGCCTGGCCTTCGCCGTGGCGGTCGTCGAGTTCCTTGTGGATGGTGGTGGCCTGGGTGAGGGTGTCGATGGCTTCCTCGAACCGTCGCACCTCTC
>NZ_JBFBGM010000035.1:48135-79594 GCF_040684695.1 Streptomyces erythrochromogenes
CGCAGGGCGAGGCCGAGGTTGTTCAATGCCTGGCCTTCGCCGTGGCGGTCGTCGAGTTCCCGGGAGATGGTGGTGGCCTGGGTGAGGGTGTCGATGGCTTCCTCGAACCGCCGTGCCTCGTGCAGGGCGCCACCAAGGTTGTACAGCGCTTTTGCTTCGCCGTGGCGGTCGCCGAGTTCCCGGAAGATCGTGGCGGCCTGGGTGTGGGCGCCGATGGCTTCCTCGAACCGCCGCGTCTGCTGCAGGGCGCCACCAAGGTTGTTCAATGACTGGCCTTCGCCGTGCCGGTCGCCCGTTTCGCGCCAGATCGTGGTGGCCCGGTTGAGGGTGTTGATGGCCTCCTCGAACCGTCGCACCTGCCGCAGGGCGATACCGAGGTTGTTCAGCGCGCTGCCCTCGCCGTCACGGTCGCCGAGTTCCCGGAAGATGGCAGTGGCCTGGGTGTGGGCGTTGATGGCTTCCTCGAACCGTCGCACCTCCCGCAGGGCGTTGCCGAGGTTGTTCAGCGCGCCGCCCTCGCCGTGACGGTTGCCGGCTTCTCGGCAGACGGTCAGGGCGGTGGTGGTGAGGGCGATCAGGCCGTCGAAGTAGCGGCGGTATTCGAGGTAGTGGAAAAGGTGCGAGGCGAGGGAGGTGGTGATGGTGGGGTGGCCGAGGGCTGGTGCGGCTGCTCCGGTTGCCGTCAGGTTGGTGTGTTCGCCATCCAGCCAGTGCAGGGCCGCGGTGCGGTCCGGGAAGCGGGGAGTGCGGGGGCCGGACGGGGGGCGCAGGTGGGTGTTGGCGGCTTCGGTGGTGTCCTGGTAGTGGGTGAACAGGCGGGTTCGGGCGGTGTCGCGTTGGTCGGGGGTGGCGTGGGCGCGGCCGTGTTCGTCGGCGTACAGGCGGACCAGGTCGTGCATGCGCCAGCGGCCCCAGGACGAGCCGGGCTCGATCAGGTGGGCTTCGGAGAGCTGCTGCAGGAACTCCTCGGCCTGGTCGGAAGCGGTGTCGGTGAGGTGGGCTGCGGATTCGGTGGCCAGGTCGGGGCCGGGGTTGAGGGGCAGCAGCCTGAATATCCGGGCCTGTTCGGGGGTGAGGTGCTGGTAGGACAGGTCGAAGGCGGCCCGTACCGCGCGGTCGGGGCGGGCGAGTTTGTCCAGCCGGGTGTGTTCGGCCTGCAGTGCGGCGGCCAGGTGTGAGGCGGGCCGCCCGGGCGATGCGGCCAGGACGGCGGCGGCGATGCGCAGTGCGAGGGGCAGGCCCGCGCACAGCCGGGCGATCACGGCCGCCGCTTCCGGGTCGTCGGTGAAGCGGGTGTCGCCGTCGCCGCGGGCGTGGCGCAGTGCCTGGTCGAGTACGGCGAGGGAGGCAGCGCTGTCGAGGGTGTCGAGGTCGTGGAGGCGGGCGTCGAGGCCGTCGAGGGTGTGACGGGAAGTGACCAGGGCGGCGGTGATGCCGTCGGTGGGCAGCAGCGGGCCGGCCTGGGCGACGGTGGAGGCGTTGTCGACGACCACGAGGATGCGCCGGCCCTCCCGGGCGTAGGCGGCCAGCACGCTGCGGTACAGCCGTTGCCGGTCCTCCAGTCCGCCCGGGATGTGTTCACCGGGAACGCCCAGAGCGTGCAGCAGTCCTTCCAGGGCCCGTTCCGGGGAGAGGGTGCGGTCGGGGTCGTAGCCGAACAGGTCGACGAACAGCACCCCGCCGGGGAACCAGCCCGGCTGGCGAAGAGCCTGGGCTGCTGTCTGGACGGCGAGTTCGGTTTTGCCGATGCCGGCCAGGCCCGACACCGCGCTCACCAGCACCGTGCGCTGTTCACCGGCGTCCCCGGTGGCGGGGGCCAGATCCGTCAGCAGTCGCTCGACGTGCTGGTCGCGGCCGGTGAAGGCAGAGGCCGGCTTGGGCAGCCCGGAGAGCGCCGGTTTGATCGCCGGCGGCAGCTGCACCGTGATGTCCCGGCCCTGGATCACCGCGTGGAAGAAGATCCCGCCCGTGATCGAGTTATGGGTGGCGCCGCCCTCGCGGGCGGCGCCCTCGCCGGTCACCGCGTCGAGTCCGCCGCGCTGTCATGGGCGCCACCGGAGGGGGGTGCAGGCGCAGGTGCGGCGTTGAAGGTCAGGTTGCTGAAGTCCTTGCCCTGAATGACCGGCCCGTTCTGGGTGCCCCCGCTGACGATGTTCGTCACCGCACTGTCCTCGGTGCGCACCAGCGCGGCCTGCTCCTGCCACGCCGCGAGATCGGCACGGAAGTCCTCGTCCACCGCGGCCCGCACCGCCAGTGCGGTACTCAGTGCCTGCGCCCGGCCCTGATCGCCCGGATCCGCGGCGAGACGCGTCAGTTCCGCCTCACCGGAGCTGACCGACGGGGTGTTCCCGCCTCCGCGGCCGAACGGGCGCCGCACCAGCGCTCCCAGGGTCGTCCAGGTCTGTCGGCCGACCTCACCGGCGACCCCGCCGGCCAGTGCCGACAGCAGTGCTACCGATACCGGATCCATCCCGCACCATCCTCACCTTGGGAAGTCAGACGCTTCTATAGAGTGACGATTGGGTGGGATGAGTGGTTCCCGTCACACGACGGCGGTGTCAGGCGGGGGCGGGGGTTTCGGACGGGGCGGCGGTGGGCGTGGTGTTGCCGGTGATCACGCGGGTCGGGCGGGGCGGGGTGCGGCGGTCCAGGCGGAGGGCCAGGGTGGTGAGGGCGATCGCGGTCACCGTCATGGCGGCGCCCGCCCAGGCGGTCGCGGAGAAGCCCAGGCCGGCGTCGATGACGGTGCCGCCCAGCCAGGGGCCGCCGGTGTTGCCGAGGTTGAAGGCGGCCGTGGTGGTCGCCCCGGCCAGGGTCGGGGCGGCGCCGGCCACGTTGAACATGCGGGCGTTGAGCGCCGGGGCGGTGAAGAACGCCGAGACGCCGAGCAGGAAGGAAAGCGCGATCGCGGCGACCGCGGCCGAGGCCAGCAGGGCGAGGGCCGTCAGGAAGACCGTGGAGGCGGTGATGCCCCAGATCATCACGCCGAACAGGTGCGCGTCGGCGACGCGGCCGCCGACGGTGGTGCCGACCAGCGCGCCGATCCCGAAGAGGCCGAGGATCCACGGGACCCATGTCGAGTCCAGCCCGGCCACGTCCGTGAGCAGCGGCGACAGGTAGCTGAAGGCGCAGAACACGCCGCCCGCCGCCAGCGCGGTGATGCCGATCGCCAGCCACACCTGGCGGTCGCCGTAGATGCGCAGCTCGCGGCGGAGCGTCGGCTTCTCGGCGGGCAGCGGGATGCGGGGGATCAGTGCCAGGATGCCGACGAGGGCGACCGCCGAGGCGGCGGCGACCGACCAGAACGCGGAGCGCCAGCCCAGGTGCTCGCCCAGGAACGCGCCGGCCGGTACGCCGAGGACGTTGGCGATGGACAGGCCGCCGATCATCACGGCCATCGCGCGGGCCCGCTGGTCCTTGTCGACCATGGCGATGGCGACGGCCGCGCCGACGGCCCAGAAGCCGGCGCAGGCGAGGGCCGCGACCACGCGGGAAGCGAAGAGGAGCTCGTAGGTGGGGGCCAGCGCGCCCGCGACCTGCCCGAGGCCGAAGAGGCTGATCAGGGCGATGAGGGTGGTGCGGCGGGGCAGCCGCAGGGTGGCCACGGCCAGCAGGGGTGCGCCGACGACCATGCCGATCGCGAAGGCGGATATGAGCAGGCCCGCCTGCGGGATGCTGACGCCCATGTCGTCGGCGATCGGCGGCAGCAGCCCGGAGAGCATGAACTCGCTGGTGCCGAGCGCGAAGACGGACAGGCCGAGGACGTGGACGGCTACGGGCATGCGGGAGCGGGGGCGTACGGCATCTGCGGGCATGACTGTCACCAACCCGTGTGAACGCGATCGAATTCCCCCGGGCGCGTCAGGGCCGTGCGGGCCGGGCGCCGCGGCGCCCGGCGGTCCTCGGGTCGGCTGTGGACCGCGCTTCACATGCCCCAGGTCTTGAGCGCTCTGGCGGCGGTGCCGTTGTTGCCGAGCTGGTAGATGCTGATGCCGCTCGCGGAGAAGGTGAGCGGTTCGAGCGGCTCGGCTTCGATGGTGGCCAGGTCGGCGATGGTGGCCAGGCCGACGGTGACGTGGGGGAGGTAGTTCTCGCCGCTGTGGTCGGGGACGTAGTTCTCGATGTAGGTGAGGGTGGGTGTGTTGATGTCCGGTTCGGCGTCGGTGCGGACGTAGGCGTCCGCGGTGCCGCCGCTGCCGGTGTACGGGCTCAGGGCGTCGATCAGGCGGGCCTGGAAGGCGAGGACCTCGGGCCCGGGTGTGACGACGATCGCGGCCAGCCCGATCGAGGACTGCACTGCCAGGTGGGCGATGCTGTGGGTGGTCAGTTTCAGGGTCGACAGGTCCACGGAGGCGATCGCGTCGTCGATGGCCGCGTACACCTGGTCAAGGGCTGCGGTGCGCACGTAGCGCTGCAGTGTGGTGATGTGCGGCTGGTGGTGCTCGTCGAGGGCGAATCCCGTCGGTGGGGGCACGCTGGCGAGCATCCGGGCGTTGACCCGCTTCGCGAGGGCGATCATGCTCTCGTCCGGGTTGAGCAGGACGTCGACTGCGATGAGGTCGTTCATTCGAACTCCACGGGGTACGGGTACGGGCCCGGCCGGCTGGTGGTCGCCCCGGTCCGCACGAACCCCTCCGTCGGTCGGGCGTGCCGAGGCGTCCAGGTGACTTCTGCGGCCCCGGTCAGAAGACGGTGACCCAGTCGTCCTTCATGCTCACGACCGTCCAGCCGAGCTCTGCGGCTTTGACGAGCGAGGCATCGGCACCCCGGGTGTAGGAGAACTCGCGCTCCTCGTCGTCGTGGTTGACGAGCAGCGCGAACCGGGCGCTGGCGAGCATTTCGATGTCCACGTCGGCATTGCCGCCCGCGAAGACGGGCAGTCGGCCGGTGTGGGCGAAAATGTGCTCGGGCTTGCCCGCGCCCAGGTCCAGGCTGCCCAGGAGCTCGCGGGAGCGGACGAGCCTGCCGTCGGCGTAGGTGTACGCGGCGGCCGAGCCGATGACGTTCTCCTTGGGGATTCCCCAGGTCTCCTCGGCGAGCACGCGCATGAAGTCGCGGCCACCGCCGGAGCACACGAACACGCGGAAGTCGTGCGCGTGCAGCAGGGCGAAGAGCTCCAGCATCGGCCGGTAGACCAGCTCCCGGTACGGGACCCCGAGCTTCGGGTGCTTCGCCGTCCCGGTCCACTCGCGGACCTGCGCGTCGAACTCCTCGGGCGTCGTGCCGGCCCATGACCGGGTGAAGGCCTCCAGCAGGGTCTCCACCACATCGGGGTCCTGCGTCCCCAGGCCGCTGAAGAACTCCGGATCCTTCTCGATGAGCGCCTTGTACGGCTGCCGCGCCGCGAGCGAGGGTTCGGCCTTCACCTCCTCCGCCCACGTGCGGAACACGAAGTCGAACTGCGGGGGCAGCGGCTGCTCGACCCACAGGGTTCCGTCGTTGTCGAACGTGGCGATCCGATCGGCGGACTCGACGAACCCCGGCCCCGGCGTCGTCGCAGCCGCGACGAAGTCCACGATCGCCTTCCTGGCCGGGCCGTCTCTCCAGCTCGCAAGGACCTTCTCGGGCATATGCACTCCTTGGCGCGGTGCGGCTCGGCGCCTCGGCGGGTCAGGACAGTCGGCCTGAGACCATGCCCGGACTTCGGACACCCTCGACGATCCGGGTTCAGCGCCGGTTGCTCTTCCGATCTTCCGTCTCAACCTCCAGCTCGGCCAGTTCTGCGGCGAGGTTCGCGCGGGCCGGGGCCTCCCAGTGCGCCGTGCCGTGGGGCGTGCGGAAGAGCCGGGGCAGGTCGAGGAGCCGGCGCAGCACGGCGGCGCGGCCGGTGCGGAAGGCGTCGTCGGGGACGAAGCCGTACTCGTCGCGGACGGCGGCGGCGTAGGCGGCATACGCCTGCGGGGTGCCGGCCAGGACGGCCAGGTCGGCGTCGCAGAGCACCTCGCCGTCGGTGTCGCCGGGGGCGGGGTCGTGGGTGACGGTGAGCCGGACCAGGCGGGCCACCTCGGCGGTGCGCGCGGCGTCGATGCCCAGCTCGGGGAGGGCGCGCTCGGCCAGGGCGGCGCTGCGCTCCTCGTTCTCGGAGCGGTCGGGGCGGTAGACGGCGTCGTGGAACCAGGCGGCGAGCCGGACGGCGGCGGGGTCGGCGGCGTACGGGGCCAGTACGTCGATCCGTGCGAGTACGTCGGCCAGGTGCGCGGTGGTGTGGTAGCGGCGCTGCGGCTCCGCCCAGGCGGTGAGGAGGCGGTCGGCGTAGGGCGCGGGATCGCGGTCGGCGGGGGCGCCGGCCTCGGCGACGGTGGCCCGCCAGCGGGCGTGGAGATCCGTGGTGTCGGTGCTCGGGATGCCTATGTCCATGCGCACATTGTGGGGGTGGCGTGATTGTGCTGGTGGAGCGCGGCCGGAGGCCCGTACCCTGGATATTGGACTAGACCTATTTTGTGCGTTCTTCCGAAGGATGGGATCGAATGAGCAACCGTGCGCTCCTGGAGGTGATCGCCCTCGACGTGGAGGACGCGGTCGCGGCCCAGGCCGGTGGGGCCGACCGCCTCGAGCTGGTCACCGACATGGCCGCCGACGGCCTCACCCCGGCGCGCGAGACGTTCGCGGCCATCCGGGCCGCGGTGGACATCCCGCTGCGCGTGATGATCCGCAAGGCGGACGGCTTCGCCGCGGGTGACGTCTCCGTCCTCGCGGCGACGGCGCGGGAGCTGCGGGCTGAAGGGGCGCGGGAGTTCGTGCTCGGCTTCCTGAACGCGGACGGCAGCCCCGACCTGGCCGCCGTCGAGGCGGTCGTCGCGGAGCTGGACGGCTGCGCGTGGACCTTCCACCGGGCGATCGACCGCGCGGCGGACCGGGACCAGCTGCGCAAGGCGCTGGCCGACCTGCCCGGCCTGGACACCTACCTGACGGCGGGCGCGGCGGCCGGGGTCGAGGAGGGGCTGCCGGTGCTGCTGGCGGAGGCGGCGCGGGGCGGCGAGCCGGGGTACGGGCCGCGGATCCTCGTCGGCGGCGGGCTCACCCTCGCGCACCTGCCGGTGCTGCTGGCGGGCGGGGTCGACGCCTTCCACATCGGCGGCGCCGCGCGCCCCGGCGGGTGGGAGCGTCCCGTCTCGGCGGAGGCCGTCGCCGAATGGCGGGCCGTACTGGACTGACCGGCTGCGCCGTGCCCCCGGGGCGCTGCCCCCGCGCCCGGACCCGTGCCGTGCCCCCGGGGCGCTGCCCCGGACCCCGCGCCTCAATCGCCGGCGGGGCTGGGATCGCGCGGCGGGGCCGGGGAGATCCTTGCCCCGCCCGGGCGCGGCGTACCGGGCCGGCTCGGTACGGCCCGGGCCGGGCCGGTGGTCAGGACAGGGACGGGGGGAGGGGGGTTGCGTGGAGGGCCGTCAGGCCCGAGACGGCGCGGGTGAGGCAGACGTACAGGCGGCGCAGGCCGGTCCGCTCGTCCGGTTCGCCGTCGACGATCGCCGCGGGCTCGTCCAGGACCACGTAGTCGTACTCCAGGCCCTTCGCCAGCGAGGCCGGGACGAGGGTCAGGCGGGACTCCGCGGTGGTCTCCTCGCCGGGGGACAGGTACGGCAGGCCCGCCGCCAGCAGGGCCTCCGCCAGGACCGGGATCCGGGCGTCAGCCGCGATCAGGCCGATCGAGCCCTCGTGCGCCAGGGACTCGCGGCAGGCCTCCAGCACCGCCGCGTCGAGGTCCGCGGCCTCCGCGACCTCGCTGATCCGCAGGGAACCCGGCGTCTCGCGGACCGAGGAGACCGGGGCCAGGCCCGGGGAGATCGACGGCAGCAGGCGGGAGGCGTAGGCGATCACCTCGCGCGGCACGCGGAAGCCCGCCGTCAGCTCCTCCAGCACCGCCTGCGGCTTGCCCAGGTGCGCCAGGGCCTCGTCCCAGCTGCGCGTCGCCCACGGCGTGGTGCCCTGCGCGAGGTCGCCCAGGACCGTCGCCGAGCCCGTCGTGCAGCGCCGGCCGACCGCCCGGTACTGCATGGGGGAGAGGTCCTGCGCCTCGTCGAGGACGACGTGGCCGAGCGAGTGGGTGCGTTCCACCAGGTCGGACGCCTCGTCGATGAGGACGAGGTCCGCCGCCGACCACTTCGCCGACTTCACGCTCCGGAACGGCTTGGGCCACAGCAGGAGCTTCTGCTCGTCCGCCGTCAGGACGTCCTGCGCGTGCTCGGCGAGGAAGTCGGGGTCGGAGAGCAGCCGCAGGACCAGCTTCGCCGGTTCGACGAGCGGCCAGACCTCCTTGACCGCGGCCTTCACGGCCGCGTTGCGGGCGACCGCGTCCTGGACGCGGTCGTCCGGGGCCTCGCCCGCCTGCTCCATGCGGACCAGGACGGCGTGCGCGATGCGCTGGGGGAGGGCGTCGCGGGCGGCGCCGTAGCGGATGTCGCGGTTCTGCAGTTCCTCGACCATCTCCTCCAGCTCGTACGCCGGCACGCGCCAGCGGCGTGAGCCGCGGACCACCATCAGCGGCTCCGTGGGGCGGCCGACGTGCGAGCGGACCGCGCGGCGCAGCACCTCCGCCATGCGGGCGTCGCCCTTGACGACGGCGGTCGCGGCGGGGTCGGTGCCGCGGACCTCCAGGCCGTCGCGGGCGACCAGGTCGTCGACGGTGGCCTGCTTGACCTCCAGCTCGCCCAGGGCCGGGAGGACCTGCTCGATGTAGTGGAGGAAGGAGCGGTTCGGCCCGATCACGAGGGTGCCGGTGCGGGCGAGCCGCTCGCGGTGCGCGTACAGCAGGTACGCCACCCGGTGCAGGCCGACGGCCGTCTTCCCGGTGCCCGGGCCTCCCTGGACGCAGACGGAGCCGGACAGGCCGGAGCGGACGATCTCGTCCTGTTCCGGCTGGATCGTGGCCACGATGTCGCGCATGGGGCCGACGCGCGGGCGCTCGATCTCCTGCTGGAGCAGCTTGCTGACGGCGGCCGCCTCGGCCGGGTCGGACAGGTGCTCGTCCTCGTACGCGGTGAGCTCGCCGCCGGTGTAGCCGAAGCGGCGGCGCAGGGAGATGTCCTGCGGGTCCTTCTTGGAGGCCCGGTAGAACGGCTGGGAGACGGGCGCGCGCCAGTCGATGACCATCGGGTCGCCGTCGGCGTCGTGGACGTGGCGGCGGCCGATGTAGAACTGCTCGCCCTCCGCGCCCTCGGCGAGGTCGGCGCCGGGGGCGTGGAGGTAGTCGAGGCGGCCGAAGAAGAGCGGGGTGTGGGCGAGGTCGGCGAGGGCCTTGATGCGGTCGTCGATCTGGGCCTGGAGCACGATCGCGTTGACCCAGTTCGCGGTGACGTCGCGGATGTCGAGGGCCTCGACGTCCTCGCGCATGGCGCGCAGGGCGGAGCGGGAGGCGGTGAGGTGGGCCCGTTCGCGGCCCAGCGGGTCGGCGGGCGGGGGCGCGTCGGGGGTGGTCTCGGGTGCGTGCGCGGGCACGGCAATGCCTCCAGCTGCTGGTACGGAACAGGAGCCCCCGGTTTCCGGCCGGTGGGCGGCTCTCCCGGATGAGGCGGTGGGAGGCGGCAAGAGCGGAGATTCTAGCCAGCGCGGCGAGCTCGCGCGAACGGAATACACCGGGCGGGAAGTCTGCCGGGCCGGGCCCCCGAACGGGTGTCGTACCCGGGAGTGTCAGACCTTGGGGAGGGCCACTAGGGGATGGCATGCGACGGAAGGAGGAGGCCGGGGGGCTTGGGATTAGGCCTCGGGAGCGATGTGGATCGGGGCGCGGCGGAGCACCATGGATTCATGAGCACCGCAACCTTCACCCCGATCCAGGGCGGCCGCCCGAGCGGCGCCACCGCCATCTCCGAGCACACCCCCCGCCACCGCCTCGGCAGCATGCTGCACGCCGCGAAGGTGTTCGCGGCAGCCGCCGTGAGCGTCGTCGTGCTGGGCGAGTACGCCGAGGACGCGGGCGTGATACGCCGCTGAGGCCCGGGGCTCCGCGCCTCGGCCCCCGGCCCGCGCCTCGGCCCCCCCCAGGGCCCGCGCCCAGTGCCCCGGCCCCCGGCCCGCGCCTCGGCCCCCCAGGGCCCGCGCCCAGTGCCCCGGCCCCCGGCCCCGGCCCCCGGCCCCGGGTCAGGCGTCGATCGCCTGGTAGACCGTGGTCCAGAAGTCGTGGATGAGCTGCGCCGGAGCCGCGGTGGTCAGTCCGACCTGCGTGAGCAGGACACCGGTGAGCCCGTTCTCCGGGTCGGCGTACGCCGAGGTGCCGGTTCCGCCGTCCCAGCCGAACTGGCCGACGGGCGCGTAGTCGCCGCGGTAGGTGCGCACCGCCATCCCGAAGCCCCAGCCGCCCTGCTGGCCCTGCCCGAAGGACACGTGGACGGCGCCGCGGGCCAGGGCCGACCGGGTGGCCTCCTGCTCGGGGGTGAGGCGGTTGGTGGTCATCAGTTCGACGGCGGGCCGCGACAGGATCCGCTCGCCCGCGTGCGTGCCGTGGTTCAGCAGCATCCGGAAGTAGGCGTGGTAGTCGTCCACGGTGGAGACCAGCCCGCCGCCGCCCGCCTGGAAGGCGGGAGGCGCGCTGTACTGCCCGCCCTTGGCCTCGTCCCAGACGGTGAACTCCCCGGTCCGCGGGTCGGGGGCGTAGCTGGGCGGCAGCCGGTCGATCTTGTCGGCGGGCACGTGGAAGGCGGTGTCCCGCATCCCGAGCGGGTCCAGGACGCGCTCGCGCAGGAACGTCTCGAACGGCTTGCCCGTGACGCGTGAGACGAGCACCCCGAGGACGTCGTGGCTGAGGTGGTACTGCCAGTGCTCGCCGGGCTGGCGCATCAGCGGCAGTGCGCCGAGGCGGCGCATCCACTCGTCCTGCTCGGGCAGCGGCGCCGCGCCCTGGCTGAAGACACCGCCCTCGAAGATCGCGTTCATGATCGGCGAGCCCAGTGCCGTCAGGTCGATGCCGAGGCCGAAGGTGGAGGTCAGCAGGTCCCGTACGGTGATCGGGCGCCGCGCGGGCTCGGTGTCGTCCACGGGGCCGTCGATCCGCTTGAGCACCTGACGGCCGGCGAGCTCGGGCAGCCACGGGTCCACCGGGTCGTCCAGCCGCAGCGCGCAGTCGTCGAGCAGGGCCATCGACGCGGCCATGGTGACCGGCTTCGAGGTGGACGCCATCCGGAAGATCGTGTCCCGGCTGATCGCCTGGCCGCCGTCGTGGCGCATCGTCCCGATCGCCTCGACGTAGGTCTCCTCGCCGTGGCCGATGAGGGCGACCACCCCGGGGATCTTCCCCGAGTCGACGTGCCGTGTCAGCACCTCGCGCACCTTGCGCAGCCCCGCTCCGGACAAGCCGCCGTTGCTCCCGGCCATGATGGACCTCCCCGTGGTCTGTGTTCGAGAACTACTGAACGACTGCGAAGCTACATTGCGTTCACTGATCAGTCAACGCAGTTGTGAGGTCTCTACGGCCTGTAAATCGGGGAGTTTGAGGCTCTGTTGCAATGAATCTGAGGCTGAACGCAATGCGCCACCCGGGTGCGCGTTGCAATGGGCTGTGGGTGAATGCAGAGATCCACTAGGGTCACGCGCGTGACCTTGAGCCCCGCCCCCAGCCGCTCGCCGTCGTCCCTCGCCGGTGTGCTGGTGACGGGCTCGCTACTCGTGCTGGGGGTGCTCTGCATCGCCCTGCGCGTCCCGCCGGCCGACGACCTCGTCGAGGGCTTCTCGGCAGCCGAGTGGCGCCCGCCCGCCGGCTATCCGCCGTTCGCGGCGATCCTCTTCACGCCCGCCGCCTGGCTGCCGACCGGGTTACTGAAGGCCCTGCTCGTCCTCGGCAACGCCGCCCTGCTCGCCCTGCTGATCGCCCTGTCCTGCCGCCTCGCGGGACTGCCGGCCCGGACCGGGCCCGTCCTGGCCGCCACCATCGCCGGGCTGTGGCTGGAGCCGCTGTTCCAGGCCCCGCTCCCCGGCCAGATCAACCTCGCCCTGGCCTGCCTGGTCGTGTGGGACCTGGCCCGCCCCGGTGCCGCGCTCGGCAAGGGCTTCGCCCTGGGCATCGCCGCCGGGATCACCCTGACCCCGGCGGTCCTCGTGCCGTACCTGCTGGCCACCCGCCGGGTGCGGGCCGGGCTGACGGCGCTGGCCGCCCTCGCCGGCACCGCCCTGCTCGGACGGCTGGTCCTGCCCGAGGAGTCCGCCGCGTTCTGGTCCCGGCACCTGGCCGCCACCGGCCGCGCCCTCGTACTGGACGGCCCGGGCCTGTGGGTCTGGTGCGTCCCGCTGCTCGCCGTGCTCGTCGCGCGGGTCCGCACCGCCCACGGCCGGTCGGTCAGTCGCTCGCCAGCAGCTCGTCGGCGTCCATGATCCGGTAGGCGTACCCCTGCTCGGCGAGGAACCGCTGGCGGTGCGCCGCGAAGTCCTGGTCGATCGTGTCGCGCGCGACGACCGAGTAGAACCGCGCCTCGTGGCCGTCCGCCTTCGGGCGCAGGACGCGGCCCAGGCGCTGCGCCTCCTCCTGGCGCGAACCGAAGGTGCCCGACACCTGGATGGCGACCGTGGCCTCCGGCAGGTCGATGGAGAAGTTGGCGACCTTCGAGACGACCAGCACGCTGATCTCGCCCTCGCGGAAGGCGTCGAAGAGCTTCTCGCGCTGCGCGTTGGACGTCTCGCCCTTGATGACGGGCGCGTCCAGGTGCTCGCCGAGCTCGTCGAGCTGGTCGATGTACTGCCCGATGACGAGGGTCTGCTCGCCCCGGTGCTTGCGCACCAGCGCCTCGGTGACCTTCCGCTTCGTCGCCGTCGTCGCGCAGAAGCGGTACTTCTCCTCCGTCTCGGCGGTCGCGTACGCCAGCCGCTCCGACTCGGTCAGGTTGACCCGGACCTCCACGCAGTCGGCGGGCGCGATGTAGCCCTGCGCCTCGATCTCCTTCCACGGGGCGTCGAACCGCTTCGGCCCGATCAGCGAGAAGACGTCCGACTCGCGCCCGTCCTCGCGCACCAGCGTCGCCGTCAGACCGAGCCGGCGCCGCGCCTGCAGGTCGGCGGTGAACTTGAAGACCGGCGCGGGCAGCAGGTGCACCTCGTCGTAGACGATCAGGCCCCAGTCCCGGGAGTCGAAGAGCTCCAGGTGCGGGTAGACACCCTTCCGCTTCGTCGTCAGCACCTGGTACGTGGCGATCGTGACCGGCCGGATCTCCTTGCGGGTGCCGGAGTACTCGCCGATCTCCTCCTCCGTCAACGACGTCCGCTTGACCAGCTCGTGCTTCCACTGGCGGGCCGAGACGGTGTTCGTGACCAGGATCAGCGTGGTCGCCTTCGCCTTCGCCATCGCGCCCGCGCCGACCAGGGTCTTGCCGGCGCCGCAGGGCAGGACGACCACGCCGGAGCCGCCGTGCCAGAAGCCCTCGACGGCCTGCTGCTGGTACGGGCGCAGCGCCCAGCCGTCCTCGGCCAGGTCGATCGGGTGCGCCTCGCCGTCGACGTAGCCGGCCAGGTCCTCGGCCGGCCAGCCCAGCTTGAGCAGCGTCTGCTTGATCTGCCCGCGCTCGGAGGGGTGCACGGCGACGGTGTCGGGGTCGAGCCGGGCCCCGACCAGCGGGGTGATCTTCTTCGACCGCAGGATCTCCTCCAGCACCGGCCGGTCGGTGCTGGTCAGCACCAGGCCGTGCACCGGGTGCTTGGAGAGGGTGAGGCGGCCGTAGCGGGCCATGGTCTCGGCGACGTCGACGAGCAGCGCGTGCGGCACCGGGTAGCGGGAGTACTCCACGAGCGCGTCCACGACCTGCTCGGCGTCGTGCCCGGCGGCCCGGGCGTTCCACAGCCCGAGCGGGGTGATCCGGTAGGTGTGGATGTGCTCGGGCGCCCGCTCCAGCTCGGCGAACGGAGCGATGGCGCGGCGCGCCGCTCCGGCGAGCTCGTGGTCGACCTCGAGCAGGAGGGTCTTGTCGCTCTGGACGATGAGTGGACCATTCACGCGCGGCGCCCCGTTTCATTCAGGTCAAACCTCCAGTGTGCCGTACGGGGCCGGGGCAGGGAACACGGCGCCCTGCGGGCCGGCCGTCCGGTCCCGCCGCACCGCCCCCGACCGGACGTACCCGCCCGGGGGAAAAGCCGCTGACGCCCGGCGGGCGGGCGCGTACGGTCCCGGCATGACCGCTGATCAGCACAGCTTCGTTCCCGCCGGTTTCGTCGTGCCGCGCGTCCTCGCCGGCGACGGCTTCCGGCTGGAGCCCCTCGGGCCCGAGCACAACGACCGCGACCTCGCCGCCTGGACCGGCAGCATCGCGCACATCAGGGCCACCCCCGGATTCGTCGGCCGCGGCTGGCCGCCCGTCGCGGGGATGTCCGCCGAGGCCAACCTCGCCGACCTGGTCCGGCACGCGCGGGAGTTCGAGGAGCGGGTCGCCTTCGCCTACAGCGTGCTGGAGGGCGACGGCCCCGGCGACGTCATCGGATGCCTCTACGTGCACCCCGCCCGCGAGGCACCCGACCGGATCCAGGTGTCCTCCTGGGTACGGGCCGACCGCGCCCACCTCGACGCCCCGCTGCGCGAGGCCGTACGGGCCTGGCTGCGCGCCGAGTGGCCCTTCGACGGGACGCGGATCGACTACGCGCCCGGGTGAGCGGGGCCGGCGGCCCGCGCCGGGGCCGAACGGGTCGAGGACGGCACCGCCCGACGTTGCGGACCGATGATCGTGAAAGCGCCGTCATACGGTGGCCGTCGCTCAGGCGACCAGGGGGGACCGGACGCTCCTGACGAACGGACGCTCATGACGCAGACACGGTTCGACCGCTCGCTCCTCCTCGACTCCTCGCCCCCCGCCTCCACCGTCGTCCACGACGTCGGCCTGCTCGTGCTCCGGCTCGTCGTCGGCCTCACGATGGCCGGCCACGGCACGATGAAGCTCTTCGGCTGGTTCGGCGGCCCCGGCCTCACCGCGACCGGCAAGGGCTTCACCATGGCCGGCTACCCCGCGGGGGACGCCATGGCCGTCATCGCCGGCCTCTCCGAGACCCTCGGCGGCCTCGGGCTCGCCCTCGGCCTGCTCACCCCGCTCGCCGGCGCGGCCCTCACCGGCGTCTTCATCAACATCCTCGACGTCCGCGGCCTCGACGCCTACTTCCCGCCGAAGGGCGTGGAACTCGAAGTGGTGCTCTTCGCCTCGGTCATCGCCCTCACGCTCACCGGGCCCGGCCGCTACGCCGCCGACCACTACCTGCCGGTGCTGCGCGAATCGCGCCCCCGCTACTCCCTGCTCGCCCTGCTGGTCGGTGCCGTCGCCGGCTTCGTCGTCCTGCTCGTCCGGGACTGACGGCACGGAACGGCCCGGGAGGGCGGGCGGGCTGGCCGGCAGGCGGGCGCGCTCAGGCGCCGAGGTGCTCCAGCGGCCCCGACGGGTAGGGCGTCTCCACCGGCAGCAGCGCGCGGGCGGCGTCCTCGGCGTCCTCGGCGTCCTCGACGCCCTCCGCGCCCGACCGGAGCAGGCCGTGGATCTCCCGGACCAGCGGGGTCACATCGCGGATGGAGACCGTCCACTCGTCGGCGTACGCCCGCGACGCCGGGCCCGACAGGCCCAGCTGGAGCGAGCGGTACGGGAGTGCGCCCAGGCGCAGGCTGCGCTCCGGGTCCCACTGCACGCGGGCGGGCGCCCGGCGCAGCGACTCCTGCCAGGCCGCCCGGTCGGCGTGCACGCCCGGCTCGTAGTGCGACAGGCAGGCCTCGGCCAGTGCCCGGTCGAAGCCCTCGCGGGTGATCTCGACGGCCAGCACCGTCTCCTGGTCGGTCTTGGTGGCCCAGCCGCAGCGGTACATCATCCACAGGAACGACGGCTTGATCCACGTCATCCGCTCGCGCTTCCAGGCGGGCGGGAAGCGGTTGTCGCGGGCCGCCGGGACCCCGAGGCGGGGGGCGTAGGCCTGGTAGACGGTGACGGTGGTGTCGGTGTGGGCGGCGCGGATCTGGCGGTGCGGTACGGCTGGCATGGGCCCAGGGTGCCGAGCGCTCGGCCGCGGGGCCAGCCGTTTTCCGTGCGGGTGCCGCGCCGTTGCGGGGGCGCTGCCCCCGGGCCCCCGCGCCTCAAACGCCGGCGGGGCTGAAAGATGCTGGGGCTCCGCCCCGGACCCCGCGCCTCAAACGCCGGCGGGGCTGGGTGGTGCGGCGGGGCTTGTTCTAGAGGTGGTCGTCCGCCAGTTCTGCCACGCCCGTGACGCGGTGGAGGGCGTAGGTGCGGACCTCGTCCGCCGTGTGGTCGTAGCCGGTGACGAAGCCGCCCTCGACGCGCACCGGGGCGATGACCCGCTGGCTCGCCGCCCCGTCCGCGTTCACGTAGCCGATCCACACCGCCGACCCGGTCAGCGCCGCCGCCTGCACCGTCGCCAGCGTCTCCGCCGCGCTCGTGCGCGGGAGTTCGCCCGGCACCGCGGCCGCCGGCCCCGATCCCGACGCCGGCTCCTTGCGGACCGCCGTCGCCGCCAGGTCGCCCGCGCGGATCGCCCGTACGGCCGCCCCCAGCAGCGTCGCGTCCGGCACCGGCGGACCGTCCGGCACCGGTACGGGCGCCGAGCGCGCCGGCGTGCGGTGGGCGTCGGCCCGCGCCACCAGCACGTCGCCGGTGCCCGACTCCGCGGCCGGCGCGTACCCCATCGCCCGCAGCCCCTCCAGCAGCGCGGTCGGTTCGGCCCGCGCGGCCAGCACCGTCGGCGCCAGCCGGCGCAGGCCCAGCCCCGCCGAGCGCTTGTCGGCCAGGATCTCGCCCAGCATCGCGTCGTCGTCGCAGCGCACGTACGAGGAGGCCGCGCCGACCCGCAGGTGCCCGTGCCGGCGCGCCACGTCGTCGATCAGGTACGCCAGCGGCTGCGGCACCGGGGTCCGGCTGTGCTCCTTGAGGAAGGCGTGCAGATCGGCGGCGGCGTGGCCGGCGTCCAGCGCCCGCCGCACCGACCCCGGCGTGAACCGGTACACCGTCGCCCCGCCCTTGGACTCCACGTCCGCGAGCACGGCGAGGGTGTCCCCGAGCGGGCGGCGCAGCGGCCCCGGCGCCACCGCCGTCAGGTCCGCCTGGAGCAGGACGTGGTCCACCGGCTCCGGCAGCAGCGGCGCCAGCAGCGGCGCCGGGTCCCGGCCCTCCAGCAGGGCCCGGCCGGGCCCCGACAGGGCGCCCCGGCCGGTCACGCCGAGGACCTCCGCCTCGGTCAGCGCCCAGCCCGCGAGCCGCGCCCGCAGGTCGCTCGCCGTACGCACGGGCCGCTCCCACGCCAGCCGCGCCAGCACCGCCTCCGCATCGGGCGAGCCGCCCTCCGGAAGGTCCGCGAGGAGTTCCAGGACCCGCCGGCGCACCTCGGGCGCGGCGGACCGGTCCAGTTCGGGGCCGAGCACCGACAGGGTGCGCCCCTTCGCGTCCTGCTCGCCGACCAGACCGGCCGTACGGGTCGCCGGCAGCCACGCGGCGGCCAGCGCCGACCACCGTTCGGCGGGCGGCAGTTCGCGCCAGTCGTCGAAGGCCGGGGTGGGCGCGTACCGCTCGTCGGCCTCCCCGTCGCTCGCGAGCAGCCCGGCCGCGTAGGCGAGTTCGATCCAGAACGCCGCCGACGCCTCGGTGGCGTCCAGGCCGGCCGCGGCCCGCTTCAGGTCCCGTACGGACAGTCCGCCCGCCCGCAGCACCGGCGGACCGGTGTGCTCCCAGGACTTCACCAGCTCCTCGACGGTGGCCAGCGCGGCCAGGGCCTGGCCGGCGGCGTTCGCGTCCACAAGCTGTGGACGGTGCTCGCGGTGCGTGGTCACCGGCGGAGCCACCGGCGCGGTGTCCCGGTGCGCGAGGCCGCCGCGCAGGTGCAGCGCCACCTCCCGCGGCAGGACCACGGTCCGCGCCGTCGCGGGCAGCAGCAGCCCCCGGTCGCGCAACCAGCGCACCGGCGGCGCCGGGTTCGGGGTCACCTCCCCGTACGGCGGCCCCCACACCAGCCGCCCGAGCACCTGGTGCGCCTCGGCCGGGGCCTCGTCCAGCAGCGCCGACATCCGCTCCGGGTCGGTGAACAGCGCGGTCAGCGCCGTGACCGCGGAGACCGGGTCGTGCGTGGCGGGCAGCCCGGCCGCCGCCACGATCTCCTGCACCCGGGTCGGCGACATCCCGGCCGTGGCCTCGGCGACGGTCGGGCCGAGCCCCGTCGGCGAAGGGCGCTGCGCGGACGGCGCGAGGAGTTCGCGGGCGGTGCGCACCAGGCGCAGCCGGTCCTCGTCGCCCCACACCAGGGCCTGGTCGCGCAGCGTGCCCAGGGCTCCGGGGAGCGCGGCGCGGGCCCGCTCGTCCTCACCGCCGGTCAGCAGCGCCTCCAGCACCGGGTAGGGGCACGGGTCCGGGGCCACGGCGAGGGCCTCGGCCGTCTGCAGCGTGAACCGGTCCAGGCGCTCCAGCGCCCGTACCACCGAGGCCCGGGTCCCGGCGCGCGTCGCGAGCTGGGTGACGTCGCCCGGTACCGGGTTGAGCAGGTCCGGGCGGGAGTGCAGCAGGGCGGAGAGCGCGGCGTCGTCGCGGGCGCGCAGCGCCTCGGCGAGGGAGCGCGGGGAGCTCGTCCCGGTCCCGTTCTCCGGAGCTCCCGCAGCAGTGCTTGGCTCGGGCACAGTCGCCTCCCGGTCGCGTCGGCCGGTCGTATCGGCCGGTCCCCATCCGGCCAACGGTATCCGCTGTGCCCCGGGCGGCTCCACGGGCGCACGCGCTACCTTCGG
Organism: Streptomyces erythrochromogenes; assembly: GCF_040684695.1. GTDB lineage: Bacteria > Actinomycetota > Actinomycetes > Streptomycetales > Streptomycetaceae > Streptomyces > Streptomyces erythrochromogenes_C. The sequence continues at coordinate 66,791 of NZ_JBFBGM010000035.1, forward strand.
GAGAGGCGGTACGGGAGGAGCCTGGGCGTGGGGATCGAAAGCGACCACCTGGTCTACGAATATCTGAGCGCCGTCGGGGACTTGGCGCAACGCCGGCACCTCTCCTCGGGCGACCGGATGAGGCTCGTGGCCGGTCTGCGGGACGAGATCGACCGTCGGCGCGCCAAGTACGACCCGGACACCCCGGCGGCCGTCCGCCGCATCCTGGACCGCATCGGCACGCCCGAGGAGGTCCTGGACACCCTCGGTTCCCGGCAGGGCGCGTCCCCCGCGCCCGGCCCCGCCGAACCGGCCCCGGCGGTGCCCTCCCAGCGGGCCCCCGGCCGTCTGCGCCTGCCCGGGGCGCCCGCGCCGCGGCCCGCGCCGGAACGGGAGCGGGAGCCCGAGGCGGAGAACGTGCCGCCGCACCTGGCCGGGCTGGACGAACTCGGCCCGTCCGGCGGGGCCGAGCCCGACTGGTGGCGGATGACGCCCGGTACGCACGGACGCGGCCCGCAGGTCGACGGCTTCGCGGGCGGCATCGAGATCCCGGACCTGTTCAAGGAGGGGCCGGAGGAGGACGCCGAGGAGGAGGGGGACGGCGCCCCGCCCGGACCGCCGCAGTCGCGCTCGCGGACCCTCGTACGGTTCCTGCGCGAGCGGCGGCGGGCCAGGGCGGAGGCCGCGAAGGAGGCCGCGAAGGAGGCCGGGGCGCAGCCGGAGGCGGCAGCCGCCCCGGCCCGCCCGCGCCCCAACGCCTTCCTGCTGCTGGCCGCGGCGGTCCTCGTCGTCGGTGTCGTCAGCGGCTACTGGCTGCTGCTCGTCGTCGGCTGGCTCCTGCCGTACGCCTCCCGGGTGCTGCGGCCCGCCGAACGCAAGTGGGCCGTCTTCGGGCCGCCCGGGGTCGTCCTCGCGGGCGCCGCGGTGTGGCTGTGGGGCCGTACGAACGGCAAGTGGGGCGAGACCCTGGCCGACGACCAGGTCGGCGGGGCGGTCCAGGGGATGTGGCCGTGGCTGCTGCGGGGCGCCGCGCTGGCGTCGGTGCTGTACCTGGTGTGGCGGGCGCGCCGGCGCTGAGGCCGCCGGTGGGTCCGGGCCGCGTCGTGTCCGTCACCCCTGTCCTGAGCGCCGCCGCGCCGAAAAGGTTGAACACGAGTTCCGGGAAGGTTCCGGGAGGGTTCGCCGCACCGTTCACGGCCGTCCGCCCGCCTCGGCACAATGGGCGGTATGAACCTCACCGTCGGCTTCGACCTCGACATGACCCTGATCGACTCCCGCCCGGGCATCCGGGCCGCCTACCGGGCGCTGTCGGCCGAGACGGGCACGTACATCGACGCCGACGCGGCGGTCACCCGCCTGGGCCCCCCGCTGGACGAGGAGCTCGCGCACTGGTTCCCGCAGGCCGAGATCCCGGCCATGGCGGACCGCTACCGGGAGATCTACCCCGAGCACGCCATCGAGCCGACCCCCGCGATGCCCGGCGCACGCGAGGCGATCACCGCCGTCCGGGCCATGGGCGGCCGCGCGATCGTCGTCACCGCCAAGCACGAGCCCAACGCCCGCCTGCACCTGAAGCACCTGGGCATCGAGCCGGACGCGGTCATCGGCTGGCTGTGGGCGGAGGCCAAGGCGGGCGCGCTGCGCGAGCACGGCGCGCAGGTCTACGTCGGCGACCACATCGGCGACGTACGCGGGGCCCGCACGGCCGGCGCGCTGTCCGTGGCCGTGCCGACGGGCCCGTGCCCGGAGCCGGAACTGCGCGCGGCGGGCGCGGATGTGGTCCTGCCGGACCTGACCGCGCTGCCCGGATGGCTCGCGCAGTACGTCGCCGCACAGCCCGTCTAGGGCCGACCGGTCCTTCCCGACTCCGCGGCGCGGCGGCCAGGGCCTAGGCCTCCTGGGAGGCCCGCGCCGCCCTGCGCTGGGCGGCCGCCGAGCGCAGCACGCCCGCGGCGGAGATCGCGAAGCCGACGCCCATCAGCATGCACACGGCCCACGCGTACGACGGGAACGGGTCGATGTCGAGGAACAGCGGGGCCATCGTGGCCAGTGTGGCCACGGCGCCGGCGATGAACACGATGCCGCCGGCCCTGACCAGACCGTCGCCGGGCCGCGCTTCGTCCGAATGAGGAGTAACAGTCACCCCACCAGGGTAGTTCCCTGGCCGAAGCAGCCGACCGTGAAGGACCGGGGAACGTCTTGTCACCCGGTCCCCGACCATTAGCCTTGAAGTGGCGGGTCACCCATGGCCCGCTGCGCTGTTGTCCGGAGCCGTTCGCGGCCCACCGGACCCCGACGAGCACAAGGACAGAGGACGGACGTGCCTACCGGCAAGGTCAAGTGGTTCAACAGTGAGAAGGGCTTCGGCTTTCTCTCCCGCGACGACGGCGGTGACGTCTTCGTCCACTCGTCGGTGCTCCCTGCCGGGGTCGATGCCCTCAAGCCCGGTCAGCGAGTCGAGTTCGGCGTGGTCGCCGGACAACGCGGTGACCAGGCACTTTCGGTGACCGTCCTGGATCCGGCGCCCTCCGTCGCGGCCGCCCAGCGCCGCAAGCCCGACGAGCTCGCCTCGATCGTGCAGGACCTCACCACCCTGCTGGAGAACATCACCCCGATGCTGGAGCGCGGCCGCTACCCCGACAAGGTGCACGGCACGAAGATCGCCGGACTGCTGCGCGCGGTCGCCGACCAGCTCGACGTCTGACCTGCGTACGCACACCTGCGCCCCGCTCCTCGCACGAGGGGCGGGGCGCAGCCGCGCGCGGCCCGAAGGCGCCTACGGGAAGGTGAGCGCGCCCGGCGCGATGGCCGGTACCAGCCCCTCGGCCGCCGCCCGCGTCAGCAGCCCGCGCACCGCCGCGTAGCCGGAGTCGCCCAGGTCGGCCGTGAACTCGTTGACGTACAGCCCGATGTGCTGGTCGGCCACGGCCGGGTCCAGCTCCTGCGCGTGCGCGCGGACGTACGGGCGGGAGGCCTGCGGGTCGTCCCAGGCCATCCGGACCGAGGTGCGCGCCGACTCGGCCAGCGCGCGCAGCCGCTCCTCGCCCAGCGAGCGCTTGGCGATGATCGCGCCGAGCGGGATCGGCAGGCCGGTCGTGGACTCCCAGTGCTCGCCCATGTCGGCCAGGCAGTGCAGCCCGTAGTCCTGGTAGGTGAACCGGGCCTCGTGGATGACCAGTCCGGCGTCCACCCGGCCGTCGCGGACCGCCGGCATGATCTCGTGGAACGGCAGGACGACCACCTTGCCGACGCCGTCCGGCAGCACGTCCGCGGCCCACAGCCGGAACAGCAGGTAGGCGGTGGAGCGTTCGCTCGGCACGGCGACCGTCTTCCCCGCCAGGTCCAGGCCGGGCTCGCGGGTCAGCACCAGCGGACCGCAGCCGCGCCCGAGGGCACCACCGCACGGCAGCAGCGCGTACTCCTCCAGCACCCACGGCAGTACCGCGTACGACACCTTCAGCACGTCCAGCTCGCCGCGCTCGGCCATGCCGTTGGTGACGTCGATGTCCGCGAAGGTGACGTCCAGGGCGGGCGCGCCCGGCACCCGGCCGTGCGCCCACGCGTCGAAGACGAACGTGTCGTTCGGGCAGGGCGAGTAGGCGATCTTCAGCGGTTCAGTTTCGACCACGGTGTTGCTCATGGCGTTCTCCCCAGTTCGCGAGTACGGGCCCCAGGACGCGGAAGCCCTCGGCGAGCGCCGCCAGCGCGTCCCCGATCCGCCAGGCGGCACGGTCGCGCGGCCCCACGGCGTTGGACACGGCGCGGATCTCCAGTACGGGCAGTTCGTGCGCGGCGGCGGCCTCCGCGACCCCGAAGCCCTCCATGGCCTCGGCCCCGGCCATCGGATGCCGGGCCGTGAGGGCGGCCGCCCCGTCGGCGGTCCCGGTCACGGTGGAGACGGTCAGTACGGGCGCCAGCAGCGCCCCGGTCGCCTCCGCGGCCCGGGCGGCCAGCTCGGCGGGCGGCAGGTGCACGCTGCGGCCGAAGCCCAGCGACGCCACGTCGACGAACCCGTCGGGGGTCTGCGCCCCCAGGTCGGCCGCGACGATCGCGTCCGCGACCACGAGGGAGCCGACCGGCGCGGCGGGCGCGAACCCGCCGCCGATGCCGGCGCTGACGACGAGCCCGTATTCGGCGAGGGCCAGCGCCGTGGCGGTGCCCGCGGCGGCCGCCGCCGGCCCGACGCCGCCGACGACCACGTCGAAGGCGATGCCCGGCAGGTCCCGGCGGGTGATGAGGTAACCCCCGGGGAGCGTGCGCGGGTCGGGGCCGGGACTGTCCGGATGAGGGGTCAGACCGGTGAGGACGGAGTCCGACTCCGCCCCCACCGCCGTCACGACGAGCGCGCGCACCGGTGTCGTCCGGTTACTTGAGCTTGAGGTTGAAGGACCAGACGGCGAGCGGCTTGCCGGCCGCGTCGATCTGCAGGAAGGCCAGCTTCTTCGAGGTCGGGGCCTCGCCCTGGCCGCCCGTCGCGAAGACGTCGGCGCCCGGGAAGCTGCGGTAGGTGTTCGACGAGGGCTCGGTGATCGGCTGGCCGTCGAGCACCGCCGACCAGCGCTTGCCGTCCTCGACGACCTCCGGCTCGACGCCGAGCCGCAGCGTGTCGCCGCGGCCGTACTCGATGGTCTTGGGGTTCTTCATGTTCGTGAGGCACTCCTGTACCTCGTCCACGGAGAGCTCCTTGCCGTCGTTGTGGCAAGAGGCCTCGGCGGACACCGACTCGCTGCCGACCGTCACGGTCGCGAGCGGGGTCGGCTTGTCGCAGGCGGAGAGGAGGAGGAGGCCGGCGGACACGGCTCCGAGGGCCGCGACGCTGCGGCGGGCCCTACCCGAGAAAAGCGGTGCGGTCATGAGCCGAAGGCTATCGGGCCCCTGGGCTGCGCCGCTGCACGGGGTACCGCGGACCTGCGGCGCGCCGCCCTTCGGCTCCCGCCTGGGGTGGCCGTGGGGGTTCGGGCGCGCCGCCCTTCGGCTCCCGCCGGGGTGACCGTGCCCGTGCAGGTGCGCCGCCGTTGCGGGGGCGCTGCCCCCGGGCCCCCGCGCCTCAAACGCCGGCGGGGCTGGAAGGGCGGGCCTGCGCGCCTGAATCGCCGGCGGGGCTGAAAGGGCGCTGCTTGCGAGGGGTCAGGCGACTTTGGGGCGGGACGGGTGTTGGTTGGGGTGGTGGCGGGGGGCCGAGAGGACGCCGCGGACGGCCATCGTGGCGCCCAGCGCGACGATCGCCGCCGCCACCGACATCCCCAGTACGCCGTTCAGCGGCAGCACGATGCCGATCGCCCCGCCCAGCACCCACGCCACCTGGAGCAGCGTCTCCGAACGGGCGAACGCGGACGTCCGTACCGCCTCCGGCACGTCCCGCTGGATCATCGCGTCCAGCGACAGCTTCGCCAGGGCCTGGCAGAAGCCCGCCGTCGCCGCCAGCACCGCCACGAACAGCCCGCTGTAGAACACGGCCGCCAGCACCGCCACGCCGAGCGTCACGCACAGCACCGACGCGACGATTGCCTCCGGCGCCCGCGCCCGCAGCCACGCGCCCACCGCCGTGCCGCAGGCGTTGCCGGCACCCGCCGACACGCCCACGATGCCCAGCGACACCGCCGCGCTCTGCCCCGCCAGCGGATGCTCCCGCAGCAGGAACGCCAGGAAGAAGATCAGGAACCCGGACAGCCCGCGCATCGCCGCGTTCGCCAGCAGCCCGCACAGCACGCTGCGGCTCACCGTCCGCAGCCCCGGCCGCTTCGAGTGCGCCTCGTGCGTGGACAGCCGGGCGCGCCGTTCGCCCTTCGCCTCGTCCACCTTGTGCGGCAGCGTGAACGCCGCGAAGGTGCCGCCCAGGAAGACCACGCAGGCCCCGTACAGCGGCCACTGCGGCCCGATCGTGTTGAGTCCCGCCGCGACCGGCGCCGCGGCCCCCGTCGCCAGCAGACCGGCCAGCGTGACCCGGGAGTTCGCCTTGACGAGTGAGAAATTCGGTGGGAGCAGCCGGGGCACCACCGCGCTGCGCACCACCCCGTACGACTTGGACGCCACCAGCACGCCCAGCGCCGCCGGATACAGCTCCAGACCCCCCGTGGCCACCGCGCCCGACATCATCACCGCGAGGAGCGCCCGCGCCAGCATCGCCGCCGCCATCGAGGCCCTGCGGCCGTGCGGCAGCCGGTCCAGCAGCGGACCGATCACCGGCGCCAGCACGGTGAAGGGCGCCATCGTGATCGCCAGGTACAGGGCCACCCGGCCCCGCGCCTCGTCCGTGGGCACCGAGAAGAACACCGTCGACGCCAGCGCCACTGTGATCATCATGTCGCCGGCGCCGTTGATCGCGTGCAGCTCGATCAGCTTGCCCAGGCCCGACTCGCCCGCCCCGTGCGCGTGCGTCGCCCGCCGGATTCCCTTGGCCGGACCGGTGATCGGACGGTGCAGGGCACGCCCGACAGCCCGGCCGGCCCGCCTGGCCGGTCCCGAGCCGTCGTCGGACGACCGTACGGGTGCCACACTCGACATAGTGCCCCACCCGGCCCCCACGGGGCGCCTCCCGGCGCGTCGCGGAACCGGCGGCTTGTCCGCGAATCGGACCTTGCATGTGTGCCCAGGGCTTAAGAGGAGGTAGCGTGCGTAGCGCGCCACCGGCGGTTGCTCCTGGCCGCGCGCCTCTTCGTGATCCCGCAGAATGGATCGCAGCGAGGTGCGCCCGGAGTCCGATCGGGTGTGGACGTCGACGCGGCCCTCTGGTCCGCTCCGCCCGCGCCTCGTACGGACAGCACCACCGGGTCGTTGTGGACGACAGTACGGACGGCGCACACGTGAGACGGCGTAGGAGAGAACGAGACCAGTGAGTGCTGCGACGACGCGAAGCCGTACCCCGCGTACCCCCGACCGCCTCTGCGTCGAGGCGGTGGAACTCGCCCGCGCGGCCGCCGAGGAGGCAGCCTTCCCCGGTGTGGTGGGCGCCCACGTATCCGCCGTCGCGGAGGGCGACCGCGTCGTCACCCACTTCTTCGAGTCCAAGGAACCGGGATACCGCGGCTGGCGCTGGGCCGTCACCGTGGCCCGCGCCTCCCGCGCCAAGAACGTCACCCTCGACGAAACGGTGCTGCTCCCCGGCGACGACGCCCTGCTGGCCCCCGAGTGGGTGCCGTGGAGCGAGCGGCTGCGCCCCGGCGACATGGGCCCCGGCGATCTGCTGCCCACCGAGGCCGACGACCTGAGGCTGGAGCCGGGCTGGTCGGGCGAGGACGCCCCGCCGCCGAACTCCGTGGTCTCCACCGAGATGGCCGAACTCGTCGAGGCCGAGGACGCCGACGTCACCGACCGCGTGACCGCCCCCGCCCGCGGCTCCATCACGGCGGTCGCCGAGGAACTGGGCATGCGCCGGGCCCGCGTGCTCTCCCGCTACGGGCTGCACAGCGCCGCCGACCGCTGGGACGAGTCCTTCGGTGCGAAGACCCCGATGGCGCAGGCCGCCCCCGCGTCCTGCGTCTCCTGCGGGTTCCTCGTCGCCGTCGGCGGCTCGCTCGGCCAGGCCTTCGGCGTCTGCGCGAACGAGTTCAGCCCGGCCGACGGCCGCCTGGTGTCGCTGTCCTACGGCTGCGGCGGCCACTCCGAGGCCGCGGTCGTGCCGGCGCCGCTGCGGCCCGCCCCGCCGGTCCTCGACTCGATGGCCGCCGACGAGTTCGTCCTGCGGCCGACCGCCGACGCGGGCCCGGTCGCGGTCCCGGACGCCCAGGCCGCGGACCTCGACCTCGGCCACTCGTAACCCGTACGGCACCCGTACGGCGGGCCCGCGGGCCCGCCGCGCGGAGTACGGGGCCCTTCCGCGCCGTCAGTCCCGTGCGCGGCGGCGGAAGAGGCGCTTGGCAGCGAAGACCAGGACCAGGCCGCCCGCCAGGACCAGCGCGCCCTTGCCGAAGCTGCCCGTCGGCTCCGGAGAGGTCGCCGCGTCCGGCGGGGAGCCGGGCTGCGGCGAGGCCGAACCGCCGGACGGGGCGGCCGCGGCCACCGGGACCGCGACGACCCGGCTGCTCGCGCCCTCCGAGCCGAACATGAGCGTGGAGCCGTCCGCCGTGTACGTCACCGACTCCGCCTGCCCCTGCCACGGGGCGTCCACCCGGTCGCCCTCGCCCTGCGGCCGGCCGTCCTTCCACGGGTAGGTCCGGGCGGTGAAGTAGCCGCGCAGCGTCAGCCGGTTCCCGTCCGGGGAGAACGCCCCGTCCGTCACCCACGGGACGTCGGCGACCCGCCGGAAGACGTTGGCCCCGCCCGCCGCCAGCTCCGCGGGGCCCTCGTACAGGCCGCCCTTGCTCTCGTTCTTGCTCGCGATGTAGACGCGGCCCGTCACCGGATGGACCATCAGGGACTCGGCGTCGCGCGGCCCGTCCTCGTACCGCACCGTGAACTGCGTTGCCTTGACCGTGACATCACCCAGTTGCCGCGGCTCCTGGAAGCGGTAGATCCACACGTGGTCCCAGGTGCCGCCCCGGTTGTCGCCGATGTCCCCGACGTAGAGCTGTCCGTCCGGACCGAGCGAGATCGCCTCGACGTCACGCGGCCGGCCGATCCCCGTCAGCGTCACCCGGGCCACCGTCCTGCCGGTGGCCGAGTCCACTCCGTAGACGTACGGACCGTCGTCGCTGTCGTTGTGCGTCCAGTAGACGCCCGGATGGATCCGGCTGGCCGCCAGCCCGCTCGACTCCTTGATCCTCGGGTCGGAGATGGTGAACGAGGACGCCCCGGGGGACTGCGCGGCGGCCGCCGCGCCCGGCAGCACGGCGACGACGACGGCGGCGGCGAGGGCGGTGGCGGTCGCCGCGAGGGCGGTGGCGGGCGGCAGGGGCAGGCGCATCCTCCCAGCCTGCCAGTACGTGCCGCGTGTCCGGCGTCACAGGGGTTTCTGTCGCGCGATCCGCGATGATGACCGGATGCGTTTCATGTTCGTCGGCGACTCCATGACCATCGGACGCGCCGGCGACTACACCTGGCGCTACCGGATGTGGCAGCACCTCAACTCGACCTTCGGCGGGCCCTACCGCATCGTCGGACCGCGCTGCGAGGTCTACGACACCGCCGCCGACGCGCCCGTCAGCCACGCGTACGCCGACCCGGGCTTCCCGGAGCGCGCCCGCCGCCACCTGGCCGGCTGGGGCGAGGGCTGGCAGCACATGGCGCCCGTCATGGCCGAGGCCGTCGCCGCGCACCGCCCGGACGTCCTGCTGGTCTCCCTGGGCCTGATCGACCTCGGCTTCTACACCGACGCCGAGCAGACCGCCGACAACGTCCGCCTCTTCGTGGCGGGTGCCCGCTCCGCCCACCCCGGCCTCCGCATGGTGCTCCTGCCGGTCATCCCGAACAGCCGGGCCGAGGAGGACGCCCCCTTCGCGGCCGAGGTGGTCCGCTTCAACGAGCTCCTCGCCAAGGCCGTGGCCGACCTCACCACGGACGCCTCGCCGATCCTGCTGGCCGCGCGCCCGGCCGCGTACGACATCCACCGGGACACCTACGACGGCACCCACCCCAACGCCTCCGGCGAGCACCGGCTGGCGGGGGAGTTCGCCGCGGTCCTGCACCAGGCCTGGGGCATCGGCGGCCCGTACCGCCCCGCGCACGACGCGTAACACGCCGTTCGCGGACGGGTCTTGCTTCGAGTGCACTCCAAGCAGTTGGCTAGTGGCCCATGAAGTACACACAGCTCGGACGCACCGGCCTCAAGGTCAGCCGACTTGTACTCGGCACCATGAACTTCGGACCCCAGACCGGGGAGCCCGAAAGTCACGCGATCATGGATTCCGCCCTCGACGCGGGCATCAACTTCTTCGACACGGCGAACGTGTACGGGTGGGGCGAGAACAAGGGCCGCACCGAGGAGATCCTCGGGACCTGGTTCGCCCAGGGCGGCCGGCGCCGCGAGAAGACCGTGCTCGCCACCAAGGTCTACGGCTCGATGTCCCGCGAGGGGGACACCTGGCCCAACGAGGACCGCCTCTCGGCGCTCAACATCCGGCGGGCCGTCGACGCCAGCCTCAAGCGGCTGCAGACCGACTACATCGACCTCTACCAGTTCCACCACGTGGACCGGCGGACCCCCTTCGAGGAGATCTGGCAGGCCATCGAGGTCCTCGTCCAGCAGGGCAAGATCCTCTACGTCGGCTCCTCGAACTTCCCCGGCTACAAGATCGCCCAGGCCAACGAGACCGCCGCGCGCACCGGACGGCTCGGCCTGGTCAGCGAGCAGTGCATCTACAACCTCGCCGAGCGGCGCGCGGAGATGGAGGTCATCCCGGCCGCCCAGGACTACGGCCTCGGGGTCATCCCGTGGTCGCCGCTGCACGGCGGGCTGCTCGGCGGCGTGATCAAGAAGGAGGCCGTCGAGGGCCGGCGGGCCTCCGGGCGGTCGGCGGACGCCCTGGCGAACAGCGCGGTGCGCGCGCAGGTGCAGGCGTACGAGGACCTGCTCGACAAGCACGGCCTGGAGCCCGGCGAGGTCGGGCTGGCCTGGCTGCTGACGCGTCCCGGCGTCACCGGGCCCATCGTGGGGCCGCGTACGCCGGAACAGCTCGCCTCGGCGCTGCGCGCCGTGGAGCTGGAACTGGGCGAGGAGGTACTGGCCGGGCTCGACGAGATCTTCCCCGGGCCGGGGCCGTCCCCGGAGGCCTTCGCCTGGTAGCCGCAGCCCGGAGGCTGCCGCCGGTCATCGCTACTGGCCGGTGGCGGCCGCCACGGCGACGACGAGGAACATCAGCACGAGCACGCCGGCCATCACACGGTTTCTGGTCTTGGGATCCACCCGTCGAGCCTAACGCGGCAGCCCCCGCATCGTGGACGCAGGGGCTGTGCCGTGGTGGGTGGGCCGCCGGCCGTGGCCGGGCCGTCACTGCCAGCTCATGTCGCCGTTCTGCGAGGCGACCGGCGGCTTCACGGCGGTGACCGGGGCGGCGGAGGCGACGGCCGGGGCGCCGAGGACGAGGGCGAGGGCGACGACCGCGGCGGCCTTGACGATGCGGGTGGTGTTCATGGTTGCGGAGTCCTTTCGGGGCGCCGTGAGGCGTGTCGGCTGTGGCTTCCCGGTCGGTCCCGCACCCCGCGGTGGCGCTGTCCCTTTCCGGTGAGACATAGCTAAGTCGCAGCTCAGCGGGGGGAGAAGGGGTATCGGCTGGCCCAAACCGTCCGTGGACGGATGAGGACAGGCCCGCCCCGCCGCAGCACGGCACGGCAGGGCACGACACGGCACGGCCCGGCGCGGCACGACCTGCCGCAGCACGGCCCGGCACGACACGGCGCCGTCAGCGGCTGCGCAGCTCCGGCAGGGACGCCGGCATCAGCGGGACGCCCACGTCCAGCAGGTGCGCGGCGGGCAGCGCCCGTGCGCCGAGCAGGCGGCGGCAGACGGCCTCGGCGTGCCGCTCCGCCTCCTCCAGGGAGTCCGAGAGCAGGTAGAAGCCGAGGGTGAAGTGCTCCGCGGACTGCGGGTGCACGGCCAGGTGCTCCACCCGGTCCCGGGGGCACAGCCCGGCACGGGCCGCCTCGCGCAGATCATCGGGCACTTCCACCGGAGGCACCGTCCGCAGACGGGCATGGACGAGGTACATGTGTCCACGGTCGCCCCGCCGGACCCGTGCGGGACACCGATTCGGCTGGCCGTTTGTGGCCGTGGACACATCTGTCCATCCGGCGCTTCTTTGAGATGATCTTTGCCATCGCAGTGCCAACGGGGTGGGGGGAACCACATGTTGACCGAACTGGGCCTCGACGCGAGAGCCGAGGCCGTCTACCGCGCCATGCTCATGGAACCGGGATCGGGCGTCACCGCGCTCGCCGACGCGGCGGGGATCGCCGAGGGCGACGTACGCGGGGCCCTGGACCTGCTGAGCGAGCTGGCCCTGGTCCAGCCGTCCGCCGACGACAGCGGGCGGCTGCGCGCCGTCTCCCCGGACATCGGGATGGAGATCCTGATGGCCCGGGGACAGGCCGAACTGGCCGCTCAGCAGCAGCGGCTGGAGGCGTCCCGGGCGGCCGCGGCCCGGCTCATCTCCGAGTACTCGGAGCTGCGGCCGACCGCCAGCCATCCCGGCGTGGAGCAGCTCATCGGCCTCGACGCCGTCCGCGACCGGCTGGTCGCGCTGACCCGGGAGACGAAGGAGGAACTGCTGGCGTTCTCGCCGGACGCCACGCTCAGCGAGTCGGCCCTGGCCTCCTCGCGCCCGCTCAACAGGACGCTGCTCGAACGCGGCGTGCGCATGCGCACCCTGTACCTCGACAGCGTGCGCAACAGCCGGCCCTCCGTCGAGCACGCCAACTGGCTCACCGAGCTGGGCGGGCAGGTCCGTACGGTGGCGTCGCTGCCGACGCGGATGCTCATCGTCGACCGCAGGACGGCCCTGATCCCGGTGAGCGACGACTCCGCGGCGGGCGCGGTGGTCCTGACCGGGCACGGCATGCTGGTCGCCCTCTGCGCGCTCTTCGAGTCGACGTGGGAGCAGGCGCAGCCGCTGGCGGAGGTGGCGGTCCTGGGGCCGGACGGCCTGACCGCACAACAGGCGGCCGCCGTGCGGCTGTTGGCCGAAGGGCACACGGACGACGCGATAGCCAAGCGGCTGGGGGTCTCCTCGCGCACGGCCCGGCGCATCGCGAACGAGCTGATGGAACGCCTCGGCGCCCGCAGTCGCTTCGAGGCCGGGGTCCGTGCCGTCCAGGAGGGCTGGCTGCCCGCGCGCGCCTAGGAGCCACCCCGCGCGACGTACGAAAGCCGCCGGGCGCGCCGCCCCTAGTTTTCGACCGGGCGGCACGGTGCCGCCGTACCAGCGGCACCAGCCGCGCCCGTCCCGAACCGTG
>NZ_JBFBGM010000036.1:0-70242 GCF_040684695.1 Streptomyces erythrochromogenes
CTCCTCGTGTACTGGCCGTACTCGGGAGCCCCGACAACGCAGCGAGGTGCGGTGCCGGGCAGCGCGGGCCCGGCAAGATCCGAAAGAGACGGCCTGGACATCCCGTCAGGCTTCCGGGCCCCGCAGCAGGGTCAGGAAGGCGCGGAAGGCGGCGGGCATGTCCACGGACTCCGGGGCCAGCAGCCACTGGTACTGGAGTCCGTCCATGACCGCCGTCAGGAGCGGGGCCGCCTGCTCCGGAGTGAGACCCGAGGGCAGGCGGTCGCCGAACTCGGCGCGTAGTACCGCCGCCATCTCCGAACGGACCTGGGCGTAGCGCTCGGTGAAGAACTCCCGGGCCGGGTGTCCGTCCGTGACGCTCTCGCCCAGCAGCGCCGAGAAGGTCTGCACGATGCCCGGGCGCATCGCGTTGTAGTCCACCAGCGAGGCCAGCAGGTCCAGGCGCCAGGTGTCCGCCGCGGCGCGCGAGCCGCCGCCCGTGTCCCACCGGTCGCGTTCCTCCAGCACCGCGACGAGCAGCGCCTCCTTGGTCGGGAAGTAGTGCAGCAGCCCCTGCTGGGTCAGGCCCACGCGCTCCGCGACCGTACCCAGGGAGGCTCCCCGGTAGCCGCGCTCCGCGATCACCTCGACGGCCGCGCGGAGGATCTCCCCGCGGCGCTCCTCGCTCCTCGCCCTGGCCATCGCCATGGCACCCCTTCCGTGCGATCCGGTCGGCAGGACCGTAGGAGGACGGTACGACATTCGCATATCACGAAGAGATAACAAACCCTACCGCTCACCAGGCAACGGGTCCACGATGGGGGCACCGCACAGCGCCGCACCGCGCAACCGCACCGCTCTCGACGAGGAGGCACGGCCGTGACCGATGCCGATCAGGTCCGCGATCAGATACGGGACGACGCCGTGGAGGCGGCGCTCGGCAAGCTCGACCTCGACACCAAGACCCTTCTGCTGGCGGGCCAGGACATGTGGTCCCTGCCCGCGATCCCCGCCATCGGGCTGAAGTCCCTGGTCATGTCCGACGGCCCCATCGGGGTGCGCGGCGTGCGCTGGACCGCCGACGACCCCTCCGTAGCCCTGCCCTCCCCGACGTCGCTCGCCGCCGCCTGGGACCCGCAGCTCGCCCGCCGCGCCGGCCGCCTCCTCGCCCAGGAAGCCCGCCGCAAGGGCGTCCACGTCCTGCTGGCGCCCACCGTCAACCTGCACCGCTCCCCGCTCGGCGGCCGGCACTTCGAGTGCTACTCCGAGGACCCGCACCTCACCGGCGCCATCGGCAGCGGCTACGTGAGCGGCGTGCAGGACGGCGGGGTCGGGACCACCGTCAAGCACTTCGTCGGCAACGACGCCGAGACCGACCGCTTCACCGTCGACAGCGCCATCGCCCCCCGCCCGCTGCGCGAGCTCTACCTCGCGCCCTTCGAGGCCATCGTCGCCAATGCCCACCCCTGGGGCATCATGACCGCCTACAACCAGGTCAACGGCACGACGATGACCGAGCACCGGTACCTGGTCAACGAGGTCCTGCGCGGGGAGTGGGGCTTCGACGGCTGCAACGTCTCCGACTGGATGGCCGCCCGCTCCACCGCCGGCGACATCCTGGGCGGCATGGACGTCGCCATGCCCGGCCCGACCACCGTCTACGGACCCGCCCTCGCCGAGGCCGTCCGCGCCGGTGAGGTCCCCGAGTCCGCCGTCGACGACGCCGTGCGCAACGTCCTGCGCCTCGCCGCCCGCGTCGGGGCCCTCGAGGGTGCCCCCGCCGTCGTCGAGACCGCCCCGGCCCCGGTCGACGGGCAGGCCCTGGCCCGTGAGCTCGCCGCCCGCGGGTTCGTCCTCGTGCGCAACGAGGGCGGCGCCCTGCCGCTGGACGCCTCCGCCGGGCGCACCGTCGCCCTCCTCGGGGCCGCCGCGCGCGACGCCCGGGTGCTCGGCGGCGGCAGCGCCACCGTCTTCCCCGAGCGGATCGTCTCCCCGCTCGACGGGCTCGCCGCGGCCCTCCCGGACGGGGCCCTGACCTACGCGGTCGGGGCCGACCCCTCCGAGGAACCCACCCCCGCCGACAAGGGGTTCGAGCTCGTCGCCGTGTGCCGCGACGCCTCCGGGGCCGTCCTCGGCGAGGGCGGCCTGCCCACCGGCCAGGTCCAGTGGATCGGCGACGACCTGCCCGCGGGCGCCACGTACGAGACGATGGCGAGCATCGAGGTCCGCGGCAGGTTCGTGCCGCGCGAGAGCGGTGAGCACGTCTTCGGCACCCGCGGACTCGGCGCCTTCTCCCTCGCGGTCGACGGCCGGCACCTGTGGAGCGGCGTCCAGGAGATGGGCGACGAGGCCGACCCCTTCGAGGCCTTCTTCGGGGCGCCCAGCGAGCGCGCCCGCGTCACCCTCGCCGAGGGCGAGCCCGTCGAGGTGTCGCTGACCTACCAGGTCCCCGACATGACCGCGCTGCCGCTCAAGGCGGTCATGTTCTCCCTGCTCCACCTCGGCCCGCGGCGCGACCCCGACGAGCTGATCGCCGAGGCGGTGGAGGCCGCCCGCGGCGCCGACACCGCCGTCGTGGTCGTCGCCACCACCGAACGCGTCGAGTCCGAGGGCTTCGACCGCGCCGACCTCGCCCTCCCGGGCCGCCAGGACGACCTCGTGCGGGCCGTCGCCGCCGTCAACCCGAACACCGTGGTCGTCGTCAACGCCGGCTCACCTGTGGAGCTCCCGTGGCGCGAGGACGTCGCCGCCGTCCTGCTGACCTGGTTCCCCGGGCAGGAGGGCGGGGCCGCGCTGGCCGACGTACTCCTCGGCGAGGCGGAGCCGGGCGGGCGGCTGCCCACCACCTGGCCCGCCCGGTTCGAGGACGCGCCCGTCACCGAGGTCGTCCCCACCGACGGGCGCCTGGAGTACGGCGAGGGGCTCTTCATCGGCTACCGGGCCTACGAGAAGCACGGCGTGGTCCCCGCCTACCCCTTCGGGCACGGCCTCGGCTACACCGACTGGGCGTACGAGTCCCTGGAGGTCACCGCCGAAGCCGTACGGGTCCGCGTCACCAACACCGGCAGCCGGCCCGGCCGCGAGGTCGTCCAGGTCTACCTGGCACCCGTCGACGACGCGGTCGAGCGCCCGGCGAGCTGGCTGGCCGGCTTCGCGAGCGTCGCCGCCGGCCCCGGCGAGAGCGTCGAGACCGAGATCCCGCTGCCCGCGCGGGCCTTCGAGATCTGGGACGAGGAGGCCCGCGGCTGGCGGCGGATCGGCGGCACCTACGAGGTCCGCGCGAGCCGTGCGCACGGCGACACCCGGCTGACCGCGACGCTCGACATCGAGTGACACGCCGTATGGCCGGAAATCACCCCTGAAAGCCGGTCCGGGGGCGGGCCCTGACACCCGCCCCCGGACCCTGCGCGCGCGAGGACGTCAACGCGGCGGTTCGGCCGACGTCACCTGGCGGTGCGCCAGTTCCGCGAGCCGCGCCTGGCCGTCCTTGCCCGGGTGGAACCAGTCCCAGCGGCTCAACTGCTCCGCCGCGAAGGGGTACCGGAACACCGCGCCGCCGTCGTAGCGGCACAGCGCGTCCTTCCCGCAGACCTCGCGCAGCACCTCGTTGTACTCGACCACCCGCGCCCGCACCTGCTCGCGCCGCGCCGTGGCCCCCGTGGCCAGCGACAGCGGATCGGCGAGCATCGACTGGCAGATGCCCAGCTTCCAGACCTGGCGCACCATCGGGAGGTCCTTGCCCTGCTCCCACAGCCGTTGCAGGTCGGGCACGCTGGAGACGTACACCTGGGAGGCCGGGGACGCGGCCCGCAGCTGCGCGAGGGCCTGCTCGAAACCGGACCGGAACTCCGCTACCGGGGTCATCGACGAAGCCGTGGGCCGGCAGGCGTCGTTCGACCCCACCATCACCGTGACCAGGTCGGGCTTGTGCGCGGCGGCCGCCGTCAGCTGTCCCGGCAGGTCCGCCATCCGCGAGCCGGTGACCGCGTAGTTCCAGCTGCGCCCGGGCACGGCGGCGTCCCCGAGCAGCCGGGCGGCGAGGGAGCGGACGGCCGGGTCGCTGCCGGTGGCCCAGGAGACCTCGGGGCAGTCGGCGAGGACCGAACAGGCGTCGAAACCGCGTGTGATGGAGTCGCCCGCGGCGGCGATGGAGGTGGGCGCGGTGTTCCACCGGGGGGCCGACTGCGCCCCGCGCTCGCCCGGGTCGGCCGACCCGCCCGACTGGCACCCGGTCAGGGCCCCTGCCAGCAGCGCGACCGACGCGCCCGCACCCGCGAGAGCACGGCGCGCGCGGCGGCGGGGAGCGGTGGTGCGCATGGGAAGGACCCCTCCTTGTGGCCCCCACGCCGTACGGGGGGTCCTGCTGAGTGAAAGCTCGGTGTTTGCCGGCCTCGGAGCGACCGTACGTCACACCAGGACCCCTGGCGCACGGTAGCTTTTTCCCGTGGCGTTTCGGCCGCAGGTCCCGTTGCGCAATGTCAAATAATTTCCGTTACATTACATCACGTCACATACTGTCCGTTTTCTGGAGTTTATTCCCGACCTCGTCCACCACTGGAGGTCCCGGTGACGACACGTGGAGTTCTGTACGTGCATTCCGCACCGCGCGCGCTCTGCCCGCACGTGGAATGGGCCGTAGCGGGCGTGCTCGGGGTGCGGGTGAACCTCGACTGGATCCGGCAGCCCGCCTCCCCGGGCACCTGGAGAGCCGAGTTCTCCTGGCGGGCCGAGGCGGGCACCGCCTCGAAACTCGCCTCCGCGCTGCGCGGCTGGCACCTGCTGCGCTTCGAGGTGACCGCGGAGCCCTGTCCGACCGCCGAGGGCGAGCGCTACAGCTCCACGCCGGAGCTCGGCATCTTCCACGCCGTCACCGGCCTGCACGGCGACATCATGATCCCGGAGGACCGGCTGCGCGCCGCGCTGGCCCGGTCCTCGCGCGGCGAGACCGACCTGGAGGCGGAGATCGCCGAGCTGCTCGGCAAGCCCTGGGACGACGAACTGGAGCCCTTCCGCCACGCGGGCGAGGGCGCGCCGGTCCGCTGGCTCCACCAGGTGGTCTGACCGGCGCCACGCCCGGACGGAACGTGAAGGGCCCCGCACGGCGACTGCCGTGCGGGGCCCTTCACGTGGAACGGATCCGTTGGATCCGACGGATCCGTCGGATCAGACGCTGCGGAAGGCGAGCGTCACGTTGTGGCCGCCGAAGCCGAAGGAGTTGTTGATCGCGGAGATCGGACCGTCGGCCGGCAGCTTGCGCGGCTCGTCCCGGACGATGTCCGCGTCGATGTCGTCGTCGAGCGCGTCGACGTTGATCGTCGGCGGGGCCAGGCGGTGGTACAGCGCCAGCACGGTCGCGACGGTCTCGATACCGCCCGCGCCGCCCAGCAGGTGACCGGTCATCGACTTGGTCGCGGAGATCGCGATGTGGTCGAGGTCGTCGCCCAGGACCTTGCGCAGGGCCTTGATCTCGGCCGTGTCACCCTGCGGGGTGGACGTGGCGTGCGCGTTGACGTGGACCAGCTCGGCCGGGTCGAGACCCGTGTTGTCGAGCAGGTTCTGCACCGCGGCGGCGACACCGCGGCCGGTCGGCTCGGGCTGCGCGATGTGGTGGCTGTCCGCGGACAGGCCCTGGCCCAGCACCTCGCAGTAGACCCGGGCACCGCGCTTGGCGGCGTGCTCGGCCGACTCCAGGATGACGACGCCCGCGCCCTCGCCCAGGACGAAGCCGTCACGGGCCTTGTCGTACGGGCGGGAGGCCGTCTCGGGGCTCTCGTTGTTCTTCGACATCGCCATCATGTTGGCGAAGGCGGCGATCGGCAGCGGGTGGATCGCGGCCTCGGTGCCGCCCGCGACGACCACGTCGGCGCGGCCGGTGCGGATCATCTCGACGGCGTAGCCGATGGCCTCGGCGCCGGACGCGCAGGCGCTGACCGGAGTGTGCACGCCCGCCTGGGCGTTGACCTCAAGACCGACGTTGGCCGACGGGCCGTTCGGCATGAGCATGGGGACGGTGTGCGGGGAGACCCGGCGCACACCCTTCTCCTTCAGTACGTCGTACTGGTCGAGCAGGGTGGTGACGCCACCGATGCCGGAGGCGATCACGGTGCCCAGACGGTCGGGCGCGACGGACTCGTCCTCGCCCGCCGGGGCGGTGTAGCCGGCGTCGGCCCACGCCTCGCGGGCCGCGATGACGGCGAACTGCGCCGAGCGGTCCAGCTTGCGGGCCAGCGGCCGGGGCAGGACCTCACTCGGGTCCACGGCGACCGGGGCGGCGATGCGTACCGGGAGTTCGGCGAAGCGCTCGCCCTCCAGGGGCTTGACGCCGGAACGGCCGGCGAGCAGACCTTCCCAGGTCGAAGCGCTGTCGCCACCCAGCGGAGTGGTTGCGCCGATACCGGTGACGACCACGGTGCGATTGGTCGGGCTCACAGGAATTCTTTCTCCACGTCTCAGAGGGTGCTGAATTGTCACGGCGCCACCGCCGGGTGGCGACAAACGCTCGTCAGGCTCAGGCCTGGTGCTTCAGGATGTAGTCCGCGGCGTCGCCGACCGTCTTGAGGTTCTTGACGTCCTCGTCCGGGATCTTGACGTCGAAGCGCTCTTCGGCGGCGACGACGACCTCGACCATGGACAGGGAGTCGACGTCCAGGTCGTCGGTGAAGGACTTGTCGATCTCGACGTCCTCGACCGGGATGCCCGCGATCTCGTTGACGATCTCGGCGAGGCCCTCGACGATCTCCTGCTGCGTGGCGGCCATGTGGCGCTCCTTCTCTGGGTAACTGGGTAGAAAGACCGGGATGTGGATCCCGGCCCTAGGGGAGGGTAACGACCGTCGCGGCGTAGACGAGCCCCGCCCCGAAGCCGATGACGAGCGCGGTGTCGCCGCTCTTCGCCGCTCCGGTCGCCAGGAGCCGCTCCATGGCGAGCGGGATCGAGGCGGCCGAGGTGTTGCCGGTGGTCTCCACGTCACGGGCGACCGTGACGTGGTCCGGCAGCTTCAGAGTCTTCACCATCGAGTCGATGATCCGCATGTTCGCCTGGTGCGGGATGAAGACGTCCAGGTCTTCCGCGGTGATACCGGCGGCGTCGAGCGCCTGCTGGGCCACCTTGGCCATCTCGAAGACGGCCCAGCGGAAGACCGCCTGACCCTCCTGCGTGATGGCCGGAAACTTCTCTCCGGCGTCCTTGCCGAGGTACTCGTCCCACGGCACGGTCTGCTTGATCGTCTCGGACTTGTCGCCCTCCGAACCCCACACGGTGGGGCCGATGGCCGGCTCGTCCGAGGGACCGACGACCACGGCGCCGGCACCGTCGCCGAACAAGAAGGCCGTCGCGCGGTCCTCCAGGTCCGTGAGGTCCGAGAGCCGCTCCACGCCGATGACGAGGACGTACTCCGCGGAACCCTCCACCACCATGCCCTTGGCCAGGGTCAGGCCGTAGCCGAAACCGGCACAGCCCGCGGAGATGTCGAAGGCGGCGGGCTTGACCGCGCCGATCCGGTGCGCGATCTCCGTCGCGACGGCCGGGGTCTGCTTGAAGTGCGAGACCGTGGAGACGATCACCGCACCGATCTGCTCGGGGGCGACACCGGCGTCGGCCAGCGCCTTGCCCGAGGCCTCCACCGACATCGCGGCGACGGTCTCCTGGGGCGAGGCCCAGTGCCGGGTCGCGATGCCGGAGCGGGAGCGGATCCACTCGTCGGAGGAGTCGATGGTCTCGAGGATGACCTCGTTGGGCACCACACGGGTCGGGCGGTAGCCGCCGACGCCGAGGATGCGGGCGTAGGGGGAGCCCTTGGCCGGCTTGATCTTGGACATGCTGTGTGGGCTCCTTCTCTCAGGCCGTCAGTTCGGCGACCAGCGCCGCGGCCTTCTCGAGATCGTCCGGGGTCTTCAGCGCCACGCTCGGTACGCCCTTCAGCGCGCGCTTGGCCAGACCCGTCAGGGTGCCGCCGGGGGACAGCTCGATGATCCCCGTGACGCCCAGCTCGGCGAACGTCTCCATGCACAGGTCCCAGCGGACCGGGTTCGCGACCTGGCCGACCAGGCGGGCGACGACGTCGGCGCCCGTGGTGACGACGAGGCCGTCCTTGTTCGAGACGTACTTCAGGGCCGGGTCCGCCGGGGCGAGGGCCTCGGCGGCCTTCGCCAGCTCGGCGACCGCGGGGGCCATGTGGTGCGTGTGGAAGGCGCCCGCGACCTTGAGGGGAACGACCTTCATGGAACCCTCGGGCTTGTCGGCCTGCAGGGCTTCGATCTGCTCCATCGTGCCGGCGGCCACGATCTGGCCCGCGCCGTTGATGTTGGCCGGGGTCAGGCCGAGCTTCTCCAGGTGCGCGACGACGACGGCGGGTTCCCCGCCGAGGATCGCGGCCATGCCCGTCTCGGTGACGGCGGCGGCCTCCGCCATGCCCAGCCCGCGGGTCCGGACGAACGACAGCGCGTCCTTCTCGGGCAGCACGCCCGCGATGGCGGCGGCGGTGATCTCACCGACGCTGTGGCCGGCGACGGCGCCGAAGACGGAGGTGGAACCCAGCGCGGAGGCCGACAGCAGACCGGCGGCGACCAGCAGGGGCTGGGCGACCGCGGTGTCGCGGATCTCCTCGGCGTCGGCCGTCGTGCCGTAGCGGGCAAGGTCCAGCTTGATGGCGTCGGACCACTCGGCGACGCGGTCGGCGGCGCCGGGGAGTTCGAGCCAGGGAGTCAGGAAGCCGGGCGTCTGAGCGCCTTGGCCGGGAGCGACGAGTACGAGCACCCTCACACTCTCTCTTGTGGATGGTCCCTGCCGCCCGTGGGGACAGGGACCAAGAACCGTCGGGGTAATTGTTGATGTCCCACAAATGGCTAGGACTGGGTGTCGCCGTCGGCCAGACGCCCCAGAATCAGGGCGATCCGCAGCGTGAACGCCGATCGGACATCCGACGGCGACCATCCGGTGACGTCGGTCACACGTCGTAGCCGGTAGCGCACCGTATTGGGGTGCACGAACAGCATCCGAGCCGCCCCTTCGAGGCTGCTCGCCTGCTCCAGATAGACGCTCAACGTCTCCAGCAGTGCCGACCCCGCCTCCTCAAGCGGTCTGTAGATCTCCTCCACCAGCTGTTCCCTCGCAGCCGGATCGGAGGCGATCGCGCGTTCCGGCAGGAGATCATCCGCCAGGACCGGCCGCGGCGCGTCCTGCCACGCCGTACAGGCCTTCAGTCCGGCCGCGGCGGCCTGCGCCGACTTCGTCGCGTTCAGCAGATCGGGCACCACCGGGCCGGCCACCACGGGCCCCGCCGCGAACGGCCCGATCAGGGACTTCGCCACCTGCATCGGGTTGTCGCTGCCGCCCGCGATGACGACCAGACGGTCCCCGAGCACCCCGGTGAGGACCTGCAGCTTGTGGTGGCGGGCCGCCCGCCGGATGGCCTCGACCGTGAGCTCGCTGTCGCCCTCCGGCGCGGTGCCGAGCACCACGCACACGTGCTCCGGGGAGTTCCAGCCCAGCGCCGCCGCCCGCGACAGCGCGCCCTCGTCGGCCTCGCCGGACAGCACCGCGTTGACGACCAGGGACTCCAGCCGGGCGTCCCACGCCCCGCGCGCCTCGGCGGCCTGCGCGTACACCTGGGCGGTCGCGAAGGCGATCTCCCGCGCGTACACCAGCAGCGCCTCGCGCAGGATCGACTCGTCGCCGGGAGCCGCCACCTCCTCGATCGCGGTCTCCATGACCTCGATCGTGGTGCGGACCATCTCGACGGTCTGCCGCAGGGTGATCGCCCGGGTCAGCTCGCGCGGAGCCGTGCCGAAGACGTCGGTGGAGATCGCCTGCGGGGTCTCCGGATGCCGGAACCACTCGGTGAACGCGGCGATACCGGCCTGCGCGACCAGACCGATCCACGAGCGGTTCTCGGGGGGCATCGCCCGGTACCACGGCAGGGTCTCGTCCATGCGCGCGATCGCGTTGGCGGCGAGCCGGCCGGAGGACTTCTCCAGGCGGCGCAGCGTCGCGGCGTGCGGATGGGCCGGAGCGGGATGCGCGGCGTGTGTGGCGGGCGAATGCTCACGTTCGGGTTGGGGCACGGGACAAGACTGCCTTATCGGGAGGGCTGCGCCGAGTCCGGTCCCGTGTCCGGGCCCGGCTCCGCCCCGCGCCGGGGACTACCGTGGCCCTCATGATTGATGTACGCCGCGGCGCCGACCGGTACGAGGGAGGGGACCCGGCGGCCGGGATCACCACCCGGCACGCCTTCTCCTTCGGGTCCTTCTACGACCCGGACAACCTGCGCTTCGGCCCCGTCCTGGCCTGCAACGAGGAGACCCTCGCGGCCGGCGCGGGCTTCGACGAGCACCCGCACAGCCACACCGAGATCGTGACCTGGGTGATCGACGGCGAGCTCACCCACCAGGACAGCACCGGAGAGAAGAGCGTCGTCCGGCCCGGGGACGTGCAGCGGCTCAGCGCCGGATCCGGGGCGCGCCACGTGGAGCGCAACGACGGCGACCGGCCGCTGCGCTTCGTCCAGATGTGGCTCTCGCCGCTCGCCGCGGGCGGCGACCCCTCGTACGAGGTGGTGCGGGGTGTTTCCGACGCCGCGTCCTACGAGGTCCCCGCGGCCGGCGCCACCCTGCACGTGCGGCGTCCCGGCGCGGGAGAGCGGGTCTCCGTACCGGCCGCCGAGCGGGTGTACCTGCACGTGGTGCGCGGGGACCTGCGCCTGGACGGGGCGGAGCTGGGCCCCGGGGACTCGGCGCGGATCACCGCCGAGAAGGGTCTGGAGATCGTCGCCGGATCCCCGGGGGAGCTGCTGATCTGGGAACTTCCCGCTTAGGAGGAACTCCCCGCTCAGGCGGAACCTCCCGCTCAGGCGGAACCTCCCGCTCAGGCGGAACGCAGTTCGGCCAGGACCGCGTCGGTGAACGGGGTCCAGGCCTCGACCGCCCACGGGCCGAAGGGCCGGTCGGTCAGCGCCACGCACGCGGCGCGCGCGTCCGGGTCCACCCACAGGAAGGTGCCGGCTTGGCCGAAGTGGCCGAAGGTGCGCGGGGAGGAGGTCAGGCCCGTCCAGTGCGGGGACTTGCCGTCGCGGATCTCCATGCCGAGGCCCCAGTCGTTGGGGGACTGGCTGCCGTACCCCGGCAGGACGCCCTTGAGCCCGGGGTGGACCACCGAGGTGGCCTCGGCGACCGTGCGGACGTCGAGCAGCCGGGGCGCCTGCAGTTCGGCGGCGAAGCGCAGCAGGTCGGAGACGGTGGAGACGCCGTCCTTGGCGGGCGACCCGTCCAGGGTGGTCGACGCCATGCCCAGGGGCTCGAAGACGGCCTGGTGCACGTACTCCGCGAAGGGGATGCCGGTGGCCTTGGCGATGTGGTCGCCGAGCACCTCGAAACCGGCGTTCGAGTACAGCCGGCGCGTACCGGGAGCGGCCATCGCGCGGTGCTCGTCGAAGGCCAGGCCGCTGGTGTGCGCGAGCAGGTGACGGACCGTCGACCCATCGGGACCGGCCGGCTCGTCCAGCTCGATCGCGCCTTCCTCGTACGCGACGAGGGCGGCGTACGCGGCGAGCGGCTTGGTCACCGACGCCAGGGCGAACCGGTGGTCGACGGGCCCGTGCGAGCCGGCGAGGCTCCCGTCGGCGCGCACGACGGCCGCCGCGGCGGTGTCCACGGGCCAGGTCTCGATGATCCGCAGGCTTTCCATACCGCTCAGGGCCTCCTTGCTGTCCATGCGGCCGAGCCTACTTGCTTGGAGTGCACTCAAGGGTTTTAGCGTGGGGCCATGAGCCAGAGCCACAGCCTGAGCCTGACGCAGACGCGGTACACGATCAGCGAGGTGGAGGCCCGGACCGGTCTGAGCCAGCACACCCTGCGCTGGTACGAGCGGATCGGCCTGATGCCGCACGTGGACCGGTCCCACTCGGGCCAGCGCCGCTTCACCGACAAGGACCTCGACTGGCTGGGCTTCGTGGGCAAGCTGCGCGCCACGGGGATGTCGGTGGCCGACATGGTCCGCTACGCCGAGCTGGTCCGCGAGGGCGAGCACACCGTCGCGGAACGCCGTGAGCTGCTGGAACGGACACGGCGCGAGGTGCGGGCGCGGATCGGGGAGCTGACGGACGCACTGGCCGTACTGGACTACAAGATCGACATGTACGCGATGAAGACGGTCTCGGGGAAGGGACAGCAATGACGGAGTACCGCGACACCCTGGAGCGGGCCGAGCTCGGCAAGGGCGGCCCGGTGGTCGGCGTCCAGGGCCTGGGCTGCATGGGCATCAGCGAGTTCTACGGGGACACCGACGAGGCGGCCGCCCGGGAGACCCTGGAGACGGCGCTGGCCGCCGGGGTCACCCTCTTCGACACGGCGGACGTCTACGGCCGCGGCCGCAACGAGGAGTTCCTGGCCCCGTTCGTGGCCGCGCACCGCGACGAGATCACCCTGGCGACGAAGTTCGCCATAGAGCGCACCGACGACCCCTCCTTCCGGGGCGTCCGCAACGACCGCGCGTACGTCCGCGCAGCCGTCGAGGGCAGCCTGCGCCGGCTCGGCGTGGAGGTCATCGACCTCTACTACATGCACCGGCGCGACCCGGCCGTGCCGTTCGCCGAGTCGGTGGGCGCCATGGCGGAGCTGGTGCGGGAGGGCAAGGTGCGCCACCTCGGGCTGAGCGAGGTCACCGGCGCGGAGCTGCGCGAGGCGCACGCGGTGCACCCGATCGCGGCGCTCCAGTCGGAGTGGTCGCTGTTCAGCCGGGACGTGGAGCGCAGCGCGGTGGCCGCGGCGGCGGAGCTGGGCGTGGCCTTCGTGCCGTACTCCCCGCTCGGCCGGGGCTTCCTGACCGGGGCCTTCGCGGACGCGTCCGCGGAGCTGTCGCAGGACGACTTCCGGCGCCACCAGCCGCGCTTCACCGGCGACAACGCGAAGGCCAACGCGGCGCTGCTGGCACCGGTCCGGGAGATCGCGCGGGAGCGGGGCGCGAGCCCCGCGCAGATCGCCCTCGCCTGGGTGCAGCAGCGTGCGGCCGTGCACGGGCTGACCGTGGTCCCGATCCCGGGCACCCGCCGGGCGGAGCGGCTGCGCGAGAACCTCGCGGCGACCCGGATCACGCTCACGCCGGCGGAGCTCGCCCTGCTGGAGCCGATCGCCGCGCAGGTCGCCGGGGACCGCTACCCGGACATGACCTTCACGTCGGCGGCCCGGGAGGCGTAGCCGCCGCCCGCCCTCAGGGGTGCCGGGTCCGCAGTACTGCGAAGGCACCCCAGAGGGCGAGCGCGGCCAGGACCAGGACGACGGCCGTCTCGATGGACTGGGTCGGCCAGTAGTCCGCGTACGAGTGGTAGTCGACGTACTGCCCGGTCACGTTCAGTCCGGCGGGGCACCCCTCCAGGCTGCCGGAGCGCGTGCAGGCCCATTCGGGCAGGCGCCCGCCGGAGGACGTGATGAGGCCGAAGTCCGTCGTGAAGGCGTCGCGCGGCGGATACGGGTACGGGTTCCCCAGCGGGCCGGTGACGGTCCGGGCGGGCACGAAGGACCAGCGCACCGCGCCGAGCGCCGCCATCACCAGGCCGGTGACGAGCCCGGTGACCGCCATCGCGGCGATCGTGCGCCGCACGAGCTGACCGACGACGGCTCCGACGGCCACGCCCAGCAGGCAGTACGCGGGGAGCACCGTGCCGAGCGTCGCGTAGGGCCCCGGCTCCGCCCACGAGTAGTGGTACGTGGTGGTGAGGGGGGTCCGGGCGAACCGGTGGACCAGTCCGAAGGCGACCGCACAGGCCGTGACGGCCACCGAGGCCACCGTGATCTTCGCGGCGAGCCAGGCCCGGGGCGTCGACGACTGGGTCAGGGCGAGGCGGTAGGTACCGCTCTCCAGCTCGCGGGCGACCATCGGGCCGGCGACGAACGCCCCCACCAGCAGCGGCAGGAGCAGGGCGGCGAGCCCGCCGTACCCCAGCGCATCCCGCAGGGGTCCGTACGGATCGGATCCGTACGGGGTGGTCGCCCCGGTGGCCTGCCAACGTGCCGCGGCGAAGACGGCCAGGCTCACCGCGACGGCGGCGGGCAGCGCCCACAGGACGCGCCGGTGCTGGCGGACGGTGACCCAGCGCGGGCCGGTCAGGGTCGGCGCGTTCATGCCCGCACCGCCTCGGCGCCGGCCGGAGCGAGGGTGAGGGCCGGGGCCCCGGGGGAGCGCAGATGGGCGAGCAGGAGTTCCTCCAGAGACGGTTCGTCGGTCTGCCAGGTGTCCGCGTCCACGGGCCCGTGCGGCCGGGTGAGCGCGGTGAGCAGGCGGCCGGTCGTCCGCGACTCGACGACGGTGTGGGCCGCGAGGCCGGCGGCTGCCGTGGCGGGGCCGGTGAGCAGGCGGTGGGCCGCGACGAGGTCGTCGACGGCGCCGGAGAGGCGCACGCGGCCGCCGTCGACGAGCAGCAGGTGGTCGCAGGCGCCCTCCAGCTCGCTGAGGATGTGCGAGGACATCACCAGGGACGTGCCGTGCTCGGCGGCGTCGGCCATCAGGATGCCCATCAGCCGGTGCCGGGCCAGCGGGTCGAGGTCCGCCATCGGCTCGTCCAGCAGGAGCAGGCGGGGGCGCTTGCCGAGGGCGAGGCCCAGGGCGACCCGGGTGCGCTGGCCGCCCGAGAGGGACCGGATCCGGGCGCGGCCGTCGAGTCCGCCCTCCTCGACGACGCGCGCCGCGGCCTCGGCGTCCCAGCGGCCGGGGTTGAGCTCGCGCCCCATGCGCAGGGTCTCCTCCACGGTCAGCTGCGGGTAGAGGGGCTTGTCCTGGCCCACGTACGCCGTCTCCTCGCGCGGCGGCGCGCTGATGGTGCCCTCGGTGGGCCGGAGCAGTCCCGCCGCGAGGGCCAGCAGGGTCGACTTGCCCGCGCCGTTGGGGCCGACGAGCGCGCAGACCCGGTGGGCGGGCAGTCGGAAGGAGCAGTCGCGCAGGGCCCAGCCGCCGCGCCGTGCGTAGCGCACGCCCAGCCCCGACGCTTCGATCACCGGATCGTCCGTCACGTGTCGTCCCCCTTGAAGTGTTGGTCGAGTACGGAGGTGAAGAGGGCGGCCACGTCCTCGCGTTCCATCCCCGCGGCGCTCGCGCGCCGTGCCCAGTCGGCCAGTTCCTCGCGCAGGGGCGAGTCGGCCGGTGAGCCGCCGAGGGACCTGCGTACGAAGGTGCCCATGCCCCGCCGTCCCTCGACGAGGCCCTCGCGTTCCAGCTCCCGGTAGGCCTTCAGGACCGTGTTCGGGTTGATGGCCGTCGCCTCGACGACCTCGCGCGCGGTGGGCAGCTTGTCGCCCGGTTCCAGCAGTCCCAGGCGGAGGGCCTGTTTCGTCTGGTGGACGATCTGCAGGTAGGTGGCCATGCCGCTGCGCCGGTCGATGCGGTACTCCAGCACGTGCAGCACCCTTTCACTAGTTAAGTAGTGAAAGGGTGCTGCACGTGACGCCACATGTCAACGGGCGCCTCGTTCGGGCGTGTTGGGGACCCGGCCGGTCAGCGGGGCTCGGTGGTGAAACGGTCCCTCAGCGTGGCGTACTCGCCGTCGGTCAGCAGGCCGGCCGAGTAGAGCTCGCTCAGGTGCCGCAGCCTCTCGTCGCCGGAGCGGCCGCGGGCGGCGGCGACCGGGGTGCGGCTGCGCGTGGCGGCGAGGACGGCCGCCGCGAACGGCAGCGACTCGTGCACCGCGCCGTAGCCCACGCCGAAGACGGCCGTCGCGAGGTCATGGTCCGGGCGGGGGTCCGCCGGGGTCTGCCGGGGCTCCCGCAGCAGCAGCCGCAGATGGCCTCCGGTGCCGCCCGGGGAGCGCCACTCGACGCCGGTGAGCTCGGCCAGCGGGTACTGCTGGTCGCCCGCCTTCCATTTCGTGCCGGTGGCGCCGGTGCGCGACCAGTGGAAGGCGACCGAGGAGCCGTCGAAGCCCACGCGCGCGTCGTACGCCTTCAGCTGGAGCGGCGGCTGCGGCACGTCGACCAGGAAGCGCGGGGCCGGCTCGGCGGCGTCGGGTCCGAGCCGTGCGCGCAGGGCGGCCGCGAACGCGGCGGCCGAGGTCGCCCGGTCGCCCGGCAGCACCATCCGGTACGGATCGCAGGCGTCCTTCAGCTGCCCGGCGGCGGCCTCCATCAGCGGATCCGCGCCCGGGCGCGGGACGGCACGCAGAACCACCGTGTCCCGCCTTCCGGCGGTCACGGTCACAGCGGACACCGCTTCCAGGGGAATCCGGCGCGAACCCAGCGCTTGCCACAGTCTCGGCGTTCGCATCCCCCGTGCGAAGCGGATGAGCACCGAGTCCGAGTCGAACTCCCAGACGGCATGGTTTCCGGCCAGTACGTCACCCATGCGCCACATGGTAAAGGGAGCCACCCCCGTGCGTCCCCCTCGAAGCGGTGGCCGATTTCCGCTCCTCTACGCGCGTCAGTCCTGCTCTGTCCCGGAAATTCCCCGTCGGCACGCGTCGTCGCCGGTCGCGCACACAACGGAACCGAACGTGCCGGTTCCGATCTTGGCGAAGTTGGCCATCGAGTCCGTACCTGGCGCGAAGTAGCCGGTGTGGCTCCTGGCCCTGGCCGCGGACAGCAGCCGCGCGCCGAACTCCGGGGACACCGGGTCGGCGCCGTGGCCCACGCCGCCGACCTCCAGGTGCGGCACGTCGGCGATCCAGTCGCCCTCGTCGCGCGTCGCCCAGACCCGCGCCGTGGTGTGCAGGCCCGCGACGTTCTCCGCCCGCATGCCGGGGCTGCCCGCCACCACCACGTCGGTCACCCGCCGGGGCAGCTCGTGCGCGGCGACCCCGCACACCACCGACCCGTAGCTGTGGCAGAACAGCGCCACGCTGGAGTTCCCGGGCAGGGACACCGCCAGGGCCTTCAGCCGGACGGCGCCGTCGAAGGCCATCCGGCCCGTGGCGGCGTCCACGCCGACCCCGGTCGGGGCGGTGTATCCGGCCCAGGCGATCACCGCGGTCCGGCTCTTGGGCGAGGCCGTCCGCTCGGCCTCGTACAGGGCCTCGGCCATGCCGACCGGGGAGGTCAGCCGCCGCTGGGTGCGTTCGAAGGTGAGGAGGTCGGTGTCCACACCGGGAACGATCACCGAGACCCTGTCGGCGCCGTCGAGGTCGCCGAAGACCTCGGCGACCCGGCCGCCGCCGGTGGGGTCGAACGCGAGGATCTGCCGGCCGGGTCCGGCGAGGGAGGCGAAGCGGTGGGAGCGCCGGGTGGCCTCGGCCCGGTCGGCCGGGGTCAGTGCGACGTCGCGGCTGCGGGCCTCCTCGACCAGGCGGGCCTGTTCCAGGCCCTGTTGGTTGGCCCGGTAGCGGGTGGCGACCGGCGTTCCGTCGAGGTTGCCGACGACGAGCGGGTAGCCGTCGGCGAGACGGGCCCGCTGCGCTCCGTCGAGGCCGGCGAAGAAGCGGGCCACCGTCCGTACGGGGGCGTCCGCCGGCGGAACCGGGTGGCCGTCCAGCCGGGCCCTGGACCAGGCGTCGAGGGCGGCCGCGCGCAGCGGCGTACCGGCCTCGGGGCGGTGCACGGCCGTCCAGCCGGTGGTCGCCAGCATGATGAAGACGACCGCCAGCGCGAGCAGGGCGCGCAGGGCGGCCGGGCGCGGGTCGGCGCCTGGAACGGTGGTGTGGGCGAGGCCGGGCAGATTCACTGGGACCAGCGTAGGAGACCGATTCCGGGCGTGGCGCGCCGGGTGACGGGGTTCACGCCCGACCGTGGGACACGGTGAGCGCCCGGCCGGCGGCAGCCGAGTCCCGGGCGAAAGATCCGAAATGCCGTCTTTCGGGGGTGGGTCAGCGCCAGCACCCCGCCAGAGCTGGGCCGATGCCGTCGAGGTAAGTGTCCGTCAGTCGGCGGATCGCCTCCACGCTCGTGTCGTCGCCCCGCCCCCACAGCCGCCCCGTGACCCTCATCACTCCGAAGAACGCGGCGGCGGCCACCCGGGGCCGCGGGTCGACGTCCACGTCCAGGCCCTCGCGGGCGGCGATCAGCCGGGAGATCTGCTCCTCCAGTTCCGCGGAGCGGCGCAGGTGCACCGCCAGCAGGGCCGGGGTGGACTCGATCAGCCGGTAGCCGCGCATGTAGAGGTCGACCGGGACCACCTCGGTGAGGGCGTCGTCGACCGTGTCCCAGGCGGCGAGCACGGCGCCCCGCAGCGCGTCGAGGGGCCCCTCGGCCGGCGGCCGGGCGTGCAGCTCGGCGACGAAGTGCGACTCCACCAGGTCCTGGACGGCGAAGACGACCTCCTCCTTGTTGGCGAAGTAGCGGAAGAAGGTGCGCTGGGAGACCCCCACCGCGGCGGTGATCTCGTCGACGGTGGTGCGCTCGTACCCCCGGGACACGAACAGCACGAGCGCGGCGCGCAGCAGCGCGGCGCGGGTGCGCCGCTTCCTGCGTTCGCGCAGTCCGGCCGCCGGCGCGGCCGGCGCCGTCCGCTCGTCGATCGCCACCGCCGGGCTCCTTCCTGACGCCGGGTGGGCGGTCAGATTACCCGTGCCCGGGGGCCCGGCGGCCGATTGGCCGAGCCGCGCCGAGCCGCTCGCGCAGGGCCGTACGACCGGTCCGGGAGCACACGTTCGGGTCGGCCGCGCGGGGCGGCCGCAGCCGTACCGGGGCGGGCACGAGCGCGCCGCGAAGCCGCCGCCAGCCTGCCGCGACGGCTCCCGGACGGGTCAACTCCGTACGGGCGGACGGCCCGCCGGCCGGTTCCGCCGGGGCTGTCGCCTATCAGGGTGGACCGGCCCGCCACCTCTTCCGCCCGAGCGTCACCGCAGGTCAGCGTGGTGTCGGCGGAGCACCGGAAGCGGTCCGGGCGCCCGCCGTCCACAAGGAGTTGACCCGTCATGCGTACGTGTGGAACCACTCGCCTCACCACCGTCCTCGCCGCGACCGCCCTGGCCCTCACCGCCCTCATCCCGACCACCGCCGGCGCGGCGCACGCCGCGGGCCCGCCGGGCCTCGGGGCCTGCGCGAGCGGACAGTTGTGCCTGTGGGCGAAACCGGACTTCAAGGGCGCCCGGCAGACTCACGAGCTCAGCACCCTGGACATCAACAGCTGCACCGCCCTGCCCGCCGGCACCACCGCCCAGTCGCTGGTCAACCGCACCGGGCGCCCGGTCACCACGTACCAGTCGGCGGAGTGCGCGGAGACCGGCGAGTTCCAGACCTACCCGGGCGACGGGGTCTGGCTGCCCCAGTCCCCCTACCAGGTAAGGGCCTTCAAGGTGTGGGAGCGGTAGCTTCCCGCTGCGCCGGGGCACCCGGCCCGGCGGCGGCCGGCGGGGCGGCGGCAGCCGTGTCCGCCGCCCCGCCGAGCCGGGCGACCTCGCCGCGCAGCGCCCGCACCTCCGCCTGGAGCTCGCGGATGGCCGCCAGCTGGAGCCGCTCCGCCTGGTCGTCGCGCTCGAAGCGGGAGATGAACCACGCGGCGATGTTGGCGGTCACCACACCGAGCAGCGCGATTCCCGACAGCATCAGCCCGACCGCCAGGACCCGGCCGAGGCCGGTGGTGGGGGAGTGGTCGCCGTACCCGACCGTCGTCATCGTGGTGAAGGACCACCACACGGCGTCGCCGAGGTTCTTGATGTTGCCGTCGGGCGCGTCCCGCTCCACGCTCAGCACGGCCAGCGAGCCGAACATCAGCAGCCCGACGACCGACCCGGCCACGTACGTCGTCAGCTGGATCTGCGGGGCCATCCGGGCCCGCCGGCCCACCAGCATCAAGGTGGCCACGAGCCGCAGCAGCCGCAGCGGCTGCACGAGCGGCAGCACCACCGCCGCCAGGTCCAGCCAGTGGGTCCGCACGAACCGCACGCGGTCCGCCGAGAGGACCAGGCGCACCAGGTAGTCGGCGGCGAAGGCCCCCCACACCGTCCACTCCACGTAGGTGCAGGCGCCGTGCACCCGCGCGCTCGCGTCCGGAGCGACGATGGGCACGGCGTACGCCACGGCGAAGGCCACGGCGAGGACGAGCAGCGGGGTCTGGCTCCGCCGCTCCCACAGCAGCTGGCGGGATGGTTCCTTCATGCCGAGCATCGTAGGCAACGCATAAAGAGGCGCGGGCCCCGGCCGAAGCCGGGACCCGCGCCCAGGACCGCGTACGCGGCGTCCGCCCTGCCCGCGGCAGGGGTCAGGCGTCGCCGCCGGCCGCACCCGGGTCCGCCGCCGCCACGTCGAGCAGCTGGTACTTGTCGACGGCCTGCTTGAGCACCGAGCGGTCCACCTTCCCCGCCTTGGCCAGCTCGGTCAGGGTCGCCAGCACCACCGACTGGGCGTCGATGTGGAAGAAGCGCCGGGCCGCACCGCGGGTGTCCGCGAAGCCGAAGCCGTCCGCGCCCAGCGAGGTGTACGCGCCGGGCACCCACCGCGAGATCTGGTCCGGAACGGACCGCATCCAGTCCGAGACCGCCACGAACGGCCCCTCCGCACCCGACAGCTTCCGCGTCACGTACGGGACGCGCTGCTCCTCCTCCGGGTGGAGCAGGTTGTGCTCCTCCACCTCGACGGCCTCGCGCCGCAGCTCGTTCCAGGAGGTCGCCGACCAGACGTCCGCCCGCACGTTCCACTCCTCGGCGAGGATCCGCTGGGCCTCCAGCGCCCACGGCACGGCCACGCCGGACGCCATCAGCTGGGCCGGGACGGAGCCCGCCGTGCCCTGCGAGACCCGGTGGATGCCCTTGAGGATGCCCTCCACGTCGACGCCCTCCGGCTCCGCCGGGTGCTGGATCGGCTCGTTGTAGACGGTCAGGTAGTAGAAGACGTCCTCAGCCTCGGGGCCGTACATCCGGCGCAGGCCGTCCTGGACGATGTGCGCGATCTCGTACCCGTAGGCCGGGTCGTACGCGACGCAGCCCGGGTTCGTCGAGGCCAGCAGCTGGGAGTGACCGTCCGCGTGCTGCAGGCCCTCACCCGTGAGGGTGGTCCGCCCGGCGGTCGCACCCAGCACGAAACCGCGCGCCAGCTGGTCGGCCATCTGCCAGAACTGGTCACCCGTGCGCTGGAAACCGAACATCGAGTAGAAGACGTAGACCGGGATCAGCGGCTCGCCGTGCGTCGCGTACGCCGAACCCGCGGCGATCAGGGAGGCCGTGCAGCCCGCCTCCGAGATGCCGTCGTGCAGCATCTGGCCGGTCGGGGACTCCTTGTACGCGAGCAGCAGGTCGCGGTCGACCGCCTCGTACTGCTGCCCCAGCGGGTTGTAGATCTTGGCGCTCGGGAAGAAGGCGTCCATGCCGAAGGTGCGGTACTCGTCCGGCGCGATCAGCACGAAGCGCTTGCCGATCTCCTTGTCCCGCATCAGGTCCTTCAGGATGCGGACGAAGGCCATCGTGGTGGCGATCGACTGCTGGCCCGAGCCCTTCTTGGCGGCCGCGTAGGTCTTCTCGTCCGGCAGCTGCAGCGGCTTGGCGCGCACCACACGGGTCGGCACGTAGCCGCCGTGCGCACTGCGCTGGTCGTGCATGTACTGGATCTCGGGGGAATTGCGGCCCGGGTGGTAGTACGGCGGGGCGCCGCTCTCCAGCTGCGCGTCCGTGATCGGGATGTGCAGACGGTCGCGGAAGCGCTTGAGGTCGTCGACCGTCAGCTTCTTCATCTGGTGCGTGGCGTTGCGGCCCTCGAAGTTCGGGCCGAGCGTCCAGCCCTTCACCGTCTGGGCCAGGATCACCGTCGGCTGGCCCTTGTGCGCCTTGGCCGCCGCGTACGCCGCGTAGACCTTCTTGTGGTCGTGACCGCCGCGGCCCAGGTGCTGGATCTGGTAGTCGGTCATGTTCTCGACCATCGCGCGCAGCCGCTGGTCGCCGCCGAAGAAGTGCTCGCGGATGTACGCGCCCGACTCGGTGGCGTACGTCTGGAACTGCCCGTCGGGCGTGGAGTTCATCTTGTTGACCAGGATGCCGTCGCGGTCCTGGGCCAGCAGCGGGTCCCAGGAGCGGTCCCAGATCAGCTTGATGACGTTCCAGCCGGCACCCCGGAACTGCGACTCCAGCTCCTGGATGATCTTGCCGTTGCCGCGGACCGGGCCGTCGAGGCGCTGCAGGTTGCAGTTCACGACGAAGGTCAGGTTGTCCAGGCCCTCGCGGGCGGCGATCGACAGCTGGCCGAGCGACTCCGGCTCGTCCATCTCGCCGTCGCCGAGATACGCCCAAACGTGGGACTTGGAGGTGTCCGCGATCCCGCGCGCCTCCATGTACCGGTTCATCCGGGCCTGGTAGATCGCCCCCAGCGGGCCGAGGCCCATCGAGACGGTCGGGAACTCCCAGAAGTCCGGCATCAGCCGCGGGTGCGGGTAGCTGGAGAGACCGTACGGCGCCTTCGACTTCTCCTGGCGGAACGCGTCGAGCTGCTGCTCGGTGAGCCGGTCCAGGAGGTAGGCGCGGGCGTAGATACCGGGGGAGGCGTGGCCCTGGAAGAAGATCTGGTCGCCGCCGTCGCCCTCGTCCTTGCCCCGGAAGAAGTGGTTGAAGCCCACGTCGTAGAGGGAGGCGGAGGAGGCGAAGGTGGCGATGTGGCCGCCGACGCCGATCCCGGGACGCTGGGCGCGCGAGACCATGACGGCCGCGTTCCACCGGGTGGCGTTCAGGACCTTGCGCTCGATCTCCTCGTTGCCGGGGAAGAACGGCTCGTCCTTGGTGGCGATGGTGTTGACGTAGTCCGTGCTGCGCATCTCGGGCACGGCGACGCGCCTCTCGCGCGCCCGCTCGATCAGCCGCAGCATGAGGTAGCGGGCGCGTTCACGGCCCCGCTCGTCGACCGCTGCGTCCAGGGAGTCGAGCCACTCCTGCGTCTCTTCCGGATCGAAGTCCGGGACCTGACTCGGGAGGCCGCCAATGATGATCGGATTGCGATCGGATGCGGAAGCCACGCTGTTCCTTCACTGTCGGGGGAGTCGTGCTGGAGCTGTAGCTGGGGGGCGCCGCCTCCCATGGTCTTACGCTCGGCCGTAATCGTCATCCGTACCACTGGGTAATCCCTGCGATCGGCGGGGAAGACCCGGCAAGGTGCGGGCGGGGGTCCGGTTCCGCGGTGCGGGGTGGCGGGTGCGACCAAATCGCAACCTTACGCCCAGGCCGGTCACCGCCCCCGGGAGGCCGTTCGTCCCTCAAACAGGTAGGAAAGTCCTCATGCGATGCGAATGAGCTGGAATGGTGTGGGATGAATCACCAGAGGTGCACACGGGCACGCTGAAAGTTGCGGCGAGACGGCCGTAATCGTCACCGTTTCGACGGTCTCGGCGGCCGGGTACTTGCGCGATCCGCCGCGCCCGTGTGGACTACGCCCAATGCTGCGCGTACGCGCGCCGCCGAAGACATTCACCGAACATGAGCAGGAGGCACCCCGTGAGCGCGACCGCGGACCACGCGGAGAGCCTGGCCGCCCGGCTGGGTTTCCAGTCCGAACAGGTGGTCCAGGAGATCGGCTACGACGACGACGTCGATCAGGAATTCCGTGACCTCGTCGAGGAACTCGTCGGCGAACTCGTCGACGAGGAGTACGACGACGTCGCCGACGCTGTTCTGCTGTGGTTCCGCGAGGACGACGGCGATCTGACGGACGCGCTGGTCGATGCCACCGAGCTGGTCGAGGACGGCGCACTGATCCTGCTGCTGACCCCCAAGACGGGCCGTGACGGCTACGTCGAGGCCAGCGACATCAGCGAGGCCGCCGAGACCGCCGGCCTCTCGCAGACCAGGAGCGTCAGCGTCGGCAAGGAATGGGCCGCCACCAAGCTGGTGACGCCCAAGACCGCCGCCAAGTCCAAGCGCTGAGCCGCGCCCGCTGCCGAGCGGACACGCTTCCACACCCCGCCGACCAGGTGATCCCGGTCGGCGGGGTGTGTGCGTTCCGGGCGTTTCGAGGGTCCGGGTACGCCCGGTCAGGATCTAGGCTGTGACTCACCCGAACAGCCCAACGCGGGGATGCGGGAACGAAGGGATGCGAGAGATGGCGATCGAGGTCGGCGACAAGGCCCCGGACTTCGAGCTCAAGGACAACCACGGCGCCACCGTGCGGCTCTCCGACTTCCGGGGGGAGAAGGCCGTGGTGCTGCTCTTCTACCCGTTCGCCTTCACCGGTGTCTGCACCGGCGAGCTGTGCGAGCTGCGCGACCGGCTCCCGCGCTTCCAGAACGACGACGTCCAGCTCCTCGCCGTCTCCAACGACTCCGTGCCGACCCTGCGGGTCTTCGGCGAGCAGGAGGGCCTGGAGTACCCGCTGCTGTCGGACTTCTGGCCGCACGGCGAGACCTCGCGCGCCTACGGCGTCTTCGACGAG
Organism: Streptomyces erythrochromogenes; assembly: GCF_040684695.1. Classification (GTDB taxonomy): domain Bacteria; phylum Actinomycetota; class Actinomycetes; order Streptomycetales; family Streptomycetaceae; genus Streptomyces; species Streptomyces erythrochromogenes_C. The sequence continues at coordinate 24,231 of NZ_JBFBGM010000036.1, forward strand.
GACAAGGGCTGCGCGGTCCGCGGCACCTTCATCATCGACAAGGACGGCGTGGTGCGCTGGACTGTCGTCAACGGCCTGCCCGACGCGCGTGACCTGAACGAGTACATCAAGGCGCTCGACAGCCTCTGAGTGCGTCTGCACGGTCCGATACGTGCAGTTCCCTGCGAAAACCGCTTACGGGCGGGAACCCGTCACTAGGATCGAAACGTTGATCCGGTAGCAACCGCACGACGGGGCACCGCCCCACACAGAACCCAATGGAGGACCCGTGGGAGTCAGCCTCAGCAAGGGCGGCAACGTCTCGCTGACCAAGGCCGCGCCTAACCTGACGGCGGTCATCGTCGGTCTGGGCTGGGACGCTCGCACCACCACCGGTGTCGACTTCGACCTCGACGCCAGCGCGATCCTGACCAACGACCAGGGCAAGGTCGCCAGCGACGCGAACTTCGTCTTCTTCAACAACCTCAAGAGCCCCGACGGCTCGGTCGAGCACACCGGTGACAACACCACCGGTGAGGGCGAGGGCGACGACGAGGCGATCAAGGTGAACCTCGCCGGCGTTCCGGCCGACGTTGCCAAGATCGTCTTCCCGGTCTCGATCTACGAGGCCGAGACCCGCCAGCAGAGCTTCGGCCAGGTCCGCAACGCCTACATCCGCGTCGTGAACCAGGCCGACAACACCGAGCTCGCCCGCTACGACCTCTCCGAGGACGCCTCGACCGAGACCGCCATGGTCTTCGGCGAGCTCTACCGCAACGGTGCGGAGTGGAAGTTCCGTGCCATCGGCCAGGGCTACGCCTCCGGCCTGCGCGGCATCGCGCAGGACTTCGGCGTCAACGTCTGAGTCCGAGAGCAGTCTCCGTCCGGCGCCGTGCACTGTGTGTACGGCGCCGGACGCGCTTCACCGCACCACTGTGCTCCACCGTCACATCGCCACACCGTCGTCCGGGGAGGACCACAACATGGGCGTCACACTCGCCAAGGGGGGCAATGTCTCCCTGTCCAAGGCCGCACCGAACCTCACCAGGGTTCTGATCGGTCTCGGATGGGACGCGCGCTCGACCACGGGAGCCGACTTCGACCTCGATGCCAGCGCGCTGCTCTGCAACGGCGGCCGGGTGCTGGGGGACGAGTACTTCGTCTTCTACAACAACCTGAAGAGCCCCGACGGCTCCGTCGAACACACGGGGGACAACCTCACGGGCGAGGGCGACGGCGACGACGAGTCGATCATCATCGACCTCACCAAGGTCCCGGCGAACGTGGACAAGATCGTATTCCCGGTCTCGATCCACGAGGCGGACACCCGCCGGCAGAGCTTCGGCCAGGTCAGCAACGCCTTCATCCGCGTCGTCAACCAGGCCGACGGCCAGGAGCTGGCCCGCTACGACCTTTCCGAGGACGCCTCCAGCGAGACGGCGATGATCTTCGGCGAGGTCTACCGGTACGGCGGCGAATGGAAGTTCCGAGCGGTGGGGCAGGGGTACGCGTCGGGCCTCCGGGGCATCGCTCTAGACTTCGGGGTCAACGTTTCGTAAAGCCGTACAAGACGCATGGGGTGCCAGGTGCCAGTGGTTCTGAAAACCTTCGGCTGGTCGTTCGCCATCACGGCGCTCGGCCTCGCCTTTGCCGCGTGGCAGTGGGGGTGGGAGGCGTTCGGGGTCGTACTGATCCTGTCGATCCTCGAAATCTCGCTGTCCTTCGACAACGCGGTCGTCAATGCCGGAATCCTGAAGAAGATGAATGCCTTCTGGCAGAAGATCTTCCTCACCATCGGCATCCTGATCGCCGTCTTCGGCATGAGGCTGGTCTTCCCGGTGGCGATCGTCGCCATCAGTGCGAAGGTCGGCCCCATCGAGGCGATCGAGCTGGCCCTGGACCAGCCCGAGCAGTACGAAGCCCTGGTCACCGACGCCCACCCGGCCATCGCCGCGTTCGGCGGAATGTTCCTGCTGATGATCTTCCTCGACTTCATCTTCGAGGAGCGCGACCACAAGTGGCTCGCGTGGCTGGAGCGTCCGCTCGCCAAGCTCGGCAAGGTCGACATGCTGTCGGTCTGCGTCGCCCTGATCGCGCTGCTGGTCTCGGCGATGACCTTCGCCGTCCACGCCCACACCAGCACCGGCCACCAGGACAAGTCCGCCACCGTGCTGCTCGCCGGCGTCGCCGGTCTGATCACTTACCTCATCGTCGGCGGTCTGTCCTCGTACTTCGAGGACAAGCTGGAGGAGGAAGAGGAGCGCGAGCACGAGGAGGAGGAGAAGGCCAAGGCCGCGGGCAAGCCCGTCTCCGCCGTAGGCCTCGCCGGCAAGGCCGCGTTCTTCCTCTTCCTCTACCTCGAAGTCCTCGACGCCTCCTTCTCCTTCGACGGGGTCATCGGCGCCTTCGCCATCACCAACCACATCTTCTGGATGGCGCTCGGCCTCGGTATCGGCGCCATGTACGTCCGTTCGCTCACGGTCTACCTGGTCCGCCAGGGCACCCTGGACGACTACGTCTACCTGGAGCACGGCGCGCACTACGCGATCGGTGCCCTCGCCGTCATCCTGCTGGTCACCATCCAGTACGAGATCAGCGAGCTCATCACCGGCGGCATCGGCGTGGTGCTGATCGCCCTGTCCTTCTGGTCCTCGGTGCGCCGCAACAAGCGCCTGGAACTGGAGGGTTCCACCGCCGAGGCATGACCGCGGCGTTAATGCGGAACGCTCCATTGCGGGGCGGTCCACCGGGTTCACGGACCCGGCGGGCCGCCCCGTTTTCCGTAGGCTTCGCGGGGACCAGGGGATCAGGACCAGGGGGGTAGGGGATGGGCTTCTTCGACGGCATCTTGGGCAGCCGGGCGGTGCAGTTCCAGTCGGGCAGTGCCTCGTCGAACGCGATCGAGCTGACCAAGCGACATGCGACGGTGTCGCTCACCAGGCAGGGCGCCGTCCACGGCAACCTGCGCGTCAATCTGTCCTGGCGCATGCGCACTTCGGACATCGGAGGCCGCTCCGGCCAGAGCGGCCAGCTCTTCCGCCACCCGTTCAAGCTGTTCAAGCCGGACATCGTGCAGGCGCACACCCAGGGCATGGTCAACGTCGACCTCGACATGGGCTGCCTGTACGAGCTGGCCGACGGCACCCGCGGCGCCGTCCAGCCGCTCGGCAACCTGCTGGGCGACCTCAACGACCCGCCGTACGTCAAGCTCAGCGGGGACGACCGGTTCGGATCGGGGTCGGGCGAGACCCTCTACATCAACCTCGACCACGCCGACGAGATCAAGCGCCTGCTGGTCTTCGTCTACATCTACGACCAGACCCCGGCCTTCGACCGGACGCATGCCATGGTCACCCTCTACCCCGTGACGGGCCCGCGGATCGAGATCCCGCTGGACGAGCGGCACCCGCAGGCCCGCTCCTGCGCCGTCGTCTCCCTGGAGAAGGTCAAGGGCGAGCTCGTCGTCAAGCGCGAGGTGAAGTTCGTGTACGGGTTCCAGTCCGAGCTGGACCGGCTGTACGGCTGGGGGCTCCAGTGGGGCCGGGGCTACAAGAGCACCAAGAGGTGACCGGAGCGGGAGCCGCCCGGCCCCTCGGCAGCCCCAGGCCCCTCGGCAGCCCCAGGGCCCCCGGCCGCCCGCGGGCCCTCAGCGGCGGATGAACTGCGGGCCCTGCGCCGGCAGCCGGAAGGACGGGTCGCCGCCCGGGCCCGGCACCGGGGACACCGGCTGCGGGTAGCCGTAGGCGGGCTGGGCGGTCGGCGGAGCCTGCGTCGGCGGGGTCATCAGGGCCGTCTGTTCGGAGGCCGGACCCGCCGCGGGGGCCGCGGCGCCGGCGCCCGCGCCCGTGCCCGCGTCGGGCTCGGCGGCGTTCTCGTCGACCGAGATCCCGTGGTCGGTCGCCAGGCCCACCAGGCCGTCGGAGTAGCCCTCGCCGAGCGCCCGGAACTTCCACCCGTCGCCCCGGCGGTACAGCTCCCCGCAGATCAGCGCTGTCTCCGCGCCCGTCTCGGGCCGTACGTCGAAGTAGGCCAGCGGCTCGGAGCCACCGGTCGCGGTGGCGTCGTAGAGCAGGATCCGCAGGTCGCGGACCCGTTCGAAGGGGATGTCCTCGGCCGAGGCGACCACCAGGATCCGGTCCACGCTCGGGGTCACCGTGCGCAGGTCCGCCTGGACGGCGTCGGTGACCGCGTCGCCGATCTGCTTCTTGCCGAGGCGCCAGACGGCCCCCGAGGGGTGCCGGGGCTGGTTGTAGAAGACGAAGTCCTCGTCCGAACGCACCCGGCCGTCCGGGCCCACCAGCAGCGCCGAGGCGTCCACGTCCGGCACCTCGGGGCCGCCGGTCCAGCGCAGCACCGCCCGGACCGCCACGGGGGCCACCGGGATGTTCGAGCCCTTCTGCATCGCGTGCGTCATGCACGTCATCCTGCCCTCCCGGGGTGGAGCGGGACAATGCGGCCCCCCGTAGGGCCTTGTACCGATCGCGAGAGCTGGGCATGGTGCAAGAGGGTTACCGGAACTTCATGTGCTTGAGGAACTCTTGGTTCACGTTCGTACGTACTATTACCGGCCATGCCAGTCGGGCCGCCGAGGTTGTACGGGGGAAGCACATGCGTCACTTTGGGCACGTATCGCCCACGGTCCGTAAGGACCTCTTCCACCAGGAACCGGCGGAATTCACCGGAGCCTCGCCCGCCCGCGTCCTCGCGGCGGCCCTCGGTGCCACCCTCTACAGTCCCGCCACCCGCCCCGCGCTGGCCGCCGACGTCCGCAAGCAGGCCGGCCGCGGAGTCGTCTCCATGGTGCTCTGCCTGGAGGATTCCATCAGCGACGCCGATGTCGTCGGTGCCGAGGAGAACCTCGTCCGCCAGTTCGCCGACCTCGACGGCGACCCCGGTGCCGACGCCGCCGAGCTCCCCCTGCTCTTCATCCGCGTCCGCACGCCCGAGCAGATACCGGACCTGGCGCGCCGCCTGGGCCGCTCGGTGCGGCTCCTGGCCGGATTCGTACTCCCGAAGTTCGACGAGCGGACCGGCATCCCCTTCCTCGAAGCCGTCGCCGACGCGGAGGCCGCCACCGGACGGGACCGGCTCTACGCCATGCCCGTCCTGGAGACCCCCGAGCTCCTCCACCTCGAAACCCGCGTCGAAGCCCTCGCCGGCATCTCCCGCACGGTCAACAGCCACCGCGAGCGGGTCCTGGCACTGCGCCTCGGCGTCACCGACTTCTGCTCCGCCTACGGGCTGCGCCGCACCCCCGACATGACCGCCTACGACGTCCAGATCGTCGCCGGCGTCATCGCGGACGTCGTCAACGTCCTGAGCAGGGCCGACGGCACCGGCTTCACCGTGACCGGCCCCGTCTGGGAGTACTTCCGCAGCCAGCAGCGCCTCTTCAAGCCGCAGCTGCGCCGCAGCCCCTTCCTGGAGGAGGGCGTCGAGGAACTGCGCACCGCGCTGATCGAGCACGACCTGGACGGGCTGCTGCGCGAGATCGAGCTCGACCGGGCCAACGGGCTCCTGGGCAAGACCTGCATCCACCCCGCCCACGTCACACCCGTGCACGCCCTGTCGGTCGTCTCCCACGAGGAGTTCTGCGACGCCCAGGACATCCTGCGGCCCGAGCGCGGCGGCGGCGGAGTGATGAGATCGGCTTATACGAACAAAATGAACGAGGTGAAGCCCCACCGGGCCTGGGCCGAGCGCACCATGCTGCGGGCCGAGGTCTTCGGTGTGGCGAAGGAGCAGGTCGGCTTCGTCGACCTGCTCACGGCCGGGCTCCAGGTGTGACCGGGCCGGTGCCGAAGCAGACGACGAGGAAGGGCAAGACGATCGACGAGGTGCGGCCGAGTGGCGAGGTGTGGTCCGGTACCTGGGTCGCGGACCGGCTGGGAGTCGGCCTGCACGACTCCGAAGGGGGTCCGCGGCCGGGCCCGAGGCTGAGCCCGCGGCTGACGGACCTGCTCGGGCTGGCCCTGCGCCGCAACCCCAAGCGCGCACACCTGCTCGTCTCGCAGGTGCTGGGCAAGCACGTCCCGCAGTCCCCGAGCACGGTGTACGACGCCGGCCACGGCCTCGGCAGACGCGTACGGGCGCTGCTCGGCGACGAGGCCGCGGCGACGGCCGTGGTCCTGGGCTACGCCGAGACCGCCACCGGACTCGGCCACTGCGTCGCGGACGGCCTGGGCTCCGCCCCCTACCTGCACTCCACCCGCCGGCCCGTGCCGGGCGTGGCGACCGCCGGCGGCTTCGAGGAGGCGCACTCGCACGCCACCTCCCACCTGCTGCTGCCCGAGAACCCCGCACTCCTCGCCGGAGACGGGCCCCTCGTCCTCGTCGACGACGAGTTCTCCACCGGCAACACCGTCCTCAACACCATCCGCGACCTCCACGCCCGCCACCCGCGCTCGCGCTACGTGGTCGTCGCCCTCGTCGACATGCGCTCCCCGGCCGACCGCGACCGGCTCACCGCCTTCGCCGCCGAGCTGGGCGCCCGGGTGGACCTCATCGCCCTCGCCTCGGGCACGGTCTCCCTCCCCGACGGCGTCCTCGCCAAGGGACAGGCCCTGGTCGAGGAGTACGAGCGGACCGCCGCGGCGGACGCGTCCGGGCCGGCGGGCTCCCCGCGGCCCGTCCTGCGCGCCGACCTGCAGTGGCCGCACGGCCTCCCCGACGGCGGCCGCCACGGCTTCACCCCCGCGCACCGCCGGCGCCTGGAGGCCGCCCTGCCCGACCTCGCCGCCCGGCTCACGGCCGCGCTCGGCACCGAGCCCGGACGGGTCCTCGTCCTGGGCAACGAGGAGCTGATGTACGCGCCGCTGCGCCTGGCCAAGGCGCTGGAGGAGTCGGGCGCGGCCGCCGAGGTCCGCTTCTCCACCACCACCCGCTCCCCGGTGCTCGCCCTGGACGACCCCGGCTACGCCATCCGCACCCGGCTCGTCTTCCCGGCCCACGACACCCCCGCCGACGGACCCGGCGACCGCTACGCCTACAACGTCGCCCGCCCCTCGGACGGCGCCGGCTTCGACACCGTCGTCGCCGTCGTGGACTCGGCCGGCGACACCCCCGAACTGCACACGGGACTCCTCGCGGTCCTCGCCCCGCACACCGGCCGCCTCGTCCTGGCCGTCGTCCCGTCCTACATACCGCCCGCGGCGTCCCTGGCGTCCGCGCTCTCCCGCACGCCCCACCACCGGCAGGAGCCGATCATGACCGAGCCCCTGCGCGGCCCCGCCTTCTCCTCCTACGCCCCCGAGGACGTCGGCTGGCTGCTCCAGGACCTCTCCGGCGTCCAGCTCGAAGCCCCCACCGAGGAGCGCGAGGAGGCCATCCAGGCCGGCGGCGCGCACTACGCCGAGTCCCTGCCCGTCGAGTACCAGCCCTCGCCCCAGTACCAGGAGCTCTACCGCAGCGCGCTGACCGCCTCCGCCGCCCGCGTCGCCCGCGCCGTCGGCACGGTCACCGAGACCGTCCTCGCCGAACGCTCGCCCTCCCCGGTCCTGGTCTCTCTGGCCCGCGCCGGCACCCCCGTCGGCGTCCTGATGCGCCGCTGGGCCCGCGCCCGGCACGGCCTGGACCTGCCGCACTACGCCGTCTCCATCGTGCGCGGCCGCGGCATCGACGCCAACGCCCTGCGCTGGCTGGCCGCCCACCACGACCCCGCCGACGTCGTCTTCGTCGACGGCTGGACCGGCAAGGGCGCCATCACCCGCGAGCTGAAGGACGCCCTGGAGGAGTTCCCCGGCTTTGACCCGGAGATCGTCGTCCTCGCCGACCCCGGCTCCTGCGTGCCCACCTACGGCACCCGCGAGGACTTCCTCATCCCCTCCGCCTGTCTCAATTCCACCGTCTCCGGACTCGTCTCGCGTACGGTTCTCAGGTCCGACCTGGTCGGACCCGACGACTTCCACGGCGCGAAGTTCTACCGCGAGCTCGCCGGGGCCGACGTCTCCGTCGCGTTCGTCGACGCCGTCGCCGCCCACTTCGACGACGTGGCCGACGCCGTCGACGAGGAGGTCAAGGAGCTCCTGGCGGCCGACCGCACGCCGACCTGGGAGGGCTGGGCGGCGGTCGAGCGGATCAGCGAGGAGTACGGCATCCACGACGTGAACCTCGTCAAGCCCGGCGTCGGCGAGACCACCCGCGTGCTGCTGCGCCGGGTGCCGTGGAAGATCCTGGCGCAGCGCGGCGCCGGGGCCGACCTGGACCACGTACGGCTGCTCGCCGAGCAGCGCGGCGTCCCGGTGGAAGAGGTAGACGGGCTGCCCTACACCTGCGTCGGCCTCATCCACCCCCGATTCACGCGCGGCGCCACCGGCGCCGACGGAAAGGCTGTGGCCTCCAAGTGACTGTCCTCGTAGCCAGTGACCTCGACCGCACGCTCATCTACTCGACGGCCGCCCTCGGTCTGACCATGCCCGACCCGGTGGCCCCGCGGCTGCTGTGCGTCGAGGTCCACGAGAGCAAGCCGCTGTCCTACATGACGGAGACGGCCGCGGCGCTGCTGGCGGAGCTCACCGAGGACCCGTCCGTCGTCTTCGTCCCCACCACCACCCGCACGCGCAAGCAGTACCAGCGCATCCGCTTCCCCGGCCGCCCGGCCCGGTACGCGATCTGCGCCAACGGCGGGCAGCTCCTCGTCGACGGCGTGCCCGACCGCGACTGGCGGCGGCAGGTCGCGGCCCGCCTGGCCGAGGAGTGCGCCCCGCTGGAGGAGGTCCACGCGCACCTGCTGTCCACCGCCGACCCGGCGTGGCTGCGCAAGGCCCGGGTGGCGGAGGACCTCTTCGCCTACCTCGTCGTCGAACGCGCCCTGGTGCCCGACGCCTGGCTGAAGTCCCTGACCGAGTGGGCCGCGGCCCGCGGCTGGACGGTCTCCCTCCAGGGCCGCAAGATCTACGCCGTGCCGCGCCCGCTCACCAAGAGCGCCGCGATGCGCGAGGTAGCCCGCCGGACCGGAGCGACCACGACCCTCGCCGCCGGCGACTCGCTCCTCGACGCCGACCTGCTGCTCGCGGCCGACGCCGCCTGGCGCCCGGGCCACGGCGAACTGGCCGACGCGCGCTGGACCGCACCCTCGGTGACCGCCCTCACCGAGGCGGGCGTCCTGGCCGGCGAGGAAATAGTGCGCGCATTCGCCCGCGAGGCCGGGCGGCTCGGCAGACTGGACGCATGAGCAAAGGCAACAGCACGAAGATCACGGACGAGCTGTACCAGTACATGCTCGACCACAACCCCCCGCTGGACTCCGTCCAGCGGGGGCTGGTCGCGAGGACCTACGCCTCGTTCCCGGACGTCGCCGGGATGCAGTCCGCGGAGGAGCAGGGGCCGCTGCTGGCCTTTCTCGTCCGCCTGACCGGCGCCCGCCACATCGTCGAGGTCGGCACCTTCACGGGCTTCTCGGCCCTGTCGATGGCCCAGGCACTGCCCGCCGACGGCCGCATCATCGCCTGCGACGTCTCCGAGGAGTGGACGGCGTACGGCAGGCAGGCGTGGGAGGAGGCGGGCGTCGCCGACCGCATCGAGCTGCGCATCGCGCCGGCCCTGGAGACCCTGCGCGCGATGCCCGCCGAACCCCACATCGACATGGCCTACGTGGACGCCGACAAGGAGAGCCAGATCTCCTACTGGGAGGAGCTCGTCCCCCGGCTCCGCCCCGGCGGCCTGATCGTCACGGACAACACGCTGTACCACGGCACGGTCCTCGACGAGTCGGCCACCGGCTCGGCGGCGGGCGTACGCGCCTTCAACGACCACGTCGCGGCCGACCCCCGCATGGACTCCGTCCTGCTGGCGATCTCGGACGGGCTGACGCTCTCGCGCAAGCGGTAGCGCGGGGGCCGGCAGGCGGGAGGGGCGGGTCGGCGGGGGAGCGGCGGGAGTGGCGGGAGTGGCGGTGTCAGCCGCAGCCGCCGCCACCGCAGCAGCCCCCGCTGCCTCCGCCGCCCATGGGACGCGCGGCCGCGGGGGCACTGCTCGAACCGCCCACGGCGACGGCGGACAGCAGCTTGACGGTGTCGGCGTGACCGGCCGGGCAGTCGGCGGGGGCGGAGGACTCGGCCATGGGGCGGCTGACCTCAAAGGTGTCGTCGCAGGTCCGGCAGCGGAATTCGTAACGAGGCATGCGCACAGGCTAAGCGCGCCCGCCGCCCGCGCGCTACGACTCCCGGACGGTGTCGGGCCTGGCGCTCGTACGGTGGCTGCCGGGGGCTCTCAGACGGTGCCGGGTCGTGCGAGCCGCCCCTGCGCCGCCAGCCGCGCCCGGTCCTCGCGTGCCGCCTGCTCGGGGTGACGGGCCCGCCAGTACGGATTGTCGTGCGGCAGCGCGCTGCCCACCCGCCCGTACATCCCGAACCACATCAGCATCACGCCGACGACGAAGCTGAACAACACGTTCTGGATCTTGAAGGCCAGGAAGTTCAGCCCCGTGTCGAGCAGCGCGAGGTTCACGAACCCGCTCGCGATGAACAACACGCCCAGCACGATGTTCAGCGTCGAGGCGAACGTCCCGCCCACCAGCATCCCGGCGATGAGCAGGCCTCCGATGCAGATCGACAGGACACTCAGCGCACCGTTGGTGTTCAGCGCGAGCACCGTGTCGCCGCCCGTGTCGAAGAACCCGATCCGGTTGACCAGGCCCAGGATCCCGAAGACCACCAGCAGCACACCGGTCAGCCCCGCCCCGACCCGGTACACCTGGCTGAGCTTGTGATCGGTGGGCAGATGCTCGTCGAGCCGGGCATTGACCGGATGCAGGGCGCGCTGCACGCGCCGCGCCACGGGGTGCGGGTCCTGCGGCACAGGCGGCCCGTAGGGCTCGTGGGCCACGTAGGGCGCGTAGTGCTCATGGGGCTCGGTGCACCCGTACGCCGCGTGCGGCGCATACGGGGCATCGGACACCGGGGGTACCTGGGACGCACGCGGCTTGTGGAAGGTATGGGCAGCCATGGAGGCCTCCTCTGCTCCGTCCCGTACCCTCCAGCATCCGTCGCCGGACGCCCTACGACAACCAGCGGGCCCGCCGGGCGAAGAAGCCGGGACAGCGGCACGGCGGCGAGCCGGCCACCGCCAGCCCGGGCGCCGGGCTCGCCGCCGTGCCGGGGCTGCCGTCTCTTTCGGATCTTGCCGGGCCCGCGCTGCCCGGCACCGCACCTCATCCCCCAGACTTCGTCCGGGGGGACCCCCAGGTTGTCGGGGCTCCCGAGTACGCCCAGTACGCGAGGAGCTCCTCCGCCTTGCGATCCTTCCCCTCGGCCCTGCGGGCCTGGGGAGACCCCATGGCACCGGACAACGCGGCTCGGCCGACAAGATCCGAAAGAGACGGCCTAGCCGTGGCCGAGCTCCTCCCGGATCCCGGTGACCACCCGGTTCACGGAGGCCCGTACCGCCTCCATCTCCTGGAGGAACGCCCAGTAGTCCGGGTGCCGCCCCTCCAGCCCTTCCAGTGCCCGGCCCACCCGCGCCACCGCATCGTCCAGCGGCCGCGCGTGCCGCGGATCCGGCACACTGCGGCCCGCCATCGCCAGCCGCTGCGCGTCCCGGATCGCGAAGCGGGTCCGCTCCACCTCCGCCTGCGGATCCCGGGCCACCGCCTCCAGCCGCGTCAGCCGGTCCTGCGCCGCCGACACCGCCTCGTCCGTCGCGTCCAGCGAGCCCCGAACCGCCTCGATCAGCGCCCCGACATCGGCCCACCGCTGCTCGTCCCGGGCCCGCCCGGCCTCCCGCAGCTGCTCCTCGGCCCGCGACACGTCCCGCACCGCCTCGTCCGGCACGTGCTGCAGGTCCTGCCAGCACGCCGCACTGAACCGCCGCCGCAACTCGCTCAGCACCGGATCCACCCGGTCCGCCCGGTTGCGCAACGCCTGCGCCCGCGTCCGCAGGCTCACCAGCCGCCGGTCGATCTCCGCCGCCCGCTCGGGCAGCCGCGCCGCCTCGGCCCGTATGGCCTCCGCGTCGCGCAGGATCCGGTCGGCGCGCTGCACCGTCTCCTGCACCCCGTGCTGCGCCGCGCCCTGGTTCAGCTTGGTCAGCTCCGGCCCCAGCGCCGCCAGCCGCGCCGCCAGATCGTCGGCCCGCATCCCCTTGGCCCGTACGGCGTCCAGCGCGTCACTGGCCCCGATCAGCGCGGCCCTGGCCCGCTCCCGCGCCGGCGCGACCCGCGCCAGCTGCGTCTCGGCCTTGTCCAGCAACGGCTGCAGGCCCTGCGCGAACCGGTCCAGCTCCCCCTTGACCCGCACGAGTTCGTCCCGGGCGCGGGTCAGCTGCTCCCGCGCGCGCGTGGCCACCGAGGCCTCCAACTCCGCCCGGTCCAGGTCGTGCGCGTCGACCGCCTCGATGTAGACGTGGCTGACCTGGTCGATGCGCTGCCCGAGTGCGGCGAACCCCTCGGTCGCCTGCCGCGCCGCGGGCGACCCGTCCGCCGCGGCGATGGTCTCGATCGAGATCCGCAGATCCCGCTGCGCCGTGTCCAGCTCGTAGAACGCGGCCGCGGCGGCGTCCTTGGCCGCCTGCGCATCCGCCCGCCGACTCTCGTCCCGCCCACCGAACCACCGCCGGGATGCCGTCGTCACAGTCCCTCTCCCGTACGTGTCCGCCATGCCCCGGTCCATTCTCTCCCACGCGAACCGGTTTGCGTGGGGGGTGCGCCCGCCATGTAGGCTGTCCACTCATCCACGGGTGCGTAGCTCAGGGGTAGAGCGCTGCTCTTACAAAGCAGATGTCGGCGGTTCGAAACCGTCCGCGCCCACCACCACGAAGGCTCCCAGCCGATCACGGCTGGGGGCCTTCGACATCTCCAACGGACATCAACGGAGCGACCGTGCCACCCCCGGTAGCCGAACCGCGCCAACGGCTGAGGGCTTGAAGGGGAGGGCTCGGCCTGACCGGTCGGCTGTCTGTCAGGACTAATGCCTCCGGCGGGGGTGCTCCGGCTCCGGGATGCGGGGGCCCGTCGTGCATCCGCGGGTGCGTTGTGGTTCGGGACGACAGGCCGCGTGAGCTGCCCGCCGACGCAGGCCCGAGTGGTCGGCGTGTCCCGATTCGATATCGCGGTCGAGTGGCCATGGGGCGAGATTGATCCGCAGTCCCGGTTCAAGTGGGACGGCCAGAGAGCCTTTGCGTCGTCGCCCGATAACCCAGATTGGACCACGAGCCTGTTCAGGACTGACCCTGAGCCGTGGAATCTGAGCGCCGGTCGCAACTGCCTCGTAGGCATACCTGAGACGCTGGTGCGGATCATCGTTATCGGCCGCTACGACCCTCCACAGGATGTGGGCTGGCTTCCCCGCCCTCATACGCTGCTCGGCGTGGTGCCGGCCGACTACCCCGACGAGACTCTTTCCGAGGACGACGCAGACACGCTCTACATCGATTCGGCGGAGCCGGTGACGATCGAGCTGGTCTCCCGGGGCTGATCCGGTCACCCTTCGCCGGCCTGGCAGGCGGTCAGCGGCGCAGGCCGTGTTTGTGCAGTGCGGCCGATGCCCGGAAGCGGAGGCGGGCGCACTGCTCACGCTCTTCCTCAGAGGTGTCGTCGGAACAGCAGCAGTGGGCTGCGAGTCGATGAAGGTCGTCGGCTTCCAACCAGAGTGCGATACGTCCTGCGGCGCGCTCGGCTTCCGGATCCGTCGGCTTGATGTCAGGCATGAGCCGCAGCCTAACCGGGCCTGCGGCGGCCAAGTGCCTCCCGATACGATCGTGTTGGAGAGGGGGCGCCGTGGAGTCGCTCGGGTATGCGTTCAGTGCCCTGGTATGGGGTGCTGCGGTGCGCTGGCGACGCAAGGCGATCGCCGCCTTGGAGCGCGAAGCGTTGTAGAGCGCCCTGCCGAGTCGCTTTGCCGCTGGGGGAAGGCGTTCGGGTACGGGCCGAGTTGGGCTGGTGTGGGGTCGGAGGAAGTAGCTTTCCTCGCCGCGTAGTTCAGTCGAGCCCTATATCGGTTTGCATGAGGCCGCGCTCCATCGAACACGCATAGCCGCGAGGCTGAAGTCCCAAGCCTGCTGCCTCAGCGTTTTCATGCCCTTACCTGGAACACGAGCGCGCGCCGGGTGCCGCGGGCGGGGTGGTCGGCCTCGGGTTGAAGAGGGCCGGCTGAGGGTCCCGCCCGCCGGGTGGGTCAGGCCGGGGTGGGGTCGGCGCCGCCCGGGTGCAGGCGGAGCGGGGGGTACCTGTCGGTCATCAGGGACGCGTAGGCCAGTACGCGCAGGGTCCAGCGGAAGAGGCCCATGAGGAAGTCGAACAGGCCGCGCGGGTAGCGGCCCGTGCAGGCCAGGATCACCACCGCGATCAGGGACAGCAGGCCCATGATGCCGGAGAACGGGCTGTACTCGTCGATGTACCGGTACGTGGTCCAGGTGGTGACGAGCGCGCCGATGATCAGCAGTTGGGGGAGGATCAGGAGCCACTTCACCAGGACCAGCCAGCGGGACAGCCGCTCGGGATAGGCGATGTCGACGCGGACCGGGTATGCGGGCACGTCCTTGAGGGTGAACGGCGGGTACTCGTCGGTGCCCAGCACCACCGAGCAGTAGTAAGTGACGCGCGTGTTCCAGCGTATGACGCCGACGTTGAAGTCGAAGAGCGGTCGCGGATACCGGCCGGTGATGAGGATGCAGAAGAAGGCGACCAGGCTCACCAGCAGGAAAGCGGTCTGCAGGAAGACCAGGCAGATGTAGTGCGGGATGGCGAATATCCATTTCACCAGCCACATCCACCGGGTGAGCCGGGGGTCCAGCGTCGCCTCGATACGCAGGGGGTAGGGAGGGGAGGAGAGCATGACGGTCACATCATTTCCGGTGCGGGCCGCACCACCGGTGAGGTGCGGGCGGATTGCTTTTCCGCCATTACGCCCCGGAACGTCGGTGGGGGTCATGTCACTGGATCGCGTGACAGGGAGACCCGTGACTTGACGGTCGTGGCGCCTCCTGGAATGCGAAGACCCCCGGCCCAGGGGGCCGGGGGTCTTTCGGTCGGCTCAGGCGTTGGGACGCTTGCCGTGGTTGGCCTTCTTCTTCTTGCGGGCCCGCTTCTTGTTGCCTCGCTTGGCCATGGTGACAGTCTCCCTACTCTCGGTGACGTTCATGACGCCGCCAGTCTAGGCGCGGGCGCGGGCGTCCGCATCAGCGCCGCCGCGCACCCTTGGCCGTCGCCGCGGGGCGTGGGATCGTCGGAGGATGGGCGACTGGCTCGCATGGGGCGCGGTGGCCGCGGTGGTGGTCGCGGCCGTGCTGGTAGTGGTGGTCACGGAGCGCTCCCTGGGCGGGGGCTTCGAGCGGAAACGGAACGAGGAGCGGGAGCGGCTGCTCGCCCACCTCGCCCCCAGAGCCCCCGAAGCTCCCGACACCGCCGGACCGGCCACCGCCCTGCCCGGGCCCCGGAAGTTCGAGGACGTCGGCGGCATCCGGACCCCGCATCCGCAGGCGGAACTCGGCGACCGGCGGGACGACTTCACCCCGATCCTCGTGGAGTACTACGCCTACGGGCTCACGCAGGCGCGCAGCAGCTTCGGCACGAGCCAGCGCTTCGCCGGCGCCGGCGCGGCGATCCTGCTCCTCGGCATCGGGCTCGCCGTGCGGAAGGCCGAAGCCGGCGGGGAGCTGTACCTCGGCATCGTCACCAGCGCGACGGGCCTGGTCACGACCCTGATCGGGCAGCTCTTCCACCGTCGGGCGGACATCGCGCTGCGGCACATGGCCGACCAGACCGCCGCACTGCGCGACGACCGCCGGGCAGCCGAGACGACCCAGCAGGCCATCGGGCTGTTGGAGACGGTCGACGACCCGGAGCTGCGGGCCCGCCTGCAGGCCGGTCTGATCATGAAGCTTTCCGGAGCCGAACTGCCCCGGTGAGCGGGATAGTGGAGACATGTGCCGATCGATTAAGACCCTGCGCCCGCCCGCCATCCCCGAGAGGGCGACCGAGGAGGAGATCCGGGCCGCCGCGCTGCAGTACGTACGGAAGGTGTCCGGGTTCCGGGTACCCGCCGCACACAACCGCGAGGTCTTCGACGCGGCGGTGGACGCCGTGGCCGAGGCCACCGCGGCCCTGCTCGACGGGGTGCACGTACGGGGGCAGGCCGCCCCCGCCTGAACGGCCCGGCCCGACCTGGCTCGACCCGGGCCCGACCGGGCCCGGTCTACGCAGCCGCGCGCCGGCGCAGCACCCACACCCCGCCCACCAGGGCGGCTGCGGCGAGGCTGCCGCCGACGGCGACCTGGGTCGTGCTCATCGAGCCGATGCTGCCGCCCGTTCCGCCGCGCGCCGCCCCGGGGGTGACCTGGAGGGAGACGGTGACGCTCTGACCACCGGGGCCGCCGCACTCGAAGGTGACCCGGTGCGCGCCGGGGCTCGCGTTGGAGAAGACGGTGGCGTTGCCGAAGAGGTTGGTGGCCTCCAGGTTGCCGGGGGTCAGCCGTACCTCGTTGAACGCGGTCGAGGTGACCCTGGCCTCCTTGGTCCCGCACCCCGCGACGTTCAGCGCGACCCGGCCGCCCGGGGCGACCGTGGTGGGGGAGACGCTGGCGGAGGGGGCGGCGTGGGCGAGCGTGACGGGAGTGGCGGCGGCGACGATGAGGGCGGCGGCCGCGGCGGTCAGCAGGCGGCGCGGGGCGAGCGGCGTGGCGGGCATGGAGAGAACTCCTCGGCTCCTCGAAACGGCGCGGCCGGGCCACGGATGTGACGCGGATTCGGTTGCGCACCGTTCTCCGGACGCTAGGAGCCGGGCCCGCGGGCGGCGATCGGGGCCGGGTGAACGGGTGAGCCACTGCTCCACACGGGGGAGCCCGCCGGGCCCGCGCGGCCCGCCCGCGGTCCGCAGCCTCGGATTCGGCTCTCCTCCTACGCCGCGGGGGTCGCCGCCGGAGCCGAGGGCGGGCGGCGCACGAGGAAGGCCGCTAGGGCGCCCGCGGCGAAGAGGGCGACGATCGACACGGCGGTGCCGAGCCACTGGGTACCCAGCCACTGGGTGCCGAAGTAGCCGAGGGCCACGCTGTAGCCGGCCCACGCCATGCCCGCCAGGACCGACCACGGCAGGAATTCCGCGACCTTGCGCTGGGTCTTGCCCGCGCCCAGGGACACCACCGAGCGGCCCGCCGGGGCGAAGCGGGCGATCACCACGAGGGCGCCGCCGCCGCGTGCGAGGGCCGTGCCCAGGCGTTCCTGGGCACGCGTCAGCCGACGGGAGCGGGCGATGGCCCGGTCCAGGCGGGCTCCGCCGCGCCGGCCCAGCCGGTACGCGGCCATGTCGCCCAGCACCGACGCCGTCGTCGCGATCA
The DNA here is from genome assembly GCF_040684695.1 of Streptomyces erythrochromogenes. Classification (GTDB taxonomy): domain Bacteria; phylum Actinomycetota; class Actinomycetes; order Streptomycetales; family Streptomycetaceae; genus Streptomyces; species Streptomyces erythrochromogenes_C. The sequence continues at coordinate 41,475 of NZ_JBFBGM010000036.1, forward strand.
CGAGCAGCATCAGGATGTCCGGCACCTGCTCGGGCCCCGGGACCGCTACCGGTCCCGCCGCCCCGGCGGCGGCCGCCGCAGCCGCGGCGGTGATCACCAGGACCCCGCTCGGCAGTACCGGAAGGAAGACGTCGAGCACGACGGACAGCGCCACCAGGGCGTAGATCCATGGGCTCGCGGTCAGCGACCCCAAAGTCTCAAACAAAGCGGGACTCCCCAGTCCGGTTGACGTGCTGCGGCATGAAGCGCCGCGACGTCGCGGGGAGCGGCAGGGGCGGCTGACAGCCATACAGCGTACGCCCGGCACTCCCGCCCCGGGAGCCCGGGGCGTACCGCACACCACAACGGTGTCGACGCGGCCACGCCACCGACGGCGCCCCTACTCCGCTACTCCGCCGCAGTGAGCTCCCGGTCCAGCACCGTCACCAACCGGGCCCGCCCACGCTTCTTGCGCGCCTGGTCCAGTCGCAACCGCGCCGTCCGCCCGGACAGCGCCAGCGTCATCAGCTGGTTCCCGAACCACGGACCTCCCGTACGCCGCCAGTTCAGCGGCGGCCGACCCGTCCGCCCGTGCAGGGAGAAGCCGCGCCCCAGCCACCGGCCCGTCCGCGACCAGCCCAGCCGGAACCCCCACTTCACCACGGTATGAATGGAATTGTGGACCGGTGAGCACGTCAGCTGGAATATGCGGGACGTGCTCGGTATGCGCGGTTCCGCCACGTACGCGTGGTGCACGTCCCCCGACAGCACGCACACCGTCGCCGGCGCCCGGGGTCCCGTGCCCACTTCCTCGATCAGATCCGTCAGTGCCGCGAACGACGCCGGGAACGCCGCCCAGTGCTCCAGATCGCTGCGCCGCCGCAGATCCTCACCGATCCGGGCCCACCGCGGCCCGCGCTCCCCGCGGCACAGCGCCGCATTCCACGTCTCCGCGTCATGGATCAGCGGCGGCATCAGCCAGGGCAGCGAGGACCCGATCAGCAAGTGGTCGAAGCCCCCGTGCCCGGCGAGGGCGTTCTCCCGGAGCCACTGCTGCTCCGCCGGATCGAGCATCGCCCGCCCGTCCTCGGCCAGCACCCGGGCGGCCCGGGTGTCCACCATCAGCAGCCGGGTCCGCCCGAAGTCGCGCCGGTAGCTCCAGCGCACCGTGGCCGGATCGGCGTCCGCCGCGGACGCGAAGGCCCGGAGCGCGTCCGTGCCGTCGGGGTCCTCGCGGACCGCCCGGTACAACCCGTCCGCCTCCAGCTCGGCGGCCGAGAGATTGCCCAGGTGCTGGTACACCCAGTACGACATCAGGCCGCTGAGCACGCGCTCCCGCCACCACGGGGTCGCGCGCATCTCCGCCAGCCACGCCGCGCTCGTGTTCCAGTCGTCGATGACGTCGTGGTCGTCGAATATGTGCAGGCTCGGCACCGTCGACAGCAGCCAGCGGATCTCCGGGTCGAGCCACGACTCGTAGTAGAGCCGGGTGTATTCCTCGTAGTCCGCGACCTGGGCGCCGGGCGCCTCCCGCAGATCCCGGCGGGCAGCCAGCCACTGCCGGGTCTCCCGCGACAGGGCGTCCGCGTACACCTGGTCGCCGAGCAGGAGCAGGAGGTCCGGGCGCTCCGCCTCCGGATCGGCGGCCAGCCGCGCCGCGAGGGTGTCGAGCGCGTCCGCGCCGTGCGGCCCGTGCCGGCCGGCCGGCGGCGCGGCCTGCCGGCAGGAGCCGAAGGTGACGCGCAGCCCGGGACCGGGGCCGGGCGCGGGCGCAGTGCGGCCCGAGCCCGTGACGGCCGGAGTGGTGATCGTGCTCGGCGGGAAGCCGCTGTCGGGCAGCGGCCACACCTGCCGACCGTCGAGCAGCACCTCATACGGCGTCGTGGCGCCCGGGGTCAGGCCGGTCACCGGCACCAGCGCGTAGTGGTGTCCGGCTATCTGGAAGGTCCGCGCGCTGCCGCCGGCCCCGCCCGCGCACCGCACCTCGGCCGTGCACGGGCGGTCCGCCTCGACCCATATGGTGGCCGCTCCGCCCGTTTCCCAGTCGACGTGGCGCAGCAGCGGCCCCAGACGCAATCCGGCCATGCAACTCCCCCTCCTCCGTATCCCCTTCGATCACGGTACGACGGGGAGGGGGAGCCACGCCTCCCCCTGGCGGGGGAAAGATCGGCCGGCCGCATGCCTGCGCCGGGCCTGCGGCGGGTCAGCAGTCCGTCAGCAGCCGTTCAGGACGTTGACCAGGGCCGTCTTCTCGCCGGAGTCCATGCTCAGGCCGTAGTACTGCTTCACGTTGACCCACATCCGTGCGTACGTACAGCGGTAGGACGTCCGCGAGGGCAGCCACTTGCCGGGGTCGAGGTCGCCCTTGGCCTGGTTGACGTTGTCGGTGACCGCGATGAGCTGCGGGCGGGTGAGGTCGTTGGCGAACTGCTGGCGCTTGGACGTGGTCCAGGAGGAGGCGCCGGAACGCCAGGCCTCGGCGAGCGGGACGACGTGGTCGATGTCGAGGTCGGAGGCGGCGGTCCAGGTGGCGCCGTCGTACTCCGAGTACCAGCTTCCGCTCACCGCGGCGCAGGAGGAGTCCTGGACGACGTTCACCCCGTCCCGCTTCAGGACGGTCTCGCGGGTGTTGCAGGAGCCGGAGACGGTGCTCCAGTGCGGGAAGAGGTCGCGGCTGTACCCGCTGGTGGAACCTTCGGTCTTCGGGGTGACCGTCGCCAGGTAGGCGCGGGCGGCCGAGGCGCTCATGGGGGTGGGCGGGGCGGCCTGGGCGGTCGGGGCGTTGAGGAGGGAGGTGAGCGCCGCCAGCGCAGCTGCTGACGCGAGCACGCCAATTCGACGCGCGTAGACGTTGGGTATGAGTGCCATGAGGGGCTCCCTGGGTGCGGGGGGTCAGGCCGGTTCGCCCCGGCGGGGCGTGGCCATGCTGGCGCCATCGGGTTGCCGGGGGATGGGCGCCGGGTGACAGCCTGGCGACATGAGCACGTCACATCAAGCCACGCAAGGCCCCTGATTTAAATGGAAGTTGAGATTCCGCAGGTGTGGGACGGACGGGACGGACGTGAGGCGGGGGGCAGGACGGCGCAGGGCGGGACCAAAGACCCATTCCGGCCGGCCGTCGACGTCGCGTACTCTGTTGGGAGCAGAAGGGGAGTAGCTCTTCGCCGGACCGTCGACATACTGCTGGGTCACCCAGCCGGCGCCCGGAGGCAGGCCGTGCAGCAGCGGCCCGCCAGCGAGACCTTCGGCCGCAGTGTCCTGTCCCGTCGTGGGCGCGTTCCGTACGCGCACGCGCAGCCAGGGCGCCGCCGAGCCGAAGCGACCCCTGAAACACCCCAGGTCTCTCGGTACCGATGGCGTCCTGCCCGACCGATTGAGGTTCCACCTCCGTGTTCAGCTTCAGCATCACGGCGATCGCCTTCGGCGTCGTCTTCCTTGCCGAACTCCCCGACAAGACGGCCCTCGCCGGCCTGATGCTCGGCACGCGCTACCGCGCCTCCTACGTCTTCGCGGGCGTCGCCGCCGCCTTCGCCGTACACGTCGCCCTCGCCATCGCCGCCGGCAGCGTGCTCACCCTGCTCCCGAACCGCCTCGTCCAGGCCGTCGTCGGCATCCTCTTCCTCCTGGGCGCGGCCATGCTGCTCCTGAAGAAGGACGACGGCGACGAGGAGATCAAGCCGCCCGCCGACCAGTCCTTCTGGAAGGTCTCGGGAGCCGGCTTCATGCTGATCCTGGTGGCGGAGTTCGGTGACCTGACCCAGATCATGACCGCCAACCTGGCGGCACGGTACGACGACCCCGTCTCCGTCGGCATCGGCGCCGTGCTGGCGCTGTGGGCGGTCGCCGGCATCGGCATCCTGGGCGGTCGCACCCTGATGAAGTACGTGCCGCTGCGGCTCATCACCAAGATCGCGGCCGCCGTGATGGCGGCGCTGGCCGCGTTCTCGCTGTACGAGGCGATCGCGGGCTGATTGGCCCGGAGGCTGGGGGAGGGGGCGGGGGCGCGGGGGCCGCCCGGGCCGTCCGGGCCGCGGCGGTGGAAACTCCGTTGCGGAAGGTGCGCCCGGGCGGCACGCTCGGCGCGTGATCGACTCGACCTCCTCCACCGGCCCCGCCGCCACCGGCTCCGACTCCGCGCCCGCCCCGGAACGCCGCTTCGGCTGGTCCAACATGTTCGTCGGCCCCGACGCGGACCCCCGTACCGACGGGGGCTTCCGCGGCGAGCGGGACGTGCTCATCGGCTACCTCAACGACCAGCGGCTCACCCTGGAACTCAAGTGCGCGGGCCTCGACGCCGAGGCCCTCGCGCGGCGCTCCGTGGAGCCGTCCGACCTGTCCCTGCTGGGGCTCGTACGCCATCTCGCGGGTGTCGAACAGTACTGGTTCCGGCAGGTCATGGCGGGCCAGGACATACGCCGGCACTACCGCTCGGAGGCGGAACCGGCCGGGGAGTTCACCGGCGCGGCGGCCGACCCGGAGCTGGTCGCGGACGCGTGGGCGACCTGGCGGGTCGAGGTCGCCTTCGCGGAACAGTTCGTCGCGCAGGCACCGGGGGTGGACGTCACGGGCGACTGCGGAGGCGAGCCGATGGAGCTCCGTGAGGTGCTGGTCCACATGATCGAGGAGTACGCCCGCCACAACGGCCACGCGGACTTCCTGCGGGAGCGCATCGACGGGCGCGTGGGGCAGTAGCCCCGCGCGCCCGACGGTCGACCGGTTCTACTGCGCGGGCGCGTCCTGGGGCTGCGGCTGCGGGAGCAGCGTGATGCGGACCGAGCCGTCCGCGTCGGCCGTGACGTCGAGGTGCGTCAGGTCCGGGACGTGCACCGTCGGGCCGTGGGCCGCGGCGCGGGGGCCCACGCCGATCACGCGCATGCCCGCAGCCCGGCCGGCGGCTATGCCCGCGGCGGAGTCCTCGAAGACGATGCAGTCGGCCGGGGCCACGCCGAGCGCGGCGGCGCCCTTGAGGAAGCCCTCCGGGTCCGGCTTGCTGGCACCGACGGACTCGGCCGTGATCCGCACCTCGGGCATCGGGAGCGCCGCGGCCGTCATCCGGGCGGTGGCCAGCGCGGCGTCGGCGGACGTGACCAGGGCGTGCGGCAGGCCGGCGATCGCGGTCATGAAGGCCGGTGCGCCGGCGACCGGGACCACGCCATCGGTGTCGGCGGTCTCGCGCGCCAGCATCTCGGCGTTCTCGGCGAGGTTGATCTCCATGGGGCGCTCGGGCAGGAGCACGGCCATGGTGGCGTAGCCCTGGCGGCCGTGGACCACCTTCAGGGCTTCCTGTGGGTCCAGCCCGTGGGAGACGGCCCAGTCGCGCCAGCAGCGTTCGACCACCGCGTCGGAATTGACGATCGTGCCGTCCATGTCAAGGAGCAGGGCCTTGGCGGTGAGGGCTACGGGCGCGGTGGTGGTGCTGGCCGGCATCGACGGGGCTCCAGACGGGCGGGAAAAGAGAACAAGTGGTTCCGTCCACCGGTCAGGGAGTGAGGACGGAACCACTTTGTTCCTTCACGATACAAAACTCTGGACGGCCCGCGCCACTCGCGGTCGTGTGACCCCTGTCGCCCTGTCGCCCTGTCGCCCTGTCGCCCTGTCGCCCGTCGCGGGCCACGCTCCTGACCGCGCCCGCCCCCGTCGCCACGTCGCCCTAGCCCTCCAGGGCCTTGCGGGTGAGGGGCCCGTAGACGCCCCATTCCTGGTGGTCGATCCCGTTGTAGTACTGGAAGGTCGACAGCGCGTCCTCGACCTTCGAGTCGAACCTTCCGTGGAACCTGCCCCGGTAGAGCCCCTCGGCCGCCAGCAGCCGCTGGAGCTTCTCCACCTCAGGGCCCGAATCCCCGTAGCGCAGGACCGGGGCCGCAGCAGGCGGCGGCGTACTGGCGGAACGGCTCGCGCTGGGCGACGCGCTCGGCGACGGGGGCGCGGAGGGAGTGGAACGGGACGCGCTCGGCGACGGGGACGCGGACGGTGACGCCGACTTCGAGGCGCTCGCCGACGCGGAGGCCGAGGGGGAGGCACTGGCGCGGCTCGGGCTGGCCGACGGCGCGACCGGAGCCGCCGCGCTCACCGCGGGCGCCGACGCCTTCGCGTCCAGCAGGGTCGTATCGCTGTCCGGGGAAGCGGGCAGCACCCACACCGCCACGGCCGTGCCGCTGAGGGCCACCGCCGCCGCGGCTCCCACCAGCAGCGCCAGCGGCCGGCGGCGTGAGGCGGAACCGGACCGCTCCTCCGGGCCCCCGCCCCCGCCCCCACCCCCTCCTCCGCCGGTCGTGGCAGCGGCCGCCGGGACCGCGCGGAGCCGCACCGTCTCCGCCGGGTGCGGTGCGGGGGCAGCCGCCGGCCCCGCCTGCCACGGGCCGTCCTGCCACGGCCCGGCCGCGGGCGCCACGGGTATCCCGTACGCAGGGGTGTCGTCCTCCCCGCGCACCGGCTGTGGCGCGGTCGCCGGCGGCGGGGACACCACACCGGAGACGGGCTGCGGGGACGGCGGCACGGACTCGGCCGCAAGCTCGCCGGGATCGGACAACGTCACGTACGGACGGATGCGCAGAGGGTTGAAAGCCACACCCGGTGCACACCCGCAGGCGGCGCCGGCAGCGTCGCAATTCGGACAGTGCTCACCGTTCACTGGGGACTCCCTCCCTGGCCATTGCCTGCGATTATGCAGACCCGCCGCAACCCTCCCAACCGCCCGAGAGGCCATAACCGGACACACCACTCAGGATGGAAATGTTGATCCGGCCGGAGGAGGAATCGATGGCTCAGGATGCGACCAGAGGTACCGTGGACCCCGTCCCCGGCGCGCAGAAGTCCGGCCCCGCAGGCGAGCACAGCTCCCGCGAGGTACTCGTCCCCATCGGCGCCCTGCTCCTGGGCCTGCTGATCGCGGCGCTCGACCAGACGATCGTCTCCACCGCCCTGCCGACCATCGTCAGTGACCTCGGCGGCATGGCCCACCTGTCCTGGGTCGTCACCGCCTACATGCTCGCCGCCACCGCGGCCACGCCCCTGTGGGGCAAGCTCGGCGACCAGTACGGACGCAAGAGGCTCTTCCAGTACGCCATCGTCCTCTTCCTGATCGGGTCGGCCCTGTGCGGACTGGCCCAGGACATGCCCCAGCTCATCGGCTTCCGAGCCCTCCAGGGCCTGGGCGGCGGCGGACTGATCGTGCTGTCGATGGCGATCGTCGGCGACATCGTCCCGCCCCGCGAACGAGGCCGGTACCAGGGCCTCTTCGGCGGCGTCTTCGGCGCCACCAGCGTCCTCGGCCCCCTGCTGGGCGGCCTGTTCGTCGACAACCTCTCCTGGCGCTGGGTCTTCTACATCAACCTCCCCATCGGTCTCGTCGCCCTCGTCGTCATCGCCGCCGCACTCCACATCCCGGCGCGCTCCTCGAAGCACACCATCGACTACCTCGGCACCTTCCTCATCGCGTGCGTCGCCACCTGCCTCGTCCTCGTCGCCTCCCTCGGCGCCACCTGGGGCTGGGGATCCGCCCGGATCATCGGCGTCGCCGTCCTCGGAGTGGTGCTGCTCGCCGCCTTCCTCCTCGTCGAGCGCAGGGCCGCCGAGCCCGTCCTGCCGCTGAAGCTCTTCCGCATCCGCACCTTCAGCCTCTGCTCGGCGATCAGCTTCGTCGTCGGCTTCGCGATGTTCGGGGCGATGGTCTACCTGCCCACCTTCCTCCAGGTCGTCCAGGGCGTCTCACCGACCATGTCCGGCGTCCACATGCTGCCGATGGTCATCGGCATGCTGATCTCCTCCACCGCCTCCGGCCAGATCGTCAGCCGGACCGGCCGCTGGAAGGTCTTCCCCATCGCCGGCACCGGTGTCACGGCCATCGGCCTGCTCCTCCTCCACCAGCTGCACCGCACCAGCTCCACCTGGGAGATGAGCGTCTACTTCTTCGTCTTCGGCGCCGGACTGGGCCTGGTCATGCAGGTCCTCGTCCTCGTCGTGCAGAACGCCGTCAGCTACGCCGATCTCGGCGTCGCCACCTCAGGTGCCACCTTCTTCCGCTCCATCGGCGCCTCCTTCGGCGTCGCGATCTTCGGCACGGTCTTCACCAACCAGCTCGACGACAAACTGGCCGCCTCCCTGGCCGGCGTCACCCTGCCCGCCGACGCGGGCATCCCCCAGCTGGAGGCGGACCCCCGGGCCATCAGCGCACTCCCCGCCGACCTCCGCCCCCGCGTGCTCGACGCCTACGCCACCGCCATCACCGACGTCTTCCTCTACGCCGTCCCCGTCGTCCTGGTCGCCTTCGTCCTGGCCTGCTTCCTGAAGGAGGACAAGCTCCGCGCCTCCGTCACCGCACCCGACGTGACCGAGACCCTGGCCTCCAACCCCGTCCAGCGCTCCTCCCACGACGAGGTCGCCCGCGCGCTGTCCGTCCTCGGCACCCGCGAAGGCCGCCGCCACGTCTACGAGAAGATCACAGAGAAGGCCGGCTACGACCTGCTGCCCGCCTCCAGCTGGCTGCTGCTGCGGATCAACAAATACGGGTCGGCGGAACCGGCTCTGCTCGCCGAACGCGTCAACGTGCCGGTGAAGGTCATCACGGACGCCGCCCGCCAGGTGGAGGAGCGCGGACTCGCAGTCCGGGACGGGCTGCCGCTCGTGCTGACCGAACAGGGCAGCGAGGCAGCCGCCAAGCTCAGCGCGGCCCGGCAGGAGTCCCTCGCCCAGCTCCTCGGCGACTGGTGGGGCCCGGACCGCCCGACCGACCTGGTCAAACTGGTCGAGGAGCTCAACACGGAGCTGTGCGGATCCGACGCCGAAGAGCCCTACGACGCCGAGCCGCGGCGCGATCACGCCGCTCCCTAGCCGCCCGGCCCCCCCCAGTCGTCCGGCCGGGCTCCGGTCGTCCGACCGCGCGCGGCCGTCCGCCCGCGTGCGCCTTCCGCGGAGGAGTCAGACCAGGTGCTTCTCGAACCAGTGCTCCGCATACGGGCCGGAGTTGTACGCGGGTATCTCGGCATAGCCCTGACGCGCATACAACGCTCGGGCCTCCACGAGATCCGACCGGGTGTCCAGCCTGACCCGCTGCGCGCCCAGCGCCCGGCTCTCCTCCTCCAGGACCTGGAGCAGGGCCGCCCCGCCGCCCGTACCGCGGGCGCGCCGGTCGACGAAGACCCTCGTGAGCTCGGCGGTCACCGCGTCGAGCAGCCGGACCCCGCCGCAGGCGAGCGCCTCGCCGCCCAGGCGCCCGACGACGAACTGTCCCGTCGGCGGTTCCAGCCCGTCGCCCGGGAACTCCAGCAGCCCTTCGTCGATCTCGGCCTCGGTGACCTCGCGTTTCCAGTACCGGCCGGCGACCTCGGCGTAGTAGGCGCGGCGCAGCCGGGTTGCATCGCCGCTCGTGAACGGTTCGGTGGACACGGTCCACGCGGGGGACACGGTCCACGAAGCGGAAGCGGACGGCGTCGAAGTGCGGTGTTCGCTGTGAGTGGTCATGGCGTCATTGTGGAGTTGGCGCGCGATCTCCCGCGTGGAATATCCACAGGGGCGGGCCGATGATAGGAAAAGCGACCATTCCGCCTACCCGGAGGGTGTGAAACGCCATGGCAGAGCATCCGGACTGTGCCCTGATCCGCCGCGGTTACGAGGCCTTCGGCTCGGGCGACATGGAGGCGCTGGGCGCGCTCATGACCGCCGACGTCATCCACCACGTGCCCGGCAACAACCCCATGTCCGGACACCACAAGGGCCGGGAGCACGTCCTCGACTTCTACCGCCGCCTCGGCGAGGAGACGAAGGGGACCTTCCAAGTGCACCTGGAATCGGTGCTCGTGGACGGGCGGGGGCACGTGATGAGCTTCCACACGGCGCGCGGTGACCGAGGTGACCGCGGCATCGAGATCCGCCAGGGGCTCTTCTTCACGATCGTCGGCCACAAGATCACCGACATCGACCAGTGCACCGCGGACATCGACGAGGAAGACGCCTTCTGGAGCTGACCCGCTCCTGATCCGGAGCCGACCCGCCCCCGATCCCGGAGCCGACCCGCCCCGGATCGCCCGCACCGACGCCACCGGCCCGATCCCGGCCGTTCGGCCCCGGGACAACGCCCCGGGGCCGAACGCCGGCGCTCGCTCAGGCCTTCTTCGGCGCCGCCTGCTGCACGACCTCGAACGACCACACCGTCGAGGCCGAGGCCGCCGGCTTTGGCCGCTCCGCCGCGCCGCCGTCCGCACCGCCCTCGCCGCCCGCACCGCCGCCACCCTGGTGAGCGGCCTTCATCGGCCCCTCCATCCACGCCTGGAAGTCCTCCTCCGAACGCCACCGCGTGTAGACGAGGTACTGGTCGGTGCCCTCCACGGGGCGCAGCAGCTCGAACCACTCGAACCCGTCCGAGCTCTCCACCGCCCCGGCCCGCGAGGCGAAGCGCCGCTCCAGGACCTCCCGCTGCTCGGCGGGAACCGTCAGTGCGTTGATCTTCACGATGCTCATGGGAGCCATCCTAGGGATCCTGCGGGGGATATCGTCGTGCGGGTAATGGTGCGCGGCAGCCAGGCGAAGTCGGGGTTGCGGTCAACAGGGCGGGAGGCCGGCGAGGCGTGGCTAACGCGGCGGAGCACAGCACGGCGGACGGACATGCCGGAGTCATAGGCGGCAACAGCAGGCTCGGCGCGGCGCGGCTCCTCCTGTGGGCGCTGGCCGGCGCGCTCGCCGTCAGACAGGCCGTCGCGGTGCTGCGCGTGCCACCGGCCGAGTGGCTGGGCGCCTTCCACCTCCCCGGCACCCTCCCGGGCCCGGGCGGCCCGGTCGCCGGCCCGGTCGCAGGCTCCGTCTACGACGTCGGACAGTTCGCCGGCACCCCCTTCGCCGGGCTGGTACTCAAGCCGCTCGCCGGTCTCGCCGCCCCCTCCCTGGAGGTCGCCTGGACCTGCGTGACGCTGCTGTTCGTCGCCGCCATCGGGCTCGTCGCCGCCCGCGGCCTGCCCGACCCCGTGCCCCGGCGCACCGCGCTGCTGGCCGCGCCCGTCCTGACGGCCCTGATGATGGTCTCGCTGCCGGTCCGCGAGGCCGCCTCGCCCGGCCGGACCGCCGTCGTCCCCGTCCTGCTCGTGCTCCTCGCCGTCTTCCGGGTGCCCGGCGACCGCCCCGCCGGCCTCCTCGTCGGCCTCGCCGCCGCGCTCCAGCCGGCTCTGCTGCTCTTCGCCCCGCTGCTGTGGCTGACCGGACGCCGCCCCGCCGCCCGCACCGCCGCCGTGACCTTCGCCGCGGCCACCGCCCTGTCGTGGGCGGCCCTGCCGCGCGACTCCTGGACGTACTGGGTGCACCACCTGGGCGGCACCGGCCTCGGCGGCGCCCCCGACGGCCTCGCCAACCAGTCCGTGCACGGCGCGCTGCTGCGCCTCGGTCTGACCGGACCGGCCGAGGTCCTGCTCTACGCCGCCCTCGCGGGCACCGTCGTCTGGTTCGGCCTGCGCCGTGCGGTCCGCTACGCCCGCGACGGCCAGCTGCTGCTCGCCGTCGCCGTCACCGGCTGCGTGGCCGTCGCCGTGTCCCCGACCGGCTGGCGCCACCAGCTGCTGTGGGTGCTGCTCGCCGTGGCCGGGAAGGTGGGCCGGCGCGCCGCCGACCGGCGCGTGTGGCCGGTGGCCGTGGTCCTCGCCATGACCCTGCCGAGCGCCGTACTGCTGCCGAACCTGACCGCGCTGGCGCCCGTACGCGACAACGTGCTGCTGCTCACCGCGGTGGCGGCGGCCTGCGCGGTGCCGTTCCTGCCCCGCTCCTCCCCGTACTGGCGCGATCCCGTACCGACGGACTACGGGCGGCCGGTGGCGGCCCGCTGGTCGCGCGTGCCGCTGCTGCCGTTCTGGCGGCGCGTGCTGTCCCGCCCGAACCTGCTGCTGGAACTCCTGCTGATACGGGTCGGCTACTCGCTCTACTCCCACATCCGGGCGGCGGCGCCCACCAGCCGCTCCCTCGCCGAGGGCAACGGCAGCCAGATCCTCGGGATCGAGCAGGCGCTCGGCCTTGACATCGAGCACGCCGTGAACCACGCCGTGGTGGCGACGCCCTGGCTGGAGGCCTTCTTCAACTTCTACTACACCTCCTTCCACTTCGTGGTCCCGCTGACGATCCTGGCGGTCCTGTACTGGCGGCGCCCCGGCGACTACCGCTGGGCCCGGGCCTCCCTGGGCCTGGCCACCGTCCTGGCCCTCGCCGGATTCTGGCTGTACCCGCTCGCCCCGCCGCGCCTGATGCCCGGCCTCGGCTTCGTCGACACCGTGCACGGCCCGCAGGACCTGGCCAACCCGTCGTACGGGGCCATGACCGCGATCTCCAACCAGTACGCGGCGATGCCCTCGCTGCACTTCGGCTGGTCGCTGTGGTGCGGGATCGTGATCGTCGTGCTCGCCCCGAAGGGCTGGCAGAAGCTGCTCGGTGCACTGCACCCGCTCATCACGGTGTGCGCGATCGTCGCCACCGCCAACCACTGGGTGCTGGACGCGGTCGGCGGGGCGGTCGTCGTGACCGCCGGCTTCGGGCTCGTGCATGTCCTGTCCGGGCCGCGCGGCCTGCGCGTGGACCTCCCGGCGCAGCAGAGCGGGAACGGTACGGAACGCTCCCCGGCGGCCGATGCCCCCGCGAAGGCGGCGGCCGAGCCCGTCGCGGGTTCGCGCCCCTGACCGACCGGGCTCCCGGTCGGCGCGCCCGGGTCAGCTCTCGCCGCGCCTCCTGCGCAGCAGCGTCCGCAGCGGTCCCGGGCTCTCGTACCCGACCCGCCGGGCCACCGCCGCCAGCGGCAGGTCCGTCGTGCGCAGCAGGTGCTCGGCCTGCTCGACCCGCAGGTCCTGGACCAGGCCCACGGGCGTGCGGCCGAGGGTACGGGCGACCGCGCGCTGGAGGGTGCGCTCGCTGACGCCGAGTTCCCGCGCCGCGTCCGCGATCGGCGCCGGCTCCGCGAGGCGGGTCCGTGCCCACTGCTCGAAGGCGGCGACGAGCGGGTCGTGGCGGGCCAGGGCGCTGGGGATGGCGTACGCCGCCTGTGAGGCCCGGTCGTCGACGACGAGGTAGCGGCGGACCAGGTCCGCGAGGGCGGGGCTGCGGGTGCCGACGATCGACAGGGCCAGGTCGAGATGGCCGAACGCGGCGCCCGCCGTGGTGATCCCGCCGGAGCTGACGACCATCCGGGTCTCGTCGAGCGTGACCTTCCGGTACCGGTCCCGGAAGAAGGGGGCGAGCCACCAGCTGGTCGTCGCCCGCCGGTCGTCCAGCACTCCGGCCTCGGCCAGCAGGAACGTTCCCGTGCAGGAGGTGGCGAGCGGGGTGCCGCGTCCGCGGGCCTCGGCGAGGACCCGGCGGGCGGGCCTGCACGCGGCCGACGCGACGGCCTCGACCAGGGCCTCCGGGCGGCGCTCCATCAGCGCGGGCACCACGAGCAGGTCGGCGTCCTCGGCGACGGAGACCGGCTCGGTGTCGATGCGGTGGCCGAGCCCGGTGCGGATCCGCCGCCGCACGCCGACCGTGCGGATGTCGAAGGCGGGCGGCGGGGCGCCGGCCACCCGGCCGCGCAGCACGTCGGCGGTGTGCAGCACGTCGAGGACGGCGGAGATGCCCGAGTCGAAGACCCCGTCGAGGGCCAGTACGGCGACTTTCACCGCTCCACGGTAGCGCCGGACGGCCTCGACGCGGGTGTCGGAATCCGTGCGGAAGCTGCCGGATCCGACACTCCCGATCGGCCCGGCGCGTGCCTAGGGTCGTTGCCATGACCACGTATGAGACCGGCGCCCCCGAGACCAGCGCCCCGCCGCGGACCGGTGCCCCGCCGCAGACCGGGGCCCCGCTCCGCAGCCGTACGCACACCTGGGAGCCGCGTCCGGAGATGACGCCCGAGATCCTCGGCATGAGCGGGCTGGAGATCCTCCGGGCGAGCCTCAAGGGCGAACTGCCCGGCGCGTCGATGATGAGCACCCTGGGCTTCCGGCTCACCGAGGCCGCCGAGGGCGTCGCCGTCTTCGAGGGGGACCCGGGCGACCACCTGCTCAACCCCATGGGCACGGTGCACGGCGGCTTCCTGGCCACCCTGCTCGACTCGGCGCTCGGCTCGTCCGTGATGACCCTGCTCCCGGCCGGCACCGCCTACACCACGGTCCAGCTCGGGGTGCACATGATCCGGCCGGTCATGGCGGACACCCCCACGCTGCGCTGCGAGGGAACCGCCCTGCACGTGGGCCGGACCACCGCCACCGCCGAGGCCCGGGTGACCGGTACGCACGACGGCAAGCTGTACGCCCACGCCACCACGACCTGCGCGATCCTGCGCGCGGGCTGACGCGTACGAGCCGTGCGGGCCGAAGGGGCGCCGGGGCGCACATCGCCCCGGCGCCCCTTCGGCTGGATCGCCGCTGGAGTCAGGATCACCCCGTTCGGGTGGGTCCGCCACTCGAACGGAGGATCGGACGCGCCGGAGGATCGGAGGCGCCGGAGGTCCGGCCGGCCGGGGAGCGGCCGGCGGACGGCAGGGGCCGGGGCGTGGGAGGAGCGGCCCCTGCCGTCCTGGGTCACGGGTCAGCCGTGGCTGACCCGCAGCTCCTTGATGCCGTTGAGCCAGGCGGCGCGCAGCCGGCGCGGGCCCTCGCCGGCCAGCCGCAGGTCGGGCAGCGCGTCGGCCAGGGCGTTGAAGATCAGGTCGATCTCCATCACGGCCAGGGACTTGCCGAGGCAGAAGTGCGGACCGCCGCCGCCGAAGCCCAGGTGCGGGTTCGGGTCGCGGGTGATGTCGAAGACGTCGGGGTTCTCGAAGACCTCGGGGTCGTGGTTGGCGGAGGAGTAGAACATCCCCACTCGGTCGCCCGCCTTGATCTTCTGGCCGCCCAGCTCGGTGTCCTGGGTGGCGGTGCGCTGGAAGGACACCACCGGGGTGGCCCAGCGGACGATCTCCTCCGCGGCGGTGGACGGCCGGGTCGCCTTGTAGAGCTCCCACTGCTCGGGGTGGGTCAGGAAGGCGTGCATGCCGTGGCTGATGGCGTTGCGGGTGGTCTCGTTGCCCGCGACCGCCAGCAGCAGCACGAAGAAGCCGAACTCGTCGGAGCCGAGGTTGCCCTGGCCCTCGGCCGCCACCAGCTGCGTGACGATGTCCTGGGCCGGACACTCCTTGCGCTGCGCCGAGAGGTTCATCGCGTAGCCGATGAGTTCCATGGCGGCGTTGGAGCCGACCTCGGCCGTGATCGCGTACTCCGGGTCGTCGTAGGCGATCATCTTGTTCGACCAGTCGAAGATCTTGGAGCGGTCCTTCTGCGGTACGCCGATCAGCTCGGCGATGGCCTGCAGCGGAAGCTCGCACGCCACCTGCGTGACGAAGTCGAAGCTCCCGTCGGCCGCCGCCTCCGAGGCCTCCTCGACGATCTTCCGGGCCCGGTCGCGCAGGGCGTCCTCCAGGCCGCGGATGGCCCGCGGGGTGAAGCCGCGCTGCACGATCTGGCGTACGCGGGAGTGCTCCGGCGGATCCATGTTCAGCATGATCAGCCGCTGGGCATCAATCGCATCACGCTGGATGTGCTCGTTGAAGCGGATGATCGCGGTGTTGGTGGTCGAGGAGAACAGCTCGGGGTGCGTGGAGACGTACTTGACGTCCGCGTGCCGGGTCACGGCCCAGTAGCCCTCGTCGTCGAAACCGGTGACCCCCCGCCGCTGCGGGCACCACCACACGGGGGCGGTCTGCCGCAGCCGTGCGAACTCCGGGTGGGGGACCCGGCTCTGGAGGAGGTCGGGGTCGGTGGCGTCGAAACCGTCGGGGAGCGCGGGGCAGGACATCGGGCAACTCCAAAGTCTGAAGTCTGACGGACCATCAGAAGTTGGCTTGAAGGTAGTAACGAGTTCTAGAAGTGACAAGGGTCGGCGCGCCAACTGTTGCGTGTGGAATCCGTGCAGGGCGCGTGCAAGACCCTTGCGTGCGGGGCCCCAGGTCATAAGACTGCGGATAGAACTAGAACGCGTACTAGTTCGGGGCGGGGCGCCGGGACGGCCCGCCGTGCTGGCGCTGTGCAGGAGAGGACGAGCTCATGGCCGCGGAACCCGTCATCGTCGAAGCCGTACGCACCCCCATCGGCAAGCGCGGAGGCGCGCTCGCCAACCTTCATCCCGCCTACCTGCTCGGTGAGACCTACCGCGAACTCCTCGCCCGTACCGGAATCCAGCCGGACTGCGTCGAGCAGATCGTCGGCGGCACCGTCACCCACGCCGGCGAGCAGTCCATGAACCCCGCCCGCAACGCCTGGCTCGCCATGGGGCTCCCGTACGAGACCGCCGCGACGACCGTGGACTGTCAGTGCGGCAGCTCGCAGCAGGCCAACCACATGGTCGCCAACATGATCTCCGGCGGGGTCATGGACATCGGCATCGCCTGCGGGGTCGAGGCCATGAGCCGCGTACCGCTGGGCTCGGGTTCCAAGCACGGCCCGGGCAAGCCCTTCCCCGACGAGTGGAACGTCGACCTGCCCAACCAGTTCGAGGCCGCCGAACGCATCGCCCGCAACCGCGGCCTGACCCGCGAGGACGTCGACCGCCTCGGACTGCTCTCCCAGCAGCGGGCCCAGGCCGCCTGGGCCGAGGAGCGCTTCAAGCGCGAGACCTTCGCCGTACAGGTGCCGACCACGGAGGAGGAGCAGGCCGCCGGGCAGGGCATGTGGCGCCTGGTCGACCGGGACGAGGGCCTGCGCGACACCAGCATGGAGGCCCTGGCCCGGCTCAAGCCGGTCATGCCCACCGCCGTGCACACCGCGGGCAACTCCTCGCAGATATCCGACGGCGCCGCCGCCGTGATGTGGGCCTCGCGCAAGATGGCCCGCGCCCTCAAGCTCAAGCCGCGCGCCCGGATCGTCGCCCAGACGCTCGTCGGCGCCGACCCCCACTACCACCTCGACGGGCCGATCGACGCGACGCGGGCCGTGCTCGGCAAGGCCGGCATGTCCCTCAAGGACATCGACCTCGTCGAGATCAACGAGGCCTTCGCCTCCGTCGTCCTCAGCTGGGCCAAGGTCTTCGACCAGGACCTGGAGAAGGTCAACGTCAACGGCGGCGGCATCGCCCTCGGCCACCCCGTCGGCGCCACCGGCGCCCGCCTGATCACCACCGCACTGCACGAGCTGGAACGCCGCGACAAGGAGTTCGCCCTGATCACCATGTGCGCCGGCGGCGCCCTGGCGACCGGGACGATCATCCAGCGCCTCTGACCGCGTCCGCGCGCACACCCCCCGCGCGCAGGACGCACGCGATCCCGTGGGATGGGATGCAGAAGGCCCCGGTGGCCGGACCTGGGGAGGCCGGCCACCGGGGCCTTCGAATGCTTGCTGCTACTGCTACTGCTACTGCTGCTGGCGCTGCGGTGGGTGCCGCGGCTTAGTACCAGTGGTTGGCCTGCCAGAAGTTCCAGGCCTGGACCGGGCTGCCGTAGCGCTCGTTCATGTAGTCCAGACCCCACTTGATCTGGGTGGCCGGGTTGGTCTTCCAGTCGGCGCCCGCGGAGGCCATCTTCGAGGCCGGCAGGGCCTGGACCAGGCCGTACGCGCCGGAAGAAGAGTTGGTCGCGGTGTGGTTCCAGCCGCTCTCGTGCGAGACGATCTTGTCGAAGGCCGCGAACTGCGCCGGGTCCTTGATCATCTGCTGCGCGATCGCCTTCGCACCCGTCGGGGCGGCCTGCGCGGGAACCGCGGCCAGCATGGAACCGGCGACGCCCAGGGCGAGGACGGAACCGACGAGGGTCTTCTTGGAAGCGGCGATGCGGCGGATGACAGCGTTGGACACGGATGAACCTTCCGAAGGGGACAAGGACGGTCGCACGCACGCCGAAGCGGTGCGTGAGCCACTCACGCGAGGGAGAGGGGTTCGTCGGCGGGGGGTGAAGCACCCCGGCCGCCTTGCGACACGTTCAGTTCTACCGACGCCCCGACGCCCTGGCAAAGGCCCCGCCTACTAGCCCGCCTCGGACACCAGGGCCCTCCGACCCCCGGTCGAAACGGGTGAATCGGGCGTTATCGGCCGCTCCGACGTCTCCTACCCGCCCTCGTATGTGACGTGCGTCCTGTGGGCCGCCTCACCGGCGAAGGCCCCCGAACTCACCCTCGGTGGCCGGACGCGTACCCGTCCGGCGCAGGTTCACCGATCTCCGCGCCCCCGGAATCGAAGGAGACGGGCGCATCGAACGCGGCTTTGCGGGTCGCCCGACGCAACGCCCGCAGCACAGTGCCGCCGAGCGTGAGCGTCAGTACGACCGTCAGCGCGGCCCGGCCCAGGTCCCAGCCCAGCGAGGTCGCCAGGTAGTACGCGACGAACCGCGCCAGGTTCGCGGCCAACGGCTCCCCCGCGTGGAAGGAGATGCCGTCCTCCCCACCCGGGATGATCGTCCATCCCTGGAGGTTCATGACCGCGCCGTACGCGAAGGCCCCCGCGCAGCCGTACGCGGCCAGCATCAGCAGCTCCGCCCGGCCCCGGATCCGCTCCGGGCCCGGCAGCAGCCCCGCGCCCAGCGAGAACCAGCCCAGCGACAGCATCTGGAACGGCATCCACGGCCCGACCCCGCCCGTCAGCAGGGCCGAGGCGAACATCGTCACCGAGCCCAGGACGAAGCCGAAGCCCGGACCGAGGACCCGGCCGGCCAGCACCATCAGGAAGAACATCGGCTCCAGGCCGGCCGTGCCCGCGCCCAGCGGTCTCAGCGCCGCACCGACGGCCGCGAGCACGCCGAGCATCGCCACCGCCTTCGCGTCCATGCCCTGGTCGGCGATCGTCGCCACGACGACGGCGACCAGGAGGGGCAGCAGCGCCGCGAACAGCCACGGCGCGTCCTGGGAATGCGCGAGCAGCCCCGCCTGCCGGTCGGCGAGCAGGGGCCAGCCGAAGGCCGCGATGCCGATGAGGGTGACCAGCAGCAGGGCCGCGGCGGCCCGGGGGCCGATCCGGACGGGGCGGTTCGCCCGACGGTTCGCCCGGCCGATCGCAGGGCGGTTCGCAGGGCGGTTCGCGGGGCCGGTCATCGGGCCGCCGCCGCGTCGAGGGCCTCGGCGACCTGGCTCACGGTGAGCCAGTGCCCCGGTGCCAGCACCTTCGCCACCTGCGGCGCGAAGGCCGGCGAGGACACCACGACCTCCGCCGTGGGGCCGTCCGCCACGATCTCCCCGCCCGCCAGGATCACCACGCGGTCGGCCAGCTCGGCCGCCAGCTCCACGTCGTGGGTGGCCAGGACGACGGCGTGCCCGTCGGCGGCCAGGCCGCGCAGGATCTCGATCAGCCGGGCCTTGGCCGCGTAGTCCAGGCCGCGGGTCGGCTCGTCGAGCAGCAGCAGCGCGGGCCGGCCGGTGAGGACCAGCGCCAGGGCCAGGGCCAGGCGCTGGCCCTCGGACAGGTCACGGGGGTGGGTGTCGTCGGGCACCCCCGGCAGCAGGCCGGAGACCAGGTCGCGGCAGGTACCGGGGGCCGCGCCGGCGTCGGAGTCGGCGGCGGCGCACTCGGCGGCGACGGTGTCGGCGTAGAGCAGGTCGCGGGGCTCCTGGGGGACGAGGCCCACGCGGCGCACCATCTCGGGCGGTGCCGTGCGGTGCGGGGTCCGGCCGCCGACGGTCACCTCGCCGGTGGTGGGGGCGAGCGTACCGACGAGGGTGGAGAGCAGGGTGGACTTCCCGGCGCCGTTGCGGCCCATCAGGGCGATGGTCTCGCCGGGGGCCACGGTGAGGTCGATGTCGCGCAGCACCTCGGTGCGGGCTCGGCGGAGGCCGAGGTTCCGGGTGCGGGCCACGTCTGCCGGGGCGCCTGCCGGGTTGCCTGCCGGGTCGCCTGCGGCGGGCTCGGCAGGGTCGGCGGGCTCCGGCTTGCCGCCGCCGCGGCGCAGCAGACGGCTGAGCAGGCCGGGTGCGGCGCCGTTGCCGGGGGCGCCGCCCCCGGACCCCCGCGCCTCAAACGCCGGCGAGGCTGAAAGAGCGGGGCTCTCCCCCGAGCCCCGCGCCTCAAACGCCGGCGAGGCTGAGATGCCCGGCGTGGGGTCCGCCGTGGGTGTGAGGCGGGTGAGGAGGGGTGTGGCGCGGCGGCGGGCGTCGCGGACCGAGAGGGGGAGGGGGGACCAGCCCGCGAGGCGGCCCAGGGAGACCACCGGCGGGCAGACCGGGGAGACGGCCATGACGTCCGCCGGGCTGCCGAGGACCGGGGCGGCGCCCCGGGCGGGCAGCAGCAGGACGCGGTCGGCGTACTGCACCACCCGCTCCAGCCGGTGCTCCGCCATCAGCACGGTCGTGCCCAGGTCGTGGACCAGTCGCTGGAGGACCGCCAGGACCTCCTCGGCCGCCGCCGGGTCCAGCGCCGACGTCGGCTCGTCCAGCACCAGCACCTTCGGGTGCGTCGTCAGTACCGAGCCGATCGCCACCCGCTGCTGCTGGCCGCCCGACAGCGTCGCGATCGGACGGTCGCGCAGCTCGTTCAGGCCCAGCAGGTCGAGGGTCTCCTCCACCCGGCGGCGCATCACCGCGGGCGGCAGGCCCAGCGACTCCATCCCGTAGGCCAGCTCGTCCTCCACCACGTCCGTCACGAAGTGCGCCAGCGGGTCCTGGCCCACCGTGCCCACCACGTCCGCGAGTTCCCGCGGCCGGTGCGTACGCGTGTCGCGGCCCGCGACCGTGACCCGGCCGCGCAGGGTGCCGCCCGTGAAGTGCGGCACCAGCCCGCTCACCGTCCCCAGCAGGGTGGACTTGCCGACCCCGGACGGGCCGACCAGCAGTGTCAGCTCCCCCTCCGGGATCTCCAGGTCGACGCCCCGCAACGAGGGGGCGGAGGCGGCGTCGTAGGTGACCGACACCTGCTCGAAGCGGATCACGGTGACGCCTCCTTGGGCGGTACGGGGGCCACGAAGGCGGGCAGCAGGCCG
Source organism: Streptomyces erythrochromogenes (assembly GCF_040684695.1). Taxonomy (GTDB): domain Bacteria; phylum Actinomycetota; class Actinomycetes; order Streptomycetales; family Streptomycetaceae; genus Streptomyces; species Streptomyces erythrochromogenes_C. The sequence goes on from NZ_JBFBGM010000036.1 coordinate 62,320, forward strand.
ATCAGGACCGCGGCCGCCGGCCACAACGGCAGCGTGGGGGCCACCAGCGGGACCACCCCCGGATGCAGACCGGCCGGATCGACACCGCCGGCGTGGATGAGCAGGCCGGCGACGGCCGCCCCGGAACCGGCGACCAGCCAGGCCCGCACCCCCCACCGGTCGGGCCGGTAGCGGGTGCGCACCGACCGGCGTCCGCCGAGCCGCAGGCCCGCCAGGGCCAGGGCCGTGCCGATGCCGAGCACGGGCAGCCCGTACGCGGCGCCCTGCGCGGCCAGCAGCCCGTACGTGCCCGCGCACACGCCGAGCAGGCCGCCGAGGGTGAGGGCGGTGGTGGTGTGCCGGACGGCCGGCGGGACCTGCGCGGTACGGCCGTAGCCGCGGGCGTCCATCGACGCGGCGACCGCGACCGAGCGCTCCAGGGCGCCCTCCAGCACCGGCAGGCCGATCTGCAGGACGGCCTTGATCCCGCCGGTGGGGCGGCCGCGCAGCCGGCGGGCGGTGCGCAGGCGCACCACGTCGGCGACCATGTTCGGCGCGAACGTCATGGCGACGACGACGGCCACGCCCGCCTCGTACAGGGCGGCCGGCAGGGACTTCAGCAGCCGGGCCGGATTGGCGAGGGCGTTCGCGGCGCCCACGCAGACCAGGAGCGCGGCCAGCTTGGCGCCGTCGTAGAAGGCGAAGACGAGCTGCTCGGCGGTGACCCGCCCGCCGAACCGGATGCCCTGCGCCCACGCGGGCAGCGGGACCTCCGGGAGGACGAAGAGGGTGTGCGTGCCGGGGATGGCCGAGCCCAGGAGCATCGAGAAGAGCAGGCGCAGGCCGATGACGACCAGGCCGAGCTTGAGGAAGGCCCCGTAGGAGCGGGCCCAGGGCGCGTCCGTGCGGCGGGCCGCGACCACGAAGCCGGCGACGCCGACGATCAGCCCGAGGAGCAGCGGATTGGTCGTGCGGGACGCGGCGGTGGCCAGACCGAGGGCCCACAGCCACCAGGCCCCCGCGTGCAGGGCGGTGGCCCGGCCTGCCTGCGGGGCCCTGAGCCGTTCGTACGCCGACCGGCGCGGGGAGTCCGCCGCCCCGGGCGCGCTCCGGCGGGCCGGGGGCACGTCGGCGGGTGCGGCTCCGGTGGGTGCTCCCGCGGGCGCCCCGGACGCGGGGTGGGTCATCGGCGCCGGCGGCGGGACTGCCACACGCCCGCGGCGGCCAGGGCGGCGACCGCGGCGATGCCCACGAGCAGACCGGCGGACGGGCCGCCGCCGCCCGGGGCGGACCCGGACGGCTCGGCGGACGCCTGCGGCGCGCCGCTCTCCGCGATCTGCTCCCCGCAGCCGTGCTGCGGGTAGCCCGAGATCGCGCACAGCAGCGCCGCGCTGTTGTAGCGCAGCGGCTTGGCGACCGCCGCCAGCGCCTCCGCGGTCGTGGCCTCGGGTGCCACCTGCGCGCAGGCCGTGCGCGGGGCCTCCTGCGGTACGACCTCGCCCGTCGGGGCGTCCGCCTGCACGCCGAAGTCGATGACGAGGGCCACCCGCTTGCGGCCCTCGGCCGGTGCGGTCGCCCCGCACACGGCCTCGAAGTCGGCGGCGGCCCGCGGCTTCGCCGCCTCCGCCGCCGCGTCCTTGCTCACCGCGAAGCGGAAGCCCTGGACCGAGCCGTCCGCGGGACGGGCCAGCGACGGCCCCTGCGTGGCGTACGACCACTGGCCGCCCGCCGCGCCGTCCCAGAACGACCAGTAGCGGTAGCCGGCCGCCAGCGCCGGAGCGGCGGCCAGCAGGGCCAGGACGATGCCGAGGGCGAGGGCCGCGGCGGGCAGGCGGCGGCGCATCAGAGCTGGTTCTTCTTCCGGCGGCCGCTCAGCAGGATGCCGATGCCCATGCCGGCCGCGGCGCCCGCACCGATGATCCACCAGAGGTTCTGGCCGCCGGACGGCTCGTCCTTCTCGCCCTTCACCTCGGTCGCGCCGGTGTCCGAGCCCTGCGGGGCCGGGCCCGTCGCGTTCAGCGCGGCCACCAGGTCGGTGCCGCCGAAGGACTTCGGGTCGGTGCCCGTGGCGTGCGCGGCGAGGACCAGGGTGCCCAGCGCGGCCGGGGAGCCCTTGGCCCACTCGGCGGAGTTGCCCTTCAGCCACTCCAGCGCGCCCGCCGCCGACTGCTTGTGGCCGGCCGCGGCCAGCGCGATGACCGCGTCGGCGGTGTTGCCGGTGTCCGCGGTCGGCTGGTCCGCGCCCGGGGTGAGGGCCGTCAGGTGGCCGTCCTTCTTGAGGGCCTCGGCCAGGTAGCCGGCCGCGCCCTGGGCGGCGGCCGCGGCGCCGGCCGCCGGGTCAGTGGCGGGCGCCGCCGGGCAGGTCAGCGGGGCCGCGGGGGTGTCCGTACCGGAGGGGACGACGGCCGTGCCCTTGCCGAGGCCGGCCAGGGCCGCCGCGGCCGTGGCGTCGGCGTTGGCGACGAGCTTGCCGCCGACCGGCTGGAACGCGAAGGAGCCCCGGTCCGCGGCCGGCTCGGCGGCGCAGCTCAGCTGGAAGGAGAGCAGCGCCTCGTAGGGGGACTTGCCCGCCTTCGACTTCGTGTCGGCCGGCTTCTCGCCGGCCGCGGTCAGGGCGCTGATCACGATGGCGGTCGAGTTGGCGTCGGTGCCGCCGTCCATGGCGCCGCCGGGGTTGGAGCTCCAGCCGCCGTCCTCGTTCTGTACGGACTTCAGCCAGCCGATCGCCTTCTTGACGGTGTCGTCGTGGCCGCCGAGCGCGGTCAGCGCCTGCACGGCCGCGGCCGTCGCGTTGGAGTCGATGTACGCCGTCGCGTCGCAGTCCTTGGTGGTGTCCGCGCGGAAGGCGGGGAAGGAGCCGTTCGCGCACTGCTGGCCGACCAGCCAGTCCACGGCCTGCGCGGCGGGCTTGACGCCGACGGTGTCCTGGGCGAGCAGCGCGAAGGACTGCCGCCACACGCCGTCGTAGGTGGGGTCGTTCTTGCCGTAGAGCCCGGAGGGGATGACCGGGGGTGCGGAGGGGGAGGGCGGCGCGGTGTCGGCGAGGGCTGCGGGGGCGACACCCACGCAGAGCACGGCGGAGGCGGCGAGCGCGGCGGCGCTGCGGCGGACGGTCATGGGGGAGGGTGCCTCTCCTGCTGGGGAACCGGGGCAGGCACGCACGGGCACCGGGCTCCGGCTCCGTTTTCCTCGACGGTGCCGGCCGCCGGAAGGACCGGCGGCGCGAGCCGCGCACTTACGGTACGGGGCATTCCGGCTTCCCGCCCGGGTGGTGCAGGGGGCGGGTCACGGTTGCGGGTCAGCGCCGGATTCGCACCGGCTTCCCCCCGTACGGGGTGTGGACGACCGCCTCACTCTACCGGCCCGTAGCTCCCCGGCCCGGGGGCGTCCGGTGGCGGACGGTTCCGGGGCCGCCCGCCCGGCCCTCGCGCCGGGCCCCCGCGCCCGCCCTCACAGGGCCCGGTACGTCACCGGGTCGGTGCCGGGGACCGCCTCGGCGCGGCCCTGTTTCACCAGCCGCCGCAGATGCGCCTCCGCCTCCGAGACGGCGATGTTGCGGGAGCCGTACGGGATCTGCTCCCAGGGCCGGTTCCACTCCATCCGCTCGGCGAGACCCCAGGGGGTCAGCGGCTCGGCCAGCAGCTCCCAGAGCCCCGTCAGGCGTTCCTCGTGGTGGTCCAGGAGTTCCCGTACGCGGGCGGGTGCGTCGGTGAAGGCGTGCTGGTGGGCCGGGAGCACCTCGGCCGGTGCGAGGCGGCCGATGCGTTCGAGGGAGTCGAGGTAGTCGCCGAGGGGATCGGTGACGCGGGTGTCCTCGGGCGCCTCGTAGAGGCCGATGTGCGGGGAGATCCCGGGCAGCAGGTGGTCGCCGGAGAAGAGGCGGCCGTTGCCGGGGAGGTTCGCCGGGTGCTGTTCCTCCAGGTGCAGGCAGACGTGGCCGGGGGTGTGGCCGGGGGTCCAGATCGCGCGCAGCCGGCGTCCGGCGAGGGGGAGCAGCTCGGCGGGGACGATCTCGCGGTCGGGCACGGCGGCGCGCAGTCCGGGCAGGGTGCGCATGCGGCCGCTCGCGCGGGCGGCGCGCAGCGGGGCGATGTGCTCCTCGGGGGCTCCGGCGGCGGCGAGCTTGGCGCTCATGTAGTCGAACCACACGCCGGGCTCGGAGGAGCGGGTGCGGACGACGACCTCGGTGTCGGCGGCGTGCATGGCGATCCACGCGCCGGACGCCTCGCGGACCTTGCCGGACAGTCCGTGGTGGTCGGGGTGGTGGTGGGTGATGACCACGCCGTGGACGTCGGCGATGGCGATACCGAGCGCGGCGAGGCCGGCGACGAGGGTGTCCCAGGACGCGGGGTCGTCCCATCCGGTGTCGACGAGGACCGGGCCGCGGTCGGTGTCGAGGACGTGGACGAGGGTGTGTCCGAGGGGGTTGTCGGGGATGGGCACCTTGATCCCCCACACGCCTCCGCCGTGATCGGTGACCTGTGACGTGTCCTGCGGCATGAGCCCTCCGCCTGTCGGCCGTCCTCGGACGAGAACGCGTTCCAGTAGTAGCCCAAGTCGACCATCCGGGCGGCTTTCTGGCTAGTCGTTGGATCTTCTTCCCTCTTCCGTCCTGGCCGTGGACTCCTAGAACTAGAACTGGTATCAGTTCGGGAACGCCAAGCCGCAGGAGGCCTCAGCCATGACGGAGCTCGTGGAACACGGAAAACTGTTCATCGGCGGTGAGTGGACGGATCCGCTGGGCACCGACACCATCCGGATCGTCTCCCCCCACACCGAGCAGGTCATCGGCTCCGTCCCGCACGCCTCCGAGGCCGACGTCGACCGCGCCGTCGCGCTCGCGCGCAAGGCCTTCGACGAGGGCCCCTGGCCGCGGATGACTCTGGAGGAGCGGATCGCGGTCGTCTCCCGCATCAAGGACGCCATCGCCGTCCGCCACGAGGAGATCGCCCGCTCGATCAGCTCCCAGAACGGCTCCCCGTACTCCTGGAGCGTCCTGGCCCAGGCGCTCGGCCCGATGATGGTCTACGACGCCGCGATCACCGTCGCGCGCGCCTACCCGTACGAGGAGCACCGCCAGGGCGTGCTCGGCCCGATCCTGGTGCGCCGCGAGCCCGTGGGCGTCGTCGCCGCCGTCATCCCGTGGAACGTCCCGCAGTTCGTCGCGGCCGCCAAGCTGGCCCCGGCCCTGCTGTCCGGCTCCACCGTGATCCTCAAGCCCTCCCCGGAGGCGCCGCTGGACTCCTACATCCTCGCCGACATCGCGCGCGAGGCCGGAGTGCCCGAGGGCGTGCTGTCGATCCTGCCCGCCGACCGCGAGGTCAGCGAGTACCTCGTCGGCCACCCCGGCATCGACAAGGTGGCCTTCACCGGCTCGGTCGCCGCCGGCCGGCGCGTGATGGAGGTCGCCGCGCGCAACCTCACCCGGGTCACCCTCGAACTCGGCGGCAAGTCCGCCGCCGTCGTCCTCCCCGACGCCGACGTGGAGACCGCCGTCGCCGGGATCGTGCCCGCCGCCTGGATGAACAACGGCCAGGCCTGCGTGGCCCAGACCCGGATCCTCGCCCCCCGCAGCCGGTACGAGGAGGTCGCCGAGGCCCTCGCGGCGGCGGCCGGAGCGCTCGTCGTCGGCGACCCGCTCGACCCGGCCACCCAGCTCGGCCCGCTCGTCGCGCAGCGCCAGCAGCAGCGCTCCCTGGACTACATCCGGATCGGCCAGGAGGAGGGCGCCAAGGTCTTGGCGGGCGGCGGCCGCCCGGCCGGCCTCGACCGGGGCTGGTACGTGGAGCCCACGCTCTTCGGCGACGTCGACAACTCCATGCGGATCGCCCGCGAGGAGATCTTCGGCCCGGTCGTCTGCCTGATCCCCTACGGGGACGAGGAGGAGGCCGTACGGGTCGCCAACGACTCGGAGTTCGGCCTCAGCGGCAGCGTCTGGACCGCGGACGTCGAGCACGGCATCGACTTCGCCCGCCGGATCCGCACCGGCACCTTCAACGTGAACACCTTCAGCCTGGACATGCTGGGGCCGTTCGGCGGCTACAAGAACAGCGGTCTCGGGCGGGAGTTCGGCCCGGAGGGCCTGGGCGAGTACCTGGAGCACAAGATGATCCACCTGCCGGCGGGCTACGAGGCGGGTGCCTGATGGGCGACCGCTGGCAGGTCGAGGTGGACCGGGGGGTCTGCATCGGCTCGGGCATGTGCGTCAACCACGCCCCGGACGGCTTCGTCCTGGACTCGGCGCGCCAGTCCCACCCGCGCAGCCCGCAGTCGGACGCGAGCGAACCGGTCCTCACGGCGGCGGAGGGCTGCCCGGTGGAAGCCATCATGATCACACTGGCCGTCACCGGCGAACCGGTCTTCCCGCCGGAGGAGTAGGGGAGCAGGGGAGTGAGGAGCGGGGGAGCGGACGGGGGCGGGGCCGACGGCGCGCCCCCGGCCGCTGCCGATCACTTCCGCTCGGCGGCGCTCCGCTCGACGCAGAACTCGTTGCCCTCGGGGTCGGCGAGGGTGACCCACCCGGTGCCGTCGGGCCGGCGGTGGTCGCCGGCGACGGTGGCGCCGAGGGCGAGGATGCGCTCGACCTCCTCGTCGCGGGTGCGGTCCTGCGGCTGAAGGTCCACGTGCACACGGTTCTTGACGCTCTTGGCGTCGGGAACGGTCACGAACAGCAGCGCCGACCCGGGCGCCGTGACCAGCGCCTCGGGGTCGCCGGGGAAGTCGTCGTCGGCGAGCGAGCCGTCCAGAACGGCGGCCCAGAACTGGCCCAGTCGGTAGGCGTCGGAACAGTCAACTGTGATGTGTCGTACGAGAGAAGCCATGGGGCGCACTATCGGACGCGGCGGTGACCCCTGTCCACAGGAATTGGCGCGGCCGGGCCGGACGCGAGACGGGCCGACTCCGGCGACACACCCCCGGCGGGCCGGGGCCTGAACCGAGAGCGAGCCCCGGGGGTTCCGACGAGGCGCGGCGGAGGCGTAAGCCGCGGCGGGGGTGCGGGGGAGCGGGTTTCGCGGGGCGGGGGACGGAAGGCGCGGGGTGGTGTGGGGGCGGCAGTCGGCGGGGCGGGGGTGCCGAGGCGCGGCGGTGGTGTGGGGAGCGGGATGTACCCGGGCGGTATCGGAGTTGTTCTGGGGGTTTTTCCGTCTGTCCGATGGTTTTCCGGGTCGTGCCGGTCCCTCAAGGGCGCTCCTGCGTCGCGTCGCGTTGCGATGGCCTACGGCCACCCTTGACCGCCCGTCCCGCCCCGGAACTGCAAGGACCGGCGGAAAACCCCAAAAGAACGAGCCGGGCGACGAGAGACCATCGAGGCGGTGCCCAGCGCGAGCAAAGCCCGGTACGCCCCAAATCGCTACGCGCTCCTGCCCGACGGCGTCAGCAGGCCCCGTGGGCTGGGAATAGGCCGCCGCAGATCGCTACGCGCTTCTCGATCACGCGTCCGCAGCGCGTCTGGGGCCGGTCATAGGCAGCAGAGGCGTGATGGCCTGCTCACGGACGGCGTCTGTGGGCGGTTCGGGGGAGGAAAAGCGCTGGATGACGGCTGAGGCGAACCCCATCCGTGTCTACGTGAGTGCGCACCCCAGAAGGCCCTCGGTTTGCCCTAATTGCCCTTCTTTGGGTGGGCGGTTGGGATGTCACTCTGACGTTGTCGGGGGTTGAGATCGGCTGGGCCGATGGATCGCCCTCCCGCCCCTCGAATCCGCCCCTCCCAGCCCCTGACGACCGCCGGACGCGGTCAGGGCGAAGCGCGTAGCGATCGATGGCGGCTTATGTCCAGCCCACGGGGCCTGCGGACGCCGTCTCGGAGGAGCGCGTAGCGATTTGGGGCGCGCCGGGCTCCCGCCCGGCGTCGCTGATGTGGCCGTCCCTGAAACGAAGGTCCCGGCTCGTTCTTTTGGGGTTTTCCGCCGGTCCTTGCAGTTCCGGGGCGGGACGGGCGGTCAA
>NZ_JBFBGM010000037.1:0-67783 GCF_040684695.1 Streptomyces erythrochromogenes
GCTCCCGAGTACGGCCAGTACACGAGGAGCTCCTCCGCCTTGCGATGCACGGCACCGGACAACGCGGGCTCGGCCGACAAGATCCGAAAGAGACGACCTAGACCCTGCCGGGTTCGTCCCGGACCTCGAACCGCACCGACCGCACCCGGAGGTGGTCGGTCGCGGGCCGGCCCATGGGGCGCAGCCGCCACGGGGAGCCCGTGCAGTCGGCGTCCGCGTAGACGGTCACCCAGGAGTCGGTCTGGTTCTGCGGGGCGTAGCCGGGCTCCACGTCGTCGGAGCCGACGGCGTAGAGGTTGATGCACTCGCCGCTGTCGGGGTCGTCCAGGATCACGCGTTGCTCCTGGCCGGAGTCGTCCGCGTACTTGTAGTGGAACTGCCCTTCGGCGGCCAGGGCCGAACCGGGCAGCGCGAGCACCAGCGCACCGGCTGCGACCGCGGCGACGGCGTGGCGGAGCTTCATCGGGGAAACCCTTCGGAGGGAACCGGGAAACCTGCGGGCACGACCCTAGTGAGCCCCACACCCGCTGAATCGATCCTCCGCACCCCCTCGGCGTGGCGCCGGATCAGCCGTGGTCGTAGACCGTCACCGCCACGTCGCGCTCGCACAGCGCCCCGGTGACCAGCGGCTCGACCCTCGACCAGCTGCCGCCCGCGAGCCCGCAGCCGATCCTCGGCATGTGCACGCTCGCGCCCAGCTCCACGGCATGCCCGGCCAGTGCGTCCAGGCAGCGCTCCAGGGCGTCGTAGCGGATAGGCGGTCCCCCGCTCCCGGTGCGCATCCCGCGCTGCCCGACCATGTTCGCCACCCACACGTCGGGCTGCACCCGCACCACCTGCACGGCGCCCAGCCCGAAGTCGTTGCCACTGCGCCCCCGATGCCAGGCCCGGTACGCGGCCTCCGGCTCGGACCACCGCTTCGAGACGGCCAGCACGAAGCCCTTCCCCCACCCGCCGAGGTCGTTGCAGACATGAGCGATGATCTTGGGCCCCTTGGCCTGGGGACTCGTAGCGTCCCCGGCGATGATCCTCAACGACTTCATGCCCCGAAGGTAAACCGCCCCACCGACAACGCCGAATGCAATAAAGGGCACGGCAGCGTCAGTCCAGCGGGAGAGCCTGATGCGCCGCGACGATGGCATCGATGCGGTGCGCCAGATCGAAGTCCGCAGCGGTGATCCGGTGCCCGGCGTCATGCGTGGTGATCGACGCACGGAGATGGTCGATGCGGAGATCAAGATCCGCATGGTGCTGGATCCGCCGCGACCGGTCCGCGATGGTCACGATCGCGGCCACCGCAGCGTGGTACCGGATCTCGTAGGTCCGGGTGATCGCATGGCCTGTGCGCTCCCAGCCGGGCAGCCCCGCCAGATGGTCCGCGATCTCCTCCTCGGACAAAGCCTTCGGTACGCCCATGTCAGCTCCCCTCGGTCACAGGCGCCAGGATTTCAGCACGGTCCCGGCCTACCGGGGCATCGTGCCACGGCCCCATGGCCCGCTCCAGAGCGCCGAGTTCACGAAGCATCCGTGCGGAGCGGGTCTCCCTCGCGATCTCGACGGCCGAGCGGGCGATCTCGACGGCATGGTCGGGCTGCCGGGACTCTGCGGCCACGGTCGCCCGCCGGGCGAGGTACACGCCCCGGTCGCGGCGCGCGGTCAGGGGGACACCATCGAGGACCTGCGCCCACAGCGCTTCTGCCTCCCGCCCGAGGCCGAGCCTGCCGTAGCACGTCGCGCGCTGGACCTCCAGATATCCCGGCGTCCTTCGACAGGCATTACCCCACGGCAGGCCGTCGTCGACCCTGGGCAGAAGCCCTCCAGCAGTGTCGATGAGCCGATCGACCGCCGCCCGGTCCCCCACGAGGCTCGCCCCGTGAGCCTGCTGCTGCATCGCCATGATCCGCACCTTGGGGAACAGCCGATCGGATCCCTCAAGAACTGCTTCGCACAGATCGATGACTCCGTGTCCATCACCCAGGTCGGTACGAACGTGCGCCTGGTTCACCAGGCTGTAGCCAATCAAGTGAGGATCGCGCGATCGGACCGCGATCTCCTGCGTCACCCCCCGCCAGAACGTGGCAGCCGCCAGATCGCCCGCGTCCTGGTACAGCCAGCCGACCAGCGCGGCATAGGCGGCCCCGGCCCGGAGAAGACCGCGCCGGACATCGCCCTTCGCCGATCGGACCAGCTTGTCGATCAGCTGGTACTGAGCGCTCACCGTGCCGATCAGATCGTGGGGCCCGAGAAACATGTCGGCCCGGTAATGCCCTTCGAGCTGCTGCTCGAAATAGCCGATGAGGGCGGGATCGACGTGCTGACTCGCGGTCGGCCCGGTGACGAGTGCCGCAGCGGTGGCGGATGCGAACTGTCTACGGTTCACGTCGTCCTCGTTCCTCGGGCCAACGCCCGAGCGCATGGTGGAGCACGATGGCGGTCTCTCCCGGTGGCCAGCCCGGGCGCTCACCCTCCCAGCGCCGCCAGGTCCGCGGCGACACCTCGAAGTGCCGGTCGTCGAGGAGCCGCTTCCCATACTCGGAAAGACTCCTGGCGGCCTGATCCATCGTCCGCCAGCCGGCCCGGAGCCTCGCCGCTCGGAGTGCGTCGTTTCGAGCGCCCATGGCCCCAGCATGAGGTGCCATCAAGCTTGTTCCCAGCCGTGGCCACACCCTGGCCACAGATGGCCGCGCAATGACCTATCACCGCCCCTCCACGCCGACCCATCATCTCGGTATGACGGACAACACCGCACGCGAACACCCGCAAGAAGAAGAGCACTTCAGCACTCCGAGGCGGCCATCAGACTCCCTGGTGCACCCGCCACCAAGCCCCAGCCCCGAACTGCTCGCCCGCGCAGACGCCGGCACGCTTCCTGCGCGCCGCACACGGTCATACGGCGCCCCACGATGACTGACCGCTACGAGTACGTGCCGCACCCACTGCTCCGACGCCGGGTGCGTGATGTGGCGAGCGGCGTCGAGGGCGAGCTGATGGCCGTGATCAATGAGGACGTCTCGAACTCGGCCCACCCCCACTGGGTCGAGCTGGCCTACATCCGCGGCCCGTCCGGCCGCGAATTCTCCACCGCGGTCGACAACATCCAGCCGACCGAACTCCACCCGACCCAACGCGCCTGACCGGCCCCGGACGGCTCGCAGTCGCGTGATCGCGAAGCGCGTAGCGATCCAGGGCGGCCTATGTCCAGCCCACGGGGCTCGCAGACGCCCTCGGGCAGGAGCGCTTAGCGATCTGGGGCGCTCAGGGACCTGCCCGCGCTGGACACCGCCCCGATGGTCTCTCGTCGCCCGGCTCGTTCTTTTGGGGTTTTCCGCCGGTCCTTCGTAGTTCCGGGGCGGGACGGGCGGTCAAGGGTGGCCGAAGGCCATCGCAACGCGACGCGACGCAGGAGCGCCCTTGAGGGACCGGCACGACCCGGAAAACCATCGGACAGACGGAAAAACCCCCAGAACAACTCCGATACCGCCCGAGTGCATACCGCCCACCCGAAGCCACCGCCGCACCTTCAACCCCTACCCCCGCCGGAATGCCGCCCATCACCACCGCCCCGCACCTTCCCCGTCCCGCCCCCGCCGGCTGCCGCCGCGCTCCGACCCCGCCGCACCTCTCAGAGGTACTCCCGCGCGAACTCCACCGCCCACTCCACCGCGGCCACCGGGACGCTGCCCGCGGCGGGGTCGATGGTCAGGCGGGCGTCCTCCCAGCCGCGGCCGTGCTCACGGAAGATCGCGAAGTGCCCCTCCTCCGGGGTGCCCTCCGGCCTGACCAGGAACTCGATCGCCCGGTCGTCGCCATCCGTGCCGATCGTGGTGATCGCCATGTCACCCACTAGGAACTCCACTGCCCCGCGCCCCTCACTCGCCGCCGTTCAGGCATCGCTCGCATCTCCCGCGTCGCTCGCATCGCACACGTCGCACGCCCTGGTTCAGGACTCCACCCTCCACCGCAGGCCCGGCGGCCGCATGAGTGCGCGTACTCAGGCCCGGTACTCAAGCCCCCGTACCCAGGCCACGCACCCAGGCCACGCACTCAGGCCCCGCACCCAGGCCACACACTCAAGCCGGGCACCCCCCACCCCCCACCGATCCCCGGGGTGACGAGGGCAACACGCACCCCGCCCCCGCAGCTCACCCCACCCATTCCGCAGGCCGGAGCGCGGCCGCGACCCCGGATTCCAAGGGAAGAGCGCGCACCCACCCACCCATCACGCCAATCATGACAAAACGACCTTCGAGTCCGTGGGTGAAAAGGCGGGTCGAGCCCGCACCCGGGCCCGTAAGCTCCCGTCATGCAGGTGATCCAGTCAACCAAACTCGCCAATGTCTGCTACGAGATCCGCGGCCCCGTGCTCGAAGAGGCCATGCGGCTCGAAGCAGCAGGTCATCGCATCCTCAAGCTCAACACCGGCAACCCCGCGGCCTTCGGCTTCGAGTGCCCGCCGGAGATCCTTGAGGACATGCTCCGCAACCTGGGCACCGCCCACGGCTACGGCGACGCGAAGGGCCTGCTGTCCGCGCGCCGCGCGGTCATGCAGCACTACCAGACCAAGGGCATCGAGCTGGACGTCGAGGACATCTACCTCGGCAACGGCGTCTCCGAGCTGATCACGATGTCGATGCAGGCGCTGCTCGACGACGGCGACGAGGTACTGGTCCCGGCACCGGACTACCCGCTGTGGACGGCTTCCGTCTCCCTGGCCGGCGGCACGGCCGTGCACTACCGCTGCGACGAGCAGTCCGACTGGATGCCGGATCTCGCCGACATCGAGCGCAAGGTCACCGACCGCACCAAGGCGATCGTGATCATCAACCCGAACAACCCGACGGGCGCCGTCTACGACGAGGAGATGCTGCGGGGGCTGACGGACATCGCGCGCCGCCACAACCTGATCGTCTGCTCGGACGAGATCTACGACCGGATCCTCTACGACGGCACCAAGCACTTCAACACGGCCGCCATCGCCCCGGACGTCCTGACGCTGACCTTCAACGGCCTGTCCAAGAACTACCGCGTCGCGGGCTACCGGGCCGGCTGGATGGCCGTGTGCGGCCCGAAGAAGCACGCCACCGACTACATCGAGGGCCTCACGATCCTCGCGAACATGCGCCTGTGCGCGAACATGCCCTCGCAGCACGCGGTGGCCACCGCCCTCGGCGGCCGGCAGTCCATCGAGGACCTGGTCCTGCCCGGCGGGCGGATCCTGGAACAGCGCAACGTCGCGTACGACCTGCTCACCCGCATCCCGGGCGTCTCCTGCGTGAAGCCGAAGGGTGCGCTGTACGCCTTCCCCAAACTGGATCCGACGGTCTACAAGATCAAGGACGACCGGCAGATGGTCCTGGACCTGCTGCGGGCCGAGAAGATCATGGTCGTGCACGGTACGGGCTTCAACTGGCCGGAGCCGGACCACTTCCGGATCGTGACCCTGCCCAACGCCAAGGACCTGGCCGATGCCGTGACCCGGATCGGGAACTTCCTGGACGGCTACAGCCAGGCCTGACCGGGACCCGACCGGGACACCGCATCGAGCCGCCCGGCCCGGTGGCCGCATCGAGCCACCGGGCCGGGCGTACTCGGACAACAACAGGATTCAGCTCAACTTTAGAACCAATCCAATGTAGGATGGTCTCCTGACCACGCAGGAGGCCTCCTCATGTACGAGCCGATCCGCACGAAGCCGGTCGTCCAGCGCATGGGCGGCGCCACGGTCGACTACCCCCACAGCAGCCGCGGCGAAGCACTGGGCATCCAGCTCGCCGGCCACCTCGCGGCCCTCCTCGCCGTCACCGACGAGCTCGGGCTCGACGAAGCCGCCGCCGAGATCGCCGCCCAGGTGACCCGGCTGCGCGGCACCCAGCCCGCCCGGGCACCCCAGGGCCCCGCGGGGGACGCCGCCGCGCTGCACCAGCGCGCGCACGACCTCGCCGCCCGCGCACTCCTCGTCGCCGCGTCCCGCGCCGACACCACCGTCGCGATCCTCGCCGCCGAGCGCATGGACGCGCACGCCGCCGCCCTGGAGTCCCTGGACCTGGCCGGCGCCCTCTAGACGGCCCCGGTCCGGGGCCGCGGAGGCTCCGGACCGGGCGCCATGACCCCGCCACGGCCCTGCCAGGGCCCCGCGATCACCCCGCCATCACCCCGCCACGGCCCCGCCGTTGCCCGGTCACACCCCTCGGCCGACGGCCCTCCCGGGGCCCGCCGGCCGCTCGTCGCGCGGCCAATGAATTGGACAGATCCCGGCCTGCCGAACACGATGTTGGCTGAAACATCGCGGCAGCACGGGGGAGGCCGCTCATATGAACCATCTCCTCCACTCCGCTTCGTCCCCGATCGAGCACCCTGGAGAGATGCGCCAATGAGCTTCGGCGATCCGAACAACCCGTACGGCCAGCAGCCCCAGCAGCCCCCGCAGGGCCAGCCCGGCTACGGCCAGCAGGCCCCGCAGGGCGTCCCCCCGCAGTACGGCTACCCGCAGCAGCCGGCGCCGGGCGCGGCCCCGCAGTACGGCTACCCGCAGCAGGTCCCGCCGCCGGCCCCCTACGGCTCCTACCCGCCTCCGGGCATGTCCGGCATGCCCGTCGGCATGCCGCCGCTGGCCCACTGGGGCCTGCGCTTCGGTGCGTACCTGCTCGACGCCCTGATCATCGCCGGCCCGATGTACGCGCTCACCGGCATCGGTGTGGCGATCGACGGCGGCGAGGACGGCGTCGGCGCGGTGCTCGGCCTCGTCGGTTTCCTGTACGCGATCGGCATGGGCTTCTTCCAGCTCTACAAGGAAGGCACCACCGGCCAGACGCTCGGCAAGAAGGTCGTCGGCATCAGCCTGCACCGCGAGGCCGACGGCGCCACGCTCGGCTTCGGCATGGCCTTCGTGCGCAAGCTGGCGCACTTCCTGGACAGCATCACCTGCTACCTCGGCTGGCTGTGGCCGCTGTGGGACGAGAAGAAGCAGACCTTCGCCGACAAGGTGTGCAGTACCGTCGTCGTCAAGGTGAACAAGAACGGCTGACCGGCCCCCGGCCAACGGCCACCGAGCACCGAGCACCGGCCACCGGGCACCCGCCCCACGGGCACCCGCCCCACGGCCATTCGGGCCACTCGGGCCACTAGGGCCGCTCGGGCCACTCGCTACGGAACCCCCGGCGACGGGGTCGCCCGCGTGAACTCCGCGCCGGCGACCCCGCACCAGGGCACCGTCGCCACCGGCCACACCGGGCCGACCGCCTCCCCGTACTCGGTCGCGCCCGGGGCCACGCCCGGGATCCGCACCAGCGCCTGGGCGGCCCGCCGCCCGGGATCCGCCTCGGCCCGGTCGCGGAACTCCACCGTCACGACGTACGCGCCGGCGCCCTCCGCCCGCCCCGTCGCCTCCACCGAGGCCGCCACCCGCCGGCTGGCCGGATCGACACGGCAGCCGGTGACCCGTACGTCCTGGACCGCCGGCCGCGGCGGCGCCTCCTGCGGTTCACCGCCGCTCGCCCACACGTACAGGCCCAGCGGGGCGAACACCAGCAGCCCGGCGATCGTCACCAGGCCGACCAGCCAGCCCTGCCACTTCAACGCGCTCACGCCCATGCCCCCGATCCTCCCGGGCGGCCGCCCCGCCCACCAGCACCCGCGAACTCACACAGCATTTCGAAGTGGGACCGCCTGGACACCTGACGTTCACTCAAGGCGGCGCGGAATGTGGGTTTCCGTGAGCACGCTGCACCCGTGAGACGCATCCTAGGAATCGTCCTGGGCCTCCTCCTGATCGGCGGCGTGCTCTACGTCGCACTGCAGGGGCAGGAACACCCGGGATCCACGGCAACGAAGACCGTGCGTGGCGTCATCGGTTCGGAGAAGTCCGACTTCTTCCACGACCCCGACGTCGTCAAAGCCCTTGCCGCCAAGGGCTACATCGTGAAGACGGAGACCTCGGGCTCCTGGGCGATGGACCAACTCGCCCTGAAGGATTTCGACTTCGCCTTCCCCGGCAGCAGCGAACCCGCCAAGGAGGTCGCGGCGGCCGCCGGGCTCAAGGGAGCCCAGGAGACCAGGCCCTTCTACTCCCCGCTCGTCGTGATCGCCCGCCCGGACGCCGCCCGGGTACTGGCCGCGAACGGCCTCGCCACCATGACCGGCAAGAACTCCGGGACCCTGCTCATGGGCCCCTTCCTCAAGGCCGCCGCCGAGGACCGCACCTGGCAGCAGCTGCCCGGCTCCTCCGCCCACGCCGAGCTGACCGGCACGGTGTTCGTCAAGACCACCGACCCGGCCGCCTCCAACTCCGGCGCGCTCTTCCTCGCCGCCACCTCCAACGTCGCCAACGGCAACAGCGTCGTCGCCGACGACGCCGGGATCGAGCGCACCGCGCCCCTGATGCGCAAGCTGATCTCCGTCCAGGGCGCCCTGGAGACCAGCAGCGACGACCCCTTCCGGGCCTTCATCAGCGGCAGCGGCGAGCCGCTGATCCTGGTGTACGAGTCCCAGGTGGCCTCGCTGCTGCTGCAGAAGCAGAACCCGGGCGAGATGGTGGTGCTCTACCCGGACACCACCGTGAACACGGCGCACACCTTCGTACCGCTCAGCGAGGACGCGAAGGAGCTGGGCACGCTCCTGGCCACCGATCCGCGGTTGCGCGAGCTGGCCGTGCTGCGCGGGTTCCGCCCGCAGGACGGCGTGGCCGAGTTCACCGCCGCCACCGCCCCGCACGCCGACTACCTCAACCCGAGCCTCACCGGGATCCGCCAGGTCGGCACACCCACCGTCAAGATCCTGATGGCGCTCGCCCAGCGCGCCAAGGGCTAGGGGGACTTCACACATGACTCTGACACCTCCCGAGGACACCCCGCTCGTCCTCAGCGCCCCCGAGCCCGTCGCCCCCGTCCGCAAGGAGCAGGCCGCCGGACTCGTACCGCTCCAGGACGGCGTCCACGACGAGATGGCCCGCCGGGCCGGGGAGTACGTCGGCTCGCTCGCCGGGATCGACGCCCGCTCCCCCGAGTTCGCACAGCGCATCGGCGAGATCACCGCACTCGGCTCGGCCGACATCCGCACCGCCGCCCAGCAGTCCAACCGGATGCTGGAGCGGGCCGTGCGCTCCCTCGGCTCCGACGGCGGCGGCGACGCCCAGGCGCGCGTCGCCGGCTCCCTGGTCGAGCTGCGGCGCACGGTCGAGGACCTCGACCCCCGCGACACGCCCGCCAAGGGCGCCCGCAGGCTGCTGGCGAAGCTGCCGGGCGGCAACAGGTTCCGCGACCACGTGGCGAAGTACGCCTCCTCGCAGGCCACCCTGAACCGGATCGTGGGCGCCCTGCGCAGCGGCCAGGACGAGCTGCGCCGCGACAACGCGGCCCTGCACACCGAGCGCTCCCGGCTGTGGGAGACGATGGGCAAGCTCCAGGAGTACGCGGTCCTCACCGAGGCCCTGGACGGCGCCGTCGCCCGGCGGGTCGCCGAGTCCGAGCACACCGACCCGCGGGAGGCGGACGCGCTGCGCGCGGACGTGCTCTTCCCTGTCCGGCAGAAGCACCAGGACCTGCTGACGCAGCTGGCCGTCTGCGCCCAGGGCTACCTGGCGATGGACGTGGTCCGGCGCAACAACGACGAGCTGATCAAGGGCGTCGACCGGGCGGCCACGACCACCGTCTCGGCGCTGCGCATCGCGGTGATGCTGGCCTCGGCGCTGGAGAACCAGCGCGCGGTGATCGAGCAGGTCAACGCCCTGAAGGGGACCACGGAGGACCTGATCCGCGGCAACGCGGACATGCTGGCCACGCAGAGCGGCGAGATCCAGCGGATCGCGGCCGATCCGGCGGTGGGCGCGGAGACCCTGCGGACGGCCTTCGCACAGATCTACAAGACGCTGGACGCGATCGACACCTTCAAGGCGCAGGCCACGGAAAACATGGCGGCGACGGTGGAGTCGCTGGCCGGTGAGCTGCAGAGCGCGTCGGCGTACCTGGCGCGGACGCGGACCGCCGGCGCGCTCGACGGCGGTGCCCTGTGAGCGCGGCCGGGCGGGTCCGGGCGGCGGCGGGGGCTCCGCCCCGGCCCCCGCGCCCGCGGCGCCGGCGGGCCGGCACGGGCATCGCGCTGGTTCTGGCCGTGCTCGCCGCGGCGAGCGCCTGTACCTCCGAGGGGCCCGAAGGGCCTGCGGAGACGGCCTACAAGGAGGGCACCCTGCGGGTGCTGGCCTCCAGCGAGCTCGCGGACATGGAGCCGGTGCTGGAGCAGGCCCGGAAGGCGACCGGGGTCACCGTGAAGCTCACGTGGTCCGGGACGCTGGACGCCGCCGAGCAGGTCGCCTCCGGGCAGGCCGACGGCAGGTACGACGCGATCTGGCTCTCCTCCAACGACTACCTGCGGCTGCGGCCCGAGGCCGCCGGGAAGCTCTCCAGCGAGACCCCGGTGATGTCCTCGCCCGTGGCCCTCGGGGTGAAGCCGGAGGCGCTGGCCCGGCTCGGCTGGAAGCCCGGGGAGGTGACCTGGCCGGCGGTGCACGAGGCCGTCGCCGCCGGGAGGCTCACGTACGGGATGACCGACCCGGTGCGTTCCAACTCCGGCTTCTCCGCGCTGGTCTCGGTGGCCTCGGGGCTGTCGGGGGCGCAGGCGGCGCTGACCGACGCGGACGTGAAGGCGGCCACGCCCCGGCTGAAGGAGTTCTTCGCCGGGCAGAAGCTGACGTCGGGCTCCTCGGGCTGGCTGGTGGCCGCGTACGGCAAGCGCGGGGACGTGGACGCGCTGGTGAACTACGAGTCGGTGCTGCTGTCCATGAACCGTGACGCGAAGGGTGGCGGGGCGCCGCTGACGGTGGTCCGGCCGCGCGACGGCGTGGTCACCGCCCACTACCCGCTGACGCTGCTGACCTCGGCCCCGGCCGGGGCCCGTGACGCGGGGCGGGCGCTGACGGACTGGCTGCGCGGCCCGGAGGCGCAGCAGGCGATCACCGGGCAGACCTTCCGCCGGCCGGTCGCGGTCGGGGTGGCGCCGGCCGCCGGGCTGGACCAGGAGAAGCGGCGCGAGCTGCCCTTCCCCGGCTCGCGCGTCGTCGCCGACGGGCTGCTGGCCAGTTACGAGAACGAACTGCGCCGGCCCTCGCGGACGGTGTACGTGCTGGACACCTCGGGTTCGATGAGCGAGGACGACCGGATCGGGCGGCTGAGGTCGGCGCTCACCGACCTGACGGGCACGGGCACTTCGGGTACGGGGCGGCGCTTCCGGGACCGCGAGGAGGTCACGCTGCTGCCCTTCGGGTCGAAGGTGAAGAAGGTGGCCACGCACGTGGTGGAGCCGGGCAATCCGGGGCCGGCCCTGGACGCGATCCGCCGGGACGTGAAGTCGCTGGAGCCGGACGGCGGGACGGCGGTCTACGGCAGCCTGGAGGCGGCGTACGAGCAGATCGCCAAGGGCGGCGCGGACGCCTTCACCTCGATCGTGCTGATGACGGACGGCGAGAACACCGAGGGCGTCGGGGCGGGGCACTTCGACTCCCTCTACGCGAAGCTGCCGGAGGCGCAGAAGCGGACGCCGGTCTTCGCGGTGCTGTTCGGCGACTCGGACCGCAAGGAGCTCACCCACATCACCGAACTGACCGGCGGGAGGCTCTTCGACGCCACCGGCGGGTCCGGTTCGCTGGCCGGAGCCTTCGAGGAGATCCGTGGCTACCAGTAGGACGACCGGGGGCCCGAGGGGCCGGACGGTCCTGACGTACCTGGAGTCGAGGAAGAACCTGGCCGGCTCCGCCTGCGGGGTGGCCGGGCTGGCCCTCGCCCTGGCCGGGGTGGCGGGTGCGTACTGGCCGCTGGTGGTCGCCGGGCTGTACGGGGCGGGCGCGCTGATCGCCCCGCCGGAGCGGACGGCGCCGCCGCCCTTCGATCCGCGCGAGGAGCTCGGCGTGCTGCGCGAGGACTTCGGGCGGCTGCGCGGGTACGTCGACGGGGTGGAGCTGCCCCCGGGGCCCGGAGAGGCGCTGGCGGAGCTGCTGGAGCTGTACGGGGCGCTGCTGGAGCCGGGGTGGGTGGCGGACGTGCTGGCCGCCGACCCGGAGGCGGTGCACGCGGTGTCGCGGGCGGTCCGCCAGGACGTGCCGGAGAGCGTGGACGCGTACCACCGGACCCGCTGGTGGAGCCGGATGGCGCCGGGCGGCGAGTCGCCGGAGCGCCACCTGGAGCGGCAGCTGGGGCTCCTGCGCGAGGAGGCGCGACGCGTAACGGCGGGCCTCCACGAGGTGGAGGCCCGCCGTCAGCAGACGCACACGACCTACCTGGAGGAGCGCGGACGCTCCTGACAGGTCAGGCCGGTGCTGCGGTGGGCGCCGCTTGGTCGGGGGCTCCCACAGCGGTGGGACGCCGCTTGGTCGGGGGCTCCCACGTTCCTAGGCCCTTCTTCAGGGCGTGTTACGGCTCAGGCGCTCAGCCGAGGCGCTCGACGAGCGCGTGGTACTGCTCCCACAGCTCCTTGGGGGTGTGGTCGCCGTAGGTGTTGAGGTGCTCGGGGACCAGGGCGGCCTCCTCGCGCCAGACCTCCTTGTCGACGGTGAGGAGGAAGTCGAGGTCCTCGGCCGGGAGGTCCAGGCCGTCGAGGTCGAGGGAGTCCTTGGTCGGCAGGACGCCGATGGGGGTCTCGACGCCTTCGGCGGTGCCGTCGAGGCGGCCGACGATCCACTTCAGGACGCGGCTGTTCTCGCCGAAGCCGGGCCACACGAACTTGCCCGCGTCGTTCTTGCGGAACCAGTTCACGTAGTAGATCTTCGGGAGCTTGGCGGCGTCCGCGGAGGCGCCGACCTTGACCCAGTGGGCCATGTAGTCGCCCATGTTGTAGCCGCAGAAGGGCAGCATGGCGAAGGGGTCGCGGCGCAGCTCGCCGACCTTGCCCTCGGCGGCAGCGGTCTTCTCGGAGGCGATGTTCGAGCCGATGAAGACGCCGTGGTTCCAGTCGAAGGACTCGGTGACCAGCGGCACGGCGGAGGCGCGGCGGCCGCCGAAGAGGATCGCGGAGATCGGGACGCCCTTGGGGTCCTCCCACTCGGCGGCGATCGTCGGGCACTGGGAGGCCGGGACGGCGAAGCGGGCGTTGGGGTGGGCGGCCGGGGTCGCGGACTCCGGGGTCCAGTCGTTGCCCTTCCAGTCGATCAGGTGGGCGGGCGCCTCTTCGGTCATGCCCTCCCACCACACGTCGCCGTCGTCGGTGAGCGCGACGTTGGTGAAGACGGTGTTGGCGTACATCGTCTTCATGGCGTTGGCGTTGGTGTGCTCGCCGGTGCCGGGGGCGACGCCGAAGAAGCCGGCCTCGGGGTTGATCGCGTAGAGGCGGCCGTCCTCGCCGAAGCGCATCCAGGCGATGTCGTCGCCGATGGTCTCGACCGTCCAGCCGGGGATCGTGGGCTCCAGCATGGCGAGGTTGGTCTTGCCGCAGGCGGACGGGAAGGCGGCGGCGACGTACTTCGTCTCGCCCTCGCCGGCCGGCGGGGTCAGCTTGAGGATCAGCATGTGCTCGGCGAGCCAGCCCTCGTCGCGGGCCATGACGGACGCGATGCGCAGGGCGTAGCACTTCTTGCCGAGCAGGGCGTTGCCGCCGTAGCCGGATCCGTAGGACCAGATCTCACGGGACTCGGGGAAGTGCGAGATGTACTTGGTGGTGTTGCACGGCCACGGCACGTCGGCCTCGCCCTCGGCGAGCGGAGCGCCGAGGGTGTGGACGGCCTTGACGAAGAACCCGTCGGTGCCCAGCTCGTCGAGGACGGGCTTGCCCATGCGGGTCATGGTGCGCATGGCGACGGCGACGTAGGCGGAGTCGGTGATCTCGACGCCGATCGCGGAGAGCTCGGAGCCGAGGGGGCCCATGCAGAACGGGACGACGTACATCGTCCGGCCCTTCATGGAGCCGCGGAAGATCCCCTTCTCGCCGGCGAAGATGTCCTTCATCTCGGCCGGGGCCTTCCAGTGGTTCGTGGGGCCCGCGTCCGCCTCCTTCTCGGAGCAGATGTAGGTCCGGTCCTCGACGCGCGCGACGTCGGAGGGGTCGGAGGCGGCGTAGTAGGAGTTCGGGCGCTTCGTCTCGTCGAGCTTCTTGAACGTTCCCTTGGCGACGAGCTCCTCGCACAGGCGCTCGTACTCGGCCTCGGAGCCGTCGCACCAGACGACCCGGTCGGGCTGCGTGAGGGCAGCGATCTCGTCCACCCAGGAGATCAGCTCCTGGTGGGTCGTCGGGATGGAAGTGGGAGCCGCGTTGTCGCGCGCCACGATTGCTCCTTGTTGAGGGGTTTGTTTGGTGTAGGCCCCGTGGGGGCTGCGACCCGGACGCTTCGCGCTCCGCTCATCCGGTGTCGACCGCACTCATCTGATCATCCGGTGGATGTGCGCATATGTCCAGAGGGCCTCTCACGTGAGCATTGCCACGTCCGTCAATCTTCCGTAAAGACGATGAGCAGGAACCTACGGACCCGTAGGTAGCATGGCGCGCATGACTTCTGACGCCGCCGCCGTCCCCGACCCCGAGGCCGCCGCGGCCTCCGGGGCCTCTCCGGCCGTCGAGGCCTCCCGCGCCGTCGAGGCCTCCCCGGTCGTCGAGGCCGCGGAAGCCGTCGAGTCCGCCATCGAGGCCAAGCCGCTGCTGCGCGGCTGGCTCCATCTCGGCATGTTCCCCGCCGTGGTCGTCGCCGGCCTCGCGCTGATGGCCTTCACCGACTCCACCCGGGCCCGCGTCGCCTGCGGCGTCTACATCCTCACCGCCTGCCTGCTCTTCGGCGTGAGCGCGGTCTACCACCGCGGTACGTGGGGGCCGCGCGGCGAAGCCATCCTGCGACGGCTCGACCACGCCAACATCTTCCTGATCATCGCGGGCACCTACACGCCGCTGACCGTCCTGCTGCTCCCGCCCTCCACGGGCCGGACCCTGCTGTGGGCGGTGTGGATCGCGGCCGCCGCCGGCATCGCCTTCCGCGTCTTCTGGGTCGGCGCCCCGCGCTGGCTCTACACCCCCTGCTACATCGCCATGGGCTGGGCCGCGGTCTTCTTCCTGCCCGACTTCATGCGCACCGGCGGCATCGCCGTCCTCGTCCTGGTGATCGTCGGCGGCCTCCTCTACAGCGTCGGCGGGGTCATCTACGGCATGAAGCGGCCCAACCCCTCGCCCCGCTTCTTCGGCTTCCACGAGGTCTTCCACTCCCTGACCCTCGCGGCCTTCGTCGCCCACTACGTCGGCATCTCGCTCGCCGCCTACCAGCACTGATCCCGCCGGGAGGGCCTTGAGCAGGGTGCGGATCGGGGACCCGGAGCAGGGGCCAGGAGCAGGGGCCCGGCCGCACGCCCGCGGCCGGGCCCCTCCTTCGTACCCCGTGCGATCAGCAGGCGCGGCCGTCGCCGTCCGGGTCAAGCCGCAGCGGATCGCTGCCGTTGACCTTCAGGCGCGCCGGGTACCGGTGGGAGGCCAGCCACGCGCAGCGGGCCTGCGTGGTCGCCCTCACCTCGGCCGGGAACCGGGTCGGCACGCACACGTTGGCCGTGCCGTAGTGCCGGTCGCAGCCCGCCACGCTCGGCGCGACCGGGACGGAGTCCCGCTTCGCCGGGTTCTGCTTGGCCGGCCCCGGCCTGTCCGCGAAGGTGTGCTCGTGCGCGGACGGCTGCTCCTGGGCGGCCGCGAGCGCCGACGGGCCGCCCAGGTGCACCCACGTCGCGACGGACGGGACGCCGTTCGCGTCGACCGCGAAGAGCATGTACCAGCCGGGCGGCGCCAGGTTGGGGTTGCTCGTGACGTTCAGGTCGACGGTGGTGCCGTCCACCGTCATGGGCAGGTCCACGAACCGCTGGTTCGGGTCCGAGGAGTGCGTCACCGCCGCCGGGCGGATCAGCTCCGCCTTGGCGACGGGCCGGTTCACGGTGATGCGCTGCGTGTCCCCGTACACCCACTGCGTGTCGATCACCGAGGTGATCTGCGGGCGGGGGCCCTTGAACAGGTACGGGGGCGTGTAGATCGACACGTTGTGGTTGTAGGTGCCGTTGCCCGGGTTGTCGCCCACGGACATGACCCGCCCGTCGGGCATCAGGAACGACGCCGAGTGGTAGGTCCGCGGGATCGGGTCGGTGGCCAGACCCGCCTGGTAGCTGTTGGTCGCCGGGTCGAAGAACGAGGCCTCGAAGACCGGGTCGGCCCGGTCGTGCAGCCCGCCGCCCGTCTCCAGCACCTTGCCGTCCGGCAGCAGCACCGCCGAGACGTACATCTTGCCCTCGGCGCCGGTCTGCGGCCGCTTCCCGGTGCCCGTGTCGACCAGGCCCTGGGGCAGGTCCGGGCCGGCCGTGTAGGCGGGGCTCGGCTGCTTCAGGTCGATGATGTCGGTGATCCGGTTCGCCGCCGGGTTGCGTTCGTTGTTGCCGCCGCCGATCGTCAGGACCCGCTGGTCCTGGGCCGGGGGCAGCAGCACGCTCGCCGACTCGTCCCGCTCGTCCTTGTTGCGCAGGCCCGGCACGTCGGTGATGGTGTTGGCGTCGTAGTCGTAGATCGAGGCGCCCGTCCCCGGGGTGCCGTTGCCGAAGGTGTGGCTGCCCGAGTAGAAGAGCCGCCCGTCCTGCATCAGGATCATCGACGGGTACAGGCCCCAGTACGACCAGGTCTGGTTGACCTGGTTCATCGGCAGCCACTTGTTCTGGGCCGCCGAGAACCTCTCCGCGGTCACGTTGCCCGTGGAGTCCTCCTTCAGTCCGCCGAAGGAGATCACGTCGCCGTTGCCGAGGATCGTCGCCGACGGGTACCAGTGCCCGCCGTTCATGTCGTTCGTCCTCGTGTACGTCTCGGTGACCGGGTCGAAGGTGTACGAGTCCTTCAGCCCCTGGTAGCCGATCGATCCGTCGGCCGACGGATAGCCCTTGTTCCCGCTCATCACCAGCACCCGGCCGTCCGACAGCTGCACATGGCCCGCGCAGAACATGTCGACCGGCGTCGGGATCGTCCGGAACGACCCGTTCGCCGGGTCGTAGACGGCGGAGGTGAAGGTGCCCGCGTTGAACTGCGCGATGTCGTTGCCCGAGCCCGCGATCAACAGCACCTTGCCGTTCCTGAGTACGACCGCGTGCATCGAACGCACCGGGTTCTGGGCCGGGATCACCTGCCACCTGCCCTTCGCGCACTCCTCCGCCGTACCCGAGCACGCCGGCTGCGGAGGGACCGCCCCCACCTCCTCCAGCGCGTAGTCGTCCGTGGTGAGCGTGCCCACCCCGTACACCGACAGCCCCCAGGCGATCTTGTCCGTGTTCGGCGGGACGACCGGCGTACGCACTTCCGTACGCGCCCACCCGGCACTGACGGGCGGATTCTGCAGGTCGGTCCAGTACTGCCAGCCCGCCGTCGTGTCACGGCGGAACACCGTCACCGCCACGTCCGGGGTGTTCGACTTGTACCAGGCGGACAGGTCGTACTGCCGGCCCGGCGTCACCGTCGGCGCGCACGTGGTGTTCTCGGTGACCAGCGCCTTGCGGTCGCCGTCCACCCGACGGGTCAGGGACACCCTCATCGCCTTGGTGCCGCCGTGCGCGTCGGCGACGGTCGCGAAGGTGAAGTCGTTGTCGCCCCAGCCGGACTTCGACCAGCAGGACGGCATGTCGGAGCCGGCGGCGCCGGCGGTCTCGAAGCCGGGATTGGACAGCAGATTGGGCGGACCGGCCGTGGCCTGCTGCGGTGCGGTGAGCAGCAGGCCCGCGGTCATCGCCCCGACGGCGAGCAGTGCGGCACGCCGCCCCGCCCTCCGCCGGAAGGTCGGACGCATGGAAAGGTTCCTTTCTGTGCGGCTCAACTCCTGGTGTGACGCCCCGGCCCGGCCGGGGACGAACGGCGCGGCAGGTAGACCAGGGCCTCGGTCGCCGCGAACCGCAGGACGAAAGTGGTCACCAGCGCCAGCGCCGTGGCGGGCAGCACCGCCATCCCGAGCTGGGCGACGAACACCGCGATCAGCGGGATCCGCAGCAGCAGATCGGCGTTGGCGAGCAGCGCGAACCGGCCCACCCGGTCCGCCCAGTGACGGTGCCTGCGCCGCTCCCGGAACAGCAGGACCTCGATGAGGACGAAGTTCCACAGCACCCCGGCCTGGTTCGCGACGATCTCCGCCGGGAGGTAGTGCATCCCCGCGCCCGTCAGCAGCCACAGCGCCGCCAGGTTCGGCACGAAACCCGTCAGCCCGATCAGCCCGAAGCCGATCATCCGCGCGAGGGGGGCCGCCGAACGCAGCGACGCCAGGTGCGCCAGGAAGCGCATGCCCTCCCGGGCCGTCGACTTCGACTCCCCCGCGAAGCGCTCCTGGAAGACGAACGGCACCTCCGCCACCGGGGCCGGACGGCAGCGCACCGCCAGCTCCAGCAGGATCTTGTAGCCGAGCGGCTCCAGCGCCCCGGCGGTCACCGCCGAGCGGCGCATCGCGAAGAAGCCGCTCATCGGATCGCTGATCCCGCGCAGCGCCCGCGGGAAGAGCCCCTTCGTCAGCCACGTCGCACCGCGGGACACCGCCACGCGGTAGCTCCCGGCGAGCCCGGCCCGGCTGCCGCCGCTGATGTAGCGGGAGGCGACGACGAGGTCCGCCCCGGTGCGCTCGCCCTCGCCCACCAGCTCCGGGACCAGGTGGGGCGGGTGCTGCAGGTCGGCGTCCATGACGACGATCCAGTCGGTGTCCGCCCGCCCGATGCCCTCCACGACCGCGCCGCCGAGGCCGCCCTCGGCCACCTCGCGGTGCAGGACCGACACCGGGAAGGGGTGGTCGGCGGCGGCCTTCTCGATGACGGCGGGGGTGTCGTCCGTGGAGTCGTCCACGAACAGCACCGCGCAGGACCGGTCACCGGGCAGCGCCTGCCCGAGCCGGCGCAGCAACTCCACGATGTTCCCGGCCTCGTTGAAGGTCGGGATGATCACGGTGACACTGCCGGCCACCACGTGCGGATCATGTCGCTCCGCACCGACCGGGGCGTGCAGGGACCACAGGTCCTCGCTCATGGCGGCTCAGCTCCCACTCTCGCGGTCGGTGCGGCGGATCTCGATGCGGTCCTCGCCCGAACCGAAGACGGCCACCACGGTCGAATGCTCCAGCGCGGCCCGCACCGTGGGCAGGTCCACCGCGTCACGGCGCACCGTGGGCGAGGAGACCACGTAGTCGATGTCCCGCCAGCCGCGCGGCAGGGTCTCGGTGACCGCCGGGTCCAGGTCGGCTTTGTAGAACCAGATGGCACCCGGCCCCGGCTCGAAACCGTGGTGCACGGCGTCCAGCCAGAGCGCGTCGTCGAGCAGCACCCGCGTGCGCGCCGGGTCGGCGACCTCGCGGCCGAGCCACGCCGCCGCCTGCCGGTACGGGGCGTTCGCGTCGACCGTCAGCGCGGTGCGGTTGCCCTCGTACCAGCGCGGCAGCACGTACACCGCCGCCGAGGCGGCCAGTACGCCGAGCACCGCCCAGCGCACCCACGCCCGCACCCGCGCGCCGCGCGCCGGGGCCTCGCGGCGGCGCAGCACGGCGTGCGTGACGCTAGCCGCGCCACCCGCCAGGACCAGGGCCAGGAACGGCAGCGCCTGGATCACGTACATCGCGGGCAGGTAGCCGGAGGGCCGCATCGCGACGGCGGCCAGGATGACGGCGGCGAGGGCCGGGCCGGCCAGCGCGCGGGCGGTCACCGACCGGCGCACGGTGACGATCAGCAGCACCGCGCCGGCCAGGCCGCCGAGCGGGAGGACGGTGTCGTAGTAGAGCCAGGACCGGAGCACCCCGTTCGAGCCGGAGCCCGGCGTGAGGATGAACCCGGATCCCTCGCGGCCCATCTGGTAGGTGATGCCGTCGATGAGCGAGACGTGCCCGGAGCCGGGCAGCAGCTCGCCGTTGAGCAGGGCGTAGAGCGGGTACGACAGACCGATCAGCGCACAGGCGGTGACGGCTCCGGTGACGGCGAACTTCCTGGTGTCGCGGTGGCTGTGCCGCCACATCGTCACCAGCAGCGCCGGCAGCACCACCAGCATCGTCTCCTTGGTGAGGACGGCGGTGGCGGCCGCCAGCCCGGAGGCGAAGTGGTGCCACAGGTGGCGGCTGGGCGACGCGGCGAGGCAGAACGCCAGCAGCATCCACATCACGGCGATGTTGTCGAGGAAGATCTCCCGCTGGAGGACCACGGACAGCGGTGACAGCCCGAAGAGCGCCATCGCGAGCCCGGCCGCCCACCGCGGCAGCCACAGCCGGCGCGCCAGCACGTACAGCAGCACCGAGGAGGCGGCGGACACCGCGAGCATGGAGAACCGCATCGGTGCGACGGTCATCCACTCGGGGACGAACAGCGACGGCAGGTACGTCAGGGCCGCCACCTGGATCCAGCCGAGCGGCGGATGGTCGTACCAGTACGTGTAGTGGGCCAGGCCCTCGCCCTGCTGGACCGCCCACGCCTGGGCCAGGTAGGTGCCCTCGTCGTCGCTCAGGGTCGGGAAGTCCGTGATGTTCCAGCCCTGGACGGCGACGATCACGAGCAGCAGGGCCCCGCACAGCAGCAGGTCGGGGCGGGAGGAGCGGAAGCGCACGAGCGGGCGGTCGGACGGGGCCGGACGGACGCCGGGCCCGCCGGCCGTGGTGCGCCGGGCGGGAACGGCCTGGGTCTCGGCCCCGGGCCCGGGGGCGGCGGCCGTGGGCAGGGTGGCGGTCACGGGCGGCTGTCCTCTCGGGTCGCGGCGGAGGTGGCGGCGGGGACGGCGACGGCGGAGACGGAGGCGGCCGGGACGGTCGCCAGGTGGGCGCCGGTGTGGCTGGTCAGCTCCCACTCGTTGCGGCCGCGCTGCTCGCGCCAGACGGCACGGATCGCGGCGCCCGCGAGCATCACCTGGTAGAACGGGCCGCCGACCACGAGCTTGACGTAGTGCACGAAGCGGACGCGCAGCCCGTACTGCCGGCCGAAGTCGTGCAGGCCGACGATCTCGAAGACGAAGGTCACCATCGCCGTGATCATGGGCAGGAAGGTGATGATCGCGATGCCCACGGGAACGTCGAGGAAGACCGCGACGGCGAAGTTGACCGGGATGATCACCCCGGAGGCGGCCTGCATGAAGGGGGTCATCAGCGTGTAGCGGGCGAGCCAGCGCTGGCCCCGGCCGGGCAGCTGCTGCCAGTCCTTCTTCCGGTACACCTGCAGGAACCCCTGGTTCCAACGGGTGCGCTGCTTGAGCAGGCTCACCAGCGAGCCCGGGGTCTCCTCACGGGTCACCATGTCGCAGTCGTAGGCGACGACGACCTTCTTGCCGACCGACGACAGCCGCACCCCCAGGTCGCAGTCCTCGGCCAGGCAGTCCTGGTCCCAGCCGCCGGCCTCGCGCAGCACCTCGGTGCGGACGAAGACGGTGTTCCCGCCCAGCGGGATGAACCCCTTCTCGGCGTGCAGGTGGAGCCGGGAGCGGAACCAGAAGAAGTACTCCAGGCAGTTGCGCAGGCTGTACCAGCTGGAGTGGAAGTTGATCAGCTGGACCCCGCCCTGGACCACGTCGGCGCCGGTGGACCGGAAGGCGTGGTCCACGTGCGCCAGCAGCTCGGGGTGGACCTGGTCCTCGGCGTCGAAGACCCCGACGATGTCGCCGCGGCAGGACGGCAGCGCGGTGTTGAGGGCCTTCGGCTTGTTCTTCGTCTCGTGGTGGTCGACGACCACCCGCACCCGGGCCGGCTCGCGGGCCGCGGCCCGCTCGGCGACGGCCGCGGTCTCGGAGTCGTCGTGCCCGACGATCACGATGATCTCGTAGTCGGTGTGGCTCGATTCCAGCAGCCGGTCGATGGTGTGCTCCAGCACCGCCTGCTCGTGGCGGGCGGGCAGCAGCAGCGAGAACGCCAGGCGCCCCTCCCCGTCGGGACGGTCGAAGCGCGTGGCGGCGAGCGTCTCCGGGGTCCGCCACGCGTGCATCTGCCACCAGAGCGTGAACGCGGCCATCCAGAAGAGCGCCAGTGAAATGGCAGCGATGAACACAGACGTGTACACAAGGCCCCCCACAGACCCGCCGCCCCCCAGGCGGCGATCACAAACCCCCCGGAGACTCGCGGCGGGCCCCCCGGCCCGCCGCCGCCCCGCTTCCCCCCGAGCGCACCCCCCAGCGCGCCGTCCCGGTCAATCCCGAAGCCATGAGACTAGGCACTGAACATGACATCCAGCCTCAGTGTCGATGAAGCGCATGTTTCTGAATCGACATGTACACAAACGGAATTGACGGCACTCCGGGTACTTCAGGGACGAACCGCGCCCAACTGCTCCGCCAGCTCGACCGGGTCCGTCGTAGGCCGCGCGCAGACGAAATGTCGACACACATACGCCGTCGGAAGGTCGCGCACGAGTGTGCGCTCGGCCAGCAGGGGGAACTCCCCCTCGCCACCCTCCGCGGGCTGCGGCAGGCCCACCGCCACCACCGCACCAGGAGCCGTCCCCAGCAACGCCGCCCGGTGCAGCGCCGCCCGCGCCGGATCCTCCGGATGCCCGACCACCGCCACCTCACGCGGCCCGTCCAGCAGCGCCTCCGCCACCGACAGCCCGTGCCCGATGAAACGCGGCACGCGCGGACCCAGCGCCTGCACCACCCCGAGCGCCCGCTCCGCCGCCGTACGGTGCGCCTCGGAACCGGTGTGCGCCGCGTACGAGAGCAGCGCGCCCGCGGCGGCCGTCCACCCCGACGGCGCGGCCGTGTCCGTGGGATCCTGCGGCCTGCGGATCAGCTTCTCCGCATCGTGCGCCGTGTCGTACAGCGACCCGTCCTCGGCGGTGAACCGGTCCAGGACCAGGTCCAGCAGGAAGCCCGCGAACTCCAGCCACACCCCCTCGCCGGTCACCGCGGCCAGGGCGAGGAAGCCCTCGGCGACGTCGCCGTAGTCCTCCAGCACCCCCGCGTTGGCCCCCACCTGCCCGTCCTTGCTGGTCCGCGAGAGGCGGGGGGCCCGGCCGGCGGCCGCGTCGAAGTGCACCCGCACCAGCAGATCGGCGGCCTCGGTCGCCCGCTCCACCAGGTCGGGACGCTCGAAGTACGCCCCGCATTCCGCCAGCGCCGCGATGGCCAGCCCGTTCCACGCGGCGACGACCTTGTCGTCCCGCCCCGGGGCGGGCCGCTCCGCCCGCGCCGCCAGCAGCCGCGCCCTGATCCCGGCGATCCGCTCCGCGTCCACCGCCGGCCCGTCCTGGGGCAGTTGGAGCACGGACGTGCCGTGCTCGAAGGTGCCCTCCTCGGTCACCCCGAAGTACCCGGCGGCGAGCGCCCCGTCGTCCTCCCCGAGCACCTCCCGCAACTGCGCCGGCGTCCAGGCGTAGTACGCCCCCTCCACGTGCTCACCGGTCAGCGGGTCCTCGCTGTCGGCGTCGAGGGCGGAGGCGAAACCGCCCTGTGCGGTCCGCAGCTCCCGGACCATGAAGTCGGCGGTCTCCAGCGCCACGCGCCGCGCGAGTTCCGAACCGGTGGACCGCCACAGGTGGGCGTAGACCCGGCAGAGCAGGGCGTTGTCGTAGAGCATCTTCTCGAAGTGCGGGACCACCCACTCCCGGTCCACCGAGTACCGCGCGAACCCGCCGCCGAGCTGGTCGTAGATCCCGCCGCGGGCCATCGCCTCACAGGTGTCGGCGGCCATCTGCAGCGCGCCCTCGGACCCGGTGCGGGCGTGGTGGCGCAGCAGGAACTCCAGCACCATGGACGGCGGGAACTTCGGAGCCCCGCCGAACCCGCCGCGCACGGCGTCGTACTCGCGCGTCAGGCCGAGCAGCGCCTGCGCGAGCTCCTCGGGCCCCGGGGTCCCGGCCTTCCCGTAGTCCAGCTGACGCCCGGCCAGGTCCCGCACGATCTTCTGCGCGACCTCGGCGACCTCCTCGGGCCGCCCCACCCAGGCGGCCCGCACGCCTTCGAGCACCTGCATGAAGGAGGGCATCCCGTGCCGGGGCTCGGGCGGGAAGTAGGTCCCGAAGTAGAACGGCTCGGCGTCCGCGGTGAGGAAGACGGTCATGGGCCAGCCGCCCTGCCCGGTGGCGGCCTGCACGGCCTCCATGTAGACGGCGTCGACGTCGGGCCGCTCCTCCCGGTCCACCTTGATGTTGACGAAGTGTTCGTTCATGTAGGCGGCAGCCGGCTCGTCCTCGAAGGACTCGTGGGCCATCACGTGACACCAGTGGCAGGAGCTGTACCCGACGCTCAGCAGGACGGGCACGCCCCGCTCACGCGCCTCGGCGAAGGCCTCCGGCGACCACGGCCACCAGTCGACGGGGTTGTCCGCGTGCTGGAGCAGGTACGGCGAGGTCTCGTTCGCAAGGCGATTCGGCATGGGCCAAATCTATGCCGTGCCCCGATACCCCGCGGGTCCGGCGCGTCCCCGACCCCGTTTCCGTGTCGGTCAGCGCATGGCGCTCCGGTCGACCGGTCGTCGCCACCACTCGGTGGACTTGAAGCATCCCATCAGCCAGTGCGCCTCGGCGGTGTCAAGAATGAGGGGACCGATCGACGGGATGAGGTCAAGGCGGAGCATCCGCTCCTGGATGGGCACAGGATCCCAATCGAAGTCGTGGTGAAGCAGCACCGCGAACGGCTCCCCGCGCTTCTGCCAGAACACCATGGGCTCGCCACAATCGTTCTCGAACGGTTTGACGATGTCACCCGCCGCGAACTCGACGTCCGCCATGTCCGCCCACCTGCCGACGCCCTCTCGCTCCCAAGCCAGGTACGTTCGCATGGTCTGCACGAAGGCGTCGGCCGTGGAATCGTCCAGTACGGACTCCCGGCCGACGATCACGGACTTCATCGCTTTGCGCAACGCCCTGGCTCGGCGGAGCTGGCGGGTCGCGTTGGCCCAGAAGAGGCCGCCCCGGTCAGGATCATGAACCATGCAGAGCACCGGGGGGCTGCCGTCACGCCAGTTGTCCCCGTGGTCCCCGACCGGAACCCGGTGACCCCTGCGGGTACGCCACGAAACCCCGCCCTTGACCTGCACGGCGAGGGAGTCCGCGGTGCGCTGCCCCTCCTGGACGAAGGTGACGTGCAGGTCCTCCCCGTGATCGTTCGCGCCGTCGATCTCCTGCACGATGTGGCCGTGCCGCTCCAGCAGTGAGCGCACCTCGTTCACCGCCACACGCCCAACACGTCGACTCTCAGGAACCTTTGGCATCTCGCCATGGACAGGCTCGCCGAGGTCGCCAGAGTCGGGGGCGAACTCCCGCCATGACCGCCGAGAGGGTGGCACCCGTGTGGGTGCAAGCGCAGACCAGCGCGCTGCCAGTACAGGCTTCCTCCCGGCGATCGGTCGGACCGGCACGCGACCGTCAGGGCAGAGCTCATGGAGTGTCATGCGAGTTTGCACGCACGGGAGTTGGCGGGTTCTTGGTCGAGTGTGCGAAGGAATGGTCGCTTCCCTCTGAACTAGCTCAGATTCCCTCGCGCGCGGCGGAGTCCCGCAGGACACTTGGGGCACGTTGCCGGAGCTCTCTG
This sequence comes from Streptomyces erythrochromogenes, assembly GCF_040684695.1. Lineage (GTDB taxonomy): Bacteria > Actinomycetota > Actinomycetes > Streptomycetales > Streptomycetaceae > Streptomyces > Streptomyces erythrochromogenes_C. The sequence goes on from NZ_JBFBGM010000037.1 coordinate 25,429, forward strand.
AGGGGGATGCCGATGCGGGACAGCCATCGTGGTGAGGCCGAGCGTCTGTTGGAGCGGGCCGTGGACGAGGCGGTCCGGCGGGGGGCGGGCCCGGCGGATGCCGCCGGCGGGGCGGTGGTGGACCGGGCGGCGCTGCTGGTCCGCGGCAGGGAGGCGCTGGACGCGCTCGCCGCGAGTGCGGCGCCCGAGTACGAGGCGTACGTGCGGGCGCTGGACGAGGCGGCGGCCGGGGAGCAGTCGCTGGGCGAGGCGTTCCGGCGCGGGAACACCTCGACGGCGGCGCTGGTGACCGCGGTCGCCGCGGCCGCGGCCGTCGGGGCGGACCTGTCGCTGGGGGTCGCCGCGGGTACGGCGCTGACGGCGGGTGCCGTCGTCGGTATCGCGGGGGCGGTGGCGACGGTCGCGAAGGTGACGGCGCTGCACGTGCCGGCCGCGAACCGGCGGGCCGGGGAGCTGGGCCGGCCGGGCGGGGCCGAGCAGTTGAAGCTGCAGTGGCTGTCGGCGTTGGAGGTGCGCGGGATACGTCCGTTCCTGGAGCAGCAGCGTGCGGTGGCGGCTGCGGCGCGGGCGCCGCGGCCGGTGGGGTTGTCGCCGGCGGGGACGGCGGGGCGGTTGCGCGGGGCGGACCGCAGTGCGGAGGCCAGGCGGCGCAGTGCGCTGGAGCATTCCTTCGGGCAGTTGCCGGACGTGGCGGACCGGTTCGCGGGGCGGCGGGCGGAGCTGACGCGGATCGCGCAGTGGGTGCAGGCGGCGCGGGCGAGTACGGAGACGCGCCCCGTGGTCGTGGTGCTGCACGGCGAGCCGGGGGTGGGGCGGACGGCGCTGGCGTTGCGGGCGGCGCATGCGCTGCGGGACCAGTTCCGGGGTGCGTGTGTGGTGGACATGCGGGGTGGTTCGCCGGGCGGGGAGCCGGGCGAGGCGCCGCTGTCGACGCGGGAGGCGTTGCTGCACCTGATGAACCGGCTGGGTGCGCCGCGGGAGCAGTTGCTGTTCCGCGAGGGTGCGTCGGCGGAGCAGCAGGTGCGGCGGCTGGGCGAGTTGTACCACCAGCACTTGCGGGGGTTGCCGGTGACGGTGCTGCTCGATGACGCGGCGGATGCGGCGCAGGTGCGGATGCTGGTGCCGGAGCGTTCGGAGAGTCTGGTGCTGGTGACGGCTCGGGAGCCGTTGGAGCTGCCGGGGGATCTGGCGGCGTGGGTGCACCAGCTGCCGGTGGGGCGGTTGGACGGGGGTGAGGCGGCGGAGCTGGTGCGGGCGGCGGCGCCGGGGGCGGCCGGCGAGGGGGCCGCGGCCGGGGTGGCTTCGGTGGTGGAGATGAGCGGCGGGTTGCCGCTCGCGCTGCGGATGCTGGCTCCGCTGGTGGTCGGGGGTGTGACGGCGCCCGCCGGTGAAGGGGGCGGGGCCGGGGCCGGTGAGGGGGACGGGTCCGGGGGCGGGGTGCATCCGGTGGAGGCGGCGCTGCGGGCGGCGGACGCGCGGCTGGCCGAGCCGGCCCGGTTGCTGCTGCGGCGGTTGCCGCTGGCGGGGCGGGCTTCGCTGGGCGGTGCGGCGGCGGCCGCGCTGGCCGACGTACCGGAGCAGGCGGCGCTGCGGACGCTGGAGGAGCTGTGGGAGGCCGGGCTGATCGAACGGGTCCGGGGGCAGCGGTTCCGGATGCATGACGCGGTGCGCGCGTACGCGGCGGCGCGGCTGGCGGCGGACGAGGACCGGGCGCAGGCGGTGGCGGCGCACGAGCGGCTGATCCGGAACTACGCGCAGCTGGCGGACTCGGTGATCCGGATGGTCGACGGGAAGATGTCGACGCGGGCGAACCAGTTCGGCGGGCACGGCTTCGTCTCGTTGGACGCGGCGCTGCGGTGGCTGGACGACGAGTCGAGTTTCATCACGGCGGCGCTGCGGCATTCGGAGGGCGTGGACCAGCAGGCGGTGCTGGATCTGCTGGGTGCGTTGTGCGATTTCTGTCTGCTGCGCGGCGACCTGTACCGGTTGGGTGAGATCGACGAGCTCACGCAGGCGGTGGAGGCGGGCCGGCAGGGCCGGGAGGGGCAGCTGGGGCAGCAGGGCCGGCTGGCGCGGTCGGTGCAGTGGCGTACGGGTATCGCGGCGCGGCAGCTGGGTGAGCTGGACAAGGCGCGGACGACGCTGACGTCGGTGGTGGACCAGTACATGGAGGCCCATCAGGAGGCGGGGGCGGCGATGGCGCTGGTCTCGCTGGGGATCACGCTGCACCACCAGGGCAATCTGCCGGAGGCGGCGGTGCGGATCCGTGAGGCGCTGGTGCTGCAGGAGCCGGCGGAGCTGGCGGGTGACCGGGCGTGGGGTCTGCACGCGCTGGCGGCGGTGGAGCGGGACCTGGCGCATCTGGCGGAGGCGACGCGGCTGCTGGAGACGTCGTTGGCGTTGCACCGGGAGAGCGAGAGCGTGCACGGGGAGGCGTGGGCGCATTTCCAGCTGGGGCAGGTGCACCTGCGGTTCGGTGAGGTGGAGCGGGCGGAGAAGGAGCTGGACCTGGCGTTGCAGTTGTACGGGCGGACGCGGGACGACCGTGGTGAGGCCTGGGCGCTGACGCAGCTGGGGCGGGCGCGGGTGGTGGACGGGGATCCGGAGCCGGCGGTGGAGCGGCTGCGGGAGGCGCTCGCGCGGCACCGGGAGGCGGAGGACGCGCGCGGGGAGGCGTGGACGCAGTACTACCTGGGGCAGGCGCTGGAGGTGAGCGGCGAGCGGGACCGGGCGGTGCGGGAGCTGGAGCGGGCGCGGACGATGTTCTCGCGGATGCGGGACGTGTACGGGCTGGCGCACGCCCGGCACCATTCGGGCCGGGTGACGCGGGACCAGCGTGCGGCGCAGACGGGGAACCTGAGGAATTCGGGTTTCGCGCGGCAGCTGCTGGTGGATGCGCGGGCGGACTTCCAGCGGATCGGGCTGGCGCACGGTGAGGCGTGGACGTGCCTGGAGCTGGCGGTGGTGGACGCGGGCAACGGGCGGTTGTCGCAGGCGCTGGGGCTGTGCGAGGAGGCGGTGCGGCTGTTCATCTCGTACGGGGACCGGCGCGGGGAGGACTGGGCGCGGTTCCTGCGGTGCACGCTGTTGCCGTACGTGGGGGTGGCGGGTCCGGGGGCGGCGGAGGAGGCGCGGGCGGAGCTGGCGCGGCTGGTGGAGGCGCCGCACGCGGCGCGGGACGGCCGGCTGGTGGACTGCCTGGAGACGTACGGGGTGATCCTGGGCCGGGGTGTGGACGCGGCGGAGGGCTGGCAGGCGTGGCGGCTGGGTCTGGTGCCGAACCTGCACTCGCGGGAGGTCATGGGCGTCCCCCGCCCCTGACGGCCCGGCCGGGCGGCGCTGCCCGTGCCGGGAACGCGCCGCACGGCCGGGGCCGCACGGCAGAGTCGCAGGGCTCGGCGGCGGCCGGACCGCAGGGGTGCAGGACCACGCGGCTGTGGTGGGCGTTCGGCTCGGCCCGGCCCGGCCTGGGCCGGGCGGCGTGCGTGGGGGCCGCCCCGCCGTGGGGCGGGGCGGTGTCACGGGCGGGTGGTGCCCTAGGCGGTCGGCTTGGCCGCCGGGGTCGCCGTGGGGGCCGGCTCGGGGGCCTCTTCGAAGTCGACCCGGCCCATGTGCCGGTTCATGGACTTCATCAGGGCCCACACGCCGAGTGCGAGGGCCGCGAACACGAGGAAGCCCAGGATGCCGGGGGTCACCTTGTTCTTGTCGAAGGTGTCACCCGCCAGGGGAAGGAGCTGGGTCAGTGCTGCCTGCGTAGCGCTCATAGCTACGCATTCTCCCGGATGCCCGCGAAGAGGTCGGACTCGGGGAGGGAGGTGTCGACGAGGGACTTCGCGAGCTCGTACTCCTCGGTGGGCCAGACCTCCTTCTGGACCTCCATGGGCACGCGGAACCAGCCGCCGTCCGGGTCGATCTGGGTGGCGTGCGCGATGAGGGCCTTGTCGCGGATCTCGAAGAAGTCCGCGCAGGGGACGTGGGTGGTGAGGGTCCGCTCCTTGCGCTCGAACTCCTTCCACCGCTCCAGCCACTCGCCGTAGGGGGAGTCCAGGCCGCGGGAGAGCATCGCCTCGTGCAGGGCGATGGTGCGCGGCTTGTTGAAGCCCTGGTTGTAGTAGAGCTTCTGCGGCTGGTGGGCGGGGCCGTATTCGGCCTCGGGGTACTTCTCGGTGTCGGCCGCCCCGTCGAAGGCCACCATCGAGATGGTGTGGGTCATGATGTGGTCGGGGTGCGGGTAGCCGCCGTTCTCGTCGTACGTGGTGACGACCTGCGGCTTGAAGGCGCGGATCTTCTTGACGAGCTCGCCGGCGGCCTCGTGGACGTCCGCGAGGGCGAAGCAGCCTTCGGGGAGCGGGGGCAGCGGGTCGCCCTCGGGGAGGCCGGAGTCGACGTAGCCGAGCCATTCCTGCTCGACGCCGAGGATCTGGCGGGCCTCTTCCATCTCCTTGGCGCGGACCTCGTGGATGTTCTCCTCGATGTACTTGTCGCCCTGGAGCTTGGGGTTCAGCACGGAGCCCCGTTCGCCGCCCGTGCAGGTCACGACCATGACGGGGACCCCTTCGGACACGTACTTTGCCATCGTGGCCGCGCCCTTGCTCGACTCGTCGTCGGGGTGGGCGTGGACGGCCATCAGTCGAAGCTGCTCGGTCAAAACAGGATCCTCTGCGATTCGGCGCGACACTCGGCTTCTATAGTGACCGAACTGGGGGACGGAAAATTCCAGGGACGGCCCGGGGACGACCCGGGTACCGCCCGGGCACGGCACGGGCAGGACCCGGGCGCGGCCCGGCGACGACCCACCCGCCCCGGCGAGAGGAAGAGATCATGAGCGCGGTGCGCGAGGGACTGCCCGAGGGCCGGTACGGCCGGTCGGCGGACGAGCGTGCGGACCGGAAGCTCAAGATCATCGGGGCGGCGGCGGGTGCCGTGCTGCTGGGCGTGATCGGCTGGATCGGCTGGGACTACGTCGCGGGCCGGAGCGTGAGCGCCGAGGTGATCAAGTTCCAGGTGATTTCGGACACCGAGGTGAAGGTGCACCTGGAGGTCCGCAAGGACGCGTCGGTCACCGGTGTGTGCACCATGGTCTCGCAGGACGAGCAGCACGCCGAGGTGGGCCGGGCCGACTTCACCTTCGCCCAACCCAGCTCGCGGGTCGACGAGGTCGTGTCGGTGAAGACCACCGGCCGGGCCACCATGATCGAGCTGATCGGCTGCCAGCCCGCGGGATCCGCCGGCTGAAACGCCCGGCGGGGCGTTCCGCCGGGGCACGCGCGCACGGCGCTCGGCCGAGGCTTGGGAGGGCGGCCCGCGGGGCAATGGCCCTCTGGGGTCCTCCCCCTTTTCTTCCCGAATTGTTAGGCTCGTGGTTTCGTCCGCCGCTGGCGGCCTTGTAGTCCCCTGTACCGACGAGGAGCACCCGTGACCCAGACGAGCGAGAGCGTCACCTGGCTGACCCAGGCGGCGTACGACCAGCTGAAGGCGGAGCTGGACTACCTCTCTGGTCCCGCCCGCACGGAGATCGCGGCGAAGATCGCAGCCGCCCGCGAGGAGGGCGACCTGCGCGAGAACGGCGGGTACCACGCGGCCAAGGAGGAGCAGGGCAAGCAGGAGCTCCGGGTCCGCCAGCTCACGCAGCTCCTGGAGAACGCCAAGGTCGGCACGGCTCCCGCGTCCGACGGCGTGGTGGCGCCGGGCACCCTCGTGAAGATCGCCTTCGACGGTGACGAGGACGACACGATGGAGTTCCTGCTGGCGTCGCGCGAGTACGCGTCCGGGGACTTCGAGACGTACTCCCCGCAGTCCCCGCTGGGCACCGGCGTGCTCGGCAAGTCGATCGGCGAGGACGCCGAGTACGAGCTGCCGAACGGCAAGAAGGCCTCGGTCAAGATCCTGGACGTCAAGCCCTTCACCGGCTGATCACCCTCGGTCACCCCTGGTTCACCCGTGATGCCCCGGCCGGTCCTCCGGCCGGGGCATCACGCGTGAGCGCCCCTGTCGGGGCTCGGGCGGGGACCTACGCCGTCGCCGAGCGGTACTTGCGGACCGAGAGGGTCCGGAAGACCACGATGATCAGCAGCGACCACAGGACGGATGCCGTGACCGGGTGCTGCATGGGCCAGGCGTCCGGGACCGGGTAGCCGGGCGGCAGGTTCCCGAAGAGTTCGCGGCAGGCCTGGACGGTGGCGCTGAAGGGGTTCCACTCCGCGATGGTCCGCAGGAAGGGCGGCATGTTCTCGGCGGGGACGAAGGCGTTCGAGATGAAGGTCAGCGGGAAGAGCCAGATCAGCCCGCCGGAGGTGGCGGCCTCGGGGGTGCGCACGGACAGGCCGATGAGGGCGCCGATCCAGGAGAAGGCGTAGCCGAGCAGGAGCAGCAGGCCGAAGCCGGCGAGGACCTCGCCGGGGCTCGTGTGGGTGCGCCAGCCGACGAGCAGGGCCACGACGGCCAGGATCACGAGGGTGAACGAGGTCTGGACGAGGTCGGCGAGGGTGCGGCCGGTGAGGACCGCTCCGCGGGCCATGGGCAGGGAGCGGAAGCGGTCGATGAGGCCTTTGTGCATGTCGTCGGCGATGCCCGCGCCGGCGCCCGCGGTGGCGAAGGTGACGGTCTGGGCGAAGATGCCGGCCATCAGGAACTCGCGGTAGGCGGCGGGCGAGGTGCTGCCGCCGACGCTGATCGATCCGCCGAAGACGTAGCTGAAGAGCACGACGAACATCACCGGCTGGATCACACCAAAGATGATCATTTCGGGAATCCGGGACATTCGGATCAGGTTCCGCTTGGCGATCACCAGCGAGTCGCTGACGCCCTGGGCGAGGCCGCCGCGCGGGCGCGGTGCCGCGAGGTCCCCGGTCGGGGAGGTGAGGGTCACTTCGCCGCCTCCTTACGGGCCGCCCTGCGGCCCCTGGCCTCTGCGCCGGCCCCGCCGCCGCCCCGGCCGTCGCCGTTCTCCTCCTCCGCCTCCCGTTCGGCCGCGTGGCCGGTCAGGGAGATGAACACGTCGTCGAGGGTGGGGCGGCGCAGTCCGATGTCGTCGATCTCGATGCCCCGGCCGTCCAGTTCCCGGATGACCTCGGCCAGCAGCTTGGCGCCGCCGGACACCGGCACGGTGAGCTTGCGGGTGTGCTCCTCGACCGTGGTCTCGCCCTTGCCGAAGCCGGCGAGGACCTCCCGGGCCTCGGCGATACGGGCGCGTTCGTGGACGACGACCTCGACGCGCTCGCCGCCGGTGCGGGCCTTGAGCTCGTCGGAGGTGCCGCGGGCGATGACCTTGCCGTGGTCGACCACGCAGATGTCGTCCGCGAGGTGGTCGGCCTCCTCCAGGTACTGGGTGGTCAGCAGCAGCGTGGTGCCGCCGGCGACCAGTTCCTGGATGATGCCCCACAGCTGCTGGCGGTTGCGGGGGTCGAGTCCGGTGGTGGGCTCGTCCATGAACATGACGGGCGGGCTGACGACGAGCGCGGCCGCGAGGTCGAGGCGCCTGCGCATGCCGCCGGAGTAGGTCTTGGCGGGGCGGTCGGCGGCGTCGGCGAGGTTGAAGCGGTCGAGGAGCTCGACGGCCCGTGCCTTGGCCGCCCTGGCCCGCATCTGGTAGAGCTGCCCGACCATCTGGAGGTTCTCGCGGCCGGTCAGGTACTCGTCGACGGCCGCGAACTGGCCCGAGAGGCCGATGGCGCGCCGGACCTCGTTGGGGTGCTTGAGCACGTCGATGCCGGCGACGACGGCCCTGCCGCTGTCGGGGCGCAGGAGGGTGGTCAGGACGCGTACGGTCGTGGTCTTGCCCGCGCCGTTCGGGCCGAGCAGGCCCAGGACGGTGCCTTCGGGGACGTCGAGGTCGACGCCGTCCAGAGCCCGTACGTCACCGAAGGTCTTGACGAGTCCCTCGGCGTGGATAGCACCTGGCATGTGGATTCTCCCCATGTGAATCGGGCCAGTGGGGTCGTGCCGTTCGGGGCGTTTCTGCGCAAATCCTATGGGCGCCGGGCCGGTCCCGCTCGGCCGAACGGGTGGTACGGGCCGTTCCGGGAGCGGGGGTGGAGGGCCGACCGGGTCCGGCGGGGCCGGCCGAGGCCGGCGGCAGGGGGCCTGGCGGGGCCGTCAGCCCATCACCTTGTACCCCGCGCCGTGCAGCGTCCGCGCGACCTCCGCGCAGTGCTCCGGTCCCTTGGTCTCCAGCTGCAGTTCCACCTCCACCTCCGTGAGCCCCAGCCGCGGGTCGGTCCGTACGTGGCTCACGTCCAGCACGTTCGCGTCGACCACCGACAGCACCCCCAGGAGCCCGGCCAGTGCCCCGGGCCGGTCCGTCACGCGCAGCCGCAGGGACAGGTACCGGCCCGCCGCCGCCATGCCGTGCCGCAGGATCCGCTGGAGCAGGAGCGGGTCGACGTTGCCGCCGGAGAGCACGGCCACGACCGGGCCCGCGCCGTACAGCTCGGGCTCGCTCAGCAGGGCCGCCACCGTACTGCACCCGGCCGGCTCCACGACGAGTTTCGCCCGTTCCAGGCACAGCAGCAGGGCACTGGAGAGCGCGTCCTCGGACACGGTGCGCACGTCGTCCAGGAGTTCGCCGATGATCCTGAAGGGGACGTCGCCGGGGCGGCCCACCTTGATGCCGTCGGCCATGGTGTTCGGGTCGTCGATCGAGACCGGGTGGCCGGCCTTGAGGGAGGGCGGGTACGCGGCCGCGCCCGCCGCCTGTACCCCGACGACCCGCACGTCGGGCCGCAGCGCCTTCACCGCGACCGCGACGCCGGCGGCGAGCCCGCCGCCGCCGATGCCCACGAGGATGGTGCGCACCTCCGGGCACTGCTCCAGGATCTCCAGGCCGACCGTGCCCTGGCCGGCGATGATGTCGTGGTGGTCGAAGGGGTGGATGAACACCGCGCCCGTGCGGTCGGCGTAGTCCTGGGCCGCGGCGAGGGTCTCGTCGACGACCTGACCGTGCATGCGTACGTCGGCCCCGTACTCCTGGGTCGCGGCGACCTTCGGCAGCGGCGCCCCGACCGGCATGAACACGGTGGAGCGGACGCCGAGGAGCGAGGAGGCCAGCGCCACGCCCTGGGCGTGGTTGCCGGCGCTGGCGGCCACGACGCCGGCGGCGCGCTGCTCGGGGCGCAGGCCCGCGATGCGCACGTAGGCTCCGCGGAGCTTGAAGGATCCGGTGCGCTGGAGGTTCTCGCACTTGAAGTGGACGGGCGAGCCGGTGAGTGCGGAGAGGTGCCTGCTGCCTTCCATCGGCGTGACCCGGGAGACGCCGGAGAGCATCTTCTGCGCCCCCCGGACGTCGTCGAGGATGACCTGGGGAACGGGCTGGGGCAGGCGGTAGTTCATGCCGCCAGTCTCGCAGCCCGGGCGCGGCCCGGCGCGGAGCGTCCGGCGGGGCCGCGGGAGGGTCCGGGCCGGTGACCGGCGGGGATGACCGGAGGCGATGACTGGCGGGGATGCCGGAGTCGACTCGGAGCCCGGGAACGGGGCCGGGGCGGGGCCGGGAACGGGGCCGGGGCGGGGCCAGGCCGGGGTCTGGGCCGGCAGGGTCGAAATCTCGCCATCCGGGACGCCGGTGGAGCGGGTGCCCCGGCGGGCCGTACCAGTTCTCGTACGAGGCGTACGAGCCGCCGCAGGGCCGCGTACTCTGTCCCCCATCCTTGTCGGACCCATGCGAAGAGAGCCCACGGCCATGCCTTCCTCCCCGGCCAATTCCGATCTGCCCGTGCAGGCCGAAGCGCCCGCCGGAGCCGGTCTCCTCGACGCGCTCCAGCACCAGGTGGCGGTCTTCGCCCGGCGTGCCGAGCAGACCCGTCTGGGCGGCGTGGGCCAGGCCCGCAATTCGATGGACCGCGCCGCCTACCTGCTGCTCAACCGGCTCGACCTGGAGGGCCCGATGGGCGTCAAGGCGCTCGCGGGAGGCATGGGGATCGACTCCTCGACGGTGACCCGGCAGGTCGCGCCGCTGGTCGACGGCGGTCTGGTCAAGCGGACCTCGCACCCCGAGGACGGTCGGGCCGTCGTCCTCGCGCTGTCCCCGCGGGGGCTGGCGCGGCTGGAGGAGGTGCGGTCCTCGCGGCGCGAGCTCATGGCCCGGGTGACGGAGGGCTGGAGCGAGGACGAGCGCGAGTCCTTCACGGGGCTGCTGACGCGCTTCAACCTGTCGCTGTCGGAGCTGATGGCGGCCGTGGCCGAAGCCGGTCCGGCCTCCTGAGCTGAGTCGGTCCGCCCTCTTGACCTGACCGGTCCCACCGGCCGCACTATGTGAATATGCGGGCGGTTGATCAACAGGCCGGTTCCTACGGCGAGTTCGAAGCCTTCGTCGCGGGTGCGGCGGGGCGTCTCCTGCATGTCGCCGTGCTGCTGACGGGCGAGCCGGAGTCGGCCCGCCGGCTGCTCGCGGGCGCGCTGGCCCGTACGTACGCGCACTGGCGGCGCCTGCGCGCGGACGACCCGTACGACTTCACCCGCCACGAGCTGTGCGCGGCCTTCGCCCGGACCGGCTGGCGCCACCACGGCGGGAGCGGGGTGCTGGGGCGGCTGAGCCCGCCGGAACGGCTCGTGGTCGTGCTGCGGCTCTACGAGGGGCTCGCCGAGGAGGTCACGGCGGCGCAGCTCGGGATGCCGGTGGAGCGGGTCCGCGTGCTGTGCAACCGGGCCGTGTCCCTGCTGCGGGCCCGGGAGGCGGCGTGAGCGGGCTGCCGGACCGGAAGGAGGCGCAGGTCAGGCGTCTGCTGGACGGCCCGTACCCGGTGGTGCCGACGGGCCTGGCGGCGGGTGCGGCGGCCCGCGGGGACCAACTCCTGCGCAGGCGGCGGGCGTTGCGCAGGTTCGGCTGGGCGGTGCTGTTCGCGGCCGCGGTGGCCTTCGCGGTCTGGGCCTCCCTGACCCGCCCCTGGGCGGGCCCGCCGACGGGCATCTCCCCGCCGCTGGAGGGCTGGTAGCCGAACCCTTCCGGCTCCGCCGTGCCGGCCCCCGGCGAAGCCGGAGCGGCGTGGCGGAGCCGGTTCGGGGCGACTAGCCCAGGGCCTGGGTCAGGTCCGCGATCAGGTCGTCGGCGTTCTCGATGCCCACCGAGACGCGGATCAGGTCCGCCGGGACCTCCAGGGCCGAGCCGGCCACCGACGCGTGCGTCATGCGGCCCGGGTGCTCGATGAGGGACTCGACGCCGCCGAGGGACTCGGCCAGCGTGAAGATCTTGGTGCGGCCGCAGACCGCGACGGCCTCTTCCTCGCCGCCGGCGACCTGGAAGGACACCATGCCGCCGAAGTTGCGCATCTGCTTGGCGGCGATCTCGTGGCCCGGGTGCTCGGGCAGGCCCGGGTAGAGGACCTTGGTGACCTTCGGGTGCCGCTTGAGCACCTCGACGATCTTGGCCGCGTTCTCCGCGTGCCGGTCCATGCGCACGGCCAGGGTCTTGATGCCCCGCAGCACGACCCACGAGTCGAACGGCCCGGCCACCGCGCCCATCGCGTTCTGGTGGTAGGCCAGTTCCTCGCCCAGCGCCTCGTCGGCGGTGACGAGCGCGCCGCCGACCACGTCGGAGTGTCCGCCCATGTACTTGGTCAGCGAGTGGACGACGACGTCCGCGCCCAGCGCCAGGGGCTGCTGGAGGTACGGCGAGGCGAAGGTGTTGTCCACGACCAGCTTGGCGCCGGCGGTCCGCGCGATGTCGGCGACGACGGCGATGTCGGTGATGCCGAGCAGCGGGTTGGAGGGGGTCTCGACCCAGATGACCTTCGTCTTCGGGGTGAGGGCGGCACGTACGGAATCGGCGTCGGAGGTGTCGGCCACCGACCACTCCACGCCCCAGCGGGAGACGACCTTCGCGAAGAGGCGGAAGGTGCCGCCGTAGGCGTCGTTCGGGATGACCACGTGGTCGCCCGGGGAGAGCAGCGTGCGCAGCAGGCAGTCCTCGGCGGCCAGTCCGGACGCGAAGGCGAGGCCGCGGCGGCCGCCCTCCAGCGCCGCGAGGTTCTCCTCCAGCGCGGTGCGGGTCGGGTTGGCGCTGCGGCTGTACTCGTAGCCGCCGCGCAGGCCGCCGACGCCGTCCTGCTTGTAGGTGGAGACCTGGTAGATCGGCGGTACGACCGCGCCGGTCTGCGGGTCGGCGGTGTTGCCCGCGTGGATCGCGCGGGTCTCGAAGCTCTGGTGCTCGTGGCTGTCGTCGCTCATGGTCAGATGCTATGCCCAGGGCCGGTGTGCACCCCCCTGTTCGCCTGTGGGGCCCTCGGTCTGGTTCGCTGGAGGCATGGAGATTCTGTGGTTCCTGTTCGCCGTGCTCATGATCTTGTTCATCGTCGGCCCGTTCGTCCGGCGCCGGCGCGGCGGCATCCGTCTGGTCTCGCCGAACAGCCCTGACGCCGCCGACCCGGCGAACTACGGATTCGACCGGCAGGAAGACCTCGACATCCGCGTCCCCGGGCCCGACCAGGACCTGATGGACGCCCTCGACAACGTACGGCGCACCGGGCAGTGGCAGGCGGCCTCGCAGCTGCTGGCCGGGACCCCGCGGGAGGGCGAGCGGCGCTGGCAGCGCGTGCAGGCCTTCGGCGGCGCGGCGGCGCTGGAGCTGGTGGCGCAGCCGGGGGTGGGCGCGCAGTGGCTGAAGGCGTGGCGGCTGGAGGCGGACAAGGACGCGGGCGGTGCGCAGGTGCACGCGGAGCTGCTGGTGCAGCAGGCGTGGCGGCACTCGGGCGGCGTCGGGTCCGACGACCACCGGATCATCCTGGAGGAGGCCCGGGACGCGTGCCGCAAGGCCGCGCTGCTGGCGCCGGGGGACCCGGTCCCGTACATCACGGAGCTGGCGATCGCCCGGGGTCTGGCGTACCCGGAGGCGGAGTTCGACGAGCTGTGGGCGAAGGTGATCGACCGGGCGCCGGAGCACATGGGCGCGCACCTGGCGGCGCTGCACTACTGGTGCGCGAAGTGGCACGGGTCGCGGGAGAAGGCCGACGCCTTCGCGCACGCGGCCGCGGCGCGCGCCCCGCAGGGTTCGCTGCTGGCGGCGCTGCCGCTGTTCGCGCTGTACGAGAACCTGCCGGACGTGATCCTGAGCGGCGGTTTCTACCGCGGTGAGGCCGTGACGCGGGCGGTGGAGGGGGCGCTGTACGCGGTGCACACGGCGCGGCAGGACGACCCGATGCTGGCGCACGTACGGCACCTGCTGCTGCTGTTCCTGGTCAACATGGAGCGGTGGGCGGAGGCGATGGAGCAGGTCCGGCACGTGGACGGGTACGTCGGCGCGCTGCCGTGGTCGGCGGCGGACGACCCGGCGGCGCAGTACGCGCTGTACCGGGCCCTGGCGGTGGCCGGCTACGAGGCCAACGGCGGCTCTCCGGCGACCCTCCCCCAGTAGGCCGGCTACCGACGGGTACCCCCCACGACCAGCGGCGACGAGCGGTGAATAAGGTTGCCGTCAACATTCTTCGAGCCGCATGATGCGGCGTGGCGGCCCTGGGCCATCGGGCATCGGCCCGGCCCTCGCCACGCACCTCGGCTCCGTTTTCATCCCGTGGGGGGATCTGTCCATATGGGCGCTTCTTTGCGTGCCGTGCGCGCGCTCGTCCTGCTCGCAGGCTTCTATCTGCTCGGCGTCTTCCTGCTCGCCGCCCTCGTCGGCGTGGACTTCGCCGTCGTCACCTGGCTGCACGGCCCGGTCGCCTTCAAGATCATAATCGTTTCGGTCGTCCTCGCCGTTCCGATCGTCCGCGGTCTGTTCATGCTCCGCACCCCCAAGGGCGAGCCGCCGGCCGGCATCACCGTCACCGAGGCGCAGGAGCCCGTCCTGTGGCAGACCGTGCGCGAGGTCGCGCAGCAGGTCGGCACCCGTGCCCCCGACGAGATCGTGCTGATCGACGAGGTGAACGCGGCCGTCTCCGAGGACGCCCGGCTGCTGGGCCTGCGGCCCGGGACCCGCCGCCTCTACCTGGGCCTGCCGCTGATGACGGGCCTGGACGAGATGCAGCTGCGCGCCGTGCTCGCCCACGAGATGGGCCACTACGCCAACTTCGACACCCGCCTCACCCCGCTGATCGCCCGCGGCCGCGCCCAGCTGATCCGGACGATCGCCCACTTCCACGAGCGCGCCGACCACAAGGTCGCCAAGGAGCGGGCCCGCCAGGAGAAGCGGGACGAGAAGCGGGTCGCCAAGGGCAAGGGCGCCAAGGGCGTCGACACCTCCGGTCAGGGCGCGACGTACCGCGCCATGGCGAAGATCTACATGGCGTACGGCAATTTCTACATGCGTGCGACCCACACCGCCGGGCGCCGCCAGGAGCTGGCCGCCGACCTCGCCTCGGTGCGCGTCGCCGGCCGGGACTCCGCCGCCTCCGCCCTGCGCGAGATCAACGCCCTGGACTCCGCGCACGGCTTCTACATGAGCTCGTACGCCACCCTCGGCGTCGGCGCGGGCCTGCTGCCCCGTCCCGGTGAGGTCTTCGGCGGCCTGCGCAAGCTCCTCGACGCCCGCTCCGAGGACCTCGACGACCTGCGCCGGGACCTGTCGACCGAGCCCGCGTCCCCGTACGACTCCCACCCGCCGCTCGCCGAGCGCGTCGCCCGCATCGAGGCCCTGCCCGACGACGGCCGCGGCGCCCAGAGCGCCCGCCCCTCCCTGGAGCTGCTGTCCGACGCGGGTGCCGCGCTGGCGGCGCTGGAGCAGGTCGTCCTCACCCCCGAGGCCCTCGCGCTCAAGCGGGTCGACTGGGAGGACCTCGTCCACGAGTCGATGACGCAGTACGTCGGCCAGGGCGCGGAGGACATCCGCGAGGCCTTCGCCGCCGAGGGCGCCGGCCCCGGGCTGTCGGCCCTGCTCGACGCGATCGACGCGGACCCGGCGGTGCGCTGGCGCGTCGCCGACCGCTTCCCGAAGTCGGAGGAGGCCGCGGCCGCCACGGGCCGCACGGCCCGCGAGTTCGCCCGCCCGGTGGTCCGGCGGGCCCTGAACCAGCTGGTCACCGTGGAGCTGACGGGCCGCGGCGCCGCCCGCTGGCAGCTGTCCTGGTCCGACTCGGCCGCCCTGCGCTACCCGGCCGAGGGCTTCGAGGAGCAGCTCCGCACGGCCCTCGACGCGGCCGTCGCCGACCTGTCCGACACCGAACCCCTGCGAAAGCTGGTGCTTGCCCCGTGATCGGCCTGTACATCCTCGGCGCGATGCTGCTCTTCGGCGCCTTCAAGGTCCTGCGCGGCGTCTACTACCTCCGCAAGGCGAAGCGGCTGGAGGCGGAGATCGCCGTCATCGAGGGCCGGACCGAGGAGCTGAACGCCGGGACGGCCGCCGTCAAGGCGGGGCGGAAGGCGGAGCAGGCCGCGGCGGTCGTCGCGCTGGGCTTCGTACCGGAGGCCGAGCTCGACACGGAGAACGCCCGGCCCGTCCCGCCCGAGCAGACCGCGGCCGTCGCGGCGGTCAAGGCCGGCGACTGGGAAGCGGCCGCGGCCTACCTGGACGGGGCGGGGCAGGACTGGGAGGAGCGCTGGCAGCGCCTGCGTCCGCTGTCCGAGCTCGCCGCCGAGGACGACGCCTGGCTGCTGGCCTGGCGCGCGGCCAGGCCGTCGGATCCGTCCGCGGCGCTGGTGAACGCGGACACGGGCATCCTGGTGGCGTGGAACGTGCGGGGCTCCGCGCGGGCCAGCCACACCACCCAGGAGCAGTTCCGGATCTTCCGCGAGCTGCTGCTCACGGCGCGGGAGCAGGTGCGCGAGGCCCAGCGGCTGGCGGATCCCGCGGACCCGGTTCCGTACATGGTGGAGC
The DNA here is from genome assembly GCF_040684695.1 of Streptomyces erythrochromogenes. Classification (GTDB taxonomy): domain Bacteria; phylum Actinomycetota; class Actinomycetes; order Streptomycetales; family Streptomycetaceae; genus Streptomyces; species Streptomyces erythrochromogenes_C. The sequence continues at coordinate 41,162 of NZ_JBFBGM010000037.1, forward strand.
AGGCCCTCAGCCAGGGCCTGGGGTACGCGCACGAGGAGTACCGGGAGCTGTGGTCGCAGATCATCAAGCGCGACCCGAAGAACCTGTCGGCCCACACGAGCGCCATGCAGTACTGGAGCCAGAAGTGGCGCGGCTCGCACGAGCAGGCGCTGGCCTTCGCCCGCGAGTGCGCGGCCGGGGCGGAGCCGGGTGAGCTGCTGTCCATGCTCCCGCTCATCGCCTACGTCGAGCAGGAGCTGCACGAGTCGGACCTGAAGCCGGAGACCTTCTTCAAGGAGCCGGAGGTGCTGGCGGCCGTGGAGGACGCCCTGGCCGACCTGGCGGCGGCCGATCCGGCGGACTGGCGGTCGATCCGGCTGCGGCACCTGCTGGCGTCGTTCCTGTTCTGGCAGGACCGGGACGCGGAGGCGGTGGAGCAGTTCCGCCACATCGACGGGCACATCGGGGCGATGCCCTGGTACTACGCGTCGCCGGCGCGCTACGTGTACGCCCGGGACTGGGCGGTGCGCGAGGTCACGCCGGGCCTGTGAGGCACGGGGAACGGGGGGGCGGGCCGGGGAATCCGGCCCGCCCCTTCTCCGTTGTCCCTCCCACAAGGAGGCAACCGATGTTCTCGTACCGCCGCACGCCCGTGCTGCCCACCCGCGAGGAGGCCCTGACGGGCCGCGCGGAGCCGCTGTTCGCCCTTCCGGAGAGGCACACCGTGCTGGGCAACCCGCTGGCCGGCCCGTATCCGGCGCACCTGGAGGTCGCCGACTTCGGGCTGGGCTGTTTCTGGGGCGCGGAGCGCGCGTTCTGGCGGACGCCGGGGGTGTGGACGACGCTGGCCGGCTACCAGGGCGGCTTCACCGAGAATCCGACGTACGAGGAGGTGTGCTCGGGCCTGACGGGCCATACGGAGGTCGTCCGCGTGGTCTTCGACCCCGCGCAGGTCTCCTACGCCGCCCTCCTGAAGCTCTTCTGGGAGTCCCACGACCCCACCCAGGGCTTCCGCCAGGGCAACGACGTGGGCACCCAGTACCGCTCGTCGCTCTACACGCACTCCCCCGCCCAGCAGGAGGCGGCGGAGGCATCCCGCGAGACCTACCAGCGGGTGCTGGGCTCCTCGGGCCACGGCCGCATCACCACGGCCGTCCTCCCGGCGGCGGACCGCCCCTTCTGGCCGGCGGAGGCGTACCACCAGCAGTACCTGGACAAGAACCCGGGCGGCTACTGCGGCATCGGCGGCACGGGCGTGAGCTGCCCGATCGGCGTGGCCACGGCCCCCGGCGAGTGAGCGGGTGCTGATCAGGACGGGTCGTGGCCGTGGACCCGCTTCGCGTCGAGGTGGAGTTCGTACGGGCCGAAGCAGTCCGCGGCGAGCGTGGCCACCCGGGCGCCGCAGGAGCAGGCGCGGTTGAGCCCGCTCCCTCCTGACGGCCCGCAGCATCCGGCGCCGTTCTCGCCGTTCGGCAGCGGCCGCAGGCCGGGCGCGTCGTCGGGGTGGACCACGATGTTGTCGCGCGGCCCGGCGGAGACCATGGCCACCCCCGCGTCGCTCAGGCCGAGGCCGCGCGGCTGCGTGGGCCCGCCGTAGCCCTGGTCCGGGTGCGGCACGTACGGGGCGCCCCAGGGTTCGGTCTCGGTCGCGTAGTGCCCGTGCGGCATCGTGGCCGGCGCCCGCCCGCCGCGGGCGGCGCGTCCGGAGTCGTCGGGCGCCGGGGGAACGGCGGGCAGCGGCCTCAGGTCCGGCGTGAGGGCCCCGCCGCACTTCGTACACAGGAACACGGTCATGGTGCCGTTCTAGCCGCCGCGTGCGCCCCGACGCACCTTCGATTCCTGCCGGGTGCCGGGACCGGCTCGTACGGGCCGCCCCGCAGCGTCAGATCGTCGAGGTGTCGATCACGAAGCGGTAGCGCACGTCGCTCGACTCGACGCGGGCGTAGGCCTCGTTGATGTGGGCGGCGTCGATCAGTTCGATCTCCGAGCCCAGGCCGTGCTCCGCGCAGAAGTCCAGCATCTCCTGGGTCTCGGCGATGCCGCCGATCATCGATCCGGCGAGGGTCTTGCGGCCGCCGATGAGGGAGAAGAGGTTGAGGGAGACCGGCTCCTCCGGGGCGCCGACGTTCACCAGCGCGCCGTCGACCTTCAGCAGGCCCAGGTAGGCGTCGAGGGCCAGCGGGGCCGAGACGGTCGACAGGATCAGGTCGAAGGTCCCGGCGAGCTTCTCGAAGGTGGACTCGTCACCGGTGGCGTGGAAGTGGGTGGCGCCCAGCCGCCGGCCGTCGGCCTCCTTGCGGAGGGTCTGCGACAGCACGGTGACCTCCGCGCCGAGCGCGTGCGCCATCTTCACGCCCATGTGGCCCAGGCCCCCGAGGCCGACGACCGCGACCTTCTTGCCGGGGCCCGCCTGCCAGTGCCGCAGCGGCGAGTAGAGGGTGATGCCCGCGCACAGCAGCGGCGCGGCCACGTCCAGGGCGAGGCCCTCGGGGATGCGCACGGTGTAGTTCTCGTCGACGACGAGGTGGGTGGAGTAACCGCCGTACGTGGGCTCGCCGTCCCGGCCGAGGGCGTTGTAGGTGCCGGTCATGCCCTGGACGCAGTGCTGCTCCTGGCCGCTGAGGCAGTGCTCGCACACGCGGCAGGAGTCGACCATGCAGCCGACGCCCACCCGGTCCCCGACGGTGAACCGGGTGACGTCCGAGCCGACTTCGGCGACGACTCCGGCGATCTCGTGGCCGGGGACCATGGGGTAGATGCCCTCGCCCCAGCCGTCGCGCACCTGGTGGATGTCGGAGTGGCAGATGCCCGCGTACTTGATGTCGATGAGGACGTCGTGCGGGCCTACGGGACGGCGCGGGACCGTGGTGCGTTCCAGCGGGACGCCGGGGGCGGGGGCGGCGTACACGGCGACCTCGGTGATCGGAGTGGCCGGGGCGGTCGGGGTGGTCGCGGGGGCGGTGCCGGGCATGGGGGTGCTCCTCGAAGCGGTGGCGTGTGCGGTGCGCACCACGCTGCCGGACCGGCCCGCCGGCACCCAGACCCCTGCGCTTCCTACGACTGGCGAACCTACTACTGGTGGGGTCAGGCTGACGCCCTCCGGGTGTCGGACCGCCCGGAGATACTGGACCGCATGGACCAGCGTGATCAGCGAGCGTGCCTGGGCGAGTTCCTCCGCTCCCGCCGCGCACGGCTGCGCCCGGAGGACGTGGGCCTGACGGACTACGGGCGCCGGCGGCGCGTGCCGGGGCTGCGCCGCGAGGAGCTGGCGCAGCTGGCGGGGGTGTCGGTCGCCTACTACACGCGGCTGGAACAGCGCGACGGGCACAACGTGTCGGCGGAGGTGCTGGACGCCATCGCGCGGGCCCTGCGCCTGGACGGGACCGAGCGGGCGCACCTGATGGACCTGGCCCGGCCGAAGGCGCGCAGGCGCCGCCAGAGCCGGCGGCCGCAGCAGGTGCGTCCGGCACTGCGCACGCTGATGGACGCGATGGAGGGCGTACCGGCCTACCTGGTGGGCAACCGTCAGGACGTCATCGGCTGGAACCGGCTGGCGGCCGCGGTCTTCGGGGACTTCGGGGCGCTTCCCGCGGCGGAGCGGAACCTGGTCCGGCTGATGTTCCTGGACCCGGCGACCGCGGAGCTGTACGGGGAGTGGGAGTGCCAGGCGTGCTGGGTCGTCAGCAATCTGCGGCTGTACGCGGGCCAGCACCCGGACGACGAGCAGCTGTCGGCGCTGGTCGGTGAGCTGTCCGTGAAGAACGAGGAGTTCCGGCGGCTGTGGGCGGCGCACACGGTGGCGGACAAGACCCACGGGGTGAAGCAGCTGCGGCACCCGCTGGTGGGAGAGATGCGCCTGTCCTTCGAGACGCTGACGCTCCCCGACGATCCGACGCAGGCCCTGGTGACCTTCCACGCGGAGCCGGGGTCGGCTTCCGAGGACGCGCTGCGGCTGCTGGCGTCCTGGGACGCGCAGCGGACCGCCGAGCAGGCCACGGAGAAGGCGCACGGGCAGGCTGACGAAAAGGCGGCCGGGCGGGCCGTGTGACCTGCGGCGGCAGCCGCCGCGTCCCGGGTTCCGGATCCCGGGTTCCGGATCCCGCTACAGCTTGATCTGGTAGATGCCGACGCCGCGCTCGCGCCGCTGGCCGAGCGCCTCGTTGACCGCCCGCATCGGGCCGTTCTCGTCCGCGACCGTGGTGGCGATGCGCCGCAGCTGCGGGTGGCGGGCGGCGGCCTGCGCGACCATGTGCCGTTTCACGGCGCGTCCGAGGCCGTGGCCGCGGTGGGCGGGAACGACCACCGTGTCGTACTGGAGGGCGGCCGTTCCCTCGGGGTCCGGCAGGACGATCTCCGTGTACGCGGCCACCTCGCCCCCGGGGGTCACCGCCGCGACCGTGATCATGTCCCCGCCGCGGTCCAGGATCAGCTGCTGGAGGGTGTGCAGCCGCTCGGGCGTCCAGGTCTGGACCCGCTCGTCCATGTCGCCGGTCGGAGCGTCCTCCATGGCGGCGTGGGCGGCGGCCGCGGCCGGTGCCCACGCGTCGGGGACGAGGCCGTACCAGGTCAGGAGCTCGTAGCCGGGTGTGGCGGGGGGCTGGGCACTCCGGTCCGCCGTGACGTGGCCGGCCGGGACGTCCTGTACGTACCAGGCCATCGGCAGGACGTTCTCAAAGCCCATCGCCTCGGCGAAGGCCTGGCCGGGACCGCCGAGGTCGAGCATGACCGCGACCGAGGTGCGGCCCTCGGCGCGCAGCTCCTCGCGGACGCGCTCCCACAGGGCCGTGCCGACGCCCCGGCGGCGCGCCTCGGGACGTACGGTCAGCACGTCCAGGAACGCGGTGTGCGTGTTGCCCTCCTCGGTGAACAGGAGCAGGGCGGCCACGCCGTCACCTTCACCCGCGCCCCCGCCCCCGTCCTCCCCGGCCGTCCACAGCACCGGCCGGCCGCGCGCCGGCGTGACGCGCAGCCGCCCGGCGACCTCCACCCGGGAGGGCGGCGGCAGATGCGGCAGGTCGACGGCCGCGGCCGCGGTCAGGACCGCCAGCCAGGCGTCCACCTCGGCGTCGGACGGGGGCAGGGCAAGTGAGTGGATCATCATGGGCCCGACCCTAGAGCGCGCCCGGACGCACCGCCCGGGAGTTTCCGGCCACCGTCCCCCGGGAACGCCGAACGGCGGGGAACCCGTGGGGTTCCCCGCCGTTCGGCGTTCGCGCGGCGGGCCGCGCCGGGTGTCAGGCGGCCGAGCCGGCCTTCCAGTCGGCCCAGTTCATGTTCCAGCCGTTGAGGCCGTTGTCGGGCTTGATCGTCTTGTCCGGGGAGTTGACCACCGTGACGACGTCGCCGATGAGCGAGTTGTCGTAGAACCAGGCGGCCGGCTGGTTCGGGTCGCCCGCGCCCTTGACGTCGTTCAGGCCCACGCAGCCGTGGCTGGTGTTGGCGGTGCCGAAGATCGAGTCCGCACCCCAGTAGTTGCCGTGGAGGAAGGTCCCGGAGTTCGACAGGCGCATCGCGTGCGGCACGTCCTTGATGTCGTACTCGCCCTTGCCGTCGGCGTCCGTGAAGCCGACGGTGGCACCGTTCATCCGGGTCTCCTTGAACTTCTCGGAGATCACCATCTGACCGTTGTAGGTCGGGTTGGCCGGGGCGCCCGCGGAGATCGGGATGGTCTTGATGACCGCGCCGTCCCGGGTGACCGTCATCTTCTTCGTCTTCGCGTCGACCGTGGAGACCTGGCTGCGGCCGATCTTGAAGGTGACGGTCTTGCTCTGGACGCCCTGGACGCCGGGAGCGCCCTGGACGCCTTCCAGCGCCAGCTTCAGCGTGACGGTGGAGCCGGCCTGCCAGTACTGCTCGGGGCGGAAGTCCAGGCGCTGGGCGCTGAACCAGTGGCCGACGACCTCCTGGCCGCTGCTGGAGGAGACGGTGATGCCCGCCTGGACGGCCTTCTTGTCCTTGATCGCCTTGTTGAAGGTGATCGAGACCGGCATGCCGACGCCGACGGTCTGGCCCTCCTCCGGCACGAAGGAGGCCACGAAGCTGTTCTCCGGGGAGACGGTCGTGAAGGAGGCGTTCTCGTGCGCTTCCTTGCCGTCCGCGTCCTTGGCCGTCGCGGCCAGGGCGTACTTGGTGGAGCGCTTGAGCGCGCCCTTGGGCTTCCAGCTCTTGCCGTCGGCGGCTATGTCGCCGGCCACGGCCGTGCCCTCGCTCGTCTTGAGCTCGACCTGGGTGAGCGTGCCGTCGGTGACGGTCACGTTCGCCGCGTCGTTGAGGCCGACGTTCGTCGCGCCGTCCTTCGGCGTGATGGTGATCTTGGCCTTCGAGGCGTCCTTGGCCGCTGCCGCGTCCACGTCCGCCTGGGACTTGCTGGCCTCTCCGTTGCCCTTCGGGTCCCCGCCCTTGTCGCCCCCGTCGTTGCACGCCGAGAGCACCAGTACGCCGCCGAGCACGACGGATATGGCCGCCAGGGACCTTCTCCGCCGCTTGCTGTCCGTCCTCACACGCCACTCCATCGTTGCCGGTAACCCCGAGACCGCCGTCCCGGGGTTGGCCCGGCAGGGGGCGCACCCCCCTGCCCGGTCCTGACAACGCGTTAACGGCGTGTGCCGGTTCCACATTCCGTTGGGATGTGGGCAACCACACGGTCAGGCGTTGTCGGGTTCTTCGTCGAAGTCCCCATCTTCCTCGTCGAGGTCCCACTCCATCGACTCGGGGTCGTATTCGACGGGCTCGCTGCTCCAGGAAGCCTGCGCGAGTTCCACCCCGGGGATGTCCAGCACCAGGTCAGTGGGGTCGACGAGGTAGGCGAGGGCTTCCGATTCGTCTTCCCGGACGGCGGCTTCCGCATGGCTGCGTTCCTCGTCCGGCATGAACTCGTCGGCCTTGATGTGGGCGAGCGCGGCTCCCGTGAGCGCCTGGGCGTCCGGCACTTCAAGTACCAGATCCACCCGAAGTCGTACATATCGTGATGTCTCAGAAGGGTTCATACGACGGAGAGTAAGGCCCGCGGAAGCCCTGACTTTCCCACGACCCGCCCCTTTCCGTAGCATCGGCGCACACGGCCAATTCGCTGCTGCCACAAGGGGGATCGCACCGTGTCCGCACGCCGACCGCTGCTCACCGCTCTCGGAGCGACCACCCTCCTCGCCGCCCTGTGGTTCGTGCCCTCGGCGGGCGCGACCGCACCGGAGGTGACGGAGGGCACCTCCGCCGTACCCGCGGGAGCGAACACCCCGGGGGCGGCCGACGGGGTGGTGTCCACCGCGACGATCACGGGCTCGGCGCCTTCCGCTTCGGGCGCGCGGCCCCAGTCCCTCTCGCTCGCCGACACCGGTTCCGTCGACACCGCCCCGTACCTTCTGGGCGGCACCTTCTGCCTCGGCGTCGGGGCGGCCTTCGTGGCCTTCTCGGTGCGCCGCTCCCCCGGCTCGTAGCCGTACCGCGCACCCGCGCGCAGTACGGCTGCGCGGTACGGCGGAGGGGCCGCCCCGGGATCTCCCGGGGCGGCCCCTCCGCCGTACTGCTGGACTGCCGGCCGTCAGGCGAGCGGACCCGTCACCGGCTCCACCGCGGCGAGGAGCCCGCCGGTACGGACGAACTCGTCGGCGGCGGCCAGGTCGGGGGCGAGGAAACGATCCGGCCCGGGACCCTGCACGCCCGCCGCACGGGCGGCGGCGATCGCGGCCAGGCTGGCCGGGGCGGCCGTCAGCCCGTGGCGCAGCTCGATGGCGCGGGTGGCCGCGTACAGCTCGACGGCGATGATCCGCGTCAGGTTGTCGACGGCCGTACGCAGCTTGCGCGCGGCCGACCAGCCCATCGAGACGTGGTCCTCCTGCATGGCGGAGGAGGGGATCGAGTCGGCGGAGGCCGGCACCGCGAGCCGCTTCATCTCGCTGACCAGGGCGGCCTGCGTGTACTGGGCGATCATCAGACCGGAGTCCACGCCGGCGTCGTCCGCGAGGAACGGCGGCAGGCCGTGGCTGCGGTTCTTGTCGAGCAGCCGGTCGGTGCGCCGCTCGGCGATGGAGCCGAGGTCGGCGGCGGCGATGGCGAGGAAGTCCAGTACGTAGGCGACCGGGGCGCCGTGGAAGTTGCCGTTGGACTCCACGCGGCCGTCGGGCAGCACCACCGGGTTGTCGACGGCGGAGGCCAGCTCGCGCGAGGCGACCAGGGCGGCGTGCGCCATGGTGTCGCGGCCCGCGCCGGCGACCTGCGGGGCGCAGCGCACGGAGTAGGCGTCCTGCACGCGCGGTGCGGACTCCTCCTGGAAGTGCCCGGTCAGCCCGGAACCCTTCAGCACGGCGGCCATGTTGGCGGCCGAGGCGCTCTGGCCGGGGTGCGGGCGGATGGCGTGCAGCTCGGGCTGGAGGACCTTGTCGGTGCCGAGCAGCGCCTCCAGGGTGAGGGCGGCGGTGATGTCGGCCGACTTGTAGAGCCTGTCGAGGTCGGCGAGGGCCATGACCAGCATGCCGAGCATGCCGTCGGTGCCGTTGAGGAGGGCGAGGCCCTCCTTCTCGCGGAGCTCGACCGGCTCGATGCCGTGCTCGGCGAGCAGTTCGCCGGCGGGGCGGACGGTGCCGTCGGGGCCCTCGGCGTCGCCCTCTCCCATGAGCGCGAGCGCGCAGTGGGACAGCGGGGCGAGGTCGCCGGAGCAGCCGAGGGAGCCGTACTCGTGGACCACGGGGGTGATCCCGGCGTTGAGCACGTCGGCCATGGTCTGCGCGACGGAGGGGCGCACACCTGTGTGGCCGGAGGCGACGGTCTTGAGCCGGAGGAACATCAGCGCGCGGACCACCTCGCGCTCGACGCGCGGGCCCATGCCGGCGGCGTGCGAGCGGACGATGTTGCGCTGGAGCTGGGCGCGCAGCTCGGGACTGATGTGCCGGGAGGCGAGGGCGCCGAACCCGGTGGACACCCCGTAGACGGGTTCGGGCTTGGCGGCCAGCGCGTCGACGATCTCGCGGGCGCGGGCGAGTGCGTCGAGCGCCTCGCCGGACAGCTCGACCCGTGCGTTGCCGCGGGCAACGGCGATGACGTCCTCGGCGGTGGTACCGGACGTCCCCACCACGACAGTGTGCATATCCATATTCAGCACCCTACGGATTGAATCGCTTCATGTCACTAGCTGGAACTGTCACGATCGCGCACCCTCTGGGCCCCTTACGCAACCGGCCCGCGTTCACGGGCGGCCGCGGAAGCGCCGCCGCTCGCCCGGAGCGTCCTGGGCGGCGGCGTCCGCCAGCCGCACCACCGCCGTGTCCCGGCCCGCCACCACCGGCCCGGCCGAACGGGCCGCCTTCGCCTTGTACTGGGCCGCGTCCGCGAGGCGGAACAGCCGCCGGGAGGACTTCACCGGCCCGATCGGGTCACCGGTGGAGGCCACCCCGCAGGCCACCCCCTCGCCCAGCTCCAGCCCGGCCGCCCGCGCGCACAGCTCCTCGCTGACCCGGACGACGTCGTCCGCCGGCGGGCCGACGCCGACCAGGCAGAACTCGTCGCCGCCCAGACGGGCGACCAGCGCGCCCGGCAGTATCGCCCCGCACAGGCTCAGCACCGAGCCGAACCGCTCCAGCAGCCGGTCGCCCATCGCGTGCCCGAGGGTGTCGTTGACCTTCTTCAGCCCGTTCAGGTCGCAGACGACGAGGCTGACGACGACACCGGTCCGCCGGTGCTCCTCCAGGGCCTCGTCGAGGCGCATGTCGACGGCCCGGCGGTTGGCGAGCCCGGTCAGCGGATCGGTGAAGGCGAGCCGCCGCGCCTCCTCCAGGCGCTCGTTCTGCGCGAGGCCGGCCGCGACCACGGCGGCGAGCACGGTGGCGAACTCCGCGTCGTCCTCGTCGAAGTCGGGCAGCCCCTCGTCCCGGGCGACGTAGAGCTCGCCCCAGGCACGCCCGCTGAGCACGACGGGGGCGACCACGCACGTGCCGCGGCCCCGGCGGCGCAGGGCCTCGCCGCGCCGCCCCGGCCGGTCGCCGCCGGCGCTCTCGACCCAGGCGTGGGGACCGCCGCCGCCCACCCACCGCTCGTGCAGGAACTCGGTGATCTCGGGGAAGTCGTGCACCGGATAGGACTCGTCCTCGGGGAACTCCTCCTCGCCCGCGCGCCGCTCGCCCTCGTTGACGAGCACGCGTAGGCACCCGCGCTCGCGTTCCCACGCGGAGATCGCGGCGAACGAGCCGTCCATCGCCAGGCGCGCGCCCCGCGCGGCCGCACGCACACTGTCGCGCGGCGTGCACGCCGCGGCCATCGCCTGGGCGAGGCCCACCACGGCTCGCAGCCGCCCGTCAGCTCCCATCACCCCAGGTTAGGGAGTTTTGTCGGATTTTGAGATAATTGGCGCGAGTTTCGACGCCGCTACGACGCCGCAACGACCACCGGAGGCCCCACCGGGACCTCTGGTGCGGAACCTACTCCCCCGGCCAGTTCGGCTTGCGCTTCTCGTTGAAGGCCGCCACACCCTCCGCCCGGTCGCCGGAGAAGGCGACCGTCCGCCAGGCGGCGTCCTCGATCTCCAGGCCGGCCGCCAGGTCCATCCCGTGCCCCAGCCGCAGCGCGCGCTTGGCGGCCCGCAGGCCCACCGGCGAGTTCGCGGCCATCCGCGACGCCAGGGCCAGCGCCTCGGCCGTGTCCCGGCCCGCCGGCACCACGGAGTCCACCAGCCCCAGGGAGAGCGCCTCCGCGGCCTCCACCCGGCGCGCGGTGAAGATCAGCTCGGCGGCCCGCGCCGCACCCACGCGGCGCGGCAGCAGCTGCGTACCGCCGCCGCCCGGGATGACGCCCACGGAGACCTCGGGCAGGCCGACCACCGCGGTCTCGTCGGCGACGATCACGTCGCAGGCCAGGGCCAGCTCGAAGCCGCCGCCCAGCGCGAAGCCGTGCACCGCCGCGACCGTCGGCATGGGCAGCTCCAGCACGCCCCCGTAGGCCCCGCGCGTCGTCGGCCGCTGCCGCACCAGCTCGGCGTCGGAGAACGAGTTGCGCTCCTTGAGGTCGGCTCCCACACAGAAGGCCCGCTCCACGGCGGAGGAGAGCACGACCACCCGCACGGAACGGTCCGCGGCCAGCGCGGCGCAGGCCGCGCCGATCGCGCGGGCCATGTCGGTCGAGACCGCGTTCATGGCCTTGGGGCGGTCCAGGACCAGCTCCGCGACCCCGCCCTCGTGGCGGCGTACCGCCACGAACTCCGACTCGAACTCGGACGCCATAGGACCCTCCCGGTTAACGAACGTTACGTCGGGATAGTAGGCGGTGTCCCGCCGATCGGTAGGGGCCCGCGGCGCATTGCAGTACGGCCGTGACGTCCGCACGCGCGGCCCGCCGGTCGGGGACGGCCCGATCGGCCCGGCGCGCGGGCGGGGGTCGGGCGGGGGGTCGGGCGGGGTCGGGCAGGGGTCAGCGGCGCTTGCGGCGCGTCAGCGACCAGGGCTCCACGACGCCCAGACCGCGTACCGGCCGCTGCCACATCGGCTGCAGGGCGAACCGGTAGGCCGCGCCCTCGTCGGGCTCGCTCTCCGCCTCCTTCTCCGACACCGGCGCGGCACCGGTCCGGGAGAGCTCCTCGGCCATGGCCCCGTCCACCAGCACGGCGTCCTTGGGGGCTATCGAGGTCAGGCGGCTCGCGAGGTTCACCGTGGTCCCGAAGACGTCGCCCATCCGGGTCGTCACCGTGCCGAAGGCGATCCCGACCCGCAGCTCGGGCATCTGCGGGTCCGCCTCCATCGTCTCGATGAGCCGCAGCGCGATCTCCGCGGCGGTCGCCGCGTCGTCGGCGCAGTAGAGCACCTCGTCACCGAGCGTCTTGATCAGCCGGCCGCCGTACGCGGCCACCAGGTCCGCCGCGGTCGTCTCGAAGGACTCGACCAGCTCGCCGAGCTCCTCCTCCTCCAGCCGGCGCGTCAGGCGGGTGAAGCCGACCAGGTCGGCGAAGCCCACCGCGAGCCGCCGGTCGACCATCTCCTCGTCGTCCGCGACCTGCACCACGCGTCCGGTGGCCGCCGCCAGCTGGCGGCGCCACACGTAGACGAGGAACTCCTCCAGCTCGGGCAGGAGCAGCTCGACCAGGGGGTACGTGACCTCCGTACGGGTCATCCCCGGCTCCGGCGGCTCCGTGAGCCCCTCCAGGAAGGAGTCGATCTGCCACTCCGCCAGCCGCGCCGTGGTCTGCCCGGTGGACCGCGCCACCTGCACCGCCATCGGCTCGGACAGCAGCCCGGCCTCCACGAGGCCGGCGAGCCGGCGCAGGGCCAGTACGTCCGCCTCGGTCAGCGCCCTGGCCTGGCCGATGTCGGCGAAGCCCATGGCCCGCCAGAAGCGGGAGGCGAGCTCCATCGAGACCCCGGCGCTGCGGGCGGCCTGGAAGGGCGTGTACCGGCGCTCGGCGCCCAGGATGAGCTGCTCCAGGCGGATCGCGAGGGGATCCGCCGTCGGCTGCACGGTGTGGTCGACCTCGTGGTGGGGAGTGTGCTGGTCGCGCCCGATCGGGGTGCCCGGACCGCTGGGCCCGGGGGCGGACGCGCCGGAGGCAGAGTCGTCGACGGTCAAGGGCCGCCTCCTGTCCATTCCGTGCGCACTGCCCTGCCGAACCGGTTGATCACCACGAGCAGCGGGATCGCCTAAACCATACGGCAGGTGTGCCGTAGCTCACTCCCCCTCCCCGGCTTCGATCCGGCACCGGGGCCGGGCCCCGCACGGCGGCGCATGGGGCCGTACGCACCCGAAACGCGGCATTCCGCGCATCTCGCCGAGCGCCCGGCCCCGCCCCGTCAGTGCACGGACCGCAGGTGGACGACGTCCCCGGCCCCCACGGCCTCGTGGGTGCCTTCGGCCGTACGGATCACCAGGCGGCCATCGGTGTCGACCGCTTCGGCCGTTCCGGTGAGGGTGCGCCCGCCCGGGAGCTCCGCGCGCACGTGCCGGCCGAGGGTGGCGCAGCCCGCCGCGTAGGTCTCCTGGAGGCCGCTGGCCGCCGGGTCGCCGCCGGCGGCGCGCCAGTTCCCGTACCACTCCTCCAGGGACCGCAGGACGGCCTTGAGCAGCGGCTCCCGGTCGGTCACCGTGGCCTTGGCCAGCAGCAACGACCCGGCGGCCGGCACCGGGAGCTCCTCCTCGGTCAGCGTGACGTTGAGCCCGATGCCGACGATCACGCCGTCCTCGACCCGCTCGGCGAGGATGCCGCCGGCCTTGCGCTCCTCGCCCTCGACACTGACCAGCAGGTCGTTGGGCCACTTGAGGGCGGTGTCCACGCCGGCGGCCCGGGAGAGCCCGGTCGCGGTGGCGACGCCGGCCAGGAGGGTCAGCCACCCCCACTGCTCCTGCGGCACCGCGTCGCCCGGCTTGAACAGCACCGAGAAGAACAGCCCGGACCGGGCCGGAGCGACCCAGCTCCGGTCGAGCCGGCCGCGCCCGGCGCTCTGCTCCTCGGCGACGACCACGGCCCCCTCGGGCAGCTCCGCCGCCCGCGTGGCAAGGTCGGTATTGGTGGACCCGGTGGAGGCGACCACCTCCAGCGAGGTCCACAGCCCGTCCCCGGTGACGAGGGCCCGCTGCAGCGCGGCGGCATTGAGCGGCGGCCGGTCCAGGCTCGACCAACGACCTGCGGAGGCTCCGGCTGATGCATCTGATGACATGGTCGGATTCCTTATGTCGCCGTGTGTGATCCTCTGACCCGGGTTTGTGTTCGGATCGTGACCGACCCTAGCTTCCCCGCTGTGGGGAATTCTGCGGTAAAGCGGGCATTCAAGTTCCGTTTCTACCCCGACGACGCGCAGGCAACAGAGCTGTCCAAGACGTTCGGCTGCGTGCGGAAGGTCTACAACCTGGCCCTCGCCGCCCGCGCCGAGGCCCGGGCCCGCCGGGAGCGCGTGGGCTACGCACAGACGTCGGCCATGCTGACCGCTTGGAAGCAGACCCCGGAACTGGCTTTTCTGAACGAGGTCTCCTGCGTGCCCCTCCAGCAGGCGCTGCGGCACCTGCAGCGGGCGTTCGACGCCTTCCGGGACGGGCGGTCCCGCCACCCCCGGTTCAAGTCGAAGCGACGGTCCAGGGCGAGTGCCGAGTACACCAGATCCGCTTTCCGCTTCCGGGACGGCGTGCTGACTCTCGCCAAGATGGCGGGCCCCTTGGCGGTCGTCTGGTCGCGCCGGTTGCCGGCAGGCGCGGATCCGACGACCGTGACCGTCTCCCGGGACCCGGCCGGCCGCTGGTTCGTGTCCCTGCTCTTCGAGGACAGCCCTGCCCCGTTCCCCGAGGTGGCACAAGCGGTCGGAATCGACGCGGGGCTGACGGCGCTGGTCACGCTGTCGACCGGGGAAAAGATCATCAACCCGAAGTGCGAGCGCAGGGACCGCGCACGCCTGGCACGGGCCCAGCGGGCCCTGTCGCGCAAGGAGAAGGGCAGCGCGAACCGGACCAAGGCACGCATCCGTGTAGCGAAGGTCCACGCACGGATCGCCGACCGGCGCCGGGACCACCTGCACAAACTGACGACTCGACTCGTGCGCGAAAACCAAACGCTCGTGATCGAAGACCTGTCCGTCCGCACCATGCAGAAGAACCCGCGGCTCGCCCGGGCCATCTCCGATGCGGCATGGCGCGAGCTGCGGAGCATGCTGGAGTACAAGAGCACCTGGTACGGGCGCGAGCTGATCACCATTGACCGATGGCATCCCAGCTCGAAACTGTGCTCGGTCTGCGGCGCACTCGTCCGGGAGATGCCCCTGGGCATCCGCGCGTGGAGGTGCGCGGGCTGCGGGGCAGAGCACGACCGTGACGAGAACGCGGCGATCAACCTTCTGGCCGCCGGGCTGGCGGTGTCCGCCTGTGGAGCGGGCGTAGGACCCCGGCGGGCGTCCGCCACGCCGGGGCAGCGCGCGATGAAGCAGGAAGGCCCGCCCGTGAGGGCGGGACGGCCCCCCTTTAGGGAAGGCGACGAAGCCAAGCAACCCAATGTAGGTGTGTCAAACGCCGCACTGCCGAGCGCCATGCCCGCCGATACGCTACGCACCAGTAGCCAGCAGTAGTCAATCAATTGACCAGGCAGTTGACACCATGCAGGGAGCCGCGACCCCGATGTCACATCCGTCAGAGCCGATCGACATGCACACCACCGCGGGCAAGATCGCGGATCTGCAGCGCCGCATCGACGAAGCCACCCACGCCGGTTCCGCCCGTGCCGTGGAGAAGCAGCACGCCAAGGGCAAGCTGACGGCGCGTGAGCGGGTTGCCCTACTGCTGGACGAGGGATCCTTCGTCGAGCTGGACGAGTTCGCCCGGCACCGTTC
The DNA here is from genome assembly GCF_040684695.1 of Streptomyces erythrochromogenes. Lineage (GTDB taxonomy): Bacteria > Actinomycetota > Actinomycetes > Streptomycetales > Streptomycetaceae > Streptomyces > Streptomyces erythrochromogenes_C. Next base: position 56,419 of record NZ_JBFBGM010000037.1, read on the forward strand.
CACCAACTTCGGGCTGGAGAAGACCCGCCCCTACGGCGACGGCGTCGTCACCGGCTACGGCACGGTCGACGGGCGTCCCGTCGCCGTGTTCTCGCAGGACTTCACCGTCTTCGGCGGAGCCCTCGGCGAGACCTTCGGCCAGAAGATCATGAAGGTCATGGACTTCGCGCTGAAGACCGGCTGCCCGCTCGTCGGCATCAACGACTCCGGCGGCGCGCGCATCCAGGAGGGTGTCAGCGCGCTGGGCATGTACGGCGAGATCTTCCGCCGCAACGTCCACGCCTCGGGCGTGATCCCGCAGATCAGCCTGGTCGTCGGGCCCTGCGCCGGCGGTGCCGTGTACTCGCCCGCGATCACCGACTTCACGGTGATGGTGGACCAGACCTCGCACATGTTCATCACCGGCCCGGACGTCATCAAGACGGTCACCGGCGAGGACGTCGGCTTCGAGGAACTGGGCGGTGCGCGTACGCACAACAGCACGTCCGGCGTCGCGCACCACATGGCGGGCGACGAGAAGGACGCGATCGAGTACGTGAAGTCGCTCCTGTCGTACCTGCCGTCGAACAACCTCTCGGAGCCGCCCGCGTTCCCCGAGGAGGCCGACACCGAGGTCTCCGACAGCGACCGCGAGCTCGACGTGCTGATCCCGGACAGCGCGAACCAGCCGTACGACATGCACACCGTGATCGAGCACGTGCTCGACGACGCGGAGTTCCTGGAGACCCAGTCGCTCTTCGCGCCGAACATCCTGACCGGTTTCGGCCGGGTCGAGGGCCACCCGGTGGGTGTCGTCGCCAACCAGCCGATGCAGTTCGCCGGCTGCCTGGACATCGACGCCTCCGAGAAGGCGGCCCGCTTCGTGCGGACCTGCGACGCCTTCAACATCCCGGTGCTGACCTTCGTGGACGTGCCGGGCTTCCTCCCGGGCACCGACCAGGAGTACAACGGAATCATCCGGCGCGGCGCCAAGCTGATCTACGCGTACGCCGAGGCCACCGTGCCGCTGATCACCGTCATCACCCGCAAGGCCTTCGGCGGCGCCTACGACGTCATGGGCTCCAAGCACCTCGGCGCGGACCTGAACCTCGCCTGGCCGACCGCGCAGATCGCCGTGATGGGCGCGCAGGGCGCGGTGAACATCCTGCACCGGCGCACCCTGGCCGAGACCTCTCCCGAGGAGGTGGAGGAGACCCGGACCCGGCTCATCGCCGAGTACGAGGACGCGCTGCTCAACCCGTACACGGCGGCCGAGCGCGGCTACATCGACGCGGTGACCATGCCGTCCGAGACCCGCGCGCACGTGGTGAAGGGGCTGCGGCAGCTGCGCACCAAGCGGGAGTCCCTGCCGCCGAAGAAGCACGGCAACATCCCCCTCTAGTCCCTCCAGGAGGTCACCGTGGTGATCAAGGTCGTCAAGGGCAATCCGACCCCTGAGGAGCTGGCTGCCGCACTGGCGGTGGTCCAGGCGCGCGCGGCGCTGCTGGCCGCGTCGCAGCCGTCGGGCGCCCCGCAGGTCGCGGACGAGTGGTCGACGCCGACCCGGGTGGCACGGCGGCGGCTTCCGCAGCCGGGCCCGCGCGCCTGGGGCCGGACGTACTGGCCCGGATAGCCGGGATGTGGTGAACGCGGGGCGGCGCTTGAGTACCCGTACTCAGGCGCCGCACCCGTCCGCGGGGCCAGGATCGGAACATGCTCTGGTCCGACCCGAAGAACGAGCCGCCCAAGGACATGCGCGACGCGCAGGCGATGATCCGGCGGCTCACCGTGGTGCTCGCCCTCGCCATGCTCGTGGTGGTCTACGTCCTCGGCGTCGGCCACTTCTGAGCCGCGCCCGGGCGCACCTACGATGGCGGGCATGACTGCCACACCCCAGCCCGCGAGCGCGCGCAAGCTCGTCCTCGCCTCCGCCTCCCCCGCCCGGCTGAACCTGCTGCGGCAGGCCGGTCTCGCCCCGCACGTGATCGTCAGCGGTTTCGACGAGGACACCCTCGACCACGACGAGCCGGCCGAGCTGGCCCTGGCGCTGGCCGAGGCGAAGGCGGCCGTCGTGGCGGCCCTGGACGAGGCCTCGGGCGCCCTGGTGATCGGCTGCGACTCGGTGCTGGAGCTGGACGGCGAGGCGCTGGGCAAGCCCGCGGACGCCGAGGAGGCCACCGCGCGCTGGAAGGCGATGCGCGGCCGGGCCGGGGTGCTGCGCACCGGGCACTGCGTGATCGACACGGCGACCGGGCGTCAGGTCTCGGCGACGGCGTCGACGACGGTCCGCTTCGGCGAGCCGACGGACGCGGAGGTGGCGGCGTACGTGGCGAGCGGCGAGCCGCTGCACGTGGCGGGGGCGTTCACCCTGGACGGGCTGTCGGCGCCGTTCATCGACGGCATCGACGGGGATCACGGCAACGTGATCGGGCTGTCCATGCCGCTGCTGCGCTCCCTGCTCGGCGAACTGGGCGTGTCCATCACGGACTTGTGGGCTTGAGCTCCCCGAACGGCGGTGGTGGCGGGGTGTCGTCCCGGGCGTCCTCGGCGGGGGTGCCGCCGTCACCGCGCCGGGCGGCGGCCGGGTAGAGCGTCAGGATCAGGACGAGCAGACACAGGATCAGCATCAGCACCGCGAAGGCGATCCAGCCGACCAGGCCGACGACGAGCATGCCGAGCACCGCGTGGGTGACGGCGGCGGAGATGAGCACGACGCGGGCGAAGCGGCCCGGCGGGCGGTCGCGCAGCGCGGCGAGGGCGGCGATGACGGCGCACAGCAGGAGGAAGGCGCCCATGCCCGCCCCCATGCCGTAGGTGGCCGTGGACATGAGGTCCGGATCGCTGCCGGCGATGGACATGGACTGGTTGGCCGTGGTCCTGCCCAGCACGATGTGGACGAGCACCAGTACGGCGGCTTCCGCGACCAGCACGATCGCGGCCACTCCGGCCACGAGTCTTCGCACCACGTGCACCCACCCCCCAAGCGCCATACGCCCGTTCGACGCCTGGAGGCTACTAACGGGTAGCCCGGCGGGCAAGAGATGTGTCCGCATCGCCCGTCCGGAGTACACGCCCGGCGCGCTGCGGCCCGTAGGGACCACGGTCGGCCACCCCGCTGTGGGTACGGTGTTGTCCCGGTTCGCCCTGCGGGACGACGGAGCTACCAATCAGTAAACAAGGGGACAACTCCTCGCTCGGCAGCAAAGAAACTGTGGGCCGTTCGTAGGGACTCGACAAAGAATCACCCGGGGCCGCTGACCGGGGAGACAGAGACCTTGGCTACATGACGGGGTTACTGTGCAGTCGGGGATCCCCCTGACCTGGGGCGCCACAAGGGTTCCCCGGCGGAGCGGGCCTCGCATCACACTCTGTGTGGGCAAGGTCACCACCGGGGAAGGGTCGAAAGGCCGTGTGGGCTGTCCCTAAACTCAGCTTGTTTCAAGGAGGGAGCCATCGTGCGCAAGGTGCTCATCGCCAACCGTGGCGAAATCGCTGTCCGCGTTGCTCGGGCCTGCCGGGACGCCGGGATCGCGAGCGTAGCCGTCTACGCCGATCCGGACCGGGACGCTCTGCACGTCCGCGCGGCCGACGAAGCTTTCGCGTTGGGCGGTGACACCCCGGCCGCCAGCTACCTGGACATCTCCAAGGTCCTCCAGGCCGCCGCCGACTCGGGTGCGGACGCCATCCACCCCGGATACGGCTTCCTGTCCGAGAACGCCGAATTCGCCCAGGCCGTGCTCGACGCCGGCCTGACCTGGATCGGCCCGCCGCCGCAGGCCATCCGCGACCTCGGCGACAAGGTGGCCGCCCGCCACATCGCCCAGCGCGCCGGTGCGCCGCTGGTCGCCGGCACGCCGGACCCGGTCTCCGGGGCGGACGAGGTCGTCGCCTTCGCCAAGGAGCACGGCCTGCCGATCGCCATCAAGGCGGCCTTCGGTGGTGGCGGCCGCGGTCTGAAGGTCGCCCGCACCCTCGAAGAGGTGCCGGAGCTCTACGACTCCGCCGTCCGCGAGGCCGTCGCCGCCTTCGGCCGCGGCGAGTGCTTCGTCGAGCGCTACCTCGACAAGCCGCGTCACGTCGAGACCCAGTGCCTGGCCGACTCGCACGGCAACGTCGTCGTCGTCTCCACCCGTGACTGCTCCCTGCAGCGCCGCCACCAGAAGCTGGTGGAGGAGGCCCCCGCGCCGTTCCTGACCGAGGCTCAGAACGCGGAGCTGTACGCCGCGTCCAAGGCCATCCTGAAGGAGGCCGGCTACGTCGGCGCCGGCACCGTGGAGTTCCTGGTCTCCGCCGACGGCCTGATCTCCTTCCTGGAGGTCAACACCCGCCTGCAGGTCGAGCACCCGGTCACCGAAGAGGTCGCCGGCATCGACCTGGTCCGCGAGATGTTCCGCATCGCCGACGGCGAGGAGCTCGGCTACGGCGACCCGGTCCTGCGCGGCCACTCCATCGAGTTCCGCATCAACGGCGAGGACCCGGGCCGCGGCTTCCTCCCGGCGCCCGGCACCGTGACGAAGTTCGTCGCGCCGACGGGCCCGGGCGTCCGCCTCGACGCGGGCGTGGAGTCCGGCTCCGTTATCGGCCCGGCCTGGGACTCCCTCCTGGCCAAGCTGATCGTCACCGGCGCCACCCGCGAGCAGGCGCTGCAGCGCGCCGCCCGCGCGCTCGCCGAGTTCGAGGTCGAGGGCATGGCCACGGCCATCCCCTTCCACCGTGCGGTCGTCGCCGACCCGGCGTTCGCCCCCACCGACGGCAGCCCGTTCACGGTCTACACCCGCTGGATCGAGACCGAGTTCGTCAACGAGATCCCGGCGTTCACGGCCCCCGCGGCCGAGGAGACCGAGGACGAGCCGGGCCGCGAGACGGTCGTCGTCGAGGTCGGCGGCAAGCGCCTGGAAGTCTCGCTGCCGTCCTCCCTCGGCATGACCCTGGCCCGCACCGCCGCCGCAGGCGGCGCGAAGCCGAAGCGCCGCGCGGCCAAGAAGTCCGGCCCGGCCGCCTCCGGCGACACGCTCGCCTCCCCGATGCAGGGCACGATCGTCAAGGTCGCGGTCGAGGAGGGCCAGCAGGTCACCGAGGGCGAACTGATCGTCGTCCTGGAAGCGATGAAGATGGAGCAGCCGCTCAACGCGCACCGCTCCGGCACCGTCGTCGGCCTCACCGCCGAGGTCGGCGGCTCGGTCACCTCGGGCGCCACGATCTGCGAGATCAAGGACTGACGTCCTCGTCCTCGGACACGCGCGAAGGCCCCGCCCGGTCGAACCGGGCGGGGCCTTCGCGATTCCCGAACGGAGTCCGCACCCCGGGGACGGCAGGCTCCGGGGACGGCAGGCCCCGGGCGGCCCGGGCCTACCGGCGCCGCATGTCCGCGACCCGGGCGCGCTCCGTCTGCTGCTCCAGCATCCCGCCGGGCGCGCTGCGCAGCTGGGCCGTCGGGCCGCCGCGGCGCTGGACCGGGAGGGGGGACTCCCGGCGGGGGCGGCGGGCGCCCATGCCGTCCACGCCGCCCGAGGCGACGGGGCCGCCGGCCACGGTGATCTGGACGCCCTGGTCCGCCAGGGCCTGGAGCTCGGTGGCCGCGCGGTCGTCGTGCGGCGGGGGCTCGTCCGTGACCAGGCGGGTCATCACGTCCGTCGGCACCGTCTGGAACATGGTGTCCGTGCCGAGCTTGGTGTGGTCGGCCAGGACCACCACCTCCGCCGCCGCCTGTACCAGCGCCCGGTCCACGCTCGCGCTGAGCATGTTGGACGTGGACAGGCCCCGCTCCGCCGTCAGGCCGCTGCCCGAGAGGAAGGCGCGGGAGACCCGGAGCCCCTGGAGGGACTGTTCGGCCCCGCTGCCGACGAGGGCGTAGTTGGACCCGCGCAGGGTGCCGCCGGTCATGACGACCTCGACCCGGTTGGCGTGGGCCAGCGCCTGGGCGACCAGGAGGGAGTTGGTGACGACGGTCAGGCCGGGCACGCGGGCGAGCCGGCGGGCCAGCTCCTGCGTCGTGGTGCCCGCGCCGACGACGACGGCCTCGCCCTCTTCGACGAGGCCGGCCGCGACATCGGCGATGGCGGTCTTCTCCGCCGTCGCGAGATGGGACTTTTGCGGAAAGCCGGACTCCCGCGTGAAACCGCCCGGCAAGACCGCACCGCCGTGTCGGCGGTCGAGGAGTCCTTCGGCCTCCAGTGCCCGCACGTCCCGCCGTACGGTCACTTCGGAGGTCTGGACGACGCGGGCGAGCTCCCGGAGCGAAACCGCTCCGTTGGCCCGCACCATTTCGAGGATCAATTGGCGACGTTCTGCAGCGAACACGAAACTGACAGTAACCCCAACGACCGTCTGCTTTCAGCTCTTTGCGCCGGAATACCGAAGTTGTCCATATGGCAGGGCGACTAGTGGTATACGCGGTCCGAGGTCTGGGTGAACGCACGGCCTCGCGACGGCGCACCGCCCCAACACCCTTGGGGTGTGGGGCGGTTGGGGTGCCTCACGCCTCGCCGGCGGCCTTCCGCGTGTGCAGCTGGCGCGCCACCTCGGCGATCGAACCGGACAGCGAGGGGTACACGGTGAACGCGTTTGCGATCTGCTCGACCGTCAGATTGTTGTCGACGGCGATCGAGATCGGGTGGATGAGCTCGCTCGCGCGCGGGGAGACGACCACGCCGCCGACCACGATGCCGGTGCCCGGACGGCAGAACATCTTCACGAAGCCGTCCCGGATGCCCTGCATCTTGGCGCGCGGGTTGCGCAGCAGGGGGAGCTTCACGACACGGGCGTCGATCTTCCCGGCGTCCACGTCCGCCTGCGTGTAGCCGACGGTGGCGATCTCGGGGTCGGTGAAGACGTTCGAGGACACCGTCTTCAGGTTCAGCGGGGCCACCGCGTCGCCGAGGAAGTGGTACATCGCGATGCGGCCCTGCATGGCGGCGACGGACGCGAGCGCGAAGACGCCCGTGACGTCACCGGCGGCGTACACGCCCGGCGCGGAGGTGCGCGACACCTTGTCGGTCCAGATGTGCCCGGAGTCCTTGAGCCGGACCCCGGACTCCTCCAGGTTCATGTTCGCGGTGTTCGGGATCGCGCCGACCGCCATCAGGCAGTGCGTGCCGGTCAGCACCCGGCCGTCGGAGAGGGTGACCTCGACCCGGTCGCCGACCCGCTTGGCGGACTCGGCGCGCGAGCGTCCGACGACGTTCATGCCGCGGCGCCGGAAGACGTCCTCCAGGACGGCCGCCGCGTCGGGGTCCTCGCCCGGCAGCACGCGGTCGCGGGAGGACACCAGGGTGACCCGGGACCCGAGCGCCTGGTACGCGCCGGCGAACTCGGCGCCGGTCACACCGGAACCGACCACGATGAGCTCCTCGGGGAGCTCGTCCAGGTCGTAGACCTGCGTCCAGTTCAGGATGCGCTCGCCGTCGGGCTGGGCGTCCGGGATCTCGCGCGGGGTGCCGCCGGTGGCGATGAGGACGGCGTCCGCCGTCAGGATCGTCTCGGTGCCGTCCGCGGCGGTGACGATGACGTCCCGGGTGCCGTCGATGCCCTGCGGGCCGCCCAGCTTGCCGCGGCCGCGCATGACCTTGGCGCCCGCGCGGGTGACGGAGGCGGTGATGTCGTGCGACTGGGCGAGCGCGAGGCGCTTGACGCGCCGGTTCACCTTGCCGAGGTCCACGCCCACGACGCGCGCGGCCTGCTCGACGTGCGGGGTGTCGTCCGCGACGATGATCCCCAGCTCCTCGTAGGAGGAGTCGAAGGTGGTCATCACCTCGGCGGTCGCGATCAGAGTCTTGGAAGGTACGCAGTCGGTCAGGACCGAGGCCCCGCCCAGACCGTCGCAGTCCACGACGGTCACCTCCGCGCCGAGCTGGGCCCCCACGAGGGCCGCCTCATACCCGCCGGGTCCGCCGCCGATGATCACGATCCGGGTCACGAAAAGTCCGCCTCACGTCTACCCGGCCGGCTGCCGCCCCGGCCGGTGTTCCGGGGGTTCTCCCCGGGGGATGCATTCCGTGCTCCATTGTCCCGCACGCTTCAAGGTGCTTCGCGCCCGGTCCCGCCGCGGGACTCCGTCCGGGGGTACGCCCGGCCGGGCACGCCTTCCCGGCCACCCCTCCCGTACCCTCGACCTCATGTCGCTCTACGCCGCGTACGCCGGCAACCTCGACCCGCGGCTGATGACGCGCCGCGCTCCCCATTCGCCGCTGCGCGGCACGGGCTGGATCAACGACTGGCGGCTGACCTTCGGCGGCGAGCAGATGGGCTGGGAGGGTTCCCTCGCCACGATCGTCGAGGCACCCCGCCACCAGGTCTTCGTCGCCCTCTACGACATCGCCCCGCTCGACGAGGACTCCATGGACCGCTGGGAGGGCGTCGGGCTCGACATCTACCGGCGCATGCGGATCCGGGTGCACACGCTGGACGGCGAGGACGCCGCCTGGTGCTACGTGCTCAACGGCTACGAGGGCGGCCTGCCCTCCGCGCGCTACCTGGGCGAGATCGCCGACGCGGCCGAGTCCGCGGGCGCCCCGCACGACTACGTGATGGAGCTGCGCAAGCGCCCCTGCTAGAGGGTGCGGCGGGGCCGCCCGGAGCGGGCCGCCCGGCCGGTCACCGCAGGTCGCCGCAGGTCACTGCGGGTGGCGACGGACATTTGGTCGGAAACGACAAGACAACGATCCGAGCATGGTGAGCTGTGCCATCTACGCGCGTAGGCAATGAGCGGCTACGCTCGTCTGCGTGAACGCATCTGTTACCGATCCCACCGCCGCCGCCGACGCCGCAGCCGCCCGCCTGCGGGAGCTCACCGGCGCCGAGACCCACGATGTCGCCCTCGTCATGGGCTCCGGCTGGGCCCCCGCCGCCGAGGCCCTGGGCGCCCCCGAGGCCGAGTTCCTCGTCACCGAGCTGCCCGGGTTCCCCCCGGCCGCCGTCGAAGGACACGGCGGCAAGGTCCGCTCGTACAAGATCGGCGACAAGCGCGCGCTGGTCTTCCTGGGCCGCACCCACTACTACGAGGGCCGCGGCGTCGCCGCCGTCGCCCACGGTGTCCGCACCGCGGTCGCCGCCGGCTGCAAGACCGTCGTGCTGACCAACGGCTGCGGCGGTCTGCGCGAGGGCATGCAGCCCGGCCAGCCGGTCCTGATCAGCGACCACATCAACATGACGGCCACCTCGCCGATCATCGGCGCGAACTTCGTGGACCTGACGAACCTGTACTCGCCCGGGCTGCGCGCGCTGTGCAAGGAGATCGACCCCTCCCTGGAGGAGGGCGTCTACGTCCAGTTCCCCGGCCCGCACTACGAGACCCCGGCCGAGATCAACATGATCCGCGTCATGGGCGCCGACCTGGTCGGCATGTCCACCGTGCTGGAGGCCATCGCCGCCCGTGAGGCCGGCGCCGAGGTGCTCGGCATCTCCCTGGTCACCAACCTCGCGGCGGGCATCTCCGGCGAGCCGCTGAACCACGAAGAGGTCCTCCAGGCCGGCCGTGACTCGGCCGCACGCATGGGCAAGCTGCTGACCCAGGTCCTCGCCCGCATCTGAGGCCCCGGGACCGTACGAGAGGTAAGGCGGAAGTAGTGCAGGAACAGGACGACCTGATCACCCGGGCGCAGGCCTGGCTGGCGGAGGACCCCGACCCGGAGACCGCGGCCGAACTCGCCGCGCTCCTCGACGCGGGCGACACGGCGGAGCTCGCCGACCGGTTCTCCGGCACCCTCCAGTTCGGCACCGCCGGACTGCGCGGTGAGATCGGCGCGGGCCCGATGCGGATGAACCGCAGCGTGGTCATCCGGGCCGCGGCGGGCCTCGCGGCCTACCTGAAGGCCCAGGGCCACGCCGGCGGCCTGGTCGTCGTCGGCTACGACGCCCGCTACAAGTCGGCGGACTTCGCCCGCGACACCGCGGCCGTCATGACCGGTGCCGGGCTGCGCGCGGCCGTCCTGCCCCGCCCGCTGCCCACGCCCGTCCTCGCGTACGCCATAAGGCACCTGGGCGCCGTGGCCGGCGTCGAGGTGACCGCGAGCCACAACCCGCCCCGGGACAACGGCTACAAGGTCTACCTCGGCGACGGCTCGCAGATCGTCTCCCCGGCCGACACCGAGATCGCCGCGGAGATCGCCCGTGTCGACACGCTCGCCTCGGTCCCCCGCCCGGAATCGGGCTGGGAGGACCTCGGCGACGAGGTGCTGGAGGCCTACCTGGCCCGCACGGACGCCGTCCTGACCCCGGGCGGCCCGCGCGGCGTGCGGACCGTCTACACGGCCATGCACGGCGTCGGCAAGGACGTCGTGCTGGCGGCCTTCGCCCGGCACGGCTTCCCCGAGCCGGTCCTGGTCGCCGAGCAGGCCGAGCCGGACCCGGCCTTCCCGACGGTGGCGTTCCCCAACCCGGAGGAGCCGGGCGCGATGGACCTGGCCTTCGCCCGGGCCGCCGAGGTCCAGCCGGACATCGTGATCGCGAACGACCCCGACGCGGACCGCTGCGCGGTGGCCGTCCCCACCGCCGACGGCTGGCGGATGCTGCGCGGCGACGAGGTCGGCGCGCTGCTCGCGGCGCACCTGGTCCACAAGGGCGCGACCGGCGTCTTCGCCGAGTCCATCGTCTCCTCCAGCCTGCTGGGCCGGATCGCGGAGGCCGCGGGCGTCGGCTACGAGGAGACCCTGACGGGCTTCAAGTGGATCGCCCGCGTCGAGGGCCTGCGCTACGGCTACGAGGAGGCGCTCGGCTACTGCGTGGACCCCGAGGGCGTCCGCGACAAGGACGGCGTGACCGCCGCCCTGCTGGTGGCCGAACTGGCCTCGGAGCTCAAGGAGCAGGGCCGCACCCTGACCGACCTGCTGGACGACCTGGCGATGGCCCACGGGCTGCACGCCACCGACCAGCTCTCGGTCCGCGTCTCGGACCTGTCGGTGATCGCCTCGGCGATGGCCGCGCTGCGCGCGGAGCCCCCGGTCTCGCTGGCGGGCCTGCGGGTCGTCTCGGCGGAGGACCTGGCCGAGGGCACCCGGTCGCTGCCGCCCACGGACGGCCTGCGCTACTACCTGGACGGCGCGTACAAGGCCCGGGTCATCTGCCGCCCGTCGGGCACGGAGCCCAAGCTGAAGTGCTACCTGGAGGTCGTCGTCCCGGTGGCCGAGGCCTCCGACCTGGCGTCGGCCCGCGCGACCGGCCAGGAAGTCCTGGACGCGATCAAGAAGGACCTCGCGGCGGCGATGGGCCTGTAGCCCTTCCCTCGCGGGGCGGACGACCCACCGGCCCCGTCCGGCCGGCCGGGCCTTCTGCCCGTATCCCGACGGCCCCCTGAGCCCCGCTCAGGGGGCCGTCGGCGTGTCCGAACCCCCGGTCCTCAATCGCCGGACGGGCTGGATTCCAGCCCGTCCGGCGATTGAGACCGGGGGAC
>NZ_JBFBGM010000038.1:0-63502 GCF_040684695.1 Streptomyces erythrochromogenes
GCCTGGCGGTGGCTGAGATCCGCCGTGACCGTGGCCAGTTCGGCCGGGTCCGTGATGGCCCAGAGACCGCGCGGGCACGCCGGACGGGCTGGATTCCAGCCCGTCCGGCGATTGAGGACCGGGGGTTCGGGGGCAGCGCCCCCGCAGCGGCGGTACGCCCGGCAGCGGGCCGGGTCAGCTCGGCGAGGCCGAGGGGCGGACGATCTCGCCCAGCGTCGGCACCGACTCCGGCCGGGAGCGGACCGCTTCCGTGCACTCCCACGCCCGCGGCGGATCGGCGTCCGGTCCGCCCAGGACCACCGGTCCCGGACCGGCCGACACCGTGTCGCTGCCCGCCAGCGTGCACACGATCTGCGACAACGCCACCGGCGGCAGGTCCTCCGGCTTGCGGCTGAGCCGCACCGTGCCCGCCGGGTCGCCCGGCTTCGGCGCACCCGCCGTCAGTCCGGCCGGCACCCCGGTCGAGAAGCCGGCGTCCCGCTCCTCCGCGCTCGGCGTCCGCTCCAGCGCCTCCAGCAGCGCCTGCGCGGCCTGCACGGCGGGATCGCGTACGGCGCCCTTCTCCGGCATCGCAACGATCCGGTCCACGCCCACCAGCTGCGACCCGCAGACCAGTTCCACGGTTGCCCGGAAGCCCGGCGCCCCGCTCTGCCCGGCCGGCTGCGCCGGGGTGTCGCACGAGACGCGCGACGGCGCCGCGCCCACGTCCACGGGCACGGTCGTCGCCCGGATCCCGCAGCCCGCGGTCGCCAGCAGCGCGATCCCGACGAGCGGGACCAGTACGGCCGGCACCGCCGGCAGGACCCTACGCATCCAGGTCACCCGTGATCGCCCTTCCCACGTCCACCGGCAGCCGCAGGGTGAACAGCGCCCCGGCGCCCGGCACGTTGGCCGCGGTGATGTCTCCGCCGTGGATGTGCGCGTTCTCCACGGCGATCGACAGTCCGAGCCCGCTCCCGTCCGACTTCGGCCGCGACGCGCTCGCCTTGTAGAAGCGGTCGAAGACGTGCGGCAGGACCTCCTCGGGGATGCCCGGCCCGTTGTCCTGGACCGCGATCACCAGCCAGTCCCCCTCCACGGTCACCGACACCCGCACCGGCGAGCCGCCGTGCTTGAGCGCGTTGCCGATCAGGTTGGCCAGGATCACGTCGAGGCGGCGCGGGTCGAGGCGGACCACGATGCCCCGCTCGGCGTCGAGTTCGACGGCGTCGAGCCAGGCCCGGGCGTCGATGCAGGCCGTGACCTGGTCGGCGACGTCCACGTCGTCCAGCACCAGCTTGGCCGTTCCCGCGTCGAAGCGGGTGACCTCCATCAGGTTCTCCACCAGGATGTTCAGCCGCCGGGTCTCGCTGACCACCAGCGCCACCGCCGGTGCGATCATCGGATCGAGGTCTTCGACCTCCTCCTCCAGCACCTCGGCGACCGCCGTCAGCGCCGTCAGCGGCGTGCGCAGTTCGTGCGACATGTCCGCGACGAAGCGCCGGCTGGCCTCCTCCCGCGCGCTCATGTCGGCGACCTTCTTCTCCAGCGCCTCGGCCGTCTTGTTGAAGGTGCGCGACAGGTCGGCGAGTTCGTCGGTGCCCGACACGTCCAGGCGGTGGTCGAGTTCGCCCTCGCCGAGCCGCCGCGCCGCGTCCCCCAGCCGCTGTACGGGCTTGAGCACGGTGCGGGCCGCGGCCTGTGCGAGCAGCGCGGAGCCGAGCAGGGCGAGGATGGTCGCGATGGTCAGCGACCAGGCGAGCGCGTTGAGGTCGTCCCGCTCCTGGGCGAGGGACTTGTACATGTAGCCGGTCGGCCCGCCGCCCACGATCCGCGTGCCGCCGACCAGGTACGGGTTGCCGCGCGGCTTCGTGCGCTGCCAGTACACGTGGTACTCGGCGTCGTTGGCCGCGGTCGTCTTCTGACGGTCGTTCACCGCGTTCTGCAGGGACTTCGGGACGTCGGTCAGCCGGAAGTTGTCGGGACCGGCCGCGCCGTACGTCAGGCGGTTGTCCTTGCCCTCCTGCACGAGCAGCACGCTGTAGCCGGGGCTGCTGCCCGCCATCAGCTCGGCGGTGCGCTGCAGCTCCTCGGGCGTCGGGTCGGCGGGCAGCGCGGCGGCACGGTTCTGCATCTCCTGCCGGAAGTCGCCGAGGGCGGCCTCCTGGACGCGGGTGAGCACGGCCTCGCGGTTGAGCCAGTAGGCGATCCCGGACGCGGACACCGCGGCCGTCAGGGCGACCAGCGCGAAGACGACGAGGAGCCGCAGCCGCAGGCTGGTCCAGCGCCGGCCCGCGAGCAACGAGCGGATCACTGCGGGGAGTCCAGGCGGTAGCCGACGCCGCGGACCGTGCGGATCAGGGTGGGTGAGGAGGGCACGTCCTCGACCTTGGCGCGCAGCCGCTGGACGCAGGCGTCGACGAGCCGCGAGTCGCCGAGGTAGTCGTGCTCCCAGACCAGGCGCAGCAGCTGCTGGCGGGAGAGCGCCTGGCCGGGCCGGCGGCTCAGTTCGAGGAGCAGGCGCAGCTCGGTCGGCGTGAGCTGGAGGTCCTCGCCGTTCTTCGTCACGGTCATGGCGGCACGGTCGATGACCAGGGAGCCGAAGCTCGCCGAATCGCTCGACTCGCGTTCGCCGCGGCGCAGTACGGCCCGGATGCGGGCGTCGAGGACCCGCCCCTGGACGGGCTTGACCACGTAGTCGTCGGCTCCGGACTCCAGGCCGACGACCACGTCGATGTCGTCGCTGCGCGCGGTGAGCAGGATGATCGGCAGCTGGTCGGTGCGGCGGATCCGGCGGCACACCTCGAAGCCGTCGATCCCGGGCAGCATCACGTCCAGCACGATCAGATCCGGCCGCTGCTCGCGCAGCAGTTTCAGGCCGTCCTCGCCCGTCGCCGCGGTGGCCACACGGTGGCCCTGGCGTGACAGGGAGAGTTCGAGGGCCGTGCGGATGGCGTCGTCGTCCTCGATCAGCAACAGGAAAGGCACGGGCTCATTCTGTCTCATGGCCCGTCGGGAGTTCGACCGTCGGGCGGGGGAGATCCTGCGGGAGTCCGCGGCGGCGGTCGCGACGGTCGCTGTGACAGTGCTGTGACAGTCGACGGACACCCCGGTTAAGTCGGCCGGGCAATCTTCTACTCAACGCACAGCGATCCGAAGCAGAGACACTCCACGACGGGGGGCGCGAGATGAACACGCTGCACAGCACCACCACCAGCGCGGTTGTCACGCGGCTGCACGATGTGAACCGCCGGGCGGGTGTCCGTTCGGTGGCGGTCGCCCGGCCCCGGCCGGCCCACGTCGTAGCCATTGACGCACACCAGTACCAGGCGGTTCCCGCCCAGCAGCAGACCCCGTCCTCGACGTCCGAGGCGGAGTTCACCGCCTACGTCCAGGAGCGGCGCGCCGCGCTGTACGCGACGGCCTTCCACCTCACCGGTGACCGTTACGAGGCCGAGGACCTGCTGCAGAGCGCGCTGTTCTCCACGTACCGCGCCTGGGACCGGATCAGCGACAAGGCGGCGGTCGGCGGCTACCTGCGCCGCACCATGACCAACCTGCACATCAGCGCGTGGCGTCGGCGCAAGCTGAACGAGTACCCGACGGAGGAGCTGCCGGAGACGGCCTCCGACACGGACGCGATGCGCGGCACGGAGCTGCGCGCGGTGCTGTGGCAGGCGCTGACCCGGATCCCGGAGCCGCAGCGCACGATGCTGGTGCTGCGCTACTACGAGGGCCGTACGGACCCGGAGATCGCGGAGATCCTCGGGATCAGCGTCGGCACGGTGAAGTCGAGCATCTGGCGCTCGCTGCGGCGCCTGCGGGAGGACGAGTCGTTGAGCTTTGGGCGCGACGAGGCGGAGTCCTTCGAGGAGCTGGTCGCCTGAGGGCGGTCGGCAGCACCACATGAACCACCCCGGCCACGGGGGACCGTCTTGCGGGGGTGAGACGGCGGCCAACGGGGGAGAAAGCGCGGGATCGGTCGGCCGGGGGTCCGACCGGTCCCGCGCACCCTTTTCTGGGCCCGTGCGGCGCCTACGCCGCGGCGGGGGTCGTGGAGCGGTGGCGGCCGGCGGCGGCGGACGCGAGCCGGCCGAGTGCCTCGTCGGGGCCGCAGGCGTGGGCGCCCAGTTCCACGTGGCGGGCCACGATGCCCCGCTCGGCGCGCATCAGGCGCCAGCCGCGCCGGAGCAGGAACAGCACGGACTTGCGGCCCTCGCGCAGATCGCGGGCGAGCCGGCGGCGGAAGGTGGTCGAGGGGCGTCCGCGCAGGCAGATGGCGTCCGCGAGGAGGCCGAGTTCCTGGCAGCGGGCGGCCACGTCCGCGGCGAAGATGCCCTCCGCGATGAACAGCGGGGTGCGGGCGATGTCGAGGGTGTCCCAGCCGGTGCGGGAGCTGGTGGCGATGTCGTAGACCGGCACGTCCGTCCGTCCCGACGCGCACAGCTCGGCGATCGCGGCGACGGCGGTGTCGGCGTCCCACGAGAGCGGGGAGTCCCAGTCGATGTCGGAGCTGCCCTCCACCAGCGGCAGCGTGGGGTCGTCGGCTTCCTTGTAGAAGTCGTCGAGGCGCAGCACGGGCAGCCCGGAGCGGGCGGCCAGCGAGGATTTTCCGGAGCCCGACGGACCGGTCAGCAGAACGACTCGCGTCGGCGAAGGAGAGGAAGAGCTCACGGGACACCAGTCTGAACCATTCCCCCGGGTAGGGGATCCTCCCGGTGACCGGTTGGTGTCCAGGAACACACCTCCACTACGCTGCGTGCGCACGCGACTACGACCACAGGCGGGATCCCCATGGCACGTCACGCAGCCCCTTCGGCACCGAACCGGCTCCGCAGCGCGGGCCTGACCCTCTCGATGGCAGGTGCGGCCCTGGCGATGGCCGCGGGCGGCGCGCAGGCCGGTGAGCTGGACGTTCCGGCGGCCGTGGCCGGGGTCACGGACCCCATCGCGAACCTCAAGGTGAACCCGCTGGCCCACACCGGTGTGGACCCGCTGGACAACGGGGTCGCCACCAAGGTCGCGGACTTCCCCGCGGTGGGCACCACGGCGGTCACGGGGATCCTCACCCAGGGCCCGTCGGTGGGTGAACTCCCCAAGGCGGCGGTCTCGTCCCTCCTGGGCCCCCTGGCCCCCCGCTGACGCCTCCGGGCCCTCCGGCCCCCGGCGAGTGAGCCGAAGGCGGCGCGCCGGCGAAGGCGGGCGAGCGCCCGGAGGAACCGCGAGGCACGAGCGGTTTCGAGGACGTACGTCCGCCTGGAGCCGGCAGAAGCGCCGCCGGAGGCGAACCGAGCCGGAAATGAAGGAGGCCCCGGCAGCGCGGGGGACGCTGCCGGGGCCGGTCTCGCAGGGCTGCGGTCCTAGTAGGACGAGCCGCCCGCGCCCAGCGACCCGGTGGGGTGCCAGACGGTCTTGGTCTCCAGGAACGCCGTCATGCGGGAGGTGCCCGGGTCGGCGCTCCAGTCGTCCACAGGCTGTGGACGCAGGACGCGCTTGAGGTTGTCGGCCGCCGCGATCTCCAGCTCCTTGGCGAGCGCCGCGTCGGCGCCGGCCAGGTCGATCGCGTTGACGTCCTGGTGGGACGCCAGGTGCGGGCCCATCTCGGCGGCCTTGCCGGAAAGGATGTTGACCACGCCGCCGGGCAGGTCGGAGGTGGCGAGCACCTCGCCCAGCGACAGCGCGGGCAGCGGGGACTTCTCGGAGGCGATCACGACGACGGTGTTGCCCGTCGCGATGACCGGGGCGATCACGGAGACCAGGCCCAGGAACGAGGAGTCCTGCGGGGCGACGACGGTGACGACACCGGTCGGCTCCGGGGTGGAGAGGTTGAAGAACGGGCCCGCGACGGGGTTGGCCCCGCCCACGATCTGGCCGATCTTGTCGGTCCAGCCCGCGTACCAGACCCAGCGGTCGATGGCCGCGTCGACGACGGCGGCGGCCTTCGACTTGGACAGGCCCTCGGCCTCGCCGACCTCGCGGACGAACTGCTCGCGGCGGCCCTCCAGCATCTCGGCGATGCGGTAGAGGATCTGGCCGCGGTTGTACGCGGTCGCGCCGGCCCAGCCGCCGAAGGCCTTGCGCGCGGCGACGACGGCGTCACGCGCGTCCTTGCGGGAGGACAGCGGGGCGTTGGCCAGCCACTTGCCCTTGGAGTCCGTCACCTCGTACACCCGGCCGCTCTCGGAGCGGGGGAACTTGCCCCCGACGTACAGCTTGTAGGTCTTGAAGACGTTCAGACGCACAGAGGACTCAGACATCGAGGTAGGCCTCCAGACCGTGGCGGCCGCCCTCGCGGCCGAAGCCCGACTCCTTGTATCCGCCGAAGGGCGAGGTCGGGTCGAACTTGTTGAACGTGTTGGCCCACACCACACCGGCGCGGAGGTGGTTCGCGACCGCGAGGATGCGCGAGCCCTTCTCCGTCCAGATGCCGGCGGACAGGCCGTACTGGCTGTTGTTGGCCTTGGCGACGGCCTCGTCGGGCGTGCGGAAGGTCAGCACGGACAGCACCGGGCCGAAGATCTCGTCGCGGGCGACGGTGTGCGCCTGGGTGACGTTGCTGAAGAGCGTCGGGGCGAACCAGTAGCCGGCGGACGGCAGCTCGCACGCCGGGGACCAGCGCTCGGCGCCCTCGGCCTCGCCGGTGTCCGCGAGCGCGGTGATCCGGGCGAGCTGCTCGGCGGAGTTGATCGCGCCGATGTCGGTGTTCTTGTCGAGCGGGTCGCCCAGGCGCAGCGTGGAGAGGCGGCGCTTGAGGCTGTCCAGCAGCTCGTCGTGGATCGACTCCTGGACCAGGAGGCGGGAGCCCGCGCAGCAGACCTGGCCCTGGTTGAAGAAGATGCCGTTGACGATGCCCTCGACGGCCTGGTCGATGGGGGCGTCGTCGAAGACGATGTTGGCGCCCTTGCCGCCCAGCTCCAGGGTGACCTTCTTGTCGGTGCCGGCGATCGAGCGGGCGATGGCCTTGCCGACCGCGGTCGAGCCGGTGAAGGCGACCTTGTTGACGTCCGGGTGCTCGACGAGGGCCGCGCCCGCGTCGCCGTGACCGGTGAGGATGTTGACGACGCCCTTGGGCAGGCCGGCCTGGCGGCAGATGTCCGCGAAGAAGAGCGCGGAGAGCGGGGTGGTCTCGGCGGGCTTCAGGACGACCGTGTTGCCGGTGGCGAGCGCCGGGGCGATCTTCCACGCGAGCATGAGCAGCGGGAAGTTCCACGGGATGACCTGGCCGGCGACGCCGAGCGGGCGGGGGTTCGCGCCGTAGCCGGCGTGGTCGAGCTTGTCGGCCCAGCCCGCGTAGTAGAAGAAGTGCGCGGCGACCAGCGGGAGGTCCGCGTCGCGGGTCTCCTTGATCGGCTTGCCGTTGTCCAGGGTCTCCAGGACGGCCAGCTCGCGGCTGCGCTCCTGGATGATCCGGGCGATGCGGAAGAGGTACTTGGCGCGCTCGGAGCCGGGCAGCGCGGACCACTTCTCGAAGGCCTTGCGGGCGGCCTTCACGGCGCGGTCCACGTCGGCGGCGCCGGCCTGGGCGACCTCGGAGAGGACCTCCTCGCTGCTGGGCGAGACGGTCTTGAAGACCTTGCCGTCGGCGGCGTCGGTGAACTCGCCGTCGATGAAGAGCCCGTAGGAGGGGGCGATGTCGACGACCGAGCGGGACTCGGGAGCCGGTGCGTACTCGAAGAGGGATGCCATGGTGATCAGTCCACCGTCACGTAGTCGGGACCGGAGTAACGGCCGGTGCTCAGCTTCTGGCGCTGCATCAGCAGGTCGTTGAGCAGGCTGGAGGCGCCGAAGCGGAACCAGGTGTTGCTCAGCCAGTCCTCGCCCACGGTCTCGTTGACCAGGACCAGGAACTTGATCGCGTCCTTGGTGGTGCGGATGCCGCCGGCCGGCTTCACGCCGATCTGGATTCCAGTCTGCGCCTTGAAGTCGCGGACGGCTTCGAGCATGAGCAGGGTGTTGGCGGGGGTGGCGTTGACGCCCACCTTGCCGGTCGACGTCTTGATGAAGTCGGCGCCCGCGAGCATGCCGATCCAGGAGGCGCGGCGGATGTTGTCGTAGGTCGACAGCTCGCCGGTCTCGAAGATGACCTTCAGGCGGGCGGCGCTGCCGTCGGGGCGGACGCAGGCCTCCTTGACGGCCTTGATCAGCTCGTACGTCTCCAGGTAGCGGCCGGCGAGGAAGGCGCCACGGTCGATGACCATGTCGATCTCGTCGGCGCCGGCGGCGACGGCGTCACGGGTGTCCGCGAGCTTGACGGGCAGCGCGGCGCGGCCCGCCGGGAAGGCGGTGGCGACGGAGGCGATCTTGACGTCGGCCCCGTTCAGCGCGGCCTTGGCGGTCGCCACCATGTCGGGGTAGACGCAGACGGCGGCCGTCATCGGGGTCGTGCGGTCGGTCGGATCGGGATGGACGGCCTTGGCGGAGAGCGCCCGGACCTTGCCCGGGGTGTCCGCGCCTTCCAGCGTCGTCAGGTCGATCATCGAGATGGCCAGGTCGATGGCGTACGCCTTGGCCGTCGTCTTGATCGAACGGGTGCCGAGGGAGGCCGCGCGGGCCTCCAGACCGACAGCGTCGACGCCGGGCAGCCCGTGCAGGAAGCGGCGCAGCGCACTGTCGGACGTCGTCACGTCAGCGAATGCGGTGAGGGTGGTGGGCATGGTCACCAGATGAGCATATCTACGCGCGTAGCGACCTGTCACCCCCCTCGCCCGGTTCTGGCCCATTGCTATGGAATCGACACCTCCGATACGACACCCGTTCGCCCGTTACGCGACCATGACAGGAGGCGGATGGTCCGCCCGCACACGATCCATAGATTCGTCTTCAGCAGCCCGCCACACCTGACCCGGTGAACCAGGCCGAACAGACGCAACGCGGCATGCGGCTCTCCTTCCACTCGCCCGCCCATGCTTCAAGGAGTCGTTATGCGTACCGCCCTCCGCACCTCCGTCGTCACCGTCGCCCTCGCCGGCGCGATGCTCGTCCCGGCCGCGGGCACCGCGTTCGCGGCGACGGCCACGGCCACGGCCCCTCAGTCCGTCTCGGCCCCGGCCTCGGACAACAGCCGCTACGAGGGCGAGCCGGTCTACATCGGGGAGGGTCTGGTCGCGGTGCTGCGCAACAAGGCGGAGGGTCCCGAGGCGTGGATCCGCGAGGTCGGCCCCCAGTGGAAGCCGGGCGACACCTACATGGTCCGCGTCGTCACGAAGCTGGACCGGACCCTGCCCCACGACACGGCCAAGGGCCTGGACCTCGAACTCACCAAGGCCGCGAGCGCCCGTCCCGTGCTCGTCGTCACCGCCGCGGACGGCCGCGCCACGTCCTACCCGCTGCCGGCGGGCGAGGCGAGCACGGACTGCCGGGTCGGGCCGGTGGGGCAGGAGATCGGCGCGGGCATGTCGGCCGAGCTGTACCTCTCCGAGCTGGGCCCGAAGGTGCTGCTCTTCGAGGCCGGCGACGGCGGCCGCGACTTCGCCCGGCTGGACCGCACCCACCCCTCACTGCCCGAGTCCGCCGGCTTCATCGCGCGGATCGTGAACCCGAGCGGTGCCAGGCCCGTCTTCGAGTGGAAGACGCAGGGCGGCAGCGACACGGTCGGCCGGGTCGCCTTCCCGGCGTTCCCCCAGGGGTGCAAGCCGGGCTACGCGTTCACCGACGACAAGCCGGTGACGAAGCCCGCCACCCCCGCCCCGGCCGCCACCCCCGCCACGGTGAAGCCGCAGACCGCAGGTCAGACGTCGGTGGTCCCGAAGGGCCCCGTCGCCGCGGGCGCCGAGCTCCCGGCCCGGACCGCCGCGGACACCGTCGACACCGCGACCATGACGGCCGGCGCCGCGCTGGTCGCCGCCTTCGGCGCGCTGGCCGCCAGCGTGGTCCTGCGCCGCCGCCACGGCGCCCGCGACTGACTCCCCCGCGTCCCCGGCCTCCTGCCCTCCTGCCCTCCTTCGGCGGGCCACCGATCCGGTGGCCCGCCGCACGCCGTTCCCGGAGCACTCCATGGCCCACCGCGTCCGCCCGCTGCTCGCCGCCGTCCTCCTGGCCGCCGCCCTGACCGGCTGCGGCGCCGCCACCACCGGCGCGGCCACCACCGGCGCCCCCGCCGCCGGCCCGACGCCCGCCGTCACGCCCACCGCCGCCCCGGCGGCACCCGCCGCGGCCGCCCCGCTGCCCGCCTCCGAGCCCGTACGCGTGACGATCCCCGCGGCCGGGGTGGACACCTCCCCCGTGCTCCGGCTGGGGCTGGCCGCCGACGGCACCGTGGAGGTGCCCTCCGTGGCCGACGCGGACAGGATCGGCTGGTACACGAAGGGCGTCACACCAGGCGAGACGGGTCCGGCCGTGCTGATCGGCCACTTCGACACCGCCCGCGGCCCGGCCGTGCTGAAGGACGTCTCGCGCGTGCGCGCCGGCGAGGAGATCACGGTCGCGCGGGCCGACGGGACCACCGCCGTCTTCCGCGTCCGCGAGCTGGAGCAGGTCTCCAAGGACCGGTTCCCGACCGCCAAGGTGTACGGGGACACCACCCGCCCGGAGCTGCGCGTCATCACCTGCGGCGGCGAGATCACCGACGGCCACCGGCCCGACAACATCATCCTGTACGCCGATCTCGTGGGCTGAGACGGCGTGGGGCAGAATCGACCCCATGAGCAGCCAGCAGCCGACCGATGAACCGGTCTACGACGACCGGGTCTACCGCTCCTCCATGGGCGTCGTGTCGGGGGTGCTGCTGCTCGCGCTGACGGCGTGGCTCTGCGGGGACGCCGTGGTGCGCGGCTCGGGGAACACCCCGTGGATCGCCCTGGCGGCGGCGCTGTGCGCGGTACCGCTGATCGTGGCGTTCACGATCCGCCCGGCCGTCTTCGCCAACGACGACCGGATGCGCGTGCGGAACCCCTTCCGGATCATCGAACTGCCCTGGGCCGCCGTGGACGCCGTGCGCTCCGGCTACTCCGCGGAGGTACTGGCCGAGGGGTCGAAGTACCAGCTGTGGTCCGTGCCCGTCTCGCTGCGCGAGCGGAAGAAGGCCAACCGCCAGCGCCTGCGGTACGAGGGCATGCGCGACCGGGAGGACCGGGCCCCGGGCGAGAAGCTCCGGGCCCCGGCCGAGCCGATGCGGGCCAGCGCGGACCGGATCGTCGACGAGCTCCAGAGGCTGGCCGAGCGCGGGGCCGAGCGGCCCGGCGCCCAGGGCGCCGTACGCGTGCACTGGTCGTACGAGATCATCGCGCCCGCCGTGGCCGGCGCGCTGCTGCTGATCGTCCTGATCGCCCTCCGCTGACCGGGCCGGCGGGCGGCATCCCCATCCGGCGCCCGGCGCCCGGCATCCGCATCCGTGCCCGGCGCCCGGCACGGATCGTGCCCGCCGCCACACCTCCGGGGCGGAACCAGGGCTACCAGGTGACGCGTCCTCGCAGGTGTGCAGCGTATTGAGGCCGACGGCGCTCCCGCCGGCGCCACCGCGATCCCCCTCCGTCTCCGACTCATCGCCGGGGTCCTTCTCGCCGCCCATCTCCTGGTCGTCGGCTGGCTGACCCTGCGCCCCCTCGACGTCCCCTGGGCCGCCGCCGGCAATCTGACCCCGCTGGAGGGGATCCGGGCCGACCTCGCCCTCGGGCCGCTGGAGGCCGCCCGGCGGATCGGCGAGGGCGTCGCGCTGCTGGCCCCGCTCGGGGTGCTGGTGCCGCTCGTCAGCGGGCGGCTCTGGCTGTCGCGGCTGGCCGAGTGGTCCTCCCTGGTGCGGACCACGGCCGCGGGCGCGCTGGTCTCGCTCAGCATCGAGATGCTCCAGAGCGGGGTCCCGGGCCGGGTCGTCGACGTGGACTCGGTCCTGCTGAACACCCTCGGCGTGCTGCTGGCGCACGCGGCCGTCGTACCGGCGCTGCGGGCACGGATGCGCCGCTCACACGCCGCTTATCAGGGGGACACCCCGAAGATTTCCAGGGTCGGGCTCGGCCCGTGGACCGACGTTCTGTCGGCGGTCCAGCGGGAGTATTGAGTCATCGCAAGAAAGCGATCCCGACGAAGGAGAACCCCATGAGCGCCCTGGTCCGCCCCCGTGACGGCCGTTGGATCGGCGGAGTCTGCGCCGGACTCGCACGGCGTTTCGGAATTTCCGCGAACGCGATGCGCGCCATATTCGTCGTCTCGTGCCTGCTGCCCGGCCCGCAGTTCCTGATCTACATCGCGCTCTGGGTGCTGCTGCCGAACGAGAAGTCGTCGTCGGCCGCCTGGTAGCGGGACCGGCCGCCGCTCAGCCGGCCTTGCGGACCTTCTCCAGCTGCTTGTCGGTCACTTCCTGCGGTACCAGGGCCTTCTGCTGGCCCCCCGCCACGTTGAGGGCCATCAGCCGCACGACGGTGTCGCCCTCGCGCACGACGACCAGGTGGACCTGGGCCGAGACGCCCTGGCCGGCCGCGGTCGTGGTCCAGCTGACGCTCTCGTCACCGCTCGTGCGGTAGTCGGCGGTGCGGACCTCGCGGTAGCTGCCGGTCTGCTTGTCGACCGTGGCGGAGAAGCCCGCGCCGCAGGCGGCCACGGCGGCCTTGAGCCGGGCGATCAGCGCCTTCGCGTCGGCCTCGGAGTAGGAGCTGACGGAGGCGGAGACCGCGAGCCCCATCTGCTTCTGGGAGCCGATGCCCCGGTTGACGGTCTCGCGCGCGGCGGGATCCGGCTTGTCGCCCATGATGTCGGCGAGCGGCTGGCAGGCCTTCTTGTCGGCCTGCGGCTGGCCGTCCGGGGCATTCGGGTTCTTGCCCTGGGCGGAGATCTGGTAGCCGGCCAGGTCGCCCTGGGTGAGCGCGGAACGCTCCAGCTTGGTGCCGCCGGTCTTCGCCGGGGCCGATCCGGCCGGGTCCGGGGACGCCGCGGGGGCGCCGGGCGCGCCGCCGGCGCTGCCCTCGGACCCCTTGGGGTCGGGGGACCTTCCCGTCGCGGGGGCGTCCGTACTGCTGCACCCCACCGCGGCGAACAGCAGGGCGGGGACCAGTGCGACCAGTGTCGCTCGTGCCTTCATGCGCATGACCGAGAACCTCATACCCCGTGCGTCGGCGGGCAGTTGGTGGTGATCGTGGCACACCGCACGGCGGCACACACACCTCGTCGAAGGGGCGTGCGACCGCCGCGCGTGCGTTCGTCCGTCTCGCGTCGGCGTCAGCCGTTGAGGGCGCCGGTGACCGGGCCCAGCAGGCCGGTGACCGCCGCGGTGGGGTCGCTCGGCTGCCCCTCTTCGGCCTTCATCTGCTGCTGGCTGGTGACGCCCTCGAGCGCGCCGGTGGCGGTGCCGAGCGCGTCGGTGATGCCGATGGCGGGAACGGCGGCGGAGGCGGTACCGGCGGCGACGGCGGCGAGGGCGGCACCGACGGCGGCGGCACCGAGGAACTTGGCAGCTGACTGCTTCATGAAAAGTATTCCTTGCGACGGGGAATTGAGCGGCTCCGCAAACTAGTCACTTCAAACCCCGGCCCGCAAACGTCCGTTCATACGAGAAAGCGCCCGGAAATTGCCTCTCCCGGGCGCTTTCAGTACGTCATGCCATGGCCTAGGCCGAGACAGAACCGCTGGTGGAAGCGGTCTGACGGAACAGCCACTCCGACTTCAGCTCCGCGTAGCCGGGCTTGATGACCTCATTGATCATGGCCAGTCGTTCATCGAAAGGAATGAACGCGGACTTCATCGCATTGACGGTGAACCACTGCATGTCGTCCAGCGTGTAGCCGAAGGTGTCCACGAGGTGCTCGAACTCGCGGCTCATGCTGGTGCCGCTCATCAGGCGGTTGTCGGTGTTGACCGTGAGCCTGAAGTGCAGCTTGCGCAGCAGGCCGATCGGGTGCTCGGCGTACGAGGCGGCCGCGGCCGTCTGCAGGTTCGAGGTCGGGCACATCTCCAGGGGGATGCGCTTGTCCCGGACGTAGCTGGCCAGGCGGCCCAGCTTGACCGAACCGTCCTCGGCGACCTCGATGTCGTCGATGATCTTCACGCCGTGACCGAGGCGGTCGGCGCCGCACCACTGCAGGGCCTGCCAGATCGACGGCAGGCCGAAGGCCTCGCCCGCGTGGATCGTGAAGTGGTTGTTCTCGCGCTTGAGGTACTCGAAGGCGTCGAGGTGACGGGTGGGAGGGAACCCGGCCTCGGCACCGGCGATGTCGAAGCCGACCACGCCGTTGTCGCGGTAGCGGTTGGCCAGCTCCGCGATCTCCAGCGCGCGGGCCGCGTGACGCATCGCGGTCAGCAGGGCGCCGACGCGGATGCGGTGGCCGTTGGCCTTGGCGCGGCGCTCGCCCTCGCGGAAGCCGTCGTTCACGGCCTCGACGACCTCTTCGAGGGTCAGGCCGGCTTCCAGGTGCTGCTCGGGGGCGTAGCGGATCTCGGCGTACACGACGCCGTCCTCGGCCAGGTCCTCGGCGCACTCGGCGGCGACGCGGAAGAGGGCCGCCTTCGTCTGCATGACCGCGCAGGTGTGCGCGAAGGTCTCCAGGTAGCGCGGCAGGGAGCCGGAGTCGGCGGCCTCGCGGAACCAGATGCCGAGCTTGTCGGCGTCGGTCTCGGGGAGGTTCTCGTAGCCGACCTCGCGGGCCAGCTCGATGATGGTCCCGGGACGCAGTCCACCGTCGAGGTGATCGTGCAGGAGCACCTTCGGGGAACGACGGATCTGATCCGGGGTCGGCAGGTTGGGGGTCTCGCTCGTCATCTGCGCACTCTACTCCTACGCGCGTAGAGCGTCGTGTCCCCTGCGGGCGTCGATATGTAACAGAGACCGCGCGTACGGATGGCGTACACCCGAAGGTCTGAGACTGTTCCGCCATGGCACAGCATGCGCCGCCGGCGCGCGGGGCCCGCCTGGGGCGGGCGGCCGGCGCGAGAACCGGCTCGGGTCCGACGTTGTCCCCGGTCAACGGGGTGGTGCTCCTGCTTCCCGGGGCGTCCAGATTATCCCCCGGTCCCCTGCGTCCGCTCGCGCGGGCGCTGGCCCGGGCGGGCGGCAGGGACGGCCTCGTCACGCACACCGTCATCCACGGCGGGGACGCGGCGCGGGAGGAGCAGGCACGGTGGGCCGCGGACGAGGTGGTGCGGCGGTACGGAGACGTGCCGGTGTGCCTGGCCGGCTACGACGCGGGCGGCCTGGCCGCACTGCGGGCGGCGGGCCACGGGGCCGTCAACGCGGTCCTGGCACTCGCCCCCTGCCTGGGGGAGGGCGCGCCCGCCGACTCCCCTGAACCGGTGAAACACCTCTCGGGGCGGCAGGTGTTGATCGTGCACGGCACCAACGACGCCCGCAGCGACCCGGAGACCTCCTTCCGGCTGGCGGAGCGGGCGAAGAAGGCGAACCGCTCGACCTGCCGGTTCGAGGTGCACTCGGACGGGCACGGGCTGCGCGAGCACCAGGCGGAAGTGGTGGCGCTGGGCGTGGACTTCGTCCTGGGCGCGGTCTTCTCGGGGCGGTACTCGCGCCCCGTCACGGACGCCCTGGCCGCGCCGCCGCCGCTGGGCCTGCGGATGCCGCTGGCCTCCGGCTTCGGGAGGTCGCTGCGGGGGTGAGGATCCGGCCGGGACAGCGGCGGCGAAGCGGGCTCCGCGGCGTACCGTGAGAAGTGGACTCGGGGTGCTCGCTCCTCTCCCGGAGGCGATCCGCCATGGCCGCAATCGACCGCAGGAACTTCGACCAGCCGGACGAGACCAGGCCGTTCGTCGGCGGCATGGGCCGTCTGGACCTGGTGGACACCGGGGACGGGGCGGTCGGGCGGGCCGTCTTCCTGCCGGGCTGGAAGTGGTCGGAGCACGTCCAGCCGCTGGCCGGGACGGACAGCTGCCGGTCCGACCACACCGGGTACGTCGTGAGCGGCCGCATGAGGGTCGTCATGGACGACGGGGAGAGCGCCGAATTCGGTCCGGGCGACTACATGCGGGTGCACCCCGGGCACAACGCCTGGGTGGTGGGCGACGAGCCCTGCGTGACGCTGGACTGGACCGGCTTCTCCGACTACGCCAGGCCCTCCGGCTGACGCCCCCCGGCGCCGGCCGTCGCGCGCCGGTCCGTCCGTACCCGCCGTTCCGCCCCCTCTCGGTCGGATGGCACGGATGGACCGGCGCGACCGCGTTCCCCCTTCACGCCGTGTGACCACTGTGCCGGGTCGGCATATGCCGAATGGGTCTTCTCAGGCGTCGTCTTGCCGCCTTGCGGGAACACGAGGGGTTTACGAACCGGTCCAGACCGGGACGAATACACACATGCCAGCCGAGGGAACCGGAGCGTCCGGGGCGGCCGCCGGGGCACCCGGCGGGTCCGGGGAGCTGACCCCCGCCGCCCGGCGCCTGTACGACTACGCCGTCGAGCGGCACGCCTTCGACGCGGACGAGGCCACCCGGGCCCTCGGCGTGCGGGCGGCCGCCGCGATCACCGAGCTGGCCGCCGCGCACCTGCTCCAGCGGGCGCCGGGCGGCCGGCCGGACCGGTGGAGCGCCGTGGCGCCGCGGGCGGCGGCGGCCCGGGCCCTGGCTCCGCTGGCCCTGCTGGTACGGGAGACCCACGACGAGATGGACCGGCTGCGCGGGCGGCTGGAGTCGCTCGTGCCCGCGTACGAGGCGGGCACCGCGCACCGGGACCTGAGCGGGGCCGGGCACCTGGAGCTGGTCACGGACCTCGGCGCCGTGCGGGGGCTGATCGCGGAGCTGGCCGCGGCGTGCGAGCAGGAGCTGCTGACCTCGCAGCCGGGGGGCGGCCGTCCGCCGGAGACCCTGGAGGAGTCGATCGGGCGGGACGAGTCGC
Source organism: Streptomyces erythrochromogenes (assembly GCF_040684695.1). Lineage (GTDB taxonomy): Bacteria > Actinomycetota > Actinomycetes > Streptomycetales > Streptomycetaceae > Streptomyces > Streptomyces erythrochromogenes_C. Next base: position 16,739 of record NZ_JBFBGM010000038.1, read on the forward strand.
TGCTGGCGCGCGGGGTCCGGATGCGGACGATCTACCAGCACACGGCCCGGTACTCGCGGCCCACGGCCGCGTACGTGGAGCGGGTGACGGCGCTGGGCGCGCAGGTGCGGACACTGGGCGACGGGCTGATGCGGATGCTCGTCTTCGACGGGCGGACGGGGCTGATGGCGGTGCCGGACCGCAGCGGTGCGGCGCTGGTGGTGCGGGAGCCGAGTGTCGTGCACTTCATGACGTCGGCCTTCGAGCGGTCGTGGCTGAGTGCGGAGCCCTTCCCCACGTCGGTGAGCCCGGAGGCGGCGCGGTCGATCTCGGACGAGCTGCGGCAGACGATCGTACGGCTGCTGTCGGAGGGGCTGGAGGACAAGGTGATCGCGCGCCGCCTCGGCATGTCGGAGCGGACGTGCCAGCGCCACATCGCGGAGATCATGCGGGCGGTGGGCGCCAAGTCCCGTTTCCAGGCAGGCTACTTGCTGTCGCCGCGCCCCGCCCCGGCCCCGCCGGACCGGTGCGGCCCGGACCGGCTGTACCGGTCGTAGCGGGCCGGACGGGGCGGATCAGGGCACGGGCGCCCAGCCCCGCCCCGCCCGACCGGGCGGGCGGGCGGGGCGGGGCGGGGCGGACGGGGCGGGGCGGGGCGGCTCAGGCCTTCTGGCTCTCCGCCAGCGCCTTGGACTCCTTCACGCGCTTGGGGTCCTCGACGTTCTGGGTCCCGGCGCCCTTGCTCGGCGTCGTCTGCCACGCCCTGAGCTTGGCCGCGACCTGCTTGAGCTGCTGCGACTGCGGCGGCACGTCGATGAAGAACGCGGATTCCATGGCCGGCTTCATGTCGCCACCCCACTTCACCACGCCCTCCAGCTCCGCGAGGATGTCGCGGATCGCCGTGACCTGGTACGGGAAGAAGTTCCCCGCGACTCCCAGCGGGTAGGTCTCCGGATACAGCGCCAGTGCCGTTCCGGACAGGTGGTTGGACTCGAAGTCCGCCCTGACCTTGCGATCGGCGCGGTGGCCGACGATCTCGCCCCGGTCGCTCTCCAGCCGGGCGACGTCGTAGTGGAAGCGCTGCGCCAGGTAGGCAAGGACCGTCGCGGTGTCTCCCGTGCGCAGGACGACGGTGAGGCCGGTTCCCTGGATGTCGCAGGCACCGGTGATCGCAGAGCGCGCGCCCGGGATGCTCCAGCCGTTCGCCGAGGTCCCCCTGCGCCACGTGGTGTCGGCGGCGGACGCGGTGGCCGGAGCCAGCAGCGCGCCCGTGCCGGAGACCAGTGCGGCTCCGGCGGCGACCCCGGTGAACTGCTTGAGTACGACGCGACGTGAGAATGCGTGGGTCATGAGGTCCCTTCGGGAAGGTGTCGTGCCCGCCGGTACGTGAACACGGAGGCACAGGTCAGGACGACGGCGAGACCGGCCAGTACGTGGACGGACACGTTGATCGACGCGGAGACGTGCTCCACGGTCGAGCCGTCGGAGTAGATGCAGGCGTTGCGAAGGGGCCAGTAGTCCTGGTCCAGGCTCGCCAACCGGGCGCCGGACGCGCCCGTGTCCTCGCACAGGGCGGGGAACGGTCCGCCCAGGGTGACGGAGAACCAGCCGTAGCAGTACACGGCCGCGGCCGCGGAGGCGGAGATCACGGCGAGCAGCGCGGCGATCCTGGACGGCGGGCGCGGCGGGTTCCTCAGCATGAGGAACAGCACCAGGGCGCACGCCGGCACGGCCGCCGCGCTCACGAGCAGGAGCAGGCCGATCAGAGCCATCTGCATTGCGTCATCTCCTTGTCCGGGGCACCGGGCTTCAGCGCGTCGCCTGCTGGTCGATGAGACGCTGCAGGACCTCGGCGAATCCGCGGTAGAACTCGTCCATCACGGAGTCCGACTCCAGCCAGGGCTTCTTGTGGATCGGGCAGTTCCGGTCGATCAGCAGGGCACGCGTGGCCGACAGGAGGACGTCGGAGATGCTGTCCTCCAGGAACGCCTTCGCCGTCTTCTTGACGCCGTCCGTGGTGTTGCCGAACCGGGCCTTCTTGAAGTCGCTGAAACGCGTCCGGTGCCCGCCCTCGACCAGGATCTTCCTGAGTTCGGCGACGACGTTCGTGCCGCCGGCCTTCAGCCGGGTGGCGACCGTGAACCCGTCGATGTCCTCGATCAGGTCGCTGAGCGAGAAGGTGGACGCGACGTCCGGCCTGGCCAGCGTCCTGCGGCAGAAGTCCAGGGGGGAGGCGTTGTCCGAACGGCTCCACTCCCCGTAGAAGGTCAGCAGGTCCCCGCCCCAGCTGGCGAGCTCGGCGCGGTTCGCCTTGCCCACGCCGGCGTTCCCCTTGAGGAAGTACCCGGCGGCACTCGCGATGAGGTGGTCCGGGCTGATGGTGACGCCCATCGACGGGTCGCTGTACGCCTGCTCCCTGGCGCGGCCGAGTCCCCGTCCGGTGGCGAACTGGATGAAGGCGCCGTCCACGTCGCCGAACAGGCTGCCCCAGCGGGAGTCCGTGTACTTGTCCCAGCGCATGAACTGCAGGCACAGCTCGTTCGCGTCGCCCTTCCCGTACGCGACGGCGGCGTCGTAGACCTTCTGCGCGTACGCGATGAACTGGTCGACCGATGCGTTTCCGGACTGGTTGACCGAGTTCTGGCCGAAGTCGGAGCCCTCGCGGTGTGCGACCCGGTCCAGTGCGAAGGAGTCCGAACCCGCGACGAAGTTGAACTCCTTGATCTGGTTGAACGCCCAGTTCTGCGGGAGGGGGAATCCGAGGTTGCCGGAGAATCCGTAGGACATGCCCGAGACGTACGCGTACGGCACGAAGGCGCCTCCGGCGACGCTGGAACAGACGTTCCGGGAGCCGTAGACACCGGTGATGTACTTGCTTCCGTTGGCCTTCAGGGCGTCGTTCACACCGATGAAGTAGTCGACGATCCGGCTCATCTCCGCCTGCGTGGCGTCATAGTCGACCGCGAAGTAGATCACTGTGCTCCGGTTGAACCCGTAGCCTTCGGCCCGCTCGTGCGCCCGGCGCCCGTGCGCGTACCCGTTGGGGTAGGAGAAGTCCGCGAGCTTGCGCGCGTCATACTGCCAGATCGGGATGACCCTCAGGCCGGCGGCGAAGATCGCTTCCAGTTCTCCGGGCTGGATCTCCTTGTTGAGGGTGCTGTCGGCCGGCTCGTCGAGGTAGCGGCCCACGGCGCGGTAGCCGGCGGCGTGGAGCGCCTTCGCCCGGGAGGCGGTGATGGTGAAGCGGGTGTCGCAGCAGTTGACGTCGCGATCGGGGTTTCCGTAGGAGACCAGCAGCTGCGCCCAGGTGTCGAAGTCGGACTTGCCCGTCACGCGGAGCGCCGAGAAGTCCTGGAACTTCCGCACCCAGCTCGCGAGCTTCGGGCCGAACTCGTAGCTGAAGCTGGCGATGTCACCGCTCGTGTTCGAGGGTCCGTTCGCCACGCAGGCGGCGGAGAACAGCTGCACCCACGTACCGGAGTCCCCTTCGGCGAGCGTGTGGGCGCGCAGGCCGGCTTCCGTGCCGGGCCCGAAGATGCCGTTGGCCGAGCCCTCGGCGATCCCCGACTCGTACTGGATCGCCTTCATCAGGGCCTGCTGGACGTCACGGGAGAAGAACCCGTCGCACGGGCCTATGAAGAAGGTCGACTTCTTCCAGTAGCGGGCGTTGAGCCACCGCTGGACCAGGCGGATCTGCTCCAGTCCGCCGGACAGGAAGATGTAGGCGTCCATGGTGAGAAGGGCCTTGAAGACCTTGGCCGGCAGGGCATTGCCGATGTCCGCCGCGTCGAGGCCCATGTCCTGCATCATCGTCTTGAAGCCGAAGAGGGTGAGGTTGGAGACCTCGCCGTCGATGGCTCCGGCGCTGTAGCCCTTGCAGTAGAGCCCGCACTGGATGATCTTGACGATGTTCTTGTTCGGCTCGCCGGGCTTGATGGGCCCTCTGGCGGCCAGCGTCGACAGCGTGGTGGGACCGAAGGCGTTGGAGAGCGCCGTGATCCCGAGTTCGTGCTGCAGCGCACGGGTCAGGGAGTACATCGTGTTCCACCCCGTCTTCCCGTCCTCCGCCACGGGGTTGTAGCCGGCGACGCCCTTGTACGTCGCATTGACCCATTTCTGGGCCTGAAGAACCATTTGGTCAGCCATGGCGGCAGTCCGCTTTCGTCGATACCTGCGGGGGATCGGCGACCCCCGCCGGTCGCGATCAGCGACCGGTCTCGGCATCCCGAATCCGGCTGAGAGTCCCAGCGGGCCGCCACCTGCGGCCGGTCGGACGACCGACATCCCCCCTGGCGGTCGGTCGCCCTGCGCAATGACGCAGACCGGCACCGCGACGCCCCCAAGTGCGCAGTTGCGGGCAGGCTTGGATGGCGCCGACTCCACCCGCACCCTGTGGTCGGGTCATGGTGCGGATGTGAGCGGCCGTCGCGGTCGGCGGTTGGGGAAGCATAGCCACGCGGGCGGACTGACGTTCGAGTGTTTTCCCCGGCCAGGGCCCGGTCCGGGCGATCCAAGGCCCGGTAAACCGGCTGCGGAGCCGCTGCATTGGCGGCTCGTCCGCACAACTCGCTTCTTCCCGGCCTTCGTCGGCGTGGCCGACGGTGCGTCAAAATTTGGCCGGATCCATGCCTTGCTCAGGTACCTCCGGCCGCGTCCGCCTACGCCTCTCCCGTGCCGGCCGGGCCGGAGTCGTCCGGGATGAGGCGGCCGCGGCGGGAGAGGAGGAAGCGCTTGAACTCGGCGACCGGCGGGGTGTCGGGGTGGCCGTCGAGCCAGGCCACGCCGATCTCGCGGACGGCGCGCGGGGCGGTGACGTTCAGCTCGACCACCCCGGGGCGGGCCACCGCGGGGGGCGGCAGCAGGGCCACGCCGAGGCCGGCGGCGACCAGGCCCCGCAGGGTCTCGGCCTCCTCGCCCTCGAAGGCGACGCGGGGGGTGAACCCGGCCTCCGCGCAGAGGTCGTCGGTGATGCGGCGCAGGCCGTAGCCGGCCTCCAGCGTGACGAAGGTTTCCTCCGCGGCCTCGGCGAGGCGGATGCGCTTGCGGCCCGCGAGGCGGTGGTCGTCGGGGACGACCAGGCGCAGCCGCTGTTCGTCGAGGCGGCGGGCGACGAGGTCGGGGGCGTCCGGGAGCGGCGAGGTGAGGCAGAGGTCGAGTTCGCCGGCGCGCAGTTTCTCCAGCATGGCCTCCCCGTAGTTCTGGACCAGGGAGAAGCGCACGCGCGGGTGGTCGGCGCGGAAGGCGCGGATGAGGCCGGGTACGGTCTCGGGGCCGAGGGTGTGCAGGAAGCCGAAGGCGACCTTGCCGAAGGCCGCGTCGGCGTCCTGCTGGACGGACTCGGCGGCGTGGGTGATGCCGTCGAGGGCCTGTTCGGCGGAGGCCAGGAAGGTGCGGCCGGCCGTGGTCAGGGCGACGGTGCGGCCCTTGCGGGCGAACAGGGACACGCCCAGGTCCTGTTCGAGGCGGACCATGGCCCGGGACAGGGTGGACTGCGGTACGCCCAGCTCCTGGGCGGCGCGGGTGACGTGCTCGTGCCGGGCGACCGCGACGAAATACGCCAGCCGGGGCGCCAGCGAGGTTGTCACCGCCATGTCTTCTACGTAACGGTTCGTCGACATCCGCGCTCCTGACCTTTACTGATGCGACAGTGGATCGATTATCGCGATTCTGTGCATTGGACGCATGAAAAACACCGGCCTACCGTCGAAGCATGCCTCCCGTTCATACCGGGGCACCCGTCACACCGGGTGCCTCCACCGCGTCGTCCCCCGCACCGGAACCCCACTCCCCCGGCCGCCCCGGCTACCGCCGGATGAGCTTCGCGCTCTTCGCCGCCGGACTGGCGACCTTCGCCCTCCTCTACTCCACCCAGGCACTGCTGCCGGCGATCTCCGGCGACCTGGGGGTCACGGCGGGTCAGGCCAGCTGGACGGTGTCCGCGGCCACCGGCGCCCTGGCGCTGTTCGTGCTCCCGCTCAGCGCGCTCTCCGAGCGGTTCGGCCGCACCCGGATGATGACCTGGTCGATGGCGGTCGCCGTCGGCGTCGCGCTCCTCATCCCCTTCGCGCCGAACCTGGAGTGGCTGGTGGTGCTGCGGGCCGTGCAGGGTGCGGCGATCGCCGGCGTTCCGGCCTCCGCGATGGCGTACCTGGCGGAAGAGGTCCGGCCGCGGGCGCTGGTGGGCGCGATCGGCCTGTTCGTGGCGGGCAACTCCATCGGCGGCATGAGCGGCCGCCTCGTCACGGGCTGGGCGGCGCAGCTGGGAGGCTGGCGGGCGGGTCTGGCCGCCGTCGCCGTGATGGCGCTGGCCTGCGCCGTGGTCTTCCTGGTGATGCTGCCGCGGGCGCGGTTCTTCCGCCCGGCGTCGCTGAACCCGCGCGCGGTGGGCCGTACCGTCGCCGGTCATCTGCGTGATCCGCTGCTGCTGCGGCTGTACGGGATCGGCGCGCTGTTCATGACGGTCTTCGGCGCGGTCTACACCGTGATCGGCTACCGCCTGGTGGACGAGCCGTTCTCGCTCGGCCAGGGCGTGATCGGGTCGATCTTCCTGATCTACCTGGTCGGTACGGTGTCCTCCGCCGTCGCCGGCAAGCTGGTGGCCCGTACGGGGCGGCGCGGCGCGCTGTACCTGGCCGTGACCACCACGGCGCTGGGGCTGCTGCTGTCGCTGTCGGACTCCCTGGTGACGATCGTGCTGGGGCTGGTCCTGATCACGGCGGGCTTCTTCGCCGGGCACGCGGTGGCCTCGGCCGCGGTGAGCCGGACCGCGAAGACGGGCCGCGCCCAGGCCTCGGCGCTCTACCAGTCGGCGTACTACCTCGGTTCCAGCGCGGGCGGCACCCTCGGCGCCCTCGCCTACCACGGGGCCGGCTGGGCGGGCACGGTCGGCATCGCGCTGCTCGCGGTGCTCGGCGTCGTCTCGATCACCCTGTACGGGACGCACGCGGCCCGCGCACAGCGGCGCGTACCGGCTTCCGCAGCGGGCGCGCGCTGACGGGACTTCGCTTCCACCGGAGGCAACCCCTGCTCGTTTTCCGGGCATTCAACACGGAGAACGAAGTGCGGTGAGCAGGGGAGGACCGGATGGGGACGCGGAAGGCGCGCGGACGCGCAGGTCGGCGCGCGGCGGTGTGGGGCGGGGCGGTGGCGCTGGCGCTGCCGTTGGTGGTGGCGGGAGGCGGATCGGCAGGGGCCGCCTCCTGCAACCTGTCCACCGGGCCGTACCAGCGCCAGGTGGAGAAGTTCCTGGGGCGGCCCGTGGACGGGAGGCAGTCGGCGGCCGACTGCACGGCCGTCAGGGCGTTCCAGTCCCGGCACGGGATCAGCCCGGCCCAGGGCTACGCCGGGCCGCTGACCTGGCAGGCGATGAACACGATGCTGGCCCAGCGGGCGGCGGGCAGCACCCCGAACCGGGCGGGCGACTGCCCGGTGAACCGGGGGCGGATCGCCTGCGTGGACCTGACGCGGCAGCTCAGCTGGATCCAGGACGGCGCCGCGCTGAAGTACGGTCCCGTCCCGGTCCGCACCGGCAAGGACGGCACGGAGACCCGGACCGGCCTGAAGAAGATCTACCACCGCAGCATCGACCACTGGTCGACGGTCTACAACGTGTCCATGCCGTACGCCCAGTTCTTCGACGGCGGCATCGCCTTCCACTCGACCACCAAGAGCATGTGGAACCCGCCCGGTTCGGGCGGCTGCGTGAACATGCGGTCCGCCGACGCCAAGGCGTACTGGAACCTGCTCGGCAAGGGCGAGGACGTCTACGTGTACGGCCGCAAGCCGGGCACGTAGCCTCAGGCGGCCGCCGCGGCGGCCGGGGCCGGGCCCGGCGCCGCGGCCAGGGCGTCCAACCTGCGCAGGGCGGCGCGGCGTTGGACCAGGGACAGGCCGGCCACGGCCGCGCCGAGGGCGATCCACCCGGCCGGGCCGGCCGCCATCACGGCGCCGGTCAGCAGCAGCGGGCCCGCGGACTTCTGCACGGACTGCGCCATGCCGGCCACGCCGAGGTACGAGGCGCGCGCCCGGCGGGGCGCGAGGGAGACGGCGAGTTCCCACGAGCTCACCGAGCGCATCAGCTCGGCCGCGGTGGCCAGCACCGCCGCGGCGAGCAGGGCGGCCGAGGCGGCCCAGGCGCCGCCGCCGGGCGCGGCGGCCAGGAGGGCGCAGCACACGAGCGTGGTCAGCCCGTACAAGGCGACCGCTCCCGCCGCCGGGCGCGGGCCCCGGACCTTCGCCGTCACCCGTAGCTGGAGGGCGACGACGAGCACGGTGTTGACGACCAGGAAGGCCGGGATCAGTTCGTGCGGCGCGTCGGTGCGGCTCACCAGCCACAGCGGGATGCCGATGGCCAGGATCGAGTCGTCGAGGTTCATCGGGATGTCGAGCAGGACGAACCGGAGGTAGCCGCGGTCCCGCCACGGGCTCGGGCCGGCGGGCGCGACCGGGGCTCGGGATGCGGTGGCATCGCCGTCGGCGGGTTCGGGTGCGGTCACGAGCCCGTGGCCGCGCGGTTCCCGGGTGCGCCACACCAGGGCGGCGGCCACCAGGAAGGACAGCGCGTCGGCCAGGATGAGCACGTGGTAGGCGCCGCGGGTGCCGACGGCGAGGCCGATGGCGGCCAGTCCGGCGCCGAGGGCGTAGCCGGCGTTGGCCGAACTGCGCGACAGCGCCTGGTAGGTGGCGCGCCGGTCGCCCGCGACCCGGGTGGCGAAGAGCATCTCCAGGGTCTTGGCGGCACGGTCCCCGAGGTGGGTGACGGCCACCACCGGCAGGAGCAGCGCGAAGTCGGTGACGACGAGCAGCAGGCAGAGCGCGACCAGGCGCAGCAGGTGGGCTCCGATCAGCAGGGAGCGCACCGGGAAGCGGTCGGCGAGGTGGCCCGCCAGGGGCGAGCCGGCGATGCCCGCGACGCCCGACGCGCCCAGCAGGAGGCCGACCTGCCCGGCGTCGAGGCCGATGACGAAGGTGAAGTAGAGGACGCAGGCCGCGGCCCAGACGCCGGTGCCGGCACGGTCCAGTGCCTGGGCGAGCAGCATGATGCGCGCGTCGCGGCCGCCGGGCGGCCGCCGCAGCTGCGCCACCAGGCCGGGCTCCCGCTCCCCGCGCCGTGCCTTCCGGATCTCCCCGCCGCGCCGCATCCCAGGCCTCCCCGCCCGCCGAGCCAAGTATCTCGACGTCGAGATACAGCGGAAGCCTGCATCAGATTAATCTCGACGTCAAGATACTTGACGTCGACAGACCTGGCCGGCTCTCCGCTTCCGGCTGCCGTTGTCAGACCCCTCGGGTAGGTTCCGAAGCAGCCACGAACCTCAGGGGGACGGACCGACATGAGCGACCTCGCCACCACCAGCAGCGACCTCGACGCGGCGATGGACCGCTACCGGGTCGAGCTCACGGGCTACTGCTACCGCATGCTCGGCTCCGCCTTCGACGCCGAGGACGCGGTGCAGGACACCTACATCCGCGCCTGGCGCAGCTACGAGAAGTTCGAGGGCCGCTCCTCGCTGCGCTCGTGGCTCTACCGGATCGCCACCAACGTCTGCCTGGACCTGCTCAACGCCGGGAACAAGCGGGCCCGTCCGATGGACCTGACCGCCCCGCAGCACCAGTCCTCCGCCGTGCTCAACCAGCGGCCCGAGGTGACCTGGCTGGAGCCCGTCCCCGACGGGCGGGTGCTGCCGCAGACCGCGGACCCGGCCGAGATGGCGCTCGCGAAGGAGTCCGTGCGGCTGGCCTTCGTCGCCGCCCTCCAGCACCTGCCGGCCAAGCAGCGCGCGGTGCTCATCCTGCGCGAGGTGCTCGCCTGGAAGGCGGACGAGGTCGCGCAGCTGCTGGACACCACGGTGGCCTCGGTGAACAGCGCGCTCCAGCGGGCGCGGGCCACGCTGGCCGGGCAGCGGATGCGCGAGAGCGAGTCGGCCGACCCGCTGGACGCGGAGCAGTCGAAGCTGCTGGAGCAGTACCTCGCCGCCTTCGAGTCCTACGACATCTCGCGCCTGACGACGCTGCTGCACGAGGACGCCGTCCTGTCCATGCCGCCCTTCGACCTGTGGCTGCAGGGCAGGGCGGACATCGCCGCGTGGCACCTCAACCAGGGCATCGGCTGCAAGGGCTCCCGCCTGGTCCCGACGACCGCGAACGGCATGCCGGCCTTCGGCCAGTACCGCCCGCGCGAGGACGGCCGGCCCGGGCACACCCCGTGGGCGCTCCAGGTGCTGGAGGTCTCAGACGGCCGGATCGTCGGCCTCAACGCCTTCCTGGACACGGCCCGGTGGTTCCCGCTCTTCGGCCTCCCCGAGCAGCTCGACGAGTCCGACGAGGCCCAGCAGGGCGCGTAGGGCGGGCGCGGCCCCGGTCACCCGCAGCGGCCGCCCCCGCGCGGTCAGCCGCAGCCGGGCCAGCACCTCCACGGCACCCAGTCCCGGCGCGGTGACGGCGCGCGCGTCGCACTCCACGGTGCGCGCCCCGCCCTCGTACAGCCGGGCCAGGCGCGCGCACAGGGTCGCGGCGTCGCGGGCGGTCGGGGCGGGTCCGGGCAGCACGAGTCGGGTGGTCTCCACGAGGGGGTGACTCCCCCGCCCACCGGAACTCATCGCCGCGCCCCCACAATGGCCCGATGCAGCCCGCCTACTGGGACCCGGTCCCCCATGCCCGCCGCATCACCACGACCGGGACCGGCTCTCCCGTCTTCACGGGGGTCTGGGCGGAGCGGCACTGGCTCAACGTTCCGGGGCCGTTCTACGGAGCGAACACCGACACCATGGAGTTCGGGCGCGCGTTCGCGCCCCGCCACGTCGCCTACGACTGTGAGCACGAGTTCGTCTACCGCCAGCCGGTCACCGCCATCGAGACCGAGCACCTGGTGGAAGCCGCCAGGATCGAGCCGTACTCCGGCTACGCCTGCGACGGCGACGACCACTGGACGGCCGGGTCGGTCCGCGACTGGTGGCGGGACCGCGGACGGGTCCGCGCGTGGGCCCTGGCGGCGGCGCAGGAGCGGGAGGCCGAGGAGGATCCCCGGTACCGCGGGCACCACGAGGACGCCGCCCGGGGCCACCGGGACTTCGTCGCCCACATCGACGACGGCCTGGAGGCCTACCTGCGCGGCTACCTGTTCTGGCTGGACCAGCGCCGCGAACCGCGCCCGGACGAACCCCTGCCGCGGCTCTGACTGAACCGTCCGGCACCGGTCCCAGCATGCCGAACGGGACCGGCGGGGGTCCACCGGTCCCGTTCACTCGTACGGGAAGCCGCAGGTCAGGCGATGCGGTCCAGGACGATCGGCGTGGCGGAGAAGGACGTGCCCGCCGGGGCGATGTCGAAGGTGCCCTCGAGCGCGCCCAGGGCGTACTCGAACTTCTCCGGGGTGTCCGTGTGCAGGGTCATCAGCGGCTGCCCGGCCGTGACGGTGTCGCCCGGCTTCGCGTGCAGCTCGATGCCGGCGCCCGCCTGCACCGGGTCCTCCTTGCGGGCGCGGCCCGCGCCGAGGCGCCAGGCGCCGACGCCCACGCCGTACGCGTCCAGGCGGGTCAGGACGCCCGACTCGGGGGCGGTGACCACGTGCTGCTCGCGGGCGACCGGGAGGGCCGCGTCCGGGTCGCCGCCCTGGGCCGCGATCATCCGGCGCCAGTGGTCCATCGCGGAGCCGTCGGCCAGGGCCTTCGCCGGGTCGGCGTCCTTGATGCCCGCCGCGTCCAGCATCTCCTTGGCGAGCGCGATGGTCAGCTCGACGACGTCGGCGGGGCCGCCGCCGGCGAGGACCTCGACCGACTCGCGGACTTCGAGGGCGTTGCCGGCGGTCAGGCCGAGCGGGGTGGACATGTCGGTCAGGAGCGCGACGGTCTTGACGCCCGAGTCGGTGCCGAGGCCGACCATGGTGCGGGCGAGCTCGCGCGCGTCCTCGATGTTCTTCATGAAGGCGCCGGTGCCGACCTTCACGTCCAGGACGAGCGAGCCCGTGCCCTCGGCGATCTTCTTGGACATGATCGAGGAGGCGATCAGCGGGATCGCCTCGACCGTGCCGGTGACGTCGCGCAGCGCGTACAGCTTCTTGTCGGCCGGGGCCAGGCCGTCGCCCGCCGCGCAGATGACCGCGCCGGTGGTGTCGAGGACGTGCATCATCTCCTCGTTGGAGAGCAGCGCACGCCAGCCGGGGATGGACTCCAGCTTGTCGAGGGTGCCGCCGGTGTGGCCGAGGCCGCGGCCGGACAGCTGCGGCACGGCCGCGCCGCACGCGGCGACGAGCGGGGCCAGCGGGAGGGTGATCTTGTCGCCGACGCCGCCGGTGGAGTGCTTGTCGGCGGTCGGGCGGGAGAGCGCGTCGAAGTTCATGCGCTCGCCGGAGGCGATCATCGCCGCGGTCCAGCGGGCGATCTCGGTCCGGTTCATGCCGTTGAGCAGGATGGCCATGGCCAGGGCGGACATCTGCTCGTCGGCCACGACGCCGCGGGTGTAGGCGTCGATGACCCAGTCGATCTGCTCGGGGCTCAGCTCACCGCGGTCCCGCTTGGTCCGGATGACGGAGATGACGTCCATGAGGTGCTTCCTTCTACGCGCATAGAGAGAGGGAGGAGAGGGGATCAGGGAACGGCAAGTGCGACGGCCCTCCGCCCGGCAGGGGGCGAAGGGCCGTCGGCACGGCTATCTCAGGTGACCGGGCCCGAAGGCCTGGGGCAGCATCGCGGCCAGCGGCAGCACCCCGTCCGGGGTGTCCACCAGCAGCTCGTCGCCGCCGAATTCGTACAGCAGCTGGCGGCAGCGCCCGCACGGGACGAGGATCTCGCCCTTGCCGTCCACGCACGTGAAGTGCGTGAGGCGGCCGCCGCCCGTGGCCTGGAGGGAGGAGACCAGGCCGCACTCGGCGCACAGGCCCAGCCCGTAGCTCGCGTTCTCGACGTTGCAGCCGGTCACGATGCGGCCGTCGTCGACGAGGGCGGCGACCCCGACCGGGAAGCCCGAGTAGGGGGCGTACGCCCGGGTCATCGCTTCCCGGGCGTGCGTCCGCAGGGCTTCCCAGTCCACGGTCTGCTCCCGGGTCACTTGCCCTGACCCTTTTGGTACGGCATGCCGTCCGCCTTGGGCATCCGCAGGCGCTGCGCCGACAGGGCGAGCACGAGCAGGGTGGTCAGGTACGGGGCCGCGTCGACGAACTGGCTCGGCACCGCGTCGGTCACCGCGTACCAGACGAACAGCAGCGCGGCGAAGGCCGCCGAGATGCCGGCCTGGATGTACTTCTTCTTGTAGAGCTGCCAGACGCAGACGATGACCAGCAGGATCGCGATCAGCAGCAGCATCGCGTGGACGTTCTCGGCGCCACCGCGCAGCTTGAGGCTGTCGATGAAGCCGAACAGGCCCGCGCCCAGCGCCATGCCGCCCGGCATCCAGTTGCCGAAGATCATCGCGGCGAGACCGATGTAGCCGCGGCCGCCGGTCTGGCCCTCCTGGTAGATGGGGCTGGCGACCTCGGACAGGTACACGCCGCCCAGGCCCGCGAGGGCGCCCGAGACGATCACGGCGATGTACTTGTACTTGTAGACGTTGACGCCGAGGGACTCGGCGGCGATCGGGTTCTCACCGCAGGAGCGCAGGCGCAGACCGAAGGAGGTCCGCCACAGCACCCACCAGGTGCCGGGGATCAGCAGCAGGGCCACGATGGTCAGCAGCGAGATCTCGGTGATCAGGCCGCCGATGACGCCGGCGAGGTCCGAGACGAAGAACCAGTGCTTGGCCTGGAGGTCGGCCATCCAGTCCGAGAGCCCGGGAATGGTGATCTTGGTGATCGGCTCGACCTGCGGGGACTGCTTGGAGGAGCCGCCCGGCGCCTCGGCGAACGTGAAGTTCGACAGGTACTGGGTGAAGCCCAGCGCCAGGATGTTGATGGCCACACCGGAGACGATGTGGTTGACGTTGAACGTGACCGTGATGATCGCGTGCAGCAGGCCGCCGACGGCGCCGCCGGCGATGCCGACGAGCACACCGGTCCAGGGGCCCCACTGGTAGCCGGCCCAGGCACCGAACCAGGTGCCGAGGATCATCATGCCTTCGAGGCCGATGTTGACGACGCCCGCGCGCTCGGCCCACAGACCGCCGAGACCGGCGAGGCCGATCGGCACGGCGAGGGAGAGGGCGCCGGAGACCTGGCCGACGGAGGTCAGGTCGTTGGCCCCGGAGATCAGGCGGACCACGGAGACGAGCGCGAGGGCGCCCGCGATGATCAGCAGGATCCAGGGAAGGGTGAGCTTCTTGCGGCCGCCCGGCGCGGGTGCCGCCTTCTTCGTGGAAACGGTGCTGGCGCTCACGCCGCGACCTCCTTCTCGGTCTTCATGGCGTGGCCCGCAGCCAGTTCCTCGCCGACCTTCTGCTGCTGGCGGCGGATGCCGTAGCGGCGGATCAGCTCGTAGGAGACGACCACCGCGATCACGATCAGGCCCTTCATGATCGTGCCGATCTCCTTGGCGTAGCCGGCCGTGTCGAGACCGGCGGACGCCTTGTCGATGAAGGCCATCAGGAGGGCGGCGAAGAAGATGCCCACGGGGCTGTTGCGGCCGAGCAGGGCGATGGTGATGCCGGTGAAGCCCACACCCACGGGGAAGACCAGGGTGTACGTGTGGCTCTCGCCGAGCAGCACCGGCATGCCGGACAGGCCGGCGACGGCGCCGGAGATGAGCATCGCGGTGATGATCATCTTCTTGGAGTCGACGCCGGAGGCCGCGGCGGCGGACTCGCTCGCGCCGCTGGCGCGCAGGTCGAAGCCGAAGCGGGTGCGGTTGAGCACGAACCAGTAGACGACGCCGAGGGCGAAGGCGATGAAGGTGAAGCCGTAGATCTCGCCCGAGTCGCCCAGGGAGAGGGCCGGGAACCAGCCGGACTGGGCGATCTCACCGGTGGTGAGGTCGTTGGAGCCCTCGACCTGGACGCCGAGGTTCTTCGGCAGGATCAGCCAGGCGATGAGGCTGGTGGCGATGGCGTTCAGCATGATCGTCGAGACGACCTCGCTGACACCGCGCTTGGCCTTGAGGACACCCGCGATACCGGCCCAGAAGGCACCGGTGAGCATCGCGACGAGGACGATCAGGAGGATGTGCAGCGGACCGGGCAGCGCGATGGCGCCACCGACCACGGCGGAGATCATCGCGGCGAGGCGGTACTGGCCGTCGACGCCGATGTTGAAGAGGTTCATCCGGAAGCCGATGGCGACGGCCAGGGCTGCCAGGTAGTACGTGCCGGCCTGGTTGACGATGAGGACCTGGATGTCCTCGTAGCCGCCGTTCTCCACCATGATGCGCAGCGGCTCGATCGGGTTGATGCCCGTCGCCGCCAGCACGATCATGGTCAGTACGAAGGCGCTGACCAGCGCGAGCAGGGGCCCTGCGATGGCGAGCAGCAGCCGGTCCTTGTCGAATTTCTTCATCGGGCCTCGTCCTCCGTCGTGTCACCGTCGGCAGCGGCGGAGTGGTTGTCGGTTGCTTCCAGGTGCCCCGAGGCGGCGCCCGTCATGGCGGTGCCGAGCTCCTCGGGGGTGACGGTCGCGGGGTCGGCGTCCGCGACCAGGCGACCGCGGTAGATCACGCGCAGGGTGTCGGACAGGCCGATGAGCTCGTCCAGGTCGGCGGAGATCAGCAGCACGGCCAGGCCCTCGCGGCGGGCCTCGCGGATCGCGTCCCAGATCTGCGCCTGCGCACCGACGTCCACACCGCGGGTGGGGTGGGCGGCGATGAGGAACTTGGGGTTGTGGCTCATCTCGCGGCCGACGATCAGCTTCTGCTGGTTGCCGCCGGAGAGCGAGGCCGCGGTGACGTCGATGCCGGGCGTGCGCACGTCGTACTCGCGCACGATCCGCTCGGTGTCCTTGCGGGCCGCCTTCGGGTCGAGGATGCCCCTCTTGGAGTTGGGCGCCTCGGTGACGTGGCCGAGGATGCGGTTCTCCCAGAGCGGGGACTCCAGCAGCAGGCCGTGGCGGTGGCGGTCCTCGGGGATGTAGCCGATGCCGCCCTCGCGGCGCTTGCGCACCGGGAGCTTGGTGATGTCCTTGCCGTCGAGGGTGATGACGCCCTCGTCGGGGGCCATCATGCCCATGAGGGCCTCGATCAGCTCCGTCTGGCCGTTGCCCTCGACACCGGCGATGCCGAGGATCTCGCCCTTGTGGATGGTGAGGCTGATGTCGTCCAGCAGGAGGCGGCCGGCCTCGGCCTTCTCCAGGGTCGCGGAGTCCGGGGCGCCCGCGGGGACCAGGACCTCCGGCTCGGCGACGACGGCGTCGCCCGCGGCGACGGTCAGGCCGCTCACCTGGAGCATCGGGGTCGTGGTCACCGTCGACTCGCGGGTCTCGGGCGACGGCAGCTCCGCACCGACCATCAGCTCGGCGAGCTGCTTGGGGGTGGCGGTCTTCGGGTCGGCGGTGCCGACCGTGGTGCCGCGCCGGATGACGGTGATGTCGTCGGCGACCTTCAGGACCTCGCCCAGCTTGTGCGAGATGAAGATGACGGTCAGGCCCTCGGCCTTGAGCTCGCGCAGGTTGTCGAAGAGCGCGTCCACCTCCTGCGGCACGAGCACTGCGGTCGGCTCGTCGAGGATGAGGATCTTCGCACCGCGGTAGAGGACCTTGAGGATCTCCACGCGCTGGCGGTCGGCGACGCCGAGGTCCTCGACGAGGGCGTCGGGACGCACGCCGAGGCCGTAGGCGTCCGAGATCTCCATGATCTTCTTACGGGCCTTGGCGCCGATGCCGTAGAGCTTCTCGCCGCCGAGAACCACGTTCTCCAGGACGGTGAGGTTGTCGGCGAGCATGAAGTGCTGGTGCACCATGCCGATGCCGCGGGCGATGGCGTCGCCCGGGCTGTTGAAGGCGACCTGCTCCCCGTCGATGGCGATGGTGCCCTCGTCCGGCTTCTGCATGCCGTAGAGGATCTTCATCAGAGTCGACTTGCCGGCGCCGTTCTCACCGATGAGGGCATGGACCGTGCCCTTGCGGACGGTGATCGCGATGTCCTTGTTGGCGACGACGCCGGGGAAGCGCTTTGTGATGCCGTGCAGTTCTACGGCGTGGGGCGGGCTGGACGCGTTGATGACGCACTCTCCTTGGCGCGAAAGGAGCGGAAGGCAGGGAGGACAGGGCGGGGAGTGAAAGTATCGCGTCCACGATGCTTCTACGCGCGTAGCACTGTCGGAAGTGAAAACTCGCGGCCACAAAGGCTGCTAGGTCACAGACTAGTGATCACAGAACGAGGCTCGGGGCCCGGGAGCGATGTCGACCGCTTCCCGGACCCCGGAGACCAGGACTACATGTCAGAGACTGCCTTACGGGGCGGTCTTGACGGTGATCTTCTTGGCGATGATGTCGGCCTTGGCCTTCTCCACCGCGGCGATGACGTCGGTCATCTCCTTGTACTTCGGGTTGGAGTCGGCCAGGCCGACACCGTCCTTGTCCAGGCCGTAGCGGATCTCACCGGTGGTGGGCTTGCCGTCCTCGACCGACTTGATCAGGTTGAAGACGGAGTCCGAGACGTCCTTGGTGACCGAGGTCAGGATGGAGTCCTTGTACTTCGCCAGACCGGCCTGGTTGTACTGGTCGGAGTCGACACCGATGGCCCACTTGCCCTTGGCGGAAGCGGCCTCGATGGCACCGGAGCCGGCCAGACCCGCGGCGGCGTAGATGACGTCGGCGCCACCGGCGTCGAGCTGGCCCTGCGCGGCGGCCTTGCCCAGGTCGGGCTTGGCGAAGCCGTCGAAGTTCGGCGGCTGGGTCAGGTACGTGGAGAGCACCTTGGCGTTCGGGTTGGTGTCCTTGACGCCCTGGGTGAAGCCCGCCTCGAACTTCTTGATCAGCGGGACCTCGACACCGCCGATGAAGCCGACCGTGCCGGTCTTGGACGCCTTGGCGGCGGCGACGCCGGCCAGGTAGGAGCCCTGCTCCTCGTTGAAGACCATGTTGGCGACGTTCGGGCCGGTCACCGAGGTGTCGTCGATGATGCCGAACGTGGTGTTCGGGAACTTCGGCGCGACCTTCTTGATGGCCGGGGCGTAGGCGAAGCCGACGCCGATGACCGGGTTGTTGCCCTTGCGGGCCAGCTCGGTGAGGCGCTGGACCTTGTCGGCCTCGCCCTCGCCGTCGGTGGGCTCCGCCTCGGCGCCCTTGATCTTGAGGTCCGTCTCGGCCTTCTTCAGACCGGCGTAGGCGGCGTCGTTGAACGACTGGTCGCCACGGCCACCGATGTCGTACGCGATGGCTGCGGACTTCTGACCGCCCGACTCCGAGGGGGAGGCAGCAGCGTCAGAGGACTTCTTACCGCCACAGGCGGTGGCCGAGAGGGCCAGCGCCGCGGACGCGATGCCCACGGTGGCGATCCTGGTGATCCGGCGCAAGGGGAGGCTCCTTAAAAACCTGACCGAAGCGCCACGACCGGCGCTGGTTTCGCGGCGATCGTAACGCGCGTAGATGTCAGTTAAAGGCCCGTTCATGAGTCGTTATCGGATCGTCGCGAACCGGACAGTGACCGATCGGTAACTGCCAAGGCGTCCAGCCCTTGTGTACCAAGGGCTGGACGCGTCGGCCGGAAGGCTCGCCGATGTTGTAATGAGTGCGGCCCGATCCCTACCGGGACGGCGGCGTACGGCGGCCGTCGATCAGGGCGGCGGCGGTGAAGAACTCGACGCCGACGGCGATCGCGTCCTCGTCCACGTCGAAGTCCCCGCGGTGCAGATCGCGCTTGGCGGTGTCGCCCGGAGTACGCACGCCCAGGCGCGCCATGGCTCCCGGGACGTGCTCCAGGTACCAGGAGAAGTCCTCCCCGCCCAGGCTCTGCTCGGTGTCCTCGACCGACTCGGCACCGCAGCGGGCCGCCATCGCCTCGCGCAGCAGCTCGGTGATCACCGGGTCGTTGACCACCGGCGGCACCCCGCGCACGTGGTTGATCTCGAACTTGGCCCCGTGCATGGTGGCGATCTCGTCGATCGCCGCGTGGATCATGTCGGGCGCCTCGTGCCAGGCGGCGAGGTCCAGGCACCGAACAGTTCCGGACAGCTCGGCGTGCATCGGGATCACGTTGCAGGCGTGCCCGGCCTCGATCCGGCCCCAGGTGACCGACATGCCCGAGCGGGCGTCCATCCGGCGGGCGAGCAGGGCGGGGGCGTCGACGGCCACCCGGGCGGCGGCGGTCACCAGGTCGGTGGTCAGGTGCGGCCGTGCCGTGTGCCCGCCGGAGCCGGTGAGGCTGACCTCCAGCCGGTCGCAGGCGGAGGTGATGGGGCCGGGCCGCAGTCCGATCCGGCCGGCGTCGACCCGGGGGTCGCAGTGCACGGCGACGATCCGGCCCACGCCGTCCAGCACCCCGGACTCGATGGCGTCGGTGGCTCCGCCGGGGAGCACCTCCTCGGCGGGCTGGAAGAGCAGCCGCACGGGCCGGGGCAGGAGCCCCTGCCGGTCGAGCTCGGCGAGGACGAGGCCGGCTCCGAGGACGACGGCCGTGTGCACGTCGTGGCCGCACGCGTGGGCGCGGTCGGGGGCGGTCGAGCGGTAGGAGACGTGGGTCTTGGCATCGGGAATGGGCAGGGCGTCGATGTCCGCGCGCAGGGCCAGCATCGGCCGGCCCCCGTCCCAGGTGCCTACGTCACAGATCAGGCCGGTGCCGGACTTCAGGACCCGTGGTCGCAGGCCGGCTTTCTCGAGCCTGGCCTTGATCGCCGCAGTGGTGCGGAATTCCTGGTGTCCGAGCTCCGGGTGCATGTGCAAGTCCCGGCGGAAGGCGATCAGTTCGGTGCGCAGGTGGTCCGGAAGTTTGCCGGGCAGCTCGGGCCGGTCGGACGCGACGGGCTGGAGGGTCTGGGACTCGCGGGACATCAACTGGTTCACCCGTTGAAGGGTAGGCGCACGGATGGCTCAACTGGTCGGGGATCACGAAAAGTTCATGCCGTTAGGGGAAAGAAACCCAGCCTCTGGACGCATGACCGGGTGAGCCCGGGGGTAAACTCGCGCGCTCATCCGCCCGTGGGCGCCGCCTGGGCAGGCAGTCTGTGCACATCACGAGCGGTGTCGGTGACCCCCGCCAGGAAGCTCTTCGCGCGCGGGGACGCCGACCCGGTGAGCCAGGCCGGGTCCACATCGCATACGGCGACGGTGACACCGGTACCGGTCAGGGCGTACGGCAGGGTGTGGACGACCGTGGACGGAAAGCTGAGGATCGTCCGGCCGACGGGACCCCGACGGGCGATCAGTTCCAGCGGCAGGTCCGGGCGTACGATCTCCAGCCCGGTCTCCCGGCTCAGGGCGCGCAGCTTCTCCGGGGACTCCCGGCGGTGCGCGAAGTAGCGGGTGGCGCCGTGCTCCAGGGTGAGGGAGCGGACGGCGTCGAGGTAGCGGTCCGGGTCGACGACGCCGGTCTCCACGAGCGAGGTGCCGACCAGGTCGGTGCCCCTGGTCAGGCGGGGCGGGCCGAAGCGGGCGCGGGTCCAGGCGAACTCGTTGGCCCGCAGCGTCATCCCGCCGTGCGGAGCGACGGGCATCGAGGTGAACACCTCGACGCGGCGGGCCTTCCCCGCCGCGGCGGCGCCGGCCGGGGCGAAGCGGCGCCGCGCGGCCGCCGAGACGGGCGCGTACGCCAGCTCGCGGACGCGGCCGGGCAGCCCTCCGCCGCCGACCCGGTGCCAGCGCACGAGGCGCTCGCCGCGGGCGGTCTGCGCGACGAACTCCATGGTCGCGGTGCCGTCGTCGACCACGACGAGTTCCTCGGCGCGCACCAGGGTGAGCAGGAGCTGGACGTAGCGCGAGAAGGGGTCGCCGACGACGACGGTGCTCGCCGCGCGGACGTCGCGCGCCAGTGCGGCGAGCGCCTTCAGCGGCGCGAGCCGGCTGCCGCGCGCCTCCTGCCACTGCACCTCGCACCCCTCGTCCCGGGCCAGCGCCGCCATCCGGCGCAGCTGGCCGCGGGACATGGGGTCGGTGGGCGGCAGGACGACGATCCGCACGGGGGCGAGGGTGCCCGCCGGGCGCGGCCGGGGCTCCGGCCCCGGTCCGGCGGCGCGGCGCCCGCGCTGGCTCGGGACCGCGTCCAGCGCTCTGCCGGGCGCGGCGGCGCGCGCGTACGCCCACTCCAGGACGTTGAGGAGTTGGACCGGGCTCTCGACGAACGCCAGGGTGGAGGCGGAGCTGCTCACACGTACTCCTTGTCGTGGGGCGGGGCCGGTACGCGCCGGACCGGAGCCGGACGGGACACCCCCTAGACGGAGGCGAGCTCGCCGCGGACGCGGCGGAGCTTCTTCATGGGGCCGAGCTCGGACTCGTAGACCCGCTTGACGCCGTCGCCGAGGGCGGTCTCGATGGTGCGGATGTCGCGGACCAGGCGGGCCAGGCCCCCGGGCTCGACGGAGGCGGCCTGGTCGGAGCCCCACATCGCGCGGTCGAGGGTGATGTGGCGCTCGACGAAGGTGGCGCCGAGGGCGACGGCGGCGAGGGTGGTCTGCAGGCCTGTCTCGTGGCCGGAGTAGCCGATGGGGACGTTGGGGTACTCGTCGCGCAGGGTGTCGATGACCCGCAGGTTGAGCTCCTCGGCCTTGGCCGGGTACGTCGAAGTGGCGTGGCAGAGGAGGATGTTGGCGCTGCCGAGCACCTCGACCGCGTGGCGGATCTGCTGCGGGGTGGACATGCCGGTGGACAGGACGACGGTGCGGCCGGTGGCGCGCAGGGCGCGCAGCAGCTCGTCGTCCGTGAGGGAGGCGGAGGCCACCTTGTGGGCGGGGACGTCGAACTTCTCCAGGAAGGCGACGGCCTCGGTGTCCCACGGGGAGGCGAACCAGTCGATGCCCCGCTTGGCGCAGTGCTCGTCGATGGCGCGGTACTCGTCCTCGCCGAACTCGACGCGGTGGCGGTAGTCGATGTAGGTCATGCGGCCCCACGGGGTGTCGCGTTCGATGTCCCACTGGTCGCGCGGGGTGCAGATCTCCGGGGTGCGCTTCTGGAACTTCACGGCGTCGCAGCCGGCTTCGGCGGCGGCGTCGATGAGGGCGAAGGCGTTGCCGAGGTCGCCGTTGTGGTTGATGCCGATCTCGCCGACGACGTAGACGGGGCGGCCGGGGCCCGCGGTGCGGGAGCCGAAGGTACGCAGACGGGGGTCGGGCAGGGAGGTCATGGCAGGAGGCGTCCTTCGGTGCGGGGGCGTTCGGGGTGTGGGCTGCGGGTCGGGGTGGTGCGGGGCCGGCTCCGCGTCGGGCTGCGGGTCCGCGTGCGCGCCGCCGGGGCGCGGGTCGAGCAGCGGGGCGAGCAGCCGGGCACGGGCCAGGTCGTGCGGGTCGTCGATCTCCAGGACCCGGGCGGGGTCGGTGGGGACGGGCAGGGTGCGGCCGAAGAAGCGGTGGCGGGCGGTGCGGAAGCCGGCGGCGTCCATGGCGTAGGCGGCGCCGGTCTCCAGCAGGTCCTGCGGCCGGTCCTGGCGGCGGGGCCGGTACGCCGGGTCGTGGTTGACCCCGGTCCCGGTCCCGGTGCCGTCGGGGTCGTCCCGCCAGAGGAAGCCGTGGAAGGGGGCCACGGTCAGGGCCGAGTCGGCCGCCCCGGAGGCGACGGCCACGGCGACCGACTCGACGTCGGAGGTGGCGAGGAAGGGGCTGGTGCACTGGACGAGGAGGACCACGTCCACGGTGAGCGAGTGCAGTTCCTCGAAGGCGGAGAGCGCGTGCAGGACGGCGGCCTCGCTGCTCGCGGTGTCGCCGGAGATCGCGGTGGGCCGGGCGATCACGTCGGCGCCCGCTGCGCGGGCGGCCCCGGCGATGGCGTCGGAGTCGGTGGAGACCACGACGTCGGTGACGGTGGGCGCGGCCCGGCAGGCCAGGACCGCGCGGGCGACGAGCGGGGTGCCGGCGACCTCGGCGAGGTTCTTGCCGGGGACCCCCTTGGATCCGCCGCGGGCGGGGATGACGGCGAGGACCCTCACAGCTCCCCCAGCCTGCGGATCACCGGGGCGACGCGCTGCACCCCGTGCCGGTAGGCCCCGCGGGCGGCCTCGCGCAGGTGGGCGCGGAGCCGGCGGCGCAGCCGGGACTCCCCCGCCTCCTGCCGTGCGGCGCCCGGCATCGGGGTGCCGTCGGGTGCGAGGCGGTGCCGGGCCAGGATGCCGGGCAGGTATCCGGGGGCGGTGGCGAGCGTGTAATAGGGGGCGGGCGAGGGCAGCCGGGTCGCGGCGAGCAGGCCGGCGACCTTGGCCCGGGCGACGGCGTGGGCGTCGCCGCCCGCACCGCCCGCGCCGGGGATGTGTACGCCCTGGGCGGCCAGCCAGACCGGGTCGCCCTCCGGGAGGAGACCCGAGTCGAGCTGGTCCCAGGAGGCCAGGCAGCCGGAGCCCAGGAAGTGGTGGTTGCCGAGGGCCTCGCGGATGCCGAGGTCGGTGAGGACCGCCGTGGGGATGGAGCGGTGCAGGGACTCGAGGGCGGCTGTGGAGGAGACGGTGACCAGGAGGTCGGCGCCGTCCAGCACCTCGCCCATGTTCCCGTACACCAGGCGGCAGTTGGCGGGCAGGCCGCCGGGGATCCGCTCCGCGAGGCGCTGGTACGGCTGCTCCTCCAGGTGCGTGGTGTGCTCCCCGGGCTTGCTGCGCAGCTTGATCAGCACCTCCCGGTCGGGGTGCTTGCGGGCGTGGCCCGCGGCCCGCTCCAGCAGGTAGGCGCGGTCGGCGCGGCTGTCGGGCACGGAGGGCTGCACGGCGAAGACCACCGTGTGGGCGCGGCTCCCGGCGGGCTCGTACGGCGCCCCGCCGAGGAAGGGCAGCGCGGTCTCGGTGACGGCGCCGGCGTCCGCGCCGACCCCTTCGTAGACGGCGCGGAAGCGCTCGGCGTCGTGGCGGGAGTTGGCGAGGACGAGATCGGCCCCGTGCCGCAGCAGCAGCCCGTCGGCGAGCTTCTCGTATACGACCCCGACGTATCCGGTGACGAGTACGGGGCGCCGGGCGGGGGCCGGCCACAGGGCACGGGCCCCGTGCAGGACGGCCTGGACGGCTCCGCCGACGAGCGCGAGGACGACCACGTCGTAGCGCTCCCGCTCGATCTCGGCGAGGAACTCGGCGCAGGTCACCTCGGCCAGCCGGTCGGCCCGCACCCCGACCTCGCCGAGCTGGCGCGCGGTCGGCGTGGCCCGGCCGCGCAGCAGGTATCCGCTGAGCTCGTGGTCGGGCACGAGGTGGCGGGCGGTGGTCGCGCCCCATTTCCATCTCGTATCGGAATCGGCGAGTACGGCGACGCGTTTGCGTTCTGGCACGCGGCAGAAGCTATTCGGCGATTTCGGTGATCGGCCCAACGAACGCACAACAGCGGGTTAACAAAGCGTCGACTGAATGCGAAAGCGCACGGGTTAACCCGCCCGCCCCGCGCCGTTCACATGAAATCCGCGTCCGGGCCACAGTCAATGACGGGCGGCGTCCTAATGTCTCGCAGGTGCCCAAGCTCTCTGTTGTCGTGCCGTTCTACAACGTGCAGACGTACGCACCGGACGCCCTGAAGAGTCTCGAACTGAACGCCCGGGAGGATTTCGAGTTCCTGCTCGTCGACGACTGCTCGACGGACGGGACGTCGGACCTGCTGGAACGGGCGGCGGGCGGGCTGCCCGGGGCGGTGCACCTCAGACACGGGAGCAACGGCGGCCTGGCGACCGCGCGGAACACCGGGCTGGACGCGGCCCGCGGCGAGTACCTCGCCTTCCTGGACGGCGACGACTGGCTGGCCCCCGGCCACCTGGCCCGGATGCTGGCCGCCATTGAGGCTCTGAACTGCGATTTCATCCGTACCGACCATGTGCGGTGCACGGGCCGGACGCGGAGCGTGCAGCGCGTGCCCTTCGGCCCGCAGTCCGTCGTCGCCGATCCGCGCGGCGCGATCCTGCCCGCCGACCGGGCGACGTCGGTCGACTACCCGTACGCCTGGGCCGGGATGTACCACCGGCGGCTGCTGGACCGCGGCCTGCTGCACTTCACCGACGGGCTGCGCACGGCGGAGGACCGGCCGTGGATCTGGCGGCTGCACCGGGAGGCCGAGTCCTTCGCCGCGGTCGGGCTGCCCGGGATCTTCTACCGGCGCGGTGTTTCCACGTCATTGACGCAGATCAAGGACGAACGGCAGCTCGATTTCATCCGGGCATTCGACGAGGTCCTCGCCGGCGTCACCGAAGACCGGGACTCCGATCTGCTTCTCCCGAAATCCGTACGAACGTACTGCGCAATTATCGCGCACCATTTCGGATCCATCGAAAGGTATGAACCGGCCGTGGCCAAGAAACTCCGCCTCATGAGCGCCGCCGCGCTCGGCCGCATGCCCCAGGACGTTCTGGACCAGGTCCTGGACTCGATGGACGCCGAACGCTCCGCGCTCCTGCGCCGCCTGCGCGGCAGCCGCCGCACCCCGTCGGGGGCGACCGCCTGATGCTCACGCAGATCTTCCTGGCCTCCACCCTCTACGGTGCCGCCACGCTCGCGGCGGGCGTCGACGCGGGCTCCTTCCCGCCCGCGGGCCGCCGGATCCTGCTCACCAGCAATCACGCCGTCACGGCCGAGGTGGCCCCGGGGGTGGCCGGCATGCCGGGCTTCGCCGCGCTGCGCACCCGCTTCGACGAGGTGCTCGACTGGAACGCCGTGATCGAGCCGCAGCACCCGAGCACCTGGGCCCCGCGCGCCGAGGACGTCCCGATCTGGGAGCGGCACCTGCGCGCGCTGTGGGGGCTCGGCGAGGACCGGGTCGAGCTGATCGTGGAGTCGCTCCAGGTGCCGCCGGCCCAGTCCCTGTGCCGGCTGTTCCCGGGCGCCGCGGTCGACGTCTACGCCGACGGGCTGATGAGCTACGGTCCGACCCGCTTCCGCCTCGACCCGCAGCTCGGGATGCGCGTACGGCGGGTGCTCCACCTGGACCTCGTGCCCGGCCTGGAGCCGCTGCTGCTGACGGAGTTCGGGGCGCGGCCGGAGCTGGTGCCCGCGGAGTCCTTCCTGAAGGTCCTCGCGGAGCTCCCGCCGCACGGCGCGGACCTGGACGGCGGCGGGGAGTCCCCGGCCCTGCTGCTGGGCCAGTACCTGTCGGCGCTCGACCTGATGACCCCGGACGAGGAGGAGGAGCTGCACGCCTCGATGGTCCGGGGGGCCTTCGCGCTCGGCCACCGCGAGCTGGTCTTCAAGCCCCATCCCGGCGCGCCCGCCGCGTACGCCCGCAAGGCCGCGGCGGAGGCCGAACGGCTGGGCGCCCGGCTCACCGTGACCAGCAGCCCGGTCCTGGCCGAGACCCTCTACCGGCGGCTGCGCCCGGCGCTGGTGGTCGGCTGCTTCTCGACGGGACTGCTGACCGCCGCCACGCTGTACGGGCTGCCCGTGGCACGCACCGGCACCGGGCCGGTGCTGGCCCGCCTGGCCCCGTACCAGAACAGCAACCGGGTGCCGCTGGTGCTGGTGGACGCGCTGCTGCCGGACCTGGCGGACCCCGAGGCGGTCCGCGCCTGGACGCCCGCGTCCCTGGGGCGGGCGGGAGCGGACCGGGCGGGGCTCCTGGCCGCCGTCGGGTTCACCATGCAGCCGCAGGTCCTGTCCGCGCGGCGGGCCGCGGCCGAGGCGTACCTGGCCGCGCACCTGACCCCGGACACCTGGCGGTACTTCACGCGCCGCCGGCTGACCTCGCTGGGCCTGCCCGGCGGCATCCCCGCCCAGTTGTCGTTCCTGCCGCGCAGCCGGACCGTGCGGCGCATGGCCCGGACGCTGCGCCGCGTCCTGAACTGAGGCGTCCCGACCCGGCGCGTCCCGAGGGGCGTCAGCCGGTGGCGAGCTTGGCCGCGAAGCCCAGGAACAGCACGCCCGCCGCCGAGGTCGCCCCGGCCGACAGCCGCTTGCGGCGGCGGAAGGCCTCCGAGAGGCGGGTGCCGCCGAATATCAGCAGCGTCAGGTAGAGGAAGCTGCCGGTCTGCAGCAGCCCGCCGAGGACCAGGAACGACAGCGCGGGGTAGGCGTAGGACGGGTCCACGAACTGCACGAAGAAGGACATCAGGAAGAGGATGGCCTTCGGGTTGAGGAGGCTGATCAGCAGGGCACGGCGGTAGGGCCGCTCGTTCTCCGCCGCGTCGCCGGGGCCCGCGGCCCGCTCCTCGTCCCGCTCCCGGCGCGTCCGCCACAGGGCCCAGGCGCCCCGCATCATCCCGACGGCGAGCCAGGCCAGGTACCCGGCGCCGAGGAACTTCACCACGGTGAAGACCAGCGGGCTGGCCCGCAGCAGCGCCCCGGCGCCCACGGCGGTCAGCGCCATCAGGACGGCGTCACCGGTGAACACCCCGGCGGCGGCCTTGTAGCCCGTGCGCACGCCCCGGCGGGCGGCGACGGACAGCACGTAGAGCGAGTTCGGTCCCGGCAGGAGAATGATCAGGACGAGGCCGGCGAGGTACGTCGGCAGATCGGTGACACCCAGCATGTGCAGGAGTGTCCCATGGAGACACACCTGACAGTCCAATGGGTTTCACCATGTGGAACCGGTGGGCTCGTAGGTGCCCCACACCTCCCGCAGCGCCCCGCAGACCTCGCCCACCGTGGCCCGCGCGCGCAGCGCCTCCTTCATCGGGTACAGCACGTTCGCCGTGCCCGCCGCCGCCTCGCGCAGCGCCCCGAGCGCCGCCGTCACCGCCGCCCCGTCGCGCTCCGCCCGCAGCCGCGCCAGCGCCGCGCACTGCCGCTCCTCGATCGCCGGGTCCACGCGCAGCGGCTCGTACGGTTCCTCGCGCTCCAGCGCGAAGCGGTTGACCCCCACCACCACCCGCCCCCCGCTGTCGGTCTCCCGCGCGATGCGGTAGGCGTTCCGCTCGATCTCCGCCTTCTGGAAGCCGGCCTCGATGGCGGCCACCGCCCCGCCCCGTTCCTCGACCCGCCGCATCAGGTCGAGGGCCGCCGCCTCCAGTTCGTCCGTCATCCGCTCGACCGCGTACGACCCGGCGAAGGGGTCCACGGTGTGCGGGACGTCCGTTTCGTGTGCGAGGACCTGCTGGGTGCGCAGCGCCAGGCGGGCCGACTTCTCCGTGGGCAGCGCGATCGCCTCGTCGAAGGAGTTGGTGTGCAGCGACTGGGTGCCGCCCAGCACCGCGGCCAGGGCCTGCACGGCGACGCGTACGAGGTTCAGCTCGGGCTGCTGCGCGGTGAGCTGGACTCCGGCGGTCTGGGTGTGGAAGCGCAGCATCATCGACTTCGGGTCCCGCGCCCCGAACTCGTCCCGCATGACGCGGGCCCAGATCCGCCGGGCGGCGCGGAACTTCGCGACCTCCTCCAGCAGGGTGGTGCGGGCGACGAAGAAGAAGGAGAGCCGGGGTGCGAACGCGTCGACCGCCATCCCGGCGGCGAGGGCGGTGCGGACGTAGGCGATGCCGTCGGCGAGGGTGAAGGCCACCTCCTGCGCGGGCGAGGCGCCGGCCTCGGCCATGTGGTAGCCGGAGATGGAGATGGTGTTCCAGCGGGGGATCTCGGCCCGGCAGTAGCGGAAGGTGTCGGCCGTCAGGCGCAGCGAGGGCCCGGGCGGGAAGATGTACGTCCCCCGGGCGATGTACTCCTTCAGGACGTCGTTCTGGATCGTCCCCGTCAGCTCCGCGCCCGGGATGCCCCGTTCCTCCGCGACCAGCTGGTAGAGCAGCAGGAGCGGCGCGGCGGGCGCGTTGATCGTCATCGAGGTGGAGACCCGGTCCAGGGGGATCCCGTCGAACAGCGTCCGCATGTCGTCGAGGGAGTCGACGGCCACCCCGACCTTGCCGACCTCTCCGTGGGCGAGGGGCGCGTCGGAGTCGTGGCCCATCTGGGTCGGCAGGTCGAAGGCGACCGACAGCCCGGTGCCGCCGCCCTCGATGAGCCGGCGGTAGCGGGCGTTGGACTCGGTGGCCGTGCCGAAGCCGGCGTACTGCCGCATGGTCCACGGCCGACCGGTGTACATGTTTGGATAAATCCCCCGGGTGTAGGGGAAGTCCCCAGGTGCACCCAATTGGACCTCGGGGTCCCATTCCGTCAGATCGCCCGGCCCGTAGACCGGTTCGACCGGGATTCCGCTCTCCGTGCTGGCCATGTGACGAAGTCCTCCGTAGAGCAACCGGGCCCGGGGCTGATACAACCTTGCCCGCGCGTCGCTTCTTAAGGCTGCGGACGGTTGCTGGTCACAATGGCGCAACATCCCGGCACCCTGTGCAACTCTCCGCGCGCGCCAGGCATCACCTAGATACACGACGTAGAAACCGGGGGACTGCAATGCAGCGCCAGAGAGTCATAATCCGCACGATCGGGGTGGCCACCGCCGTCGCGCTCGCCGCGACCGCCTGCGGCCCGCAGAAGACGGAGTCCGCCGGCTCCTCCTCCGCGGCACCGTCCTCGCCCACGGCGGGCGCCACCCCCGAAGCCTCCCCGTCCACCGACAACAAGCCCGGCGAGCCCTCGCCGTCGGCCTCGGCCTCGGCGTCCGCCTCCGCGTCGGCCTCGCCGTCGCCCTCGGTGAAGCAGATCATGGCCAACGGCGACGAGAGCGAGCAGGTCCGCGAGCTCCAGGCCCGCCTGAAGCAGCTCAAGCTGATGACGGTGGCGCCGACGGGCTTCTACGGTTCGAAGACCACGGCCGCGGTGAAGTCCTTCCAGTCGAAGAACGGTCTGGACGCGACCGGCGGGGTCGACGAGAAGACCTGGAAGAAGATCCAGAGCTCCAGCAAGAAGCCCACCGCCGACGAGCTGCGCCCGCCGACCGTCAACGAGGTCGCCGCGCCCGACCCGCGCTGCATGACCGGCCGCGTCATGTGCATCAGCAAGGAGAGCCGCACGCTCGCCTGGATGATCGACGGCAAGGTCGTCTCGACGATGGACGTCCGCTTCGGCTCCGAGAACACCCCGACCCGCGAGGGCGTGTTCAACGTGGGCTGGAAGGCCAAGGACTGGACGTCGACGATCTACCACACGCCGATGCCGTACGCGATGTTCTTCAGCGGCGGCCAGGCGGTCCACTACTCGGCCGACTTCGCGGCCCGCGGCTACAACGGCGCCTCGCACGGCTGCGTGAACGTCCGCGACAAGGGCAAGCTGTCGAAGCTCTTCGACGACGTGCAGGTCGGCGACAAGGTCGTCGTCTACTGGTGAGCCCGCTGAGGGTGATGACGGGGGCCCGGGTTCCGGGCCCCGACCGTGCGGCCGGCCCCGAGCCGGTGAAACGCGACAGGCCGCCTTGTGCAGGGCCCGCCGGTGCGGCGGGCTGCGCACAGGGCGGCCTGTCGCGTTGAGCGGCTGTCCCGTCCGGCGGGTCGAAGTAAAGGGCGCGGGCAGGGCCGGGGGAACGTGCCCCGCCCGCGCCGGTTGCGCAGAGCCCAGGGGTACGGGGGGAACCCCGGCTCATGCGCGGCCGATGACCAGTCGGCTCGATAAGTACTGCGCCGTCGATTCGAAAAGTGTTACAGGCAGGTCGGCATATGTTTCAGCGGACCGTGTGCAGGGGCGTGGAGCCCTGCGGAACGGCGGGCGTCAGGCTCGGAGCCCTGAGCGTCCCGTCGCCTCCCAGCGGGGAGTCGCGGCGCTTGGTGCCGTCGGCGTCGCGCTCCAGCACCGAGGCGCAGTAGGCCGGTATCCGCAGGAGCCCGTCGGCCAGACGCGAAAGCCGCTCGCGCCGGTCCTCGTTGAGGCGGCCCTTGCGGTACTCCTCGCAGAGGTCGGCCTTGAGCCGGCTGTCCAGCTCGCGCTGGCGGTCCTTGCCGAGTTCGCCGGTGCCCAGGTTGTCGCGGCTGCCTTCCCCGTCGCCCGGACCGGTGCGGTCGTCCGGTTCGTGCTTGCCCGAGCCGCCGCTCGTCGAGGAGCCCGAGGAGGTGTCGGGGCCGGTTCCCGTGCCCGGCGGCGTACGGCCGTCCGTGCTCGGCGAGGGCACCGCGGGGGCGAACGCCGGGTTCGAGCCGTCCGGCTGCGGGGTGGGCAGGAGCTTCGGGGCGGGCGTGGGGGCACTGGTGCCGAGGCCCGGGGCCGGGCTCTCGCCGGCGCTCACGGACATCGCCGGTCCCGGTCCCGCGGTGTCGTGCCGGGACCGGTCGAGCAGCCCGGCGCCGGCCGCGGCGGCCAGTCCGCCCGCGGCGACGCTCGCGAGGGCCGCGGCCAGGCCGAAGCTCACGGTCCGGGCGCGCCGGCGTGCGGGTACGGGTGCGGGAATGACACGGCCGAGGTCGATCAGGGGTTCGCCGGAGGTGTCCGTGACGGACGGCACACCGGTGCGGCGCGCGGCGCCGCGCGCGGCGCGGTAGGCGTCCATCGCCGCACCCTCACCGGGCAGTTCCCCGCCCCCGGGAGCCGCCGCCACCGCGGCCAGGGCGTCCAGGGCGGCCCGCAGCCGGGCAGCTTCCATCGCGGCACGTGCATCGGCGGCGGGCCCCACAGGTTCCGCCGGTCCGCCGCGCAGGAATGCTTCCGCCGCGGCCTCGTCCAGCCACCTGTCGCGCTCGTCGGCCATCACATGTCCTTCTGCGTCCGCCAACGTGAATGCGTCACACCGGTTTGTTCTGCGTAGCTGCCACCCCGGCCACGCTGTGCGGGTACGGCGTCGAGATCCCTCCCGCCCCCGCCGTCCCACGCATGGCCACCGGCATTATGGCCGACCGCGGCTCCCGCCTTGGAGCCGGTGCCCTGACCTGCGTCGAAGCCGCCGTCCGTGCCCTGCGCGGCGAGCAGTTCCGCCAGTTTCTTCAGGCCGCGGTGCGCGGCGGTGCGCACGGCGCCGGGCCGCTTGCCCAGGGTCTCGGCCGCGCTCTTGGCGTCCAGGCCGACCACGACCCGCAGGACGACGGCCTCGGCCTGGTCCTGCGGCAGCTGGGCTATGAGCGCCATGGTGCGCCCGGTGTCGAGGGACTCCATCGCCGCGCCGGCGGTGTCGCACTCGGCGGCCCAGCTCGTCAGCTCGGTGTCGTCGCCGCCGATGGCGGGGCGCCGGCCGCGCATGCGTATGTGGTCCAGAGCCCGGTTGCGGGCGATGCGGGCGGCCCAGCCGCGGAAGCGGTCGGCGTCACCGGTGAAGGAGTCGAGGTCGCGGGCTATCTGCAGCCAGGCCTCGGAGGTCACGTCCTCGGCATCGCCGTCCCCGACGAGCGTGCGTACGTATCCGAGCAGGCGTGGGTGCACGGCACGGTACACAGCACGGAACGCATTTTCGTCGCCGTCCTGTGCCGCGAGCACCGCGGCGGTCAGCTCCGCGTCGTCCCCCAGCAAAGTCCCCAACCTGTCCTGTACGTGTGGCGCAAATCAGCACGTTACGGCTTTCAAGCACCTCTCGTCCACGAGTGATACAACGTGCAACCAATCCTGCGCGGAGCGAGGTGTGACACAAAACGCACCCGAGGCGCTGACAGGGGTACGGGCTTGTCGCACGAGCCCGTGACGGATGGCGGCCGGGGCCTCTCCTGTGGGGGGTGGCGGCCTCGGTCGCCCTCCCCCTTTCGGGCATCCCACCATGCCTGCCCGTCGCGCTCACGTCATCCTTTCGGCTCACTTCCGGGTGAAATCCCCGCATGGGTACGACACACCCTGCCCTGCGTCGATAGCGTTGCGGCACACCCGCGCCACGCCCCGAGGAGCCCCCCGCTGTCCAGCCACCTTCCGGCACAGGCCCGCGGCTGCTCCGACCCCTCCCACGGCCCCGGACTGACGCGGTTCAACGTCCTGTCCCCCGAGGCCGCCCGGGCAGCCCTCCTGCAGTGCTGCGGAAGCCGCCGCTGGGCGCACCGGGTGGCGACGCACCGCCCCTACCCCGACGCCGGGGCCCTGCTCGCCGCCGCCGACGAGGCCTCGTACGACCTCTCGCAGGCCGACCTGACCGAGGCGCTGGCCGCGGAGCACTCGGCGGAACTGGGCCACGGGGCGCCGTACGCCGCGCTGCTGGCGCTCGACGCCGCCCACGCGGAGTACGAACGCAAGTTCGGCCACGCCTTCGTGATCTGCCTGGACGGGCACCCGCCGGAGGAGCGGGCCGACCAGCTGCTGGGGGCGATCCGCCGCAGGATGGGGCACGAGGTGGACGAGGAGCGCTCGATCTCCGCGGACGAGCTGCGCCGCGTCGCGCAGTCCCGGCTGCTGGACCTGACGCGCCGACTGACTCGCTCCGACGGGGCGTCTGCGGCTGAAATCGGGCTATTCGCCCCTGTGGGATAGCCCGTACGTGCCTGTTTGATCACACAGCCGGACCCCGCGCGAGGGAACCGACAACTCGTCGCTACGATGTCCGGGGCCGGTGGACCGTACCCGGCCGGGCCCGACCGACAAAGAAGCCGGCTGGCCCCCGCCCCGCTTCCGGAGGGTTTTCCGTGCCGGCTGGAACGTTGTACCGCGGCCGGGAAGGAATGTGGTCCTGGGTGGCTCATCGAGTCACCGGCGTCCTCATCTTCTTCTTCCTGTTCGTACACGTCCTCGACACCGCTCTCGTCCGCGTCTCCCCCGAGGCGTACGACGATGTCGTGGCTACCTATAAGACTCCGATCGTCGCGCTGCTGGAGTACGGCCTCGTCGCCGCCATCCTGTTCCACGCGCTCAACGGTCTCCGTGTCATCGCCGTGGACTTCTGGTCCAAGGGCCCGCGCCACCAGAAGACGATGCTCTGGTGGGTCGTGGGCATCTGGGTCGT
Organism: Streptomyces erythrochromogenes; assembly: GCF_040684695.1. Classification (GTDB taxonomy): domain Bacteria; phylum Actinomycetota; class Actinomycetes; order Streptomycetales; family Streptomycetaceae; genus Streptomyces; species Streptomyces erythrochromogenes_C. Next base: position 50,312 of record NZ_JBFBGM010000038.1, read on the forward strand.
GCTGATGGTCGGGGCTCTCTACCCCGTGCTCGGCCACGCCTACCTCGAACTGTTCGGGAAGTGACGCGCATGTCCTCTGACACTTCTTCCGCCAAGGTCATCGGCGACGTGGAGGGTGTTTCCCTCTACGACGTCGACAACCCCGCGCCGTACATCGAGGCCCCGCGCAAGCGCACGGGCAAGACGCCCCGCTCGACCCGCGGCAACTTCGAGATGGTCGCGTGGCTCTTCATGCGCCTCTCGGGCATCGTGCTCGTCGTCCTCGTCATCGGCCACCTGCTGATCCAGCTGGTGCTCGACGGCGGCGTCTCCAAGATCGGCTTCGCCTTCGTGGCCGGCCGCTGGGCGTCCCCGTTCTGGCAGGTCTGGGACCTGCTGATGCTGTGGCTGGCGATGCTGCACGGCTCGAACGGCCTGCGTACCGTCATCAACGACTACGCGGAGCGTGCCAACACGCGGCTGTGGCTGAAGGGCCTGCTCTACACCGCCACGGTGTTCACCATCCTTCTGGGCACGCTGGTGATCTTCACCTTCGACCCGAACATCCGCTAGGCAACGGGGCTGAGGCGAAACCAATGAAGATCCACAAGTACGACACCGTCATCGTCGGCGCCGGTGGCGCCGGCATGCGCGCCGCCATCGAGTCGACGAAGCGCAGCCGCACCGCGGTGCTGACGAAGCTCTACCCCACCCGCTCCCACACGGGCGCCGCGCAGGGCGGCATGGCCGCCGCGCTGGCGAACGTGGAGGAGGACAACTGGGAGTGGCACACCTTCGACACGGTCAAGGGCGGTGACTACCTGGTCGACCAGGACGCCGCCGAGATCCTGGCGAAGGAGGCCATCGACGCGGTCCTCGACCTGGAGAAGATGGGCCTGCCGTTCAACCGCACCCCGGACGGCACCATCGACCAGCGCCGCTTCGGCGGCCACTCGCGCAACCACGGCGAGGCGCCGGTCCGCCGGTCCTGCTACGCCGCGGACCGCACCGGTCACATGATCCTCCAGACGCTGTACCAGAACTGCGTCAAGGAGGGCGTGGAGTTCTTCAACGAGTTCTACGTCCTGGACCAGCTCCTGGTCGAGGAGGACGGCGTCAAGAAGTCGGCCGGTGTGGTCGCGTACGAGCTCGCCACCGGCGAGATCCACGTGTTCCAGGCGAAGGCCGTCATCTACGCCTCCGGCGGCACCGGCAAGTTCTTCAAGGTGACCTCCAACGCGCACACCCTCACGGGTGACGGCCAGGCGGCCTGCTACCGCCGCGGCCTGCCGCTGGAGGACATGGAGTTCTTCCAGTTCCACCCGACGGGCATCTGGCGCATGGGCATCCTGCTGACGGAGGGCGCCCGCGGTGAGGGCGGCATCCTCCGCAACAAGGACGGCGAGCGCTTCATGGAGAAGTACGCGCCGGTCATGAAGGACCTCGCGTCCCGTGACGTCGTCTCGCGCTCCATCTACACCGAGATCCGTGAGGGCCGCGGCTGCGGTCCGGCCGGTGACCACGTGTACCTGGACCTGACGCACCTCCCGCCGGAGCAGCTCGACGCGAAGCTCCCGGACATCACCGAGTTCGCGCGCACCTACCTGGGCATCGAGCCGTACACGGACCCGATCCCGATCCAGCCCACCGCGCACTACGCCATGGGCGGCATCCCGACCAACGTCGAGGGTGAGGTCCTGTCGGACAACACCACCGTCGTCCCGGGCCTGTACGCGGCCGGCGAGGTCGCGTGCGTGTCGGTGCACGGCGCGAACCGCCTGGGCACCAACTCGCTGCTGGACATCAACGTCTTCGGCAAGCGCTCCGGCATCGCCGCCGCCAAGTACTCGCAGGAGAACGACTTCGTCGAGCTCCCGGAGAACCCGGCGCAGCAGGTCGTCGACCTCGTCGAGCACCTGCGCAACTCCACGGGCAAGGAGCGGGTCGCCGACCTGCGCCTGGAGCTCCAGGAGACGATGGACGCGAACGTGATGGTGTTCCGCACGGAGCAGACCATCAAGACCGCGGTCGAGAAGATCGCGGAGCTGCGCGAGCGCTACAAGAACGTGTCCGTCCAGGACAAGGGCAAGCGCTTCAACACGGACCTGCTGGAGGCCATCGAGCTGGGCAACCTGCTCGACCTGGCCGAGGTCATGGCCGTGTCCGCCCTCGCGCGCAAGGAGTCCCGCGGCGGTCACTACCGCGAGGACTACCCCAACCGCGACGACGTCAACTTCATGCGCCACACCATGGCGTACCGCGAGGTCGGAGCCGACGGCTCGGACTCGGTCCGGCTCGACTACAAGCCGGTCGTCACGACCCGCTACCAGCCGATGGAGCGTAAGTACTGATGGCTACCCCCACCCTGGACAAGATGGAAGAGGCGGCCGCGGCCTCCCCGTACATCACGGTCACCTTCCGGATCCGCCGCTTCAACCCCGAGATCTCGGACGAGTCGCAGTGGCAGGACTTCCAGATCGAGATCGACCCGAAGGAGCGCGTGCTCGACGGTCTCCACAAGATCAAGTGGGACCTGGACGGCACGCTGACCTTCCGCCGCTCGTGCGCGCACGGCATCTGCGGCTCGGACGCGATGCGGATCAACGGCAAGAACAGGCTCGCCTGCAAGACGCTGATCAAGGACATCAACCCCGAGAAGCCGATCACCGTCGAGGCCATCAAGGGCCTCACGGTGATGAAGGACCTCGTGGTCGACATGGAGCCCTTCTTCCAGGCGTACCGGGACGTCATGCCGTTCCTGGTCACCAAGGGCAACGAGCCGACGCGCGAGCGCCTGCAGTCCGCCGAGGACCGCGAGCGCTTCGACGACACCACCAAGTGCATCCTGTGCGCCGCGTGCACGTCCTCGTGCCCGGTGTTCTGGAACGACGGCCAGTACTTCGGCCCGGCGGCGATCGTCAACGCGCACCGCTTCATCTTCGACTCGCGTGACGAGGCCGGCGAGCAGCGGCTGGAGATCCTGAACGACAAGGACGGCGTGTGGCGCTGCCGCACGACCTTCAACTGCACCGACGCGTGCCCGCGCGGCATCGAGGTCACGAAGGCGATCCAGGAAGTCAAGCGTGCGCTGATCACGCGCCGCTTCTGACCTCCGGGTCCCTGCCTGTACGAGGGCCCCGTCCCCGGTTCTTCCGGGGGCGGGGCCCTCGTGCGTCGCGGGCGGCGCCGTCAGCGGCGCCGCAGCTGGCTGGTGATCGTCGGGTCGGTGATCTCCGTGTCCTTCGCGAGGAGCAGCGCCTTGGAGAGGATGACGGCCAGGGTCCGGTCGCCCTCGAAGGGCAGGTAGCCGGGGTCGGCGGCGCCCGCCCCGCCCGAACCTCCGGGCACGATGCACAGGTACTGGTCGTTCGGCGACATCAGGATGTTCCCCGAGCCCAGGTGGATCTTGTACGTGTGCAGCTCACCGCGGACGTGCAGGAAGCGGCCCTCGACCGTGCAGCGGTCCGCCACGGCCAGCCTCGGCACCAGCCGCTCCAGCAGCGCCCGCCGGGTCTCGGCGCTCGCGCCCAGCTCGCCGAAGCCGTAGGAGGTCCAGTAGTCGCGGAAACGTCCCTCGGGCCCGCCGTCGGACCAGGTCGGGTCGTTGCCGACGCTGGCCACGCCCACGAACAGGTCCACGTCGCGCATCACCTCGCTCAGCACCAGCTCCGGCACCTCCGTGAGCGGCAGCGGATCGACGGCCGGCCGTCCGTCGACCCGCCACATCGCGTATCCGCCGCCGTAGGTGCTCGCCCCGTTCGGCGGGGCGTCGATCGGATAGAAGCGCACCTGGTCGGTGTGGAGCCGCAGGTAGGTCCCCGACTCGGTGGTGTCGATCCCGTACTCGTGGCCCTCGCCCTCGATCCAGTACTCGGCCCGCAGCCCCCACTGGGGCAGCTCACGGGTGGCGGGCGGGGCGGAGTCGTCGACGCACAGGCGGAGCTTGTTGTGCCAGCCCCGGGCCGCGGCGAGCGAGTTGAACTGGTGCTGGCGCAGGACGTGCGCGGCGAACCGGTTGGAGTACGTCCGCGTCGTGCGTTCGGCATCGGTCAGCAGGTACACCTCGCGGTGGGCCTGCTTGAAGGGCTGGGTCACGGCGTGCCGCTCCAGCCACTCCCGCCAGGCCAGCACCTCGGCGGGCTCCCGGCCGACGGGGTGCCAGAGCTCGACGGTGGCGTCCTCGGTGACGTCCTCGGCGGGGGCGGCGCCCGCGAGCGGTGCTCCGGCGAGGGTGCGCAGCGCCCCGTCGGCGAAGCACACGGCCGTCCCGTCCACGGTCCAGATCAGCCGCCGGGCCAGGGTGCCCACCAGCGGGTGGTCGAGGTAGCGCTCGCGCCACTGCCCGTACGCCCAGCGGCGGCGGGCCAGGAACTGCCGGTCCAGCCGCTCCGCCTGCGCCGACAGCGACTTCTCGATGTCCTTGACCAGGGCCTTGAGCGCGCGCAGCTCCTCGGCGTGGTCCCGCCGCACGGTGGCGGGCGCGGTCTTGACCTGCTTGCCCGCGGCGTTGCGCCAGGCGAGTACGGCCCGGGTCCCGTGCACGTCGAGCTGCGCGGCGGCCCCGTCGAAGCGGAACGCGGCTGTGCCCACCTGCGTGAGGCCGTACGCGGGAACGGCCAGTTCCTCGATCTCCTCACGGCTCAGCCCGAGCGCGGCGGCCCGCTCCTGGAGCGCCGCGTCGACGAGCTTGAGGGTGCCCCGGTAGGTCACCCGGGTGCCGAGCCGGGCGAGCTCGGCGAGGGCGGCCTCCCCGTCCGTCCGGGCCAGGGCGCCCACCGCGGCGTTGGCCGCCTTGGGGTTGCGCGGGCCGATCCCGGCAACCTTGCGCAGCGAGGTCTCCACGAGCGCACCGAGGGCGCGCACGGTGTCGGGGTGCGCCGGCACCAGGGCCAGCAGCCAGACCAGGCCGCGCAGGGCGTTGGCGTTGTAGGGGTCGAAGGTGTGGTCGACGTCCGGCTCGTACTCCGCCCGGTCCAGGGCGAAGGTGCGGGGCCGCCCGACGAGGGCGAGCAGCGGCAGCAGGGCCGCGCGCACGGTGTCGGCCCCGAGGCCCTCCACGAGCGCCCGGCCGCGCTTGTCCCAGGTGGCGGAGGGCTTGGCGGCCCGGGCGGTCAGGGCGTGCGCGAGCAGTTCGCGCAGCCGCTCGTCCGCCATGGCAGCCTCCGCCCATGCCTCGCCGACGTTGAGCACGGGCTCGGTGAACCGTGCGGCGAACCGGACGATCTCCTGGTCGGCGTACGCGCCCACGGCGGTGCGCCGGACGGTCGCGATGACGGCGGGCGAGAGTGCGCGGCCGGCGGCCTCCTCCGCTTCGACGAGAGCCTCGCAGCGGTTGCCGTACCAGAAGGAGTGGACGCGGCCGAGTGCGTCGAGCTGCGCGGCCCGCTCCGCCGCCAGCGGGAGGCCGTCCAGGCCCCGGCCGACCAGCGCGGTCAGGGTGAGCAGCTTGAGTCGCACCGGCTCGGTGTCGCTGCCCCGGCGGTGACGCTCGGCGAACGCCTCGACCAGCCGGAACCGCTCCTCGGGCGGGAGCTCCTGGATCTGGCCGAGCCGCTGGCGCACCGCGGGGTGGTGGAAGGAGCAGTCGACCACCCGGCGCACCAGCCGGTCCGCCATGACCTTGACCTTGGTGTCGTCCACGTCAGCCGCCCACGAGCGCGACGAGCTTGAGGAAGGTGACCTCGACGCCGAGCGCGAGGTCCATCTCCTCGTCCAGCTCGGTGATCTGACGGTCTCCCACCAGGACGAGGAATCCGTTGCGTTCGAACGCGCGCAGCGCCAGCTCGGTCTGCTTCTCCGGGTCGATGCGGCGCGGCGTCCGCAGCGCGTACCCGTTGAGGGTGCGCTCGGCGCCCTCCGGCTGCACCAGCCCCTGGAACACCTCGGGCCGCTTGGCGTGGTACTCCGCGACCTCCTGGAACACCCTGCGCCGGATCAGCTCGCGCAGTGCGAGCCGCTCCTCGGCGATCTCGATTCCCCAGCCGTCGCCACGGCTTCCGGCGGTCGTCTCGTCGACGAAGGTCACCATTCCCATGCCTGCGACGGTAGGGGCCGCCACTGACAACGGCCCCGCCGAGCCGCCGGGCTGCGGGACCCGGGATACAGGGCGGGGGCCGCTGTGGAAGGATCGGCCGCATGAGCGAGCAGCAGCCGAACCCGTACGCGAGCGACCCCGCCGGCCAGGGCGGGCAGCCCGGCGCGCCCGGCCAGGGCGACTACAAGTGGGGGCCCGGTGAGGCCAGTTACGGGTACCCCCAGCCGTACCCGGCGGCTCCGGCCTACCAGCCGACCATCGGCGCGGGCATGTCCGTACCCGGCGGATACCCCGCCGCCCCCGTCGGCGGTGCCGGCTTCGCCCTCGGCGACATCACCGTCGCCGGCGACCAGATCATCACTCCCTCGGGCACGATGCCGCTCAGGGGCGCGATGTGGAACGCGACCGACTTCTCGCGCACCGAGGAGAAGATCCCGCCGCACGCGATCGTGCTGGCGATCGTCTTCTTCCTCTTCTGCCTGCTCGGCCTGCTCTTCCTCCTGATGAAGGAGAAGACCACCACGGGCTACATCCAGGTCACCGTGACCAGCGGTGGCCGCCACCACTCCACGATGATTCCGGCCGTGGACGCGAACACCTTCCACTGGGTGATGTCGCAGCTCAACCATGCGCGTGCGCTGAGCATGTAGGCGTCGGCGCGACGCAGGCGGGCCCCGGCCGTTCGGCCGGGGCCCGTCTGCGTTTCCGGGGTGGCGCACACCCGCCGGACCACTGCCTTGAACTTGTTCAAAAAACGTTCTAGAGTCATCGACGTCAGCATTTGAACGCGTTCAAGGGGGCTGGGGCGATGGACCTCACCGTGGTCGCATACGTCATCTACCTGCTCATCAGCATCGGTCTCACCGTCTGGGTGGCCCGCACGCTCAGCCGCAACGGCCGGGTCTTCATCGGCGACGTCCTGCACGGCAACGAGAAGCTCGCGGACGCCGTCAACCAGCTCCTCGTGGTCGGCTTCTACCTCGTGAACATCGGGTTCGTGACCCTCTTCCTGCGCTCGAACAAGGAGGTCGACACCGCCCGCGCGCTCTTCGAGGCGCTCTCGGTCAAGCTCGGCGTCGTCCTGCTGGTCCTGGGCGTCATGCACCTCGGCAACGTGTGGGTGCTGAACAAGATGCGCCGCCGCGGGATCATGGAGCGCCAGCAGACCCCGCCCGTCGCCCCGCAGGGGTGGACCGCGCCGGCCGGGGCCTGAGCCGTGGCACCCACCGCGGCCGTGCACCGGCTGACCGTCCTCTACGACGCCGACTGCCCGCTCTGCGTGCACATCCGGCACTGGCTGCTGGCCCAGCGGTGCCTCGTACCGATCGCCCTGGTCCCCGCCGCGTCCTGGGAGGCGCGGCGGCGGTTCCCGCGGCTGGACCACGCCTCGACGCTTCGGGAGATCACCGTCGTCGGGGACTCCGGGCAGGTGTGGACCGGGACCGACGCCTTCATCGTGTGCCTGTGGGCACTGGTCGAACACCGGCCGAAGGCGAACTGGCTGGCGACGCCGGCCGGCCGCCCGTTCGCCCGGGCCGCCATGTTCACGGCCTCCGCCTGGCGGCAGGCCGTGCGCACCGAAGGGGAGCCCGGCGCCGTCGGGGGAGCCGAAGGACCGGCCTGTGACGACCAGTGCTCCGTGCCCCGATAGGCTCATACACCGTGACTGATCAGAAGGCTCCCAAGAGCGAGCAGACCCGCACGCTCATCCTCGAAACCGCGCTCCGCCTCTTCCAGGAGCGCGGCTTCGACAAGACGACCATGCGGGGCATCGCGAAGGAAGCCGGTGTCTCGGTCGGCAACGCCTACTACTACTTCGAATCGAAGGAACACCTGGTCCAGGGGTTCTACGACCGGATCAGCGCCGCCCACCAGGCGGCGGTCCGGCCCATCCTGGACAACGAGACCGATCTGCAGAAGCGGCTCGCGGGCGTGCTGACCAGCTGGCTGGACATCGGCGCCCCGTACCACGAGTTCGCCTCGCAGTTCTTCAAGAACGCGGCGGATCCCGAGAGTCCGCTCAGCCCCTTCTCACCGGAGTCGGAGCCGGCCCGGCAGGCGGCGATCGACATCCACCGCGAGGTGCTGGCCGGGGCGAAGACCAAGGTGCCGGCCGAGCTGGCGGACGTGCTGCCGGAGCTGATGTGGCTCTCGCAGATGGGCCTGGTGCTCTACTGGGTCTTCGACCGCTCCCCCGACAGCGAGAAGTCGCGCCGGCTCGCCGAGCGCGGCGCGCAGCTCACGACGCGGGGCATCGTGCTCGCCCGCTTCCGGGTGCTGCGCCCGCTGGTGCGCGAGGTCCACGAGCTGTTCGCGGACTTCCTGCCGGGCATGGCCCAGACGGCGGCGGGCCGGCGCAAGGCCTCCGACCCGCACCCGCAGGAGCAGGGCCCGACGGCCTAGAGCCAGTTGAGTTCCCACAGGCGCCAGACGCCGGTGCCGTCGGACAGGTTCTGGGCACCGGTGACGGCCTCGCGGGACATCACGTAGTCCTTCTTCTGCCAGATCGGCACCATCGGGGCCTGCTGGGCGACCGCCTTCTGCAGGTCCCGGAACTCGGTGGCGGCCTCGGAGCGCTCCGAGTGGGACTGGGTGCGGGTGATCAGCTCGTCGACGTGCTTGTCCGAGAAGCCGTTGTTCATGGAGGAGTCGGCGCCGACGAGCGGGGCGAGGAAGTTGTCCGCGTCCGGGAAGTCCGCGATCCACCCGATCGTGTAGGCGTCGAACTCGCCCGCCGCGTAACCCTTCTGGAAGTCGTTCCACTCCTCCACCGGCTTGAGCGTCACCTGGAAGAGGCCGGTGGCCTCCAGCTGCCGCTTGATCTCCTCGGCCTCGGGCATGTTCGCGCCGCGCACGTTCACGCCGAGCCTGAGCTGCACGGGGCCGTTGATCCCCGCGTCCTTGAAGAGCTTCTTGGCGGCGGCCCCGTCGGGCGCGGGGTAGGCGTCGAAGAACGGCGTGCTGTGTCCGGCGATGCCCGCCGGGACCAGGGAGTACAGCGGGGTGACGGTGCCCCGGTAGACGTCGCCGGCCACCTTGGCCCGGTCCAGGACGGCGGCGACGGCCTGGCGGACGGCGAGCGGGGCGGCGGCGGAGCCGGGGCGGACGTTGAAGACGATCGAGCGGATCTCACTGCCGCCGGAGGCCTGGTAACGGGTGTCCTTCATGCCCGGGTTGAGGCCGGCCAGCACCGCCGGGGGCATCTCCCGGTGGGCGACCTCGATCTGGCGGCCGTTCCAGGCCTGGTCTAGCTGGTCGGAGTCCTTGAAGTACCGGACCGTGACGGCGGCGCGGGCGGGCCTGCCCTGCCCCTTGTAGGAGGTGTTGGGCTTGAGCTCGGCGCTCGTACCGGCCTTGTAGGCGGCCAGCGTGTACGGGCCCGAGCCGTCGGCCTTGCCGTCCTCGCGCAGGGACTTGGCCGGGTACGTGTCCTTGTCGACGATCGAGCCGGCACCCGTCGCGATCTTGAAGGGGAAGGTGGCGTCGCCCGCGGACAGGTTGAAGGTGACCGTACGGCCCTCGGCCTTGACCGACTCCAGGGTGTTGAGCAGCGGCGCCGGCCCCTGGTCGGAGTTGATCGCCTTGATGCGGTCGAAGGAGTGCTTGACGTCCTCGGCGGTGATCGCGCGGCCGCCGCCGAACGTCACGTCGGGTCGGAGCTCGCACCGGTAGACGGTGAGCTTCTGGCCCACGAACCCGCAGGAGGAGGCGGCGTCGGGCACCGGGGTGTCGGAGCCGGGCTTCATGGTCAGCAGCGACTGGTAGACGTTGCTGAACAGGGCCCAGGAACCCGCGTCGTACGCCCCCGCCGGGTCGAGCGAGGACACCACGTCGCTGGTCCCGACGCGGATGGCGCCGCGGCTCTCGGCGTCCTCGGGCAGCAGCTGCCAGGCGGCGACGCCGGCCGTGCCGAGGACCAGCCCGGCCGCGATGATCTTCCAGCGGACAGACCGCATCCCGTGTACCCCACCCCTTGTACCGGAGACAGCGACCCGCTGTCCGATTACCGGATATCCCATCACGGAATATCAGCCACCGGAAGATCGGTTCAGGGACGGGCAGTTGACGGTTGGGGCGGGTCAGGCCTGGTATGAGGCGAGTTCGACGACTGTGATGTCGGACGGTGCGCCCACCCGGACCGGCGGGCCCCAGGCGCCCGCCCCGCGGGAGACGTAGAGCTGGGTGTCGCCGTAGCGTTCCAGGCCGGCGACGGTGGGGTTGGCGAGCTCGGCCAGGTAGTTGCCCGGCCAGAGCTGGCCGCCGTGGGTGTGGCCGGAGAGCTGGAGGTCGACGCCGTGCCGGACGGCGTCGTGAATGACCACCGGCTGGTGGGCGAGGAGCACGGCGGCCCGCGAACGGTCGCGGTCGCCGAGGGCCGCCCGGAAGTCGGGGCCGCTCCCCTCCTGCTCCCCCTGGATGTCGTTGACCCCGGCGAGGTCGAAGTGCGGCAGGGCGCGGCGGGCGTTCTCCAGCGGGGTCAGGCCGAGCTCGCGGACGTGGTCGATCCACTGCTCGGCGCCGGAGAAGTACTCGTGGTTGCCGGTGACGAAGAAGGAGCCGTGGCGGGCGGTCAGCCCGCGCAGCGGCTCCGCCGCGGACCCGAGGTCGGGGACGCTGCCGTCGACGAGGTCGCCGACGATGGCGATGAGGTCGGGCTGGGTGCGGTTGACCGTGTCGACGATGCGCTGGGCGTGGGCGCGGCCGAGCACCGGGCCGAGGTGGACGTCGCTGACGACGGCGATCCGGAAGCCGTGCGCCGCGCGCGGCAGTTTGGCCAGGGGGACCTGGACGCGCTTCACGCGCGGCCCGCGCAGCACTCCGTGCGCGCCGTTGGCGACGGTGCCGACGGCAACCGCGGCGGCCGCCCCGCCCACCGCGCGCGCGACGAAGGTGCGCCGGCTCAGCCCGCCGCCCGGGGCCGGAGCGGAGGGAGCGGCCGGAGCGGCCGGCTCGCCGGGCGCGCCGTCCGCGGCGAGCACCGCGCCGGCCGCCGCCTCCGCTTCCGCCTCGGCGGCAGTGGCAGCGGCGGCGGTGGACGACGCCGCGGGCGTCGCCGTCCCGGCGCCGGCTGCGGATTGCTCCGCAGGAGGTCCGGCTACCGCCCCGGAGGGGTCGCGGTGGGCCAGACGGCGGAGCAACAGCGCGCGGATCGGCTCCGCGACCAGCATCGTCAGGGTCAGGTACAGGAGCACCGCGAGCCACAGGTACCCCGGCCAGGACACCGTCTGCTGCAGCCAGAAGGGGGCCCCGGCGCGGCCCGCGGTCAGTGCGGCCAAGGAGAGGAGGGGCAAGGCGATGGCCAACGCGGTGCCGGTACGGCGGGCCGGCCCGCCGGGGGCGGTGGTGTCCCGGACCAGGCGGACCCACAGCCAGCGGTGCACCGCGACGAGCAGGGCGCAGACCGCCAGTGCGATCAGCGCGAAGACCAGGATCGTCATGCCGCACCGCCCTCGGCGCCGGAGCGTGACGCACGCCGCAGTGCCAGGACCCCGCGCAACCCGATCACACCGACCGCCGTCCCCAGGAGAAAGGACGTCACCGCGAGCGTCAGGTGGACCCAGAAGTAGGCAGTGGGGTCACCCGCCGTGTCGAAGGCCAGGCCACTGCCGTTCTTCCACAGGTTCCGGACGAAAGACACCCAGATGAACCAGGTCCACACTCCGAAGGCGAGCAGGAACCAGGAAGCGGCACGGCTGAGTTTCATGTCCCCAGTATCGGTTTCGTCCCCGGGACGGACGCGCCGGGGTGGGCTGTCCCGGGGTTGGTTGCGCCGAAATGGCCGGTCCGCGACGCCATCCAGCTCATCGGGATGTACTTTCACCTGCGTGTCTGCCAAGACGACCGCTCTGACGGTCCTCACCGCCGCGTTGCTGGTGCCCACCATGCTGGTGGCTCCCGTACATGCCGCGCCGACCCCGCCGACCGACGGGAAGGGCGGGCCCGCCAAGGCTCCGGCGGCGCCCGCACCGCCCGCCTCGATGTCCACGGTCGGCGGATCGCTGCTCGGCCAGCCGGGGACGCAGGTGAACCTGCTGCCCGGCGCGCCCGCCCTGCCGACGAACCTCACGGGCCGGTCCTGGATCGTGGCGGACGCCGAGTCCGGCGAGGTCCTGGCGGCGTACAACGCGCACTGGCGGCTGCCCCCCGCCTCGACGATGAAGATGCTCTTCGCGGACACCCTGCTGCCGGGCCTGCCCAAGGACCAGGTGCACAAGGTCACCGACCGGGACATGGACGGCGTGGGCCCGGGCAGCAGCCTGGTCGGCGTCAAGGAGGACCACGAGTACTCCGTCCACGACCTGTGGCTGGGGGTGTTCCTGCGCTCGGGCAACGACGCCGTGCACGTACTTTCGGCCATGAACGGCGGCGTCGAGAAGACCGTCAAGGACATGCAGGCGCACGCGGAGGAACTCCAGGCGCTGGACACCCACGTGGTCTCGCCCGACGGGTACGACGCCCCGGACCAGGTGTCGAGCGCGTACGACCTCACGCTGATCGCCCGCTCCGGACTGCAGAAGCAGGACTTCCGGGAGTACTGCGGCACGGCGAGCGCGAAGTTCCCCGGCCTGCAGGAGCCCGGGAAGCCGCGGGACTACTTCGAGATCCAGAACACCAACCGGCTGATGACGGGCGCGGGAGGGCTCTCCCCCTACAAGGGCATCGCCGGGGTGAAGAACGGCTCCACGACCATGGCCGGCTCCACCTTCACGGGGGCGGCGCAGCAGGGCTCCCGCAAGCTGCTGGTCACCGTGATGAACCCGGGTGCGGGCGGCGCGAACTCCGTCTACGAGGAGACCGCCGCCCTCTTCGACTGGGGCTTCGCCGCGGCCGGGAAGGTCAAGCCGGTGGGTGAGCTGGTGCCGCCGAAGAGCGCGGACACCTCCCCCCACGGCTCGCCGGCCCAGTCGCACGAGAACAACCCGTCGGCGGACGGCCTGGTCCCGGGCGGCGGCATGGGCACCGCGCTCGGCGTCGCGGGCGGTGCGCTCGTGGTCCTGGCGGGCGGCGCCTACGTGGTCAACCGCCGCTGGCCCCGCGGCCGTCGCAGCCGCGGCCGCGACGAGGAACTCGTCTAGGACGTGACCGGCCGTTCGTGGCAACAAGGACGCTGCAGCCGCACCCGGCGCCGGCGCATGGGCGCAGGAAGCCCCGCCCGCCTTCGCCGTGCACCCCAGTTG
>NZ_JBFBGM010000039.1:0-52125 GCF_040684695.1 Streptomyces erythrochromogenes
GGCCATCGCAACGCGACGCGACGCAGGAGCGCCCTTGAGGGACCGGCACGACCCGGAAAACCATCGGACAGACGGAAAAACCCCCAGAACGGCTCAGATACCGCCCGAGTGGGTCCTGCCCACCCGAAGTCACCGCCCCGCCTTCCGCCCCGGTCCCGCCGGCTGCCGCCCCACACCATCCCGCGCCTCCCGACCCCCGGCCCCCGACCCGCCGAAGCCCCGCCCCGCCCCGCGCAGCGGTCGGTTCAGGACTTTTCCGGGGACGTCAGGTCGATCAGGCGGCAGACCGTTTCGATGTCGATCTTGACCTGGGCGATCGAGGCGCGGCCCGAGAGCCAGGTGATCAGTGCGGAGTGCCAGGTGTGCTCGATGACGCGGACCGCCGAGAGCTGTTCCGCCGTGGGCGGGTGCTCCAGGCCCATCGCGTCCAGGATGATCGCCGTGGTCAGGCGGGACACGGTGTCGACCTCGGGGCTCACGCTGCGGTCCGCGAAGGTCAGTGCCCGCACCATCGCGTCGGCCAGCTGCGGTTCCCGCTGGAGGGCGCGGAAGGCGCGCATCAGGGTCTCCGCGACCCGGGCCGCCGGCTCGTCGCCGCCGGGCGGGCGCTTGCGCAGCGTGGTGTGCATGTGCTGGAGCTGGTCCTGCATGGTGGCGACCAGCAGGTGCACCTTGGACGGGAAGTAGCGGTAGAGCGTCCCCAGGGCCACGCCGGCGGCCTCGGCGACCTCGCGCATCTGGACGGCGTCGAAGCCGCCCCGGCTGGCCAGCTGGGCACTCGCGTGCAGGATCCGGCGGCGGCGTGCCTCCTGGCGTTCCGTCAGGGGAGGCGACGCCGGTGTGGTGACGGCCTTCACTTCCGCACTCATGTGTCCCGTTCCGTGTCGTTGCGCGGGCTGTCTCCGGTGCTGATCCGCAGCCAGCATCGCAGGCGCCGCGTCGTGGCGCGAATCACCTGCTCCACCTCTTACGGTGTGGTTTCCGGCCGGTAGATTCAATGCTCTTAGACGGATCAAGTCTGAAACTTGTTCTACATTATCCGAGCGGTTACGCTCCGGCGAAAGTGCAGTGAGAAGGGGGCCGAGAGTGACCGCTGAGGCCGTGGCGACGAGCCCTTTCGCGGGTCCCGCCGACGACGGCGAGCGTCCGCTGCGCATCGCCCTCCTCACCTATAAAGGGAACCCGTTCTGCGGCGGCCAGGGCGTCTACGTCCGGCACCTCTCGCGGGAGCTGGTCCGTCTCGGGCACTCCGTCGAAGTCATCGGCGCGCAGCCCTACCCGGTGCTCGACACGGGTGCCACGCTCACCGAACTCCCGAGCCTGGACCTGTACCGCAGCCCCGACCCCTTCCGTACGCCGAAGCGCGACGAGTACCGGGACTGGATCGACGCCGTCGAGGTCGCGACGATGTGGACCGGCGGCTTTCCCGAGCCGCTGACGTTCTCGCTGCGCGCCCGCCGCCATCTGCGGGAGCGGGCGGGCGAGTTCGACGTCATCCACGACAACCAGACCCTCGGCTACGGTCTGCTCGGCGACCTCGGCGCGCCGCTGGTGACGACGATCCACCACCCCATCACCGTCGACCGCAAGCTCGACCTCGACGCCGCGCAGGGCCGCGTGAAGCGGGCCTCCGTGCGCCGCTGGTACGCCTTCACCCGCATGCAGGGCCGCGTGGCCCGCAAGCTGCCGTCGGTGCTGACCGTCTCCGGGTCCTCCCGGCAGGAGATCGCCGACCACCTCGGCGTGCGGGACGACCGCATCCACGTCGTGCACATCGGCGCCGACACCGACCTGTGGTCGCCCGACGCGTCGGTGGCCGAGGTGCCCGGCCGCATCGTGACCACCTCCAGCGCCGACGTGCCGCTCAAGGGCCTGGTCTTCCTCGTGGAGGCGCTCGCGAAGCTGCGCACCGAGCAGCCCGACGCCCACCTCGTCGTGGTCGGCAAGCGCGCCGAGCAGGGCCCCGTGGCCCGCGCCATCGAGACGTACGGGCTGCAGGACGCCGTCCGCTTCGTCAAGGGCATCACCGACGCCGAGCTCGTCGACCTGGTGCGCAGCGCGCAGGTGGCGTGCGTGCCGTCGCTGTACGAGGGCTTCTCGCTCCCGGCGGCCGAGGCCATGGCCACCGGTACCCCGCTCGTCGCCACCACCGGCGGTGCGATCCCCGAGGTCGCCGGCCCCGACGGCGAGACCTGCCTGGCGGTGCCGCCCGGCGACGCCGGCGCGCTGGCCGCCGCGCTGGGCCGGGTGCTGGGTGATCCGCAGCTGCGGGCCCGCCTCGGCGCGGCCGGACGCGAACGGGTCCTGACCCGTTTCACCTGGGCCGCGGCCGCGCGGGGAACCGCCGCGCACTACCGTGCCGCCATCGAGGAGTCCCGGGCCGCCCGCAGCCGCGGCGCGCGGTGACCTTCCGCCCCCTCCACACCGTCCCCACCCCCGTACACCCCCGCGACCGCGAAGGCAGGACCCCGTGCTGACCGTCGATTTCTCCCGGTTCCCGCTCGCCGCAGGCGATCGCGTACTCGACCTCGGCTGTGGCGCGGGCCGTCACGCCTTCGAGTGCTACCGGAGAGGCGCCCAGGTGGTCGCCGTCGACCGCAACGGTGAGGAGATCCGCGAGGTCGCCAAGTGGTTCGCCGCGATGAAGGAGGCCGGTGAGGCCCCGGCCGGTGCCACCGCCACCGCGATGGAGGGCGACGCCCTGGCGCTGCCCTTCCCCGACGACTCCTTCGACGTCGTCATCATCTCCGAGGTGATGGAGCACATCCACGACGACAAGGGCGTACTCGCGGAGATGGTCCGCGTGCTCAAGCCGGGCGGGCGCATCGCCATAACCGTCCCGCGCTACGGCCCGGAGAAGATCTGCTGGGCGCTGTCCGACGCCTACCACGAGGTCGAGGGCGGCCACATCCGCATCTACAAGGCGGACGAGCTGCTCGGCAAGATGCGGGCCGCGGGCCTGAAGCCGTACGGCACGCACCACGCGCACGGCCTGCACTCGCCGTACTGGTGGCTCAAGTGCGCCTTCGGCGTGGACAACGACAAGGCGCTGCCGGTCAAGGCGTACCACAAGCTCCTGGTCTGGGACATCATGAAGAAGCCGCTCGCGACACGGCTCGCGGAGC
Source organism: Streptomyces erythrochromogenes (assembly GCF_040684695.1). Lineage (GTDB taxonomy): Bacteria > Actinomycetota > Actinomycetes > Streptomycetales > Streptomycetaceae > Streptomyces > Streptomyces erythrochromogenes_C. Next base: position 3,126 of record NZ_JBFBGM010000039.1, read on the forward strand.
AGGCCCTCAACCCGCTCATCGGCAAGAGCTTCGTCGCGTACGCGACCAAGCCGCACCTCCCCGTCGGCGCGGCCCAGTGAGCTCGCCGGGGCGTACCGAACACCTCGTCCTGGACGGCGTACTGACCGCGGAGCAGGCCGCCGAGACGGTGGCGGGCATCCTCGCGGTGCAGCGCGCCGACGGCGCCATCCCGTGGTTCCGGGGCCACCACCTCGACCCGTGGGACCACACCGAGGCGGCGATGGCGCTGGACGCGGCCGGGGAGCACGAGGCCGCCGAGCGGGCGTACGCGTGGCTGGCCCGGCACCAGAACCAGGACGGTTCCTGGTACGCGGCCTACGCCGACCGGCCGGACGGTGTCGACACCGCCGAGCCGCAGGACGCGAGCCGCGAGAGCAACTTCACCGCCTACATAGCCGTCGGCGTGTGGCACCACTACCTGTCGACCGGCGACGACGCCTTCCTCGACCGCATGTGGCCGTCGGTGTACTCGGCGGTGGAGTGCGTGCTGTCGCTCCAGCAGCCGGGCGGCGAGATCGGCTGGAAGCGGGAGGCGGACGGTACGCCGGTCACGGACGCGCTGCTGACCGGGTCGTCCTCCATCCACCAGGCGCTGCGCTGCGCGCTGGCGATCGCCGAGCACCGCGAGGAGCCGCAGCCGGACTGGGAGCTCGCGGCGGGCGCGCTGCGGCACGCGATCCGCCGTCACCCCGAGCGGTTCCTGGACAAGGACCACTACTCGATGGACTGGTACTACCCGGTCCTCGGGGGCGCCCTCGCGGGCGAGGAGGCGCGGGCGCGGATCGCCGCGCGCTGGGACGAGTTCGTGGTCCCGGACCTGGGGGTGCGGTGCGTCCTGCCGAACCCGTGGGTGACGGGCGGCGAGTCCTGCGAGCTGGCGATCGCGCTGTGGGCGACGGGGGAGTCGGACCGGGCGCTGGAGGTCCTGCGGTCGATCGGTCACCTGCGCGCGGACAACGGCATGTACTGGACGGGGTACGTCTTCCAGGACGACGCGGTGTGGCCGGTGGAGCAGACGACGTGGACGGCCGGGTCGCTGCTGCTGGCCGTCGCGGCGCTGGGCGGGGACGAGGCCACCACCGAGGTGTTCGGCGGGGGTTCGCTGCCGGCCGGGCTGGAGCCGGACTGCTGCGGCTGAGCCGGAGCCGACGTACGGAAGGGGGCCCTTCCCGCCCGATGGCGGGGAGGGCCCCTTCCGCGTGGCGCGGGGCGCGCGGCGTCAGCGGCGGTAGAGCCAGCCGGCGACGGCGTGGCCGACCAGGACGTAGACGACGGCGGCCAGGCCGTAGCCGACGACGACCTGGACCCATTCGCGGCTGAAGGTGAACAGGTCGTAGGACCAGCCGGCCAGCCAACTTGCGGCGTCGTGGATGAAGTTGACCAGTTCGTTGCCCTGGTTGGCGTCCAGGAACCAGAGCAGGATCCACAGGACGATCACGAAGGCAAGCACGTCCGCCACCAGAGCGACGGCCCGGCCTGCCTGACTGCTTCCTCGGGTGCGTACTCGCGTGTGTGAGGTCATGCTGCGCGTGTTGCCGCCCGGGCGCGTCGCAAACCCGAACGGGTCCGCCGGGTGGCGGGCCCGCAGGGCCGGGGTGAGGCTGCGGGTGACGCCTGAGTCCCCGGAGGAAACCGTGTCCGTACCCACGACCGTCCGATTCCGTCGCGCCCTCACGGCGGTGGTCCTGTCGACCGCGCTGCTCGCCGGTGCCACCGCCTGTGGCAGCGGTGGCGGCGGCACCCAGCGGGAGGAGCTGTCCGCGGCCTCGATGGGTGAGCTGGCCGCGCTCGCCGCCGCGGAGCCGGTGGCGGTGGAGGCCGACGAGCGGGCGGCGGTGACGCCTTCGCCGAGCACGTCCGCGGAGAAGCAGAAGTTCGCGAAGACGCGGTTCGTCGCCAACGCGTCGCTCGCGGCGGGCGCCACGTACCAGTGGATCGTCAAGCCGTACCGCGAGGGCAAGTTCAAGAAGGGGGCGAAGGGCCGGACCTTCGCGCTCATCAAGGCGGGTCTGGCGGGCGCGTTCGCCTACAACCGGCTCAAGGCGGCGGCCGACAACGCCAAGGGCGACCCGCTGCTGGCGAAGGCGGTGGCCCCGCTGACGGCGGGCATCGAGTCGCTGAAGGGTCTCGGCAGCAAGCTGCGCAAGGGCCAGGCGGGTGACGCCGACATCTCCTCCTTCGACGACGTCATCAACAGCGTGAAGGAGGCCGGCAAGAGCGCGGGCGCGGAGGTGACCAACAAGGTCCCGAGCGCCTCCCAGCTCGGCGGCTAGCCCCACCCTCGGGCGGCCCCGTGGCCGGGGCGGGCGTCACCGCCCCCTCGGCCGCGGGGCCGTTCGAGCTGTTTGAATGGGCGGGTGATCGAGTACGTGTTGCTGGCCGGCGGGGTCGTCGGGGTCGGGTGGCTGGTGCGGCGCAAGCACCGGGAGCGGGCGGGCGCCGCGCCCGTGCCGGGGATTCCCGGGATGGCACGGCAGCCGGCCGGGACGGGCCGCTGGCGGCCGGGGCGGGTGTACGCCGACGGGGGCGCGGCCCGCTGGGTTCCCGAGCGCGGGGCGGCCGTGGAGCTGCCCGGGGGACGAGCGACCGGCCTGCGGGTGCCGTCGATCAAGGAGGGGATCTCCATCAATCCCGGCTCGCGGATCGTGACCTGCGCCTACGACGGCGGCGGGAGCATCGAGATCGCCGTGATGCCGCTGGACGTGCGCGAGCTGCTGGAGGCCCTGCCGCAGGCGGATTAGCCGGATTGGGGCGTCCCGTCCACCGGACGCCGGAATTCCGCGCCTGTGGGGGTGGATGTCCGGCCTTTCCTTGAGGGGGCGGGGTGCGCGGCACACGATGGTCGCCCGAGCAACGCATCCCGAGCCTGGAGGAGCACGCCCGTGCGCATCCGTACCACGGCGCTCGCCGCCGCCGCAGTCACCGCCGCCGCCGTCGGACTGGCCCCGTCGGCCGCCGCCGACACGGTGACCACCACCGAGCCCCTGCCCTGGTCGCTGAACCTGCAGACGGCGAGCGGCAGCGGGGCCAGTGCCTGGACCACCGTCACCCGGGAGGACGGCCACACCCTCTCGCAGACCCTCACCGTCGACGGCACCCTGACCAACACCGGCTCCGGCTGCTACAGCGCGGTGGTCGCGGAGTTCGTCTTCGGCTTCCCGAGCGGGATGCGCGACGCGGGGAGGATATGCGGCCCCGGAACCGTCCCCGTGCACTACCGGGGCCCGGCGATCAACGCCTCGCTCTACCTGTGCGCCGTCGCTCCGGGCGGCGGGTGCACCACGATGGCGGGGCCGGCCTCCGTGTACCGCCGCTGAGCCGTCCGGGGCGCGGGCCTCAGCCGCGCAGTTCCGCGAGGACGCGCAGGGTGTGCGGGTCGGGGGCGGTCACCAGGAGGTCCGTCACCGGGCCCTTGCGCCACAGCTCCAGTCGTTCCGCGATCCGCTCGCGCGGTCCGACCAGCGAGATCTCGTCGGCGAACGCGTCCGGGACGGCGAGGACGGCCTCTTCCTTGCGGCCCGCGAGGAAGAGCTCCTGGATGCGGCGGGCCTCCTCCTCGTAGCCCATGCGCGCCATCAGGTCGGCGTGGAAGTTGCGGGCCGCGTGTCCCATGCCGCCGATGTAGAAGCCGAGCATGGCCTTGACCGGGAGCAGTCCTTCGGTGACGTCGTCGCAGACGTGCGCCCGCGCCATCGGCGCGATCATGAAGCCTTCGGGGAGGTCGGCCAGCGAGGCCCGGTAGACGTCGGTGCGGGTCGGCGACCAGTACAGGGGCAGCCAGCCGTCCGCGATGCGGGTGGTCTGGGCGATGTTCTTCGGCCCTTCGGCGCCCAGGAGGAGCGGGAGGCCGGCGCGCAGCGGGTGGGTGATGGGCTTGAGGGGTTTGCCGATGCCGGTTGCGTCCTCGCCGCGGTAGGGGTGGCTGTGGAAGCGGCCGTCCAGGGTGACGGGGCCCTCGCGGCGCAGCACCTGGCGGATGACGTCGACGTACTCCCGGGTCGCGGTCAGCGGGCTCGCGGGGAAGGGGCGTCCGTACCAGCCCTCGACGACCTGCGGGCCGGACAGGCCCAGGCCCAGCATCATCCGGCCGCCGGAGAGGTGGTCCAGGGTGAGGGCGTGCATGGCGGTGGCGGTCGGGGTGCGGGCGGCCATCTGCGCGATGGCGGTGCCCAGGCGGATCCGTGAGGTGTGCGCGGCGATCCAGGTCAGCGGGGTGAAGGCGTCGGAGCCCCAGGCTTCGGCGGTCCACACGGAGTCGTAGCCGAGCCGCTCGGCCTCGGTGGCGAGGTCGAGGTGGGCGGGGTTGGGGCCGCGGCCCCAGTAGCCGAGTGCGAGTCCGAGGCGCATGGGGCGGGTCCCTCCAGCCGGAACTGACGATGCGTCAGGTGACTGTAGGGCAACGGCCCCCCGCCCGGAAGGGCGGGGGGCCGTCGCGCCGGACGCGGTCGGCTACGTGCCGGAGTGACCCGGGACCTCAGGGACCTCAGGGGCCTCAGGGACCTCCGGGACCTGCGGGACCTCCGGAACCTCCGGGGCCTCCGGGGCCTCCGCCTCGACGGTGACCGGGAGGCTCGTGGACACCTTGCCGTTCTGGGCGGTGGCCCGGATCTGGACCCGGTGGGTGCCCTGGCCGAGCACGGTGGCGACGCGCGTGGCGTCACCGGCGACCGTCGCGACCGGCGCGGCGTCCACCAGCAGCTCGAACGAGCTCACCAGCGATGCGGCCGTGCTGGTGGAGAAGTCGACCACCAGCGGCCCCGGGGTCGTCGCCGTGCCGCCCGGCGCGACCGCCTGTCCGTTCACGGCGCCGATCTTCAGCCGGGCCGCGGGGCCCGAGGTCCGGATCGTGTCCAGCTGCGGGTACAGCTGGTGGCCCGGGCACTCGGTGTTGAAGCCGTCGCGGTGCCCGGAGACGGTCCTGAACTGATACGGCTGCCCGGCGGTGAAGCTGGTGCCGGCGTAGTTCTTCTGCGTGGCGCCCGCGGTCAGCGTCGTCGTGCCGTTCATGTCGACGTCGTACTGGCCCAGCTTGTACGCCGCCATCTTCGCGATGCCTTCGAGCGCGGCGGGCGAGGCCCCGGCGCTGGTGTGGTCGCCGAGGACCGCGACGCTCGTCGACTCCGAGTTGAAGCCGTAGGTGTGGGCGCCCATCACCGGCCGGTCCACGCCGCCCTGGCGGCCCTCGAAGAGGGTGCCGCACTTGTCGACGAGGAAGTTGTAGCCGACGTCGCGCCAGCCGTTGGTCTTCACGTGGTAGACGTGCAGACCGCGGACGATGGCCGCGGAGTCGGTGCACTCGTACGGGGCGGAGGCCGCCGTGTGGTGCACGAACAGCGCCTTGATCTTCCCGCCGGCGAGGTAGAGCGGGCCCTCGTTGTTGAGGGACTCGTCGGCGCCCCACTGGGCGCGCGTGACGACGTCCGGTCGCGGCGCCGTCGACTCCGGACCGGGGGCCGCCGCGGCGGCGGCCGCCGCCCGGGCGCCCGGGGCGGGCGCGGACTTCGCCGCAATGGCTCGCGCGGCCCTGCCCGGTGCGGACTTCGCGGCACCGGTGCGCCCGGCCGTGCCCGGGTCCACCAGGTCCAGCTCCAGGCCTGCGGGCAGCGCGGCCGAGCCGCCGCCTACCCGCACCTCGGCGCCGTCGGCCGAGCCGACCCACACGGGCTCCGTGGCGCCGCGAGCGCCCGGGCGGACGCCGTCGAGGCCGGCCTTCAGCGGTTCCAGCTCGACCCACGGCGTCCACGCCCCGGTCTCGGCGTTGCGGCTGCGGGCCTCGATCTTCCCCTGCACCTCGGCGGAGGCGTCCTTCCAGGACACGCCCATGAGCCCGAAGCGCTCGGTGTCCTGCGCGGAGACGGCCGCCTCGGTGGCGCTCCTCGGCTCCAGCGCGAGCCTGCGGACGGTGCCCTCCACCGGGCCGCTCGTCCCGGCGGAAGCACTGCTGCCCGCCCGGTCCGGACCGGGTCCGGCGGCCACGGCCGTCCCCGGCAGGCACAGCGTCGTCACGACGCCGAGCGCGGCGGCGAGAGCCGTACCGCGCATGCGACTTGCTATCACGTTATTTCCCACCCGTTTGCAACTCATCGGATATGAGTACTGGTCACGGGCGATGCTACTGATCTCTACCGATCGGGGCGCACACGCACGTCGCCCCACCGGCCGGGCCGGTGGGGCGACATGGGGACGGAAAGCGTTGCCCGGAAGGGCGGACGCGGATCGGATCAGCCGCGCTGGATGTCCGAGGTGTGGTTCAGGATGCCGCGACGGCCGTCCTGCGTCTGGGCGATCAGGGCGTTGCCGCCGCGCTGCTCGACCGCCAGGTACCAGGTGCCCGGAGCGAGTTCGGCGATCTGCGCGGACGAGCCGTCCTCCGCGAGGAGCGGACGGGCCACCGGCACCGCGAACCAGAAGGGGCTGAAGTCCGACGCCGGAGCCGGAGTCGGGGCCGCCTGGTGGCCGGCGCCCGAGTCGTGCGGGCCGGGCGCCGGGTTCGGCGTGCCGCCGTACGGGGGGACGGGCTGCGGCGTGGAACCGTAGGGCTGCTGCCCGCCCGGGTAGCCGTACCCGGCACCCGGCTGCGGCTGGCCGCCGTACGGCTGGGGCGCGGCGGGACGGGCCTCCGGCAGCAGCGCGCCGGCGAGCGCCGGGACCTTCGCACCGAAGAGGGCCACGCCGGCCAGGGCCAGCGTGCCGAGGAAGGCGAGGACGGCGCCCGCGCCCAGGTCGAGCGTGCTCGGGCAGGTGATCAGCGCCCACAGCGCGGACCAGGCGGCCGAGACGGCGAGGACCGTGCCCCACGCCGCCAGCGGGATGCCGAGGACCTTGCGGCTCTCCGGCTGGAAGCGGCCCGCGATCAGCAGACCGGTGGCGATGAAGCCGAGCAGGAAGACGCTGGGCAGCACGAGGCGGTAGGCGTCGGTGTCCCACGCGCTCGGCAGGTCGCCACCCGTGGTGGAGTAGAAATCGAAGAACGAGGCGATGAACAGCAGCACCGCTGCTCCGATCACCACGCCGTCGCCTCGAGTGAGGGAGCGGATGTTCACGTCTTAGGTGTCCTTCTCGGTCTCGGTCGTCTCGTGGTGCCGCGGTCGCAGCGCAGATCGTGCCCGCAGCAGGGCGGGCGGCACCATGGTACGGATGTATCCCGCAACCGAGAGGATCGGGGCGGCGGGCCTCCCGGCGGGAGGCCCGAGAGGGACTACCCGCCCAGGAAGCCGACGATGCCGTCCGCGATGCCCTGGGCCGCCTTCTGCCGCCACTCCGGACTCGTCAACTGCGCCGCGTCCTTGGCGTCACGCATGTTGCCGCATTCGATGAACACCTTGGGCCGAGTTGACAGGTTCAGTCCGCCCAGATCGTCGCGGACCACCAAGCCGGTTCCGCCGCCCAGGTAGTTGGCGGGCGCCGAGCCCGTGGTGCGGGCGAAGTTCCCGGCGATGCGTTCGCCCAGCTCGCGGGAGGGGCCCACGATCTTCGCGGTGTCCGCGGCCCCGCTCTTGACCTTGGCCGGGAGGATGACGTGGAAGCCGCGGCTGCCGGCCGAGACGCCGTCGGCGTGGACGGACACCACCGCGTCGGCGTTCGCCTCGTTGCCGATCCGGGCGCGCTCGGTGATGCACGGGCCCCAGGGGCGGGCGCCCGTCTCGTGGGTGAGGACCACCTTCGCGCCCTGGGCCTCCAGCGCGGTCCGCAGGCGCTTCGACACGTCCATCGTGAACTCCGCCTCCATGTAGCCGGAGTTGGTGGTCGTGCCGGTGGTGTCGCACTCCTTGCGGTTGGTGCCGATGTCGACCTGCTGGTCGATCTCGTCGGTGTGCTTGAAGTTGCCGGTGTTGTGCCCGGGGTCGACGACCACGGTCTTGCCGGCCAGCGGGCCCTTGGCGGGGGCCGGTACGGGGGCCGCCGCGGTCGTGCTCGGGCTGCCGGTCGGGCTCGTGGTCGGGCTCGTGCTCGGGGTGGAGCCGGGCTTCGCGTCCCGCTGGCCCGGCGCCAGGGACGAGTGCGAGGCGGGCTGCGCGGCCGGGCCGGACCGGCCGGAGTCCGGCCCGGTCCCGGACAGTGCCTGGGTCAGGACCCAGCCCGCGAGGCAGGCCGGGGCGAGTGCGGCGATCCCGACCACGAGCGTGGAGCGTCGGGTGAACCAGTGCCGGTCCGGATTCGCCGAGGAGCCGGACTCGGGGGGCGGGGGGCTGTCGTCGTAGCGCACGTCCGCGATGCTAGACCGCTGCCCGCCGGCCCGGCCGGGACTGAGCCATCCGGGGGCGTGGTGCGCTTATATGAACGGCGGCCGGGTGTCAGATGCCCGGGCCGGTGCGGCGCAGGACGCGCAGGGAGTCGGTCACCGCGACCTCCTCGAAGGCGCCGGAGGCGAGCGCGCGCAGGTAGATCCGGTACGGGGCCTGGCCGCCGTCGGCCGGGTCCGGGAACACGTCGTGGATGACGAGCGTGCCGCCCTCCGCGACGTGCGGGGCCCAGCCCTCGTAGTCGCCGGTCGCGTGCTCGTCCGTGTGGCCACCGTCGATGAAGACGAAGCCCAGCTTGCCGCCCCACGCCGCCGCGACCTGCGGGGACCGGCCGACGATCGCGATCACGTGCTCCTCCAGCCCGGCCTTGTGCAGGGTGCGGCGGAAGGTCGGCAGGGTGTCCATCAGGCCGACCTCCGGGTCCACGACCGTCGGGTCGTGGTACTCCCAGCCGGGCTGCTGCTCCTCGCTGCCCCGGTGGTGGTCGACGGTGATCGCGGCCACGCCGGCCTCGCGGGCGGCGTCGGCCAGCAGGATGGTGGAGCGCCCGCAGTACGTACCGACCTCCAGCAGCGGCAGCCCGAGCGCCCCGGCCGCGGCGGCCGCCTCGTACAGGGCGAGGCCCTCCCGTACGGGCATGAACCCCTTGGCGGCCTCGAAGGCGGCGAGGGTCTCCGGCTTGGGCGTGGCCATGCTGTTCCTCCTGCTGAGCTGCGTGTGGCGGCCCATGCTGCCCTACCCGCCGGTAGTGGTCCATGGGCGGGGTCGGCTCCGACCGGCCCGCCGGCTACGGCAGGGGCCGCTGGCATCGACGTCGTGCGGGGGGTTCCGGACGAATCGGGCCACCGGGCGGTGTGCGGATGGCTACGCTCGGCCACGGAACCGGCAACTGCCTTGGGGGTGACCGTCCATGGTCGGCGTGCGCGATCTCGATCCCAGCGCCTCACCGCTGGACTACTACGGCTCCGAACTGCGCCGCCTGAGAGAGGACGCGGGCCTCAACCAGGCGCAGCTCGGCAGCATCGTCTTCTGCACGGGCTCGCTGATCGGCCAGGTGGAGACCACGCGGAGGGTCCCGACGCGGGACTTCTCGGAACGGGTGGACGCGGCGCTGGGCACGGGCGGGGTGTTCTCACGGCTGGTGGGGCTGGTGCTGCGGCACCAACTGCCGACGTGGTTCCAGCCGTATGCGGAGATGGAGGCGCGGGCGGCCTATATCTCGACCTTCCAGGCGCAGTTGGTCTACGGGCTGCTCCAGACGGAGGAGTACGCGCGGGCGGTGCTGGGCGTGCGGAGCGAGGGGGACCTCGACGCGAAGGTGGCCGCCCGGATGGAGCGGCAGCGGATCCTCGACCGTGAGAACCCGCCACTGATGTGGGTCGTGCTGAGCGAGGCCGTACTGCACCAGGAGATCGGCGGCCGGGACGTCATGCGGAACCAGCTCGGCCACTTGCTGGAGCTGCGGGGGCGGGAGTGGGTGCGGGTGCAGATCCTGCCGTTCGAGGCGGGCGCCCACGCCGGACAGATGGGTTCTTTCAACCTGTTGCGGTTCGACAGCGACCCGGACATCGCCTACACCGAGGACTTCGTGCAGGGCCATATGACGGCCAATCCGCAAGCTCTCAGGGAGGGTTCGCTCCGATACGATCATTTGCAGGCCGCCGCACTCTCCCTGGAGGACTCGGCGGCGCTGATCGCCCGCGTATTGGAGGAGCGCTATGGAGACCAGCCAGCACCTGACGGGCGCGAAGTGGCGTAAGTCCTCGTACAGCGGTGACACCGGCGGTGACTGTGTCGAGGTCGCGGTCCAGCCGTGCCTCGTCGCCGTGCGCGACTCCAAGGTCCCCGAGGGGCCCGTGTTCACCGTCCGGCCCGCCGCTTTCGAGGCGTTCGTGAGGGCCGTCTCGGTATGATCCGCTCCCGACTCGGGGAGCAGGGGGCGGGGGACATGGAGCAGGTGGGGCCGGGGGGTCCGGCGTACGTCGGGCCGTTCGAGGTCGTCGGTGTGCTCGGGCAGGGCGGGATGGGGCGGGTGCTGCTGGCGGCCGGTCCGGACGGGCGGCTCGTCGCCGTCAAGCAGGTCCTCGCGCACTTCGCGGACGACGAGGGCTTCCGGGCCCGTTTCCGCCGTGAGGTCACCGCCTCGCGCAAGGTGTCCGGTGCGTACACGGCCGCCGTGATCGACGCCGATCCGGACGCGCCGACGCCCTGGCTGGCCTCCGTCTTCGTCGCGGGGCCGTCCCTCGGGGCCGTGGTCAAGGCGGGCGGGGTGCTGCCCGAGGACGTCGTGCGCCGTCTCGCCGCGGGCCTGACGTCCGCCCTGGCGGAGATCCACCGGGCCGGGCTCGTCCACCGGGACCTCAAGCCCGACAACGTGCTCCTCGCGGAGGACGGCGTCCGCGTCATCGACCTCGGCATCGCCCGGGCCACGGAGGGCGAGGCGGAGGGCGACACCGGGCTGACGCGCACGGGGTTCGTCATCGGATCGCCCGCGTACATGTCGCCCGAGCAGGCGGAGGGGCATCCGCTCACGCCCGCCAGTGACGTCTTCTCCCTCGGGTCCGTGCTGGTCATGGCGCTGACCGGCCGCAGCCCCTTCGCCGGGACCTCCACGCTCAAGACGCTGTACGAGGTGGCGCACGGCGAACCGGACCTCGGCGGGGTCCCGGACGGGCTGCGGGGCCTCGTCGCGCGCTGCCTGGCCAAGGACCCGGAGGCCAGGCCGACCCCGGCGGAACTGCACGAGCTGATCGGTCCGGTGCCCCCGGCGGGCCGCCAGTGGCCGTCCGCCGTGTACGGGATGCTCGCCGCGCAACGGGCCCGGATCGACGGCCTGTTGGACGGCCGCCAGGCGGCCGGCGGGCACGCGCCGGAGCATGGGCCGGGGCAGGGCCCGGAGCAGGGGTCGACTCCCGCGCCCACGCACGTTCGGGAGGCCGCGCCCGCTCCGGCCGAGGCGCCCGCGCAGGGCACACCGGCGCCCGCCCCACAGGTACCCCCGCAGGAAACCCGTCCCGGAGGTCCGCGCCGGACCCGGCGCCGCCGGGTCGCGGCGCTGGTGGCGGCGGGGGTCCTCCTCGTGGCCGGTACCGGAACCGCGCTGTACGTACGGGACCGCATGAACGCCCCCATCGGCTACACGGCCGTCCCCAGTTGCAAGGTGGCGGGCAGGGAACTGCCCCTGGAGCTGGTGCCGTCGACCTCGGACAGCTGGTCCACGACCGTCGACGGCGTGCAGTCGAGCTGCAACGGGGGCGCCGATACCGCCGTCTCGCCGAAGGCGCTGGTGCGGTGGGACCTGAGCCTCGGCGGGAGCGCGGAGGTCAACGCGGTGGCGCAGAAGAGGCGTTTCCAGGCGGGGGCCGCCGGTCAGCGCGAGGCGCCCCGCCTCGGGTTCGGCACGGAGGCCTACTGGGGGTCGGCCACGGCCGACTGGACCTGCGTCCTCGCCGTGCGGGAGGGCAACCTCTCCGTCTGGGTGGGCCTCCGGGCGAAGCCGTACAGCAAGGGTGCCTGCGAGACGAAGGCGAAGGACGTCGCCCGCGCCGCCCTGAGGGCCGCGACGCGCTGACACTCGGCCCCGGGACACCCTTAGCGGGAGGGCGGGCCCAGGCGTCGGCCGTTGCTCGTGCCGCACGCCAGGCAGACCATCCAGTCGCCGAGCAGGCCGTCCTCCCGCAGGTGTGGCTCCGAGGCGACGTTCGACTGTTCCTCGCCGCAGAACATGCAGTCCCCGTCCTCGCCCTCCAGCCGCCGCATGGGGGCGGGTGGTGCGCCCGCGGGGCGCTCGCAGCCGAGCCAGCCGCACCCGGGGCACTCCCACCACGCCTCGGGGCGTGGCGCCGGTCCCGCTCCGCCCCAGCGGTTGCGGCGGAGCATGACGGCGAAGGGCGTCAGCGCGCGCCCGCAGCGCGGGCAGTCGGGGGTGGTCATGCGGACGTTCCTTTCTGGGGTGGAGGACCGCGGGAAGGAAGCGTTGGTCCAGCCGGCCCGAAGCTGTGCGGGCCGGCTTTGCATTTTCGGCCTGCGGCCAGGGTGGCGTCGAGTCAGTGAGAGGGATCGATCACGCGGTCGCGGAACTCTTGGAAGGCGTACCAGCCTGAGAGCTCCTGGGGAGCGATCAGGTCTCCTGAGGAGCAGTCCAGCACCTTGCAACCGAGGGCGTCCGCCAGGCGGAAGACGGGGGTGAGCGCGTCGTCGCCGGAGCCGCGGATGTGGAGCATGATCGAGTCCACGGGGTCCTCCTCGCCGACGTTGAGTTCCATGGACCAGGTGGGTCCGAGGAGGCTGCCCCAGGTGGGGTCCGAGAGGTCGGCTTCGGGGACGGCCCGGCTCACGGCCGCGAGGACGTCCTTCTGTGGGCCGAGTGGGGGCGGGGTGCAGCCGCCGGCCATGTCCTGCACCGAGGTGGTGCCGTCGGGCAGGCGGAGGAGGAGAACGTCCCAGCTCATGGGTACCTTCCGGAAGGGGAGCGGGCGGTTGCGCTGACGCGGGGAGTCAGCTCGGGCGGAGTTGTTCTCCCGGCGGCCGGGGCGTGAGCGTGCTGCGGAGCCGGTTGACCGTTGCCTGCCAGGGGCCATCGTCCGGTTCGGCCCAGAGCTGCAGGAGTTCGGACGGCTCGGTGAGGACGCGGTCGAGGGCCTGGCGAGCCAGGGCGCGTAGGCCGGTGAGGTCGGGGAGGGGCTCGTCCGGTCCGTAGCGGGGGTGGGCGGGCTCGCCGCCAGGGCATTGCGCGGCGACCAGGGCGGCTGCGGCGATGGCTTCATCGGCGACGTCCGCGTCGAGGTGGTCGGTGGTGCCGGCCGCTCGGGCGAGGGTGTCTCGAACCAAGCCCTGACGTGCCTCCGGGGAGGCGTCGTCGAGGTCGCCGCACCAGTCCGCCGCGGTGTCGTTGTCGAAGGGGCCGACGTCCCACGTGCCCATGTGTCTCTCCTGATCGTGACGATGTCCGGGCATCGTGGCAGCTGCCACTGACATCAGCCGGCGACTCCCCTCTTCGAGCCGAGCACCCTGGTGCAACCGCACAGGACACCGCGGACCGCCGGGCGGGGGCCGCGAAGAACACCCCCATCTGACCTTCCGTCAGATTGGAACGTGTTCTAGTCTGCCGCGCATGGGCATCGGAATCACGCAGGAGCAGCGGGAGTTGGCCGAGGCGGTGCGCGGCTGGGTGGCGCGGACCGTGCCTCCCGAAGAGGTGCGCAAGCTGCTCGACTCCCCGCCGCGGACCGGGGTGCGGCCCGGCTACTGGGACGCTCTGGCGGAGTCGGGGCTCCTGGAGCCGCACCTGGAGGGCGGGACCCTGCTCGACCTGGCCGTCGTCGTCGAGGAGGCGGCCCGGGCCGCGCTGCCGGGCGCGTACCTGCCGAGCGCGCTGGCCTCCGTACTGCTGGACCGGGCCGGGGCCGAGCCCCTCGCCGGCCGGGTCGGGGCGGTCGCGCTGGGGCCGGGGACCCTGACCGCCGTGGCCACCGAGGGCGGCGGGCACCTGCTCGACGGGCTCGCGCCGCCCGTGCTCGGCGCGGGCGAGGCCGACCTCGTGCTGCTCGCCGCGGAGGCCGCGCACGGGACCCGCTGGTTCGCGGTGGACGCCGCAGCGCTGGACATCCGTACGCACGACAGCGCCGACCCGACCCGTCCCACCGCCGAGGTGCGGGCGCGCGGCGCGGCCGTGCCCGCCGGTCGGCTGCTGGAGCTCGACGCGGCCCTGGTCCGCGACCTCGCCTGCACGCTGTTCGCCGCCGACGCCTGCGGCACCGCCGCCCGGGCCCTGCACACGGCCGCCGAGTACGCCAAGGTGCGCGAGCAGTTCGGTCGGCCCATCGGGCGGTTCCAGGGCGTCAAGCACCTGTGCGCCGACATGCTCGTCCGGCTGGAACAGGCCCGGGCCCTGGCCTGGGACGCGGCTCAAGCCATGGACGAGCCCGCCGACGTGCGCTCGCTCGTCGCGGCCCTCGCCGCCGGGACGGCCCTGGACGCCGCGTACTCCTGCGCCAAGGACTGCATCCAGATCCTCGGCGGGATCGGCTTCACCTGGGAGCACGACGCCCACATCCACCTGCGGCGGGCGATCGTCGCCCGCCAGCTCCTCGGCCCCGGCGACGGGCACCGCGTACGGGCCGTGCGCTGCGCGGCCGGCGGGGCCCGGCGCGAGCTGCGCCTGGAGCTGCCGGCGCGGGCCGAGGCGCACCGCGCGAAGGCGCGCGCCGCCATCGAGGACGCGCGCGGACTCGACCCGGCCGCCGCACGGCGCATCCTGGCCCCCACCGGCTACGCGGCGCCCCACCTGCCGCCGCCCTACGGGCTGGGCGCCGGGCCGGTCGAGCAGCTCGTCGTCCAGCAGGAACTCGCCGCCGCCGGGGTGAAGGTCTCCGACCTCGGCATCGCCACCTGGATCGTGCCCTCCCTGCTGGCCTACGGGACGCAGGCGCAGCGCGACGCCTACGTACTCCCCACCCTGCGCGGGGAGATCACCTGGTGCCAGCTCTTCTCCGAGCCGGGCGCCGGATCCGACCTGGCCTCGCTGCGGACCCGGGCCGAGCGGCGGGAGGACGGCTCCTGGCTGGTCAACGGGCAGAAGGTGTGGACGAGTTCCGCGCACAGCGCCGACTTCGGGATCCTGCTGGCCCGCACGGACCCGGCGGCGCCCAAGCACAAGGGTCTCGGCTACTTCGTCGTCGACATGAAGCACACCCCCGGCATCGACATCCGGCCCCTGAAGGAGATCACCGGCGAGGCCCTCTTCAACGAGGTGTACCTCGACGACGTCGAACTCCCGGCGGACGCGCTGGTCGGCGCGGCCGACGAAGGCTGGAAGGTGGCCCGCAACACCCTCGGCAACGAACGGGTGCACATGGCCGACCAGATGACCTTCGACACCGGCCTGGAGGCCCTCCTCGCCCGGGCCGCCGACCTCGACGGCGCCCACCGGGCCCGGATCGGCGCGCTGGCCGCCGAGGCGCACGCCCTGGCCTGCATCGGGCTGCGCACCACGCTCCAGCAGGTGTCGGGGCTGGAGCCGGGCGCGGGCGCATCCGTGCGCAAGCTCGTCCAGACCCCGCACCAGCAGCGGATCGCCGAGCTCGCGCTCGAACTGCTCGGGCCGGCGGGCGCGGTGCGGGAGGGGGCGGGGGAGCGGGCGGTGCACGGGATGCTCATGTCCCGCTGCCTGACCATCGCCGGGGGCACCACGCAGGTCCAGCTCAACGTCGTCGCCGAGCGGATTCTCGGCCTCCCGAGGGACTGAAGGGACACCAGGGGCATGAAGTCGTACATCGTGGGCGTGGGCATGACCAAGTTCGAGAAGCCCGAGTCGCGGGACTGGCAGTACTGGGACATGGCGAAGGAGGCCGGGTCCGCGGCGCTCGCGGACGCGGGCGTGGACTACGGGCTGGTGCAGCAGGTGCCGGTGGGCTACTGCTTCCAGGCCTCCACGGCCGGCCAGCGCGCGGCGTACGAGCTGGGGCTCTCCGGGGTGCCGGTCTACAACGTCAACAACAACTGCGCGACGGGATCGACGGCGCTGATGATGGCGCGGCAGTTCGTGGAGGGCGGGCTGAGCGACTGCGTGCTGGCGCTGGGCTTCGAGAAGATGAAGCGCGGCGCGCTGGGGGGCGGGGCCGACGGCGGGGACTTCAAGACGTCCCCGGTGGCCCGGCACTACGGGATCATGGCGGCCGGGCACGGCTTCGAGATGTCCCCGCCCACGGCGCAGATCTTCGGCAACGCGGCGCGGGAGCACATGGAGCGCCACGGGACCACCCCCGCGCAGCTGGCGGCGGTCGGCGCGAAGAACCACCAGCACTCGGCGAACAACCCGAACGCGCAGTTCCAGGACGTCTACTCGGTGGAGGAGATCCTCGCGGCGAAGGAGATCCACGCACCGCTGACCAAACTCCAGTGCTCGCCGACCTCGGACGGCGCGGCGGCGGCCCTGGTGGTGTCGGAGCGGTTCCTCGTCGCGCACGGCCTGCACGGCAAGGCGGTGGAGATCGTCGGGCAGGCGATGGCGACGGACACGCAGGAGTCGTTCGCGTCGGGCTCCTGCATCGACGTCGTCGGCAAGCCGATGAGCGCGGCGGCGGCCCGGCAGGCGTACGAGGCGTCCGGGCTCGGCATCGAGGACGTGGACGTGGTGGAGCTGCACGATTGCTTCTCGATCAACGAGCTGCTGACGTACGAGGCGCTGGGCATGTGCGAGGACGGGGCCGCGGGCAAGCTGGTGGAGAGCGGGGCCACGACGTACGGGGGCCGGTGGGTGGTCAACCCCTCGGGCGGGCTCATCTCCAAGGGCCACCCGCTGGGTGCGACGGGGCTGGCGCAGGCGGCGGAACTGGTCTGGCAGCTGCGGGGCGAGGCGGGCGCCCGGCAGGTCGAGGGCGCCCGCGTCGGCCTCGCGCACAACATCGGCCTGGGCGGCGCGGCGGTCGTCACGCTACTGCGCCGGGGCTGAGCCGTGCGAGGGCCGTGCGTCCTGCTCCGGTGAGCGGGACGCACGGGGCCCGGAACCGGGCCGGGTGTTTCAGGTCAGGGCGTGGTGAGGGTCGGGTTCTTGACCACCTTCGCGCAGATCGCGTAGGCCTTCAGGGTTCCCGGGTTGCTCGGGTCGGAGTTCGTCGCGAACGCCCACCAGCGTTCCCCGCTGATCGGCGCACTGGACGTCAAGTGGTAGCGGTCTGCGTAGGAGTTGCCCGCGGTCACGATGGCGCCGCCACCCGTCCGGGTCTCGCCAGCGGGACACTCGGCCACCGCCGCCGCCCGACCCGGGTAGCCGCCGGCGGCCGGCGGAATGGTGACCTCCGCGCCCTCCACGACACGCACCACATCATCAGCCTGCGCCAGACCCGCACCCCCGAACACCATCACGACGGCTGCGGCGGCTACGAACGTCTTCTTCAGCACGGAGATCTGCTTTCACTCGAACCGGAAAGGGAGAGCGGGTCACGCACGCCCGTGCGGACCCGCCTCATCCACCCAATCCCAGCCCGTGCGCCCGTCCGAACTCCCACTCCATGACCGTCCGCATGTTCACCGCAGAAACGATTGTCGTTACCGCAAACAGTCCACGGGCGCGCGCCGGCGGACAGCCCGCCCGGGCGCATCGAGGACTGCCGGGTCAGAGCTTCTGGATGTCCTTGTGCACGACGTCCGAGCCGGGGTGGTCGGCTACCAGGCGCACCTTGAGGGGGTGTCCGACCGGGGCCTCGATGATGATGCCGGGGTACTCGCCCAGGCCGGTGCCGTTGCAGGAGGGCTCGGTGGTCAGGTTGGACCAGCCGTCCGGGTTGTGCGGGTTGTTCCACTGCACCCAGGCACAGTCGAGCTCGCCGCTGTGGATCGTCACCGCCTTGATCCTGGCCGCGTTCACCGCGCCGTCGACGCGCTCGTACAGCACCGTCCCGGTGTTGTGGTGGCGGCCCTTGCCGGCCTCCAGGTCGACTTGGAGGACCGGGTCGGCCGGGGTGTCGGCGGCGGCAGGAGCCGCGCCCGAGGCAAGAGTCGCGAGGACGAGCGCGGCGGCGGCGGGCAGGGCGGACAAGCGCATGACGGACCTCTCCACGAACCGGATGAAGGAGCCTCATCCTGGTCCAGTACGGGCGCGGGCGCTGCGGCGGAATCCGTCAATCTCCGGCCCGGAACGAACGGTCGGGTCCGTACCGGGCCGTACCGGGCCGGGGTCAGCGGGACGCCGGTTTCAGTTCGCACCGCCCGTCCGTGCACTCGCGGCGGAGTCGGCCCCGGGAGACGGTCTCGGCCAGGCCGATCGCCCAGCACATCGGGCAGCCGCGCAGCGCGACCACACCGACCGGTGCCAGGAGCAGGGTGGCCGGGCCGAAGACCGGGATGAGGGCGAAGGCCGCGATCAGGGAGCCGAAGCCCACCGCACCCCGCGCCAGGTGCCGCGGCACGGACGCGCTCGCGAAGCCGGAAGGGGAGGGGGCCGCGGTGTCAGTGGTGGGCACGGGTGTCTCCCAGGGTGTGCTGGAGCGCCGCGCGGGCGCGGTGGAGCCGCGACTTCATCGCGGCGGTGCTCAGGCCCAGGGCCTCGGCGGCGGTTCGCCCGCTGTGCCCCTGGACGTCCCGCATGATCAGCACATGCCGCTGGTCCGCCGGCAGCGCGGCGATGGCCTCCGCGACCCGCCCCGCCTCCAGCCGGCGCAGCACCTCGTCCTCGGCGGACATGACGGCCGTGTCCGGCAGCGGGGCCCGCTCCCTCGGCATCAGCCGGGCGCGGCGCAGGCACTCGTTGCGGACGATGCGGAACATCCACGACGCCAGCGCCCCGGACGCCCTGAGCATGCCGATCCTGCGGTACAGGATGATCAGCGCCTCCTGGGCCGCGTCCTCGGCGTCCTCGCGCGACGCGCACAGGGAGTGCGCGAAGCGGCGTACGTTCGGATGCGACCCGGCGACCAGCGCGGTGAGCGAATCGAGGTCACCGGCCTGCGCGGCGACGACCAGCGCCTCGCCCGGCCAGTCCGTACGGTCAGCCACGGGCCCGGCCCCGCTTGCGCAGGACGGCGACGGTGCACGCGCAGAGCAGGACGGCCGCGCCGGCGACGACGAGAACAGTGATCACGACAACCTCCAGGTCAGGTGCCGACCTCCGCGTCGGCAACATACACAAGAGGCACGGGCGCCCCGAAAGGATTCACCCCAGGGCCGGATCGACCACCGTCTCGCCCGTCGAGGCCCGGCGGATCGCGTCCGCGAGGTCCTCCACCCGGCCGTCCCGGACGATCAGGCCCGCCGCGCCGGCGGCGAGCGCGGCCTCCCGCAGACCGGGGCGCGCCGAGCCCGTCAGGAGCAGGATCCGGCACTCCGGATCGTCCTCCAGCAGGGCGGTCACCGCCGCGAGGTCGTCCACCAGGGCCACCTCGGGGCGGGCCGCCGCGTCCCGTACGACGTCGATGTCCGGCTGGAGTCCGAGCTGGAGGGCCAGGGCCGGATTCTGCGGCTCCAGGAGGACCCGCAGGGTGCGGGTCCGGCGGTGTTCCACGGGCATTTCTTCCACCGGGAAAGCCTATCTGACGGGGAGTCAAGAGTCTTCCCAAGTGCGGGGGCGTGCGTTATACATTCCCTCACCGGCCGAGCCTAGAACGCGTTCTAGAACCGGCCGCCCCGCAGACGACCTCGGTGCGGCCGACGGTGCGGACGGCCGCGCCGAGGTCTTCCAGGGCAGCGATTTTCCCGCCACACCGACGACAGGGAGCCGCATCCTCATGCCGATCGATGCCGCCAGGGCCCTCGCCGCAGACCCCCGCCAGGGGGACATCGGCTGGGACCACAAGGACATCCAGCTCTACCACCTCGGCCTCGGCGCGGGCCTGCCGGCCACCGACCCCGACGAGCTGCGCTACACCCTCGAATCCAAGCTGCACGTCCTGCCCAGCTTCGCGACCGTCGCCGGAGCCGGCATGGCCATGCTCGGCGGCCTCGGCCAGCCCGGCATCGAGGTCAACCTCGCCCACGTCCTGCACGGCGGCCACTCCATCGAGCTGCACCGGCCCATCCCCGTCAAGGGGCGGGCCACCTCCAGCTCCAAGGTCGCCGCCGTCTACGACAAGGGCAAGGCCGCCGTGATCGTGCTGCGCTCCGAGGTCGCCGACGCCGACGGGCCGCTGTGGACCAGCGACGCGCAGATCTTCGTACGGGGCGAGGGCGGCTTCGGCGGCGAGCGCGGCCCCTCCGCCAAGGAGGAGCTCCCCGGGCGCGAACCCGACCGGGTCGAGGAGCGGCACATCCGCGAGGACCAGGCCCTCCTCTACCGCCTCTCCGGCGACTGGAACCCCCTGCACGCCGACCCGGAGTTCGCCAAGATGGCCGGCTTCGACCAGCCGATCCTGCACGGCCTGTGCTCGTACGGGATGACCCTCAAGGCCGTCGTCGACACGGCCCTCGGCGGGGACGTCTCCCGCGTCCGTGCCTACCGCACGCGCTTCGCCGGGATCGTCTTCCCGGGCGAGACGCTGCGCATCCGGATGTGGCAGGAGCCCGGCCGCGTCCTGGCGTCGGTGACCGCCGTCGAACGGGACGACGCGCCGGTCCTCGCCGACACCGTCGTCGAACACTCGTAGCACCCACTAAGGAGCCGCACCGTGCGCGCAGCACTGCAGAGCGAGATCGGCCAGGACAAGCTGGAAGTCGTCGACGACATGGAGGCCGTGGGCTTCGGCCCCGGCAAGGTCCGGATCCGTGTCAAGGCCACCGGACTGTGCCACTCGGACCTCTCCGCGATGAGCGGCGTCCTGCCGCAGCCCGCCCCCTTCATCCCGGGCCACGAGGGATCCGGCGTGATCACCGACGTCGGCGACGGGGTCACCGGCCACAGGATCGGCGACCGCGTCCTGGTCTGCTGGCTGCCGCCGTGCGGCCACTGTCCCTCCTGCCGGCGCGGCCAGGGACACCTGTGCCTGGAGGCCTTCGGGAACGTCGCCACCCCCAACTTCAGGCGAGCGTCCAGCGACATCTTCGGCTTCGCGGGCACCGGCACCTTCTCCGAGGAGATGGTCGTCCCCGCCGCCTGCGCGATCCCGATCCCCGACGACCTCCCCTTCGACATCGCCGCACTGATCGGCTGCGGCGTCACCACGGGCCTCGGCGCGGCCATCAACACCGCGAAGGTGGAGGCGGGTTCCTCGGTGGCCGTCATCGGCTGCGGAGGCGTCGGCATCTCCGTCATCCAGGGCGCCAAGGTGCAGGGCGCGGCCCAGATCATCGCCGTCGACCCGGTCGCGTCCCGCCGCGAGGCGGCCCTGCGCTTCGGCGCCACCGAGGCGGTCTCCCCCGAGGAGTTCGCCGACGCCAAGAACCGGATCACCGGCGGCGAGGGCTTCGACTACGTCTTCGAGGTCGTCGGCAAGTCCGCGACCGCCCAGAAGGCCTACGAGATGACGCGGCGCGGCGGCTCCGTCGTCGTGGTCGGCGCCGGCGCCCTCGACGACAACTTCCAGATCAACATGTTCTCGCTGTTCTTCGACGAGAAGAAGATCCTGCCGTCGATGTACGGCGGCGGCGACGTGCTCCGCTCCTACGAGCGCACCATCGCCCTGTGGCGGGCCGGCCGCATCGACCTGTCGAACCTGATCACGCACCGGGTGAGCCTGGCCGAGGTCAACGACGCCCTCGACCAGATGCGCACCGGCGTCGCCCTGCGCACCTGCATCGAGCTCTGACCCGATCACCGACCCGTTCCGCAGATCCGATCTCCGAGGGGAACCGTACGGATGTCACTGCCACTTGAGGGACTCGCCGCCATCGTTACGGGGGCGGGCCGCGGGCTCGGCCGGGCCGAGGCGATCGAACTCGCACGGCTGGGTGCGAGCGTGGTCGTCAACGACTTCGGCCAGCCCGGCCGGGACGGCTCGGGGGAGGCCTCGGCCGCCCCCGCGCAGGAGGTGGCGCAGGAGATCCGCGCCGCGGGCGGGCAGGCCGTCGCCCACCTCGGCGACGTGGCCGACTTCGAGCAGGCGCGCGAGCTGGTCGCGCTGGCGGTGGACACGTACGGCAAGCTCGACGTCCTGGTCAACAACGCGGGCATCCTGCGCGACCGGATGATCTTCTCGATGTCGGAGGAGGAGTGGGACTCGGTGATCCGGGTCCACCTCAAGGGCCACTTCAACACCACCCACTTCGCGTCCGGCCACTGGCGCGAACGGTCCAAGGCGGCCGGCGGCCCGGTCTACGGCCGGATCGTCAACACCTCCTCCGAGGCCTTCCTCGGCGGCTCCGCCGGCCAGCCGAACTACGCCGCGGCCAAGGGCGGCATCGTGGGCCTGACGACCTCGACCGCCCTGGCCCTGGCCAAGTACGGGGTGACGGCCAACGCCATCTGCCCGCGCGCCCGCACCCGGATGACGGAGGACGTCTTCGCCGGCTTCGAGGTCCCCGAGGACGGCAGGCTGGACGCCCTC
Organism: Streptomyces erythrochromogenes; assembly: GCF_040684695.1. GTDB lineage: Bacteria > Actinomycetota > Actinomycetes > Streptomycetales > Streptomycetaceae > Streptomyces > Streptomyces erythrochromogenes_C. The sequence goes on from NZ_JBFBGM010000039.1 coordinate 25,303, forward strand.
GCACCCGAGCACGTCGCCCCGCTCGTCGGCTACCTGGCCTCACCCGCCTCCGCCAAGGCCAACGGGCAGCTCTTCGTCGTGCACGGCGGCATCGTCGTCGTCATGGAACGCCCCAGGGTGGCCGCCAAGTTCGACACGGCCAAGGAGTCCTTCTCCTACGAGGAGCTCGACGGGGTCCTCACCCCGCACTACGACTCCCGCCCGGCGAACGAGACCTTCGCCGCGCCGGAGGTCCTCGGCCTCAAGCACGGCTGAGCCGCGGCCGGGCAGCCGCCGAACCGCTGCTCGGCCGCTGCCTCGAACCGCTGCCCGGCCGCTGCCCGACCGACCGCTACTGCCGCCCCGCCAGGGGGGCCTGCTGGAGGGGGACCGGGCGCGGCGACGGCGCGGGCGGCGGGTCCAGGTGGACCGGCGGGGGAGGGGGAGCAGGAAGGTTCATCCCGACGATCCCGCAGGGCACCTCCGCCGTCGTGCACGGCAGGTGCAGCCGGCCCTGCGGGCTCCACATCCCCGCACCGCCGAGCCACCCCGCCGGAGCGGCCAGCCGGAAGAGGTGCCGGTCGGCAGGGCGCCACAGGCCGATGTCCCCCTCCGGCAGCCACAACGCCACCCCGCAGGTCTCCGGCATCAGGGCCTGGCCCGGCTGCACCGCGAAGGGCAGCGCCTCCCCGAGCCGCAGGCACTCCGGGAAGCGGACCGGACGCGAGCTGCCCAGCACCCCCCAGCCCAGGCGCGGTTCGCCCGGGGCGTCGGAGCGGATCAGCAGCAGCCCGCTGTCCGGCTCGGCCAGCAGCAGCCGGTCATTGCTGTCCTCGGTGATCTGGAGCAGCGGGGAGACCTCCCCGCCGCGACCCAGGTCCACGGCGACGGCCTTGACGGTGCCGTCCAGCTCGCGGTCCAGCGCCAGCAGCCGGCCCGACCGGTCCAGCCACACACCGCCCGAGCAGCGCCCCGGGATCCGGGCCACCCGCTGCGGCCCGGACGCGCACCCGGCCACCTGCCACAGCGTGGTTTCGCCGTCCGACGCGGCCACCGCGAAGGCGGCCGAGCCGTCCGGGGCCGGCGGGAGCAGGTGGACCCGTACGCCCTCCTCCGCCTCCACTCCGCCCAGCTGGAGCTCCCCGGTGCGCGGCCCGGCCGCGGCGCCCGTCGGGTAGAGCAGGGCGAAGGCGTGGCGGTCCGCGACCCGCCGGTGGATCAGCACGCGCCCGTCGGCCAGCGGGAGGAGCTCGCTGTCGGCCTCCTCGGGCTGAGCGAGGGGCAGCGGCACCGCGTACGGCTCGGGGCCGGCGAGGGTCCAGCGTTCCGCGTAGCGCGCCTCGCCTTCCCCGGCGAGCCGGGCGGCGTACGACCCGTCCGCGGAGATCGTGAACGGGGCCGTGGTCGTCATCTCGATGGCACAGACAGTCATCCGGGCCGTCACCTCCGGTGAGGAAGCTAGTTTTCGGGATTCCCGCCGAACAACACGACCAAGGCGGCTTCACACGTAAGGGTGTCCGGGCGGCGATTCGTCTGTGATGGGCGGTGTAATTGTGCTGTGAGGCATCGAAAGGCAGGCCCGGCCGACCTCCGGCGGACGTTCCGAGGACGGCGGACGGGCAGCGGCCGGGCAGCGGCCGGGCGGCGGGCGGGCGGGTTCGCCGGTACCGGCGCTGACCGGGCCGGGCGCCACGGACGGTAGCCTTGGCCCGTGCCCCGTCTCTCTGAAGTCATCGCCGCGCTGGACGCTCTCTGGCCCCCCTCGCGGGCCGAGCAGTGGGACGCGGTCGGAACCGTATGCGGCGACCCCGACGCCGAGGTCGGCCGGGTCCTGTTCGCCGTGGACCCCGTCCAGGAGATCGCCGACGAAGCCGTGGACCTGGGTGCCGACCTGATCGTCACCCACCACCCCCTCTACCTGCGGGGTACCACCACGGTCGAGGCCGGCACCTTCAAGGGCCGCGTCGTCCACACGCTGATCAAGAACGACATCGCGCTGCACGTCGCGCACACCAACGCCGACACCGCCGACCCGGGCGTCTCCGACGCCCTCGCCGGCGCCCTGGACCTGCGGATCACCGGTCCGCTGGTGCCGGACCCGAGCGACCCGGACGGCCGCCGCGGCCTCGGCCGGATCTGCGAACTGGACCGCCCCGAGACCCTGCGCGAGTTCGCGGCCCGCTGCGCGGCCTGGCTGCCGCCGACCGCCCAGGGCATCCGCGTCGCCGGCGACCCGGACGCGATGATCCGGCGCGTCGCCGTCAGCGGCGGCTCCGGCGACAGCCTCTTCGCCGAGGTCCGCGCCTCCGGCGTGGACGCCTTCGTGACGGCCGACCTGCGCCACCACCCGGTGTCCGAGGCCCGCGAGCAGAGCCCGCTGGCCCTCGTCGACGCGGCCCACTGGGCCACCGAGTGGCCCTGGTGCGAGCAGGCCGCCGCACAGCTCGACGCGATCTCCGAGCGCCACGGCTGGGGTCTGCGCACCCACGTCTCGCGCACGGTCACCGACCCGTGGACGGTGCACGCGCCGTCCGTACCCTCCCCTTCTATCTCTGGAGCCCCCAACTGAACGCCGAGCCCGCCGACCAGATCCGACTTCTCGACGTCCAGGCACTGGACGTCCGGCTGTCTCAGCTCGCCCACAAGCGCAAGTCGCTGCCCGAGCACGCCGAGGTCGACACGCTCACCAAGGACCTGGCGCAGCAGCGCGACCTGCTGGTCGCCGCCCAGACGCAGGCGACCGACACGGCGCGCGAGCAGACCAAGGCGGAGCAGGACGTCGACCAGGTGCGCCAGCGCGCGGTCCGCGACCAGCAGCGGCTGGACTCCGGCGCGGGCATCTCGGCCCGGGACCTGGCGAACCTGCAGAGCGAGGTCGTCTCCCTCGCCAAGCGCCAGGGCGACCTGGAGGACGTGGTCCTGGAGGTCATGGAGCGCCTGGAGGCCGCGCAGGAGCGCGTCACCGAGCTGACCGGGCGCGTCTCCGCCCTGGAGGCCAAGGCCGCCGACGCCACCACCCGCCGTGACGCGGCCACCGCCGAGATCGACGCCGAGGTCGCCAAGGTCACCAAGGACCGCGAGGTGATCGTCACCTCCATGCCGGCCGACCTGATGGCCCTGTACGAGAAGATCCGCGTCAAGCAGGGCGGGGTCGGCGCCGCGCGCCTCTACCAGCGCCGCTGCGAGGGCTGCCGGCTGGAGCTCGACATGGCCGAGGTCAACGAGATCAAGGCCGCGGCCCGCGACCAGGTCGTCCGTCACGAGAACTGCGGCCGCATCCTGGTCCGTACGGCCGACTCGGGCATCTGATGCCGCGTTTTGTCGTCGAGGCGGACGGCGGGTCCCGGGGCAACCCGGGGCCGGCCGGCTACGGCGCCGTCGTCCTCGACCCGGCCTCGGGCGAGACGCTGGCCGAGCGCGCCGAGTTCATCGGCGTCGCGACGAACAACGTGGCGGAGTACAAGGGGCTGATCGCCGGCCTGGCGGCGGCCCGTGACCTCGCGCCGGACGCCGAGGTCCTGGTCCGGATGGACTCCAAGCTCGTCGTCGAGCAGATGTCGGGCCGCTGGAAGATCAAGCACCCGGACATGAAGCCGCTCGCGGCCGAGGCCGCGCGGATCCTGCCGCGCGCGCAGGTGACGTACGAGTGGATCCCGCGCGAGCGCAACAAGCACGCGGACCGGCTCGCCAACGAGGCGATGGACGCGGGCAAGCGCGGCGAGCAGTGGGAGCCGTCGGCCTCCTCGGCCGCCCTCGACGCGTCCGCGGCCCGGGCGCTGTCCACCTCGCCGCCGTCGGGCCCGCCCGGGGACGCCGCCGCGGGTGCCGCGGCCGCGCGCGCCGCCCTGGCCGCGTCCCGCGGCGCGGCCGCCACCGGCGCACCGGTCGCGTCGGAGGTACCGGTGCCGGCACCGGCGCCCGACCCGGCCACCCCCGCGGCGGTACAGGGCCAGGGCTGGGGCCCCGACATGGGCGCGCCGGCCACCTTCGTGCTGCTGCGCCACGGCGAGACCGCGCTCACCCCGCAGAAGCGGTTCTCCGGAAGCGGGGGGAGCGACCCCGAACTGTCCCCGGCCGGTCGGCGCCAGGCGGCGGCCGTCGCCGAGGCGCTCGCCGCCCGCGGCACCGTCCAGACGGTCATCAGCTCCCCGCTGCTGCGCTGCCGCGAGACCGCGCGGGCCGTCGCCGACCGTCTCGGCCTCGACGTGACCGTCGAACAGGGCCTGCGCGAGGTGGACTTCGGTGCCTGGGAGGGCCTGACCTTCGCCGAGGTGCGGGAGCGGTTCCCGGAGGACCTGCAGGCCTGGCTGGACTCCCCGAAGGCCGCCCCCACCGGCGGCGGGGAGAGCTTCGCGGCCGCCACCCGGCGGATCTCGGCGACCCGCGACCGGCTGCTGGCCGAGCACGCGGGCCGCACCGTCCTGCTGGTCACCCACGTGACGCCGGTCAAGATCCTGGTCCGCCTCGCCCTGGGGGCCCCGCCGGAGTCCCTGTTCCGGATGGAGCTCTCGGCCGCCTCCCTCTCGGCGGTGGCCTACTACGCGGACGGCAACGCGTCGGTCCGCCTCCTGAACGACACCGGGCACCTGCGGTAGGCCCGGCCGAAAGACCCCGCCCCGCCGATCCCTTGGCAGGGGGCCGAGCCGTTCCCCTCGCCGGGGCCGAGCCGTTCCCCTGGCCGGGGCCGAGCCGTTCCCCTGGCCGGGGCCGAGCCGTTCCCCTCGCCGGGGCCGAGCAGTGTCCGGGCCGGTCCGTGGCATCGCAGTGCGGGCGAAAACCCACCCCCGTGCGGGTGGGTCGCGGGGCCGCCGAGGGGTATCTCCTCGGCTCGGCGCGTGCGGCCACTTCTCGGCTGTACCCGGTGGTCGCGCCTCGTCCTGCGGGGACACCCCTCACCGTCCCCGCTCCAGCCGTACGGGCCCGGTTCCGGGAGCGCCGGAGCAGTGGTGTGGGGTGGGGACACGGCGGAGTGTCCCCGCAGGACGAGCGCGCGACCACGGCCGCCTGGCCGCGAGGTACCCGCACGCGCCGAGCCGAGGAGACACTCCGCCGGGGCACCGCCCCACCCGACCCATCCCGCCCCGCGGAAACCCCGGCCGCCCCCGGCGGGAGCCGGCCCGCTAGTCGTCGCTGCTGTCGCTGTTCCAGCTGCTGCTGCCGCCGGCGGAACGGCGGCCGCTCTTCTGCGCGCCGCGTACGAGCGAGGCGATGCCCACCGTCACGCTCGCCACGATGCGGACCCAGCGGGGTCCGCCGCGTTCCGCCCACACCACGCACGCGGCACCGCCGACGGCGGCGGCCACGAGCAGCAGGAGTATGACGCTCATGTCCGCCCACCTCATGTCTCTGCCGGGGCACCGATGCTACGCAAAAGCCCCCGGACCGGGGAGAGGGGACCGCTACCCCCGAACGGGAGTGGAAGCGGCAGACGAGTCGGCCTGTACGCCGGGTTCTGTCACCCGGTGACCTCGCGGTCGCCGGGGAGACGGCCATCCATCTAGGACCGGCGTTGCCGCCGGCCTCGTGCGGTCTACCCGCGAACTCGGGCGGGCAGCCCTCAAGCGTTCGCGCAGACCCGTCCGGGGACGGATCCTCTTGACCTTGCTCCGGGTGGGGTTTACCTAGCCGCCTGGGTCACCCCAGGCGCTGGTGGTCTCTTACACCACCGTTTCACCCTTACCGGGGGCCGAAGCCCCCGGCGGTCTGTTTTCTGTGGCACTGTCCCGCGGGTCACCCCGGGTGGGCGTTACCCACCACCCTGCCCTGTGGAGCCCGGACGTTCCTCGGCGGGATCCGGAGATCCCGACGCGGCCGCCCGGCCGACTCGTCTGCCGTGGCGACCATGCTACCGGCTGTGCCGCCGCCCCTTGACCTTGCCGCAACGGCAGGGTTTCTACTGGGGGCATGCGGATCGGAGAGATCGCCGCGGTCGTCGGGGTCACCACCCGGGCGATCCGGCACTACCACCATGTCGGGCTGCTCCCGGAGCCGGAGCGGCGCCCCAACGGATACCGGGCCTACACCGTCCGGGACGCCGTCCTGCTGGCCCGCGTACGGCGGCTCACCGAGCTGGGGCTCAGCCTCGACGAGGTGCGCGACGTCCTCGCGGACGACGCCGGGCGCGACCTGGCCGACGTACTGGAGGAGCTCGACGCCGACCTCGCCCGGCAGGAGGCCGAGATCAAGGAACGGCGGCGACGGCTCGCGGTGCTGCTGGCGGCGGAACCGGGGGAGGGCGAGCCGATCTCGCCCGCGCTCGCCGAACTCCTGGCGAAGGCGCCGCGCACCACCTCGCCGACCGCGGCGAAGGACCGCGAGCACCTGACGCTCCTCGACGCCACGGGCGCCGGCGGCGAGGAGGTCTACGCCGCACTCGGGCCGCTGGCCGCCGACCCGGCGGTGCTGGCCCTGTACGAGCGGCTGGACGAACTCGCCGACGCCCCCGCCGACGATCCGCGGATCCCGGGCCTGGCGGCCGAGCTGGTGGCGGCGGTCCCCGACGAGGTGTTCGCCGCGATCCCCCGGGACGGTGCGGTCGTGACCGGGTTCAAGGAGGCGCTGCTCGCCGAGTACGCGCCCGCACAGGCGGAGGTCGTCCGCCTGGTCATGGAGGCCTTCATCGAGAGGGGGCGGGGATGACCCGCGGTGTACGGGCGGCACGGATCGCGGTGGCCGCGGTCCTGCCGGCGGAGCTGGCGCTCGTGGTGTGCGCGGCGGCCGGGGTACGGCTGCCCGCGCCGGCCCTGGCCGCCGCCGAGGCCGCAGTGTTGGCGGTGTTCCTGCTGGAGGCGTGGGTGCTGCACCGGCTGTACGCCGCCGCCCGCGCGGCCGGCGAGGAACCCCGGGCCGCCCTGCGGACGGCGGTCCGCGCCGTGGTCCCGGTCCGGGTCCGGCGGCTGCTGCGGCACGAACTGCTCGCCGGCGCCTCCCTCGGCCGGTGGGTGCTGCGCCGCAAGCACGGGGTGCGCCCCGGGGACCTGGCCGCCGCGTACACCGGACCGCAGACGGCGATGATGTACGGACTGGTCTTCGTGTCGGTGGTCGAGACCGTCGTTCTGGCCCTCCTCATCCCCTGGCCGGCCGTCCACCGCGTGCTGCTCGTGCTCGACGTGTACGGGGTCCTGCTGGTGATCGCCCTGCACGCGGCCTGCGTCACCCGGCCGCACGTGGTCGGCGCCGACGGCACCCTGCGGATCCGCTACGGCGCCCTCTTCGACCTCGCCGTCCCGCCGGACGCGGTGGCCTCGGTACGGGTGGAGCGCCGCTATCCCGAAGGCCGGCTGGTCACGCTCTCCGAGGACGGGGTGCTCGACCTCATCGTCGGCAGCCAGACCACGGTGACGCTGGAGCTGAACCGCCCGCTCACCTTCATCCGCCCGCTCGGCGCCCGCGCGTCGGCCCGCACCGTCCGCTTCCACGCCGACGACCCCCGCGCCCTGGTCTCGGCCCTGCGCCGGCCGGCGCAGGCGTAGCCGGCGGGGCCAGGGCGGGGCGCGCGGGCGTCTACCCTGGCCGGGGGGCCGCATCCCCTGCGCCGTGTCGTACTGAAGGAGAACCACCGTGCTCGTGCTGCTGCCGCCCTCCGAGGGAAAGGCCGCCGGGGGCTCCGGCGCACCGCTGGAGCCGCAGGAGCTGTCGCTGCCCGGCCTGGCGCAGGCCCGGGCGGCGGTGCTGGAGGAACTGCTCGACCTTTGCACGGGCGACGAGCTGAAGGCCCGTGAGGTGCTGGGCCTGAGCGAGGGGCTGCGGGGCGAGGTCGCGAAGAACGCGGAGCTGCGCTCGGCGCCGGCCCGCCCGGCGGGGGAGATCTACACCGGCGTGCTCTACGACGCGCTGGGCCTGGCCGGCCTGCCCGCGCCGGCGCGGGCGACCGCCGAGGAGGCGCTGCTCGTCTTCTCGGGGCTGTGGGGCGCGGTGCGCGTCACCGACCGCATCCCCTCGTACCGCTGCTCGATGGGCGTGAAGCTGCCGGGGCTGGGGGCGCTCGGCGCGTACTGGCGCGCCCCGATGGCCGAGGTGATGCCGGCGGCCGCCGGGGACGGGCTGGTACTGGACCTTCGTTCGGCGGCGTACGCGACGGCGTGGAAGCCCAAGGGCGAGGTCGCGGGCCGGACCGCGACCGTGCGGGTGCTGCACGCGCAGATGGTCGACGGCGTGGAGAAGCGCTCCGTGGTGAGCCACTTCAACAAGGCGACGAAGGGCCGGCTGGTCCGGGACCTGCTGGTGGCCGGCGCCGTGCCCGGCTCGCCCGCGGAACTGGTGACGGCGCTGCGGGACCTGGGCTACGTCGTCGAGGCCGAGGCCCCCGCGAAGGCGGGCCGGGCCTGGTCCCTCGACGTGGTCGTGACGCAGATCCACCACTGAGGCGCCGTGTCGTCGCCGGGGGCGCCGCCCCCGGCCCCCCCGCGTCCCCGTCTCAGCGGCCGAGCGGCCAGGCCACCGTCGCCGGGGTGCGGTCGGAGGTGTCGGCGTACGCGGCGCAGGCGTCCGTCAGGGTTTCCAGGAGGGTGAGCGGGTCCGGGAGGGGGTGCTCCATGCCGCGGATCCAGGTGACCGCCAGCTCACCCGGGAGGGCCGCCGGCGGGACCAGGACGTAGCTGCCGCGGCAGTGCCAGCGCAGGCCCGGGTGTTCGTCCATGGTCTCGGGGTGGCAGTCCAGCGCGCACGGCCACCACTCGTCCTCGTCCTCGGGGGTGCCGCGGGTGGCGGTGAAGAAGAGCATCCGGGCCTGGTCGCCGGTGCCGCCCGATTCGGCGACGGGGCCGACCTTGATGCCGGCTTCGAGGAGCCGCGCGAGGGCGGCGGCGCCGGCTTCCAACGGGACGTCGAGTACGTCGTGGACCATGCCGGTCGCGGTGATGAAGTTGGCCTGGGGCTGGTTGCGCGCCCACCGTTCGATCTGTGCGCGGTCGGTGGTCGACTGGGTCTGCCAGGCGAAGGAGACGGGATGTCGGGCCGGAGTCGGACAGCCGATGCGGTCGCACGAACATCGGTAGCCGGCGGGATGGGCGGCGGGGGCGAGGGGGAGACCGGCGGCCGCGACGGCCAGGAGGAGCGCCTCGCGCTCGCCCGCGGGGTCCTCGGCGGTGGGTTTCTGCCGCCGGCGCAGCCACTGGGAAATCCTGCTCTGCTCGCCGCGTTTGACGCGGCCGGACTCAGACCCCATCTATCCCCTCACCTCACCGTTGCCCCGGCAGACCTTCACATGGTCCCACCATCCTGCGCCCCGGGTGACCGCTCTGTGAGACCGGGGGGCCGGGGATGGGTGACCGTCAACCCCTACATACCCACCGAATCAGGGCAAACATTCCCGGGTGAACGCAGGTTGTCGGGCGGCTAGCGGGCGGTGACGTTTGCCACCCCGCCGAGCACCCTGTCCACGAGTGCGTCGGTGTACGCGTGCGTGAGCGGCGCGGTGCGCAGCAGCCAGCGGTACGTCAGCGGCCCGAGCAGCATCTCGACCGTCAGCCGCAGGTCCGTGTCGGGTGCGAGCTGGCCGGCCTCGCGGGCCGTGCGCAACCGGGCCTCGTACAGGGCGAGCTGCGGCTCCAGCAGCTGCTCGGTGAACCGGGCGCCGAGCTCGGGGTCGGTGGCGCCGGCCGCGGTCAGGGCGCGGGCGGGGGCCTCGTACTTCTCGTCGTTGAACTCGTCGACCGTCGCCCGCAGGACGTACTTCAGGTCGGCGGCGAGGTCCCCGGTGTCGGGGAAGCCGGCCCATTCGGCGCCGGCCTCCGCGTCCCCGGCCAGGGCGAGGGAGGCTTCCAGGAGGACGGCGGCCTTCGAGGGCCACCAGCGGTAGATGGTCTGCTTGCCGACTCCGGCGCGGGCGGCGATGGCCTCGATGGTCAGCTTGTTGTAGCCGACCTCCCCGACCAGGGTGAGCGCGGCGTCGAGGATGGCGCGCCGGGAGCGGTCGCTGCGGCGGGTGGCGTCAGGGGTCTTGGTCATGCCCAGAAGCTATCAAAGCGAGACGTCTCGTCTCCTCGTCTCTTCGTCCCTCAACGGTTCGGTAAACCACCCCATCGGTCCACTGCGTCGTCCCGGTCCAGGAGAGACGATTCTTTCCAGCACTCGTCCCGAGTCGTGAAAGTCGTGAGGAGCCTTCTTTGCGCAGAGACGCCACACCCCGGCGCTATCTGATGTGCCCACCCGCACACTTCAAGGTCACGTACTCCATCAATCCGTGGATGGATCCCACGAAACCGGTGGACCTGCCCCTCGCCCAGACCCAGTGGGAGGACCTCAGGGACCGGTACGTGTCCCTGGGCCACACCGTCGAGACCCTGGTACCGGACCCCGAGCTGCCCGACATGGTGTTCGCGGCGAACGGGGCCCTGGTGGTCGACGGCCGGGTCCTCGGGGCCCGCTTCGCCCATCCGGAACGCGCCGCCGAGGCCGAACGGCACCTCGACTGGTTCCGTGAGCACGGCTACCAGGACGTCCACGAGCCCGCCCACGTCAACGAGGGCGAGGGCGACTTCGCCGTGACGGCGAGCTTCATCCTCGCCGGGCGCGGCTTCCGCTCCAGCCCGCTCTCGCACGACGAGGCCCAGGAGTTCTTCGGCCGGCCCGTGATCGGGCTCGACCTGGTGGACCCGCGCTACTACCACCTGGACACCGCGCTCAGCGTCCTCGACGGCGACGAGGTCATGTACTACCCGGAGGCCTTCTCGCCCGGCAGCCGCGGGGTGCTCCGGCGGCTCTTCCCCGACGCGCTGATCGCCGACGGGCGGGACGCGGCGGCCCTCGGCCTCAACGCGGTGTCCGACGGCCGGCACGTGCTGCTCCCGCAGGCGGCGACCGGGCTGTTCGGCCCGCTGCGCGACCGGGGGTTCGAACCGGTCCCGATGGACCTCGGGGAACTGCTCAAGGGCGGCGGCAGCGTGAAGTGCTGCACCCAGGAGCTGCGCCCGTAGGGCCCGGCACGACCCGGTCGCTCCGGTCGCTCCGGTCGCTCCGGTCCGACCGGTCCGCCCGGTGCGTCTAGTCCTCGGAGGGCGGCGGCCAGGCCTGGCCCCAGTCGGCGTCCCGCGCGGCCTTGTAGAGGTCGCCGTGGCGCTTGGTCACGTTGACCTTGGTCAGGCCCGCGCCGTCGCCCTCCCGGGGGCCGCACAGCTCCAGCAGGACGAGCCCCTTGCGGATCTGCGGCCTGCGCGTGATCCGCGAGGCGGCCGGCTCGACGGGGAAGCGGGTCGCGGCGACGTAGCTGAACTTCTCGTCCTCGTACGGGAGCGAGCCGCCCTTGACCTGCCGGTGCAGGGAGGAGCGGCTGACCCGCGCCGAGAAGTGGCACCAGTCCTTGCCGACCTCGATGGGGCAGGTGCCGTCGTGCGGGCACGGGGCGGCGACCTGCAGCCCGGCCGCGATCAGCTGGTCGCGGGCCTCGCGGATGCGCAGGTACCCCTCCGGCGTGCCCGGCTCGATCAGCACCACCGCCCGGCCGGCCCGGGCCGCCTCGGCGACGACGGCCGTGCGGGCCTGCTCGGTCAGTTCGCCGAGCACGTAGGAGACGGTCACCAGGTCGGCGTCGGGGATCGCCAGCCCGGCGCCGATGACGGCCCGCCGCCACTCGGCGGCGCGCAGCACCGGCGAGCCGGAGGCCGCCGCCAGTTCCCGGCCGAGGGCCAGTGCGGGCTCGGCCCAGTCCAGCACGGTGGTCGGCCGCGGGCCGTCCCAGGTGGCGTCCACGGCCCAGGTCGCGGCCCCGGTGCCGCCGCCCACGTCCACGTGCGAGGCGGGCGCCCAGTCGGGCGCCGCGTCGGCCAGGGCGTCCAGGGCGGACCGGACGGCCTCGAAGGTCGCGGGCATGCGGTAGGCCGCGTACGCGGCGACGTCCGAGCGGTCGCGCAGTACGGGCGCGTCGGTGGGGGTCCGCCCCCGGTAGTTGGCGATGAGCCGTTCGACGGCGGCCGTGGCCTGCTTGGGCGGGAGGCCGTCGAGCAGCCCGCCGAGCGTGCTGCGGAGGGTCTCGGCGGTGGTGGGGGCGGAGAGGTTCACCTGCCGAGTTTACGGCGGGCGCGGGCCGGGGCCGTCGTCGAGGCCCCGGCCCGCTCGGCTCAGTCCCCGGCCGGGGCGGGCGCGGTCTGCGCGTCCCGCTGCTGCCAGGGCCGGCACAGGAACAGGAAGCAGCTCACCGAGAGCACCGCGCAGACCAGCTGCACCAGGGCCATCGGGACGGCCGTGTCCTCGCCCGCGATGCCCACCAGCGGGGACGCGATCGCGCCGACCAGGAAGGAGGAGGTGCCGAGCAGCGCCGAGGCCGATCCGGCGGCGTGCGGGGTCCGCATCAGTGCCTGTGCGTTGGTGTTCGGCAGCACGATGCCCATCGCGGACATGAGGACGAACAGCGCGGTGGCGATGGGGGTCAGTCCGACCTCGCCGAAGACGCCCGTCGCCATCAGCAGCAGGGACACCGCGGAGACCAGGACGACCGCGAGGCCGATCGCCAGCACCTTGTCCAGGCGCACCCGGCCGACCAGCAGCTTGCCGTTGATCTGGCCGACGAGGATCAGGCCGACGGAGTTCAGGCCGAAGAGCAGGGAGAAGGTCTGGGGCGAGGCCCCGTAGATCTCCTGGACCACGAAGGGGGAGGCGGAGATGTAGGAGAAGAGGACGGCGAAGGCGAAGCCGCCGGTCAGGGTGTAGCCGGCGAAGACCCGGTCGCCGAGCAGTCCGCGCATGGTCCGCAGGGCGGAGCCGACGCCGCCGGTGTGCCGCCGTTCGGGCGGCAGGGTCTCGCCGAGGCCGCGCCAGACCATCAGGGTGAGGATCGCGCCGACGCCGGTGAGGACGACGAAGACGCCCCGCCAGTCGGCGAAGCGCAGCACCTGGCCGCCGATGAGCGGTGCGACGATCGGGGCGGCCCCGGATATGAGCATCAGGGTGGAGAAGAAGCGGGCCATCTCGTCGCCGTCGTACAGGTCGCGCACGACGGCGCGCGCGATGACGACGCCGGCGGCGCCGGCCAGGCCCTGGAGCAGCCGGAAGGCGATCAGCAGCTCGGCGGTGGGGGCGAGCGCGCAGATCGCGGTGGCCAGGACGTAGACGACCATGCCGACGAGCAGCGGCCGGCGGCGGCCCCACTTGTCGCTCATCGGGCCGATGACGAGCTGGCCGAGGGCCATGCCGGCGAGGCAGGCGGTCAGGGTCAGCTGGATCGTCGCGGCGGGGCTGTTCAGGACGTCGGTGACCTGCGGCAGGGCCGGCAGGTACATGTCCATGGACAGCGGGGGGAGGGCGGTGAGCCCGCCGAGGATGAAGGTGACGAGCAGGCTCGTGCGGCGGGCGCGCGCCAGGGACGCGGTGGCGCTGGGGGCGGAGGGCGATTCGGGCGACGATTCGTGCGAGGGTGCCGTCGCGGGGCCTCTCTCCGACATGCGGAACTCCAGTCTTCTCATCTGCTTTTATGCACCCCTGACCGACCCATGTTCTCAGCAATCGGAACGTCCGGGGACCGGAGCGTGCTGTGACGTACCCTGCGGCCCCATGGACGAACCTACGAAGAAGATCGCCGTGGTGACCGGCGCCGGCTCCGGGATCGGCCGCTCGGTGGCCCTGACCCTGGCCGCGGCGGGATGGGCCGTGGCCCTGGCCGGCCGCCGGGCCGAACCGCTGGAGGAGACCGCCGCCGCGGCCGGGCCCGGCGCCGACGTGCTGTGCGTGCCGGCCGACGTCAGCGACCCGGCCGACGTGGATCGGCTGTTCGAGTCGGTACGGGCCCGCCACGGGCGCCTCGACCTGCTCTTCAACAACGCCGGCACCTTCGGGCCCGGCGGCGTCCCGCTGGAGGACATCACCTACGAGGCCTGGCGCTCGGTCGTCGACGTCAACCTCACCGGCGCCTTCCTCTGCGCGCAGGCCGCCTTCCGGCAGATGAAGGCCCAGGACCCGCAGGGCGGCCGCATCGTCAACAACGGCTCCATCTCCGCCCACGTGCCCCGGCCGAACTCCATCGCCTACACCGCGACCAAGCACGCCATGACCGGCCTGACGAAGTCCCTGTCACTGGACGGGCGGCCGTACCGGATCGCCTGCGGCCAGATCGACATCGGCAACGCGGCGACCGAGATGACCGAGCGGATGCAGACCGGAATCCTCCAGGCCAACGGGCAGCTGGCCGTCGAACCGGTCATGGACGCCGCCGACGTGGCCCGCACGGTCCTGCACATGGCCGAACTCCCGCTGGGGGCGAACGTGCAGTTCGCGACGGTGATGGCCACCGCCATGCCGTACATCGGCCGCGGCTGAGCCGTCCGGCCGCCCCACCCCATTGCCACGGCGCGGAGCCGCCGACGATCATGACCGCATGACCGATACCGAGGTACTGCGCTACACCGCCTTCTCCGGAGACCCGGACGGCGGCAACCCCGCCGGCGTCGTGCTCGACGCCGCCGGGCTGGACGACGACGCGATGCTGAAGATCGCCGCCGGGCTGGGCTACAGCGAGTCGGCCTTCCTCACCGCCCCGCCCGAGGGGCTCGGCGGCCAGGAGGGCCGCTCCTTCACCGTGCGCTACTTCAGCCCCAAGGCCGAGGTCCCCTTCTGCGGCCACGCCACGGTCGCCACGGCCGTCGCCCTCGCGGAGCGGATCGGGCCCGGCGAGCTCCTCCTCGCCACCCGCGCGGGAACCGTCCCGGTGTCCGTCGCGGCCGAGGACGGCCGCCTGCGGGCCACGCTGACCAGCGTCGAGCCGCACACCGAGGAGATCGCCGCCGCCGACCTCGCCGAGGCGCTCGCCGCGCTGGACTGGCCGCAGGCCGACCTCGACCCGGCCTTCCCGCCGAGGATCGCCTACGCCGGAGCCCGCCACCTGGTGATCGGCGCCGCCACCCGCGCCCGGCTCGCGGACCTCGCCTACGACTTCGCCCGGCTGGAGGCGCTGATGCGGCGCCTGGACCTCACCACCGTCCAGCTGGTGCACCGGGCGGGCCCTCGGGAGTTCCACGTACGCGACCCGTTCCCGCCCGGCGGTGTCGTCGAGGACCCGGCGACCGGTGCCGCGGCGGCCGCCTTCGGCGCGTACGCCCGCGAGCTCGGCCTGGTCCCGCAGGACGCCGTACTGACCCTCCACCAGGGCGCGGACATGGGCCGCCCCGGGGTGCTCACGGTCGAACTGCGCGAGGGCGACCCGCGCGTCCGCGTCAGCGGCACGGCGGTCCGCATCCCGTGACCACGGATCCCCGGGTGCTGGGCTTCGCCGAGGCCGACGTGCCCGCGGCGCTGGCCGCCCAGGTGGCCGAGCTGGAAGCGGAGGCCTGGCCCGGCTCCACCCCGGGGCACGACCCGGCGCTGGCGCCGCGCACCCTCCTCCTCGTCGACGACGAGGGCACGGTGGCCGCCGCGCTGACCCTGCTCCACAAGCCGGTCCCGCTCGCGGGGCGCACGTACCGGGCGGCCGGGCTCAGCTCCGTCGTGACCCGCGGCGCGCTGCGCGGGCGGGGGCTCGGCGGGCGGCTGGTGGCGGCCGCCCGCGCGGAACTCGCCGCGGACCCGGCCGTGGACCTGGCGCTGTTCAGCTGCGACCGGCCCCTCGCACCGTTCTACGAGGCGGCCGGCTTCGCACCGCTGCCCGGCACGGTCCTCGTGGGCGGCACCCCCGAGGACCCGCTGGCCACCGACGCCCCGGGCTTCGACAAGGTGGTGGTCGCGGCCTTCTTCACCGAAGCCCCGGCGGCGGACCGCGCGGCCTTCACCGCCGTACGCGTCCCGCTCCACCCCGGGAGCGTCGACCGGCTCTGGTGAACCGTCAGCCGGCGGGAGTGGCGTTCGGGCTGTCGGAGGGCGTGGCGGTGCTCGCCGGGCGGCGGCCGCCGCGCTCGGCGAAGAACAGCACCAGCACGGGCACCAGGTACAGCACCCACACCGTCAGCTGGAGGACGGTCGGGTCCGGCTGGAAGTTGAAGACGCCCTTGAGCAGGGTCCCGTACCAGCTGTCCGGCGGGACGGCCGTGCTGACGTCGAAGGCCCTGTCGTTCAGACCGCCCAGGAAGCGGGCCTCCTGCAGGTCGTGGACGCCGTACGCGAGCACGCCCGCGGCCACGACCACCAGCATCGCGCCGGTCCACCGGAAGAACTTCGCCAGGTTGATCCGCACGGCACCCCGGTAGAAGAGGTAGCCGAGCACGATCGCCGTCGCGATGCCCAGCAGCACGCCGACCAGCGGCGCCGAGGAGCCCTCGCCGCTGGCCCGTACCGACGCCCACACGAACAGCGCGGTCTCCAGGCCCTCCCGGCCGACCGCCAGGAACGCGGTGGCGACCAGCGCGCCGGTGCCCATGGCGAGGGCCGTGTCGAGCTTGCCGTGCAGCTCGGCCTTCAGGTGCCGCGCGGTGCGCTTCATCCAGAAGACCATCCACGTCACCAGCCCCACCGAGATGATCGACAGGCTGCCGCCCAGCAGCTCCTGCGCCTCGAAGGTCAGCTCCTGGGAGCCGAATTCGAGCATCGCGCCGAAGGCGAGCGAGAGCGCGCAGGCGATCCCGATGCCGAGCCACACCGGACGCAACGCGTCCCTGCGGTCCGTCTTCACCAGGTACGCGACGAGGATGCAGACGACCAGACTGGCCTCCAGCCCCTCGCGCAGGCCGATCAGATAGTTGCCGAACACGGTGGTTCTTCCTCTCCGGCGGGGACTTACGCGAACAGCACCCGGCCCCACCAGTCGTCCTTGTCGCGGACGCCCGGCGGGACGGCGAAGACGGCCGAACCCACGTGCTGGATGTATTCGTTGAGGACGTCGGACTTCGCCAGGTTGCGCTGGATCGGGACGAAGCCCGTGCGGACGTCACGCTGGTAGGCGAGGAAGAACAGGCCCGCGTCGAGGCGGCCCAGGCCGTCCGTGCCGTCGGTGAAGGAGTAGCCGCGCCGCAGGATCGTCGCACCGTTGTTGGTGTCCGGGTGCGCGAGACGGACGTGCGCCTCCGGCTTCATCGCCTTCAGGAAGGGCTCGTCGCGCTCCTTGGACTTGCCCACCGGGGCACCCTCGCCCTTGTCGCGGCCGAAGATGTCCTCCTGCTCCTGCAGCGGGGTCCGGTCCCAGGTCTCGATGTTCATCCGGATCCGGCGCGCCACCAGGTACGAGCCGCCCGTCAGCCAGTCGCTGCCGTCGCCCGCGCCGACCCACACGTGCTTGTCCAGGGCCGCCCGGTCGGTGCCCGAGATGTTCCGGGTGCCGTCCTTGAAGCCCATCATGTTGCGCGGGGTCTGCTCGTCGGGCGTCGTCGAGGACGTCTTGCCGAAGCCGAGCTGCGACCAGCGCACCGCGACCCGGCCGAAGCCGATCCGGGCCAGCTGGCGGATGGCGTGCACGGCGACCTGCGGGTCGTCGGCGCACGCCTGCACGCACAGGTCGCCGCCGGAGCGCGCCGGGTCCAGGTTGTCCCCGGGGAACAGCTCCAGGTCCACCAGGGCCTCGGGGCGCCGGCCCTCCAGCCCGAACCGGTCCTTCGCGAACAGGCCCGGACCGAAGCCGATCGTGAGGGTCAGCCGGGAGGCCTTCAGGCCGAGGGCCTCACCGGTGTCGGTCGGCGGTGCCTCCGGCAGGCCCTCGTACACGTCGCCGACCGGCAGGCCCGCCGTCATCAGACGGGCCGCCGCGGTCCACTCCTTCAGCAGCTCGACCAGCTGCGCGCGGTCCTTCGTCTTCACGTCGAAGGCCGCGAAGTGCAGCCGGTCCTGCACGGCGCTGGCGATACCGGCCTGGTGCTCGCCGTGGAAGGGCACGGCCCCGCCCGCGGCGGCGGCCGAGACCATGTCCGAGCCGCCGCCGAAGGCCACGGCCGCACCGCCGGCCGCGGCGGCGCCGAGCGCGAGCCCGGCCCCGCCCCAGCCGAGCACCGCACGACGGGAGGGTGCCGCGGCGGGGGCCTCCGCGGAGGCGCCGGCGGCCTGGTGCGGCTGCTCCGCCGCCGGTTGCGACTCGGTCATCGTCTGCTCCCGTCTGCTTCCGTTTGCCCCGGCTCCGTTACTTCGCGACCGCGGCGGCGAGCTTGGACAGGGGCTCGGCGAGCGCGTTCACGCCGTCCGAGAGCTCCTTGCGCTCCGCCTCGCCGACCTTGTCGTACGAGGTGAACTCGTAGGAGGTCTTGTCGGCGCGGTACTTGTCCAGAAGGGTGTTCAGGGCCGCGAACTGCGCGTCGAGCTGCTTGGACAGTGCCGGGTCGTTCTTCTCGGCGATCGGCTTGAGCAGCTCGTACGCCTTCTGCGCGCCCTCGACGTTGGCCTTGAAGTCGACGAGGTCGGTGTGGGAGTAGCGCTCCTCCTCACCCGTGACCTTGCCGGTGGCGACCTCGTCGAGGAGCTCCTTGGCGCCGTTGGCGATCGAGGTGGGGGTGATCTCCGCTTGGCCGACCTTCTTCTGCCAGTCGGTCAGGTCCGCGATCAGGGTGTCGGCGAGCTTCTTGTCGTTGTCGTCGATCTTGTTGTCGGCCCACAGGGACTTCTCCAGGCGGTGCCAGCCCGTCCAGTCCTTCGCCGGGTCCTGGCCGGCCTCCAGGCCGTCCTCGCGGACGTCGACCTTCGGGTCGATGTCCCCGAAGGACTCGGCGACCGGCTCGGTGCGCTCCCAGCCGATGCGGGAGGGCGCGTACGCCTTCTTCGCGGCCTCGACGTCGCCGGCCTTGACCGCGTCCGCGAAGGCCTGCGCCTTGGGGAGGGTCTCCTCGGCCTGCGCGACCACGTACGCGCGGTACGCGGCGACGGCGGCGTCCGCCTCCGGGCTGCGCTTCTCCTCGGCGGCGCCCTTGGCCCCGGTCGCCTTGACCTTCTGGGCGATGCCGTCGCCCTTCATGCCGGGCTTGCAGACGATCTCGTAGTCGCCCGCCTTGATCTCGGCGGTGATGGACGCCTTGGTGCCCGGGCCGATGTTCTCGCGCTCGGTGACGATGCGGGCGTCCGGGAAGAGGACGTAGACCTCGGTGACCTTGGAGCCCTTGTTCTCGACGTCGATCTGCACCTTGCCGGCCGGGAACTCCGTCTTCGACACGTCGCAGGCGCTGTCGGAGGCCGCCACACGGATCGCGTCGTCGCCCGCGTCGCTCTTCTGGGAGCAGCCGGTGGCGACGGTCAGGGCGACCACCGCGGTGGCGGCGGCGACGGTGAGGCGGGCGGGGCGCATAGGGGGCTCCTGGGCGTCGGACGAGGGCCGTCCCAAGGGGGAGAGGCCGGTGAGGCGGACCTAACTTAACCGAGCCTTACTTCACCCATACCCCTTCGTGCAGTGATTCAGCTCTCACGTTTCGGCCTGGGACACGGGGCCGTCACGGACCCTCCACGACAAGCCCATGGCCCGGTCAAGCAGGGGTCAAGAGGGCATACCGAGCGGTATGGCGGCGGGCTCGGCGGCATGGTCCGCGACGCGTTCCGCACCTCATTCCGCGACGCGTACGGGGACCACGAGCGGGGCGCCCGTGCGGGGGTGCGGGAGCACCTCGACGGGCTGCCGGTACACGCGGCTGAGGAGGGCGTCCTCGAACACCTCGGAGGGCGGTCCGTCGGCGGCGATCCGTCCGTCGTGCAGGACGGCGGCCCGGTCCGCGTAGGCGGCGGCCAGTCCCAGGTCGTGCAGGACGACGACGACCGCGTCACCGGCCGCGGCCCGCTCCCGGCAGATGCGCAGCACGAGCTCCTGGTGGCGCAGGTCGAGGGCGGCGGTGGGCTCGTCGAGCAGCAGCAGCGGAGCCCGCTGGGCCAGTACGCGGGCCAGCGCGACCCGGGCGCGCTCGCCGCCGGAGAGCGCGGAGAAGGGGCGCGCGGCGAATTCGGTGACCTCGGCCGCGGCCATCGCCGTGGCGACGGCCTCCTCGTCCGACTCGGCGAACGGGGTGCCGGCCCAGGGCGCGCGGCCCATCCGTACGACGTCCTCCACCGGGAAGGGGAAGGACAGCGCGGCCGACTGGGGCAGGACCGAGCGGCGCAGCGCGAGGTCCGGGGCGCTCCAGTCGCCCACCGGGCGGCCGTCGACGCGGACTTCGCCGGAGGCGGCGGGCAGGTCCGCGGCGAGGGCGCCGAGGAGGGTGGACTTGCCCGCGCCGTTGGGGCCGACCAGGGCCAGCACCTCCCCGGCCCGGGCGGACAGGTCGATGCCGGCGAGTACCTCGCGCTGCCCGAGCCGGACGTGCAGGTCCACGGCCTCGGCGAGGGCCGTGCCGGGGGCCGGCCGGGCGGGGACGGTGCGGCGGCCGCGGGCGAACAGGCGGGACAGCGGGCCGGAGGCGGTGGCGGTGGCGGTGGCCTTGGCGGTGGCCTTGGCTTCCGTCGTGCGGGTGGTGGTGCGGGTCACGCCCAGCCTCCTTGCTTGCGGCGGGTGCGACGCAGCAGCCAGAAGAAGAACGGGCTGCCGATCAGGGCGGTCAGGACGCCGAGGGGCAGCTCGGCGGGCTGGGCGAGGGTCCGGGCGGCGAGGTCGCCCGCGACCAGGACCACGGCGCCGGCCAGGGCGCTGCCCGGGACCAGGAAGCGGTGGCCGGGGCCGTTGGCCATGCGCAGCAGGTGCGGGACGAGCAGGCCGATGAAGGTGATGACGCCGGCGACGGCCACGGCGGCCGCGGTGAGCAGGGCGACGACCAGGATGAGGGCGAGGCGCAGCCGTTCGACGTCGATGCCGAGGTGGCGGGCGGGCCGCTCGCCGAGCGAGAGCAGGTCGAGCCGGCGGGCGTAGAAGGGGGCGACGAGCAGGCCGGCGACGGCGCAGGGCAGGACCGCGAGCACCTTGGGCCAGGTGGCCTGGGCCAGGGAGCCCAGCTGCCAGAAGGTGATCTGGTTGACCTGGCCGCTGTCCGCGAAGAACACGAACAGGCCGATGAGCGCGCCGGCGAAGGCGTTGACCGCGATGCCGGTGAGGATCAGCGTGACGACCTCCGTCTTCCCGCCGTTGCGGGAGAGGAGGTAGACCGAGCTGACGGTGATCAGGCCCGCGACGAACGCGCAGACGGTGATGGTCCAGTTGCCGAAGAAGCTGAGGCCGAGGCCGATGGCGGCGACCGCGCCGACGGCGGCGCCGGCCGAGATGCCGATGACGCCGGGTTCGGCGAGGGGGTTGCCGAAGACGCCCTGCATGAGCGCGCCCGCGCAGCCGAGGCTGGCTCCGACGAGCAGCGCGAGCACGACGCGGGGGAGGCGTACGTTCCACAGCACGCTCTCGCCGACCCGGTCCAGCGGTGCCCCGCCGAGGCCCAGGCGGTGCTGGGCGGAGGCGAGGACGTCGGCGGTGGGGATGCGGTAGGCGCCGGTGCCGGCGGAGACCACGGCGAGCAGGACCAGGGTCGCGACCAGGGCGAGGGTGAGGAACAGGGCCTTCCGGCCGCGCCGGCCGCCTGCGGCGGGCTTCGCGGGGTCGGGTGCGGCTCCCGTGGCGGGGGCTGCGCCGTCCGTGCCGGGGGCTGCGCCTGCTGTGCCCTGGCCGGAGCCTGCCGTGGCGGGGGCGGTGGTCTCGGGGGCTTCGCCGGGGGGCGTGGCTTCGGTGGGGCCGGGCGCGCGCCGGGGCGTCTCCTCGGGCGCCGAACGGTTCTCGGTGTCGGACGGTGCGGCGGCGGTGCGTTCGGCGCCCTGCGGGGAGCGCCCCGGCGCACACCCGGCCCCGGCAGGGTCGTTCGGTGCGGCGGTCGCTTCGGCGTCGTAGGGGAGTGTCATCTCAGCCCTTGCCGTAGAGCTGGGTGATCAGGGAGGACAGGACCTGGTCCGTGCGGGGGCCGTAGTTGAGGAGGACGCCGTCGTCGACCGTGACCACGCGGCGGTCCATGCCGGCCGGGGTCTGGGCGACGCCCGGGATCTTCACCAGGCCGTCGATGCCGCCGACCGATTCGAGGCCCTTGGACATGACCAGGATCGCGTCGGGGGCGGCGGCCGCCAGGGCCTCGCTGGTGATCGGGGTGAAGTCCTTGCCGAGGCCGGACTCCTTGCCGGTGTCGACCGCTCCGGCCGCCTCCAGCAGCGAGGCGGCGCCGGAGTCCGAACCGCCCAGCAGGTAGACGGAGGCGGTGCCCCGCAGGTAGAGGAAGGCCACCCGGGGCTGCTTGCCCGCGGCCGCAGGAACGTTCTTTCGGGCGGCTGCGATCCGGTCGGCGGTGCGCTGGTTCAGCTGTGCTCCGGCGTCCTTGACGCCGAGCGCGGTGGCGACGGCGTCGATCCGCTTCGGCACGTCGTCCAGCCCCTTGGCGGGAGCGACGACGAGGACGGGGATGCCGGCGTCGCGGATCTGCTGGACCGCCTCGGCGGGGCCGGTGGTGGTCTCCGCCAGCACCAGCGTGGGGCGCAGCGACAGCACGCTCTCGGCGGAGACGTCGTGGCCACGCGTCACCACCGGCAGCTGCGCCGCCTGTTCGAAGGTGGCCGTGATGTCCCGGGCGACGACCTGCCCGCCGAGGCCCAGCGTGTGGACGATCTCGTTGAGGCTGCCGGTCAGCGGGATCACCCGGTCGGCCGCGGTGACGGTCACCTGGGTGCCGTCCGCCGAGGGCACGGTCACCGGCAGCGCGGGCTGCGGCGTCCCGGCGAGTGGCTCCACCCGGTCCGGAGCGGCAGCGGCGGCGGGGGCGGATGAGCCCGGAGGGGTGGCCGTACCTCCGCAGCCCGTCAGCGCGAGTGCCAGTGCTGCCACGGCAACTGCGAGACGGGGAAAGCGGTGTGACGCGGCGGGCGTAGGCACGAAGGCACCGTCCTGATCGTCCGACTGAGGTTCTGGGGACCGGGGGGTTTCCATCCGGCCTGGGTTTACCTTAGGTTAGCCTAACCTTGCTTGCTAGATCCTGGAGGGGGCATTCATGCCCGCGAGACCCGTCCGTACGCTCACCATCGCCCTGCTGGCGGGCCTGTTGGGGGCTCTGCTCCCGGCGACCGCCGCACACGCGGGCACCGTACAGGGGGGTCGGCTCGACTGGGGCATCAAATCGTCTTTCCAGAGTTATGTCACCGGTCCGGTGGCAAAAGGCGGTTTCAAGCTGAAGAGCGGAGCCGCCACGGTGGGCGGAAGCCTGTTCCGCTTCCACTCGGCCACCGGCTCCTACGACCCCGGGACGGGCGCGTTCGAAGCCTCGTACTCCGGCGGGGTGACCTTCCAGGGCCATCAGAAGCCGGACGGCGTCTACGAGCTCGACATGACCGTCAGCCGCCCCACCGTCAAGATCAGCGGCGGTAGCGGGACGCTGTACGTGGACGTCTCCAGCAAGGCCAAGGACACCGGTACGGTCAGCAACCAGAGCCAGGTGCCCTTCGCGACGCTCGGCGTCGGCGGGATCAACATGAAGGGCGGCGGCACCCCGCTGACCCTCACGAACATCCCGGTCACCCTCACCTCCCAGGGCGCCCAGGCGTTCGCCGGCTACTACCCGGCCGGCGCGCGGCTGGACCCGCTCTCGCTCTCGGCCGATGTGAAGACGGCCCCGGCGGCGGAGGCCCCGCAGTCGCCGTCCGCGCAGCCGAGCACCACGGCCGAGGCTTCGCAGGCGCCCGGCGCCTTCGCCGACGCCGCCGTCGACTGGGGGGTGCGCCGCACCTTCCGCGAGTACGTCACCGGTTCGATCGGCCAGGGCAAGTGGACCCTGGAAGAGGGCGCCCAGGACGGCGGCGCGCTGTTCCGCTTCCCGCAGGGCAAGGGCGCGTACGACGGCCAGAAAGGCACGCTCGACGCGGCCTTCGCCGGCACCATCCGGTTCACCGGAGCCCATCTGGACCTGACGCTCGGCAAAATGGGCGTGAAGGTCGAGAACGGCAAGGGCGTGCTGTCCGCGGACGTCACCACGGCGGGCGCGACGAAGAACGCCGTCCCGCTGGTCGAGTTCGACGCCAAGGGCCTGAAGACCGAGGGCGCGCTCGTCACCCTGACCGAGGCCCCGGCCACCCTCACCGAGGGCGGCTCCCAGGCCTTCAACTCCATGTACAAGGCCGGCACCGAGATGGACCCCGTCTCGCTGGCCGTCGCCCTCGACGCCACCGCGCAGCTGCCGGCCCTGCCCGACCTGGGCTCCACGGCCTCGCCGTCGGCGGCTCCCGCCCCCGCGCCGTCTGCGGCTCCCGCTCCCGCCGCGGAGTCCGGGAAGTCCTCGAACACCGGGCTCTACGCGGCCCTGGCCGCGGCCGTCCTCCTCCTGGCCGCCGCCGCAGCCGTCCTGCTGCGCAAGCGCCGTAAGCCCCCGGTTGTCGCCGCCGAGGCCTCGGCTCCGGCCGCTGCCGCGGCGTCGGTGCCGGCCCAGGCCGCCGACCCGGCCGAAGCCCCGGCCCAGCGCCAGGAGGCGGCCTCGGCTCCCGCCGGGGCGCCCGCCGGGGCTCCGGCCTCCGGCTCGGCCACCGCAGGGGCGTCCGCCCCGGAGGCCCCGGCCGCCTCGGCGGAGCCGGAACCGTCTTCTGCCGAGGCTTCCGGCTCCGGTGCTGCTTCCGCCACCCCGGCCCAGGACTCGGCTCCGGCCAAGGACTCGGAGGCGGGTGCGAAGCCCGCACCCGGCTCGGGCACGGGCACGGGCTCGGCGGACGCCGACGGGTCGAAGTAGTGCCCCACCCTCACCCCCTTTCCCCTTCCGTCTCCCAGGAGTTCCCCGCCATGTCGTCCCTCCGCCGCCCGATCTCCCTCGCGGCCGCCGTCCTGACCGCCGCCGCTCTCGGCGCCACCGCCCTCGCCCTGCCGGCCACCGCCGCGGGCGGCCCCCCGACCGGGCCCGTGAAGATCGTCGGCGGCACCCTCGACTGGGGCGTCCTCGCCAGCTACCGCGCCTACGTGACCGGCATGGCCAAGGGCACCATCACCGTCGCCGAGGGCGCCCAGCAGAACGCCGACGGCACCCTCCGCTTCGTCGAGCCGACCGGCCAGTACGACCCGGCCGGCGGCCACGTGGTGAAGGCGGCCTTCAAGGGCAGCGTCACCTTCTCCTCGCCCGCCCCGCCGACCGGCCACGGCTTCGAGGTCAAGCTCTCGGACATACGCATCGACACCGGCACCAAGAAGCTGACCGCGGACGTCACCAAGTCCGGCGCCACCGCCCAGGACGTCCCGCTCGCGACCGTCGCCTTCGCCGGCCAGTCGATGACCGGTCTCGCGACGACCCTCACCAAGGAGGCCGCGGACGCGCTCGGTTCCGCTGGCTACGAGAACAAGGCCGGCGACCCGCTCACCGCGGACCTGAAGTTCGAGCAGCCCGCCCCCGAGCCGACCCCGACGAAGCCGACCCCCACCAAGGACCCCACGCCCACCAAGGACCCCAGCCCCACCAAGGACCCGAGCCCCACCGCTCCGGCCGACGGGGTGCAGAAGGTCCTGAACGGCAGGCTGACGTGGGGTGTGAAGGAGTCCTTCCGCCGGTACGTGCTGGGCGCGGGCTCGATCACCCCGGCCGGCGGCGCCGCCAAGAACGGCGAACTCTTCGACTTCGCCTTCGGCAAGGGCGAGCTCGACGCGAAGAAGCAGAAGCTGAACGCTTCCTTCGAGGGCAACCTCCGCTTCCAGTACGCGGCCCACGGCATCGACATGACCTTCGCCAACCCCCGCATCGACGCCACCGGCAAGACCGGAACCCTGTACGTCGACGTCAAGAACGCGGCCGGCAGCAAGACGGGCGTCGCCTTCGCCACGCTCGACCTGTCGAAGACCGACTACAAGACCAAGAACGGCGTGCTCGCGCTCAACGGCGTGCCCGCGGCCTTCACCGCCGACGGCGCGGCCGTCTTCGCCAACGACACCACCGGCTCCATGTACAAGGCGGGCGACGCGATCGACCCGCTCACCCTCTCGGTGTCGGTGGACAAGGACGCCACCCTGCCGCCGTCCACGGGCGGCACCAGCGGCGGTTCGACGGGTGGTACCACCGGCGGTTCGACGGGCGGCGCCGCGGGCGGCGGTTCGGTCGGCGGCGGCTCCGTCGGCGGCAACCTCGCCAACACCGGCGCCGAGATCCCGGCCGGGGCCCTGCTCGCCACCTCCGGCATCGTCATCGCGGCCGGCGCCGGCGCCGTCTACATGGCGCGCAGGCGCCGTACGGCCCAGGTCTGAACCGTGTTTGAATTCCCGCGTGAACGATCTCGATGTCCTGAGGGTCTTCTGCGCGGGTGACGGCCGGTACGGCAACCTGCTCGGCGTCGTGCGCGACGGCCGGACCTGCCCCGACGACGCGTCGCGGCAGGCGCTGGCCGCCGAACTCGGCTACAGCGAGACGGTGTTCGTCGACGACCCCGAACGCGGGGTCGTCGACATCCGCACCCCCGGCACGCGGATGTCCTTCGCGGGACACCCGCTGGTCGGGGTCGCGTGGCTGCTGGACATCGAGGAGCTCCAGCCGCCGGCCGGATCCGTATGGGCCCGTGACGACGGGGAGTTCACCTGGATCACGGCCCGGCCCGAGTGGGTCGAGGGCAAGCGCACCCAGCAGTACGGGAGCGTCGCCGAGGTCGAGGCGCTGCCGTCGCCGCCGCCCGGCGAGGGCTGGCTGTACGCCTGGGCGTGGGAGGACGAGGCGGCCGGCCGCGTCCGGGCCCGGGGCTTCCCGCGCCGCCCCGACGGCGTCATCGCCGAGGACGAGGCCACCGGCTCGGCGGCGATCCTGCTGACGGCCGAGCTGGACCGCGCCCTGAACATCACCCAGGGCGCCGGCTCCCAGATCCTCACCGCCCCCGGCGCCGACGGCACGATCGAGGTGGGCGGCCGCGTCCGCTTCGCCCCGCCCGCACACCCCGCGGACTCCGTGCACCCCGTGCACCCCGCCTAGGTACCCCGCCCCCGGGAAGTGAGTCCTGTGGGCGCTCACGGCCGGCTGAAACGGCTGCGGGGCCGGTCCGGGTGGGGGGTTGTTGTTCCGGCTTGGAACACGGCCTTGTAGTCGAAGACCGCCGCATGCACTTTGCTTGCCACCGCACCCGCCCATCCTG
>NZ_JBFBGM010000040.1:0-47977 GCF_040684695.1 Streptomyces erythrochromogenes
GGCGGTCAAGGGTGGCCGCAGGCCATCGCAACGCGACGCGACGCAGGAGCGCCCTTGAGGGACCGGCACGACCCGGAAAACCATCGGACAGACGGGAAAATCCCATTCGCGTCGCTGGCTACCGAATGCTCGTATTCCGCTCCCCCGGCCCCCCTTCGGGTTCGCTCCCGCCCCGGGGGAATTCCGGTTTCTCGAAGCCCCGCCGCACCTTCCGTCACCGCCGCCCCGGAACCCCGCCGCCCCGCTCCCGCCGTCACGCCTCCGTCCCCGACCCTGCTGGTCACGGCCGGTCTGGGCGGGTGGGCAACCACCGGGTCCGCGCGGCGGCGCCGAGGGGGTGGAGGCCCCGCCCCGCCCCCTCCCCACGTCACAGCTGCGCTGCAAGGAGACCCGCCCCCGCCGGGGTACCTGCGTCGGCTCGTAGAATCGGCGGGTGGATACGACCCTGGAAGACCCCCTCGTCGGGCGCGTGCTCGACGGCCGCTACCGCATCGATGCCCGCATCGCGGCCGGCGGCATGGCCACGGTCTACCGGGCCGTCGACACCCGTCTGGACCGGATCCTCGCCCTGAAGGTGATGCATCCGGCGCTCGCTTCCGACGCCGCCTTCGTCGACCGGTTCATCCGCGAGGCGAAGTCCGTGGCGCGCCTCGCGCACCCCAACGTGGTCGCCGTGTTCGACCAGGGCACGGACGGGCCGTACGTCTACCTGGCGATGGAGTACGTCTCCGGCTGCACCCTGCGCGACGTGCTGCGCGAGCGCGGCGCGCTCCAGCCGCGGGCGGCCCTCGACATCCTCGAACCGGTCCTCGCCGCCCTCGGCGCCGCCCACCGGGCCGGGTTCGTGCACCGCGACATGAAGCCCGAGAACGTCCTGATCGGCGACGACGGCAGGGTCAAGGTCGCCGACTTCGGGCTGGTCCGGTCCGTGGACTCGGTGACCAACACCACCGGCTCGGTCCTCGGCACCGTCTCCTACCTGGCGCCCGAGCAGATCGAGAACGGCATCGCGGACACCCGCGTGGACGTCTACGCCTGCGGTGTCGTCCTCTACGAGATGCTCACCGGCTCCAAGCCGCACCTCGGCGCGACTCCCGCGCAGGTGCTCTACCAGGCCCTGCACGAGGACGTGCCGCCCCCGTCCGCCGCGGTGCCCGGGCTGCCCGTGGGTCTCGACGGGCTCGTGGCGTCCGCCACGGCCCGCAACCCCGACCTGCGCCCCTACGACGCCGCCGCCCTCTTCGGCCTCACCCGTGAGGCCCGCGCCGAGCTCACCGACGTCGAGCTGGACGCCGTACCGCCGCAGGCGCGCGCCGTGGAGCGGTCGTCCACCGAGGACCGCACCGGCGTGATCCCGCGACCGGTGACCGCGCAGCCCATGAACCTCACCTCGCGGTTCGAGACCCCGCCGCTGGACCCGCCCGCTCCGCCGCCGCCCGGGCGCCGGTCGGCGCCCGCCGGGCGGCCGCGCCGCGGCGTGCTGCTGGTGGTCGCCGGCGTGCTGCTGGCGCTGGGCATCGGCACGGGCGTCTGGTACATCAACTCCGGCCAGTTCACCAAGGTCCCCAACCTGCTCGGCAAGACGGAGGAGCAGGCGCGCGCCCAGCTGTCCGAGGCCGGCCTCGGTGTGAAGGGCGTCGACCGGAAGTTCAGCGAGGCCTTCGAGCGCGGGACGGTGATGAACACCGATCCGCCGGGCGGCCGGCGGATCCGCGGCAACGGCGCGGTGCTCATCACGATCTCCCGCGGGCCCGAGGTCGTGTCGGTGCCCAACCTCAAGGGCAGGCCCCTGGAGGAGGCCAAGCAGGAGCTGGCCAGGACCGGGCTGGCCCCCGGGATCATCACGCAGGCGTTCAGCCAGGACGTCGCCCAGGGCTCGGTGATCAGCACCAATCCGGCGGGCGGCGAGAAGCGCGCGCCCGACACCGCGGTCGCGATCGTCGTCAGCAAGGGCCGGCCGGTGCCGGTGCCGGGGGTGACGGGTCTGCCCCTGGAGCAGGCGAAGGCCACGCTGGAGGGCCTGGGCCTCAAGGTCGCGACGGCTCCGGAGCAGGTCAACGCGCCGTCGGATCCCGGTACGGTCGCCAACCAGTCGATCGGCGCCGGCACCCAGGCGGCGGCCGGTGACACGGTCACCCTGACGATTTCCAAGGGCCCGCGCCAGCTGCCCGTCCCGAACGTGGTCGGCCAGGACGTGGACGACGCCCGCAGGACCCTGGAGGCCGCCGGCTTCAAGGTGAAGGTGGACCGGCCGCTGATCACCTTCAGCAAGACCGTGGACGCGCAGTCGGTGCTGGCGGGGCAGACCGCCGCCGAGGGCCTCACGATCACCATCCGGATCAAGGGGCTGTAGACGCACGTGGTACGCAATCCGGTGGGCGGACACGTCCCCGTCGCGGGCGGTCTCGCCTCGGTCGGGCTGACGTACGCCCGGGAAATGGGCGCCGAGGCCGTCCAGGTGTTCGTCGCCAATCCGCGCGGCTGGGCCACCCCGGTCGGCAATCCGGCGCAGGACGAACGGTTCCGCGAGGAGTGCGCGCGGGAGGGCATCCCCGCGTACGTGCACGCGCCGTACCTGATCAACTTCGGCTCGCACACCGAGGCCACGGTGGAGAAGTCGGTGGAGTCGCTGCGCCACTCGCTGCGCCGGGCCCGGCGGATCGGCGCGCTCGGGGTGGTCGTCCACACCGGCTCGGCGACCGGCGGCCGCCCGCGGGAGGTGGCGTACGCGCAGGTCAGGGAGCACATGCTGCCGCTGCTGGACGAGCTGACGCACGACGACGACCCGTTCCTGCTGCTGGAGTCGACGGCGGGGCAGGGCTCGTCGCTGTGCTCGCTCGCCGAGGACTTCGGACCGTACTTCGACGCGCTGGACCACCATCCGAAGCTGGGGATCTGCCTGGACACCTGCCACGTCTTCGCGGCCGGTCACGACCTGGCGGAGCCGGGCGGGACGAAGGTGATGCTGGACCTGCTGGTGGACACCGTGGGCGAGGGCCGGCTGAAGCTGGTCCACGCGAACGACTCCAAGGAGGGCGTGGGCGCGCACAAGGACCGGCACGCGAACATCGGCCAGGGCCACATCGGCCGGGACGCCTTCGCCGAGCTGTGCACGCACCCGGCGATGGACGGCGTACCGCTGATCATCGAGACGCCCGGCGGCAAGGAAGGGCATGCCGCGGACGTGGCGCTGCTGAAGGAGCTGCGCGGCCCCCAGTGATCCACTGATCCTTGAGGAATACCCCAGGGGGGTATACGGTTCGGTCAAGTCGACGGACCGCTACCCGGCTTTTCCCATCGAGGGGGTTGTCATGGAGCAGCAGCACGAAGGGCACGAACACCAGCACCACGAGCACGGACACGGCGCCGGCGGCACGGGCGCGGTCAGCTGGGCGACGGCCGCGCGGGCCACCCTGCACTGCCTGACGGGGTGCGCCATCGGCGAGGTGCTCGGCATGGTCATCGGCACCGCGCTGGGCTGGGGGAACGTGGCGACGATGGTCCTGGCGATCGTCCTCGCGTTCTTCTTCGGCTACGCGCTCACCCTGCGCGGGATCCTCGCCGCGGGCGTCGGCCTGCGTACGGCCGTCCGGGTGGCTCTCGCCGCGGACACTCTTTCGATCGCCGTCATGGAACTGATCGACAACGGGGTGATCGCGCTGTGGCCGGGGGCGATGGACGCGCACCTGTCGGACCCGCTGTTCTGGATCGTCCTGGCGATCGCGCTGGCCGCCGCTTTCGTGATCACGACCCCGGTCAACAAGTGGATGATCGGCCGCGGCAAGGGTCACGCGGTCGTCCACCAGTACCACCATTGAGGGAAGGCGCCCTAGAGTTCGGGGCCCTCGCCCGGCTCCTCCTGGTACGAGTAGCGCTGCTCGCGCCAGGGGTCGCCGATGTTGTGGTAGCCGCGCTCCTCCCAGAAGCCGCGTCGGTCGGCGGTCATGTACTCGATGCCGCGGACCCACTTGGGGCCCTTCCAGGCGTACAGGTGCGGGACCACGAGCCGGACCGGGAAACCGTGCTCGGCGGTGAGCAGTTCACCGCCCTCGTGGGTGGCGAAGACGGTCCGGTCGGAGGCGAAGTCGGCCAGCCGCAGGTTGGAGCTGAAGCCGTACTCGGCCCACACCATCACGTGCGTGACCTGCGGTGCGGGCGGCGCGAGGGCCAGCACGTCGCGGGCGAGCACACCGCCCCATTCGGCGCCCTGCATGCTGAACTTCGTGACGCAGTGCAGGTCCGCCACGACGGAGGCGAACGGCAGGGCCGTGAACTCCTCGTGGTTCCAGCAGTGCTTGTCGCCGTCGGCGGTCGCGCCGAAGACGCGGAACTCCCAGCGGTCCGGCTTGAACTTGGGCACGGGACCGTAGTGGGTGACGGGCCAGCCCCTCTGCAGCCGCTGCCCCGGTGGAAGCTCCAGCTGCTCTGCTCCCGGAGATTCCCGGCTTTCCGGCTGACCCATGACTCCATGGTGACAGACTGGGCAGGGTGGTCATGACCAGGTCTGGGCCGATTCGGGCAAGTCACGGCAACTCCCACTAAGGAGGCACTTACTGGACGGCCCCCAGCGGCGGTGCAAGGATGCGCGCAACTGCCCCGTCACATAGCTGACATTGCCTGGAAGGAGCCTCTGCGATGCAGGGCGACCCCGAGGTCCTTGAGTTTCTGAACGAGCAGCTGACCGGCGAGCTGACGGCCATCAACCAGTACTGGCTGCACTACCGCATCCAGGACAACAAGGGCTGGACCAAGCTCGCCAAGTACACGCGTGAAGAGTCCATCGACGAGATGAAGCACGCGGACAAGATCACCGAGCGCATCCTGATGCTCGACGGTCTGCCGAACTACCAGCGCCTCTTCCACGTGCGCGTCGGGCAGACGATCACCGAGATGTTCCAGGCGGACCGCCAGGTCGAGGTCGAGGCGATCGACCGGCTGAAGCGGGGCATCGAGGTCATGCGCGGGAAGGGCGACATCACGTCGGCCCGGCTCTTCGAGGACATCCTGGAGGACGAGGAGCACCACATCGACTACCTCGACACCCAGCTGGAGCTCATCGAGTCCCTGGGTGAGGCCCTCTACATCGCGCAGCTCATCGAGCAGCCGAGCTGACCCTCCGGGATCTTCCGGAATCCTCCGGAGCCCCTCCGGGACCTGCCGGCCCCGGGCCGGTTCCTAGGCCGCTTCCGCGAGCTCGGACGAGCGTGCCGTCGCCGGGTCGGCGGCGAGCACGGACACCGCGTCGCCCTTCTCCATGAGCTCCCTGCGCGGGCACGCCCCGCGGCCGAGGATGCCCTGGATGGTGCGCACGCAGGAGCCGCAGTCGGTGCCGGCCTTGGTGGCCGAGGCGATCTGGCGGGGCGTGCAGGCCCCGGCAGCCGCGTGTTCCTTGACCTGCTTGTCGGTGATCCCGAAGCAAGAGCAGACGTACACGCGGTTCACCTCCTGGCGCTGAGCGGTGCGGCGAGCCATCCCCTATTCGGTGAGGCTTACCTAACCGTACCCAAAGTTAGGGTGGCCTAAAAGCCCCGGGTACGACAGTGGGGCGCGGATCACATCGATCCGCGCCCCACAGTCGTAGGAACGCACCTACTGATCGCGACGACTAGTCGCGGTAGAGCTCCGCCACCAGGAACGCCAGGTCCAGCGACTGGCTGCGGTTGAGCCGCGGGTCGCAGGCCGTCTCGTAGCGCTGGTGCAGGTCGTCGACGAAGATCTCGTCGCCGCCGCCCACGCACTCGGTGACGTCGTCACCGGTGAGCTCGACGTGGATGCCGCCCGGGTGGGTGCCGAGGCCCTTGTGGACCTCGAAGAAGCCCTTGACCTCGTCGAGCACGTCGTCGAAACGGCGCGTCTTGTGGCCGGAGGCCGCCTCGAAGGTGTTGCCGTGCATCGGGTCGGTGACCCAGGCGACGATCGCGCCGGAGGCGGTGACCTTCTCGACCAGCTCGGGGAGCTTGTCGCGGACCTTGTCGGCGCCCATGCGGACGACGAAGGTCAGCCGGCCCGGCTCGCGGTCCGGGTCCAGGCGGTCGATGTACGTCAGCGCCTCGTCCACCGTGGTGGTGGGGCCGAGCTTGATGCCGATCGGGTTGGCGATCTGCGAGCAGAACTCGATGTGCGCGTGGTCCAGCTGGCGGGTGCGCTCACCGATCCAGACCATGTGGCCGGAGGTGTCGTACAGCTTGCCGGTGCGCGAGTCGGTGCGGGTCAGCGCACCCTCGTAGTCGAGCAGCAGCGCCTCGTGGGAGGCGTAGAACTCGACCGCCTTGAACTCGGCCGGGTCGGTGCCACAGGCCTTCATGAAGTTCAGCGCGTTGTCGATCTCCCGGGCCAGCTGCTCGTACCGCTGACCGGACGGGGAGGACTTCACGAAGTCCTGGTTCCAGGCGTGTACCTGGCGCAGGTCGGCGTAACCACCGGTGGTGAAGGCGCGCACCAGGTTGAGCGTGGAGGCGGAGGCGTTGTACATGCGCTTCAGCCGCTCGGGGTCCGGGACGCGGGCCTCTTCGGTGAAGGCGAAGCCGTTGACGGAGTCGCCGCGGTAGGTCGGCAGGGTCACGCCGTCGCGGGTCTCGGTGTCCTTGGAGCGCGGCTTGGAGTACTGGCCGGCGATGCGGCCGACCTTGACGACCGGCACGGAGGCCGCGTACGTCAGGACGGCACTCATCTGGAGCAGCGTCTTGAGCTTGGCTCGGATGTGGTCGGCGGAGACACCGTCGAAGGCCTCGGCGCAGTCGCCACCCTGGAGCAGGAACGCCTCGCCCTTGGCGACGGCTCCCAGACGGGCGCGCAGCTGGTCGCACTCACCCGCGAAAACGAGGGGAGGATACGACTCGAGGTCCGCGACGACAGCGCGCAGAGCCTCGGCATCGGGGTACGAAGGCTGCTGCGCCGCGGGAAGGTCTCGCCAGGTCGCCTTGGCGGCGGGGGCTTGGTTTTCAGCGTTCACGGTCACCTCGTACACATTACGGCGTTACGGGGGGCGTCCGGCCCCCCGCCCACAACGTGAGACGGATTTCTCGAAGGTTCAGGACGCCCCACGGAACGGAATCGATGGTTCAGCACGCTGTACGGGGCGGATCCGCCCCCGCGGCGGCGGTCTGGGCTATGGTTCACCGCATGTACGCGCACACGAACCAGAACTGGTGGTGGCCCGCTCCCGGCGGCCCACTTCCTGCGCGTACCTGACGACACGCACGACGCGAAGGCCGCCCCGAGGGGCGGCCTTCCGCGTTCCCGGCCTCCGCGTCGGCAGC
Source organism: Streptomyces erythrochromogenes (assembly GCF_040684695.1). Taxonomy (GTDB): domain Bacteria; phylum Actinomycetota; class Actinomycetes; order Streptomycetales; family Streptomycetaceae; genus Streptomyces; species Streptomyces erythrochromogenes_C. The sequence goes on from NZ_JBFBGM010000040.1 coordinate 7,260, forward strand.
GAGAGCCGCTCCTCCCCCTACGGAAGGACGCTCCGCCCATGGACACCAGCCGACCGCACCGCCCCGACGCACCCGGCCCGCTGGACCGGCTGCTCGACGACTCCTGCCCGCCGTTCGCCCTGCTGCGCCGGCGGACCCCGGGCCGCGACCACGACACCGTCGAGGTGCTCCTGGGCGCGGTCCACGAGGCCGAGCACCTCGCCGACCTGCCCGTCGGCGCGCTGCCCACGCTCGCGCTCGTGCCCTTCCGGCAGATCCGGGAGCGCGGCTTCGACGTGCGCGACGACGGCACGCCGCTGAGCGCGCTGGTCGCCGAGGAGGTGTACGAGATCCCGCTCGCCGAGGCGCTGGCCGCGCTGCCGGCGCACGCGGTGCGGGTCGAGGACGGCGGCTTCGACGTCTGCGACGAGGCGTACGCGGACACGGTGGAGCGGGTGATCCGGGACGAGATCGGCCGGGGCGAGGGCGCGAACTTCGTCGTCCGGCGCACCTTCGAGGGCAGGATCGACGGCTTCGGCCGGGCGGACGCGCTGGCCCTGTTCCGCCGGCTGCTGGAGGGCGAGCGGGGCGCGTACTGGACGTACGTCGTCCACACGGGCGGGCGCACGCTGGTCGGGGCCAGCCCCGAGGTCCACGTCCGGATGTCCGGCGGCACGGTGGTGATGAACCCGATCAGCGGAACGTACCGCCATCCGGCCACGGGACCGACCGCCGAGTCGCTCCTCGCCTTCCTCGGCGACCGCAAGGAGACCGAGGAGCTGTCGATGGTGGTCGACGAGGAGCTGAAGATGATGTGCACGGTCGGGGACCGGGGCGGGGTGGTCGTCGGACCGCGGCTCAAGGAGATGTCCCACCTCACGCACACCGAGTACGAGCTGCGCGGACGCTCCTCGCTGGACGTGCGGGAGGTGCTGCGGGAGACGATGTTCGCGGCGACGGTGACGGGCTCGCCGGTGCAGAACGCCTGCCGGGTGATCGAGCGGTACGAGAGCGGTGGGCGCGGCTACTACGCGGGCGCGCTGGCCCTGCTGGGCCTGGATTCCGCGGGCTCGCAGACGCTGGACTCCCCCATCCTGATCCGGACGGCGGACATCGCCCGGGACGGGCGGCTGCGGGTGGCGGTGGGCGCCACGCTGGTGCGGCACTCCGATCCGGCGGGCGAGGTCGCGGAGACGCACGCGAAGGCGGCGGGGGTGCTGGCCGCGCTCGGGGTGCGGCCGGCGGCGCCCCGGGCGGCCGGGGCGGGGGCGCGGCTGGCGGACGACCCGCGGGTGCGGGCGGCCCTCGCGGCCCGGCGGGCCGACCTGGCCCCCTTCTGGCTGCGGATGCAGGAGCGGCCGGCCGCTCCTGCGGGCCGTGCGCTGGTGGTGGACGGGGAGGACACCTTCACGGCGATGCTGGCGCACGTGCTGCGGGTGGCCGGGCTGGAGGTGACCGTACGGCGCTTCGACGAGCCGGGCCTGCGGGAGGCGGCCCTGGCCTGGGAGGGGCCGGTCGTGCTGGGCCCCGGCCCGGGCGATCCGGCGGACTCGGCCGACCCGAAGATGCGGCTGCTGCGCGGGCTGACCGCGGAGCTGCTGGCCGGGCACCGCCACGGCCTGCTCGGGGTGTGCCTCGGGCACGAGCTGCTCGCCGCCGAGCTGGGCCTGCCGCTGGTGCGCAAGGCGGAGCCGGCGCAGGGCGCGCAGACCCGGATCGAGCTGTTCGGGGCCGAGGAGGTGGTCGGCTTCTACAACACGTACACCGCGTACTGCGACGACGATCTGGCCGCCGGGCTGGCCGCCCGGGGGGTCGAGGTGGCCCGGGACCGGTCCTCGGGGGAGGTCCACGCCCTGCGCTCCCCGGCCGGGGGCTTCGCCGGGGTCCAGTTCCACCCGGAGTCCGTCCTCACCCTGCGCGGCGCGGACCTGCTGCGCGACCTGGTGACCGCCGTCCGCGCACCCGCCACCGCATAGGCCCGCCGGGCGGGGCCGCCCTACTCCCCCGCGGGGAGGGCGCCCCCGCCGGCCACCGGGTCCGGCTTCGCCGCGCGGCGGGCCAGGAGGGCCCTGATCCCCCGGCACGCCCCGATCGCGAGCAGGACCGGGCCCGCGCCCACCAGTACGCCGAGGGAGCCGAGCGCCAGCCCGGTGGACAGCACCACTCCCACCGCGCTGTCGGCGACGTTCAGCCAGGGGTCCGTCCGCCGGCCGGGCTCGGCCCGGCGCAGAAGCCGGACGTCGCGGTAGACGAAGGTCAGCTGCACGGCGGCGAAGAGGCAGAAGGCCCACCGCACCCAGTCGGGTATGTCCACACGGTGAGGGTAGGGCCGCGGGCGGCCGGCGCCGGGGACGGGACGGTGAACGGGATCCGAAATCCGGGGGTTACGGGGGCGGTGGCGGGTCCGGGACGAGGGTGTTCTCGGAGTGGCGGCCGGCGAGGTAGTCGGCGACGTTGGCGGCGGTGGTGTCGATGATCTGGCTCACCGCGTCGGTCGTGTAGTAGGCCTGGTGGGAGGTCACCACGACGTGGGGAAAGGTGACCAGCCGGGCCAGGGTGTCGTCCGCGACGGTCTCCAGGGAGCGGTCGACGAAGAAGATCCCGGCCTCGGCCTCGTACACGTCCAGGCCGACGCCGGTGAAGCGTCCGGCGCGGAGCTCCGCGACCAGGGCCTCGGTGTCGATGAGGCCGCCGCGGCTGGAGTTCACCAGGATCGCGTCGTCCTTCATCAGCCGCAGCGCCGCCGCGTCGACGAGGTGGCGCGTGGACTCCAGCAGCGGCACGTGCAGGCTGATCAGGTCCGAGGAGGCGAACAGCTCCTCCTTCTCCACGTACTTCATGCCGAGTTCCACGCAGGCCGGGTTGCGCGCCACGTCCCAGCCCAGCAGGTGCATGCCGTGGCCGTGCGCGATGCGGGTGAACGCCTCGCCGATCTTGCCGGTGCCGAGCACGCCGACGGTGCGGCCGTGCATGTCGCGGCCCATCAGCCCGTCCAGCCGGAAGTCGAAGTCCCGGGTCCGGCTCGCCGCGCGGACGATCCGCCGGTTCACGGTCATCGCGAGGGTCCAGGCGAACTCGGCCACGGAGTAAGGGGAGTAGTACGAGACGCGGCTCACGGTCAGGCCGAGCTGCCGCGCGACGTCGAGGTCGATGTTGTTGAAGCCGGTGGAGCGCTGGGCGATCATCCGGGTCCCGCCGGCGGCCAGGATGCGCAGCACCCGCCCGTTCAGGTCGGCGTTGACGCTGGAGGAGACGACCTCGTACCCGGCGGCGATGGGGGCGGTGTCCTCGGTGAGGAAGACGTCCAGGCAGCGCACCTCGTGCAGGCCGGCGAACGCGGCTTCGAGCATGGGCTTCTCGTCCGCCTGCACGCCGAACGCCAGGATTTCCACGTTCACTCCCGTACGTAGGACCATGGGCCGTTCGTCACGATACGGCCCATGGTGCGCCCACGCCCGGCGGCTCAACCGGAGAGGCTCGACCGGAGCGGGTGGCTCAGCCGAAGAAGACGCCGACCTCCTGGTAGAGGGCGGGGTCGACCGTCTTCAGCTTCGACGTCGCGTCGGCGATCGGCACGCGGACGATGTCCGTCCCCTTCAGCGCGACCATCTTGCCGAAGTCCCGCTCGTGCACGGCGTCGATCGCGTGCAGCCCGAACCGGGTGGCCAGCCAGCGGTCGAAGGCACTCGGGGTGCCGCCGCGCTGGATGTGCCCGAGGACCGTCGTGCGGGCCTCCTTGCCGGTGCGCGCCTCGATCTCCTTGGCGAGCCACTCGCCGACGCCCGAGAGGCGGACGTGTCCGAAGGAGTCCGTGGTGCCGTCCTTCAGCACCATGTCGCCGTCCTTGGGCATCGCGCCCTCCGCGACCACGACGATCGGGGCGTAGCTCGCCTTGAAGCGGGAGGTCACCCAGGCGCACACCTGGTCGACGTCGAAGCGCTGCTCGGGAACGAGGATGACGTTGGCGCCGCCGGCGAGGCCCGAGTGCAGGGCGATCCAGCCGGCGTGGCGGCCCATGACCTCGACGACCAGGACCCGCATGTGCGATTCGGCCGTGGTGTGCAGGCGGTCGATGGCCTCGGTCGCGATGCCCACGGCGGTGTCGAAGCCGAAGGTGTAGTCGGTGGCCGACAGGTCGTTGTCGATGGTCTTCGGGACGCCCACGCAGGGGATGCCGTACTCCCCGTGGAGGCGGGCGGCGACCCCGAGGGTGTCCTCGCCGCCGATCGCGATGAGCGCGTCCACCTCGTACTTGGCCAGGTTCTCCCTGATGTCGCGCACCCCGTTCTCCGTCTTGAACGGGTTGGTGCGCGAGGAGCCGAGGATGGTGCCGCCGCGGGGCAGGATGCCGCGGACCGCGGGGATGTCGAGGGGGACGGTCCGCCCCTCGACCGCGCCCCGCCAGCCGTCCTTGAACCCGACGAACCCGCAGCCGTACTCCTGCTCGCCCTTGCGGACGACAGCCCTGATCACCGCGTTGAGCCCGGGGCAGTCGCCGCCGCCGGTCAGCACTCCGACCTTCATTGCATCTCCCTTCGCCATGACGGTCACGCTAGTGGTGACGCAGGTCACAGCAAGGGATCTGGAGGGTCGATTCAGGTGGAATCGCGCGGCGTTGCGTACGCCCGTTCACTCGTACGGGGACGTAAGTACGATCGACGGCCGCGCGAGCGGTGCTCACGCGTCGTCGAGGCCGGCCTCTATCGCGTACCGGACGAGCTCGACGCGGTTGTGCAACTGCAGCTTGCCCAGGGTGTTCTGGACGTGGTTCTGCACGGTGCGGTGGGAGATGACCAGCCGCTCCGCGATCTGCTTGTACGAGAGCCCCTTGGCCACGAGCCGCAGCACCTCGGTCTCGCGGTCGGTCAGCTGCGGGGCCTTCGGCTCGTTCGAGGCGGCCGGCACCGGGTCGGTGGCCAGGCGCCGGTACTCGCCGAGCACCAGCCCGGCCAGGCCCGGGGTGAAGACCGGGTCCCCGGCGGCGGTGCGGCGGACGGCGTCGATCAGCTCCTCGGCGCCCGCGGACTTCAGCAGGTAGCCGGTCGCGCCGGACTTCACCGCCTCCAGCACGTCCGCGTGCTCGCCGCTGGCCGACAGGACCAGGACCCGCAGCGCCGGGTTGGCGCCGACCAGCTCCTTGCAGACCTGCACCCCGGGCATGCCGGGCAGGTTGAGGTCGAGGACCAGGACGTCGGGGCCGACCGCGCGGGCGCGGCGCACCGCCTCGGGGCCGTCGCCGGCGGTGGCCACCACGTCGAGGCCGGCGGCGGCGAGGTCGCGGGCCACGGCGTCGCGCCACATCGGGTGGTCGTCGACGACCATCACCCTGATCTCGCGCTGCTCCTGCGGCTGCTGCGGGTCGTTCACGTCGGTTCGCTCGCTCACTTCTTGTCCGTCCTGCCCCTGGGTACCTTCAGTTCCACTTCGGTGCCCTGCCCGGGGACGGACACCAGATCGGCGCTGCCGCCGAGGTCGCGCAGCCGGCCGCGGATGGACAGGGCCACTCCCATCCGTCCCTCGCCCTCGGCCTGGTCGAGGCGGCCCGCGGGGATGCCGGGGCCGTCGTCGCGGACGGTCACTATCACCTCGTCGCCCCAGTCCTCGACGAGGATCCAGGCCTTGGCCCCTTCCCCGGCGTGCTTGCGCACGTTGTCGAGGGCGGCGCCGACGGCGGCCGCCAGCTCCTTCGCGGCGGGCACGGGCAGCGGTACCGGAGTGCCCGGCTCGGCGAAGCTCACCCGGGAGCCGGCGTGCGGGGCGAGGAGCGTGCGCAGGTCCAGCTCGCCGTCGTCCGCGCCGGGCTCGTCGTCCTCGTAGGTGTCCACCAGCGCGCCCCGCGACTCGTCGCGGGAGACCCGGGAGGGCTGTGCCAGGCCGCTGGAGACGAGCGTGCGCAGCGCCACCTCCTGCTCGCCCGCCATCCTGCCGAGCTCCTCCGCCTCGCCGCCCAGTTCGGAGCCGCGGCGCTGGACCATGGCCAGGACCTGGAGGACGCCGTCGTGGATGTCGCGGGCGAGGCGCTCGCGCTCGCGGGTGGCGGCCTCGATCTCCAGGGCGCGGGCGAGGGTGTTCTCACTGGCCCGGGCGACCTCGACGACGTAGCCGATGGCCACGGAGGCGACCCAGACGAGCAGGACGTTGTGCAGGGTGTCCCGGGTGGGCTGGCCGCTGTGGATGACGAGGTTGGCCATGGCCACGAAGGTGGAGGCGAAGCAGGCCCAGCGCCAGCCGCCCTTGATGGCGAAGCCGAGGACCGCGCCCGCCGTCCAGATGGTGGGGAGGGTGGGGCCGCCGCCGATGATCCGCTCGTGGGTGTCGACGACCGGGGTCAGCAGGATCCCGACGATGGCGACGGTGAGGTCCGCGACGAGGAACCCCTTGGTGCAGCTCGCGGCGTTCGAGACCCTGCGGAAGGTCGCGAGCGTCCACACGGCGAGGACCACGAGGTAGCCGCCCGCGGGCCAGGGGTGCGGGAACTGCCGGTACGCCGAGGCGAACAGCAGCACCGCGTAGACCATGGTCAGCAGCCGGTACGCGGTCAGGGCGCGCCAGAGCGGCTGCTCGACCGACATGCGCACGACGCGTTCGCGTTTCGCCATCTCCCCCACCCCCGTCGGCGGGCGTACCGCCCGCCGCCCGCCGGCCGCTACTCGCTCTTGTCGGCCTTGTCGGACTTCTCCGCCTTGGCGGCCTTCTCGGCGTCCTTGGCCGCCTTCTCGGCGTCGGCGATCTGGCGCTTGGCCGCCGTCGCGTAGATGTCGACGTACTCCTGGCCGGAGAGCTTCATGATCTCGTACATGACCTCGTCGGTCACCGAGCGCAGGATGAAGCGGTCGCCGTCCATGCCGTGGTAGCGGCTGAAGTCCAGCGGCTTGCCGATCCGGATGCCGGGGCGCATGAGCTTGGGGATGACCTTGCCGGGCGGCTGGATCTTCTCCGTGTTGATCATCGCGACGGGGATCACGGGCGCACCGGTGGCCAGCGCCACGCGGGCCAGGCCGCCGGGCTTGCCGCGGTAGAGGCGTCCGTCGGGTGAACGCGTGCCCTCGGGGTAGATACCGAACAGCTCACCGCGTTCGATGACCTCGATGCCGCTCTTGATGGCGGCCTCGCCGGCGCCGCGGGCGCCGGAGCGGTCCACCGGGAGCTGGCCGACGCCCTTGAAGAACGCGGCGGTCAGCTTGCCCTTGACTCCGGGGGAGGTGAAGTACTCGGCCTTCGCGATGAAGGTCACCTTCCGGTCCAGCACGGCCGGCAGGAAGAAGGAGTCGGAGAAGGACAGGTGGTTGCTCGCGAGGATCGCCGGCCCCTCCGCGGGAATGTTCTCGAGGCCCTCCACCCACGGCCTGAACGCGAGTTTCAGCGAACCGCCGATGGAGAACTTCATTGCGCCGTAGATCAACTCGAAAGCCTTCCTGTGTCTGTCGAACAGACCTTATCCCGTGCCCCCGCCGGCAGGGGCCCGACGACCCTGGCCGGTGCCACCCCGGTCGCGTACCTTGAAGTCACACAGAGCAACGCACCCGCCCGACGTACGTCATGATCAAGGAGACCCCTGGTGCCCGTCCTCCCTGGAGCCGAGCCGTTCCGCCACGAGGGCGGAGAGGTCGGCGTCCTCCTCTGCCACGGCTTCACCGGCTCGCCGCAGTCCCTCCGTCCCTGGGCCGAGTACCTCGCCGGGCGGGGCCTGACGGTGTCGCTCCCGCTGCTGCCCGGGCACGGGACGCGTTGGCAGGACATGCAGCTCACGGGCTGGGAGGACTGGTACGCGGAGGTGGACCGCGCCCTGCGCGAGCTGCTGGACCGGTGCACGCAGGTGTTCGTCTTCGGGCTGTCGATGGGCGGGGCGCTGACCCTGCGGCTGGCGGCCAAGCACGGGGACGCCATCAGCGGCATCGTGCTGGTCAACCCGGCCAACAAGGTCCACGACCCGCTGGCCCCGCTCCTTCCCGTGGCCCAGCACTTCATCCGGTCCACGCCCGGCATCGCCAGTGACATCGCGAAGCCGGGCTCGGTGGAGGTCGGCTACGACCGGGTCCCGACGCGGGCCGCGCACTCGCTGCGCAAGTTCCTGCAGCTCGTGGACGCCGATCTGCCGCAGGTGACCCAGCCGCTGCTGCTCCTGCACAGCCCGCAGGACCACGTCGTGCCGCCCGTCGACTCGGCGCGGGTGCTGGCGCGGGTGTCGTCGACGGACGTCACCGAGACGCTGCTGGAACAGAGCTACCACGTCGCGACGTTGGACCATGACGCGGAGCGGATCTTCGCGGACAGTTTTGCGTTCGTCGGCCGACTGGCGGAGAGCGTGGGCAGGGAGGGGGCGGAGGCCGGTGGCTGAGCACGAGGAGCAGTCGGGCGGCGTCCCGCCGCTGGACGAGGAAGCGGCGTGGGCCGCGATCGTGGCCGGGTACGGGCAGGAGCCGCCGGACCCGCCGGGGTCCCGGCCGTTCCGGCCGATCGAGAACCTCCTGCTGCCGGAGGAGGACGTCAAGCCGCTGCCGCCGGAGGCGGGTGCGGACGGCAAGGCCGGGCCCGAGGCCGAGCCGGAGCCGCCCGCGGCGCCGGCGCCCGCGCCCGCGCTGGGCAGCTCGGTGGTCTTCGCCCCGGGCGTGGGCATGGCGGGTCCCCGTGACCACTCGCTGGCGGAGCCGGACGACGACGACCTGACTCCGGCGGACGAGGGCCATTTCGTACAGCCCGAGCCGGAGCTGCCGCCGGCGGACACGACGGCGAAGTTCGCGTGGCTGGCGGTGGTCGGCGGCCCGGTGCTCCTGCTGCTGGCGGTGCTGCTGCAGTGGGACATGACCTGGTGGCTGACGACGCTGGGCATCGGCGGCTTCCTGGGCGGCTTCGCGACGCTGATCGCCCGCATGCAGCACGGCGACGACGAGGACGACGACCCGGGCCGCGGCGCGGTCGTCTGACGGAAGACAAGCCCGCCCGAGCCCCGCTCTTTCAGCCTCGCCGGCGATTGAGGCGCGGGGGCTCGGGGGCAGGGCCCCCGCAGCGGCGCCGCAGCCGGGCGCCCGGCAGGGTTACGGCGCGGCCGGGAGGCGGAGTGCCGCCAGCACCGGGAGGTGGTCCGTGGCGGACCGCAGGTCCGCTCCGGACACCCCCGACAGCCCCGCGGGGACCCCGCAGGCCAGCACCTCCACCCCCGCCGTGGCGAAGACCGCGTCGATCCGCCGGTCCGGCGCCGCCGCCGGGAAGGTCCGCTCCCCGCCCCACGGCGCCACCGACCAGCAGTCCTGCAGCGCGCCGGCGAGCCGCCGGAAGGCCGGGCCCTCCGGTCCCTCGTTCACGTCGCCCGCGGCGATCCCGTACGGGGTGTCCAGCGCGGCGACCCGGTCCAGCAGCAGGTCCGCCTGCTCCCGCCGCTGCCCCCGGTCCAGGGACAGGTGCGCCGAGACCAGGCCCAGGCGTACGCCGCCGACGCGGACGACCGCGGTGGCCAGGCCCCGGCGGTGCAGTCCGGGCGTGTGCGGCAGGAGGACGTCCTCGGTCCGCTCCACGAAGACCCGCAGCGAACAGAGCAGCAGCGGGCCGGTGGCCGTCGCGCCCCCGCCCAGCACCACCAGGTCGCACTTCCGGGCCAGCCGTGCCGCGTGTTTGCGCCACCGGAAGAACCGCGGGGCCTCCTGTACGAGGACGAAGTCGGGCGCGCAGGCCCGGATGACCCGGACCAGCGCCTCCTCGTCGTCGCGCAGCGAGCGGATGTTGTAGCTGAGCACCCGGATCACGGCGGAACCGTCGGGCTCCGTACGGGACTTCGGCAGCGTGGGCGGCAACTGGTCCATGTACCGCAAGATACGCAGCCGCCCGCCGCTCCCCCAAGGGGCGCGGCGGGCGGCTGCGTACGGAAAGCCGTCAGCCCTGGCGGGCCAGGTCGGCCGCGCCGACGAGTCCGGCCTTGCCGCCGAGCTGCGCGGCGAGCACCTGGGCGTGCGGGCGCCAGGCGCCGCCGACCAGCCAGCGCTTGAAGGACTTGCGGATCGGGTCGAGCACGAGGTCGCCCTCGTCGGAGACGCCGCCACCGACGATGAAGGCGGACGGGTCGAAGAGGGAGGCCAGGTCGGCCAGTCCGGCGCCGGCCCAGCGGGCCAGTTCGCGGAAGGCGTCGACGGCCACCGGGTCGCCCTGCCGGGCGGCCTCGCTGATGTGCTTGCCCTCGATGCCGTCGGGGGTGCCGTCGCCGAGCGCGAGCAGGACCGCCGCGTGCTCGGGGGTGGCGTTGGCGCGCTGCTTGGCGTAGCGCACGAGGGCGCGGCCGGAGGCGTACTGCTCCCAGCAGCCCTGGCTGCCGCAGCCGCACAGCAGGCCGTCCGGGACGACCCGGATGTGGCCGAACTCGGCGGCGACGCCGAAGCGTCCGCGCCGCAGCTTGTTGCCGATGATGATGCCGCCGCCCAGGCCGGTGCCGAGCGTGATGCAGATGACGTCGTCGTGGCCCTGGCCGGCGCCGAAGCGGTATTCGCCCCAGGCCGCGCAGTTCGCGTCGTTCTCGACGACGACGGGCAGTCCGATGCGCTGCTCGACCTTGTCCTTGAGCGGCTCGTGGCGCCAGTTGATGTTCGGCGCGAAGAGCACGGTGGCGCGCTTGTCGTCCACGTATCCGGCGGCGCCGATGCCGACGGCCTCGATGCTGTGGTTGCTGCTGACCTCGGAGACGGCGGCGCAGATGGCCTCCGTCACTCCGTCCGCGGTCGGCGGGGTGGGCACCTTGTACGTCTCAAGGATCGTGCCCTCTTCGTCGACCACGCCGGCCGCGATCTTCGTGCCGCCGATGTCGACGCCGATGGTGAGTCCCATTAGTCCCTCGGTTTCCGGTCAAACCCCGCCACGGCCAACGGTACCCGAGGGCGTCGGGGGTTCAGTCGAGATCGATCCGCTCGGCGGGACCGTCGTCGGGGCCGTCCCGGCGGGGGTCGCGGTCGTCGGACGCCTGCCGGGGTGCCCGGGTCTCGCCCCGGGTCCAGCGGCCCTCGTGGCCCTCGACGGCGGAGCGGTAGGCGGCGAGCAGTTCGGAGCCGGCGGCCGCGAGGTGCTCGAAGACCTCGGGGTTGCGTTCGACGACGGGCTTCGCGGCGGTCTTCGCCTGGTCGACGATCTGGCGGACGGCGCCCTGTGCGGCGGCGCCGAACAGCGGGTTGTTCAGGCCGGAGACCTTGTCGGCGACGGCCTCGAAGAGCTTGAACAGTTCCTCGGCGGCGGTGCCGGTGGGTGCGGAGCCGGCCTGTCCCTGCCCGCGCAGGCGCTCCTTCTCGGCGGCGAGGTCCTCGGCGCAGGCCTTGGCCCAGGCGTCGTCGTCGGTGGGGCGGTCGGTGGCCTCGCTCATGGCGGACTCTCCCTGCGGCGGCTGCTGGGCGTGCGTGCTGTCTACCTTCGACGGTACCCGAACGGGGGTATCCGGTTCAGCGCGTGCGGGGCCACAGGCCGGGGTCGGGGGTGAAGCGGATGCGCAGCTCGCCCTCGGTGAGGGCGGCGCCGGAGACGGTGCACCGGCGCAGCGCCGAGGGCAGCGGAACGATCCTGCGGTACGGGCCCGCGGTGAGCAGCAGCTCGTCGCCGCGGCGGACGAGGTCGAGGTCGCGTTTGTGGGCGCCGGGCAGCGGAACCACCCAGACGAGGACGCCGTCCTCGGCGAGCCGGTCCTCGACGGTCCAGGTCCGGCGGGGCGCGGGGGCGTGCGGGACGAGTCCGCCGGGGGCGGCGAGGCGGTCGAGGTCGTCCTGGCCCTGGGGGTCGGGGCCGAGGTGGGCGAGGGTGACGACGGGGCCTTCGGCGGCCCATTCGGCGGCGTACTTCTCCTGCTGGGCGGCGAGCCCGGCGAGCCAGGGGTCGGCGGAGCCGTGCGGGACGGTCCGGTTGGCGACGACGGCGGAGACGGGCAGCTGCTGGAGGGCGAGGCCGAGGCGTCCGAGGCGGAGCGTGTCGGCGGCGGCCGGGCCCGGTTCGGCGACCAGGCGGACTTCGGTGGTGTCGGCCTCGACGACGGCCTGGACGGCGGCCAGCTCCTCGTCCCAGCGCGCGGCGGCCTCGTAGAGCCACTGGGCGGGCATGGGTACGCCGGCCAGCTGGGCCAGTACGGGCCGCAGGGCGCGGGCGGCCTGCTTCTCGGCGGGGAGCAGGCGGGCGAGGTAGCGGCGCAGCTGGGCGGGGAGGGCGAGGGTGGCGACGGCCTGGTGGAGCGGGGGCAGGTCGACGACGACGAGGTCGGTGGCGGGTGCGGCGGCGGCCCGGCGCAGGGCGCGGAGCAGGGCGAACTGTTCGGACCCGGGCAGTTCGGTGAGTTCCTCGGCGCCGAGCGGCCGGGCGCCGACCATGGAGAGGAGGGCGGATCCGCGTTCCTGGAGGGCGACGAGTTCCTCGCGGAACTCCTGGCCGGAGTCCACTCTGGCGACGCTCAGGCCGGGCGGGAGCGGGTCGCCGAGGAGTTCGGCGAGCGGGTCGCCCGGGTCGCCGGAGAGCAGCAGCACCCGCTGCCCCTGGCGGGCCGCGGCGAGGGCGGTGGCCGCCGCCACGGTGGTCCGCCCGGCCCCGCCGGGGCCGGTGATGAGCAAGGTGTGCATGTGCGGGTGCTCCGGGTCGGTGGGGTGCGCCGCCGCGCGGGGTCCGCGGCGGGACGCCGCGGGGCGGTGCCGTGCCGTGGTCGGGCGCGGCACCGCCCCGGGGGCCGGGTCGGTCGGGCTCAGACGGACTCGACGCGCTTCTTCAGGCCCGCCAGCGCGCGGTCGATGATGACCTTCTCGGCCTTGCGCTTGATCATGCCGAGCATGGGGATCTTGACGTCGACGGTCAGCTGGTAGGTGACCTCGGTGCGCTTGCCGCCGTCCACCGGGGCCAGCCGGTAGGAGCCGTCGAGCTGGCGCAGCATCTGGGACTTGTCCAGGGTCCAGCTGACCTCGTCGGTGCCCTTCCAGGTGTAGGCGAGGGTGTGGTCGTCCTTGATCGCGCCCGCGTCGAGCAGCAGCCGGACCTTCTCGGCCCGGCCGGCGGCGTCGGTGGCGAGGACCTCGGCCTCCTTCACCTCGCCGGTCCACTCGGGGTAGCGGGCGAAGTCGGCGATCACGGCCATCACGTCGCCGGGCGCGGCGTCGATCGTGATGCTTGAGCTGGTGTGTTCCGCCATCGCGGTCGCTCCTCCGGAGTTTGTTCGAGGATGTGTACGGCCTCCGGCCGCCGCGTGAAGGCTACCGCGCGTGTGGACGCCGCCACTCCAGTGGCTCCCCGGGCCCGGTGCGGGCGGCGTGGAACCGGCCGGTTCTCACCACTCCATGGCCCAGGGGCGGCCGGTCGAGGCGAAGTGTCCGACGTTCACGCACTCGGTGGCGCCGATCCGCATCCGCCGGGCCAGTGGCTGGTGGACGTGGCCGAAGAGGGCGTAGCGGGGCCGGGTGCGGCGGATGGCGGCCAGCAGGGCCTCGCTGCCGCGTTCGAAGCGGCGGGCGACGGTGTCGTAGCAGAGCTCGGGGACTTCCGGCGGGATGTGCGAGCACAGGACGTCGACCTCGCCGAGGGCCTCGACCTTGGCGGCGTACTCCTCCACATCCACTTCGTAGGGGGTGCGCATGGGCGAGGGCAGGCCGCCGCCGACGAAGCCGAAGACGCGGCCGGCGATCTCGACGCGCTGTCCGTCGAGCACGGTGAGGCCGTGGCGGTCGGCGTACTCGGGCCAGAGCGTCGGGATGTCGACGTTGCCGTAGGTGGCGTAGGTGGGCCGGGGGAAGGCGGCGAACATTTCGGCGTACTGGCGGCGTACGGCGTCCTCGATCATCCGTTCGCGGTCGAGGCCGGCCCAGAGCCGCCGGCCGAGGGCGTGGGCCTCCTCGAAGCGGCGCTGGGTGCGCAGCTCGACGATGAGGTCGGCGTTCTCGACGCCGAACAGGTCGGGGAAGATCCCGCGCGAGTGGTCGGCGTAGTCGAGGAAGAGGACGAGGTCGCCGAGGCAGATCAGGGCGTCGGCCCCGTCGCCGGCGCGGGCGAGCGCTTCGGTGTTGCCGTGGACGTCGCTCACGACGTGGACCCGGGTGCGGCTCGATCCGCTCGTGCCGCCGCTGTTCCCGTCCCGCTTGGTGCCAGCCATGCGGACAACCCTAGGGGGACTCGTGAGGGCCGGGTAGTGGGGGTGTGAAAGGTCGGCCTACCTGCGGTTACTTCCGAGTCGCCAGAGGGGTCGACTACTGTCGGCACGTTGGGGCCGGGCCCCGTGAGTGCAGAATGTGACGCACGGAACATCTGGCCGGTTCCCTCTATCGGGAACCCACTACCGGTGGGTAACGTCCGGTCGGTCCACATGGTGGCGATGGCGCCCAGAGGAGCAGCAGTCTTGCGCGAGTTCAGCCTTCCGGCCCTGTACGAGGTCCCGTCGGACGGGAACCTGACGGATCTCATCCGCCGCAACGCCGCTCAGCACCCAGACACCGCCGTGATGAGCCGCAAGGCCGACGGCCGGTGGCAGGACGTGACGGCGACCGAGTTCCTGGCCGAGGTCCGGGCCACGGCCAAGGGCCTGATCGCGGCCGGTGTCCGTCCCGGCGACCGCGTCGCCCTGATCTCCCGCACCCGCTACGAGTGGGTGCTGATCGACTTCGCGATCTGGAGCGCGGGCGGCGTCACGGTCCCCGTGTACGAGACCAGCTCCCCCGAGCAGATCCAGTGGATCCTCGGCGACTCCGGCGCCGTCGCGGTCGTCGTGGAGAGCGCCGGGCACGGCAAGGCCGTGGCCTCGCTGCGCGACCGCCTGCCGGAGCTGCGCGAGGTCTGGGAGATCGAGCAGGGCGCGGTGGAGGCGCTGAAGGCCGCGGGCGCGGCCGTCACCGATGCCGAGGTCGACGAGCGCAGCAGCCTCGCGAACGCCGACGACCCGGCGACCATCGTCTACACCTCGGGCACCACCGGCCGCCCCAAGGGCTGCGTGCTGACCCACCGCAACTTCTTCGCGGAGTGCGGCAACGCGGTGGAGCGCCTGAGCCCGCTGTTCAAAACCGGCGAGTGCTCGGTGCTGCTGTTCCTGCCGGCCGCGCACGTCTTCGGGCGCCTGGTGGAGGTGGCGGCCGTGCTGGCGCCGATCCGCCTGGGCTGCGTACCGGACATCAAGAACCTCACCGACGAGCTGCAGTCCTTCCGCCCCACGCTGATCCTCGGCGTCCCCCGGGTCTTCGAGAAGGTCTACAACTCGGCTCGGGCCAAGGCGCAGGCCGACGGCAAGGGGAAGATCTTCGACGCGGCGGCCGACACGGCCATCGCCTACAGCCGTGCGCTGGACACCCCGCGCGGCCCGTCGTTCGGGCTGAAGCTCAAGCACAAGATCTTCTCGAAGCTGGTCTACAGCAAGCTGCACGCGGTCCTCGGCGGGCGCGGCGAGTACGCGATCTCCGGCGGTGCGCCGCTGGGCGAGCGGCTCGGCCACTTCTTCCGCGGCATCGGCTTCACGGTCCTGGAGGGCTACGGCCTGACCGAGTCCTGTGCGGCGACCACCTTCAACCCGTGGGACAAGCAGAAGATCGGTACGGTCGGCCAGCCCATGCCGGGCTCCGTGGTGCGCATCGCGGACGACGGCGAGGTGCTGCTGCACGGCGAGCAGATCTTCACGGGCTACTGGAACAACGAGGCGGCGACCGCCGAGGCGCTGACCGACGGCTGGTTCCACACCGGCGACGTCGGCACCCTCGACGAGGACGGCTACCTGACGATCACGGGCCGCAAGAAGGAGCTCATCGTCACGGCGGGCGGCAAGAACGTGGCCCCCGCGGTGATCGAGGACCGGATCCGGGCGCACGCGCTGGTCGCGGAGTGCATGGTGGTCGGCGACGCGAGGCCGTTCGTGGCCGCGCTGGTCACGATCGACGAGGAGTTCCTCGGCCGCTGGGCGGCGGAGAACGGCAAGCCGGCCGGGGTCACGGCGGCGGAGCTGCGCGAGGACGCGGACCTCATCGCCGCCGTCCAGAAGGCGATCGACGACGGCAACGCGGCGGTCTCCAAGGCGGAATCGGTGCGGAAATTCCGCATTCTGCCCTCCCAGTTCACGGAGGAGTCGGGCCACATCACGCCGTCGCTGAAGCTCAAGCGCAACGTGGTGGCGAAGGACTACGCGGACGAGATCGAGGCGCTCTACCGCGGCTGATCCGGCCTAGCCGAGGTCCTCGGCGAGGATCCGTGCCATGTTCCGCTCGGCGAGGGCGGTGATGGTGACGAACGGGTTCACGCCGAGCGACCCCGGGACCAGGGAGCCGTCGACCACGTAGAGCCCCGGGTGGCCCTTGGCCCGCCCGTAGGCGTCGGTCGCCTCCCCGAGGACGCAGCCGCCGAGCGGGTGGTAGGTGAAGTCGTCGGCGAAGGCCCGGTTCCCGCCGAAGAGGTCGTAGCGGTAGATCGTGAAGTTGCGCCGGTTGATGCGGTCGAAGAGGTTCTTCGCCGCGTTGACCGAGGGCGCGTTCTGGTCCCGCCGCCAGTTCAGGCGTGCGGAGTCGGTGGCCGCGTCGTAGGTGAAATGGCCCCGCTCCGGGTTCCTGGTGATGGCCAGGTACATCGAGATCCAGTGTTCGAGGCCCATGGGGAGCGGGGCGATCTCGGCGAAGACCGGGTTCGCGGCGTTGTCCCAGTCGTCGATGCCGAGCGCCGGCATGGTGGCCTGGTGGGCTCCGACCGTGTCCCAGAGGTGGTTGGCGCGCGCGGTCATGACGTTGCCGTTGGGGCCCCAGCCCCGTCCGACCTTGTCGCTGAGCGCGGGCAGTGCGCCCGTCTCGCGGGCCCGCAGCAGGATCTCGGTGGTGCCCAGGCTGCCGGCGCCGAGGAAGAGCCGGCGGCAGCCGAGTTCGCGGACCTGGGTGACCTTCCCGGTCACGTCGCTGGTCCGCACCGTCAGGACGTACCCGCCGGCCGGGTCGGGCCGTACGCCGACCACCCGCTGCATGGTCTCGATGGTGACGTTGCCGGTGCCGATGGCGGCGGCGAGGTAGGTCTTGTCGACGCTCTTCTTGCCGTGGTTGTTGCCGTAGATGACCTCCCCGGCCAGTGCCGAGCGGGGCGCGGTGCCGGCGGCCTCGCGCTTCATGTGCTCGAAGTCGTAGACGTTGGGCACGAAGACGGTCTTCAGGCCGGTGTTGTGGGCGTGCTTGCGGGAGATCCGGGCGAAGCGGTACCACTCGGTGGACTCGAACCAGGCCGGGTCGATGTCGTTGACGCCGAGCATGGCGCGGGCGCGCGGGTAGTAGGTGCCGTACATCTCGTCGGCGTCGACCCCGGGGAAGACCTCGGTGAAGTACGAGCGCCTGGGGGTGGGCGCCATGCCGCCGTTGACGAGCGACCCGCCGCCGACGCCGCGTCCCACGTACACGGACATGTCGCCGTAGTTCACCCGGTCCAGGACGCCGGGGTAGGGGCTGATGTCGCGGTTGACCACGTCGAGCCAGAGGAACTGCGCGAGCGGGGCCTCGGTGCGGGTGCGGAACCACATGGAGCGGTGGTCGGGGGCGGAGGTGGAGGGGAAGACCTTGCCGTCGGGCCCGGGGGTGTCCCACAGCCGGCCCATTTCGAGGACGACGGTACGCACGCCCGCCTGCCCGAGGCGCAGGGCGGCGACGGCGGAGCCGTAACCGGAGCCGACGACGATGGCGGGGGCGTACGGGGCGGCGGCGGGCTCGACGGCGGCGGCGGAGGCCGCCCCGATCCGGGTGAAGCCGAGGGCCGCGGCGGTCGAGAGCGCGCCGAGCCCCAGCATTTGACGGCGCGTCAGGTTGGATGTCATGGCCGCATCATGAGCGGATTCCGGCCTTCCGCCCAGACGCGGTGTTGACAGACATCTGAGGAACAGTCAGACGTGGCTGCGCAGCTGATGGCCGGTGGCCCCGCCGTCGGGGCTCCGCCCCGAACCCCGTTCCTCGAAGGCCGGGGGCTGAACGTCAGAGCAGTTCGCGCAGGCGTTCCGCCAGGAGGTCCCAGCGCCATTTCTCCTCGACCCAGGCGCGGCCGCGCTCGCCCATGCGGGCGCGCAGGTCCGGGTCCTGAAGGAGGGCAGTGATCCGGTCCGCGGCCTCCTCGGGCTCACCGCCGCGCACGACCCAGCCGGTCTCGCCGTCCAGCACCGCGTCCGGCGCGCCGCCCGAGTCGCCCGCGACCACCGGCAGGCCCGTGGCCGAGGCCTCCAGGTAGACGATCCCGAGCCCCTCCACGTCGAGGCCGCCCCGCCGGGTCCGGCAGGGCATGGCGAAGACGTCGCCCGCGCCGTAGTGCGCGGGGAGTTCGGACCACGGGACGGCTCCCGTGAAGACCACCGACCGGGCCACGCCCGTGGACTGCGCGAGCGCCCGCAGGTCCGACTCGTACGGGCCGCCGCCGACGATCAGCAGCACGGCGTCGGGGACCGCGGCCAGGATCCGCGGCATGGACTCGATCAGCGTGTCCTGGCCCTTGCGCGGGACCAGCCGCGACACGCACACCACCACGGGCCGGTCCGTCAGGCCGAGCCGGGCCCGGACCTCGTCGCCGCCCGACGCCGGGTGGAAGGTCTTCTCGTCCACTCCCGGGGGGAGTTGGACCATCCTTGCCGCCGCCCGGTCGGTGACCGCCGAGGCGATCCGGGAGCGCGTGTACTCCCCCAGGTACGTGAGGGTGTCCGTGCCCTCGCCGATCCGGCGCAGCAGCTGCCGCGCGGCCGGCAGCTGGGCCCAGCCCGCCTCGTGCCCGTGGGTGGTCGCCACGAGCCGCCGGGCGCCCGCCTTCCGCAGCGCCGGGCCCATCAGGCCGAGCGGGGCGGCGGCCCCGAACCACACCGACTCGCAGCCGTGTTCGCGCAGCAGGCCGACGGCCCGGCGCGTCACGCGCGGGGTCGGCAGCAGCATCGTCGTACGGTCGCGGACGACCTGGAACGGCTGCTCGGCGTCGAAGGCCGCGGTGGCCTCGCGGCCCTCCGCGCTGTGCTTCCACGTGGAGGCGTAGACGACGACCCGGTCGGGATCCAGCCGCAGCGCCATGTTGTGGAGGAAGGCCTGGATGCCGCCCGGGCGCGGCGGGAAGTCGTTGGTCACGATCAGGGTCTTGTGCATCGCCTGCCGACAGTACCCGCTCAGCGCAGCTCCTCGCGAAGGGACTCCTGCCAGGCTTTCGTCAGCCCGGCCCGGTCCACCCCGAGGGTCTCCCGCAGCGCGGTCTCCAGCGGCTCGCGCCCGGCCCGTCCGTACAGGTCCACCAGGGCCTTCTCGCCCCACTTCGCCGCGATCAGCCGGCAGGCCAGCCACGCGCCCTCGTACGCCCGCGCCGCAGCGTCCGGGTCCCCGCCGAAGGCGAAGTCCTCCGTCCGGGGCAGCTCCCCCGGCAGCTCGCCGCGCCGCACCGCCCGGGCGAGCGCCGGGGCGGCCTGGGCGGGGGCGGTGGCGGCGCCCCGGTACGCCGCCCAGTCCGCGAAGCCCTCGGAGAGCCACAGGGGGGTGGTGGCGGAGGTCGCCGCGCGCGTGGCCACGTGCGTGACCTCGTGGGTCAGGATGATCCGCCGGCCCTCCGCGCCCAGCCCGGCGTACCCCTCCGGATTGACCACGACCCGGTCCGCGGGGGCCGGGCCGGGGCCCACCCGGCCGGTGGTGACGGCGCCGAGCCCGCGGTAGGTGTCGGCGGGGCGGGCCAGCAGCCGCGCCATGGCGTCGAGGGAGCCGGGGACCAGGACGACCACCCGCCCCGCCCAGGGCCCGGGCCAGGCCGCGCTCGCGGCGGGCACGGCCCGGTCGGCCTCGGCGGCGATCCCGCGCAGCGTCCCGGCGCTCTGGCCGGCCCCGCCGAGGACCAGGGAGTGCGTCCCGGTGGCCACCGAGACCGGGCCCTGGTCCCACAGCAGCGGCGGGGCGCCCGGCGCGGGCCGGTCGGCCTCCACCCGCCAGGAGCCGCCGTCCCGGACCAGCTCCACCTCGCGCGCCGCCTCCTCGGGGGCGGTGTCGTAGCCCTCCAGCCGGTAGCGCAGCCGGGCCGCCGCACGGGCGCGGTCGCCGTCGCGCCGTACCGAGGAGACCTCGTACGACCAGTCCGTCAGCGGGATCCCGGCCAGCGCCCCGGGCACGGTCCGCGACCAGTCGGCGACGGCCCGGCGGACGTCCCGCTCGGCGGTACCGGTGGCGCCCGCCCCGCCGGCCGGCAGCGGGCCGCAGCCGGCGAGCAGCGCGCCGAGGAGGAGCAGCACGAGCGGCAGGACGTGCGGCGGGCGGCGGACGGGGAGCATCCGCCGATCGTACGCAGGGCACCGCGGGCGGCGGGGCCGGCGGGGGCGGATCCGCCGCCGCCCGCGGGGTCAGGGGCGGGTCACCGCCGACACCGGCATCATCCCGACCGGGTCGTAGCGCACCCGGGCCCCGGGGTAGGGGGCGTGGACCACCTGGCCGTTGCCGACGTACATGCCGACGTGGCTGGCGTCGGAGCGGTAGGTCACCAGGTCGCCGGGGCGGGCCTGCGACAGCGGCACCTGGCGCCCGGCGTGCCGCTGGGCCTGCGAGGTGCGCGGCAGCGAGACGCCCGCCTGCCGGTAGGACCAGACCATCAGCCCGGAGCAGTCGAAGCCGGAGGGGCCGGTGGAGCCCCAGACGTACGGGCGGCCGACGGCGGCCCGGGCGGCCATCACGGCCGCCGCCGCGCGGCCGGAGGAGGGGCCTGCGGCGCCCATGGGGCCCAGGTCCGGCAGCCCGTCGTGACGCCCCCCGGAGCGCGAGGAGCGCTCGAAGTCGGCCCGCTCCTCGGACGGCATGGAGTTGAGGAGCCGCTGGGCCGCGGCGAGCTTCGCGGTGACGGAGCGCTTGTGGCGGGCGACGTCGGAGCGCAGGGCGTCGAGTTCGGCGAGTTTGCGAGCGGCTTCCGAGCGCACCTGGCCGAGGCGGCGCTGCTCCTGGCGCAGGTCGTGGAGCTGCCGGGCCTGACGTTCGGTCAGCCGGTCCAGGGCAGCGGCCTGCTCCAGGTAGGCGTCGGGGTCCTCGGCCAGCATCAGCCCGACGGCGGGGTCGATGCCGCCGCTGCGGTACTGGGCCCCGGCGAAGGTGCCGAGGACGCCGCGCATGGTGTTGATGCGCTCCTGGCCGCGGGCGACCGCGTCCTGGGCCCGGTTGACCTCGATGCGGAGCTTGTCGGCCTTCTCGCCCGCCTCGTTGAAGTGCTCGGTGGCCTGCTCGGCCTCCTCGAAGAGCCGGTCGACCTGGGCGCTGACGCCGGATCTCGCGCCGCCGCCGGGTTCGTGCGGGTGGCCGGGGGCCGCGCTCGCTGGTGCGCCCGCCATGGCGACCGCGGCGGTGGCCGCGGCGGCGGTGAGGACGGTGACCTTCGTGTTCCGGTCGAGGCCGCCGAGCCCGGGCCGACGATGGGACGCCACGTGGAGCCGCTCCCTTCCGCTGGGCGGGGCCCGGGTCCGCCCCCCGTGGACGGCCGTGTGCCGGGTTCCGCGCTGGCAGACAGTAGCCGTGCCACCACGCACCGACCAACGACCGCCGGAGGGCGCACACGCCGACGCCCCGCCGGAGACGCAGGTCACCGGCGGGGCGTGTGGTCAGAGCGGGGCCGCGGAATTCGCCCGGATGGGCGGTGCGCGGCGCGTCAGCCGATGCGGACGCCGAACTGGAACGGCATGTTGTCCATCGACTCGTACTTGACGCCGCCGCGCGGGTTCGAGGCGTGCAGCGTCATGTTGTTGCCGGCGTAGAGGCCGACGTGGTGCAGGTCCCCGTAGAAGAAGACCAGGTCACCGGGCTGCAGCTGGCTGCGGCTGATGCGCGTGCCGTCGTTCGCCTGGGTGTAGGTCACGCGGCTGATGCTGACGTTGGCCTGCTTGTACGCCCACTGCGTCAGCCCGGAGCAGTCGAAGGAGTTGGGGCCCTCGTGGCCCGAGATGTACGCGCTGCCGACCTTGGTCTTGGCGGCCGCGAGCGCGGCTCCGGCGCGGCCGGAGGCCTTCACGTCGCCGAGGTCGACGCGCTGGCTGTCGGCGCGGCTGGCGCGCGTGTCCTCGTCCTTGAGCGCGGCACGCTCCTGCGCCGTAAGGGTGTTGAGGAGGGCCTGGGCCGCGGCGAGCTTCTCGCCGGAGACCTTCTTCTTCTCGCCGAGCTCCTTGCGGGTGGCGTCGAGGTCGGCGATCTTGCCGGAGGCCTCCTGGCGCTGCTGCGCGAGGGTGCGCTGCTTCGCCTGGATCTTCTGGACCGCTTCGACCTGCTTGCCGCTCAGGTGCTCCAGGGTGGAGGCCTTGTCGAGGTAGCTGTCGGGGTCCTCGGAGAGGAGGAGGGCGAGGGAGGGGTCGATGCCGCCGTTGCGGTACTGGGCGCTCGCCATCGAACCGAGTGCGCTGCGCAGGTCGTTGAGCTCGCTCTGGCCGCGCGCGACCTGGTCCTGGATCTGCCCGATCTCCTTCTCGAGGGTCTCCTGGCGCTCCTTGGCCCCGTTGAACTTCTCGGTGGCCTGCTCCGCCTCTTCGTAGAGGGCGTCGACCTGGCTCTTGACCTCGTCCTTGCTCGGCTTGGCCGGCGCGGCGGAGGCGCTCTGCGCGGTGAGGGCGACGGCCGCGGCCGCGACCGAGGTGAGTACGGTCACACGAGCGCGAGTCGGCTGCTTGGGTCGACGGTGGGACGCCACGAAGGCGAGCTCCTTCTTCCTAGAGCCGCCGAAGAACGCAACTCGGCAGCACCTTCGCCGCCACCCCGAATGAGTGATCTACCGCACGAAGGTTTGAGCAGACCCTAGTGACCCATCTGTGATCAGTTCAAATCCTGCCGGGAAAAAACTCGGCCTCCGACCAGGTTCTTTACCTTCACCGCACGCTCCGTGCCGGGCACTTGACGGTGCGTCCTCCACATGACCCACCAATTCCGGCATTCGGAGCGGGAGTTAGGAAACGCGCGAAAGCCGCTTCAGCAACAAAGCGGACGTTACGGGCCGGGCCCCGGCCTTGGCCACCCCGTCGGCGACCTCGCGGTCCGTGGAGACCACGACCACCGGCCGGCCGGGCGGCTCCGCCCGCACCAGCTGCCGGATGAGCTCGTCCGCCGTCACCCCGGCCTTGGAGAACAGCACCCGCACACCACGCGGCGGCGCGAGCAGCACCGGGGCCGCCAGCTCCGCCCCGTCGAAGACACAGGTCATCTCCGCGCCCGTCTGCGCGGCCAGCATCGACAGCCCGCCCAGCAGCCGCAGCCGCTGCTTCTCCAGCGGCATCGTCGGATAGCCGGTCTTGGTCACGTTGTAGCCGTCGACCACCAGATGGGCCTGCGGCAGCGCCAACAACTGGTCCAGCAGCGCCGGATCGGTCTCCGACAGGGCGCGCGCCGCGATGTCCTTCGGCGTCATCCGGCCCGGCTCCACCGCGTCCACCGTGTCGGCCGGGCGGGTGTTCACCGGAGGCAGCGCCAGCTCGCGGCGCAGCCCCTGCGCCGCGTCCAGCACGGTGTCCAGCAGCAGCCGCAGCCGCATGTCCTCGATGCTGCGCCCCTCGCGGGTGGCCCGGCGCGACGTCTCCAGCGCCGACTCCACCTCCGCGAGACGGGACTTCAGCCGCCGGCTCTCGCTCTCGGCGGCCGCCACCCGGGTCGCGGCCTCGCCGCGGATCCCGTCGATCTCGGCGGTCACCTTGCGCAGGGCCGCCTCACCGCGCTTGACGTCGCTGAGGGCGCTGCGCAGCCGTCGCTGAAGCGATTCCGCTTCCTTGCGCGCCGCCTCCAGCTCGACCCGTACCTGCTCACCGCCCGTGCGCTGCAGCTCCCGTACGTGCTCCAGCTCCTCGCGCAGGCGCTCCATCTCGCGCCGGGTCTCCTCGCCGACCCGCTCGGCGTCGGCGCGCTGCGCCTCCTCGCCCGCGGCGGCGACGAGCTTGACCCATCCGGCGGGCCGCAGGACGAAGGCGGCGGCCGCCACGTCCAGCGGGTCCGCGGCGGCCGGCGGCGCGCCGGACTCCAGCGCGCCGGCCAGGTCCGCCTGGGCCTCGCGCAGCTTCTCGGCGACCCTGCTGCGGAACACCGGGTCGGTCTCGACCGCCGCGGCCATCGCGTTGCCCGCGAACTTGGCGCGCCGGGTCGGGGTGAAGCGGGCGTACTGGCGCAGCTGCGCCGGCAGGTCCGCGACCGTCAGCGCGCCGAAGGCGTCCGAGACGAGCGCGACGACCCGGCGCCGCACGCCTTCCGGCAGCGGGCGGTCGAGCGCCTCCGCGGCGTCGTCGGCCGCGTCGGCCGGCCCGGCGCCGCTTGCTGGCTCCACAATCCGTCACCCCTACCGTGATGGTCTGCCTGCGGACGGGGCTCCGTCAGGAGTCCGCGCCCGGCCTGTCCACGAGTTCGATCTGGTCCACCGCGTTGCACCAGCGGCAGCGGACCGACTCGATGGTCTCATTGACCACCTCGCGCTCCTCGACCTTGGGCTCCCCGGCGAGGTCCAGGTGGACGTACTCGACGACCTTCGACGAACGGGTGACGTCGAAGCGCGTGAGGTTGCCGCACAGGGTGCAGCGCCACCGCGTGGTGTCGGTCGGCAGGGGAACCGTCATCGGGCTGCTCACTCCTTCGTAGCTGATTCAATTAAAGCGGTCCGTTGGGCCGTCCGCGTCGGCCTGCGCACCGCAGCTCGTAACCCTACGGCCTGCCACCGCTTCAGGTGGGTCGCGTTGCGTCATGCTCTGTCACATGATCGTAAGGTGGCGGGCCCTGCGCGAGGCTGCCCGGGGACCGGTGGTCACCCACGCGCTGATCGCGGGCTGCGGTGTGGTGTTCGTCCTGAGCCCCGCCTCGGGGCTCAACCCGGTCTACGGGACCGGCGACGAGCTGCTGGCGGCGGGCACCGCGTACTTCCGGCGCTGGGGCGTGGTCCCGGACGAGCTCTTCACGGACACCCCGCGCGCCTGGCTGACGCCGCTGACCGCGCTGTTCGTCCACGGCAGCTGGCTGCACCTGCTCGGCAACATGCTCTTCCTCTTCGTCTTCGGCGCGATGGCCGAGGAGCGGATGGGCCGCCCGGCGTTCCTCGTCTTCTACCTCTGTACGGGCTACCTGGCGCTGGCGGCGTACGCGGCGGCCAACGCGGAGTCCGCGCAGACGCTGGTGGGCGCGTCGGGGGCGATCTCGGCCGTCCTGGGGGCGTTCCTGTACCTGCTGCCCCGGGCGCGGGTGACGAGCCTGTTCCCCTTCCTCTTCTTCCTGCCGCTGCGGTTCCCGGCGTGGATCGTGCTGCTGTTCTGGTTCGCCCTCCAGTGGGTGGCCGCGCAGCGCGCGGAGAGCGGGCCGGGGGTCGCCTATCTGGCCCATCTGGTGGGGTTCTCGCTCGGCTTCGTCTACGCGTGGGCCCGGTATCGCGGTACGACTAGAGTGAGTCGACCAGCGACGGCCACCGAGGGAGACAGCCAGCCGTGATCACCGCGATCGTGCTCATCAAGACCAGCGTGGACCGCATCCCCGAGATCGCCGAGTCCATCGCCGCCCTCGAAAACGTCAGCGAGGTCTACTCCGTCACCGGGACGTACGACCTGATCGCGCTGGTCCGCGTGAACCGCCACGAGAACCTCGCCGACATCATCCCCGGCCGCATCAGCAAGATCCCGGGCGTCGAGGCGACGGACACGCACGTGGCGTTCCGGACGTACTCGCAGCACGACCTGGAGGCGGCGTTCGCGATCGGCCTCGACGCCTGACGCCTCCGGCGCGGTCTGCGGATCCGGCCCATGCCCCTGCGGGGTGCTCGGCGGTGTAGGTCTGCCGTACCCGGGCACTGCCCGGAGGTGCCCCCTGCTCAATCGCCGGCGAGGCTCGATCGGTGCGGGGTGCGCCTGCGGGGCGGGGTCGGTCCGGTCCGGGGAGCGGGGCCGCCGCCGGGGTGTCTCCTCGGCTCGGCGCGTGCGGGCACCTCGCGGCTGTCGGGCGGTGGTCGCGCGCTCGTCCTGCGGGGACACCCCGCCACGACCCCGCTCCCCTCGGCCCCGGTGCACGTGGGGCGGGGACACGCAGGAGGGTCCCCGCAGGACGAGCCCGCGACCACCGCCCCGCCGGGGTCAGAGGTTCGGCAGGGGCTCGTCCGGGGCGGGCGGTCGGCGCTCCGCCAGCCAGAAGAGGTAGCCGCGGAGGTACTCCGCGAGGCCGTCGTCGATGTACGCCACGTAGGACCGGGCTCCGCCCGCCGCCTCGCGTTCCTCCTCGTACTTCGACACGGACCACTTCCGGTCCAGCGCCACGGCCCACTCCCGGACGCGGCCCCGGTCCCGCCACCAGTCCCGTACCAGCTCCGGCGTCCACCGTTCGTCCCCGTCGCACTGGTAGCCCGCCGTGATCTCCAGCCAGGCCGCCGCCAGGACCCGGTAGGTCTCCTCGGGCGTGCGCGGCTGGCGGTAGACGAACTCCATGCCGTCCTCGCCGTGCAGGACGTGGCCCGGCGCCACCTGCCGGCCCGTCAGGCAGCTGTCGGTCACCGCTCCGTAGAACGGCCCCGGCACGTTGAGCCAGTTGCGCTCCTCCCACGTGGAGGGCCAGGCGCTCCACGAGTGGTGGTCGTACTTGGGCACCCACTCGGCCATGCCCGGCAGCGGTTCGCCTTCCGCGCACGCCCGGACGGTCGGTATCGGATCCCAGTAGCTCATGATCCGTACGATGTCAGCCCGTCAGACCGCCGGGACGCAGCGGCCCTCCTCCGTGCGGTACTGCCACTTCGCGCCGTCCGTGACGAGCTCCTTCACCGCCCGGACGAAGCGCTCCACGTGCTCGTCGGGGGTGCCGGCGCCGAAGCTGACGCGGATCGCGTTCAGGGAGCGCTCGCCCGGGGCGGCCTCGGGGGCCCCGCACTCGCCCTGGGCCTGCGGCTCGCTGCCCAGCAGGGTCCGTACCAGCGGGTGGGCGCAGAACAGGCCGTCCCGGACACCGATCCCGTACTCGGCGGAGAGCGCGGCGGCGAAGTGGGAGCTGTTCCAGCCGTCCACCACGAAGGAGATGACGCCGACCCGGGGGGCGTCGTCGCCGAAGAGGGACAGGACCCGGACCGCCGGGACCTGCGCCAGGCCCTCGCGGACCCGGGTCACCAGCTGCTGCTCGCGGGCCACCAGGGTCTCGAAGCCGGCCTCGGTCAGGGCCCGGCAGGCCGAGGCGATGGAGTAGACGCCGATGACGTTCGGGGAGCCTGCCTCGTGGCGGGCGGCCGTGGTGTGCCACTCGACGTCCACGCCGCCGTCCTCGCGGCGGGAGACCCTGCGGGAGGCCCCGCCGCCGGCCAGGTACGGCTCGGCCTCCTGGAGCCAGTCGGCGCGGCCGGCGAGGACGCCCGAGCCGAAGGGCGCGTAGAGCTTGTGGCCGGAGAAGGCGACCCAGTCGACGTCGAGGTCCCGCACGGAGACGGGGTGGTGCGGGGCCAGCTGGGCGGCGTCCAGCACGATCCGCGCGCCGTGGGCGTGCGCGGCGGCGGCGAGTTCCTTCACCGGCCACAGCTCGCCGGTGACGTTGGAGGCGCCGGTGACGCACACGAGCGCCGGGCCGTAGGGCTCTCGGTCGGCGAGCGCCCGCTCCAGGGTGGCGACGGCCTCGGCCGGGGTGCGCGGCGCGTTGAGGTAGGTGACCTGCGCGTGCGTCCACGGCAGGAGCGAGGCGTGGTGCTCGGTCTCGAAGACGAAGACCTGGCAGTCGGCCGGGAGCGCCGCGGCGAGCAGGTTCAGGGAGTCGGTGGTGGAGCGGGTGAAGACGACCTGGTCGCCGGGGCGGCAGTCGAGGAACTCGGCGACCGTGGCGCGGCTCTGCTCGAAGAGGTCGGTGGACAGCTGCGAGAGGTACCCGGCGCCGCGGTGGACGCTGCCGTAGTAGGGGGCGTAGGCGGCCACGTCGTCCCAGACCCGCTGGAGGGCGGGGGCGCTGGCGGCGTAGTCGAGGGCCGCGTAGGTGACCTCGCCGCCGGTGACGAGGGGGACGGTGACATCGCGGCCGAGGACGGCGAGGGGCTCGCCGCAGGCGGGGTCCTGGGCGGTGGCGACGGTGGTGGCGGTGGCGGTGTTCAGGGATGCGGACATGGCGGTATCTCCCGGCAGGCAGGGCTGAATGGCTTCGGTGTGCCCGTACGCACGTGGGTACGGGAAGATCCCCGGGACGAGAGGAGGGCGCACGGAAGTGACCCTGGTCCGAGGGTGAAGAAGGGGCGTCGGTCGCCCTATCGCATTCGCTTGCTCACGGAAAACGCTCCTCGAGAGACCAGGACCCCTGGTGTCGAGGGATCCGCGCTTGCCGTAGGCCTTGCTGCCTACGACCTGGTCATCACCCGGGGCACCCCGCCACGGAAGGAGGGTTGCCGGACAGCAAGCCGGGGCCTAAACGCTGTCACTCGTGACCTGGTCTGCATCCTGCCACATGATCGGCCGGCCGCAAGACCCCGGTCCACATGGCGGACCGGGGTCTGGCCGGAAACGTGTGCCGCGGTCAGGCGTTGCTGGCCGTCACCCAGCGCTCCAGTGCGGCCCTGGCGGCGCCGGAGTCGATCGACTCGGCCGCGCGGGCGATGCCGGCGGCGATCTGCTCCTCCAGGCTGCCCGTGCCCGGGTCGAGGGCCACCAGGGCGGCCGCCGAGTTCAGCAGGACGGCGTCGCGCACCGGTCCGGTCTCGCCGGCCAGCAGGCGGCGGGCCACGTCGGCGTTGTACGAGGGGTCGCCGCCGGCCAGGGCGGAGACGTCGACCAGGGGGATGCCGACGTCGCGGGGGTCGAAGGACTGCTCGGCGACCTTCCCGTCCCGGACCCACCAGACCCGGGAGGTGGCCGTGGTGGTCAGCTCGTCCAGGCCGTCGTCGCCGCGGAAGACCAGCGCGGACGAGCCGCGCTCGGCGAGCACGCCCGCCACGATGGGGGCCATCCGGGGGTCCGCCACGCCGGTGGCCTGGGAGCGGACGCGGGCCGGGTTGGTCAGCGGGCCGAGGATGTTGAAGGTGGTCCGGATGCCCAGTTCGCGGCGGGCGCCTGCGACGTGCCGCAGGGCCGGGTGGAACTTCACCGCGAAACAGAAGGTGATGCCGGCCTCCTCGGCCACCTCGACGACCCGTGCGGTGCTCAGGTCGAGGTTGACGCCGAGCTTCTCCAGGACGTCCGAGGAGCCGCTCGCGGAGGACGCGGCCCGGTTGCCGTGCTTGACGACCTTGGCGCCGGTTCCGGCCACGACGACGGCCGACATCGTGGAGATGTTCACCGTCTTGGCCCCGTCGCCGCCGGTGCCGACGATGTCGACGGTGCGGCCGGGCACCTCGATGAGGTTGGCGTGCCCGTACATGGCCCGTACCAGGCCGTTGATCTCCGCGACCGTCTCCCCCTTGGCGCGCAGGGCGACCACGAAGCCGGCGATCTGGGCGTCGGTGGCCTCCCCGCGCATGATCCGGTCCATGGCCCAGGCGGTGTCGTCGGCGCGCAGGTCCTGGCCGGTCAGCAGGGCGTCGAGGACGCCCGGCCAGCCACGGGCCGCCACGCTGTCGCCGCCTGCCGGGGTCGCAACGTTCATGGTCAGCTCCTGCTGCTGTAGGGGTTCCCCGTCGAATGGGTCGGAGATCAGCCTATCCAGCCCCGGTTACGGCAAAGAGCCCCGTCCGGAGACTGGACGGGGCTCTCGCCGTGGCGACACCAGGACTGACCGAAATCAGTCCCTCATGCGATGGTGCGGGGGATCAGTGGTGGCCGTGGCCGGACTGGATCTCCTTGTACTCCTCCACCGTGGGCTTCGGGATCTGGTTGCCCTCGGCGTAGAAGCCCTTGCTGAGCTTCGCGCGCAGCTTCTCGGTGGCCTTCACCTTGCGCTCGACACCGTTCTCGTCGACCGTCGGGCCGATCTCGATCGGCTTGTACTGCTCGTGCGCGGTGAGGGTGTGCAGCTTGCCCTGCGGGAGCGGCTCGTGGACCTCGACGAACTCACCGTGCGGCAGACGCTTGATGATGCCGGTCTCGCGACCGTGCAGCACCTTGTCGTGGTCCCGGCGCTGGAGGCCGAGGCAGATCCGCTTGGTGACGATGAAGGCGAGGACCGGGACGACGAAGAAGCCGATCCGGACGAACCACGTGATCGAGTTGATCGACAGGTGGAAGTACTGGGCGAACATGTCGTTGCCGCCGCCGATGAGGAGCACGATGTACTCCGCGATCCAGGCGACACCGAAGGCCGTACGGGTCGGGACGTTGCGCGGGCGGTCCAGGATGTGGTGCTCGCGCTTGTCCCCGGTGACCCAGGACTCGATGAACGGCCAGACGGCGATCGCACCGAGCACCAGCGGGAAGAGCAGCAGCGGGATGAACACGCCCAGGACGAGCGTGTGGCCCCACAGGTTGATCTCCCAGCCGGGCATGGCACGGATCAGGCCTTCCGGCATACCCATGTACCAGTCGGGCTGCGCACCGGTGGACACGTGGTCCGGGCGGTACGGGCCCAGGGCCCAGATCGGGTTGATCGAGGCGATGCCGGCGACGACCGCGATGACACCGAAGACCAGGAAGAAGAAGCCTCCGGCCTTGGCCATGTAGACCGGCAGCAGCGGCATGCCGACGACGTTGTTGTTCGTCTTGCCGGGACCCGCGTACTGGGTGTGCTTGTGGTAGAAGACCAGGATCAGGTGGGCCACCAGGAGGCCCATCATGATGCCGGGCAGCAGCAGGATGTGCACCGAGTAGAAGCGCGCGACGAAGTCGCCGCCCGGGAACTCCCCGCCGAAGAGGAACATCGACAGGTAGGTGCCGACGACCGGGACGGACAGGATGGCGCCCTGCATGAAGCGGACACCGGTACCCGAGAGCAGGTCGTCCGGCAGCGAGTAACCGGTGAAGCCGGTGAACATGCCGAGGACCAGCAGCAGGAAGCCGAAGATCCAGTTGACCTCGCGCGGCTTGCGGAACGCGCCGGTGAAGAAGACGCGCATCATGTGCACGATCATCGCCGCGACGAAGATCAGCGCCGCCCAGTGGTGGATCTGGCGGATCAGCAGGCCACCGCGGACGTCGAAGCTGATGTCGAGCGTCGAGGCGAAGGCCTCGGACATCATGACGCCCTGCATCGGGACGTAGCTGCCGTGGTACTCCACCTCGTTCATGCTCGGGTGGAAGAACAGCGTCAGGTACACACCCGTGAGGATGATGATGATGAAGCTGTAGAGGCAGATCTCACCCAGCATGAAGGACCAGTGGTCCGGGAAGATCTTGCGCATGTTGGCCTTGGCCAGGCTGTAGATGCCCAGGCGGCCGTCCGCCCAGTCCGCTACCCGCTCGCCGGCCGGCGCTTTGCGCGCCTTGTTGTCAGTGGCGGTGCTCATCCGCGCTCCCAGAATGCAGGGCCGACGGGCTCTTCGAAGTCGCCGAGCGCTTCGAGGAAGCCTTCGTCATTCACGCCGATCCGCAGCTGCGGGAGGGCGTGACCGGCCGGGCCGAAGATGACACGGGCGCCGTCGGAGAGGTCGAAGGTGGACTGGTGGCACGGGCAGAGCACGTGGTGCGTCTGCTGCTCGTACAGGCTGATCGGGCAGCCGACGTGGGTGCAGATCTTCGAGTAGGCCACGATCCCGTCGTGGGACCACTCGAGTTCCTGCTTGTCCTTGATGTCCTCCGGCTGGATGCGGACGATCATCAGGGCGGCCTTGGCGATCTGGACCTGGAAGTCGTGCTGGTGCTCGTCCAGGCCCTCGGGCATGGCGAACGTCAGCGAACCGACGAGCACGTCCTCGGGACGCAGCGGCTCCATCGTGTTCTGGTTGATGAGCAGCTTGCCCTTGGCCCACAGGGTCTTGCGCAGCTTCTCCTCGGGCAGCGGGCCCAGGTCGCGCAGCAGCACGACGCCGGCGAGCGGCACCATGGCCATCGCGCCGAGCAGCGTGTTGCGGATCAGCGGGCGGCGGCCGATGCCGGACTCGTTGGCGCCGTCGGCGAAGTCCTGCAGGACCTTCGCCTTGACCTCCGGCGGAGCGGCGATCTCGTGGCGGTCGTCGGCGACCTCGACGTCGGACATGAGGGTGCGGGCCCAGTGGACCGCGCCCGCGCCGATGCAGAAGAGGGCCACGCCCAGGGTGATGCCCAGGGCGAAGTTGAGCGCGCTGACCTTCCCGATGGGGAAGATGTAGACGATCTTGTCGACCGGGAAGATCACGTAGGACGCGATGAAGGCGATCGTCGCCAGCATCGACAGCGTGAAGAGCATCGCGACGGTGCGCTCGGAGCGCTTCGCCGCACGCTCGTCGATGTCCTGGATGCGCGGCTTGTGGACCGGCAGGCCCGGGTCGGCGAACGGGTCGTCCGCGACTGCTACGCCACCGTGGTGGGCGTCGCCCTGCTCGCTCGGCAGGTGCTTCTCTTCGGGAATCTCTTGGCTACTCATGACTTCTTGGCCTTAGCGGTGTGGGCCGCGACCCAGACGGCGACAGCGATCAGCGCACCCAGAGCGAAGATCCAGCCGAACAGACCCTCGGAGACGGGGCCGAGGCCACCGAGCTTGAGACCACCGGGGTTGGTCGACTTCTCACCGTTCACGTTCTGGAGGTACGCGATGATGTCCTTCTTCTGCTTCTCCGGCATGGTGCTGTCGGGGAAGGAGGGCATGTTCTGCGGGCCGGTCTGCATGGCCTCGTAGATGTGCTTGGGCGAGACGTCCTCAAGGTTGGGGGCGTACTTGCCGTTCGTCAGCGCGCCGCCTTCACCGGTGAAGTTGTGGCACTGCGCGCAGTTGTTGCGGAACAGCTCACCGCCGTTGGCGATGTCGGCGTCCGCCGGGTCGTACTGCTTCTCGGTCGGCGTGATCGGGCCGGCACCGAGGGAGGCGATGTACGCGGCCAGCTGGTCGATCTGCGCCTGGGTGTAGATGACCGGCTTCTTCGGCACCTGGGCGCCGGGCTGCTGGGCGGGCATGCGGCCCGTGCTCACCTGGAAGTCGACGGCCGCGGAGCCGACGCCGACCAGGCTCGGGCCGTCAGAGGAACCCTGACCGCCGGTTCCGTGGCAGCTTGCGCAACCCACGGCGTAGAGCTTCTTGCCCTCCTCGATGGCGAGGGACTGGGCGGTTTCATCGGCCTGCGCCTTGCCCGCGGGAGCAAAGGCGGCGTACAGCCCCCCAGTGGCCGCCAGCGCGAAGAGTAGAACGACGACCGCCGCCAGCGGATGGCGTCGTCGTGCGGAGAGCTTTTTCACGGATTACCCCGGTGTCAGGATCTTCTGCGTCGGTGTGTCTGGATGGAGTGCCGGGTCGGACCCGGTGACGTGTTCGCTACTTGATCAGGTAGATCGTGGCGAAGAGGCCGATCCAGACGACATCGACGAAGTGCCAGTAGTAGGACACGACGATGGCCGACGTGGCCTGTTCGTGGGTGAACCTCTTGGCCGCGTACGTCCGGCCGAGGACCAGCAGGAAGGCGATGAGACCGCCCGTCACGTGCAGACCGTGGAAGCCGGTGGTCAGGTAGAAGACCGAGCCGTACGGACCGGACGAGAGGCTCATGCCCTCGTGCTTGACCAGCTCGGTGTACTCGAACACCTGGCCGCCAATGAAGATCGCACCCATGACGAACGTGATGATGAACCACGTCCGGAGCTTCTTCACGTCACCGCGCTCGGCGGCGAATACGCCGAGCTGGCAGGTGAGGGAGGAAAGCACCAGGATCGTCGTGTTCGTCGCCGAGAAGGGCAGATTCAAGGCCGAGGCCTGCTCTGTCCAGTACTCGGGACCTGTCACGGATCGCAGGGTGAAGTACATCGCGAAGAGGGCCGCGAAGAACATCAGCTCGGAACTCAACCAGATGATGGTTCCGACGCTGACGAGGTTCGGCCGGTTGACCGTCGGGTGCGCGTGCCCGGTATCTACTGTCGTTGCTGTCGCCACGACCGACATTATGTCGGTCGCTTATCCCGCCCTCACCCCGGGGGGTGCCGTTCGGAGTGTCAGGGGCGTGTGCAAGGCCCGAACGGCCCATCAGATCACCTCTCCGAACAGCCTCGTGCACATGTCCGAACCGATGCTGAGCGGGCTGCGGGAGGAGTAGCATCCCGCGCAACATCAACGTGATTCATGGGACACGTGGAGGATCGAAATGCGGGCGACTGCGCGGGTTCTGGTCTACAGCGACGACGCGGGCACCCGGGAGCAGGTGAGACTGGCGGCGGGCCGCCGTCCCGCCGCGGATCTGCCGCCGGTGGAGTTCCTGGAGTGCGCGACCCTGCCGGCGGTCCTGGCGGAGCTGGACGCGGGCGGCATCGACGTGTGCGTGCTGGACGGCGAGGCGGTTCCGGCCGGGGGCATGGGCGTGTGCCGGCAGATCAAGGACGAGATCTTCCGGTGCCCCCCGGTGCTGCTGCTGATGGGGCGCCCCCAGGACGCCTGGCTGGCCACCTGGAGCCGCGCGGACGCCGCCGTGACCCTTCCGGTGGATCCGGTGGCGTTCGCGGACGCCCTGGCGGGCCTGCTGCGCTCCCGGCTGTCCTCGTCGGCGGCCTGACCCCCGACGGCGACGCGGCAGGGCCCCCGGACACGGTCCGGGGGCCCTGCGCGTGGCTCAGACCGTCGGCCGGAGGCGGGCCTGGTCGGTGTGGCTGCGGCCGTCCTGGGTGCCCTTGAGGAGGGCGCTGCCCTCGCGCCAGTCCTTCCAGTCCATGTTCCAGTCGCCGAAGCCGTTGCCGAAGATGTCCATGTCGTCGCCGATGCTGTTGATCACCTGGACGATGTCGCCCTCGGTGATGTTCTCGTAGAACCAGGCGGCGTTGCCCGTGCTCATGCCGGTGCAGCCGTGGCTGACGTTGGCGTAGCCGTGGGAGCCGACGGACCACGGGGCGGCGTGCACGTATTCACCACTCCAGGTGACGCGCGTGGCGTAGTAGACGGGCAGGTTGTAGTACTCGCTGCCGCCGATGCCGACGGTGTCCCCGCGCATCTGTACGTAGTACTGCTTCCCCAGCACCACCTTGATGCCGTTGCGGGTGGAGAACCCGGGCTTGCCGGTGGTGACCGGGATGGAATTGATCACTTCTCCGTTGCGCTTGAACGTCAGCCAGTGGGCCGCGGCGTCGGTGGTGACCTCGACGCGGTCGCCGATCTCCAGCTTCAGCGGCTTGGCGGCGGCGCCGTGGAGGTCGTCGGTGATCCTGATGCCCTCCAGGTTGCTCCGTACGGAGACGGTGGTGTTGGCGGGCCAGTAGTCCTTCGGACGGAAGTGCAGGTTCTTGTCGTCGACCCAGTGCCAGGCCCCTTCGACCCCGGGCGGGGCGTCGACGATCAGACCCCGCTCGACGACGGCGCGGGCCGCCTTGTCCTTGACGGGCTCGTTGAGTTCGGCGGTGAGGGGCTGGCCGACGCCGTACTTGCCCTCCTCCGGGCCGAACTCGACCTTGAGGACGCCCTTGGACGGGGTGGTGTCGAAAGCCATCGTGCGCTGGCCCGGGGTGCCCCTCTGGTCCTCCGTGCTCACGGTGACGGTGTAGCGGACGCCTGCGGCCATGGGGACGGTGCTGTGCCAGCGGTCCCCCTTGGCGCTGAGTTCGCCCGCCAGGCGGCGTCCGTGGGTGTCCACGGCCGTCACATCGGTGATCCGGCTGCCCTTGGCCTTGGCGGTGATCTCCAGGGGCCGGTTGGGATCGACGGGGCGGCTGCCTGCGGTCTGGTTGAAGGCGACCTGCTCGCCCGCGTCCACCGGACGGGCTGACAGCGGGTTGTCGCCGGACCCGCATGCGGTGGCGCCGGCCCCGAGGGACGCGACCAGCAGGGAGCAGCTGAGTACCGTCCAAAGACGCGGTGAGTGCTTCATGGGGCCAACGCTATGAAGATATGACAAATACGGCGCGCGGGGTGACTGCAAACGAGGGGCCCGGACTCCTCCGAAGAGGTGTCCGGGCCCCAAGTGGTGCGCGACCGGGCCGCGCGGGTGCTGCTTTTCGACTACTGGTTCGCGTTCTCACCGCGGTAGTACTCGTACACCCAGCCCCACAGGCCGATCAGGATGATCGGGGCCGAGAAGTACATGAGCCACCAGCCGAAGATGACGCCCATGAAGGCGAGCGCGCCACCGATGCCGAGCGAGAGCGGCTGCCAGCTGTGCGGGGAGAAGAACCCCAGCTCGCCGGCCTCGTCGGCGACGTCGGCCTCCAGGTTGTCCTGGGCCATCTCGTCGACGCGCTTGGCCGTGAAGGCCAGGTAGTAGCCGATCATCACGCTCAGGCCGAAGGCCAGGAAGAGCGCGGTGGTTCCGACGGGCTCCTTCGACCACACGCCATACACGATGGCCATGATCAGGATGAAGAAGGAGAGCCAGAGGAACATCTTGCCCTGGATCTTCACTTGCCGGCCTCCTTGCCACCGGTGACGGCAGCCTTGGCGCCGTGGTCCTCGAGGTGGTCGAGCGCCGCGATCTCCGGGTGGTGGAGGTCGAAGGCGGGCGACTCACTGCGGATGCGCGGCAGCGTGAGGAAGTTGTGCCGCGGCGGCGGGCAGGACGTCGCCCACTCGAGCGAACGGCCGTAGCCCCACGGGTCGTCGACCTCGACCTTCTTGCCGTACTTGGCCGTCTTCCACACGTTGTACATGAAGGGCAGCATCGACAGGCCGAGCACGAAGGAGCTGATCGTGGAGATCGTGTTCAGCGTGGTGAAGCCGTCGGCCGCGAGGTAGTCCGCGTAACGACGCGGCATGCCCTCGGCGCCCAGCCAGTGCTGCACCAGGAAGGTGCCGTGGAAGCCGATGAACAGCGTCCAGAAGGTGATCTTGCCCAGGCGCTCGTCCAGCATCTTGCCCGTGAACTTCGGCCACCAGAAGTGGAAGCCGGCGAACATCGCGAACACCACGGTGCCGAAGACGACGTAGTGGAAGTGCGCGACGACGAAGTACGAGTCGGAGACGTGGAAGTCCATCGGGGGCGAGGCCAGGATGACGCCGGTCAGACCACCGAAGGTGAAGGTGACCAGGAAGCCGATCGTCCAGAGCATCGGGGTCTCGAAGGACAGTGAGCCCTTCCACATGGTGCCGATCCAGTTGAAGAACTTCACACCGGTCGGTACCGCGATCAGGAAGGTCATGAAGGAGAAGAACGGCAGCAGTACACCGCCGGTGACGTACATGTGGTGGGCCCACACGGTCACGGAGAGGCCGGCGATCGCGATCGTCGCGGCGATCAGGCCGATGTAACCGAACATCGGCTTGCGCGAGAAGACCGGGATGATCTCGGAGACGATTCCGAAGAACGGCAGCGCGATGATGTACACCTCTGGGTGTCCGAAGAACCAGAAGAGGTGTTGCCAGAGCAACGCTCCGCCGTTGGCGCTGTCGAACACGTGCGAGCCGAACTTGCGGTCGGCCTCCAGCGCGAAGAGCGCGGCGGCCAGGACCGGGAAGGCGAGCAGGACCAGGACACCGGTCAGCAGCACGTTCCAGGTGAAGATCGGCATGCGGAACATCGTCATGCCCGGAGCGCGCATGCAGATGATCGTGGTGATGAAGTTGACCGAGCCGAGGATCGTGCCGAAGCCGGAGAAGGCCAGACCCATGATCCACATGTCCGCGCCGATGCCGGGCGAGCGAACCGCGTCCGACAGCGGGGAGTAGGCGAACCAGCCGAAGTCGGCGGCGCCGTTCGGGGTCACGAAGCCGGCCACCGCGATGGTCGAGCCGAAGAGGTACAGCCAGTACGCGAACATGTTCAGCCGCGGGAACGCCACGTCGGGCGCGCCGATCTGCAGCGGCATGATCCAGTTGGCGAAGCCCGCGAACAGCGGGGTGGCGAACATCAGCAGCATGATCGTGCCATGCATGGTGAACGCCTGGTTGAACTGCTCGTTCGACATGATCTGCGTACCCGGACGGGCCAGCTCGGCGCGCATGAAGAGCGCCAGCAGACCGCCGATGATGAAGAACACGAACGAGGTGACCAGGTACATCGTGCCGATGGTCTTGTGGTCGGTGGTGGTGAGCCACTTCACGACCACGTTGCCCGGCTGCTTGCGCCGCACCGGCAGCTCGTTCTCGTACGAGTCAGCTGCGGCGGCACCCTGGGATTCGTTGAGGATGCTCACAGTTTGTTCACTTCCGCATTCCGGGCCGGGTCGGTCTGCTGGATGCCGGCGG
Organism: Streptomyces erythrochromogenes; assembly: GCF_040684695.1. Lineage (GTDB taxonomy): Bacteria > Actinomycetota > Actinomycetes > Streptomycetales > Streptomycetaceae > Streptomyces > Streptomyces erythrochromogenes_C. The sequence goes on from NZ_JBFBGM010000040.1 coordinate 45,245, forward strand.
GGAGGAAGCCGGTCTGACCCTTCTCCGCCAGGTCCTTCAGGTACTCCTGGTACTTCTCGGGCGAGACCACCTTGACGTTGAAGAGCATCCGGGAGTGGTCGACGCCGCAGAGCTCGGCGCACTTGCCCATGAAGGTGCCCTCTTGGCTCGGGACGACCTCGAAGACGTTGGTGTGGCCCGGGATGACGTCCTGCTTGAACAGGAAGGGGACCACCCAGAAGGAGTGGATGACGTCGTTGGACGACAGGATGAAGCGGACCTTCTCACCCTTGGGGAGGACCAGGGTCGGACCCGGGTTGCCCGTCTGCGGGTTGCGGTCGCTCGGGACGCCCTTCTCGTAGACGCCCTCGGCGCCCGCCGGGAAGTCCTTGGTGAAGCGGTCCGGGATGGAGGCGAGCTCCTTGGGAACCGCACCCGCCTTCGGGGTCGCCGCGTCGCCGTCGACGTTCTCGATGTAGTTGAAGCCCCAGCTCCACTGGAAGCCGATCACGTTGATCGTGTGCGGCGGCTTCGGGGTGAGGGCGAGCAGCTTCGACTCGTCACGCGCGGTGAAGTAGAAGAGCACCGAGACGATGATGAGCGGGACCACGGTGTACAGCGCCTCGATGGGCATGTTGTACCGGGTCTGCGGGGGGACCTCCACCTTCGTCCGGCTGCGCCGGTGGAAGATGACGCTCCAGATGATCAGGCCCCACACCAGGATGCCCGTGATCAGCGCGGCGGCCCAGGATCCCTGCCACAGGGAGAGGATGCGCGGCGCCTCCTCGGTTACCGGAGTCGGCATACCGAGTCGGGGGAAGTCTTTCCATGTATACGAGCAACCAGTGGCGGTCGCCAGGACCACGCCCGCAGTCAGCGCCTGCAGCAGCTTCCGCCGCATCGGGCGCCGCGGCGAGCGGTCGGAGCCGTAGGGACTCACGTAGCGCCTTCCCGAGAGTCTCGGCCCGCGCGGCCGGCCGCGGCCGTGTTCGGGTCGGTCGCCGGCCCTGACGCAGGCAGGGGTTTGGATGTTTATGCGGACCAAACCCTACTGGACGCTATTTGGGGTCGCGCGGGGAGGGTGCCCAACGCGCCGCTACTGCCCCCGAAGGGATGGATCCGCCGTACGGGGGACGGTGCGAATGGCCCTGAATGGCGGGCTCCGGGGCCCATCTGACGCCCCCTGACCTCGAACGCTCGGGGGCCGGCGCTAGCGTGGCCGGATGCCGTACTTCGACAGCGCGTCCGCCGCTCCCCTGCATCCCGTGGCCCGGCAGGCGTTGCAGGCCTCCCTGGACGAGGGCTGGGCCGATCCGGCCCGGCTGTACCGGGAGGGCAGGCGCGCGCGGCTGCTCCTGGACGCCGCGCGGGAGGCCGCCGCGGAGGCGGTGGGATGCCGTGCCGACGAGCTCGTGTTCACTCCTTCGGGGACGCACGCGGTTCACACGGGGGTGGCGGGGGTCCTCGCCGGGCGCCGGCGCGTCGGCGGCCATCTGGTCGTATCAGCGGTCGAACACAGTTCTGTACTCCATGCGGCGGCGGCGCACGAGGCGCGCGGCGGGAGCGTTTTCGAGGTCCCGGTGGACCGGTGGGGTGAGGTGTCGGCCGCCGGGTACGCGGACGCGCTCCTCCCGGCGACCGCCCTGGCCTGCCTGCAGTCGGCCAATCACGAGGTGGGCACGCTCCAGCCCGTGGCCGAGGTGGCCGAGGTCTGCGGCGCCGCCGGGGTGCCGCTGCTGGTGGACGCGGCGCAGTCGCTGGCCTGGGGGCCCGTGGAGGGCGCCTGGTCGGTCCTGGCGGCGAGTGCGCACAAATGGGGCGGCCCGCCCGGGGTCGGCCTGCTGGCGGTCCGCAAGGGGGTGCGCTTCTCGCCCCAAGGCCCCGCGGACGAACGGGAGTCGGGCCGCTCCCCCGGCTTCGTGAACCTGCCCGCGATCGTGGCGGCGGCGGCCTCGCTGCGGGCCGTACGGGCGGAGGCGGAGGCGGAGGCCGCCCGGCTGCGGATCCTGGTGGACCGCATCCGGCGGCGGGTGGTGCGGCTGGTTCCGGACGTCGAGGTGGTCGGCCACGCGGACCGGCGGCTGCCGCACCTGGTCACCTTCTCCTGTCTGTACGTCGACGGGGAGGCGCTGCTGCACGAGCTGGACCGGGCGGGCTTCTCGGTCTCCTCGGGCTCCTCCTGCACGAGCTCCACGCTGACCCCCAGTCACGTGCTGCGGGCGATGGGCGTGCTGTCGGAGGGGAACGTACGGGTGTCCCTGCCGCCGGGAACCCCGGCGGCGGAGGTCAACGCGTTCCTGGAGGTGCTGCCGGGTGCGGTGGCGGGCGTACGGGAGCGGCTCGGCGTCTCGGAGCCGGCCGCGGTGGCGCCGGAGGCGGACTCCGTGGAGCTCGACGCGCTCGGGCTGCGGTGCCCCCAGCCGGTGATCGAGCTGGCCCGGGCCATCGTCCGGGTCCCGGTGGGCGGCACGGTGACCGTCCTGTCGGACGACGAGGTGGCCCGGCTGGACATCCCGGCGTGGTGCGCGATGCGGGGGCACGCGTACCTGGGCGAATCCCCCCGCCCCACGGGCACCGCCTACACCGTCCGCCGCGGAGCGTAGCCGTGCCGGGGCGAAATCCGGCCTCGTTTGCCACCCCGACGTCGCCGCTTTCGAAGGCACGGCCGGGCGCATCCAGCCTCGCCGGCGTTTGAGGCGCGGGTCCGGGCGGAGCCTCCCCGAGGCGAGCAGCCGCTCCAGCCCGGCGAGGTCG
>NZ_JBFBGM010000041.1:0-46946 GCF_040684695.1 Streptomyces erythrochromogenes
CGGCGTACCGCCACCCGAACAGCCCGGCGTAGAAGGCGATGTCGGCGACGGGGTCGGGTACGTGGAGTTCCGCCCACACCAGGGTGTTCTCGGCACCGCGAAGCCGAACCGCTCCTGCGCCGGCAGGCCTGCCAGGGGATCGCCGGTCGGGTGGACGTCGCGGATGAGCCCGCAGCCGGAGCACACCAGGTGCTGGTGCGGGTGGTGCGCGTTGGGGTCGTAGCGCTTGGCCCGCCCGTGCGCGGAGAGCTCCGCGACCTCACCGAGGGCGACCAGCTCGCCCAGCGTGTTGTAGACGCTGGCCCGGGAGATCTCGGGCAGCCGTCCGGCCGCGCGGGCGTGCACCTCGTCGGCCGTCAGGTGCACGTGCTCGCCGTCGAGGACCTCCGCGACGACACGCCGCTGGGACGTCAGGCGCCAGCCGCGCCCCCGCAGCCGCTCCAGCAGGTCACTCATTTTCGGCTCACCAGTTCACGCTCGGCGGGACACAAGGACTTCGGCGGACCCTGCCGCGGGCCCGAAAAAGCGAGCTACAGGTTACCCGGCGGGGAATGGCGGACGGGGCTTTCCCACCGGCGAAGCGATAACGATGATCCTACGATCTCTCCTCTTCTCTCCTTTTCCCTGTTTTCCCGTGCGGGCCGGGCAGCGGGAATGCCGGTTGGACGGGTGCGCCCTGCGTGTTCTCTCCGCCGCTCGGTCCCCGGTGCGCGACCATACGGACGCTGTCAAGAGCGAGCAGCCAGCAGATGGAAGCACCGAGACAGGAAGAAGGACGGACGTGTCCGGCAGTGAAAGCGAGAACCCCGCAATCCCCTCCCCGACACCCGAGCCCACTCGTCCCAGGACGAACCGGGACTGGTGGCCGAATCAGCTGGACCTTCAGGTTCTCCACCAGAACTCGCCCCAGGCCAATCCGATGGGCGAGGACTTCGACTACGCGGAAGAGTTCGCGACCCTGGACGTCGACGCGCTGAAGCGCGACGTCTTCGAGGTGATGACCACCTCGCAGGACTGGTGGCCCGCCGACTACGGCCACTACGGGCCGCTCTTCATCCGGATGAGCTGGCACGCCGCGGGTACGTACCGCATCGCCGACGGCCGCGGCGGCGGCGGTTCCGGCGCGCAGCGCTTCGCCCCCCTCAACAGCTGGCCGGACAACGCGAGTCTGGACAAGGCGCGCCGTCTGCTCTGGCCGGTCAAGCAGAAGTACGGCCGGAAGATTTCCTGGGCCGACCTGCTGGTGTTCGCAGGCAACTGCGCAATGGAGTCGATGGGGTTCAAGACTTTCGGATTCGGCTTCGGACGGGAGGACATCTGGGAGCCGGAGGAAGTCTTCTGGGGACCCGAGGACACATGGCTGGGAGACGAGCGCTACCGCGGCGACCGGGAACTCACCGGTCCTTTCGGCGCCGTGCAGATGGGGCTGATCTACGTCAATCCCGAGGGTCCCAACGGAAATCCGGATCCGATCGCCGCTGCCCGGGACATTCGTGAGACGTTCGCCCGCATGGCGATGAACGACGAGGAGACGGTCGCGCTCATCGTCGGCGGCCACACCTTCGGCAAGTGCCACGGCGCGGTCGATCCCGAGTACGTCGGCCCGGAGCCGGAGGCCGCCCCGGTCGAGCAGCAGGGCCTCGGCTGGCACAACTCCTACGGCAGCGGCAGCGGCGTCGACGCGATCACCAGCGGCCTCGAGGGTGCATGGACGACCCGGCCGACGACGTGGGACAACGGGTACCTGGACAACCTGTTCACGTACGACTGGGAGTTGACGACGAGCCCGGCCGGGGCGCAGCAGTGGACCCCCACGGACCCCGAGGCCCAGGGCACGGTTCCGGACGCGCACGATCCGTCGAAGCAGCACGCCCCGATGATGCTGACGACGGACCTCGCGCTGAAGCTGGATCCGGTCTACGCGCCGATCTCGAAGAGCTTCCACGAGAACCCGGACAAGCTCGCGGAGGCGTTCGCCAAGGCCTGGTACAAGCTGCTGCACCGCGACATGGGGCCGCTCTCGCGCTACCTCGGCCCGTGGATCCCCGAACCGCAGCTGTGGCAGGACCCCGTTCCCGCGGTCGACCACGAGCTGGTCTCGGCCGGGGACGTGGCCGCGCTCAAGGGACGGATCCTGGCCTCCGGGCTGTCCGTCTCCCAACTGGTCACCACGGCGTGGGCGTCGGCGGCCAGCTTCCGCGGCACCGACAAGCGCGGCGGGGCGAACGGCGCCCGGATCCGGCTCGCGCCGCAGAAGGACTGGGAGGCCAACGACCTGCCCGAGGTCGCCCAGGTGGTGCGGACCCTCGAAGGGATCCAGGCGGACTTCAACGCCTCGCAGGGCGGCGGGACCAAGGTTTCGCTGGCGGACCTGATCGTCCTGGGCGGGTGCGCGGCGATCGAGCAGGCGGCCAGGAACGCGGGGCTCGACATCACGGTCCCGTTCGCGCCCGGGCGCACCGACGCCACGCAGGAGCAGACGGACACGGAGTCGTTCGCCGTGCTCGAACCGCGGGCGGACGGGTTCCGCAACTACCTGCCGGCGGGCGAGAAGCTGGCGCCGGAGACCCTGCTGCTGGACCGCGCGAACATGCTGGACCTGACGGCGCCCGAGATGACGGTGCTGATCGGCGGCATGCGGGCCCTGGACACGGGCTTCCGGCAGTCCCGGCACGGCGTGTTCACCGACCGGCCGGAGACCCTGACGAACGACTTCTTCGTCAACCTGCTGGACATGGGCACGCAGTGGAAGGCGTCGGCCACGGACGAGAACGTCTTCGAGGGCCGGGCCGGCGGCAAGGGCGAGCCCCGGTGGACCGCGACCGCCGTGGACCTCGTCTTCGGTTCGAACTCCCAGCTGCGGGCCCTCGCGGAGGTCTACGCCGCCAAGGACGCGCGGGAGAAGTTCGTCCGCGACTTCGTGGCGGCCTGGGACAAGGTGATGAACCTCGACCGGTTCGACCTCGTCTGACGCGGACGTCCCGGCCGGGCGCGCGCAGCGGCCGGCCGGGACGCCGGCGGTGTGCCGGGGCGGCTGTCAGAGCGCGCTCTTCGACGCGGTGGAGACCACGCACTCCTTGTACTCGCTGCCGTCGCCCTTGCCGGTGTACGGCGCGGTGGCCTCGGTCTGCTGGGACGCGCCGGCCTTGACCTTGAGGCTGTTCACCCGGGCCGTGGCCGCGACCGCGCTCGACCCGGCGGCCGGGTTGAACTTCATGGTCACGTTGTAGGTGTAGTCCACCGAACCGCTGTTGGTGACGGTCAGGCGGGCGACCAGGTTCTTGCCGGTGCCGTCCAGCTTGCAGCTGTCGATCTTGATGTCGCGCTCGGCCTTGTCCCGGCCGGAACCGCCCGTGGTGGTGGTGCCGCCGGAGCTGCTGCTCGTACCGCTGGTGCCGCTGGTGCTGTCGCTCCCGCTGGTGCCGCTGCTGGTGCCGCCACTGCTGCTGCCGCCGGAGCTGCCGGAGCTGGAGTGGCTGCTTCCGCCGCCGCAGCTGGCGCCGTGGGAACCGCGGGCACCGGTGAGCGCGACGATGGCGATGCCGAACACGGCTATCGCGCGGACATGACGAAACTTCACGTTCTACCCCGTTGGTGTGTCAGGAACCGAAATGCGCCCGCCTTGACGGGCACACGTCACCCTAACAGCGCATTCGGACATCCCGATTCCGCCACGCCCACGCCCCGCCCACACCCCGCTCCGCTCCCCTCGGGTGACGGGACAGGACGGGTTCAACCGGGGTCGACGACGAGGTCGGCGAGGTGCCGACCCCGGGCGACGAGGCGGGCGTTCGCCTCGTCGGAGCGCTCCACCCATGCGCGTGCGCCGGCCGGATCCCTGCCGTGGCGGACGTGCCGTTCGACCAGGCGCCGTACCCGAGTGCCTTCGTCCGGGGCGCAGTACCAGGCCTCGTCCAGCAGCGGCCGCACCGCGGCCCACTCCCCCGCGTCGTGCAGCAGGTAGTTCCCCTCGGTGATCACCAGCGGTACGTCCGGGGGCACGGGAATGCTGCCCGCGATCGGCTCCTCGAGGGAGCGGTCGAAGGCGGGGGCGTAGACCGTGGCACTGCCGGTCGCGGACGCGCGCAGCCGGGCCAGCAGGCATACGTAGCCGGCCGCGTCGAAGGTGTCCGGGGCACCCTTGCGGTCGGCCCTCCCCAAGCGGTTCAACTCGGCCCGGGCGAGGTGGAATCCGTCCATCGGGACCACCACGGCCGTCCGCGGGCCGAGCGCTTCGGCCAGCCGGGCGGCCAGCGTCGACTTCCCGGCGCCCGGCGGCCCGGCCACGCCGAGGATCCGCCGGCCGCCGCGTGCGGCCAGCCCGGCCGCCCTCTCCACCAGCTCCGTGGTCGTCTGCACGTGCGTATCCTGCCCGAGGGCCGGGCGGTGCGGAGGGGCGGGCCGGGCCGGCACGCGGTCAGCAGCGGGGGCAGGCGTCGCGGATGACGCGCCAGGTGAAGGAGACCGAGGCCGAGGCGCCCGTGGCGTCCTTGGCGGTGACGGTGACGGTACGGGTTCCGCTGCCGCGCAGGACGCCCGAGATGAGGCCGGTCGAAGGGTTGATCGAGGTACCGAGGTGCAGGTTCGAGGCCGACCAGGTGTACGGTTTCACGCCGCCGGTGGCCGTCATCTGCAGGTGGGCGCTGTCCCACTGGTAGCCGACCTGGTTGCCGGGGTTGGCCACGACGGGGGCGGCCGCCACGTCGTGGACCGCGGGTGCGGCGGCCTGCGGCGCGGCGAGGGCCGGACCGGCCGGTGCTGCCAGGAGAGCCGTCAGGCCGACGGCCAGGGCGGCGAGTCTGCGCGGGGTGCGTAAGTGCGTGCTCAACAGGACCTCCGAACTCGTCGGGTGGCGCCGGCGGCCGCGGTACGAGTCCCGGAACGCCGTCGACACCCGTGCTGGGTATGTGTGTTCGAGGTGCGATGGGGCGTCGGAATCATAGGCGTCCGGGGCGACCGCGTCGATGGCACCGCACCGGGCGTTTCACCCGGGGAACCCTCCGTCAGGCCGGCTTTCGGCCCCAGGCCGTGAGCATGCCGGGGGACAGCCCGGTCCAGTGGGGCGAATCCAGCTGGGCCAGGGCTTCGTCCAGACCCGCGTCGTCGACGAGACCCGTTCCCACCATCGCGCCGCGGGCCCGCTCCCAGGTGTCGGCCCAGAACCGGCTGATCGGGCTCCCCGGCAGGAGGGGCGGTACGTGGATCTCGGCCGCCACCGAATCCAGCCCGGCCTCCCGCAACAGCTCGGGGTGCCGCGGGACGTGGGAGACGTCCGTGCCGATGCTGTCGCGCAGCCCCTGCCACATGGCCCGCATGGCGCGGGTGTACGGCGTGCGGGGCGCGGAGGCCGTGGTGAGGTCGACCGCGTCGCTGACGACGAGTACGCCGCCGGGGGCGAGGAGGCTGCTCAGCCGGGCGACCATGCGCCGCGGGGAGGGCAGGTGCATGAGCACGAACCGGGCGTGGACCAGCCGGAAGAGGCCCGGGGCGAAGTCGTCGGCGGTGACGTCGGCCTGGAGCGCGGTCAGTCCGGTCAGGGGGTGCGCGGCGAGGAACCGCACGTCGCGGTCCACGGCAAGGACCTCGGCGACCCCCGCTTCGGCCAGCAGGCGGCGGGCCACCGTACCCGTCCCGGCTCCGACGTCCAGGCAGGTCCAGCCGGGGCCCGCCCCCAGCGCCCGGAGCCGGGCCATGGTGGTGTCGTCGTAGGCGAGGGCGCCGAGGTCGATGCGGTCGCCCTCGCCTCCCTGGTCGGGCCGGAAGACCTGTTCGCCGTAGCGCCCCGCGCCCGGGGAGCCGGCGCCGTCCGGCGCGGGTCCGGTGTCAGCCATGGGGCAATTGTCCCCTCGATCGGCCGTACGCGCGTGCCGTCGGGCCGGGCGGGCCGGCCCGCACGCACATCGTCGTCGGGCTGCGGCGTCAGGCTCCGCCGGCCCGGGTCGACAGCGACACGTGCCAGGCCGGGGGCTCGGCTGCGGGCTCCGGCGCGGACCGCCGGCCGCCGGTGGCGAAGAAGGCCGACAGCGGGAGCGTGGCCGCGCCGACGGTGACCGCGTCCGGCCCGAGCGCGCCGAGGCCCACCGTGACCCGTCCGGCCGGGTGGCGCAGGGAGTAGCGGGTCGCGTGCTCCCGCACCGAGGGCAGGATGTACGGGCCGAGCAGCAGCCCCGCCCAGCCGCCGATCAGGATCCGCTCCGGCTGGAACAGGTTGACCAGGTCCGACAGGCCCGCGCCCAGGTACTCCGCCGTCTCCTCCAGGAGCTCCACGGCGACGGGATCCGCCGCGCGCGCCGCCGCGAGGAGTTCCGAGAGCGCCTCCTCCTCGTCCACCGCCCCGGACCGTGCGGGGCCGCCGCCTCGTTCCGCCCAGCGGGCCAGCAGCGACTCCGCGCCCGTGTAGGCCTCCAGGCAGCCCAGTGCGCCGCAGCGGCAGCGCCTGCCCCGTACCGAGACGGTGAGGTGGCCCCATTCCAGGGGGGTGCCCTCGGTGGTCCCGCCGTCCGGCGACCCGTCGGTGATCAGGCTCGCGCCGACGCCCGAGCCGAAGAGCACGACGACCGCGTCCTTGGCCCCGCGTCCGGCGCCGAACCACATCTCCGCCTGCCCGAGGGTCCGCGCGCCGTTGTCGATGAGGTACGGGACCTCGACCGGCAGCACCCCGGTGGCGCGCAGCAGCCGCTCCAGCGGGACGGCGTCCCAGCCGATGGTCTGGCCGTGCACCACGGATCCGCCCGGTGCGTCGTGGTCCACGATGCCGGGTACGCCGACCCCGACGCCCAGCAGCCGGTCGGCGCCGAGGCCGGCGTCGGCCAGCACGGCGGCGATACCGGCCGCGACGTGATCGACGACCGCCGCGACGTCGTAGCAGCCGCGGGGCAGCAACGGCAGCTCGGTGCGGGCGAGTTCGGTCAGGGCCAGGTCGAAGAGCTCGACGCGGACCCGGGTCTCGCCGACGTCGACGCCGATCATGTGCGCGCTGCCGGGGCGGACGCGCAGCAGGGTGCGGGGGCGGCCGCCGTCGGAGTCGACGACGCCGGCCTCCTCCAGGAGCCCGTCCGCGACGAGTTCGCCGACGACGTTGCTGACGGAGCCGGAGCTCAGCCCGGTCGCGGGTCCGAGTTCCTGGCGGCTCATCGGGCCGCCGAAGTACAGCCGCTGGAGCACGGCGCCGCGGTTGCCGCGTCGCAGGTCCCGTACGGTGCGTCCGCCACGAGCTGTCGTCATCTGGCCCCTTCCGCCGTCACGTCCACGTGACTCCGGTCGCAACATACCCTTGCGCGAGCCCTTGACGCGACCCTCCCGCGCCGCTTAACTCACGTCCTAAATTAAGGCCTGGACCAAGCGGTCGGTCCAGCACCGCAGGCACTCCGCGGCGACACCGGAAGCCCGGGCCCATCCCGCCCGCGGCTCCGTCCGCCGACCCGATCGACCCGCCCACCGGCCTTCCTCCCGCCCCCGCCGAAAGGGACCGAGCCGTCATGCGCAGATCCACCGCAACAGCCACCGCCGCAGCCGTCACCGTCGCCGCCCTGCTCGCCACCGCCACCGGGTGCGGCGGCGGGACCACGGACGGCGCCGGCTCGAACTCCGCCCCCGGCGAGCTCACGTACTGGGCTTCCAACCAGGGGGCCGACATCGCGGCCGACCAGGCTGCCCTCGGCCCGGAGCTGAAGAAGTTCGAGGAGCGGACCGGCATCAAGGTCAAGCTGGAGGTGATCCCCTGGTCCGACCTGCTGAACCGGATCCTCGCCGCGACCGCCTCCGGGCAGGGCCCCGACGTCCTGAACATCGGCAACACCTGGTCCGCCTCGCTCCAGGCCACCGGCGCGCTGCTGCCCTGGACCGCCGAGAACTTCGAGGCCGTCGGGGGCCGGGACCGCTTCGTGGCGTCCGCCATCGGCTCGGCCGGGGCCGCCGGGCAGGACCCGGCCGCCGTCCCCCTCTACTCCATGGCCTACGCCCTCTACTACAACAAGAAGATGTTCCAGGAGGCGGGCATCGAGAAGCCGCCCGCGACCTGGGACGAACTCGTCGAGACCGGCCGCAGGATCAGCGGCGGCGGCACGTCCGGGAAGTGGGCGCTGGGCGCCGAGGGAGCCAACCTCGCCAACAACATCCACCAGGTCTTCGTCCTGTCGCGGCAGCACGGCGGGTCCTTCTTCGACGCCGCCGGCAAACCCACCTTCGACACCCCCGCCAACGTCGCCGCCGTCAAGCAGTACGTGGACCTGATGGCCGAGGCCCGGATCGTGGCGCCCGGCAACGCCGAGTACGACAAGAACCAGTCCCTCCAGGACTTCGCGGGCGGCCGGACCGCCATGGTGCTGTGGCAGAGCGCGGCCGGCTCGTTCAAGGCCCACGGGATGAAGGAGGGCGACTGGGGCACGGCCCCCGTCCCGGTCCCGGCCGGCGCCGCCCCGGGGACCGGCACGGGCGTCAACTCGATGGTCGCCGGCATCAACATGGCCGTCTTCAAGAACACCGACAACCTCGACGGAGCCCTGAAGTTCGTGGGGTTCATGACGAGCGACGAGGAGCAGAAGATCCTCAACAGGACCTACGGCTCCATCCCGCCCGTCAAGGCGGCGCAGAGCGACCCGGCCTTCGCGGACCCGGACCTCACCGTCCTGCGCGACACGCTCGCCACCAGCGCCGCCCCGCTCCCCCAGGTGCCCGAGGAGTCGCAGTTCGAGACGACCGTCGGCACGGCCGTCAAGGAACTCTTCGCCGACGCCGCGGCGGGCCGGCCGGTGACCACCGAGTCGGTCCGGGCCAGGCTCGCCAAGGCCCAGCAGCAGATGGCGAACTGAGCCGCCGGCCATGACCACCGCGCCCCGTACGGTCCCGCCCGGGACCGGCCCGCCCACCGGGACCACCGCGCCGGGGACGAACGGCGTCCCCGCCCCCGCCCCCGCCCGCCGCCCCGGGCGGGTCCGCCGCAGCGCCCTGCCCTACCTGCTCCTGCTGCCCGCCCTGCTGCTCGAACTGCTCGTCCACCTCGTCCCCATGGTGATGGGGATCCTGATGAGCTTCCGCAGGCTCACCCAGTTCTTCATCCGGGACTGGTCCCTGGCGCCGTGGACGGGCTTCGACAACTACGAGCTGGCCGTCGACGTCAACCGGCCCGTGGGCCGGGCCCTCCTCGACTCCTTCGTCACGACCTGCCTGTTCACCTTCCTGTCCGTCGCCCTGTGCTGGCTGCTGGGCACCGCCGCGGCGGTGTTCACCCAGCACTCCTTCCGCGGCCGCGGGCTGCTGCGCGCGCTGTTCTTCGTCCCGTACGCCCTGCCCGCCTACGCGGCCGTCATCACCTGGGCGTTCATGTTCCAGCGGGACAACGGCCTGGTGAACCACGTCATCCACGACCAGTTGGGCCTCGGCGGCGCCGAGAACACCTTCTGGCTGATCGGCGACAACAGCTTCTGGGCGATGCTGACCGTCTCCGTCTGGAAGAGCTGGCCCTTCGCCTTCCTCATCGTGACGGCCGCCCTCCAGAACATCCCGGGGGACCTGTACGAGGCCGCCGCCCTCGACGGCGCGGGCGTGTGGCAGCAGATCCGCCGCATCACACTGCCCTCGCTCGGCGCCGTCAACCAGGTGCTGGTCCTCGTCCTGTTCCTGTGGACCTTCAACGACTTCAACACCCCCTTCCTGCTGTTCGGCAGATCGGCCCCCGAGGCCGCCGACCTCGTCTCCATCCACATCTACCAATCGAGCTTCGTCACCTGGAACTTCGGCACCGGTTCGGCCATGTCCGTCCTGCTGCTGCTCTTCCTGCTCCTCGTCACCGCCGCGTACCTCCTGCTGACCGGTCGCGGCCGGAAGGACGCCGATGCCCGCTAGCACGCACTCCCCCGGGGTCCGCGCCCGCCGCGGCCGCCGCGCCCGCGGCCCCCTCGATCCGCCGGCCTCGTTCCGGGCCCTGCGCGCCGTCTTCCTCACCCTGCTCGCCGCCTTCACGCTGCTGCCCGTCTTCGTGATGGTCACCAGCTCCCTCAAACCGCTCCAGGACGTCGCCGGACGGTTCCGCTGGATCCCGAGCGGGCTCACCCTGCGCCCCTACACCGACATCTGGCACACGGTCCCGCTCGCCAAGTACCTGGTGAACTCGCTGATCGTGGCGGGCGCCGCCACCGTCGCGTCCGTCGTGATCGCCGTCTTCGCGGCCTACGCCGTCAGCCGGCACCGCTTCCGCGGCAGGCGGCTGTTCACCCTGACGGTGCTCTCCACCCAGATGTTCCCGGGGATCCTCTTCCTGCTCCCCCTGTTCCTGATCTTCGTGAACATCGGCAACGCCACCGGGATCGCCCTCTACGGCTCCCGCGGCGCGCTGATCCTCACGTACCTCACCTTCTCCCTCCCCTTCTCCATCTGGATGCTGATCGGCTACTTCGACTCGGTGCCGCGCGACCTCGACGAGGCGGCCATGGTCGACGGCTGCGGTCCTCTCGGCGCGCTGTTCCGCGTCGTGGTGCCCGCCGCGGTCCCCGGCATCGTCGCCGTCGCCGTCTACGCCTTCATGACCGCGTGGGGTGAGGTCCTCTTCGCGTCCGTCATGACCAACGACGCCACCCGCACCCTGGCCGTCGGCCTCCAGGGCTACTCCACGCAGAACGACGTCTACTGGAACCAGATCATGGCCGCCTCACTCGTCGTCAGCATCCCCGTCGTCGCCGGATTCCTTCTGCTGCAGAAGTACCTGGTGGCCGGACTCACGGCAGGAGCCGTCAAATGAGCCCCCACGAAAGCCTTCCCGCGACCGGCGCGGACGCCGTCGACGTCGGTGCGCTGCCCCGCGACTTCCTCTGGGGCACCGCCACGTCGGCCTACCAGATCGAGGGCGCCGTCGCCGAGGACGGCCGGGCGCCCTCCATCTGGGACACCTTCTCCCGCGTGCCCGGCGCCGTCGACGGCGGGCACACCGGCGACACGGCCTGCGACCACTACCACCGCTGGCCCGAGGACATCGCCCTGATGCGGCAGCTGGGCACCAACGCCTACCGGCTCTCGGTCGCCTGGCCGCGCATCGTCCCCGACGGCGCGGGCCCGGCCAACCCCAAGGGCCTGGACTTCTACGACCGCCTCGTCGACGCCCTCCTCGCCGCCGGCATCCAGCCCTCCGTCACCCTCTACCACTGGGACCTGCCCCAGGCCCTCCAGGACCGCGGGGGCTGGCCCGTACGGGACACCGCGCAGCACTTCGCCTCGTACGCGGGGCTGGTCGCCGCGCGCCTCGGCGACCGCGTCACCCAGTGGGCCACCCTCAACGAGCCGCTGTGCTCCGCCTGGATCGGCCACCTGGAGGGCCGGATGGCTCCCGGCCTGCGCGACCTGACCGCCGCCGTCCGCGCCTCCTACCACCTCCTGCTCGGCCACGGCCTCGCCGCCGCCGCCGTCCGGGCGGCCGCCCCGGACGCCCGGATCGGCATCGTCAACAACCTCTCGACCGTCGAGCCCGCGACCCCCCGCGAGGCCGACCTCGAAGCGGCCCGCAGGATGGACGGGCACGTCAACCGCTGGTGGCTCGACCCGGTGCACGGCCGGGGGTTCCCCGCCGACATGCGCGCGGTGTACCGGGTCGAGCTGCCCGAGCGCGCGGGCGACCTGGACGCCATCGCCGCACCCCTCGACTGGATCGGGCTGAACTACTACTTCCCGCAGGTCGTCACCGCCGACCCGGAGGGTCCCGCTCCGTACGCCCGGCAGATCTCCCGTCCCGGTGTCCGGCGTACCGGCATGGACTGGGAGGTCGACGCCGGCGGCCTGGAGACCCTGATCATGCGCCTGCACCTGGAGTACGGCGCCGGGCCCGTCCACATCACCGAGAACGGCTCCGCCTACCCCGACACCGTCGCCCCGGACGGCACCGTCCACGACCCGGAGCGGGCCGCCTACCTCACCGCCCACCTCGCCGCCTGCGCCCGCGCCGCCCGCAGGGGCGCGCCCGTGGCGGGGTACTACGCATGGTCCCTGCTGGACAACTTCGAATGGGCCTACGGCTACGACAAGCGCTTCGGCCTGGTCCACGTCGACTACGCCACGCAGCGGCGCACCGTGAAGTCCAGCGGACGCCACTACGCCGGCATCATCGCCGCCCACCGGTCGCGGACCCGGTGACCGTGCGCCGGGGCGGCACCTGCCGCCCCGCGGCGCACGCGCCCGGTCCGGAAGGGTCAGGGGAAGGAGACGATCGTGGAGGGGACGGTGGAGGTACCCGAGGTGGGGGCGCCCGTGCTGTTGATGACGTGCTCGTACTGGCCGTTGCCGCCGAGCGAGACCACCAGCAGGTCGTGGAACCTCACACCCGGTGTGACCGGGGCCTGGAAGCCGTGCTCCTGACGGATCGTCGGGTCGACGTTGTAGTAGCAGTAGCTGCCCAGCCCCCATCCCTCGTGGACGGAGACCGAGTCCGCCACCCGGTAGGCGGCGTACCCCTTGATCGAGCCGTTCTGGATCGCCGCCTGGTTGGGGGCGTCGTACGCCTTCTCGTTCTGGAAGAAGATCGTCCGGCCGCGTTCGCCGTTCCACTGCACGTCGTACTTGTTGAAGTGCTCGACGAAGAGGCCGGTGGCGAGCACGTCGTCCCCGTTGACGCGGAAGCCGTAGTCGGAGCGGTTGGTCTCCCAGCCGACGCCGTCTCCGTGGTCGGCCCGCCAGATCCAGGTGTGGTCGACGATGGTGTCGTGGTTGTTGACGACCATGCCGACGGTGGCCTTGCCGGGACCGGCCCCGCCGACGCGGATGAAGACGTCCTGCACGGTGGTGGGGTCGGCGGCGTGGTCGGTGGTGGTGCCGGCGGGGCCGACCTCCAGCAGGGAGGGGGAGTTGACCGGGCCCGCGTCGATGAGGAAGCCGGCCAGCCGTACCCCGTCGACGTCGCCGACCTTCATGGCGGTCACCCCGTTGTCCGGGATGATGGTGGCGAGGCCGAGGCCCAGGACCACGGTGCCGGGCCGGTTCACCTGGATGGTCCGGTCGACGTGGTAGACGCCCGGGGTGAACAACAGGTGCAGGCCCTGGGTGAGCGCCTGGTTGATCGTCGCGGCGCTCGTGCCGGGCTTGACCACGTAGAACTGGCTGAGCGGGACGGAGCTGCCCTGCGGGGCGGTCCCGTTGCCCCATGAGGTGCCGCGCGCGTTCACCCGCTTGGCGGGCACGAACACCTTGTAGTCGCCGCCGTCGAGGTACAGGAAGGGCTTCTCGCGGGAGACCGGGGTGGTGTCGAGGGTGGTGTACGGCGGGTTCGGGAAGCCCTGCGCCGGTGCGCCCTGGGTGCCGGAGAAGACCTGGTTCCAGACACCGTTGGACCAGCCGCCGATCGAGCTGTCGCGGGTGTACCACTGCTGCTGCGAGTAGTTGCCGACCTGCCCGTCGATCTTCGAGTCGGCGATGTAGCCGCCGGAGGCCCAGCCGTAGCCGTCCGGGGAGAGGTTGAGTCCGCCCCTGACGTGCATCCGGCGGAACGGCGCGGCCTGGGAGACGGCCCAGCGGTCGGTACCGCTCACCGGGTTGAGGGCCAGGTTCTCGGCGGACCGCCAGAAGTTCTGCGTGGCGTTGCCGTTGAACCAGCCCGCGTCGACGGTCACGTCCCCGTTGATGGTGGTGTCGTCGGGGCTCAGGCCCAGCCCCGAGATGGAGGTGTAGAAGCCGATCTGGGCGTTGAGGCCGTGGTAGGTCCCGGGCTTGAAGAGGAACTGGTAGCGGCCGGACCCGAACTGCGCGGACTCCTGCTGCCGGAACACCTCGTCGAGCCGGGCCTGGATGCCGGGGGTGGAGGGATCGAAGACGATCACGTTCGGGCCGAGGTCGCCGCCGCCGGGGAGCGTGGGCCCGGTGTCGGTGGTGCCGTAGACCTGGAACTCCCAGAGGGAGTAGCCCCATGCGGTGGCGCGCTGGGTTCCGTACATCCGCACGTAGCGGGCCGTGCCGGTGACGTCGAGGGTCTGGACGCCCCCGGGGCCGGCGGTGGTGGAGTGGGCGGTGCTCCAGTCGGTGCCGTTCGTGGACAACTCGATCCGGTAGGCCCGCGCGTGGGCCGTCTCCCAGCGCAGCACCACCTGGCTCAGCCGGGCGGGGGCGCCGAGGTCGACCTGTATCCACTGGGGGTCGGCGAACTGGCTGGACCAGCGGGTGCCGTTGTCGCCGTCGACGGCGGCCGGGGCGGGGGTGCCGGCGCCCTCGACGCTGGAGGCGGTGGCCGGCTTGCCCTGCGAGAGCAGGACGGGTACCGCCTGGGCGGGGGTGCCGCCGGGCAGCAGCACAAGGAGGGCGGCGACCAGCGCGGCGGCCAGGGCCACCGCCAGTGATCGCCGGGGAGCTGTGGGGGTGAGGGGCATGCGGGGTGCTCCTGACGTCGTGGATCCGGGGGGATCGAAGCGTGAGTGAACTGCCCGCCGGAAAGGCCGTCAAGGGCTCCTGCGTTCACGAAACGAAGACCGGACGAGACGTCATATGCGTGCCAGGGCTGTGAACTCGGGGTTTCTTCAATCCTTGTGAAAAGTGTTGACGAAAAAATCCTCCGTGGCTGTACTGAGTTTGCCACCGAGACCCGACCCGGTCCGGACCCGCCGTCTCCCGGGCCTGCGAGCCCGGCGGGGATCGGGAGTCGCCTTCATCGATTCAGGAAGTGACTCCATGAGGGGAGACGGCGTCACCGTGCATTCGAGATGTGGCGTATGCGAGTCGGGCCCCGCGTGAACCCGGCTGGCGGCACGCGGTTGCGCTCTTCCGGCCCATGCGCGCGTACTGCCGGGGCACCTGGGATCCGCCCGGGAAGCATCACGGGTGTGCGCCGAACCCCTGCCGCCCTGGCCGTCCTCACGCTCACCGCCGCCGCGTGGTGCGTCCTCGTACCGCCCGGACCGCGTGCCGCCGCGGCCGGCACGGTCCGGCTGACGAGCTACAACATCTGCGGCAACATGTGCGCCGCTCCCCCGTACGACCGTGCGCGCAGGATCGCGGCCGTTCTCGCCGAGGCCGACCCCGGGGGCTGGGCGGCCGACCAGCTCTTCCTCCAGGAAGTGTGCGAACACCAGTACCGCGAGCTGCTCGACCGCCTGGGGCCACTGGGCTACACGGGGTTCCACTCGGCCACCCTTCCGGGCGGCAACCCGGCCATCTGCGAGGGGTACGCGTACGGGAACGCCGTCCTC
Organism: Streptomyces erythrochromogenes; assembly: GCF_040684695.1. Classification (GTDB taxonomy): domain Bacteria; phylum Actinomycetota; class Actinomycetes; order Streptomycetales; family Streptomycetaceae; genus Streptomyces; species Streptomyces erythrochromogenes_C. The sequence goes on from NZ_JBFBGM010000041.1 coordinate 15,153, forward strand.
GTCCGCGGCCCGGTCTCGGACACGGCGGAGCTCGACCTGACGGTGGGCGGCGAACGCGAGCCGATCACCGTGCCCTGCGTCCTGGCCTCCCTCGCGGACCGGCCCACCTGGTCCTGCTCGGTCCACCTCTACTGGGACGACGGCACCCTCGCGGTGCCGGAGGCGGACCGGCTGGCGGCACGGGCCCGCGCGTGGCTGGACGACGGGTACGCCGTCGTCCTCGGCGGCGACTTCAACCACTCCCCGCGCACGGACACGCTGTCGCGCTTCTACCTGCCGGAGCGCGGTGACGGCGCCCACGGTGCGTTCGTCGAGGGCGACGAAGGCGACCCGGAGTTCTTCGACCCGGCCGTCTGCCCGCCGCCGACGACCGCCGCCTGCCGGTCGGGCGAGACGACCTTCGGCCCGAAGAAGCTCGACTACGTCTTCCTCAGCGCCCCGCACGTCCTGACGGCGACCGCCGACGCCCTCCCGCTCGACACGACGGTCTCGGACCACAACCTCCTGCGGGTCACGGCCACCACCTGACCGGGCCCGGAACGGAAGCGACCCCGCCGCTCCGGGGCGGCGGGGTCGGGCAGACCTGTCAGGTCCGGTCGGGTGACGGGGTGTCCGCCGGAGGCGGGGCCGGTGCCGTGGTGGGGGTCGGGGCCGACGCCGGAGCGGGTGCGGGTGCGGCCGGGGGCGCGCCGGCGATCAGGGCCTCCGCGAAGTTCTCCTTGCGCATCCGCAGGTCGACGTAGAGCACGGCGTAGACCAGCGGCGGGAAGCCGAACTGGAAGAGACCGCTGATCAGGCCGCCGACCATCAGGCAGACCACGTACACGCCGAGTCCGGCGATGGCCGCGCTCGGGTCCGCGCCCGGCTCGCCCGCGTCGATCATGGACGGCATGAACGCGGCGATGCCGATGAAGCTGAAGGGCATCTGGATGGCGTAGCCCCCGGCCATCGCGATGAAGTGGCCGAGCATGGTGATGCCGAACGCGCGCCACCAGCCGTCCTTGACCAGGTGGGCGGAGCGGCGCAGCGCCGCGACGGGGCCGAGCCCCTCGCACACCGCGGCGGCGGGCGCGAGGCTGAGGCGCGTCACGAGCCAGACCGAGACGGGCAGGCAGAGCAGGACGCCCAGGATCAGCACGAACAGGCCTGCCGGAGGCCCGGATCCGTCGGCGGACATGATGACCAGCGGGATGCCGATCGCGTAGACCAGGAGCATCGGCGCGCCCGCGATCAGCCCGGTGAGCAGCACGGTGCCGAGCACCGAGGGCAGTCGGGACCAGCAGCGGCGCCAGATCGCGCCGAAGGTGGTGCGACGCCCGAGTACGGCCTCCTGGATCACGGCCGGACCCAGCGCGCTGATCAGGGCCGCGCCGACCGTCACCGTGATCAGCAGGAGCACCGCGGCCGGTACGAAGGCCAGGAGCATGGCCATCACGTCCTCCTCGGAGGCGCCCACGCCCGGCGGGAGGTCGAGGACGGTGGCGATCCGGTCGGCCACGACCACGACGGCGATGCCTATGCCCAGCGTCATGAGCAGGATGCCGATGCCCTGTACGGCGAGGATGATGCCGACCATGGGCTGCCAGTACTGGCGGAAGGACGCGAGCGCGCCGCTGAGTATGTCGCCCAGGCTGAGCGGTTGGAGGGGTATGACGCCCGGTTTCGGCGCCGCCGGCGGCACCCAGCCGCCTCCCCACTGTGGCACGGGCTGTCCCGGGTGTTGTGCCCATCCCGTGTTCTGCGACATCTGTGTTTCCCCCTCGAATGAAGGGACACGGTAACCCGCCGCGGGCGGCGGCCGCGCACGGGCCCCGGCCCGGCGCCGCCGCCTCCCGCGCAGGTCAGCCCCGTCGGCCCGGCCGCCGACGGTCCCGTGCGCTACGACCCGGCGGGAGCCGTGAGCCCCGCCCGGACGCGGTACACCACGCTCGGGCGCAGCGGCCCGGCGGGCACGGTGAGGTCGTCGAAGTCGTCGGCCGGGTCCCGGGTCATCCCGATACGGCGCATCACCGCCTGGGAGCGGAGATTGCCGGCCGTGGTCACCGCGAGGATCTCGGGCAGCGCGAGGGTTTCGAAGCCGAAGGCCACGACGGCCAGGGCGGCTTCCGTGGCGAAGCCGTGGCCCCAGGACGAGCGGGCCAGCCGCCAGCCGGCCTCCACGCCGGTGAACGGCATGTCCTCGTCCACCGGGTCCAGCCCGGTGAACCCGATGAACTCGCCGGTCTCCCGTACCTCGACCGCCCACCAGCCCCAGCCGCGCTGCTCGATGGCGGCCCGGAAGCGGGCCGCGGACGCCTCGCTCTGTTCCCGGGTGAGGACGCCGTCGAAGTGCTCGCGGACTTCGGGATCGGCGTTCATCGCCGCCCAGGGCCGCAGGTCGGACTCACGCCACTGGCGCAGGACAAGACGTTCGGTTCGTATCTCGGACATCGCGCCAACCTAACCGATCACCGGTGCGGAAAGTCCGACAGGAGGCAACCTCGGGGTCCCGTTCGCCCTCTCAACGGACGTACCCCGGAAGGAGGCTGTCATGAACACCGGTAGCAGCGGCGCGGGCCCGAGGCGCCCTCGGCAGGTCGAGGCGGCGTGGGCGCTGACCCTGGCGGCCGTCGCGACGGAGGCCCTGATCTGGGTGCTGGGGGTGTTCGTGGTGGCGCCCACCGGCCTGGACGAGCTGACCGAGCACTCGGGGCGGAGCGGCGCGATCACCCAACTCGCCCTGTCGGCGGGGGCGCTGGCCGTCTTCCTGGCCTGCTGGCTGGCCGTCGCGGCGCGGATGCGGGCAGGCCGCGGCTGGGCCCGTGCGGTGCTGACCGTCGTCGGTGCCCTGTTCCTGGTCTTCCGGGTCAGCGGCCTCGGCACGGACGGGATCGATCCCGTCTGGTGGGCCGTCGTCAACGCCCTGCCCGATCTGCTGGCCGCGGCCGCCGTCGTTCCCCTGTACCTGCCCGAGGCCCGTTCCCACTTCCCGTCGAGGGCGCGGCGCGCTGCCTGAGCGGGGTGCGCGCCGGAGGTGTCGGAGGTCTGCGCCGCAGCATCCCGCTCCGCGGGACCTCCGACACCCCCGGCACCTCCGGCACCGTCGGCACCGCCGGCGCGTCCTAGTGCGAACGCGGCCGGGGGGCGGGGCAGGCCTGCCAGGCCAGGTGGTAGAGCGTGCTCACACTCGCGTCGGTGGAGTCCATGGTCATGAAGCTGGTGGCGGTCTGCGGATTGGACGTGCCCGCGTTCACGCGCAGTTCGGTGTTGATGTTGAAATTGCGTTTCTCACCGCACGGCGCCCAGACGAGATCCGCGTACTCCGTCCTGTCGGTCGCCTGCCAGTTGTCATTCAGCGGGCCGTTGAACTGATGGGTGCGCTGGGTGGTCTGCGGCATTCCCTGGAAGTAGTAGTTCGCCTTCTCCTGGCCCCAGGCTCCCGGTTGCAGGAATGCGAATCCCCGGTAGTCCGCCTGGACAATGGCGTAGGTGAATCCCGAAGGAACGTGGACGCGCAGATTGAGCTGGCAGTTCTTGCGGAATCCGGTCGGCGGCGCACCCGGCCCGACCTGCGCGAGGTAGTCGCTGTAGGTGACGGTGAAGGCCGTGTTGTCGGGTGCGACGGCCACTTCCGCGGTGCCCTCCCGACAGCCGGAACCGTTCACCGTGGCGAGTTCGATCACGATCTTGTCGGGCGGTGTGATGATCTGCGGCGCGGGGCCGGCCGCTCCGGCCGGGGCCGCGGTGGCGATCAGTGCCGCGGCCGCGGCGCCGGTGAACAGTGTGCGGGGCAGGGAATGGGACATCGTTGTCACTCCTGACCTTGATGTGCTGGTTCCGAGGCTCACGCCGTGTCAGACCGCCGGACATTCCTTCCACGCGAAGTGGTAGACCGTGCTGACGCTGCCGTCCGTGGAGTCCATGCTCATGAAGCTCAGGGTCTGCGGGCTCGACGTTCCCGCGTACACGCGCAGTTCGCTGTTGACGTTGAGGTTGCGCTCCTCGCCGCACGGCGCCCAGACCAGGTCGGCGTACTCCGTCTGGTCGCTCGCCTGCCAGTTGTCGGAGTACGGGCCGTTGAACTGGTGGGTCCTGCGGGTCGTCTGGGCCATGCCCTGGAAGTAGTAGTTGGCGCGCTCCTGGCCGTAGGCCCCGCGCTGGAGATGGGCGAAGCCGCGGTAGTCCGCGCGGGCGATGGCGTACGTGAAGCCCTGCGGTACGTGGATCTGGAGGGCGAGCTGGCAGTTCTTGCGGAAGTCGGTCCCGCCGGAGCCCGCGCCGGTCTGCGCGAGGTAGTCGCTGTACGTGACCGTGAACGAGGTGTTGTCGGAGGCGGCGGCGACGCTCGCCGTCCCCTGGGGACATCCCGAACCGTTCACGCCGACCACGTCGACCGTGATTCTCCCGGGCGGATAGGTGGCGTTGTGGGCTTGTGCCGGCATGGCCAGGGTCGACAACGCCACCACCGCCGCGCCGACGGTCAGTCTGCGGAGCAACATCCTTGTTTCTCCATTCATCGGGGGGAGCCGATCAATTTCGGCATGGACATGCCACCACGGGACGGCCTGCGGGGAAAGGACGGGATACGGACAACCGTCCCCCGGCGGTGCGCGGACCCGTTCGCTGGCCGATTTCCGCCACCGCGGCGAAACACCGGGGCCCGCCGCCGTCATGACGCCGTGCCGGTCGGGGGCATTGGGCCCGATGGACCGGAAAAGGCCCGTTTCGGCGGGGCCGACGGCGGCGGCGCGGACCCCACCGGGCTCAGCAGCCCCGGGCGTTCCCTGCCCTCGGGGCCCGTGGCTGCCGCCCGGACGCCACCGGCATCCGGTACCGGGGCGGGCGCCCGGACGTCGCGACGCAGGTGGGACGGCGGGACCCCGCGACCGGCCCCGTGAGGGCCCATCGCACCGCACCGGTGGGCAACTTGGCCGGACCCGGCGTGATCACGGGCCCTGCCGCCGCGCGGCGCGGCGCGTGCGGCGGCCGGCGCGGTCCGGAAAGCGGGCCGACGGGCCCGCTTCCCGGGCGGCGGTCAGACCGCGGTCAGGCGCACGGCGGCGATGCGCCCCGCTGCGTCGAAGTCGATCTCCGCCGCGCTGCCGCCCGGAAGCTCGGCGCGGATCCGGTCCCCGTCCTCGTGGGCCGGCAGGCCGTGGTGCTCCAGATAGCCGGTGACCACCCGCCGGGCCGAACGGCCGATCAGACCCGCGCCCGTGACGAGGTGGCGCGGCAGCGCCACGGCGTCGAGGCCGGCCCGGGGCACCTGCGGGTCGTCCGGCAGGAAGTACACCTGGCTGTCCGGCCCCGCCGGGAGGCCCAGGTATCCGGGCGCCCCGGCAACGCCCATGCCCGCGAAGGCCAGTGTCTCCGCCGCCCGCCGGGGGTCGTCGAAGCCGGACAGGTCCAGGACCTCCTCGGTGAACTCGGCGATCCCGTGGGCCCGTCCGTAGCGCTCGATCGCGCCGGTCGGGGCCACGACCCGGCTGCCGCGCAGTCCCGGGTTGGCCCAGCCCCACATCCAGGACCGCTCCCGCATGTCGTACGTGCCCAGCACGGCGACCCGGAGCTGCAGACCGCCCTGCCGGTACAGACAGGCCTCCAGGTCGGCGGTCCAGGGCCCCTCCGGCATGAACGCGGTCAGGGCCTCCAGTTGCGCGGCGCCCCAGGCCGCGTGGCGTTCGGCCTCCAGCAGGAAGGCGTCACTGAATTCGTTCTTCATGATCATGCCCATGACCTTATGCGCCGGCACTGACGTCGGGGTCCGGTGGTGGCCTCCGGCGCACGGTCAGCCGCGGCCGGCCCGCCGGGCCGTCGCCCGGGCCGCCTTCACCGCCCGTGCGGCCTCCCGGTGGCGGTGGTCGGCGTCCTCCGCGGCGGCCGCGCTGCCGCGGGGCGAGGGCTCAGGCCGGATCCTTCACCACCTGGGTGTTCTGGCAGGCGGTCAGCAGCCAGGGCCCGTCGGCCTCCCGTGTCATCACGTACAGCGGCGCGCCCTCGCTGCCGTCGGCCGCGTGGTAGACCTGTCGCACCTTCACCGCCGCGACGTCCGGCCGCAGGAACTGCACGTGGACGACCTCGTAGGTGACGTCGCCGTCCCAGGCCGCCCCGGGCAGCACGGCGCGCGTGAATTCGGCTATTTCCTCCAGGCCGATGAGCACCTTTCCGTGCGCCGTCGTCCAGAGCGCGTCCGGGTGGAACAGCGCCAGGAAGCCCTCGGCGTCCTTGGCCCGCTGCGTCCGTTCGACCGTGGCGACGACCTCTTCGATCGCCTTGATGTCAGCGGCCGCAGCCGCGCGTTCGATGTCCATGGGCTCGATCTTGATCCCTCAACCACACTTGAGGTCAAGCGATATGATCATATTGGCCGCATGACCACGAAGACCCTCTATCTGCTCTGCTCCGCCGCCCCACCCGTGTTCGACGTCGCCCATGTCATCGAAGACGCCCAGGCCCGCGGCTGGAACGTGTGCCTCGGCCTCACCCCCACCGCCGCACACTGGCTCGCCGGGAGCCTCGACGGCCTCGCCGCCCTCACCGGCCGTCCCGTGCTGTGGCAGTACCAGCTCCCCGGCGAACCGGAGCAGTGGCCTGCGCCCGACGCGCTCCTCTGCGCCCCCGCCACCTTCAACACCGTCAACGCCTGGGCCCTCGGCCTCACCGACCGGCTGACCGTCGGCCTCGCCGCCGAAGCCCTCGGCACCGGCACTCCCATCACCACCGTCGCCTGCACCAACAGTGCCCTCGCCGCGCACCCCCAGTACGAGATCTCCCTCGCCACCCTGCGCAACGCCGGGGTACAGCTCCTCCTCCACGACAACACGCCCACGGACGACCCGGCACCCTTCCCCTGGGCCGCCGCCCTGGCCGGGCTGGACACCGCCGTCGCCCAGCGCTGACGAGCGGACCGCACCGACCGCACGCACCACCGAGGGGGAACGAACGTACGAGCCGCGGCTTGCGCAGCGACGTCCGCTGTCCCATAGTCCGAGGTATGGACGCGCGCGAGGCCGCGCTCCGGCGGGCGCACGAGCATGCCGTCCGGTGGCTCGCGAGCCTGTCCGACCGGCGGGTTCCCGCACGCGCATCGGTCGACGAGATCGTGCGCGCGCTCGGTACCGAACTGCCCGACGCCCCCAGCGCTCCGGCCGACGTCGTCGACCTGCTGGCCACCGCCTGCGAACCGGGGCTGACCGCGTTCCCGAGCGGGCGCTTCTACGGTTTCGTGGTCGGCGGCACGGAGCCCGCCGCGCTGGCAGCGGACTGGCTCGTCAGCGCCTGGGACCAGAACTCCGTGATGCGGGCCGCCTCGCCCGCGTACGCGGCGGCGGAAGAGGTCGCCGGCCCGTGGCTGCTCGATCTGCTCGGCCTGCCCGACGAGAGCGCCGTCGGCTTCACCACCGGCGCCACGATGGCGAACTTCACCTGCCTCGCCGCCGCACGCGACGAGTTGCTGCGCCGCGCCGGCTGGAACCTCGCCCGTGACGGGCTCGCCGGCGGTCCCCCGGTCCGCGCGGTCGCCGGCACGGACCGCCACATGGCCGTCGACCTGGCACTGCGCTACCTGGGGCTCGGCGCCCCCGTCCTGGTGGAGGCGGACGATCAGGGGCGCATGGAGCCGGACGCGCTGCGGGGCGCCCTGGCGGCGGGCGGGCAGGGCCCGACCATCGTGGTCCTGCAGGCCGGGGACATCCACTCCGGCGCCTTCGACCCCTTCACCGAGACCGTCCGCGCCGCCCGCGCGGCGGACGCGTGGGTCCACGTCGACGGGGCCTTCGGACTGTGGGCGGCCGCCTCACCGCGGCACGCGCACCTGACCGCGGGCTGCGCGGACGCCGATTCCTGGGCGACGGACGCGCACAAGACCCTGAACGTCCCCTACGACTGCGGCCTCGCCGTCGTGCGCGACCCCTCCGCGCTCCGGGCCGCGATGGGACAGCGCGGCGACTACCTCATCCAGCACGAGCACGGGGACCCCGTCGACAAGGTCCCCGAGCTCTCCCGGCGCGGGAGGGCCTTCACGGTGTGGGCGGCCCTGCGGTCCCTGGGCCGCTCGGGCGTCGCCGAACTCGTCGACCGGCTGTGCCGGCACGCGTGCGCGTTCGCCGACGGCATCGCCGCGATCGACGGTGCCCGGGTGCTCAACGAGGTGGTGTTCACGCAGGTGTGCGCCGAGTTCGGCGACGACGGACGCACCGAACGGGTACTCACCCGGCTGCTCGACGACGGTACGACGTGGATCAGCGGCTCCACCTGGCACGGCCGGCGCGTCATGCGGATCTCGGTCAGCAACTGGTCGACGACCGAGGACGACGTGACGCGCGCGCTGGACTCGATCCGGCGGGCCGCGGCGGAGTTCTGACCGGAGGCTGCTGCCGCCCCCGGACCAGGGGCGTCAGTGGACGACGCTGAAGCTCCGCCAGGGGCGGGTCCTGGGGGCCGTCACGTTCGAGAGGGTCGTCGCCACGTAGATCTCGTTGTTGGGCTCGTCGGACTGCTTGCAGTCGTAGTTCTGGTAGAGGATCACGTCCACGAGGGTGTTGTTCTCCACATGGGTGGCCCCGTCCGGGATGGCGATCCGGTGGCAGCCGGTGACCAGGGTGTTGTTGTAGTTGATCTCGACCGGGGAGTCGTGGCCCCGGAAGCTGAGCTGGCCGACGGTGGTCCGACCCAGACCGGAGCAAGCGGTGGCGCTGAGCAGCAGCGCTGCGGCCCCCGCGATGATGCCGATGCGTCGCCTGTGGGACATGGTGCGGTCCTCGTCTGTGCGGTGGTGTCGGTCCTTGCCCACAGCGTGGCCCGGTGTGGCCCGGGTGGCTTGCTGTGCTCGGCCGACCGGATGAACGCGGGTACGGGACGGCGCCGACCGGCCGGTCCCGTACCGGGTGCGAGCCGCATCGTGGAGGGGCACCCGAGTGCGGCGGCCGGGGAGCGCCGCCGGTCGCCCGGAGTGAGGATGAAAGTGATGAACGCGATGATGCGCAGCCGCGGACCGCACCGGGCGAGCGGCCGGCAGGAGCTGCGCCGTGATCCGGGGCCGCCGAGCGGCGGGGCCGGGTCCGCCCGGAGGGAGCGGGTGCGGGATGCATGAGGAGATGCCGCTGGAGGACCTGATCAGCAACGCCGCCCAGGACGCCGGCGGGTGGCTGGGCGCCCTGCCGGTGGCCCTCATGGCCACCGGCGGCGACGGGACGGTCGTGCGCTGGAACCAGGGCGCGCAGGAGCTGCTGGGCTACGACCCGCCCCAGGTGCTCGGACGGCACATCGCGGACCTCCTCCACCCCGGCGCCGACCGCAGCCTGGGCCGTTCCCTGTGGGAGACGGCGGCGAGCGGCCGGGGGGTGATGGGCACGGTCACCGCCTGGCACCGCGACGGTCACCCGCTGGAGCTGGAGATCTGGGCCTGCCCCGTACCCGACCGCCGCCACGGCACTTCGGCCGTGCTGGTGTTCGCCGCGGACGCGCACGCGGCCCGCCGGATCCGGGGGGCCTCCGCGGTGTGGGACGGCCTGTTCGCCCGCTCGCCCGTCGGGATCGCCGTCCTGGACACACAGCTGCGCTTCCTGCAGGTCAACGCCGCGCTCGAGGCGATGAACGGTCTGACGGAGTCCGCCCACGTGGGCCACCGGCTGGCCGAGGTGCTGCCGGAGGTGAACGCCGGCGAGATGGAAGCGGCCATGCGCCAGGTGTTGGAGACCGGCGAACCGGTCCTCAACCGCCGGCGCAGCGGCCGCACCCCCGCCGACCCGGACCACGACCACGTGTGGGCGTGCTCGTACGTACGGGTGGAAGATCCCGGCGGCCGGCCGATCGGCGTGATCGCCTCCCTGCTCGACATCACCACGCAGCAGCGCGACCACACCGAGGCCGAGGCCGGGCGCCGCCGGCTGGCCCTGCTCACCGAGGCCAGTTCCCGGATCGGCGCCAGCCTCGACCTGGAGCGCACCGCGCAGGAGCTGGCCGACCTCGCCGTCCCGCACCTCGCCAGTGCCGTCACCGTCGACGTGCTGGATTCGCTCGCACAGGGCAACGAGCCGGGCATGGGGCTGACCGGGGGCGTCGCGCTGCGGCGTCTGGGCAAGGCCCCGCTGACGGGGACCGCGGTGACCCGGATCCTGGCTCCGCTGGGCCGGACGCTCACCTTCCCCGCCGCCGCCCCGTACACCCAGGCCCTCGCGGCCCGCCAGCCCTTCCTCGTGGCGCATCTCGACGCCGTGGCCGTGGTGTCGGCCGCCCGGCACACCCCCAAGCCCGCGCAGCTGGTCGAGACGGGCGTGCACTCGTTCATGATGGTCCCGCTGATCGCGCGGGGCCTGGTCCTCGGTGTGGCCTCCTTCTACCGCACCCGGCCCTTCGAGCCCTTCGGGTCCGACGACGTCACCCTCGCCGGCGAACTCGCCGCCCGGACCGCCATCAGCATCGACAACGCCCGCCTGTACCACCACGAGCACGAGACCGCCGTGGTGCTGCAGCGCAGCATGCTGCCGCAGCACATCACGCCGCCGCCGGGCATCGAGATCGCCCACCGCTACCTGCCGGCCAGTGACGTCAACGAGGTCGGCGGGGACTGGTACGACGTCGTCCCCCTCGCCGGGGGCAGGGCGGGCCTGCTCATGGGGGACGTGATGGGGCACGGCATCGCGGCCGCCGCCGTGATGGGGCGCCTGTCGGCGACCGTACGCGCCCTCGCGCGCCTCGACATGCCGCCGACGGCGCTGCTGCACCAGCTGGAGGCGACCCTCGCCGATCTGGCCGAGCCGATGCTCGCGACGTTCCTGTACGTGGTCTGCGACCCGGCCACCGGCCACTGCACGATCACCCGGGCCGGCCACCCTCCGCCGGCCGTGGCCGAGCCCGACGGGACGGTCTACCTGGTCAAGACGCCGCCCGGGGCGCCGCTGGGCGTCGGCGGGGTCACCTTCACCACCACCGACATCACGCTCCCCAGGGGCAGCCTGCTCGTTCTGTACACGGACGGCCTGATCGAGGCGCGCAACCGTGACATCGACGAGCGCCTGAGCGAGCTCACGGGCCTGCTCACCGAACCCCTCCAGCCGCTCGACCACCTGTGCGACTCGCTGATCGCCCACCTCGTTCCGGCGTCCGCAGACGACGACATCGCCCTGCTGACGGCCCGCATCGGCTCGAACCACCCGGGCGGCCCCTGAGCCGGCCCCGCTGCGGGTCCCACCTCAGGGGCCGCAGGCCCTCAGGTACGGCGGTCGGAGGCGTCGAAGCGGGCCAGGGAGAGGGCTCCGGCGTGCAGGGAGTCCTCCAGGGCCCGCCGCACGGCCTCGTCCAGGCCGCCCAGCCCCAGGGCGACCTCCTCGGTGGCATCCCGTGCGATCTCGGCGGCCACCTCGCCGGGCGGGGTACGGGGTCCCAGCTTGCTGACGGCGGAGGCGGCGCGGGCCGGGGTGAGCAGGCCGGTTCCGTGGGCCAGGAGCCAGCCGGGGACGCCCGCGGCGCCTTCGGGGGGCGCCTGGTAGGGGCGTGTGCCGTCGAAGCGCTCGTCCTCGGCGAAGGCGGGCTGCTTGGACTTCGCCATGGACCGGGCGGGCCCCCGCGACTCCCCCGCGGGTTTGACGACCAGGCCCTCCGCCAGGTTGTCCGGCAGCGCCGGCAGGGCGAGCAGTCCGGGCAGCCGGGTCGGGAAGAGCACCGGCAGTTCCTGGAGCCGTGAGAGGGGCCCCTCGGCCAGCAGCGGCACGCAGAGCAGTCCTGCCGGGGCCGCCGCGGCGCGCAGGGTGCGGTCGCCGACCCAGAGCGTGCCGTCCTGGTCGGTGACGGTCGCGTCGAAGGGCAGCCAGATCAGGTCGGGGGCGTACCAGACGCCGGTCTGGACGGCCGCCGCGCCCGGCACGGCAGGTACGTCAGGGTGGGGGTAGCGGCCGCCGGCGAGTTCGCCGTAGAGGGTCACGGGCGCCGTGGGCGCGGCGCCGGTGGCCTCCCTGAGGTTCCGGGCGCAGCGGGTGGCGGCGACGGCCAGGGCGGGCCAGATCCGGCCGACGCCGAAGAAGTCGTCGAGTCCGCCGTCGCCGAGCAGCTCGCGCCGCTTGGCGGGGTGTGCGCCCGCCGCGTCGCACACGACGGCGAAGTTGGCTCCGTGGATCTTCTCGTGGGCCACCCAGGTCCGGCCGCGGGCCTCTCCCAGCCGGGTGTTCGCGGGGATCTTGGGGTAGGGGGACCAGTCGGTTTCACGGTGCACCGGGCGATGGTAGCGATCACGGACCGTGCCGGTCAGGTCGTTTTCGCCCTACCGAGGGGCGCGCAGGAGGGGCTCCTCGGCGCGGGCTCGTCAGAGGGGGTCGACGTCGAGGAAGGCCGTGAGGACGGCCTCGCCGCCGCCCGGGGTGCCCGGCAGGGCCAGTTCCGCCCAGATGACCTTGCCCTCGGGGGTGTAGCGGGTGCCCCAGTGCTCGCTGAGCTGCGCCACCAGGAACAGTCCGCGCCCTCCCTCGTCCGTGGTGGCGGCGTAGCGCAGGTGGGGCGCGGTGCTGCTGCCGTCCCACACCTCGCAGGTCAGGTTGTGGTCGCGCAGCAGCCGGACCCGTACGGGCTCGCTCCCGTGCCGCAGGGCGTTCGTGATCAGCTCGCTGAGGATCAGTTCCGCGGCGAAGCCCAGTTCGGTCAGGTCCCATTCCTCGAGCTTCTTGGCGGCGACGCTGCGCATGGCGCCCACGGCACTGGGCTCGAAGGCCACGTCCCACTGGGCGACCCGGTCGGGGCCGAGGGTCCGGGTACGGGCGATGAGCAGGGCCACGTCGTCGGTGGGGCGGGCGGGGAGCATCATGTCGAGCACGGCGCGGCAGCTGTCGTGGGGGTCCCGGTCGGGGTGGCTCAGTGCCGCCCGGAGCAGCTCCAGGCCCTCGCCGATGTCCCGGGTCCGCTCCTCCACCAGGCCGTCGGTGTAGAGGACCAGCTGGCTGCCTTCGGCCAGCTCCAGTTCCGCGGTCTCGAACGGCATGCCGCCCAGGCCCAGCGGGGGTCCGGCGGGCAGCTCGACGATCTGCGTGCTGCCGTCGGGGGCGACCAGGAGCGGGGGCAGATGGCCCGCCCGGGCCATCGTGCAGCGCTGGGACACCGGGTCGTAGACGGCGTACAGGCAGGTGGCGCCGAGGACACCGCCGTCCGCGTCCTCGGAGTCCGCGTTGTGGTCGTGGTCGATGCGCTGTACGAGGTCGTCGAGGCGGGCGAGGATCTCGTCGGGCGGCAGGTCGAGGGAGGAGAAGTTGTGCACGGCGGTGCGCAGCCGGCCCATGGTGGCCGCGGCGTGCAGGCCGTGGCCGACGACGTCCCCGACGACCAGGGCGACGCGGCTGCCGGGCAGCGGGATGACGTCGAACCAGTCGCCGCCGACCCCCGACTGGGCGGGCAGGTAGAAGTGCGCGACGTCCATGGCGCTCTGCTCGGGCAGGGCGCGCGGCAGCAGGCTGCGCTGGAGCGTCACGGCGAGGGCGTGCTCGCGGGTGTAGCGGCGGGCGTTGTCCATGCTGACGGCGGCGCGGGCGACGAGTTCCTCGGCGAGGGACAGCTCGTCCTCGTCGAAGGGCTCGTGCTTCTGCGACCGCCAGAAGTTGACCACGCCGAGGACGACGCCCCGGGCCATGAGCGGGGCCGCGATGAGCGAGTGGATGCCGTAGTCGACGATGGCGCGGGCGCGCGGCGGGTCCTGGGCCTGCCAGCCGGGCGCCTCGGACAGGTCGGGCACCAGTTCGGCCCGTCCGGTGCCGTAGCCGCGGGCCTGCGGGGTGGACGGCAGGAAGTCGATCAGCCGGCCGACGGGGTAGAGGGGGTGGTCGGAGCGGATGCCGCTGATCGCCGTACGCCGCATGTCGGCGCCCGGGGCGGGCTCGTCGCCGTCGATGACCTGGTCGGCGAGGTCGACGGTGACGAAGTCCGCGAAGCGGGGCACGGCCACGGCGGCGAGTTCCTCGGCCGTGCGGACCACGTCCAGGGTGGTGCCGATGTCCCCGCCCGCGTCGTACAGCAGTTTCAGGCGCCTGCGGGCCGTCTCGGCCCGGGTGGTCAGGATCTGCATCTCGGTCGAGTCGCGGATGGTGACCACCGCGCCCTCGGGCCGGCCGCGGGGGTGGGTGGGCCGCTGGTTGACGACGAGCAGGCGGTCGCCGGAGCCGATCACCTCGTCGGTGGCCTCGCGGCCGGAGAGCAGCAGGTCCGACATCCGGCGCTCCAGGCCGGGCACGTCCCCGATGGGGCGGCCCTCGGCGTCCTCGGGCAGGCCGAGCAGGCGTTTGGCCTCGTCGTTGGCCAGCACCAGCTGTCCGTCGCCGTCGGTGATCACGACGCCTTCGCGGACGGCGTGGAGCACCGCGTCGTGGTGCTCGTACATGCGGGTCATCTCCTGCGTGCCGAGCCCGTGGGTCTGGCGGCGCAGACGTCTGCTGATCAGCCAGGTGCCGACGGTCGCCAGGGCCAGGCCCGTGGCGATGGCCAGGAGGATGACCGGGAGCTGGCGGTCGAGGGCTCCGGTGACGTTCTCGACGGTCAGGCCGGCGGACACCAGGGCGACGACCTTGCCGTCGCGGTCCTTGACGGGGACCACCGCCTGGATCTCCTTGCCCAGGGGGCCCTCGACGCTCTCGGTGTGGACCTTGCCCTGCAGGGAGGGCTCGATGGTTCCGACGAATCGTTTCCCGATGCGGTCGGGCTGGGGATGGCTGTAGCGGATGCCGTTGGTGTCCATCACCACGATGAAGTCGACCCCGGCCGCCTTGCGCGTCTGCTCGGCGAGGGGCTGCAGGAGCAGGGAGGGGTCGGGCGTCTTGAGCGCGGGCTGGAGTCCCAGCTGGTGCGCGAAGGTCTCGGCGACGGCCACCGAGCGGTTGCGTGCCTCGCGGTCGATGTCGTGCCGCGACTGGAGCACCAGGGCCAGCAGGGCCCCGGCCGCGAGCAGGACCACGATCGCCACCTGGAGGACGAATACCTGGCCGGCGACGCTTCTGAATCGGTTGCCTAGAGGTGACCGCACCGACGTGCCCGGCACGGGTGGCGACGAGGAATGGTCACGCACCCAGTTGTAGCACTTCCGGGCCGCCATGGCTCCCGGCATGCACGAAGCGCGCCGGGAGTGTCACACCTCGTCCCGTGCCGTCGCTCAGGACGCACGGGGCGCGGCGGCGGCGCTGAGGTGCCCGGCGGAGGTGCCGGCGGGGGCGGGCGCGGCTTCGGCCGTCCGCGCGCCGGCGGGGGCCTCGGGGGCCGCCGGGGCTGTGGGGGACGCGGGCGTCGTCGGGGCCGGGGTCTTGGCTCCGGCGGGCGCCTCCGGGGTGCAGACGACCTCGTCGCGCGGGGTGTAGTGGGTCTGGAACTCCTCGTTGCGGACTTCCTTGCCGCCCTGGACGAAGACCCGGCCGACCGTCACGTCGAAGCCTTCGAGCGGGGTCTGGACCTCGCAGGTCGGTCCGTTCCCGGTGCGCTTCTCGGGCTGCGTGATGTTGGTGCGCGGCCCCTTGGTCGCGCGTATCTCGTCGTACTTCTTGGTGCCGAGGAGGGTGATGGTCAGCGAGGTGTCGGTGGACTCCGCCTGTACGTAGACGGCGTGCCCGGAGTCGTTGATCCAGCGCAGGTCGAGGGTGCCCCACGCGACGGTGGCCTCGCGGCCCTCGGGGTAGCGCTCGATGTAGAAGGAGTGGGCGCCGTGCTCGACGGGCTTGAGGCCCGCGAAGAAGACGGCGTTGTACATGGTCGTGGCGACCGCGGAGACGCCGCCGCCCGGCGACTTCACGTACTGGCCGTCATTGATCATGATGCCGTCGACGAAGCCGTTCTCCTTGGTGCGCTCACCGACCGTGCGGTTGAAGCTCCACTCCTTGCCCGGCTGGACGAGCGAGCCGTTGATGAGCTCCACGGCGCGGCCTATGTTCGTGCTGCGGTACGGGGCGGCCGGGAACTCCACGGTGAAGGAGGAGAGCTTCTCCTTGATGCCGATCCGTCGCGCCTCCTCGCTGCTGAGCTCCGGCTGGACGGCCACGGTGGCGACCTCGCCGCTGCGGGCGGCGCCCGTACGGGTCAGGAGCGGCAGCACGGCCTTGCCGAGCGCCTCCTCGGTGACCTTCCGGCCGGCGCGGCTCTGCTGGGCCATGACCACGGTGCCGTCGGGGCCCACGCGGGGTTCGGCGTCGAGCGGCGGACGGCTGACCTCCTCGATGGGGCGGGCCACGGCCGGTTCGGCGAGCAGCCCCTTGGAGTCGAGGGCGGGGACGAGGCGGCCCTGGGCGTCGGCCCGCATCTTGAGGTGCTCGCCGAGCACGGCGGGGGTGATCGACATGCGCTGCCCGGCGACGGTGAGCGCGACGGGGCCGGACATGGCGGGCTGGGCGAACTGCTTCAGGGCACGTCCGGTCTCCTCGGGCCCGACGGCCGGCTCGGTGCGCTCCACCGGCAGCACGACGGGGGCGGCGTCCGTCCGCAGGTAGGCCTCGCGCAGGGTGTCGAGGGCCCGGTCCTGTACGAGGGTGACGCCGGTCAGGGGGGTGACGGCCTTCGCCGCGCCCTTCTCGAAGGCGATGGCGCCGTCGCGGGGTGCGCGGGCGGTGGTGTCGGCGATGCGGCCGACCGCGGCGCGGCCCTTCTGCTCGTCCGCGCGGATCACGGGTTCGAGGTCGCGCCGGCCGGAGGCGAAGAGGCCGCCGATGACGGTGACGGGGTCGTAGCCCTTGCGTACGGCGCGGTCGACGGTCGCGGCGGTGTCGAGGGAGAGTCCCAGGGCGGCGGGATCGGCCTTCTCGACGCGGTCGCCGATCTTCATGGCGACGGGCGCGGCGGCGGTGGGGCCGAGCTCCCGGTCCAGCGTCCGGCGGGCCTGGGCGGCGGTCATGCCGCCGATGTCCACACCGTGCACGCGCGTGCCCTGGTCGACGTCGCCGCCGGCCGCGAGTCCGGTGACGTAGAGGCCGCCCAGCCCGAGGACGACGGCTCCGCCCGCCACCATCGGCAGGGCCGTTCGCCGGTTGCCCGTCCAGCTGCGCACGCGTCCCATGTCACTCCCAGTGGCGCCGACCGTCACAGGGCGGCGCGGGCCGCTCACGCGGCACATAGACGACAGATACCGCGAACCATGATTGCCCCAAAAGGGGCAATTGAGGGGCGAATGTAACGGTTCTCACGATCGCGACACGGCGCCCGTACGCCCCCGCGCGGACCGGGCCCGGCACGTCCGCCGGCCGCCGCTCGGGCATCAACTCGGCCTTCCACCAGGCTCGTTGCCCCGCACGGATCATCGGGATAGGTTCCCGGAAGGAGTTTCCGATTCGAGCGGGGCGGGCGACGTGCCGGAGCTGACGGGGAGCGGGGCCGAGCCGCTGGAGGCGGACGATCCGCGCCGGATCGGGCCGATCCCGCTCGCGGGCCGGCTCGGGGCCGGCGGCATGGGGCGGGTGTACCTGGGCGTCCGGGAGGGCCGGTACGTCGCCGTCAAGCAGCTGCTGGCCTCCGTCGTCGGCGAGGACGAGGACTTCCTGCGCCGCTTCGGGCACGAGCTGGACAACCTCGCCCGGCTGCCCGCCGGCGCCACCGCGCCGCTGCTCGCCGGGGACCGCACGGCGCGGCCGCCGTGGTTCGCCACCGCGTACGTCCCCGGGATCACCCTGCGGGAAGCCCTCACGCTGCACGGCGGACCGCTGCCCGCGGACGCGCTGTGGCTGCTGCTGCGGGAGGCGGCGGCGAGCCTGGCTTCGGTACACGCGCTGGACATGGTGCACCGCGACCTCAAGCCCTCGAACGTCATGCTGACCCTGGACGGGCTGACGCTCATCGACTTCGGTGTCGCCCGGGCCGCCGAGCAGAGCCGGCTGACCCTGACCGGCATGGTCGTGGGCACGCCCGCCTACATGGCACCCGAGCAGGCCTCCGGGAAACGGCGGCTGAGCGGTGCCACGGACGTGTTCGCACTGGGTTCGGTCCTCGCGTACGCGGCGTGCGGCCGGCCGCCCTTCGGGGACGAGTCGGGGCACGGCGTGCTGTACCGCATCGTCCACGAAGAGCCCGATCTGGAGCCGCTGCGGGAACGGGAACCGGAGCTCGCCGAGCTCGTCGGGGCCTGCCTCGCCAAGGATCCGGACGACCGCCCCACGGCGGCGGAGCTCCTCGCACGCGCGTCCCGGCAGGGGCCGTTCACGCAGCCGCTGTGGCCGCCGGTGATCGACGGGCGCCTCACCGAGCGGGCCGCCTTCGCCGCGGACGTGCAGGACCTCGACGTACCCACGCTCCCGCTCGCCGGCGAGAAGCCGCGACCGGCGCGGGCGGCGGAGCCCGCGGCTCCCGGGTCCGGCGCCGCCCCCGCGGCCGGGTCCCGCCCGGACGGACCCGAGCGGCCCGGGCGTCGGCGCCGTACCCGCGTCCTCCTCGCCGTCCTGCCCGTCGTCGTCGTCTCGGGCGGTACGACGCTGGCCCTCCAGTACGTACCGCACGTGTCCGCACCGCGGGCCGGGGCGCAGAACACCCCGTCGGCTCCCGTGACGGCCCCGGCGGACGCGGTGGCGGCGGGCGGCAGCCCGTCCGTTGCGGCCCCGCAGCCGTCGGCCGGGGACCCGGGGCAGGCACAGGGCGCGACGGGTGGACCCCCGGTCACGGCGGCCGGCGGCACGGGAAGCGGCACCGGAGCCGGCCCGGGTGCGGCGGCCGGCGGGGGCGGCCTGCCCGGCTCGGGCGGCTCCGCGGGCCCGGCGAACGCGGGCGGCAGCGGCGGCGGATCCCGTCCGTCCGCCGGGGGCACCTCCGCGGCGCCCACCACGGCCCCCGCGCAGCCGGCCCCGCTCCCCGACACCGGGACCCACCGCTACCGCAACGGCAACAACGGCACGTGCATCACCCAGGTCTTCGGGGCCTCGGACTCCGGCGACTGCGGGGACGGGACCGCCCGCTGGACCGTGCGGAGCCGGTCGGACGGGAGCTTCAAGCTGGTCAACCAGCAGAGCGGCAGCTGCCTGTACTCCAACGGGCTCGGCCAGGCCGTCTTCGTCGGCGACTGCGCCCAGGACATCGGCCGGGTGTGGCGCACGGGGCCGGGCGGCAGCCTGCGCAGCGACCTCGGCGGCGGCTGCCTCGACCTCGGCATGAGCAGCGGCCTCGTGACCAGGGCGTGCGGCGGTGAGGCGTCCCAGCGCTGGACCAAACAGAGCTAGGGGTGTCCCTCCCGGATCTTGCCGACGCGCCTGTGATGACCGGTGCTTCCTCAAGATCGGCGGGATGGCAGACTGGCCGGCCATGCGGCGAACCGAAAAGACGGACACCATCGTGCGACGGCGACGAGGGCGCGGAGCCCTGGCGTCCCTGGCCGTGGCGGCCGTGATGACGGCGACGGCCACGGCCTGCGGGGCCCCCTTTCAGGACCTCGGCCCGCTGCCCCCGCGCTTCTCGGGCCCTCCGCTTCCCGCGGACGCGGTGGTGTCGGAGCTGACCTCCGTACTGGCGGCCGAGGGCATCACGGTCGCCAGGCAGCCCTCGGAGGTCCTGGGCCGGTGCACCGAACGGCTGACGGGCCGGCACGCGCCCGCGACGGTGGACTCCGCCCTCAGGGCGGCCGTCGGGCGGGCCCGTTCCGAGCACGGCTGGCAGGCCGGTCCCGACCTCGGCAACGGAACGCTGACCCTGACGAAGGGCAACTGGACCGCCCTGACGGCCGTCCCGTCCCCGGAGCCCGCGCAGGGCATCGAGTCCTTGGTGATCGTGTCCCTGACCTGTGTGGACGGAGGAGGCTCCACCGCGGCCACGACGCCCGCTCCCGCCCCGACGCCCTCCTGAACCCCCGTGCCCGGGCGCCTGACGGAGCGCGACCGCCGCTCCGTGGCAGGCGCCCGGGCCGCGGCTCAGAAGGCCCGCAGGAGGTACTTGGTGCGGAAGCCGCCGCTGGTCGAGCAGTCGAGGGTCTGCTGGGTGCTCGTGTAGGTGAAGCCCGAGGGAACCGTGCACGCCCACAGGCCGGTCTTCGGGGTGCGCAGGAGGTACTTGGTGCGGAATCCCCCGCCGGTCGAGCAGTCGAGGGTCTGCTGGGTGGAGGAGTAGGTGAACCCGTCGCCCACGGTGCAGGCCCACAGCCCGTCGGCGGGAGGCTGGACGAAGTAGTAGGTCCGGAAGCCGCTGTCCCCGCAGTTGAGGGTCTGCTGGGTGGAGGTGAAGGTGTAGCCCGGCGGGACGGTACAGGCCCAGAAGCCGGCGGCCGCGCCCGCCGCGTCCCGGGCCCCGGGAGCGGGTGAGGCGGACGCGGTGGCGGGGACGAGGGCGGTGGCCAGCATGACGGCCGCACCACCGCCGGCGAGCAGCAGCGTACGCAGTTTCGATCGGATCACGGGATGCACTCCTGGCTCGTTGGTCACGGAACGGAACCGTGCGGCGGGAGGCGCCGGGATCTGCTCCTGCCCCGGGCCCCCGCGGGGCGCGCGCTGGAATGCTGGCAGCCGCATAGGCCCCGGGCAAGGGCCGCCCTGCCTCTCCCCACCCACTTCCGGCCGCCTCGGACACGGCCCTGACCTGCGTGATCGTCGAGCAGCGGTGGACCGGTGCGGCCGCAACCCGTCCGGAAACTACACGGGCAGGGGCGGCAGGGACGCCTCGTACAGCCAGGCCGAGTACAGGTCGTCCAGCGGATCGGCCGCGTAGCGGGCGGCGTGGGCGGTGAAGGCGGCGGTGCTCACGACGCCGTGGCGGTGCACGGTGGTCCAGTCGCGCAGCATCCGGAAGAAGGCCTCCTCCCCCAGGGCGCGCCGGACCGCGTGCACGGCGAGGCCGCCGCGCTGGTAGAGACGGTCGTCGAACATCAGTTTCCGGCCGGGGTCGACCAGGCGCAGGTCCTGCGGCCGCGAGGTCAGCGCCCGGTGCGCGGCCACCGCCTGCTCGTGCGCGGTACGGCCGCCGGAGCGCTCCGACCACAGCCACTCGGCGTACTTCGCGAAGCCCTCGTTGAGCCAGATGTGGCGCCAGTCGGCGATGGTCACGCTGTTGCCGAACCACTGGTGGGAGAGCTCGTGGGCGATGAGGCGCTCCGACCCGCGGACGCCGTCGACGTGGTTGGCCCCGAAGAGGGAGAGCCCCTGGGCCTCCACCGGAACGTCCAGTTCCTCGTCGGCGACGACCACCGCGTACTCGCCGAAGGGGTAGGGGCCGAAGAGCTCCTCGAACAGCTGCATCATGGCGGGCTGCCGGGCGAAGTCCCGGGCGAAGCGCGACAGCAGGTGGGCGGGCACGTGGGCGCTCTGGGTGACGCCGCCGAGCCCGGGGTCGCCCAGGAGCACCGTCTGGTACATGCCGATGGACAGGCCGACCAGGTAGCTGGAGGTCGGCGCGGGCTGCTCGTACACCCAGGTGGTGGTGCTGGCCCTGGTGGTACGGGTGAGCAGCCGGCCGCCGGCCACGACGGTGTAGGCGGACGGCGTGTTGACGGAGATCTGGTACGAGGCCTTGTCGGCGGGGCGGTCGTTGCACGGATACCAGGAGGGGGCGCCGACCGGCTGGCTGGCCACGAGCGCGCCGTCGGTCAGTTCCTCCCAGCCGAGGCCGCCCCAGGGGCTGCGCACCGGCTTGGGGTTGCCCGACCAGTGCACGTCGACGGTGAAGGCGGCTCCGGCGGGCAGCGGCTTGGCCGGCCGGATGCGCAGCCTGCCGCCGCGGTGGGTGTATTGCGGGGCCCGCCCGTTGACCAGGACGCGGCCTATCTTGAAATCGGCCAGGTTCAGGTGGAACTCGGTCAGCGGTGCCCGTCCGGCGATGGCGCTGAGGCGGCCGGTTCCGGCCAGCCGGTTGGGGCCGGGACGGTAGTCCAGGGTGATCTCGTACCGGTGCACGCGGTAACGGGAGTCGCCGTTGGCCGGAAAGTACGGATCCGATACCGCTGAGGTCTGGCCGCTCACTGCCGCTTCCGCTCCCTGCGCCGTGCTCGTACGACGTGCTGGTGTGCCCTGCCGTGCCTGCTGCCCCTTCCCTACCGGCCGGCGCCACCGCCCCTCAGGACCGCCACGCCTCGATCGGGTTGCCCAGCCAGCGGGTGTCGGCGGGGACGGACTCCCCGGCCATCACGAGGGAGGCGGGGCCCAGGGTGCTGCGCGCCCCGACCGTGCTGCCGGGCAGGACGATTCCGCCCGGGCCCAGGGTGGCGCCCTCACGGAGGATCACAGTATCCGTCCTCAAGATCCGGTCGTGGAAGAGGTGTGTCTGCAACACACAGCCGCGGTTCACGCTGACGCCGTCGCCCAGTGTGACCAGGTCGGTCTCGGGCAGCCAGTAGCTCTCGCACCACACGCCGCGGCCGATGCGGGCGCCGAGCCCGCGCAGCCACAAGGACATCAGCGGGGTCCCGGGCACCGGTCCGGCCGGCCAGGGCACGGCCAGGACCTCGACGAAGGTGTCGGCGAGTTCGTTGCGCCAGACGAAGCCGCTCCACAACGGGTGCTCGCCGGGCCGGTGACGGCCCACCAGGAGCCACTTCGCGGTGACCGCCAGGCAGCAGGCGGCCGCTCCGGCGGCCAGCAGGACGGCCCCGGACAGCAGCGCGGCGCCCCAGAGGCCCGGGCCGCTCGCGGTCAGGGCGCACAGGGCGGCCGCGGTCAGCACGGCCAGGGCCGCCGAGCAGAACACGGGGACGAGGCGGCACAGCTCGACGAGGCCGCGCGCCCACAGCAGGTGCGCGGGCGGGTCGTAGGTCCGGCTCCGGTCGGCGGCGGCCGCGGACCGGGGCAGCTTGACCGGGGGCAGGCCCAGGTACGAGCTGCCCTTCTTGGCCTTCTTCGGGGCGGCGGACAGGACGCCGACCAGGCCGTCGTCGGGCACGGTGCGGCCGGGAGCGGCCATGCCGGAGTTGCCGAGGAAGGCCCGGCGGCCGATCGCGGAGTGCCCGATCCGCACCCAGCCGCCGCCCAGCTCGAAGGGGGCGGTGAGGGTGTCGTCGGCGAGGAAGGCGCCTTCGCCCACGGTGGTGAGGCTGGGCAGCGCCAGCACGGTGGACACCTCGGCGCCGCGGCCGATCTTCATGCCGAGCAGGCGCAGCCAGACCGGGGTGATCAGCCCGGCGTAGAGCGGGAAGAGGGTCTCCCTGGCCAGGTCCATCAGCTGGGTGACCGTCCAGGCCTGCCAGCCGATGCGGCTGTGCGTGGGGTGGTTGCCGACGCGCAGGCCGAGGCTGAGCAGGCGTACGCCGACCAGCAGGAGGAGCGCGTAGGCGAGGCCGAAGGCGAGGGCTGCGGGCACCACGGCCACCAGGGCTCCGCGCAGGGCCTCGGCGAGCCCGGCGCCGGCGGGGACGAACCGGCCGAGCACGAGCAGGGCGGGCACGGCGGCCAGGACGGGCAGCGCCGTGAGGCAGAAGCCGGTGGTCCCGTACATGGCCCGCCAGTGGACGGCACGCGGCGGACGCTCGGCGGGCCAGTTGCGTTTGGCCTTGCCGAGCTTGACGGCGGGCGCGCCGGCCCAGCGCTGGCCGGTCGGGACGGTCCCGACGACGGCCGAGCCGGGGGCGACCTCGGCGCGCTTGCCGATGCGGGCGCCGGGGAAGAGCATGCTGCGGGTGCCGACCACCGCTCCCGCGCCGACCCGGACGGGGCCGATCTCGAGCTGGTCCCCGTCCAGCCAGTGCCCGGAGAGGTCGACCTCGGACTCGACGGCGCAGCCGCGGCCGAGCTTGAGCATGCCGGTGACGGGGGGCAGTGCGTGCAGGTCGACCTCGGGGCCGACCTTGGCTCCGAGGGCGCGGGCGTAGCGTTCGAGCCAGGAGCCGGTCAGGGAGGTCGCACCCGCGTATTCGGCCAGTCGTTCGGCGGTCCAGAGCCTGAGGTGCACGCTGCCGCCCCGCGGGTGCCGTCCGGCCTTCACGCCGCGCAGCAGCAGGCGTGCGCCGCCGGCGGCGACGGCGAGGCGGCCCGGGGGGCTGAAGAGCAGGACGGCGCCGGCGGCGACGAGCCACCAGGAGGCGGTCGGCGCCCAGGGGTAGGGCCCGAACCACCGCAGTGCGTTGCCCAGCGCCAGCAGTGCGACCGTCCAGCGCAGGCCGAGCACGGTGAGCAGCGGGATCAGCAGGAGCGACTGGAGGACCTGGGAGCGCAGCGGCACCGGTGCGACGGAGCGGACCGCGCTCTCGTCGGCCACGGTCTTCTCCAGGCGGCGGGCCAGCTTGCGCAGGGTGGGCTGCTGGTAGATGTCGAGCACGGCCGCGCTCGGGTAGCGGGTGCGCAGCCGGGTGGTGAGCTGGGCGGCTGCGAGGCTGTTGCCACCGATCGCGAAGAAGTCGTCGCCGGCGCCGGTGACGGCCGCTCCGAGCGTCTCGCGCCACTGCTCGGCGAGCCAGGCCTCGGTGCCGTGGAGCTCTTCGGCGGGGCCGGCGCTCTCCAGGTCGGGCAGCGGCCACGGCAGCGCGTCGCGGTCCACCTTTCCGGAGGTTCGGGTGGGCAGTTCGGTGACGGGCGCGAGGAGGGGTACGAGGGCCGCGGGCAGCTCGGCGCGCAGCCGTTCGACGGCCGCCGCCCGGTCCCAGCCGTCCTGGGTGACGAGGTAGCCGACGAGCAGCTGGTTGCCGCTGCGGGCGGTGCGGACGGCGGCCGCGGCGCCGGCCACGTGCGGCAGGGCCTGGAGGGCGGCGTCGACCTCGCCGAGTTCGATGCGGCGGCCGCCGAGTTTGATCTGCTCGTCGGCGCGGCCGAGGAAGACGAGTCCTTCCGGTTCCGCGCGGACGAGGTCGCCGCTGCGGTAGGCGCGCTGCCAGCCCAGGGACGGGAGGGGGGCGTACTTCTCGGCGTCCTTGTCGGGGTCGAGGTAGCGGGCCAGGCCGACGCCGCCGATGACGAGTTCGCCGCTGCCGCCCAGGGGCACCGGGTCTCCGGACCCGTCGACGACGGCGAGTTCCCAGCCGTTGAGCGGGAGGCCGATGCGGATGGGTTCCGCGCCGGTCAGGAGCGCGGCGCAGGCGACGACGGTGGCCTCGGTGGGGCCGTAGGTGTTCCAGACCTCGCGGCCCTCGGTGACCAGGCGCTGGGCCAGTTCGGGCGGGCAGGCCTCGCCGCCGAAGATGAGGAGCCGGACCTCGCCGAGGGCCTCGGGCTCCCAGAGGGCGGCCAGGGTCGGCACGGTGGAGACCACGGTGATCTCCTGTTCCACCAGCCAGGGGCCGAGGTCGGCGCCGCTGCGGACCTGGCTGCGCGGGACGGGTACGAGGCAGGCGCCGTAGCGCCAGGCCAGCCACATCTCCTCGCAGGAGGCGTCGAAGGCGACGGAGAGTCCGGCCATGACCCGGTCGCCGGGGCCGATCGGTTCCTCGGCGAGGAAGAGCGCGGCTTCGGCGTCGACGAAGGCGGCGGCGCTGCGGTGGGTGACGGCCACGCCCTTGGGTCTGCCGGTGGAGCCGGAGGTGAAGATGATCCAGGCGTCGTGCTCGGGGCCGGGGCGCGCGGAGCGGTCGCCGGTCGTGACGGGACCGGTGGGGCCGGCGAGGCCGCTGGTGTGGGCGGTCCCGATGATGTCGATGCGGCGCCCGGCGCCCACGACCGCCCGTACGCCGGCCTCGCCGAAGACCAGGTCGGCCCGTTCGTCGGGGTCCTCGGCGTCGACGGGCACGTAGGCGGCGCCGGCGGCGAGGACCGCGAGGATCGCCACGTACAGCTCGTTGGTGCCGGACGGGACGCGTACGCCGACCCGGTCCCCGGCCCCGACTCCGGCGGCGGCCAGCGCGCGGCGGGCGCGGTCGACCCGGGCGGCCAGGGCCCGGTAGCTGAGCCGGGTGGCGCCGTCGTCGAGGGCGGGTTCGTCGGGGTACGCCCGTACGGATGATTCGAAGATGTCGACGAGGGTGCGGGGCGGGGCGGCGGGGCCGGCGCGGAAGCGTGCGGACTTGCCGGGTTCCTCGTGCGGTCCCGTACCTCCGTCCGTGGCCCCGAACGGGCCGCGGTCGTCGAGGAGAGCGAGTTCAGTGCGTTCGGGTGTGGCTGGCATCGGCCCTCGCGTGTCGTTCCGGCAATTGGTCCGGTTCATCGGCGGAGACCTGATTCACCCTGTTTGTTCCGGTCTGTCGCCGAACAACCCACCAGCCTAGTGCGCGGTCAAGGTTTTTCTCGTTGAAGCTTCGGGTGTGGCCGGTTAGCGATGGTCGGCGGGCCGCTCGGGACCGCGCCCGTCACTTCTCGACCGTGTAGCGGACCCGTGCCCACAGGGGCAGGCCGAACCAGCACAGGAGGTACCAGGCCATCACTCCGGCCACCAGCCACGGCACGACGGCGTCGTGGGTGGCCACCCGCAGGACGAGGAAGAGCGCCGACGTGCACGTGGCCAGCAGCAGGACGAGACCGACGAAGGTCAGGCGGGAGGCCCAGGCGACGGCCTCGGGCTTGATCCGGCGGCCCGAGACGACGCGGTGGAAGGCCACGGGGCCGATGAGCGCCCCCGTGGCCAGGGCGCCGAGGACGATGGTGACGATGTAGATCGTCCTGTCGGTCCGGGGCAGCTCGTGGAAGAGCGGGGTGAAGACGACGATCAGGAGGAAACCGAAGAGGATCTGCACGCCCGTCTGGGCGACGCGTATCTCCTGGATGAGCTCCTGCCACTGCCGGTCCGCGCGCTCCTTCTCGCTCTCGGCCCGTCCTCCCTCACGTGCGCGCTCACGCCGTTCTCCGTCACGCTCGCCGGTGTCGTCGGACATGCCGTCTCCCTGGGTTCGTGCGCGGCGCCGCGCCCCTCCCCGTGCGGCGCCTACCCGCAGCGCCCCCGCCCACTCGTCCCCGCCGCCGGAGGGGCCGGAGGGGCCGGAAGGGTCAGGGCGCCGCGATCGGGTATAAGAACCGACGGGAAACCCACGACGGCCCCGCTGCGCCCGGCGCAGCACCCCGACCCGTCGGAGGACACTCATGACCCCCCTGCCCCGCGCCACCGCGGCCCCCGCTCCTACGGCGTCCGCGCCGGACCCCATCGAGATTCCCGAGCACCCCCTCGCCGTCAGCACGGACGACGCCCGGAGCCTCTCCGTCGCGCTCTTCCACCGTCTGCGCTCCCTGCCCGAGGGCACCCCGGAGTACTCCTACGTCCGCAACACGCTGGTGGAGCTGAACCTGAGCCTGGTGAAGTACGCGGCCCGGCGCTTCCGCAACCGCAGCGAACCCTTCGAGGACATCGTCCAGGTCGGCACGATCGGCCTGATCAAGGCCATCAACCGGTACGACGTCGGGCGCGGGGTCGAGTTCGCCACCTTCGCGGTCCCGACCATCACGGGCGAGATGAAGCGCTTCTTCCGGGACACCAGCTGGTCCGTGAAGGTCCCGCGGCGCCTGCAGGAGCTGCGCCTGGACATGGCGAAGTGCTGCGACGCGATGGAGCAGGACCTGGGCCGCCGGCCGACCGACCACGAACTCGCGGAGCACCTCGGCGTCAGTGACGACACCCTGGCGGAGGGCCGCCAGGCCGCCAACTGCTACGTCGCCGAGTCCCTCAGCACCTCCGTCGGCCAGGAGTCCGACGGCGGCGCCCTGCCGCGTTCACTGGGCTCGGAGGAGGAGGCGTACGAGCGCATCGAGGACCTGGAGACGCTCAAGCCCCTCCTGGGCGCCCTCGGCGAGCGCGACCGGCTGGTCCTGCAGCTGCGGTTCGGCGAGGAACTCACCCAGTCGCAGATCGGCGAGCGCCTCGGCATCTCGCAGATGCACGTGTCCCGGCTGCTGAGCCGGATCATGGCCAGGCTGCGCGCCGGGATGCTGGAAGACCCCCCGGAGGAGCCGGGCGGGGGTCATGGCGAGGGCGCCGTCGGGGCAACGGCGGCGCAGGAGGGCGACGGCGCGGCCTGAGGGCAGCCGGTCACCACGCGACGGGCTGCGGTCCCCGGGCGTCCGGGGACCGCAGCGGCGAGTCGATTTCCGCCCACACGCACTTGCCGTCCACGAGGGGCACGGTGCCCCAGCGACGGGCGATCCGCTCCACAATGAGCAGCCCGTACCCACCGGGCCGGGCCGGATCCGGGCGGGTCCGGGGGGCGGGCGCGACGGGGTTGCCGTCGGTGACCTCGACGCGCAGCAGCTCGTCGGTGCACTCCAGCAGCAGGGTGCGGGGCCCGCCCGCGTGCAGGCAGGCGTTGGCGACGACCTCGGACACCAGCAGCAGGACGTCCTCGGAGTCGTCGCGGGCGCCCGGCATCCACTTCCAGTCGACGAGGGCGTCGCGGGTGAAGTCACGGCAGCGGGTGACGACGTCCGTCATGCCCGTCAGCAGGAGGCTCCGCCGCCGGCCGGGGGACCGTGGCTGCATGGCGCGCTCCTCCCTCACGCGCGGCGCGGCTCGGCCAGCGCGTGCGCCACGTCGGGGTGTACGGCGAAGATCCCGTCCGCACCGGTGATGCGGAACATGCGGGCGACGGGCGGGCGCAGCCCCGCCAGCTCGATGCTGCCGCCCTCCTCCCGGAGCGAGAGCCGGCTGTGCAGCAGCACGTTCAGCCCCGTGGAGTCGCAGAACCGGACCCCGGAGAAGTCCACGAGCAGCCTGCGCGCGCCGTCGTCGACGGCCGCGGTGAGGGCGGCGCGCAGGGGTTCCGCCGTGTCGTGGTCGAGCTCTCCGGTGAGCGTGAAGACCAGCACGTCGCCCTCGGACCGCACGTCCACGGCGAATCTGTCACCGTCCGCCGGCGGGGCCATAGGAGCCACCTCTTCCCACGTACGCAGGTTCGTGCAGTGCCATCGTCCTGCCGGCCCCCGCTCGACGCGACCGGCCGGTTCTGCACGGCACCTACCCGGGTGCGCGGACATCAATCGAGGGGGGCGGGCGCTCCGGCCCGGGCGCAGGCCGGACACAGGCCCCGGTAGGTGATCTCGACGTCGGAGACCCGGAATCCGAAGCGCTCCGCCGCCGGCAGCACCGCCAGCGGGTCGCCGTCCGGGTGGACGTCGCGGATGAGCCCGCAGCCGGAGCACACCAGGTGCTGGTGCGGGTGGTGCGCGTTGGGGTCGTAGCGCTTGGCCCGGCCGTCGGTGCTGACCTCGGCGACCTCGCCGAGGGCGACGAGCTCGCCCAGGGCGTTGTAGACGGTGGCCCGGGAGATCTCCGGCAGCCGCCGGGCGGCGCGGGCGTGCACCTCGTCGGCCGTCAGGTGCACGTGGTCGCCGTCGAGGACCTCGGCGACGACCCGCCGCTGGGACGTGAGCCGCCAGCCGCGCCCCCGCAGCCGTTCCAGCAGGTCACTCATCTCGGCTCCCCCCATCAGGGTCGGCGCGCGCCGACGGTTCCCCGACCGGCTCGTGTCATCCGATCGGATATGGGCTTGGTACTCATCTTGACTTGGACTGTGTCCATCGTAGGATCGGTTCCGTTGATAACCAAGAGGCAGGAAGACTCCCGAGCGGCGGGAGTACGGGACGGTGACCGCTCGGCGTCGAGTCGACCGACGAGGCCCGGTCCCGTGCGCAGGGTCCCCGTGTCCCGCCTGTTCGACCGCATTCGGTCCTGAGCACCGCGATCCCCCTGGTACGGAAGGATTCCCATGTCCGAGAACCACGATGCAATCGTCACGGACGACAAGGCGCAGGGCGGGGGCGGCTGTCCCGTCGCGCACGGGCGCGCCGCGCACCCCACCCAGGGCGGTGGAAACCGCCAGTGGTGGCCCGAACGCCTGAACCTGAAGATCCTGGCCAAGAACCCGGCGGTGGCGAACCCGCTGGGCGAGGAGTTCGACTACGCCGCGGCGTTCCTGAGCCTGGACCTGCCCGCGGTGAAGCAGGACATCGCGGAGGTCCTGACGACCTCGCAGGACTGGTGGCCCGCCGACTTCGGCCACTACGGCCCGTTCATGATCCGGATGGCCTGGCACAGCGCGGGCACCTACCGCATCAGTGACGGCCGCGGCGGCGCCGGAGCCGGCCAGCAGCGTTTCGCGCCCCTCAACAGCTGGCCGGACAACGGCAACCTCGACAAGGCCCGGCGCCTGCTGTGGCCGGTCAAGAAGAAGTACGGCCAGAGCCTTTCGTGGGCCGACCTCATGATCCTCACCGGCAACGTGGCGCTGGAGCAGATGGGCTTCGAGACCTTCGGCTTCGGCGGCGGCCGCGCCGACGTCTGGGAGCCGGACGAGGACGTGTACTGGGGTCCCGAGACCACCTGGCTCGACGACCGGCGCTACACGGGCGACCGCGAGCTGGAGAACCCGCTCGGCGCCGTGCAGATGGGTCTGATCTACGTCAACCCTGAGGGCCCGAACGGCAACCCGGACCCGATCGCCGCGGCCCGCGACATCCGCGAGACGTTCCGCCGGATGGCGATGAACGACGAGGAGACGGTGGCCCTGATCGCCGGCGGCCACACCTTCGGCAAGACCCACGGCGCGGGCCCGGCCGAGAGCGTCGGAGCCGACCCCGAGGCCGCCCCGATCGAGGCGCAGGGCCTGGGCTGGGCCAGCTCCTTCGGCACCGGCAAGGGCGGGGACGCGATCACCAGCGGTCTGGAGGGGATCTGGACCAACACCCCGATCACCTGGGACAACAGCTTCTTCGAGATCCTCTTCGGCTACGAGTGGGAGCAGTTCAAGAGCCCGGCCGGCGCCCACCAGTGGCGGCCCAAGGACGGCGGCGGCGCGGGCACCGTGCCCGACGCCCACGACCCGTCGAAGACGCACGCCCCGACGATGCTGACGACCGACCTGTCGCTGCGCTTCGACCCGGCCTACGAGCAGATCTCGCGCCGGTTCCTCCAGGACCCGGCCGCGTTCGCGGACGCCTTCGCGCGCGCCTGGTACAAGCTGACCCACCGCGACATGGGCCCCGTCGTGCGCTACCTCGGCCCCGAGGTGCCGTCCGAGGAGCTGCTGTGGCAGGACCCGCTGCCCGCGCTGGACCACGAGCTCGTCGACGCCGCCGATGTCGCCGCCCTCAAGGAGCAGGTCCTCGCCTCCGAACTGTCGGTGTCGCAGCTGGTGTCCGCCGCGTGGGCGTCGGCCTCCTCCTTCCGCGGCAGCGACAAGCGCGGCGGTGCCAACGGTGCCCGCGTCCGCCTGCAGCCGCAGAGCGGCTGGGAGGTCAACGAGCCGGACCGGCTGGCGGGTGTGCTGCGCGTCCTGACGGGCATCCAGGAGGCCTTCAACACCGCCCAGGACGGCGGCAAGCGGATCTCGCTGGCCGACCTGATCGTGCTGGCGGGCGCCGCCGCGGTCGAACAGGGCGCCAAGGACGCCGGGTTCGACCTCGCGGTGCCCTTCACGCCGGGCCGTGTGGACGCCTCGCAGGAGCAGACCGACGTGGAGTCGTTCGCCGCGCTGGAGCCCGCCGCCGACGGTTTCCGCAACTACCTCGGCAAGGGCAACCGGCTCCCGGCCGAGTACCTGCTGCTGGACCGGGCCAACCTGCTGAACCTGAGCGCGCCCGAGCTGACGGTCCTCGTCGGCGGACTGCGCGTGCTGGGTGCCAACCACCAGCAGTCGCGGCACGGCGTGCTGACCACGACCCCCGGTTCGCTGACCAACGACTTCTTCGTCAACCTCCTCGACCTGGGGACGGCGTGGACGGCGACGTCGCAGGACGCGAACACCTTCGAGGGCCGTGACACCGCCACCGGCGAGGTCAAGTGGACGGGCACCCGTGCCGACCTGGTCTTCGGCTCCAACTCGGAGCTGCGGGCGCTCGCGGAGGTCTACGCGAGCGACGACGCGAAGGAGAAGTTCGCGAAGGACTTCGTCGCCGCGTGGGACAAGGTCATGAACCTCGACCGGTTCGACCTCTCCTGATCACCGATCACTGATCAGTGAGTCCGGGCCGGGGGGGCCCCCGGGGGGGCGGGCCGCGCCCGCCCGCGTTAGGAAGGCACCGCCCCAGCCACCCGCCGAACCCGGGCCACCGCCCCCGGCCCCCCGGCGGGGGC
>NZ_JBFBGM010000042.1:0-42272 GCF_040684695.1 Streptomyces erythrochromogenes
ACGCCCGGTTACATTCCGAACCCGGAAGCTAAGCCTTTCAGCGCCGATGGTACTGCAGGGGGGACCCTGTGGGAGAGTAGGACGCCGCCGAACAACCCGCCCTTTTAGCTCAGTCGGTAGAGCGTCTCCATGGTAAGGAGAAGGTCAACGGTTCGATTCCGTTAAAGGGCTCCACATAAAAAGGCCCCCGCCATCAGGCGGGGGCCTTTTTGCGTTCCCGGGGTCAGTAGTAGCCCTTCTCACCGTCCAGCAGTTCGCGGATCGCGTCCAGGTGGCCGGCGTGCCGGGCGGTCTCCTCGATCATGTGGAGCATGACCCAGCGCACCGAAGCGGCACCGGCCTTGAACTCGGTGTTGCGGCCCGTGTCGTCCAGGGAGAGCGAGGCCAGGACCTCGTTCGACACCGCGCACTGGCGGTCGTACTCCTCCAGGAGCCGGCCGAGCGGGATTCCCTCGGCCTGCATGTCCGCGTCCTCCACGTCCCCGAACTGGGGATTGATGTCGGAGGGCCGGTCCATCAGCATCACCTCGAACCAGCAGTGCTCGACCCAGCGCATGTGGGCGACGAGCCCCGCCGCCGTCATCAGCGGGGAGGACGGGAGCACGGAGCGGTGCGCGTCCTCGTCGGAGAGGCCCTCGCACTTCCAATGGATGATCGAGCGGTGCATGTCGAGCCAGCCCAGGAGCTGGGTGCGCTCGTCGGCGGTGTAATCAGGGCGTGTACGGGGAGTCGGCATGGGCGCCGAGGCTAGCCCAGGCCGTCGCCGCCCGCACCAGGATTAATCGCCCGCCCGCGGATGGGGCACGCGGAACGCCAGGATCGCCATGTCGTCCGAGGCGGGCTCGGCCGCGAACCGCTCCACCGCGCGCAGGACACGGGAGGCGACCGCGCCGGCGGTCAGGCCCGTACAGGTCGTGAGGACCTCCGTGAGGCCGTCGTCGCCGAGCATCCGGCTGCCCTCGCGCCGCTCGGTCACGCCGTCCGTGACGCACAGCAGGACATCGCCCGGGTCGAGGGTGAGGGTCTCCTCGTACAGGTCCAGGTCCTCGATCACGCCCAGCAGCGGCTGCGGTTCCGCGGCCGCGTCGACCTCGCCGTTCGGACGCAGGCGCAGTGGGAGCGGGTGGCCCGCGCAGACGACCTTCATCAGGGCGCCGCCGTCCGGCTGCGGGTGGAGCTCGCCGTACAGGAGGGTGAGGAAGCGGCTGCGGGCGCCCTCGTCGAGGATGGCCGCGTTGAGGCGTTCGAGGACGGCCGGGCCGCCGAGGCCCTCGCGGGCCAGCAGACGCAGCGCGTGCCGGGCCAGGCCCGTCACGGCGGCCGCCTCCGGGCCGGTCCCGCAGACGTCGCCGATGGCGAAGCCGTACGCGCCGTCGCGGATCGGGAAGACGTCGTAGAAGTCACCGCCCACCTCGTTGCCCTCGCCGGCCGCGCGGTAGATGACCTCGACCTCCATGCCGGGGATGGCGGGGGAGCCGGGCGGCAGCAGGCTGCGCTGCAGGGAGCGGCTGATGGCGGTGCGCTCGGAGTACAGGCGGGCGTTGTCCAGGGCGAGGGCGGCCCGGCGGGAGAGGTCCTCGGCGAGTTCGAGGATCTCCTGGCGGAAGTGCTCCTCCCGGGGCTTGCCCAGGGTCAGCATCCCGATGACGCGGTTGCGGGCGAGGAGGGGCAGGACCACCGTCTCGCCGCCGACCGCCAGAGCGGCTTCGGACCAGGGGCGGGCGCCGGCCTCGCGGACCGGATCGGGCGGGCTGACCCGCGACAGCAGCTCCTTCAGGCCGTCGATGCGGTCCTCGTCCTCGTGGAGGACGTAACTGAGGTACGGGTCCGAGGACTGGTCGGCGATCGTGTAGACCGCGCACCAGGTGGCGAGGGTCGGGACGGTCATCTGGGCCATGAGGGCCAGGGTCTGGTCCCGGTCCAGGGTGCCGGCCAGCAGGTCGGAGGCCTCGACGAGGAAGGACAGGGAACCGCGGCGCAGCCGCTCCAGCTCGCCGAGGCGGGCGGACTCCACCGCCAGGGCGATGCGGTCGGCGGCGAACTGGAGGTGGAGCGCCTCCTCGTTGGAGTAGCGGCCGGGGCTCTCGGCGGCGACGCCGAGGGAGCCGGTGAGCCGGCCCTCGACCTTGAGGGGGACGGTGACGGCCGAGCGCATGCCGGTGGCGTCCAGGAGCGGAACCGCCCCGGGGACGGCGACGAGGTCGTCGTGGACGGCGGGCATGCGGGCGGAGCCGTAGCGGTTGGTGCCGGCCTCGACGGGGACGCGGGCGAAGCGCTGGCGGGTGGAGGGCAGGCCGGTGGTGGCGCGGACCTCCAGCTCGGTCTCGTCGTCGGTGGCGAGCAGCAGGAAGGCGGCGTCGGCGTCCAGGAGGTCGCGGGCCCGCTCGACGGTGCGCTGGAGCAGGCCGTCGAGGTCGTCGGGGGCGGGCGAGCCGATGAAGACCTCGAAGGGGTCGGCGGTGCGGGGCTCGGCGAAGTGGCCGCCGTCGCCGGAGGGCACCCGTACCGGGCTCTGGAGCAGGGCGCGCTCGTCGTCGTGGACGAGGAGGCAGACGGTGGACGGTTCGCCGTGGGCGTCGCGGACCCGCAGGTGCGAGGCGTAGACGGGGATGACGCGGCCGTCGGCCCCGCGGACGCCGTAGCTGCCCTCCCAGCGGGACAGGCGCAGGGCCTCGGCGATGCCGGTTCCGGTGCCCGGGGTCTGCGGCCACGCGGCGAGCTCGGCGAGCGGGCGGCCGACCGCCTTCTCGGCGGGATGGCCGAAGATGTGCTCGGCGTCCTCGTTCCAGGCGGAGACGGTGTCGGCCGAGTCGATCTGGAGGACGGCGACGCGGACCCGGCTGTCGGTGAGCGGGAGCATCCGGTCCGGTACGACGGGACCCGCCGAGCGGGTACCGACCGGCCGGTCTGGCAGATCGAGGCGGAACCAGACGTGCTTGTGGGTGGCGGTGTACTCGACGCCCCAGCGGGTGGCCAGGGCGGCGCAGAGCATCAGCCCGCGGCCGTTCTCGCGGTCGGGGTCGGCGTACGGGCGCTCGCCGGGGTGCCGCAGCGGCAGCTCGCGCTCCGGGTAGCGGTCGGCGACCTCGACCCGGACGCCGTCCTCGGTGCGCAGGCACAGGACCTCCGCCCTGGTTCCGGCGTGGACCACGGCGTTGGTGACGAGCTCGCTGGTGAGGACCACCGCGTCGTCGACGATGTCCGCGAAGCCCCAGCCCTGCAGGGTGTCGCGGACGAACGCGCGAGCGGCGGCGACCGAGCGCCCGAGGGGATCGAAGCTGGCAGCCGCCCGTGCCGTGATCACGAATCTCCTTCGACGCGGTTGGACATCGGTTGCCAGGTTACTTACCTTCGCGGACGGCATGGTGCCGTCGTCCGGGAATCCACTCGCAGGGTACGACCGGTGTGCGATGGTGCCGAAGTGTTATGGCCGGGTTCGGCCAGGGTGAAACACTGGGCAGGCTTGCAGAGCCGGCTTGTGACGAGTCAGGTGTCCGGTGGAACAGTGGTCGACCCTTTCGGGAGGGACACGGTGGAGTCTGGCGCAGTGGTGCGGCGTACGGGAACGCGGCCGAAGGGCGGGCGGTCTCGGCGCGGCGGCACGACAGAGGTGGATACCGCCGCTCTGAACCGGCTGCTCACGGCCCTGGTGTCGATGCGGGACGGCAACTTCCGCAAGCGGTTGACGGTGTCCGGCGAAGGCGTGATGGCGGAGATCGCCGCCGTCTACAACGAGGTCGCCGACCGCAACCTCCACCTGACCGGGGAGCTGTCCCGGGTGAGGCGGATGGTGGGCCGTGAGGGGAAGCTGAGTGAACGGCTGGAAACGGGCGCCTGCGAGGGTTCCTGGGCGGCCGCGATCGACGCCTCGAACCAGCTGGTCGACGATCTGGCCCGGCCGGTGTCCGAGGTGGGGCGGGTGCTGTCGGCGGTGGCCGAGGGCGATCTGGACCAGCGGATGGACCTGCGGACGCAGGCCGCCGAGGGGGCCGGGCATCCGCTGCGCGGCGAGTTCCTGAAGGTCGGCCGTACCGTCAACAACCTGGTCGACCAGCTGTCCGCGTTCACCGACGAGGTGACGCGCGTGGCGCTGGAGGTGGGCACCGAGGGCAAGCTCGGGGGCCAGGCCCAGGTGCGCGGAATGTCTGGTTCCTGGAAGGATCTGACCGACTCCGTCAACACGATGGCGTACCGGCTCACCGCGCAGGTGCGTGACATCGCTCTCGTCACGACGGCGGTCGCGAAGGGCGACCTGTCGCGCAAGGTCACCGTGCACGTGGCCGGCGAGATGCTCCAGTTGAAGAACACCGTGAACACCATGGTGGACCAGCTGTCGTCCTTCTCCTCCGAGGTGACGAGGGTCGCACGCGAGGTGGGCACGGAGGGCGAGCTGGGCGGCCAGGCCAAGGTGCCCGGGGTCGCCGGCGTGTGGAAGGACCTGACCGACTCCGTCAACACGATGGCCGGGAACCTGACGGCCCAGGTGCGCGGGATCGCGCAGGTGACGACGGCGGTCGCGAACGGCGACCTGTCGCAGAAGGTACGGGTCAGCGCGCGCGGCGAGGTCGCGCAGCTGGCCGAAACGATCAACCAGATGACGGAGACGCTGCGGACCTTCGCGGACGAGGTCACGCGCGTGGCCAGCGAGGTCGGCGCCAAGGGCCTGCTCGGCGGTCAGGCGCAGGTGCCCGGGGCGGCGGGGACGTGGAAGGACCTCACCGACTCGGTGAACACGGTCTTCCGCAATCTCACCACCCAGGTGCGCGACATCGCGCAGGTGACCACGGCGGTGGCCAACGGCGACCTGTCCCAGAAGGTCACGGTCGATGTCGCCGGCGAGATGCTGGAACTGAAGAACACCGTCAACACGATGGTCGACCAACTCCAGTCCTTCGGTGCGGAAGTGACGCGAGTGGCCCGTGAGGTCGGCGTCGAGGGTGAGCTGGGCGGTCAGGCGCAGGTGCCGGGGGCCGCCGGTACCTGGAAGGACCTCACCGACTCGGTGAACACCGCCTTCCGCAACCTCACCGGGCAGGTCCGCAACATCGCGCAGGTGACCACGGCGGTGGCCAACGGCGACCTGTCCCAGAAGGTCACGGTCGACGTCTCCGGCGAGATGCTCCAGCTGAAGAACACCGTCAACACGATGGTCGACCAGCTGTCGTCCTTCGCGGACCAGGTCACGCGGATGGCGCGGGACGTGGGTACGGAGGGCCGCCTCGGCGGCCAGGCCAGGGTCGAGGGGGTCTCGGGCACCTGGAAGGAGCTCACCGACTCCGTCAACTTCATGGCCGGGAACCTGACCTCGCAGGTGCGCCAGATCGCGCAGGTGACCACGGCGGTGGCGCGGGGCGACCTGTCGCAGAAGATCGACGTGGACGCCCGGGGCGAGATCCTGGAGCTGAAGAACACCATCAACACGATGGTCGACCAGCTCTCCGCCTTCGCGGAGCAGGTGACCCGGGTGGCGCGGGACGTGGGTACGGAGGGCCGCCTCGGCGGCCAGGCGCAGGTGCCCGGCGTGGCCGGTGTCTGGCGCGACCTGACGGACTCGGTGAACGGCATGGCCGGGAACCTGACCTCGCAGGTGCGCAACATCGCCCAGGTCGCCACGGCGGTGGCGCGGGGCGACCTGTCGCAGAAGATCGACGTGGACGCCCGGGGCGAGATCCTGGAGCTGAAGAACACCCTCAACACGATGGTCGACCAGCTCTCGAACTTCGCCGAGCAGGTGACGCGGGTGGCCCGGGAGGTGGGCACCGAGGGCATCCTCGGCGGTCAGGCCGAGGTCAAGGGTGTCTCCGGCACCTGGAAGGACCTCACCCAGTCCGTCAACTTCATGGCGAACAACCTGACCTCGCAGGTGCGCAACATCGCCGAGGTGACGACGGCGGTCGCCATGGGCGACCTCTCCAAGAAGATCACCGTCGACGCCAAGGGCGAGATCCTCGAACTCGTCACGACCGTCAACACGATGGTGGACCAGCTGTCCTCCTTCGCGGAGCAGGTCACGCGGGTGGCCCGCGAGGTGGGCACCGAGGGCATCCTCGGCGGCCAGGCCCGGGTCCGCGGGGTCACCGGCATCTGGAAGGACCTCAGCGACAACGTCAACACGATGGCCGGGAACCTCACGGCCCAGGTGCGCGGGATCGCGCAGGTCTCGGCGGCCGTCGCCAACGGCGACCTGACGAAGAAGGTCACCGTCGAGGCGCGCGGCGAGGTCGCGCAGCTCGCCGACACCGTCAACACGATGGTGAAGACCCTGTCGTCCTTCGCCGACGAGGTCACGCGCGTGGCCCGTGAGGTGGGTACGGAGGGCCGGCTCGGCGGGCAGGCGCACGTGCCGGGGGTCTCGGGGACGTGGAAGGACCTCACCGACTCGGTGAACTTCATGGCCTCCAACCTCACCGGTCAGGTGCGGCAGATCGCCATGGTCACGACCGCCATCGCCAAGGGCGACATGACCAAGAAGATCGACATCGACGCGCGCGGCGAGATCCTGGAGCTCAAGACCACCATCAACACGATGGTCGACCAGCTCTCCTCCTTCGCCGACCAGGTGACGCGCGTGGCCCGGGAGGTGGGCACCGAGGGCATCCTGGGCGGCCAGGCCCGGGTCCGGGACGTCGACGGCACCTGGCGGGACCTGACCGAGTCCGTGAACGAGATGGCCGGGAACCTCACCCGGCAGGTGCGCGCGATCGCGGCCGTGGCCACCGCGGTGACCCGCGGCGACCTCAGCCTCAAGGTCGACGTGGACGCGGCGGGCGAGATCCAGGTCCTCCAGGACAACATCAACACGATGATCGTCAACCTGCGCGACACCACCTTGGCCAACAAGGAGCAGGACTGGCTCAAGGGCAACCTGGCCCGGATCTCCGCCCTGATGCAGGGCCGCCGCGACCTCGACGACGTCGCCTCGCTGATCATGAGCGAGCTGACGCCGGTGGTCTCCGCGCAGCACGGCGCCTTCTTCCTGGCGGTGCCCGCCGGAGGCACCACCGAGATCGGGACGGAAGGCGGCGCGGACGGCTCGTACGAGCTGCGGATGCGCGGGAGCTACGCGTACGCGGGCGGGCAGATGCCCATCTCCTTCCGGCCGGGGGAGGGGCTGATCGGGGCGGTCGCCGAGGAGAAGCGGACGATCCTCGTCGAGAACACCCCGCCCGGCTACCTGAAGATCTCCTCGGGCCTCGGCGAGGCTCCGCCGGCGCACGTCATCGTGCTGCCGGTGCTGTTCGAGGGGAAGGTGCTCGGCGTCATCGAGCTGGCCTCCTTCACGCCGTTCACGCAGATCCAGAAGGACTTCCTCAGCCAGATCGCCGAGATGATCGGTACGAGCGTCAACACCATCAGCGTCAACTCCAAGACGGAGATGCTGCTGAAGCAGTCGCAGGAGATGACCGAGCAGCTGCGGGAGCGTTCCGACGAGCTGGAGAACCGGCAGAAGGCCCTCCAGGCCGCCAACGCGGAGCTGGAGGAGAAGGCCGAACTGCTGGCCCAGCAGAACCGGGACATCGAGGTGAAGAACACCGAGATCGAGGAGGCCCGGCAGGTCCTGGAGGAGCGCGCCGAGCAGCTCGCGGTCTCGATGCGCTACAAGTCCGAGTTCCTGGCGAACATGTCGCACGAGCTGCGCACCCCGCTCAACTCGCTGCTGATCCTGGCCAAGCTGCTCGCCGACAACGCGGACGAGAACCTGTCGCCGAAGCAGGTGGAGTTCGCCGAGACCATCCACGGCGCCGGCTCGGACCTGCTGCAGCTGATCAACGACATCCTCGACCTGTCGAAGGTCGAGGCCGGGAAGATGGACGTCTCGCCGACCCGGATCGCCCTGGTCCAGCTCGTGGACTACGTGGAGGCGACCTTCCGGCCGCTGACGGCGGAGAAGGGCCTGGACTTCTCGGTGCGGGTCTCGCCGGAGCTGCCGGCGACCCTGCACACCGACGAGCAGCGGCTCCTGCAGGTGCTGCGCAACCTGCTGTCGAACGCGGTGAAGTTCACCGACACCGGTGCCGTGGAGCTGGTGATCCGGCCCGCCGGCGGCGACGTGCCCACCGAGATCCGCGAGCAGCTGCTGGAGGCCGGTTCGCTCCGGGAGGCGGACGCGGACCTGATCGCCTTCTCGGTCACCGACACCGGCATCGGGATCGCGGCGAGCAAGATGCTGGTGATCTTCGAGGCCTTCAAGCAGGCGGACGGGACCACGAGCCGCAAGTACGGCGGCACCGGGCTCGGGCTGTCCATCAGCCGGGAGATCGCCCGGCTGCTGGGCGGGGAGATCCACGCGGCGAGCGAGCCCGGCCGCGGCTCCACCTTCACGCTGTACCTGCCGCTGCACCCGAGCGAGCTGCCGCCGCAGGGGTACGCGCCGCCCACGCCGGGAGGCGCCCGCGGCGAGCTGTACCGCCGCTCCCTCGACGGGGCGCGGCCCGGGCTGCCGGTGCTCCCGGCCGGGCCCTCCGCCGCGCCGGAGGCGGCGCAGGCCCGGCCCGCGGCGTCCTCGCCGTCGGCGGCCGGGGCGGGGCAGGGCGGCGGGGCCGCGCTGTTCCGGCGGCGCCGCAAGGCGCTGAGCGACCTGGAGCCGCGTACGGCGGTGCCGGGGCAGCCGAACGCGGCCGGGGCGGAGGACGCCTGGGACACCGTGGAGGAAGAGCTTCCGGTGGTGGCCCGGACGTACGACTTCCGCGGCGAGCGGGTGCTCATCGTGGACGACGACGTCCGCAACGTCTTCGCGCTCACCAGCGTGCTGGAACAGCACGGGCTGGCGGTGCTGTACGCGGAGAACGGGCGCGAGGGCATCGAGGTCCTGGAGCAGCACGACGACGTGACGGTCGTGCTGATGGACATCATGATGCCCGAGATGGACGGGTACGCCACGACCTCGGCGATCCGGAGGATGCCGCAGTTCGCCGGCCTGCCGATCATCGCGCTGACCGCCAAGGCGATGAAGGGGGACCGGGAGAAGGCGATCGATTCCGGTGCTTCCGACTACGTCACCAAGCCGGTCGACCCGGACTACCTGTTGTCGGTCATGGAGCAGTGGATGCGGGGCAAGTGAGAGGAGGGAGAGCGGAAGGGAACCGACCGCTGACACACTGTGGCCGTAGCGGTGTGGAAGGGCGGTAAACGGGGAACCTTCTGCTCTCCCACCGCGTTTCTGCTTCGTGCACAGTGACATCCTGGTGACAGGGTGTGGCGATCTCGGGACTGGGGCTACGATGACCGGCACAAGGACGGACGGCGCACGGGTGTCGTCCTCTGGGGCGGGGCCCGGCGCACAGGCCGGTGCCAGGAGCCGGGGAGGCCCCATGCCGGGGCGAGGAGGACAGGGCATGGTGCAGAAGGCCAAGATCCTCCTGGTCGACGACCGGCCGGAGAATCTGCTGGCGTTGGAGGCCATCCTCTCCGCGCTCGATCAGACACTGGTCCGGGCGTCGTCGGGGGAGGAGGCGCTCAAAGCGCTGCTCACGGACGATTTCGCGGTCATCCTGCTGGATGTCCAGATGCCGGGCATGGACGGCTTCGAGACCGCCGCGCACATCAAGCGGCGGGAGCGGACCCGGGACATCCCGATCATCTTCCTCACCGCGATCAACCACGGTCCGCACCACACCTTCCGCGGTTACGCGGCGGGTGCGGTCGACTACATCTCCAAGCCCTTCGACCCGTGGGTGCTGCGGGCGAAGGTCTCCGTCTTCGTGGAGCTGTACACGAAGAACTGCCAACTGCGCGAGCAGGCCGCCCTGCTGAGGCTCCAGCTGGAGGGCGGCGGCTCGAACGGCGTGGACGCGGGCAAGGAGACGGCGGGCCTGCTGGCCGAGCTCTCCGCGCGGCTCGCGGCGGTCGAGGAGCAGGCCGAGGCGCTGACCAAGCAGCTCGGCGAGGATTCGGCCGACGCCGGGGTCGTGGCGACCGCGGCCCACCTGGAACGCAAACTCACCGGACTGCGGCGGGCACTCGACGCGCTGGAGCCCGGCAGCGCCGGGGGCGCTCCGGCGCTGCCCTCGCAGAACTGACGCAGCACTGAAGCAGAACTGACCGCGCGCGTCCCGCCTGGCGGAGCGTCAAAGCACCTACCCCGGCCACGACACGAACGGGTGAAGGGGTGGGCACGCGTGTCCACCGGCGCGCGCACCGGTAACCTCGGGCCCATGGCCTCACGTACGTCCGGCAAGGGTTCCCCGAGCGCCGCGGGCACCGCGAAGGGCCGCACCGGCCGTACGGCGGCGCCCGCCAAGAAGGCGGCCCCCGCACGCAAGCCCCCGGCGAAGAAGGCCGCGGCCGCCAGGCGCGCCCCGGCCAAGAAGGCGGCGGCCAAGCCCGTGCCGTCCCCGACGAGCGGCGTGCTGCGACTGGTGCGGGCCCTGTGGCTGGGCTGCGCGCACGCGGTCGGCGCGGTCTTCCGCGGGATCGGCCAGGGTGCCAGGAACCTCGACCCCGCCCACCGCAAGGACGGCGTCGCGCTGCTGCTCCTCGCCCTCGCGCTGATCGTCGCCGCCGGCACCTGGTCGAACCTGAGCGGCCCCGTCGGGGACCTGGTGACCATGCTGATCACCGGCCTGTTCGGGCGGCTGGACCTGCTCGTGCCGATACTGCTCGGCGTCATGGCGGTGCGTTTCATCCGCCACCCCGACCAGGCCGACGCCAACGGCCGGATCGGCATCGGACTGTCGGCCCTCGTCATCGGCGTCCTCGGGCTGGTCCACATCGCCTGCGGAGCGCCCGGCCGCGACGAGGGCACCACCGCCATGCAGAACGCCGGCGGGCTCATCGGCTGGGGCGCCTCCAAGCCGCTGATCTTCACCATGGGCGCGCCGCTGGCCGTGCCCATGCTGGTGCTGCTGACGGTCTTCGGGCTGCTCGTGGTCACCGCGACCCCGGTCAACGCCATCCCGCAGCGGCTGCGCCGGCTCGGCATCCGGCTCGGGATCATCGCCCCGAACGAGTACGACGAGGGCTACGGGGAGGACGAGGGCGGCCCCGCGTCCCGGCACGACCCGGACCAGTGGCGGGCCCGCTCGGGGGCCGGCGCGGGCTCCGGCGACCCCGCGGACGCCGCCGAGGAGGAGGCGCTGGCCCGGCGGCGCCGACCGCGCAAGGCCGCCGGCAGGCCGGCCGTCGACCGGGAGATGGACGCCGTCGACGTGGCCGCGGCCGCCGCCGCCGCGCTGGACGGGGCGGTCTACGGCGGCATGCCGCCCTCCCCGCTCGTCGCCGACCTCACGCAGGGGATC
Organism: Streptomyces erythrochromogenes; assembly: GCF_040684695.1. Classification (GTDB taxonomy): domain Bacteria; phylum Actinomycetota; class Actinomycetes; order Streptomycetales; family Streptomycetaceae; genus Streptomyces; species Streptomyces erythrochromogenes_C. Next base: position 11,238 of record NZ_JBFBGM010000042.1, read on the forward strand.
GCCGCCGACCGGGACGGCGCCGAGGTCACCGCCCCGGTGCCGACCGCACGCGGCGACCGCTCCGCGCGGCCCGCCGCACCCGCCCCGTCCGCCGCGCCCCCGGCCGCCGCGGACCCCGCAGAGCCGCCGCACGCCACCACGGCCGCGGCCTCCGGGACCCTCGCGGTGCCCGACCTGACGAAGGCCCCGCCGGAGGCCCAGCCGCTGCCGCCCCGCGCCGAGCAGCTCCAGCTGCGCGGGGACATCACGTACTCCCTGCCCTCGCTGGACCTGCTGGAGAAGGGCGGGCCCGGCAAGACCCGCAGCGCCGCCAACGACGCCGTGGTCGCCTCGCTGCGCAACGTCTTCTCCGAGTTCAAGGTCGACGCCGACGTCACCGGCTTCACCCGCGGCCCGACGGTCACCCGCTACGAGGTCACCCTCGGCGCGGCCGTGAAGGTCGAGCGGATCACGGCCCTGACCAAGAACATCGCCTACGCCGTGGCCAGCCCCGACGTGCGGATCATCAGCCCGATCCCGGGCAAGTCCGCGGTCGGCATCGAGATCCCCAACACCGACCGCGAGATGGTCAACCTGGGTGACGTCCTGCGCCTCGCGGACGCGGCCGAGGACGACCACCCGATGCTGGTCGCGCTCGGCAAGGACGTCGAGGGCGGCTACGTCATGGCCAACCTCGCCAAGATGCCGCACGTGCTGGTCGCCGGCGCCACCGGCTCCGGAAAGTCCTCCTGCATCAACTGCCTGATCACCTCGATCATGGTCCGGGCCACCCCGGAGGACGTCCGGATGGTCCTCGTCGACCCCAAGCGGGTCGAGCTGACCGCGTACGAGGGCATCCCGCACCTGATCACGCCGATCATCACCAACCCCAAGCGGGCCGCCGAGGCGCTGCAGTGGGTCGTGCGCGAGATGGACCTGCGCTACGACGACCTGGCCGCCTTCGGCTACCGGCACATCGACGACTTCAACCAGGCCATCCGGGACGGGAAGATCAAACTCCCCCCGGGCAGCGAGCGGGAGCTCAGCCCCTACCCGTACCTGCTGGTGATCGTCGACGAGCTGGCCGACCTGATGATGGTGGCCCCGCGCGACGTCGAGGACTCGATCGTCCGCATCACCCAGCTGGCCCGCGCCGCCGGCATCCACCTGGTGCTCGCCACGCAGCGGCCCTCCGTGGACGTGGTCACGGGCCTGATCAAGGCGAACGTGCCCTCGCGGCTCGCCTTCGCCACCTCCTCCCTCGCCGACAGCCGGGTCATCCTCGACCAGCCCGGCGCCGAGAAGCTCATCGGCAAGGGCGACGGGCTGTTCCTGCCGATGGGCGCGAACAAGCCCGTCCGCCTCCAGGGCGCCTTCGTCACCGAGGACGAGATCGCGGGGATCGTCCAGCACTGCAAGGACCAGATGGCTCCGGTCTTCCGCGACGACGTCACCGTCGGGCAGAAGCAGAAGAAGGAGATCGACGAGGACATCGGCGACGACCTGGACCTGCTGTGCCAGGCGGCGGAGCTCGTGGTCACCACGCAGTTCGGCTCCACCTCGATGCTCCAGCGCAAGCTGCGGGTGGGCTTCGCGAAGGCCGGGCGGCTCATGGACCTCATGGAGTCGCGGGGCATCGTCGGCCCGAGCGAGGGTTCGAAGGCGCGCGACGTCCTGCTGAAGGCCGACGAGCTGGACGAGGTGCTCGCGGTCATCCGCGGCGAGACGGATTCGTAGTGAAATCGCGGGCAACCGTTTCCCTTGGGCCCGCGTCAAGTTGAACGGAGGGCGGCGCCGCGCACGACTCGCGTACGGCGTCGGGCCGCCGAGCCGAAGGGGACCTCCCGTCGCCATTCGTATGGCGTAGGAAGGGCACCCTCCGGTTGCTCCACCCTTTCGTCACCCCCCTAGACTGGACATCCAGCAGGTGGCTACACGCTCGAAAGGCGCCCTTGTGTCCATCGGCAACTCCAACTCCCCCGAAGAAGAGCGGCCTTCGACCGACGACCGGTCCGAGGACCGGCTCGTCGAACGTTCCGTCGAAGAGCCGTCCATCGGGACGGCCCTCAAGAAGGCCCGGATCGCCGCCGGGCTCACAGTCGACGAGGTCAGTTCCCTCACCCGCGTGCGCATCCCGATCGTGCACGCGATCGAAGAGGACGACTTCACGCGGTGCGGCGGCGACGTCTACGCCCGCGGTCACATCCGTACGCTCGCCCGCGCCGTCCATCTCGATCCGGCACCCCTGGTCGAGAGCTACGACGCGGCCCACGGCGGCCGGCCGGCACCCACCCCCGCCGCGCCGATGTTCGACGCCGAGCGGATCCGCCCCGAGCGGCAGCGGCCCAACTGGACCGCGGCCATGGTCGCCGCCATCGTCGCCGTGATCGGCTTCGTGGGCTTCACCGCCTTCAGCGGCGACGCCGAGAAGGAGAAGCGCCCGGTGGCGGAAGGTTCCGCCGCCCCCAAGCCCGCACCCAAGCAGTCCGGCGGCAAGCCGGCCGCGCAGCCCGCCCAGCCCTCACAGGTCCCGCCGGCCGCCAAGCCGGAGCCCTCGGACAGCGCCATCGCCGCGGCGCCCAAGGATCTCGTCACGGTCGTCCTGACGGCCGACTCGGGCGAGAGCTGGATCTCCGCGAAGGACTCCACGGGCCGTCTCCTGTTCGACGGAACCCTCGTCCAGGGCCAGTCGAAGACCTTCACGGACAAGGAGTCCGTCGACCTCGTGCTCGGCGACGCCGGGGTCGTGAAGCTCTTCGTGAACGGCAAGGAGATCAAGGACGACTTCCAGCCGGGCCAGGTGGAACGTCTCACCTACACCAAGGAAGACCCCTCCCAGGGCCAGCCGCAGGCGGGCTGAGCCAGGGGCCGCCCACGGGCGGAGGACGTGAACCAAGATCCCCGGGGTGCCGCGCGCACCCCGGGGATCTTGGTGTGCGGGGACTTGCGGCAGGGGCCCGCGCCGGGACGAAGTAGTCTTGAGTCCATGCCCGAACGCCGTACCGTCGCCCTTGTCACTCTTGGCTGCGCCCGTAACGAGGTGGACTCGGAGGAGCTCGCAGGCCGCTTGGCGGCGGATGGCTGGGAGCTCGTCGAGGATGCCGCCGACGCGGACGTAGCCGTCGTCAACACCTGTGGCTTCGTCGAAGCCGCCAAGAAGGACTCCGTAGACGCCCTGCTGGAAGCCAACGATCTCAAGGATCACGGCAAGACCCAGGCCGTCGTCGCCGTCGGCTGCATGGCCGAGCGCTACGGCAAGGAGCTCGCCGAGGCCCTTCCCGAGGCCGACGGGGTCCTCGGCTTCGACGACTACTCCGACATCTCCAACCGCCTCCAGCTCATCCTGAGCGGCGGCAGTGTCGAAGCCCACACCCCGCGCGACCGCCGCCAGCTGCTGCCGATCAGCCCCGCCGCGCGCCAGGCCGCCGACGTCGCCCTCCCCGGCCACGCCCAGACGCCCGCGGAGGAGCCCGCCGAGGCCCCCGCGGACCTGCCCGAGGGTGTCGCGCCCGCCTCCGGTCCGCGCGCCCCGCTCCGCCGCCGCCTGGACAAGAGCCCGGTGGCCTCGGTCAAGCTGGCCTCCGGCTGCGACCGGCGCTGCTCCTTCTGCGCCATCCCGTCCTTCCGCGGGTCCTTCATCTCCCGCCGCCCCTCCGACGTGCTGGGCGAGACCCGCTGGCTCGCCGAGCAGGGCGTCAAGGAGATCATGCTGGTCTCCGAGAACAACACCTCCTACGGCAAGGACCTCGGCGACATCCGCCTGCTGGAGACCCTGCTGCCCGAGCTCGCCGCCGTCGACGGCATCGAGCGCGTCCGGGTCAGCTACCTCCAGCCCGCCGAGATGCGCCCGGGCCTGATCGACGTACTGACCTCGACCCCCAAGGTCGTGCCGTACTTCGACCTGTCCTTCCAGCACTCCGCCCCCGACGTGCTGCGCGCCATGCGCCGCTTCGGCGACACCGACCGCTTCCTGGAGCTGCTGGACACCATCCGCTCCAAGGCCCCGCAGGCCGGTGTCCGCTCGAACTTCATCGTCGGCTTCCCCGGCGAGACGGAAGCCGACTTCGCCGAGCTGGAGCGTTTCCTCACCAACGCCCGCCTCGACGCGATCGGCGTCTTCGGCTACTCCGACGAGGACGGCACCGAGGCCGTCACCTACGAGAACAAGCTGGACGAGGACACCATCGCCGAGCGCCTGGCGCACATGCAGCGGCTCGCCGAGGAGCTCACCGCCCAGCGCGCGGAGGAGCGGATCGGGGAGACCCTGGAAGTGCTCGTGGAGACGGTCGTCCCGTTCGACGAGGCCGAGGAGGGCGAGGGAGCCTACGGGCGCGCCGCGCACCAGGCCCCCGAAACCGACGGCCAGGTCGTCTTCACCGACGGCACGGGCCTGGTCCCCGGGCGTATCGTCACGGCAAAGGTCGTCGGCACGCTGGGAGTGGACCTGGTGGCCGAGCCCCTGGACCTGGACTTTGAGGAGGCGGCCGGATGACCGGTGTCCCGGCATCTGCGGCGGGCGGGACCGGCCGCCGGCCCGTACCCGGCGCGAAGCTGGGGGCCGCGGCGGTCGATCAGGCCAGCCTGTGGAACATCGCCAACATCCTGACGATGATCCGGCTCGTGCTGGTGCCGGGGTTCGTCCTGCTGCTGCTCGCCGACGGCGGCTACGACCCGGCCTGGCGGGCCTGGGCCTGGGCGGCGTTCGCCGTCGCCATGATCACGGACATCTTCGACGGGCACCTGGCCCGCACGTACAACCTGGTCACGGACTTCGGCAAGATCGCCGACCCCATCGCCGACAAGGCGATCATGGGGTCGGCGCTGATCTGCCTCTCCTGGCTGGGCGACCTCCCGTGGTGGGTGACCGGGGTGATCCTCGGACGGGAGCTCGGGATCACGCTGCTGCGCTTCTGGGTCATCCGCTACGGGGTGATTCCGGCCAGCCGCGGCGGCAAGCTGAAGACGCTGGCCCAGGGCACGGCCGTGGGCATGTACGTCCTCGCACTGACCGGTGCGCTGGCGACGATGCGCTTCTGGGTGATGGCGATCGCGGTCGTGCTGACCGTCGTCACCGGTTTGGACTACATCCGCCAGGCGATCGTGCTCCGGCGCCAGGGTCTCGCCGCGGAGCGGGCCGCGCGGTGACCGATGGGGCGGGGGATTCTCCGGTGGCGCAGGGGCGCGCCGGAGCGAGCGGGGGGCGCACGCCCGCCGCGTACGCGCTCCAGCTCCTCGCGGAGAGTGACCAGACGCTCGCTGTCGCGGAATCCCTGACCGGTGGCATGGTCGCGGCCGAGCTCACGGCCGTTCCCGGCGCCTCCCGGTCGTTCCGCGGCTCGGTCACGGCGTACGCGACGGAGATCAAGCACCGGGTCCTGGGAGTGGACGCGGGACTGCTGGAAGCCGAAGGCGCGGTGAACGCCGAGGTCGCGGCGGAGATGGCGGCCGGTGTGCGCCGGGTGATGGGCGCCTCGTGGGGGATCGCGACGACCGGGGTGGCCGGCCCCGACCCGCAGGACGGGCAGCCGGTGGGCACGGTTTTCGTCGCCGTGGACGGTCCGGGGGGCAGGAAAACGGTCCGTCTGAGGTTGAACGGCTCCCGCGCGGAAATCCGTAGGGAGAGTGCACGGACAGTGCTCGGGCTTCTCGCGGACGAACTCCGCGAGAATGCGCGGGGGCAGGATACGGAACAGAACGGGGGGATTTGATGTTTGCAGCCCTGAGTGAACACGACATCGCTCCCCGCACGGCCGCGGCGCGAGGCGGTACGGTGGGGCGTGAAGGATGCGGCTACACGGTCAGAGGAGGGAGCCACCGATGATTCTGCTCCGTCGCCTGCTGGGTGACGTGCTGCGTCGGCAGCGCCAGCGCCAGGGCCGTACTCTGCGCGAAGTCTCCTCGTCGGCCCGAGTTTCGCTCGGCTATCTCTCCGAGGTGGAGCGGGGGCAGAAGGAGGCATCCTCCGAGCTGCTCTCCGCGATCTGCGACGCGTTGGACGTACGGATGTCCGAGCTGATGCGCGAAGTCAGTGATGAACTGTCGCTCGCTGAGCTGGCACAGTCGGCCGCGGCAAGCGAACCGGTCACCGTACCGGTCCGCCCGATGCTCAATTCGGTCTCGATGGCCTCGGTCGCGGGTCCGGAACGGGTGACCATCAAGGCGCCTGCGGAAGCGGTGAATGTAGTAGCCGCGTGAGCGAGCACGTGCGTGTTTGAGCTTGGCCGGAGCCCCGGCCGGTGCGTGGAGCACCGGCCGGGGCTCCCGGCCGTTCTGGGTGCGGGTGCGGGGGGTGTGCGAGACGATGGGGCGGTCCGGGTCCCGGCCCCCTGGAGGTGGCAGTGCGGACGTCGCTGCGCATACCCGCGGTGTCTCGCTTCCCCGTGGTGTCGGCCCTCGCGCTGACGGTGGGGGCCCTGTGGTGGTGGGCCGTGCTGCGGCTGGTCCTGGCGCCCGCCGAGTCGGGGGCCGTGGAGGGCGCCGTGGCGGTGGGCGGCTGGGGACTGGGGCTGCTCCCGGTGCACTGCGTACCGGCGCCCTTGCGCAGGGCCCGCCGGCGGGCCGGCCGGGAGGCGCGCGAGGACCGGGACGGCCGCGCGGGGGACCCCGGCGGTGACGGGGCCGGAGCGGTCCGGGCGGCCGGCGCGGCTACCAGGGCATCGACACCCCACCGTTCGGACGCAGGATCTGGCCCGTCATGAAGGACGAGGCGTCCGAGGCCAGGTAGAGCACCGCCTGGGCGATGTCCTCCGGTTCCCCGACCCGACGCAGGGGGGACATGCGGACCATGGCCGCCTCGGTCTGCTCCTGGACCTCGGGGCCGTGGCGGCCGGTCATCGGGGTGCGGATCCACCCGGGGGCGACGGCGTTGACCCGTATGCCGTGCGGGCCGGTCTCGGTGGCGAGGGTCTTCGTGAGCTGGACGACGGCGGCCTTGGCGGCGCTGTAGCAGAGCAGGCCGGGCTGGGCGGCGTCCACGGCGCCGGAGGCCATGGTGACGATGGTTCCGGGCCGGCCCGCCGCGATCATGGAGCGGGCGGCCTCCTGGCAGGTGCGCAGGACTCCCTTGAAATTGACGTCCAGGACCCGGTCGAGGTCTTCGTCGGCGGTCTCCAGGACGCTGCTGGTGTGCATGATCCCGGCGATGGCGGCGGCGATGTCGAGCGGGCCCGCCGCGGTGACGGCCGCCCGGACCGAGGCCCGGTCGGTGACGTCGACGGGGTGGACGGTGGCCCCGCCGCCACCGGCCGCGGCGGCCAGGGAGGCCGTCTCGGCCAGCCCCCGCTCGTCGCGGTCGGCGCAGTGCACGTGGGCCCCGGCCGAGGCGAGGAGGACGGCGGTGGCGCGGCCTATGCCGCTGGCGGCTCCGGTGACCAGGGCGGTGCGGCCGGTGAGGTCGTACGCGGCTGTGGGTGTGGGCATGCCGGGACGGTACGACCGGATCTGACGGATCGTCAATTGCCGTGCGGAACTCCTGCCCGGCTCAGGGCGTGGGGCCGGTCTGGCAGCGGGGGCACCAGTAGGTCGGGCGGTCGTCCTGCGGGGCTTCGCGCACCGGGGTGCCGCAGCGCAGACAGGGGCGGTGGTGGCGGCCGTAGACGAAGAGCTCCTGGCCGCGCCGGCGGATGCCGGTGGTATTGCGCCGGTGGCCGGGCTCGTCCCCGCAGTTCGCGGCGAGCAGTCGGTGGGCCGCGGACGCCAGGCGGGGAAGGTTCTCCCCGGGGAGCGCGCCGACCGGGGTCCAGGGGGTGACCCGGGCCAGGAAGCAGAGTTCGGCCTTGTAGATGTTGCCGATCCCGGCGAGGTTGCGCTGGTCGAGCAGGGCCTCGCCGAGGGGGCGCTCCGGGGCGGCGAGGAGGTTCGCGGCGGCGCGGCCGGGATCCCAGTCCGGGCCGAGGACGTCGGGGCCGAGGTGGCCGACGGCGCGGTCCTCCTCGGCGGTGCGGATCAGTTCCAGCACGGGGAGGCGGTAGCCGACGGCCGTGTGGTCGGCCGTGCCGAGGACCGCCCGGATCTCGTACTCCGGGCCGCCGCGCCACTTCTCGCCGGAGGCGAAGACGCGCCAGGCGCCGTCCATGCGGAGGTGGCTGTGCAGGGTGAGGCCGCCTTCGAGGCGGGTGAGGAGGTGCTTGCCGCGCGGGGTCACGTCCAGGGTGACGCGGCCCGTGAGGTCCGCGGTGGCGAAGCGGGGGACGCGCAGGTCGCTGCGGGTCAGTTCACGGCCTGCGAGGACCGCGTGCAGACGGGTCGCCGCGCGCCGGATGCTGTCGCCTTCGGGCATGCCCCCATTGTCGCCCGGGAGCCCCGGGCCGGGACTCCCGCCCGCGCGGTCGCGTCCGGGCGGAGCCGGGCGGACCCGGTCGCGTCCGGGCGGTGCCTCGGCCACCTCGGCGATCCGCTGCCGCCGGTTCGGGTCGCCCCGGCGGGTTCTGCGGGCTTTCCCGTCCCCTGTGGTCAGGCTCCTCCCTGGGGGCGACACCAACGGGAACGGAGTACCAGCATGAAGATCGCAGTCCTCGGGACCGGCGCGGGCGGCCGCGCGCACGCCGCCAGGCTGCTCAGCCTCGGGCACGAGGTGTACGTCGGCACCCGCGACTCCCAGGTGACGATGGGCCGCACCGAACCGGACTTCATGGGCGTCGAACCCTTCGGCCAGTGGCTCGCCGACTACCCCGGCATCGAACTGCGCAACTTCGGCGACGCCGCCGCGGCCGCCGACTTCGTCATCAACGGGATCGACGGGGCGAGCGCCGTCGGCGTCCTCACCGGCATCGCCGGACATCTTTCCGGCAAGACCCTGATGGACTACGCCGTCCCGTACGTCTACAACCCCGAGCAGGCCCACCCCTGGCCGACCCCGTGGGGGGTGATGCCCGCCCTGGACCCGGTCGACCACGACAGCCTGGGGGAGCGCATCCAGCGGGCGCTGCCGCAGGCCAAGGTGGTCAAGGCGGGCGTCACCCAGGAGCAGGAGACCGTCGTCGACCCGCGGGCCGTGGCGGGCGGCGACCACACCATGTTCATCGCGGGCGAGCACGCCGACGCGAAGGCGGAGGTCACCGACCTGCTGCGGTCCTACGGCTGGCAGGACGTCCTCGACCTCGGCCCGCTGGTGAGCTCCCGCGGCATGGAGATGTACGGCCACCTGCACAGCGCCGTCCAGTTCGCGCTCGGCGGGGGCCGCTTCGGCGTCAAGGTGATGCGCTGACGCGTTGGCGCGCGGACGTCCCGATGTGCCGGTCGTGAGGGCGCCCGTCACTGCCGCAGGCGCAGCCCCCGGGGGGTGGCATGGAATCCGGCCGATTCGAGCGGCGGCCCGAGGGGCGAGGTGAGGGCGGCCGCGGCGTTGATCCGCTCCACCGTCAGCGCCGGCAGGGTGCCCGCCCGGCAGCCTGCGGCGAGGGCGGCGACCGCCGCCGTCAGCCGCGGGTCCTCCGGGCCGGGCCAGGCCAGCAGGGTCTTGCCGCCGCGCTCCAGGTACAGGGTGAGCTCCCCGTCGACCAGGACCACCAGGGAGCCCGCCTTGCGGCCCGGCTTGTGGGTCGCGCCGGCCGGGGGCTCGGGCCAGGGCAGGGCCGCGCCGTACGCGTTCGCCGGGTCGGCGGCGGCCAGGACCACCGCCGCCAGCGGGGGAGGTGTCCGCTCGGCGGCTCGGAGCCGGTCCACCGCGCCGTCCATCGCGAACTGGGCCGCGCCCAGCCCCTCGACCACATAGCCCCGGCGGGCCTGCCCGCTGTCCTCGAAGGCGGACAGGACGCGGTAGACCGCGCTGAAGCCCCCCTCCACGCCCTCCGCGGCGACCGCCCCGCGGGTCACCACCCCGTGTCGGTCCAGCAGGGTACGGGCCAGCGCGTGGGCGCGGTGGGTCGCATCGGGCGCCGGGGACGGCAGCAGCGACCAGCGGCCGGAGACCGTGGGCGGGCCCGTACGGGACGCGGTAGCGCTGAGTGTGCCGTACCGGCCGCGCGGGACGGTGCGCCGGGCCCGGTGGGCCGTGGCGCCCGCCGTGCGCCCCGAGCCGAGCAGCGAGCGCAGCGGGGCGAGGGTGTCGTTGGTGAGCCGGCCCGACCAGGCCAGGTCCCACACCGCTTCGGACAGGGCGAGGTCCGACACTTCCGGGAACTCGGCGCGCACCGCCTGCGAGATCTGCCGGAAGAACAGGCCGTACCCGCCGGACAGGGCCGTCAGGACCGCCTGCTGGAGCGGGCTCGGCTCCAGGGGGTGCGGCGGCGGCAGGAGCAGCGGGGCGGCGTCCGCCAGGTAGAGCGACACCCAGCCGTCCTTGCCCGGGAGGGCTCCGGCTCCCGCCCAGACCACCTCGCCGGTGGTCGTCAGCTCGTCCAGCAGGATGGGGGAGTAGCCGGCCACCCGGGACGGCAGGATCAGCCGCTCCAGTGCGGAGGCCGGCACCGGGGCGCCCTGGAGCTGCTCGACCGCCCGCGCCAGGCCGTCGAGGCCGCGCAGGGCCCCGCCCAGGTGCTGCCACTGGGGCAGGAAGGTGGCCAGCGAGGTCGGGGGGACCGGCTCCAGCTCCTGGCGGAGCGCGGCGAGGGAGCGCCGGCGGAGCCTGCGCAGCACCGTGGCGTCGCACCACTCCTGGCCGATGCCCGCCGGGTGGAACTCGCCCTGCACCACCCGCCCCGCCGCCGCGAGGCGGTTCAGGGCGCCCTCGGTCACCGCCGCGCCCAGGCCGAAGGCGGCGGCAGCGGCGGCCGTGGTGAACGGCCCGTGGGTGCGGGCGTACCGGGCCAGCAGGTCCCCCAGCGGGTCCTTGACCGGCTCGGTGAAGGCCTCCGGGACCCCGACGGGCAGCGCGGTGCCCAGCGCGTCCCGCAGCCGGCCCGCGTCCTCGATCGCCGCCCAGTGGTCCGCGCCGGCGATCCGGACCCGGATGGCGCGGCGGGCCGCGGCGAGCTCACCGGCCCAGGCCGGATCCGCACCGCGCGCCGTCAGCCGGTCCTGCGTCAGCGGGCCCAGCAGGCGCAGCAGGTCGGCCACCGACTCGGCGTCCTTGGCCCGCCGGTCCTCGGTGAGCCACTGGAGCTCCCGCTCCAGCTCCTCCAGCACCTGCGCGTCGAGGAGCTCGCGCAGCTCCGCCTGCCCGAGGAGCTCGGCCAGCAGCCGCGAGTCCAGCGACAGCGCGGCCGCCCTGCGCTCGGCCAGCGGGGAGTCGCCCTCGTACAGGAACTGGGCGACATAGCCGAAGAGGAGGGAACGGGCGAAGGGGGACGGCTCCGGGGTGGTGACCTCGACCAGCCGGACCCGGCGCGCCTCGATGTCGCCCATCAGCTCGGTCAGGCCCGGCACGTCGAAGACGTCCTGGAGGCATTCGCGCACGGCTTCCAGCACGATCGGGAAGGACCCGAACTCCGACGCCACCTGGAGCAGTTGCGAGGCGCGCTGGCGCTGCTGCCACAGCGGGGTGCGGCGCCCCGGACTGCGGCGCGGCAGCAGCAGGGCGCGGGCCGCGCACTCGCGGAAGCGGGAGGCGAACAGGGCGGAGCCGCCCACCTGGTCGGTGACGATCTGGTTGACGTCCCCGTGGTCGAAGGCGACGTCGGCCGCGCCCAGCGGCGCCTGCTCGTCGTCGAACTCGAAGGCGGGCGGCCCGGAAGGGTCGTGGTCCAGGAGGTCCATGGACAACAGGTCCGCGTCCGGGAGCCGGAGCACGATGCCGTCGTCGGCGTGCATCACCTGCGCGTCCATGCCGTACTTCTCGGCGAGGCGGGCACTCAGCGCCAGCGCCCACGGGGCGTGCACCTGCGCGCCGAACGGCGAATGGACCACGACCCGCCAGTCGCCCAGCTCGTCGCGGAACCGCTCCACCACGATGGTCCGGTCGTCCGGCACGTGGCCGCAGGCCTCGCGCTGCTCGGCGAGGTACGCCAGCACGTTCTCGGCGGCCCAGGCGTCCAGGCCGGCCGCCACCAGCCGCAGCCGGGCGTCCTCCTCGGACAGGGCGCCGAGCTCGCGCAGGAACGCGCCGACCGCGCGGCCCAGTTCCAGCGGGCGGCCGAGCTGGTCGCCCTTCCAGAACGGCAGCCTGCCCGGCACTCCGGGGGCCGGCGTGACCAGGACCCGGTCGCGGGTGATGTCCTCGATCCGCCAGGAGGTGGTGCCCAGTGTGAAGACGTCCCCGACCCGGGACTCGTAGACCATCTCCTCGTCGAGCTCGCCGACCCGGCCGCCGCCCTTCTTCGGGTCCGAGCCGGCCAGGAAGACCCCGAACAGCCCGCGGTCGGGGATGGTGCCGCCGGAGGTGACCGCGAGGCGCTGGGCCCCCGGCCGGCCCGTGACCGTCCCCGCCACCCGGTCCCAGACCACGCGCGGCCGCAGCTCGGCGAACGCGTCCGAGGGATAGCGGCCGGCCAGCATGTCGAGGACCGCCGTGAACGCCGACTCCGGAAGCGCCGCGAACGGCGCCGCCCGCCGCACCAGCGCCAGCAGGTCGTCCAGCTGCCAGGTGTCCATCGCGACCATGGCGACCAACTGCTGCGCCAGGACGTCCAGGGGGTTGGCGGGGATGCGCAGGGACTCGATCGCCCCCGTCCGCATCCGCTCGGTGACCACGGCCGCCTGGACCAGGTCGCCCCGGTACTTGGGGAAGACCACCCCGGTGGAGACCGCGCCCACCTGGTGCCCGGCCCGGCCCACCCGCTGCAGCCCGGACGCCACCGAGGGCGGGGACTCCACCTGCACCACCAGGTCCACCGCGCCCATGTCGATGCCCAGCTCCAGGCTGGAGGTGGCGACCACGGCCGGCAGCCGGCCCGCCTTCAGATCCTCCTCCACCAGCGCCCGCTGCTCCTTGGACACCGAGCCGTGGTGCGCCCGCGCCAGCAGCGGCGGCGCCCCCAGGGCCGCACCGGACTGGGCCATGACCTCGGCCGGCGAGGCGTGCTCGGGCAGCTTCTCCCCGACGGCCCGCTCGTACGCGATCTCGTTGAGCCGGTTGCACAGCCGCTCGGCGAGGCGGCGGGAGTTGGCGAACACGATCGTCGAGCGGTGCGCCTGGACCAGATCCGCGATCCGCTCCTCCACATGCGGCCAGATCGACGGCCTGTCCCCGCCCTCCCGCCCCTCCGTCGCGGGGGAGCCGCCCAACTCGCCCATGTCCTGCACCGGGACGACCACCGACAGGTCGAACTCCTTCGCCGACGGCGGCTGGACGATCTCGACCCTGCCGCGCGGCGCGAGGTACCGGGCCACCTCGTCCACCGGGCGGACCGTCGCCGACAGCCCGATCCGGCGCGCCGGGCGCGGCAGCAGCTCGTCCAGCCGCTCCAGAGAGACGGCGAGGTGCGCGCCGCGCTTGGTGCCGGCGACGGCGTGCACCTCGTCCACGATCACCGTCTCGATCCCGGTCAGCGCCTCGCGCGCCGCCGAGGTCAGCATCAGGAACAGCGACTCGGGGGTGGTGATGAGGATGTCCGGCGGCCGCGTGGCCAGCGCCCGCCGCTCCGCCGCCGGGGTGTCGCCGGAGCGGATCCCCACCCGGATGTCCGGCTCCGGCAGCCCGAGGCGGACGGACTCCTGCCGGATCCCGGTCAGCGGGCTGCGCAGATTGCGCTCGACGTCGACGGCCAGCGCCTTCAGCGGAGACACGTACAGGACCCGGCAGCGCTTCTTGGACTCGGCGGGCGGCGGGGTCGAGGCGAGCCGGTCCAGAGCGGCGAGGAACGCGGCCAGGGTCTTCCCGGAGCCGGTGGGCGCCACCACCAGCACGTCCGAGCCCTCCCCGATGGCCCGCCAGGCACCCTCCTGCGCGCTCGTGGGCGTGCGGAAAGCCCCCGTGAACCACGAGCGGGTCGCGGGGGAGAACGAGTCGAGCGCAGCGCCTGCCATGCCCCCATCGTGCACCCGGCCACTGACAACGCCCCGGACCTGGGAGAACGCGCGTCGGCCGGGGGGCGCAGAATGGGGGGATGGGGACGGAAGACGGCCACCGGGAGTGGGCACGGCACTGGCAGTACCCGGAGCTGCCCGGGCTGGACCTGCTGCGCGCCCACTACGTACGCCACACCTTCCCGCGCCACGCGCACGACGGCTACGTCATCGCGGCCGTCACCGGCGGCATCGAGGAGGTGGGCCTGCCCGGCCACGTCGTGCGCGCCGGACCGGGCAGCGTGGTCCTGATCAACCCCGAGGTGCCCCACACCGCGCGCGCCGGGGCGCCCGAGGGCTGGGCCTACGCCACCCTCTACCCCTCCGGCGCCCTGATCGCCGAGGTCGCCGCCGAGATCGGCACCCTGCGCGGCACCCCCGGCTTCACCGCCGACATCGTCGCCGACCCGCAGGCCTCGCGCACCATCACCGAGGTGCACCGCGCCGCCGAGGCCGGGAACGCGCTCGCCGCCGACACCCTCCTGCGGGGGGTGGTCGCCCGCATGCTGACCCGGTACGCCGGACCGCTGCCCGCCCGTACGGTCCGCGGCTCGGGCGGCGCCGAGGCGGCCGCGGCCCGGGCCGTACTGGAGGAGCGCCTCGCCGACCCGCCGTCCCTGGAGCAGCTCGCCGCGGAGCTGGGCACGAGCCCGTTCGCCCTGCTGCGGGCCTTCCGGGACCGGTACGGGATGCCGCCGCACACCTGGCTGACCGACGCCAGGGTCCGGCGGGCGCGCCGGCTGCTCGACGCGGGCACCCCGCCGGCGGAGGCGGCCCTCGCCGTCGGCTTCACCGACCAGCCCCACCTGAACCGGCACTTCACCCGCATCGTGGGGGTCCCGCCGGGCGCGTACCGGCGGGAGCGGGCCGTCTAGGCTGCCGATCATGGACATCGGGGGAGTACGGGCACTGCACGACGCGCAGCTCAGGGGCCGGGTGCCCCGCCTGCCGCCCGCGGGCGCCGTGATCGAGCACGACGGACCCTTCGTCCGCACGCACTACGGCACCCACGGGACGGTGGAGCACGGGCCGCTGCCGCGGCCGCCCGGCGCCGCGACCGTACGGCGGCAGCTGGACGCCTTCGCCGCGCGCAACGAGCCGGCCGAGTGGAAGGTCCACGGCAGCGACGCGCCCGGGCTGGCGGAAGAGCTGACGGCCGCCGGCTTCGAGGCCGGAGCCGAGCGCTCGCTGCTCGTGGCGGAGTGCGACGCCCTGGAGGAGGGAACCGCGGCGCGGGAGGACGTCCGCGCCCTGGTCCTGGACGGATCCGCAGGGAGCGTGCGGGTACGTGAGCTCGCCGCCACCACCGGTCCGCACGCGCTGCCGCTGGGCGAGTTCGAGGCGGACGCCCACCGCCTCTACCAGCGGTTCGGGGCGGCGGCGCTGTCGCACCGGGGCCGGACGGCGGGCGCCGGCTGGGCGGGGCGGCCGGCCGACACCGATTTCGTGGTCGTCGGCGGGCTGACCGGTCCCCACCCGGAACTGGTCCGGCACCTCGCCCGGCTGCGGGAGAAGGCGTACCTGATGGACCGCGCCGCCCGGTACTGCCTCGTCGAGGCCCACGGCGAGCTGCGGACCGCGCTCGTGGCCGCGGGCTTCGAGGAGCTCACGACCGTACGCCCCCACCGCTGGGCCCCGACGGGCACCCCCGCCACGACCCGACCGGTCCGGGAGACCATCGGCGCGCTCGACGACGGACCGCTGTGGGACCGGCTGGAGCGCGAGTTCGGGTTCCGGCCGAGCACGAGCAGATTTCCCGGCTTCGAGGCACCGGCACCCTCCGTCACCTGGTCGCTCGACGCCGTCGACCGGGGCGGGGACGAGCCCCTGGACGAGCTCCGCCGGATCACCGAACGCGCGCTGCGCTCGCTCGCCGCGCCCGGGCAGCAGCTGTTCTGGCTCGACTGGCAGCACATCGGCTACGCGTTCGACCCGCACCGGGTGGGCGGCCCGGGCCGCCCGAGGTGGCCGGGGTCGGTCTACCCGGACGGCGACTACTACCTCTTCCTCCACCCCGACCTGGAGTTCGGAACCTTCGGGCACCCCTGGGAGGGGACGCTGACCGTCTTCGGAACCCCGCTGCTCGCCGCCGTCGAGGCGCGGTTCACCGCGCTGCTCGGGGAACCGCTGCGGCGGCGGGAGTGACGCCGGCCGCGCAAGAACGTACAAGACCCGCAGGCAGGGGCCCGCGTACTTTCGCGGTGTGGGAGAGAAGCAGCTGGTCACAGAGCCAGAGATACGAGACACAGCGGCGCCCGAAGGGCGGCCGCGGGCCGCGGTCGTACGGGACGCCCTCGGGGTCGGCGTCGCCGTCGGCCTGTCCGGTTTCGCCTTCGGGGTGACGGCGGCCGGAGCCGGCATCAGCACCCTCCAGGCCTGTGTGCTGAGTCTGCTCGTGTTCACCGGAGCCTCGCAGTTCGCCCTGGTCGGGGCGCTGGCCGCGGGAGGGAACCCGTTCACCGCCGCCGCCGGGGCCTTCTTCCTCGGTACCCGCAACGCCTTCTACGGGCTGCGGCTGTCGGAGCTGCTCCGGCTGCCGCGCGCCCTGCGGCCCCTCGCCGCGCACTGGGTGATCGACGAGACCACCGCCGTGGCGCTGGCCCAGCCCGACCGCAGGTCGGCCCGGCTCGGCTTCACCGTCACCGGGCTCACCCTCTACGTGCTGTGGAACCTCACCACCCTGCTCGGCGCGCTCGGTGCCGAGGCCATCGGCGACACCAGGGCCTGGGGGCTGGACGCCGCGGGACCCGCCGTGTTCCTGGCCCTGCTCGCGCCGATGCTGAAGACGGCCACCGAGCGGGCGGTCGCCGCCCTCGCGCTGGTCCTCGGGCTGGGCTTCCTGCCCGTGCTGCCCGCCGGGGTGCCGGTGCTGATCGCGGCCCTGGCCGCCCCCGTCGTGCTGTGGATGAAGGGACGCCGCTCGTGAACGTCTGGATCGCCATCGGGCTCACCGTCGTCGGCTGCTACGCCGTGAAGTACGCGGGACTGCTCGTTCCCGCCGGGGCCCTGGAGCGGCCCCTGGTGCGCCGCCTGGCCGCGCTGCTGCCGGTCGCGCTGCTCGCCGCGCTCACGGCCCAGCAGACCTTCAGCACCGGGTCCGCCCTCGTCGTCGACGCCCGCGCCGCCGGTCTGGCCGCAGCCGGGCTCGCGCTGCTGCTGCGGGCCCCGTTCCTGGTCGTGGTCGCGGCCGCCGTCGTCGTCACCGCGGGGGTACGGGCCCTGGGCGGCTGACCTGCGCCGGCAGGCGCCCGTACGCCCGCAGGGTCAGCAGCGCCTCCAGCGTCGCGATCGGCCGCCGCTCCAGGGAACTCCCCGGAGCCCAGGCCTCGCGGCGCACCGGCCAGCCGCCGTCCTGCTGCTGCGCGGCGGCCAGGAAGTCCAGCGAGCGGTGCATCTCCTCGTCCGTGAACCAGCCGCGGGCCAGCGATTCGGGCCGCCGGGCGAAGTCGTGCGGGAACAGCTGCTCGCCCGGTGCGTAGCCCGGAGCGGGCGGGAACTCCGCCCGCCGGCGCGGATCGAGCACGACGAGCCGCTGCTCGCGCACCAGCCGTCCCAGCCGGTCCGCCGCCGTCGCCGCGCGCGCCCGGTCGGGAACGCCGTCGAGGAAGGCCACGGCGCTCTGGACCTCGTACGGATGCGTGCGGTGCAGGTTCTCGACCCGGTCCCAGCAGAAGTCCGTGGCCCGGAAGAGCCAGGCGTGCCAGACGCGGTTGCGGTGCAGCAGGCCGACGACCGGACCGGTGGTCAGCAGTTCGCCCGGCGGGTCGTCGTGCACCGGGTGGTACGGGGCCGCGGGGTAGTCGTGCGGCGCCGGGAAGACCACCGGGAGGGCGCCCTCCGCGGTGGAGACCCCCGTCAGGTGGCGGCAGAGCCGCTCGATGCGCTGCCCGGCGCAGCGGCCCAGGCTGTCCAGCACCCGCAGCGCGTGCGCGGTGTGCAGGGGCTGGCTCAACGGGCCGCGCAGATCCGGATCGAGGGCGTGGCCGTAGCCGCCGTCGGGGTTGAGGTACGAACCGAGGGCGGTGTCCACCGGGTCGGCGTCCCCGCCGAGGAAGTGGAACGCGAACCGACGCTGTTCCAGCACGCGGGCCGTGAGCCACACGAACCGCTCGGCGCGGGCCAGGGCGGGCTGCGGGTCCGACGGCGAGCGGGTGGTCTGCGGGGGGAGCGGGGCCGACGGGGGGAGCGGCGCCTGTGGGGATTGCGGGGATCGCGGGGAAGCTTCGTCTCCGGGCATGCCTGCAACGTAGGGCGCGGTGACGCGGGGGCGCGGGGCGAACGCCGCCGGTGCACTCTCCCGGGGCGGGATACTGGGGGCATGCGGTTGACGATTTTCTGGGAGCGGATGGCCGAGCACTTCGGCGCCGGCTATGCCGACTCCTTCGCGCGGGACCACGTCATGGCGGAGCTGGGCGGCCTGACCGTCCACCAGGCGCTGGAGGCGGGCTGGGAGACCAAGGACGTGTGGCGCGCGGTGTGTTCGGCCATGGACGTGCCGGCCTCGCTGCGCTGACGCGCCGGCCGGCCGCGCGGCGCGCACGGCGGGCCGGGCGCGGGACGGCAGCGCCCTTTCGCGGCGCGGGCCGTCGGTGGGACAGACTTGGCCGCGTGGGAGCCACCGAAGAGACGACCGACCAGAGCGCAACCGCCCAGGGCGCGCTGCCGCCGCCCCGGGCGGCCGCCCCGGATGCCGCCCCCGCCGCACCGGGCGCCCCCGGCGCGGAGCCGGAGCCGGAGCCGGGCGGAGCGGGCGCGGGAACGGCCTGGCCCGCCGATCCCGCCTCGCCGCGCGGGCCCGCAGGCCCCGGCAGGCCGCCGGCCGGGGCTCCACCGGCCGGGGGTGACGAGCGCATGCCGCGCTGGCTGCCGCGCGCGGTCGTCCTCGTGCTGGGACTCGTCGCCTGCTTCCAGCTCGGCAGCTGGGCCTTCCACCAGCTGATCGGGCTGCTCGTCAACATCCTGATCGCGTTCTTCCTCGCGCTCGCGATCGAGCCCGCGGTCGCCCGGATGGCGGCCGGCGGCATGCGCCGGGGGCTCGCCACCTTCCTGATGTTCACGGCGGTGTTCGTCGTGTCCGTCGGGTTCCTCGCGCTGCTCGGCTCCCTGCTCGCCGGTCAGATCGTGGCCATGGTGGAGGGGTTCCCGGGCTACATCGACTCGGTGATCAACTTCATCAACTCCAGCTTCCACACTGATCTTTCCCGGCTGGAGATCCAGGAGAGCGTGCTGCGCTCCGACTGGCTGCGCAAGTACGTGCAGAACAGTGCGTCCGGCGTGCTCGACGTGTCCGCCACCGTGCTCGGCGGGCTCTTCAAGCTGCTGACGATCGGGCTGTTCTCCTTCTACTTCGCCGCCGACGGACCGCGGCTGCGGCGCGCGCTGTGCTCCGTACTCCCGCCCGCCAAGCAGGCCGAGGTGCTGCGCGCCTGGGAGATCGCCGTCGCCAAGACGGGCGGCTACCTCTACTCCCGCGGGCTGATGGCGCTG
Organism: Streptomyces erythrochromogenes; assembly: GCF_040684695.1. Lineage (GTDB taxonomy): Bacteria > Actinomycetota > Actinomycetes > Streptomycetales > Streptomycetaceae > Streptomyces > Streptomyces erythrochromogenes_C. The sequence goes on from NZ_JBFBGM010000042.1 coordinate 30,585, forward strand.
ATCTCGGGTGTCGCGACGTACGTCGTGCTGGCGGTCCTCGGGGTGCCGTACGCGCCCGCGCTCGCCGTGTGGGTGGGGCTGGTCTCGCAGTTCGTCCCCACCATCGGCACCTATCTCGCGGGCGCGCTGCCGGTCCTGCTCGCCTTCACCGTCGATCCCTGGTACGCGCTGTACGTCCTCGTGTTCGTGGTGGTCTACCAGCAGTTCGAGAACTACATGCTCCAGCCGAAGCTGACCTCGAAGACCGTCGACATCCATCCGGCCGTGGCCTTCGGATCGGTCATCGCGGGCACCGCCCTGCTGGGCGCGGTCGGGGCGCTGATCGCGATCCCGGCCGTCGCCACGCTCCAGGCCTTCCTCGGCGCGTACGTCAGGCGCTACGAGCTGACGAGCGACGCGGACTCCTCTACTTCTCGTCCGCGCCGCCGAGTACGGCTGCCAAGGCTTCGTTGACGGTCGCCTCGGCGGCGGCCTTGTCCAGACCGAGGCCGCTCAGCAGGCCCTCGCCGTTCTCCAGCTCCAGGAGCGCGAGCAGGACGTGCTCGGTGCCGACGAAGTCGTGCCCCAGGCGCAGGGCCTCACGGAAGGTCAGCTCCAGGGCCTTCTTCGCCGAGGCGTCGAAGGGGACGAGGGCCGGCAGGTCGTCCTGGGCCGGCGGGAGCGCGGCGGCCGCGGCGGCCCGTACGTCGTCCGGCGAGACCTCCTGCGCGCGCAGGACGAGCCCCGCGAGGCCGTCGGCCTCGGCCATCAGGCCCAGGACCAGGTGCTCGGTGCGGATCTCGGTGTTGCCGGCGGCGCGGGCCTCGTTCTGCGCCGTCACGACCACGTTGCGGGCGCGCGGGGTGAAGCGGCCGAAGCCCGCGTTCGGGTCGAGGGCGCCGGTGCCCTCCTTGTCCGCCTTGGGGACGAAGCGCTTCTGGGCCGCCTGGCGGGTGACGCCCATGCTGCGCCCGATGTCGGTCCAGGAGGCGCCGGAGCGGCGGGCCTGGTCGACGAAGTGGCCGATGAGGTGGTCCGCGACGTCCCCGAGGGCCTCGGCGGCGACGACGGCGCCGCTGAGCTGCTCCAGGGGATCGGTGTGGACCTTGTTGATGGCCTCGATCAGGTCGTCGAGGCGTACCGGATTGGTCATGCGAACGGGTTCCACCGAAGGGTTCGTCATAGGTGCAACCCTAGGTTGACAGTCGAGAGGGTGTCAACCTCGGGTTGTCACTTGATGGCGGATGGCGGACGGCGGATGGCGGGTGGTGCTCTCCTCGTGCCGCCCCCGGTGCCATGCTGGGAGCGGACTCGGAGGTGGCGATGGGCTTCTACGCCGAACGGATCGTTCCGCGGATCGTCGACCTCGCGTGCGGGGCGCGGACGGCCCGGCCGCTCAGGCGGCGCGTCTGCGCCGGCCTGGCCGGGGAGGTCGTCGAGATCGGTTTCGGCTCCGGCCACAACGTCCCCTTCTACCCGCCGGGCGTCACCGGCGTGGCCGCCATCGAGCCCTCCGACCTGGGGTGGGAGCTCGCGGCCGACCGTGTACGGGCCTCGCCGGTCCCGGTGCGCCGGGCCGGCCCGGACGGCCGGTCGCTGCCCTTCGGCGACGGCACCTTCGACGCCGCCCTGTCCACGTGGACCCTGTGCACCGTCCCGGATCCCGCGGCGGTCCTGCGCGAGGTGCGGCGCGTCCTCAGGCCCGGGGGCGGCCTCCACTTCGTCGAGCACGGCCTGGCGCCGGAAGGGCACCCGCGCGTGCGCCGTGCGCAGCGGCGGATCGAGCCGCTGCACAAGCGGCTGTGCGGCGGGTGCCACCTCACCCGGCCGACCGTCGCGCTGCTGACCGCCGCCGGATTCACGGTCACGGAACTCGACGTCTTCTACCAGGAGGGTGCGCCGAGGCCCTTCGCCGCCGTGTCGCTCGGCGTCGCGCTCTCGCCCGGGCCGGGCGGGGGCGGCCCGGTGGGCGGGCTCAGTAGGTGACGGTGATCCGCCGGGCGGGCCCGTCCACCCGGATCCGCCCGCCCACGGGGATCACGAGCTGCGGGTCGGTGTGGCCGAGGTCCACGTCGAAGACCGCCATGGTGTCGGGGGCGTACTCCCGCAGCGCGCGCAGGACGGCCGCGCGCTGCTCCTCGCGGTACCGCTCCTTCTGCGCGGTGTCGAACGGGTTCTCGAACGACCAGCTCTTCGCCCTCGCCATCAGCAGCGCGGGGAACTGCCGCAGCAGGCCGCGCTCACCCATGTTCCGGAGCATCCGGTAGACCTCCTCCGCGCGCGGCATCTCCTCGGAGGTCTCCAGGAAGAGGACGTCGCCGGCGTACGCGTCCGCGGGCAGCACCGCGCGGTCGGCCGCCATCATCCAGGCGAGGATCTCCAGGTTGCCGCCCCAGCCGGCGCCCTCGACCACACGGTCGTCGTTGTGCCAGGTCCAGCCGTAGGAGCGTTCCATCGGGGGTTCGGACTCGAAGGTGTGCGGGTCCTCCCAGGGGAGGTTGACGTCCCCGTACTCGCCGGACCGGTTGAGCTCGTACGGGCCCGAGGTGAACAGCGCGGCCCGGAGCGAGTCGGCGGTGGCCGGGTGCATCGCGCCGGGCCGGCCGAACTCGACCATCACCGAGGCGCCGTGGTAGGCGACGATGCCCAGGTTGCGCAGGAACAGCAGGAGGTTGGTGTTGTCGCTGTAGCCGATGAACGGTTTGGGGTGGGCGCGCAGGAGGTCGCCGTCGAGGTGGGGGAGGACGGTGATCTGGTCGTCGCCGCCGATGCTGGCGATCACCGCCTTGATGTCGGGGTCCGCGAACGCGGCGTGGATGTCGGCGGCCCGCTCCTCGGGCGTCGCGCCCATCTTCCGCGTGGTCGGGTACTCCACGGGCTCCAGCCCGAAGTCGTCACGGAGCCTGCGCAGGCCCAGCTCGTAGGGGAGCGGGAAGATGCCGGGCAGTCCGGCCGAGGGGGAGAGGACCGCGATCCGGTCCCCCGGACGGGGCTTGGGCGGATACAGGAATTCGATCATGTGGCGATCGTATGGACATCACGTCCGCGTGTCGGTGGATTAAAGCGGCGCGCGGGGCGCTCACGGCGGATCCGCGGCCAGGGGGCCGCGCAGGCGGACGGCGAGGGCCGCGATGTCGTCGTCGAGGCGCCCCCTGCTGTAGCGCAGGAGGTCGCGGTGGAGGGCCGCGAGCAGTTCGTGGGGCGGTGTCGGGGGCTGTCGGCCCATCCAGGCGGCCAGCGGGAAGAACTCGCCGTCGCGGGCGCGGGCCTCGGCGATCCCGTCGGTGTAGAGCAGCAGCAGGTCGTCGGGGGCGAAGTCGAAGCTGTCGATGCTGTACCGGTCGCCGATCAGGTCCGCGAGGCTGAGCAGCGGCGAGGGCGTGACCGACTCCAGGGTGCGGAGCTCGCCGCGGTTCAGCAGCAGGGGCGGGGGGTGTCCGCAGTTGAGGATGTCGATGCGCCTGCCCTCGTGCGGGATCTGGACGAGCAGGGCGGTGGCGAAGCGCTCCATCGGCCCCTCGGGAGGGAAGGCGGCGTTGTAGCGGGTGCTGCTGGCGTCCAGCCGGCGCGCGACCTCCACCATGTCGGTCTCGCCGTAGGCGGCCTCCCGGAAGGCGTTGACGATGGCCGCGGCGGCCCCCACGGCGGGCAGCCCCTTGCCGCGTACGTCGCCGATGAGCAGCCTGACCCCGTGCGGGGTGTCGACCACCTCGTAGAAGTCCCCGCCGATGCGGGCCTCCGCCGCGGCCGCGAGGTACAGCGATTCGATCTCGATCCTGCCGAGGAGGCGCGGCATGGGGCTCAGGACCACCTGCTGGGCCGCGTCGGCGACGAGCCGTACCTGGAAGAGCGTGCGCTCCCGCTGGAGCCGTACGTGGCTCCCGTACGCGGCGGCCACGGTGACCGCGATGATCCCCGCGGCCGTCCACCACGTCCCGAGGTCCGGGAAGACGAGGCTGAGGCCGATCATCAGGATGAGGCAGACGGTTCCGAGCAGGACGGTGGGCAGCACCGGCCACATGGCGGCGGCGAGGGCCGGCGCCGCGGGCAGGAGGCGGCTGAAGGCCATCTCCGGCGGAGTGTTGTATGCCAGGCTGGCGATGACGATGGTCAGGATGACCGGCGACAGCCGCACAAGCCTTCCCGGGCCGGGGCGCCTACGAAGTCGCGGCCGTCCAGACTCGATCACACTTCATAGGATATCTACGTAATCGGGGCATAGCGCTCTGGGCGTGGCGAGCTTGACAGGGAAATCGAACATCCATTCTGATGAGTTATCCACAGCCGAACCGGTCGTGGAGGCGCATTGTCAGTGGCAGGCATTAGCGTCAATGGCGTGAAGCGATCGACTCAAGCAAACCGGGTGGAACCCATGGCAGGCACCGACCGCGAGAAGGCTCTCGACGCCGCTCTCGCACAGATTGAACGGCAATTCGGCAAGGGCGCGGTCATGCGCCTCGGCGACAAGCCGAACGACCCCATCGACGTCATCTCCACCGGGTCGACCGCGTTGGACATCGCCCTGGGCGTCGGCGGTCTGCCGCGCGGCCGCGTCGTCGAGATCTACGGCCCGGAGTCCTCCGGCAAGACGACCCTGACCCTGCACGCCGTGGCCAACGCGCAGAAGGCCGGCGGCACCGTCGCCTTCGTGGACGCCGAGCACGCGCTCGACCCCGAGTACGCGAAGGCCCTCGGCGTCGACACCGACAACCTCATCCTGTCGCAGCCGGACACCGGTGAGCAGGCGCTGGAGATCGTGGACATGCTCGTCCGCTCCGGTGCCCTCGACCTGATCGTCATCGACTCCGTGGCGGCCCTCGTGCCGCGCGCGGAGATCGAGGGCGAGATGGGCGACTCGCACGTGGGTCTGCAGGCCCGCCTGATGAGCCAGGCGCTCCGGAAGATCACCGGTGCGCTCAACCAGTCCAAGACCACCGCGATCTTCATCAACCAGCTCCGCGAGAAGATCGGCGTGATGTTCGGCTCGCCGGAGACCACGACCGGTGGCCGCGCGCTGAAGTTCTACGCCTCGGTGCGCATCGACATCCGCCGCATCGAGACCCTGAAGGACGGCACGGAGGCGGTCGGCAACCGCACCCGCTGCAAGGTCGTGAAGAACAAGGTCGCGCCGCCGTTCAAGCAGGCCGAGTTCGACATTCTCTACGGCCAGGGCATCAGCCGCGAGGGCGGCCTGATCGACATGGGCGTGGAGCACGGCTTCATCCGCAAGGCCGGCGCCTGGTACACGTACGAGGGCGACCAGCTCGGCCAGGGCAAGGAGAACGCCCGCAACTTCCTCAAGGACAACCCGGATCTCGCGAACGAGATCGAGCGGAAGATCAAGGAGAAGCTGGGCGTGGGCGTCCGCAAGGACGGCGAGGACGCGGCCGGGGCTGCCGCCGCCGCACCCGCCGCCGATGCCGCGGCAGTGCCCGCGCCCGCGTCGAAGGCCAAGACGACGGCCAAGGCCGCCGTGGCCAAGAGCTGACCCGTGCGCGAGCAGGAAGGGGGCGGCGGGAGCCGGGGCGGCCGTGAGGGCCGCCAGGAGCTGCCGCCCCAGAGCCCCGAGGAGCAGGCGCGGGCGATCTGTCTGCGCCTGCTCACGGGGAGCCCGCGCACCCGGCGACAGCTCGCGGACGCCCTGCACAAGCGGGGCATCCCCGACGAGGTGTCGCAGGAGGTCCTCTCCCGGTACGAGGAGGTGGGACTGATCGACGACGCGGCCTTCGCCGGAGCCTGGGTCGAGTCCCGCCACCGCGGCCGCGGCCTGGCCCGCCGGGCGCTCGCCCAGGAACTGCGGACCAAAGGGGTGCACGCCACCCTCGTGGAGGAGGCCCTGGGGCAGCTGGACTCCGACCAGGAGGAGCAGACCGCCCGCGAGCTGGTGGAGCGCAAGCTCCGCTCCACCCGGGGACTGGAGCGGGACAAGCGGATCCGGCGCCTCGCGGGGATGCTCGCCCGCAAGGGCTACCCGGAGGGCATGGCCCTGAGAGTGGTCCGCCGGGCCCTGGAGGCGGAGGGCGAGGAGGCCGACGAGCTCGGGTACCCGGGGGAGTGAGCCGCAGGGCCCGGGGTGGGGGCAGCCCCCGGGCCGGGACGCCGGGCGACTCCAATGCCAAGGAGGGGCCCGCGCAGCAGAGTTGGGCCCATGATGCTGCGCTACGCCCTTCAGACCGTCAGGGACCGCAAGGCCGGATTCCTCGGCGCCTTCGTCGCACTGATGTGCGCGGCCGCCCTCGTGACCGCCTGCGGCACCCTCCTCGAAACGGGACTCCGCGGAACGATCCGCACCGAGCGCTACGCGGCGGCTCCGGTCCTCGTCTCCGCCGACCGGATGGTCCACGAGACCACGGTCAAGGAGAAGAAGGGCGGGACGAAGACCAAGCACAAGGCCAAGCCGGTCGCCGAGCGGGCCTGGCTGCCCGCCGCCACCGCCGACACGGTCCGCGCCGTCCCCGGCGTCGAGCGGGTCGTGCCCGAGCTGACCTTCCAGGCCGTCCCCCTGGCCGGCACCCTGGCCGGGCCGGGGCCCGCGTACGGGCACGCCTGGAGCTCCGCGGCCCTGACCCCCTTCACGATCGCCGACGGCGGCCGGGCACCCCGCAGCGCCGACGAGATCGTCGTGGACCGTGCGCTGGCCGCCCGTGCCGGACTGCGGCCGGGCTCCGCACTCACCGTGCAGTCCACCGGTGAGCCCCGGACCTACCGGGTCAGCGGCATCGCGCACACTCCCCGCGGCGACCTCGCCCACCAGAGCGCCCTCTTCTTCACCGACGACGAGGCCCACCGGCTCGCCGCCCGCGACGGCCGGGTCAGCGCCATCGGCGTGCTGCCCGCCCCCGGAGTCACCGCGACGGAGCTCGCCGCCCGGGTCGAGCAGGCCCTCAAGGACACCACGGCACAGGTCAGCACCGGCGACGGGCGCGGACCCGTGGAGTTCCCGGACGCCGCCGGCGCCCGCATCACACTGGTCTCCATGGGCGGTGCGATGGGCGGCACCTCCCTGCTCGTCGCGGTCCTCGTCGTGGCCGGCACCTTCGCGCTCTCCGTCCGGCAGCGCCACCGCGAACTCGCCCTGCTGCGGGCCGTCGCCGCCACCCCCGCACAACTGCGGCAGCTGCTCGGCCGGGAGGCACTGCTCGTCGGCGTGGCCGCCGGGATCGCCGGAGCGCTCGCCGGACTCCCGCTCGCCGCCTGGCTGCACGGCCGCTTCGTCGCCGGCGGGGTCGTGCCCGCCACCCTGGAACGCACCCCCGGCATTCTTCCGATGCTCGCGGCCGTCGCCGCCGGCCTGCTCGGATCCTGGTCCGCCGCACGCGTCACCGGGCGCCGGGCCGCCCGGATCCGTCCGGCCGAGGCGCTGGCCGAAGCCGCCGTCGACCGGGGCCGGCCCGGCCCGGTCCGCGCCGTCGCCGGGACGCTGCTGCTGGCAGGCGGGGCGGCCCTGGTCGTCGTACTGGGCTCGCTGCGCACCGAGCCCGCGTCCACCCCGGTCACCTTCCTGGCCGTGGTGGTCCTGGCCGGCGCGGTCTCCCTGCTCGGCCCCCTGCTCGTACGGGCCGCCACCGCGCTGCTCGCCGGTCCGCTGGGGCTGCTCGGCCCGGGCGGCCACCTGGCCACCGCCAATCTGCGCGGCAACGCCACCCGGATGGCCTCGGCCGTCACCCCGCTCGCGCTGCTGATCGGCATGACCTGCACCGTGCTCTGCGTCACCCCGACCCTCGGGAACGCCGCCCGGGCCCAGGCCCGTGACGGCATCCGGGCCGACTGGGCGCTGGCCGCGCAGGGCCCCGGGGTCACGCGGGAGGCCGCCGAGCGGGTCCGGCGCACCCCCGGGGTCGCGGCGGCCACCGAGATCGTGCACACCTCCGTACGGGTGGGGCTGGTGAAGTACGCCGCCCAGGGCGTGACTCCGGCCGGACTGAGCCGTACCTGGGACCCCCGGGTGACCGGAGGGACCCTGGACGGCTTCACCGAGGGCACGGCAGCGGTCAGCGAACTCGCCGCCGACCAACTGGGGCTGAAGCCGGGAAGCCCGCTGAGGCTGACCCTGGGCGACGGCACCCCGGCCACGCTCACGGTGACGGCCGTGTACGCGCGCGGCCTCGGCTTCGGCGACCTCACGCTGCCGCACGGCCTGGTGGCGGCGCACGTGGACAATCCGCTCGCGGCCGGTGTGCTCGTGGCCGCGGAGCCCGGGTCAGGGGTGGGACGGGAGCAGCTGGCCGACGCGGTACGGGACTTCCCCGGTGTGGCGGTGCTCTCCGCGGCGCAGGCCGACGCGGCGCGGGCCCGGCAGCAGGACGCCGGCGCCGGGATCAACCTCCTCGCCATGGGACTCGTGCTGGCCTTCACCGCCGTCTCGGTGGTGAACACCCTCGCGATGTCGACCGCCGAGCGCTTCCGCGAGTTCGCGATGCTCCGGCTGGCCGGTGCCCGGCGGCGCCAGGTCCTGCGGATGCTGCGGACCGAGGCCCTGGCGGTGCTCCTGATCGGGACGGTCGTGGGGTCGGGCATCGCACTGGCCGTACTGACCGCGTTCAGCGTGGGCATGACGGGCGTGGCGGCGCCGGCGCTGCTGCCGGTCGCGTACGCGTCGGTGGTGGGTGTGGCCGGACTGCTGGCCCTGGCGGCCACCGCCCTCCCGGGCCGGATGGCGCTGCGGGTGGCCCCGGTGGAGGTCGCCACGGCGAAGGGCTAGGAACGCCCTGGCAGCCGTGAGCCGGCCCGCACCGCTCAGGCGGTGCGGGCCCGCGGCGATCAGCCGTGCGGCGGCGCCGTGCCCGGGACGACGGGGAGCCCGGCCGACTTCCACGCCTGGAAGCCACCGGTCAGATCGGTTGCCCGGTGCAGGCCCAGGGCGTGCAGCGAGGCCGCGGCGAGACTGGACGCGTACCCCTCGTTGCAGATCACCACGACCTGGAGGTCGTGGCCCGTGGCCTCGGCGGCGCGGTGGCTGCCCGTCGGGTCCAGGCGCCACTCCAGCTCGTTGCGCTCGACCACCAGTGCCCCCGGGATCAGTCCGTCCCGCTCCCGCAGGGCCTGGTAGCGGATGTCCACCAGGAGGGCCCCGGCCGCCGAGGCCGCGTACGCCTCCTGCGCGTCGACGCGGGTGTATCCCGCCCTGACGCGTTCCAGCAGCTCGTCGATGCCGACCGGGGCTGCCGGGGTGACCGGGCCGCTCGGGTCCGCCTGGGCGCTCACTGCCAGTCCGCCGGACGCTCGACGTGCTCCAGGTGCAGCACGGGACCGCTGCGGCTGTACCGGCGGATCAGCGGCAGCGGAGGGTAGTAGGCGTGCACCGAGACGGCGTGCTCGTCCGGCGACTCGTTGAGGACCTCGTGCACGTGGTGACGCCCGAAGGCCCGCCCGCCGCCCGCCGCGAGCGTGCGGCTGCGGTCGACACCGGGCGCCAGCTCCAGCGACCGCCAGCCCTCCGAGGGCAGGCGCACGGCCAGCGAGCGCTCGGTGAGCTGGCCGCGGGCGGTGGCGAACGCGCCGAGCGATTCGGCGTGGTCGTGCCAGCCGGTGCCGGTGCCGGGGGGCCAGCCGATCAGCCAGGCCTCGCTGCCGCCGGGCCCGTCGAGACGGATCCATGTGCGTCCCTCGGGATCGAGCGGCAGCGAGGCCGTGATCTCGGGGTCGGCCGCGGTGCGGAGGGCGAAGTCGAGGAGCTCGGTGGCCGTGGGGCCCCCGGCCCGCACGGGCTCGGGGGCGTACGAGGGCGCGGGTACAGACACAGACATGGAAGGTGACCGTTCCTGGGTTCGCGGAAGTGCGCGCAGGCCGGAGGACGGCACGGGGCGCGCGGAGGAAAGGGCGAATCAGCAGGAAGGGCGACACACGCAGCCCGCGTAGCGGAGCAGGTCCATATGGACCCTCCGCCACAGGCGTACGTCGTTGCCGGTCATTTCGCGAGTGAACCATGCGGCCCCGCGCACGGTCAATCGATCACCACGGTCGGCGTCGTCGAGGACGGGGACGAGGACGAGGGCGAGGGCACCCTGGACGCGGGAGCGCCGGCCCGGACGGCGTCCGCCGCCTCGTACAGCTCCGCCGGGCGGACCCCGGCGAAGGTCGCCGCCAGATGCCCGTCCGGCCGCACCAGCAGCACGGTGTGCGCCGGGGCCCCCGGGTAGCTGTCGGCCACCAGCAGGTCGGTGCGGACCGGCAGGGCGCTGACCGCCGCGGCCAGCCGGGGCATCAGCCCGGCACCCAGCCAGTGGCGCCGGTCCCAGACCCCGGTGCCCGGGGCCACCAGGACCGCCAGCAGCCGGCCCTGACCCAGCAGGTCGCGCAGTGGCACGGTGGCCCCGTCGGGCGCGGTGACCGGGACGTTCGCCACCGGACCGCCCGGTTCCGTGGCCGTCGGCACCTCGCGCACGGCGACGGGCGGCGCGTACGCCGGCTCCGCGCCCAGCGGCCCCCGGCCCAGGTGGCCGTCGGTGAGCAGGGACTCGGCGGAACGCGAGGCCCCGGGGAGGTAGTTGCGCAGGCCGCCCCCGGACCGCAGGGTCGCCATCGCCTGGTCGGCCGCGCGCAGCCGGGAGGCCACCGCGGTGCGCCGTTCGCCCTCGTAGCTGTCGAGCAGGGCCTCGGAGGCGCCCTGGTGCCAGGCCAGGGAGAGCTTCCACGCCAGGTTCTCGGCGTCCCGGAGCCCCTCCTCGACGCCCTGGGTGCCGAGTGCGCCCAGCAGGTGCGCGGCGTCGCCGGCGAGGAAGGCCCGCCCGTCGCGCCAGCGCCGGGCCAGCCGGTGGTGCAGGGTGTGCACGCCGGTGTCGAGCAGGTCGTACGGGGGAGTCGTGCCGCCGCACCACTGAGCGAGGGTGTCGCGGATCAGCGTGACCAGCGCGTCGGGGGTCACCAGCTCCCCGCGGGCCGGGAGCAGCCAGTCCAGCCGCCAGACCCCGTCGGGCAGCGGCCGCGAGGTGACCTCGTGCGGCGCGCTGCGGTGCAGCAGGGCCTCGCCGGGCCACGGCAGTTCGGTGCGCAGCGCGGCCACGGCGTGCCGCTCGACGGCGGTACGGCCCGGGAAGCGGATGCCGAGCAGCTTGCGCACGGTGGAGCGGGCCCCGTCGCAGCCGACCACGTAACTCCCGCGCCACCAGGTGGTCTCCGCGCCCTGGGTGTGCGCGGTGACGCCCCGCTCGTCCTGTTCGAGGGAGTCCAGCCTGCTGTCGCGGACCAGCTGGACGAGGGGGTGCGCGGCGGCGGCGTCGCGCAGTCCGCGCGCCAGCGCGTGCTGCGGGACGTGCAGGGGGGCCGGGTGGTCCTCGAAGGTCAGCCGGTGGGTGTCCCGGCCGCGCCGCATGGTGCGCCAGGCGGCGAAGTACGCCCCCTCGTCGCGCAGCGTCGTACAGCCCAGCCGGTGGGCCATGGCGGCCGTGTCCGCGTGCAGGACGACCGTACGGGCCGGCCGGACCTCCTCCTTGCCGGGCCGCTCGTCGAGCACGACGGAGGGCACGCCCGAGCCGGCGAGGGCGAGCGCCAGGGACAGCCCGACGGGTCCCGCGCCGACGACGATCACCGGGTCCATGGCGCGGCTCCCGATGTCCGGTATGTGATCACAGAAGGTATGCAACCCATTGGAGGTGTCTGCGTCAAGTGACACCCGAGGGCGCAACGCAGCGCGACATCAACAAGCTCCGCGAGGCCGACAAGATCTTCGGCACGAAGATCAAGACGATCGTCTCCAACGCCTACGAGCTG
>NZ_JBFBGM010000043.1:0-40823 GCF_040684695.1 Streptomyces erythrochromogenes
TCGCGGTGGTCGCCGACCATCTGGTGCCGGCCGAGGTGGAGGCCCTGGTCCGGCGCGGGGCCGCCGGGGGGTGTCTCCTCGGCTCGGCGCGTGCGGGCACATCACGGGCCAGACGGGCCGGTCGCGCGCTCGTCCTGCGGGGACACCCCCCACCGTCCCCACACCCCCACCCGGGCGGTGTCCACCCGCCTGGTTACCCCGGGGCCGTGGGGCGGGGACACTCCGGGGGCTCCCCGCAGGACGAGCGCGCGACCGGCCCGTCTGGCCCGTGACACGGCAGCACGCGCCGAGCCGAGGAGAGCCCCCGGAGGGGCACCGCCCCACCCGAAGCCAGACCCAGCCCCGCCAGGGGGCACCTCCCAGCGGTAACTGGGGGAGCTTGAGGCGCGGCCACCGGCCCGCAGCCGGAGAACAGGGGCGCCCGGGTACGGGAACGGGCCGGGCCCGGTGCCCCCGTGGGGGAACCGGGCCCGGCCCGAACTGCTGACGCGCCGCGAGGCGTACCGCTTAGTTGTCGTCCTCGTCGATCAGGAAGCCCCGCATCGGCGACGGCGCCTGCATCGGCTGCGGCGCAGCCGGCCGGACCGGAGCCATCGGCTGGGTCATCGCCGGGGACATCTGCTGCTGGCCGCCGTAGGACGGACCGGCACCCATCGGGGAGGGACCGCCCATGGAGGGGCCGCCCATGGAGTGGCCCATCGCACCGGCCGGAGCCATCGAGGGCGACGGCGACGGGGGCAGCGCGGGACCGGCCGGGTTGCGCGGCGGGGCCAGGGAGTCGTCCGCCTGGGTCTCCAGCTGGCGCAGCTGCGACTCCAGGTAGGACTTCAGACGCGTACGGTACTCACGCTCGAAGCCCCGCAGGTCCTCGACCTTGCGCTCCAGCGTGGCGCGGGCGGACTCCAGGGAGCCCATCGCGACGCGGTGCTTCTCCTGCGCGTCCCGCTCCAGGGCGTCGGCCTTGGCGCGGGCGTCCCGCTCCAGGCCCTCGGCGCGCGACCGGGCCTCGCCGACGATCTTGTTGGCCTCGGAACGGGCCTCCGCGATCGCCTGGTCGGCGGTCTGCTGCGCCAGGGACAGGACGCGGGCGGCGCTGTCGCCGCCGGGGCCCTGCTGCGGGAGCTGCGGCGGCTGCTGCATCTGCTGCATGGGCTGACCCATGGGCTGCATCTGCTGGCCCATCGGCTGCATCTGCTGGCCCATGGGCTGCATCTGCTGGCCGAGCGGGTTCTGGCCGCCCATCGACTGCTGCTGGCCCATGGGCTGCTGGCCCATGCCCTGCGGTCCGCCCATGGGGTGCTGCTGCATGGGGCCGCCCATGGGGCCGCCCATCGGGCCGGGGCCCTGCTGGCCCTGGCCGCCGGGGCCCGGCGGGAGCTGCGGGGCGCCACCCGGCAGCTGGGGCGGGCCCATCTGCGGGTTCTGCTGCTGCGGCGGGCCGGATATGGCCGCGGGCACGGGGGCGCCGGGGCCGCGCTGGTCCTGGGGCTCGGGCTTGCGCATGCCCTGCTGCTGCTGGTTCTGCGCGGCGGCGCGCGTGGCGGCGGCCAGCTTGGCGCGCAGGTCCTCGTTCTCGCGCAGCAGGCGCGTCAGTTCGGACTCGACCTCGTCGAGGAAGGCATCGACCTCGTCCTCGTCATAGCCTTCTCGGAGGCGGACGGTCGTGAACTGCTTGTTCCGCACGTCCTCGGGAGTCAGCGGCATGTCTTCTTCACCTCTACGTAGTCGTCGGCAGTCGGCAAGACCGTATCGGGACCGTCCCCGCGCGTGCGGGGAAGCTCATCGTTCACACGCTTCTCGCAGCGGTGCTCACGAAGCTGATGAGGATGTAAACGATGATCATCAGAACGAAGAAGGACAGGTCGAGTGCCACGCCGCCGAGACGCAACGGCGGGATGAACCGCCGAAGGAGCTTGAGCGGTGGATCGGTGACAGTGTAGGTGGCCTCCAGAACGACCACCATCGCCTTGCCGGGTGTCCATGAACGTGCGAACTGGAACACATAGTCCATGACCAGTCGGAAGATCAGCACGATCAGGAAGCACATCAGCACGACGTAGACCACCTGCAGCGCGATGCCCATCCCGTGCTTCCCTCTCCCCGTTTCCCGATCTGTTCCCGGTCCCGTATCTGACGGATCGGTCTAGCTTTGGTTGAAGAACCCGCCCTCCGCGATGCGGGCCTTGTCCTCCGCCGTGACATCGACGTTAGCAGGCGACAGCAGGAACACCTTCTGTGTCACGCGTTCAATGCTGCCGTGCAGACCGAACACGAGTCCGGCGGCGAAGTCCACGAGACGCTTCGCGTCCGTGTCGTCCATCTCCGTGAGATTCATGATCACCGGAGTGCCCTCACGGAAGTGTTCCCCGATGGTACGGGCCTCGTTGTAGGTCCGGGGGTGCAGTGTCGTGATGCGGTACGGCTCCCGCTCGGAGACGACCTTGGGCATGATCACGGGGGCGTTCTTCTCCAGGTTCGTGCGATCAGGTGTGATGGATGCCACGGGGGCAATTCGCGCAGGACGTCCGTTTTCCACCGGAATTGGGATGGGTTCCCGCTGCGCCGGAGGCTGTGCGACTCGTACCGGTTCGTCCGATACGGGCGACTGGTGCACGGGCTGCTGTCGGCGATCCCGCTCCCGAGCCCGCTCCATCTCCGGCTCGGGCTCGAACTCGTCGTCGGGGTCGTACCCCGGGTTGTCGTACCGGTCGTCCTCCACGAGGCCGAGGTAGACCGCCATCTTGCGCATCGCGCCGGCCATTCTCCGAGTCCTCCGCTCTGTGGTGGATCGCCCTGTCGCAGGTGCCGCCGTGTCACGAATGTCACCAACTGCCCGCGATCCACGTGGTCTGCCCGCTCATCGACGGGAATGACCATATTTTCTGCTGTGGTCCGACTTTCTTCGCGACGTTACCCGAGCCGGGGTCTCGCGCCGAGTACCGCAGTGCCGACGCGTACATGTGTCGCACCGGCCGCCACGGCCTGTTCCAGGTCTGCGCTCATCCCGGCCGACACCATCGTGGCAGTCGGATGGTCCGCGCGCAGGCGGGATGACAATTCCACCAACCGCTCGAAGGCGGCCTGTTCGCGTCCCGCGTAGTGGCCGGACAGCGGTGCGACGGTCATCAGTCCGTCGATCCTCAGTCCGGGCGCCCCGGCGACGAGGTCCGCCAACTCCGCGAGCTGCTCCGGTGCGGCACCGCCCCGGGTCCCCCGCTCGCCCGACTCGGCGTCGAGGGCGATCTGGACGAGGCAGCCGATCTCGCGGCCGGCGCCGGTGGCGGCCGCCGAGAGTGCGGTCACCAGCCGGGGCCGGTCGACCGACTGCACCACGTGCGCGTATCCCGCCACGGAACGGACTTTGTTGGTCTGCAACTGACCGACGAAGTGCCAGCTGAGCGGCAGGTCCGCGCAGGCCGCGGCCTTGGGGGCGGCGTCCTGGTCGCGATTCTCGGCAACATGACGGACGCCCAGCTCCGCCAGGAGTCGTACGTCGCTCGCGGGGTAGGTCTTGGTGACCACGATGAGGGTCACCTCCTCCCGCCCGCGGCCCGCCGCCGCGCACGCGGTCGAGATGCGTTCCTCCACCCGCGCCAGGTTCTCGGCGAGCTCCGACTTACGATCCGTCATTCTTCTTTTCCCCCGGGGATCCGGGGCTCTCCCCCCGGGAAAGCTCCGTCAACCAGACATATCCGGCAAGCCGTCCGGTCACCCGGTCGCGGCGGTACGAGAAATGGTCCCGCGACTCCAGTGTGCAGACCGGGGAGCGGCGGGTGTCCACCACCCCCGCCTCCGCGAGCTGGGCGTGCACCCCCGCGACCACGTCGACCGCCGGTGTCCCCCAGCTGGTCTCGGCCCGGGCGGCGGGCACCGTTTCGGCCACCGCCTCCCGCATCTGCGCCGGCACCTCGTAGCAGTGCCCGCAGACCGCGGGTCCGGTACGGGCGACGATCCGCCCCGGCTCGGCGCCGAGGGAGACCATCGCCTCCACCGCCGCCGGCACCACCCCGGCGACCAGCCCGGGCCGTCCGGCGTGGGCGGCCCCGACGACCCCGGCGACGGGGTCCGCCAGCAGGACCGGGGTGCAGTCGGCGGTGAGCACGGCGAGGGCGAGACCCCGACGGGCGGTCACCACCGCGTCCACGGCCGGGATCTCCGCGTCCCCCCAGGGGGCGTCGACCACGGCCACGTCCCGGCCGTGCACCTGGTTCATCCAGACCACCAGGTCCGGGTCGAGTCCCAGGGACCGCGCGGCCAGGGCCCGGTTCGCGAGAACGGCGGCCGGGTCGTCTCCGACCGCGCCGCCGAGGTTGAGCTCTTCGTACGGAACGGCGCTCACTCCGCCCCACCGGTCGGTGAAGGCGAAGTGGGCGCCGCCCACGTGATGCTGCTCCGGTGTCACTTCAAGAAGTCCGGGACATCCAGTTCCTCGGCCGGGCTGTCCTGGTACGGCCGGGCCGTGGGGACCTGCGGCGCGGGGGCCTGGACCTCGACCGGGGCCGCCTCGACGGGGGCCGGGGGCTCCTCGCGCGGGGGGACCGTGCCGAGTCCGCCGAAGGCCGGGCGGACCGGCTCGGCGGCGCGGACCGGAGCCGGGGCGGGCTCCTCGCGCTTCGTGGACGCGGCGCCGATGACGTTGTCCCGGCGGGCCGGGGGCTGTCCGCCGTCGAACCCGGCCGCGATGACGGTGACCCGTACCTCGTCGCCGAGCGCGTCGTCGATGACGGCGCCGAAGATGATGTTCGCCTCGGGGTGCGCCGCCTCGCTCACCAGCTGCGCGGCCTCGTTGATCTCGAAGAGACCGAGGTCGGAGCCGCCGGAGATGGAGAGCAGCACGCCGCGGGCGCCGTCGATGGACGCCTCCAGCAGCGGCGAGGAGATCGCCATCTCCGCCGCGGCCACGGCGCGGTCGTCGCCGCGGGCCGAGCCGATGCCCATCAGGGCCGAGCCCGCCTCGGACATCACGGACTTGACGTCGGCGAAGTCGAGGTTGATCAGACCCGGGGTGGTGATGAGGTCGGTGATGCCCTGGACGCCCGAGAGCAGGACCTGGTCCGCCGACTTGAAGGCGTCCAGGACGCTGACCTGGCGGTCCGAGATGGACAGCAGGCGGTCGTTGGGGATGACGATGAGGGTGTCGACCTCTTCGCGGAGCTCGGCGATGCCGTCCTCCGCCTGGTTCGCGCGACGCCGGCCCTCGAAGGTGAACGGCCGGGTGACCACACCGATCGTCAGGGCGCCCAGCGAGCGCGCGATGTTGGCGACGACGGGTGCGCCGCCGGTGCCGGTGCCGCCGCCCTCACCGGCGGTGACGAAGACCATGTCGGCCCCCTTGAGGACCTCCTCGATCTCCTCGCGGTGGTCCTCTGCCGCCTTGCGACCGACGGCCGGGTTGGCGCCGGCGCCGAGGCCACGGGTGAGTTCCCGGCCGACGTCGAGCTTGACGTCGGCGTCGCTCATCAACAGCGCCTGGGCGTCCGTGTTGATGGCGATGAACTCGACGCCCTTGAGACCGACCTCGATCATTCGGTTGATGGCATTGACACCACCGCCGCCGACACCGATGACCTTGATGACTGCGAGGTAGTTCTGCGGTGCTGCCACGTCGAAGGCCTCTCGCCTCGAGTTACGTGTCGCCGCCTCGCGGGCCTGCGTTGCGACGACTGATGCCGAAATAGGGACGGTCCGAACGCGCCGACCCGAACCCTCACCCTGAAGTTTAGGGTTAGGGGTGTGTCTGTTCCTTGGACTCTTCCGAACAGGACACTAAGTCGACAAGTAGCGCGTGTTCAACGAACACGCCGAACCTCCCGTTTTTCTTTTCACCCTATGTGATCACCCGTATCGCTGGCCAACCAGGGTGCGCCGCTGTTCGACCTGACGTCAACTCCCGGCCGCCGCAGGGGCGGTGGGAACGCTCACGTCGAAGTGACCGGCCTTCGGAGCGGCTTTCAGCAAAGCGGTCAGCGCACGCCCCTTCGCCTCACTCTGTTCGCCACTGCCCCACCGCACGGACCGGCCTCCGGTCAGCTCCAGCACGATCGAATCGTAGGAACCCACCTTGACCTGCACGGTCTCCTTGGCCACCGGCGCCGGGAGGGACCCGGCGACGAGCACGGCCTCGTGCAGCAGCCGCTCTTCGTCGAAGCGGCGGGCGCTAGGGGAGCCCCCCGCGTTCAATTCGAGGACCGGAACACCGGCAGGTGCTTTCGGAACCGTGTCGAATCGCACACCCGATGCGTCCACTTCCACGAAGTTGGCGTCCTTTTTGATGAGCAGGACGGGTTTGCGTTCGGTCACCTTGAGTCCGATTCCGTGCGGCCAGGCCCGCACCGCATCGACCGAATCGATGCGGGGCAGGCGGCCGCGGACGCGGCTCTCGATCTCGTCCGTGTCGATGCTCACGAGGGGTGAGCCGACCGGTACGGCCGCGGCGGCGAGCACCTGTTCGGGGGTGAGCACCTGCGTGCCGGTGGCGGTGACCTTCTCGACGCGGAGCCAGGAGGACCCGTAGAGGACCCAGGTGCCCCCGGAGGCCAGGAGTACCGCGGCGGCCAGGGACGCCAGCACAGGGCCCCGGCGCAGGTGCCTGCCGGGGCCCCGTGGGGCGGTCCTCTTCGGGTCCTTCGCGGGCTTCGGGCCCTTGGGCGGCTTGGGAGAGCCGGCGCCCTTGCGGGGCGACCGGCCGGGCCGATCAGAAGACGGGGTTCCGCGCTGTGCGGTCGTCGCTCCGGCCACTCCTGTGCCTCCTGCGTCCGTGCTCCCGCGTCAGCGGGCTCGGTGGGCTGCGATCGCCTCGTACACCATGCCGACCAGCAGCTCGTCGGCGTCCCGGCGGCCGAACTCACCGGCGGCGCGGGACATCTCGTACAGGCGGTGCGGGTCGGACAGCACCGGGAGGACCTGGCCGAGCACCCAGTCGGGCGTCAGTTCCGCGTCGTCCACGAGCAGGCCGCCGCCGGCCTTGACCACCGGCTGGGCGTTGAGCCGCTGTTCGCCGTTGCCGATCGGCAGCGGGACGTAGGCGGCGGGCAGCCCGACGGCGGACAGTTCGGCGACGGTCATCGCTCCCGCGCGGCACAGCATCATGTCGGCGGCGGCGTACGCGAGATCCATCCGGTCCACGTACGGTACCGGCACATAGGGCGGCATCCCGGGCATGTTGTCGACACGCGGCAGTTCGTTCTTCGGCCCGACCGCGTGCAGGATCTGCACGCCGGAGCGCTGGAGGGTCGGAGCGACCTGCTGGATCGTCTCGTTGAGGCGCCGGGCGCCCTGCGAGCCGCCGGAGACCAGCAGCGTGGGCAGGTTGGGGTCCAGGCCGAACGCGGCGCGCGCCTCGGGGCGTACGGCGGCCCGGTCGAGGGTGGAGATGGAGCGGCGCAGCGGGATGCCCACGTAGCGGGCGCCGCGCAGCTTGCTGTCGGGCGTGGAGACCGCGACGGCGTGCGCGTACCGGGAGCCGATCTTGTTGGCCAGTCCGGGCCGGGCGTTGGCCTCGTGGACGATGATCGGCACCCCGAGCCGCTTGGCCGCGAGGTAGCCGGGCAGGGCCACGTAGCCGCCGAAGCCGACGACGCAGTCGGCCTTGGTGCGCAGGAGGATCTCCTCCGCGGCCTTGATGGTGCCGCGCAGCCGTCCGGGGACGGTGATCAGCTCGGGCGTGGGCTTGCGGGGCAGCGGCACGGCGGGGATCAGCCCCAGTTCGTAGCCGCGCTCCGGCACCAGGCGGGTTTCGAGTCCGCGCTCGGTGCCCAGGGCGGTGATGCCCACTGAAGGGTCCTGCCTGCGCAGGGCGTCCGCGAGGGCGAGCGCCGGCTCGATGTGGCCGGCGGTCCCCCCACCGGCGAGTACGACATGCACCGAAATTCACCGCTCTCCGGACGGACGCTTCTTGACGCGCCGTCTCATCGACTTCCATCTCACCCCGGTCCGCCTCCAGCCGGTCTTCGGCTGTCGCATCGCGAGGGCCGCGCGCGCGGCGGGCTCCTCCCGCGCGAAGGCGATGAGCAGTCCGACCGCGAACATGGTCGGCAGCAGGGCGGACCCCCCGTAGGAGAACAGCGGGAGCGGGACACCGGCGATCGGCAGCAGGCCGAGCACCGCACCGATGTTGATCACGGCCTGGGCCGTGATCCAGGTGGTCACGCCTCCCGCGGCAAACCGTACGAAGGAGTCCTCCGTGCGTCCGGCCACGCGGATACCCGCATAGCCTAGAGCCGCGAAGAGGGCGAGCACCGACAGCGTCCCCGCCAGGCCCAGTTCCTCCCCCGTGATGGCGAAGATGAAGTCGGTGTGGGCTTCGGGTAGTTGACCCCATTTTTCCACACTTGCACCCAGGCCGGAACCGAACCAGCCGCCCGATGCGAGGGCGTAGATCCCGTGTACGGCCTGCCAGCAAAGGTCGTTCTTGCCCGGTTCTGTCGCCCCGATGCACTCCAGCCGGTCCATGCGGTGCGGGCTGGTCTTGATGAGCAGTGCGACGATCGCACCCGCGAAGGCGAGCACGCCGACGAACATCCGCGTGGGGGCGCCCGCGAGCCAGAGCAGGCCGAACAGGATGGCGCCGAGGATCATCGCGGTGCCCATGTCCCCGCCCAGCATGATGAGCCCGAGCAGCAGGAAGGCCACGGGGACCAGCGGCACCAGCAGGTGCTTCCACTGGCTGAGCAGTTCCTTGTCGCCCTTGCGGGCCAGCAGGTCGGCGCCCCAGAGGATCAGTGCGAGCTTGCCGAACTCACTGGGCTGCAGCATGAACGGGCCGCCGAGGGAGATCCAGTTCTGGTTGCCGTTGATCGAGACCCCTATCCCGGGGACCTGGACCAGGACCATCAGGAAGAGCGTCCCGGCGAGCACCGGGTACGAGAGCGCGCGGTGCAGCTTGACGGGCATCCGGGAGGCGACCAGCAGGAGGACGCCGCCGATGACGGCGGCCAGGAACTGCTTCTTGAAGAAGTACGCGTCCCCCAGGCCCAGCTGGAGCGCCTTGATCATGGAGGCGGAGTACACCATCACCAGGCCGAGCACGGTGATGAGCAGGGAACTGCCGAAAATCAGGTAATAGGCCGTGAGTGGGCGGTCCCACGCCCTGCGCAACTGCTGCTGCGTGCGCCGGAGACCGGCCAGCGGCCCGCGCCCGGGGGGCCGCCCCGGGCGCTTCACACTCACCCCGGGGCGCTTGCGTCCCTGCGCCTTCACGGCGGACGGCCGCCGCCCCGGCAGCATCTGCTTGGCCGGCATCTGTGATCTTCCCCTCCACTCGTACGAGGCGAGCATCCGGCCGGAGGGAACCAGTCCCGGCGCCTCCGGCCTAGGCCGTGTCCGCGGCGTTCACGGCGGCCAGTTCGCGCACCGCTTCGGCGAACGCGTCCCCGCGCTTGTTGTAGTTCGCGAACATGTCCATCGAGGCGCAGGCCGGTGCCAGCAGGACCGTGTCGCCGGGCTCGGCGAGCGCGGCCGCCTCCCGGACCGCTGCGAGCATCGCCCCAGTGTCGGTCCGGTCGAGGTCGACGACCGGGACCTCGGGGGCGTGTCGCGCCAGCGCCTCGGCGATCAACGCCCGGTCGGCGCCGATCAGGACCGCGCCGCGCATCCGCGCGGCCGACTTCTGCACGAGCTCGTCGAAGGTCGCGCCCTTGGCGAGACCGCCGGCGATCCACACGACCTTGTCGAAGGAGGCGAGGGAGGCCTCCGCCGCATGGGTGTTGGTGGCCTTGGAGTCGTCGACGTAGACGACGGAGCCGACCTCGTCCACCCGGGCGACCCGGTGGGCGTCCGGACGGAAGTCGCGCAGCCCGTCGCGGACCGCGCGCGGCTCCACGCCGAAGGCGCGGGCCAGGGCCGCGGCGG
Source organism: Streptomyces erythrochromogenes (assembly GCF_040684695.1). Lineage (GTDB taxonomy): Bacteria > Actinomycetota > Actinomycetes > Streptomycetales > Streptomycetaceae > Streptomyces > Streptomyces erythrochromogenes_C. Next base: position 9,850 of record NZ_JBFBGM010000043.1, read on the forward strand.
CGAGCGCGTTGGCGATGTTGTGCGGGGCCGGCGGGTTGACGTCCTTGACCTCGGCGAGCTCCTGGGCGTTCTTCTGCCGGTTCTCCACGAAGGCCCGGTCGACGAGGATGCCGTCGACGACGCCGAGCATGGAGGGGCCGGGGGCGCCGAGGGTGAAGCCGATCGCGCGGCAGCCCTCCTCGACGTCGGCCTCGACGACCAGGTCCTCGGTGGCCTTGTCGGCCACGTTGTAGACGCAGGCCACCGTGTTGCCCTCGTAGATGCGGCCCTTGTCGGCGGCGTACGCCTCCATCGAGCCGTGCCAGTCGAGGTGGTCGGGGGCCAGGTTCAGGACGGCCGCCGAGTGGACGCGCAGCGAGGGCGCCCAGTGCAGCTGGTAGCTGGAGAGTTCCACGGCGAGGACGTCGTACGGCTGCTCGCCGAGCACCACGTCGATGATCGGGGTCCCGATGTTGCCGACGGCGGCGGTGCGCAGCCCCGCGGCCTTCAGGATCGACGCCAGCATCTGCGTGGTGGTGGTCTTGCCGTTGGTCCCGGTGATCGCCAGCCATTCGGCGGGCCCGGCCGGGGCCGCGTCGGCCCCTTCGCCGGCGCCTTCGGCGGTCGCGGCCCCGCGGGCGGCGCGGAGTTCCGCGCCGGCCCCGCGCAGCCGCCAGGCGACCTCGACGTCGCCGACGACGTCGACGCCCGCCTCGGCGGCGGCCAGGAAGAGCGGGCTCTGCGGCGGCCAGCCGGGCGAGGTGACGACGAGTTCGGTGCCCTCGGGCAGGGTCTCGCCCGCCCGGGCGCCGTCCGGCAGGTGGCCGAGGCGGACCTCGATGCCGAGTTCCGCGAGTTCCGCCGCCCTGGCCCGGTGTGCGTCGCCGTCGCCGTTGTCGACGACGGTCACGCGGGCGCCCAGCCCGGCCAGGGCCCGGGCGGCGCTGATGCCGCTGATGCCGAGGCCGGCCACGGTGATCCGGCCCGGCAGGCCGAACCGGCCCAGGGCGTCGGGGCCGAGCAGGCCGGCCAGGTCGGAGGCGGTCACTTGTCGGCTGCCCATCCCGCGTAGAAGATACCGAGACCCACGATGACGCACATGCCCTGGATGATCCAGAAGCGGACCACGACGAGGACCTCGGACCAGCCCTTGAGTTCGAAGTGGTGCTGGAGCGGTGCCATCCGGAAGACGCGCTTGCCGGTCAGCTTGAAGGAGCCGACCTGGATGACGACCGACATCGTGATGAGCACGAAGAGGCCGCCGAGGAGTGCCACCAGGAGCTCCGTGCGGGAGCAGATGGCGAGGCCCGAGAGCGCGCCGCCGAGGGCCAGCGAGCCGGTGTCGCCCATGAAGATCTTGGCGGGCGAGGTGTTCCACCACAGGAAGCCGAAGCAGGCGCCCATGAGGGCGGAGGCGACGACCGCGAGGTCGAGTGGGTCGCGCACTTCGAAACAGGCGTTCGGGTTCGTGAGGTCGGCGGCCATCGCGCACGACTCCTGGAACTGCCAGACGCCGATGAAGGTGTAGGCGCCGAAGACCATCACGGCGGCGCCGGTGGCCAGGCCGTCCAGACCGTCGGTCAGGTTCACGCCGTTGGACAGGGCCAGGATCATGAACAGCGCCCAGACCACGAAGAGCACCGGGCCGATCGACCAGCCGAAGTCCGTGACGAACGACAGCTTGGTGGAGGCCGGGGTGAGGTCGCGCGAGTCCTTGAACTGCAGTGCGAGCACCGCGAAGGTGATGCCGACGATCAGCTGGCCGGCCATCTTGGCCTTGGCCCGCAGACCCAGCGAACGCCGCTTGACGATCTTGATGTAGTCGTCGAGGTACCCGACCAGGCCCATGCCCGCCATCAGGAACAGCACGAGCAGGCCCGAGAAGCTCGGCTCCGAGCCGGTGAGGATCTTCGTCAGCGCGTACGCGACGAGCGTCGCCAGGATGAAGGAGATACCGCCCATGGTGGGCGTGCCCTTCTTCCCGGCGTGGCCGCGCGGGCCGTCGTCGCGGATGAACTGGCCGTAGCCCTTGCGGGCCAGCAGCTTGATCAGCAACGGCGTGCCGACGACGGTCAGGAACATGCCGATGACACCGGCGAACAGGATCTGCCTCATCGGCCGGTGACCTCGCCCTCGACAGTGCCCTCGAGCAGGGCCTGCGCCACCCGCTCCAGACCGGCCGACCTGGAAGCCTTCACCAGCACGACGTCACCCGGGCGCAGTTCACTGCGCAACAGGTCGACCGCCGCCTGCGCGTCGGACACGACCACCGACTCCTCACCCCACGAACCCTCGTTATATGCGCCCAGTTGCAGCCAGGAGGCTTCCCTGCCCCCGACCGCGACGAGCTTGCTCACGTTGAGCCGGACGACAAGTCGTCCGACCGCGTCGTGCTCGGCGAGAGCGTCGTCTCCGAGCTCGGCCATCGGGCCGAGCACCGCCCACGTGCGCCCCCCGTCCGCCCTGCTGCCACCGCCCATCGCGGCGAGCGCGCGCAGTGCGGCCCGCATGGACTCCGGGTTCGCGTTGTAGGCGTCGTTGACGATCGTCACACCGTCCGCCCGCTCGGTGACCTCCATGCGCCACCGCGACAGCGTGCCCGCCCCGGAGAGCGCGGTGGCGATCTCCTCGACGGACATGCCCAGGACGTGGGCGACGGCGGCCGCGGCGAGCGCGTTCGACACGTGGTGCTCACCGTACAGCCGCAAGGTCACGTCGCTGCACCCGGTCGGTGTGTGCAGTGTGAAGGAAGGCCGCCCCTTGTCCGTCATGCGGACTTCCGTGGCCCGGATTTCGGCGTCCTCGGCCTCGCCGAAGAGCACCGTACGGGCCTTCGTGCGGGCGGCCATGGCGCGAACGAGCAGGTCATCGGCGTTGAGCACGGCGACGCCGCCCTCCGCCTCGGCCGGCAGGGCCTCGACCAACTCCCCCTTGGCCTGCGCGATCTGCTCGCGGCCGCCGAACTCGCCGATGTGCGCGGTGCCGACGTTGAGCACCAGACCGATGCGAGGGGGCGTCAGTCCGGTGAGGTAGCGGATGTGGCCGATGCCGCGGGCGCCCATCTCCAGGACGAGGTGCTGGGTGTCCTCGGTGACGCGCAGCGTCGTGATCGGCAGGCCGATCTCGTTGTTGAGGTTTCCGGGCGTCCACACGGTGGGCGCGTGGTGCTGGAGCACCTGCGCGATGAGGTCCTTGGTGGAGGTCTTGCCGGCGGACCCGGTGAGGGCCACGACGTCGGTGCCCAGGCGGGCGACGACGGCGCGGGCGAGCGCGCCGAGGGCGGCCACCACGTCGGGGACGACGATGGCCGGGACGCCGACGGGCCGGGTCGCGAGGACGCCCACGGCGCCGGCGGCGAGTGCGCGTTCGGCGTAGTCGTGGCCGTCGACCCGCTCGCCGACGAAGGCGGCGAACAGGCTGCCCGGCCGGACCTCGCGGGAGTCGTAGACCACGGGGCCGGTGACCTGTACGGACGGATCCGGTATGTCGTGGGGCCGCCCGCCGGTGATGTCGGCGATCTCGGCGAGGGAAAGGGCGATCACTGGTTCACCTCGGCCTGTCGGACCTGGTTCGTTCGATCGAGCACGCGTTGGTGTTCGATCGCGGCGCGGAGCACCGTGCGGTCGTCGAAGGGCCGGACGACCCCTGCGGTGTCCTGGCCCTGCTCGTGGCCCTTGCCGGCCACGAGCACGGTGTCGCCGGACTCGGCGCGCGCGACGGCGGCGGCGATGGCCGCCGCCCGGTCGGCGTCGACGAGGACGGTGCCGCGCTCGGCGGGCGGTACGGACACGGCGCCGGCGAACATCGCGGCGAGGATCGCGAGCGGGTCCTCGGAACGCGGGTTGTCGGAGGTCAGCACGGCCACGTCGGCGAACCGGGCGGCCGCGGCCCCCATCGGCGCGCGCTTGGTGGTGTCGCGGTCGCCGCCGCAGCCGAGGACGATGTGCAGCTTGCCGGCGGTGACTTCGCGCAGGGCGCGCAGGACCGACTCCACGGCGTCCGTCTTGTGCGCGTAGTCGACCACGGCGAGGTACGGCTGTCCCGCGTCCACCCGCTCCAGCCGGCCGGGGACCCCGGGGACCGCGGCGACGCCGTCGGCGGCGGTCTGCGGGTCGAGGCCGGCGGCGGCGAGCGTGACGATCGCGGCGACGGTGTTGGCGACGTTGAACGGACCGGGCAGCGGGGCCTTGGCGCGCACGCGCTGTCCCTCGGGGCCGACCAGCGTGAGCGTGGAGTCCATGTGGCCGGTGACGACGTCCTCGGCGCGCCAGTCGGCGGCCGGGTCGCCCGCGACCGAGAAGGTGACGACCGGGACGGTCGCCTCCTTGGCCAGGCGGCGGCCGTACTCGTCGTCGAGGTTGACCACGCCCAGGCGGGACCGGCGGGGGGTGAAGAGCCCCGCCTTCGCCTGGAAGTAGTCCTCCATGTCGGTGTGGAACTCCATGTGCTCGGGGCTCAGGTTGTTGAAGACGGCGACGTCGAAGACGCAGCCGTCGACCCGGCCGAGCACCAGGGCGTGGCTGGAGACCTCCATGGCCACGGCCTCGACGCCGCGTTCGCGCATGACGGCGAAGAGGGCCTGGAGGTCGGTGGCCTCGGGGGTGGTCCGCTCGGACTTGATGCGCTCGTCGCCGATGCGCATCTCGACGGTGCCGACCAGTCCGGTGCTGCGGTCCGCCGCGCGCAGGCCGCCTTCGACGAGGTACGCCGTGGTGGTCTTGCCGGAGGTTCCGGTGATGCCGATCTGGAGGAGGTCCTCGCCGGGGTGGCCGTAGATCGCGGCGGCGAGTTCGCCCATCCGGCCGCGCGGGTCGGCGACGACCAGGACCGGCAGGCCGGTCGCGGCGGCGCGCTGGGCGCCGGCCGGGTCGGTCAGCACGGCGGCGGCGCCGAGGCCGGCGGCCTGGGCGGCGAAGTCGGCGCCGTGGGTCCTGGCTCCCTGCAGGGCCGCGTACAGGTCTCCGGGGCGGACCGCACGGGAGTCGTGCGTGATCCCGGTGATCTGCGCGGCGCCTGGCGACGGGACGCCCAGCAGCTCGGCCAGCTCGCCCAGGGGGCTCGGAGTGGCGGACGCGGGCCTGGGGGCTCCCGGCGGCGCTGCCGGGGCGTCTTGCTGGGTGGTTCTGGGCTGATCAGCGTGGGGCACGGCGGTGAGCGTACCGGGCGCGGCGGCCGGGCCGCGAAGTGAGGGCCCGGGCTCGGCTGCGGCGGCCGGTCGGTTCCCGGGTTTCGGGGTGATCGTTGTCACTGATGGTGCCTCACGCTTTTCTGGCGGGCAGTCCGCGGCCGTGGGTCACTGGCCGGGCTGCGGAGTGGGCTGCGGGGCGGGCTGCTGGACGGCCGGCGGGCCGGGCTCGTAGGTGACCGGAAGCCCGGCGGGGGCGGTGCCGGTGGGGGCGACCTGGAGGGTCTTGAGGGCGAACTCCATGACCTTCTTGTAGATGGGGCCGCAGATCTGGCCGCCGAAGTAGCTGCCCTTCGTGGGGTTCTGGATGGCGCAGTAGACGGTGATGCGCGGGTTGTCCGCCGGGGCGAACCCGGCGAAGGAGGCGGTGTAGCCCTTGTAGCGGCCGGTGGCCGGATCCACCCGGTTGGAGGTGCCGGTCTTGCCGCCGACCCGGTAGCCGGGGATCTTCGCCTTGGTTCCGGTGCCCTCCTGGTCGTCGACGACGGATTCGAGCATCTCCGCCAGGGTCTTGGCGGTCTCCTGGCTGATCACGCGGCTCTGCTCGGGCGCCGGGGCCGGGGTGAAGCGGCCGTCGGGGCCCTTGGTGCCGCGGATCAGCGTCGGCTCGATGCGGACCCCGCCGTTGGCGATGGTCGAGTACACGGAGGCCGCCTGCATGGCGTTGACGGAGAGTCCCTGGCCGAAGGGGATCGTGTACTGCTGGGAGGTGGACCAGTCCTGGGGCTCGGCGAGGATGCCGCGGGACTCGCCCGGGTAGTTCAGGCCGGTGGGGCGGCCGATGCCGAACTTGGTCAGGTAGGAGTGCAGGACCCGGTTGGCCTCGGGCTGGTTCCGGCCGAGCTGGCCGGTGGCCAGGATGGTGCCGATGTTGGAGGACTTGGCGAGGACCCCGTTGAGGGTCAGGTACCAGGTCGGGTGGTCGATGTCGTCCTTGAACAGCCGGTCGCCGCGGTGGAGCCGGTTGGGGACCTCGACGCGGGTGTCGGGGGTCGCCTTCTTCTCCTCCAGGACGGCCGCCATCGACATCACCTTGGCGGTGGAGCCGGGCTCGTACACGTCCTGGAGCGCGGCGTTGCCCATGGCGGCGGAGCTGGCCCGGGTCAGGTCGTTGGGGTCGAAGCCGGGGGCGTTGGCCATGGCCAGCACCTCGCCGGTGCGGGTGTCCTGGACGATGACGTAGCCGCGGTCGGCCTCGGACTTCTGCACCTGCTCGGCGATGGCGCTCTGCGCCGCCCACTGGATGTCCCGGTCGATGGTCAGCTCGATGTCGTCGCCGGGGACGGCGGGCTTCTCGCTGGATCCGGCGGTGGGCACCTTGCGGCCGCCGGACTGGGCGTAGGTGATCTCCCCGTCCTTGCCGGCCAGTTTCTTGTCGAGGGCGGACTCCAGCCCGCCGCCGCCCTTGCCCTCGGCGTTGACGTAGCCCAGTATCCCGGCGGCGAGGTCCCCGCCGGGGTACACGCGCTTGCTGCTGTCCTCCTTGAACACGCCGGCCAGGACGTTGGCGCCGGGGGCGTTGTTCTTCTTGTCGGCGCTGGCCTTCTCCGAGAAGACCCGCTTGAGGTCCTTGATCTGGTTCCAGACCTGCGGGGTCTGGCGCTGGGCGAGGACCACGTACCGGCTGTTCTTCGTGCCGAGCTTCGCCGCGAGCTCCTTGGCGTCCTTGCCGAGGATGGGTGCGAGGAGGGCCGCGGCCTGCTCGGGGGCGTCCGGGGCCTTGCTGTCCTGCGGGGTGAACATCTTCGGGTCGGCGGTGATGTCGTACGCGTCGACGCTGGTGGCCAGGGCCACGCCCCTGCGGTCGGTGATTTCGCCCCGCTCGGCGGCCAGTTTGACGTTGGTGTAGCGGTTCTTGGAGGCCGCGGCGGAGAAGGACGAGGCGTCGACGGCCTGCACCTGGAGCAGCCGTACGACGAAGGCGAGCATCACCAGGGTCAGGCCCACGCCGACCAGGCGCAGCCGGGGCCGGGGACTGCCGAGCCGGATCGTGTGCGGCTTGCGGGGGCCGGAGGGGCGGCGGGTCGCCGGACGCGAGGCCGGGCGGGCGGTGGCCCGGGGCCGGTCGCCGGGCCGCGACGGCCTGGCCGGACCGGGCACCCGTCGCCGCGGCGGCTCCTGCGGGCTCACCCGGCCACCGTCCGCGCCTCGCACACCGGCGGGGCCGGTTCAGACGGGATCCGCGTCACGACGTCACCTTCCAGGGGTCTGGCTGGGCTGCGGGCTACCGGAGGGAGCGGGCTGGGCCGGGGCCGGGGAGGCCGCCGGTGCCGGGGGCTGGCCCGGTCCGGCCTGCGGCGGGGCCGGGAGGGTCGGGGTCGGTGACGGCGGTGCCTCGGCCACCGAGACGCTGCCGGAGACGGTGCCGTCGGGGCCGATGAAGACGGGGCTGCCGCCCGGGACCAGGCCCAGTTCCCGGGCGCGGCGCTGGAGGGCGTCGGGGGCCGAGTAGGCGTCCACGTCGCGCTGGAGGGCCTGCTCCTCGTCGGTGAGGGCGGTGGTCTCCTTCTTCAGCCGGGTCAGCTGGAAGGAGCCCTCGTTGAGGGCCGAGTTCAGCAGCAGCAGGCTGATCAGGCCGCCTGCGAGCAGGGCCACGACCAGCAGGACGAACGGCATCCGCGCCGCCTGCCCGCCGGGCCGCGGCCGGGCCGGGCGGGCGCCGAGGGCCCGCCCGATGCGGGCCGCCTGCCCGCGGGTCAGCGTGGCGACCTTCCCGGCCTTGGTCACAGTTGCGCCTCCCGGATGCGTTCGACCCCCCGGAACCTCGCCGGGGCGGCCCGCCGGTTCTCGGCGATCTCCTCCTCGGTCGGCAGCTCCGCGCCGCGCGTGAGCAGTTTGAGCTTCGGCTGGTACTTCTCCGGCACCACCGGCAGCCCGGGCGGGGCGGTGGAGGTCGCGCCCGCCGAGAAGACCTGCTTGACCAGGCGGTCCTCCAGCGAGTGGTACGAGAGCACCGCGATCCGGCCGCCGACCGCGATCCGGTCCACGGCCGCCGGGATGGCCCGCTCCAGGCCGGAGAGCTCGCCGTTGACCTCGATCCGCAGCGCCTGGAAGGTGCGCTTCGCCGGGTTGCCGCCGGTCCGCTTGGCGGCCTGGGGCAGGGCGTCGCGGATGAGTTCGACCAGCCGGGCGCTGTTGCTGAAGGGGGCCTTCTCGCGCTCGCGGACGATCGCGGACACGATCCTCTTGGCCTGCTTCTCCTCGCCGTACTGGCGCAGGATCCGCACGAGCTCGCCCGGCGCGTAGGTGTTGAGGACCTCGGCGGCGCTGATGCCCGTGGTCTGGTCCATGCGCATGTCCAGCGGCGCGTCCTGCGCGTACGCGAACCCGCGGTCGGCCTCGTCCAGTTGCATGGAGGAGACGCCCAGGTCGAAGAGGATGCCCTGGACGGCCGGCAGGCCCAGCCCGTCGAGCACCTCGGCGAGGTCGGCGTAGATCGCGTGGACCAGGGTGGCCCGGTCGCCGAAGGGGGCGAGCCGTTCGCCGGAGAGCCGCAGGGCCTCCTTGTCGCGGTCGAGGCCGATCAGGCGCGCCTCGGGGAACCGGGTCAGCAGGGCCTCGCTGTGGCCGCCGAGGCCGAGGGTGCAGTCGACGACGACGGCCCCGGGCCTCTCCAGCGCCGGGGCCAACAGGTCCAGGCACCGCTGGAGCATCACCGGGACATGTCGGGACTCGCTAGTCAAAGCGCCCTCTCAGATAACGGCGCGGCAGGCGTACGCACCGCCCGCTCCCCCGGCCGGTGAGCGGAAGAGGGCCGGGCCGTACGTACGCGCCGCGCACGCGGAGTCTTCATCGGTGGCCGGGCGGCCGGTCAGGGCCGGGCTCCGGCCGGTTCGCGTCACTTTAGTGCAACGGTCGCCGCGGTCAACGAACCGGCCCGCGCGCCGTACGCGCCTCTCGGACCGAAGCCGCAAATGATGCCGAACCACCCGGACGGCCGCTCCCCGCCCACCCCTGTGGGTTAGCTCACAACAAGCCGCGTTGACGTTCTTTGTCCAACCTCACGCCCGGACGGCCCCGCCCGTGACCACTACCGTCGTACCCATGACGACTTCCGCATCCCTGCCTGCAGACTCCGCACCCGAGGCATCCGTCGGCGGATCCGTCACCGACCGGCTGGTCGAGGCGAACCGGCACTACGCCGCCGGGTTCACCGACCCCGGCATGGACGCCCGCCCCGTCCTCCACGTGGCCGTCGTGGCCTGCATGGACGCCCGCCTCGACCTGCACGCCGCGCTCGGCCTGGAGCTCGGCGACTGCCACACCATCCGCAACGCGGGCGGCGTGGTCACCGACGACACCATCCGCTCCCTCACCATCAGCCAGCGGGCCCTCGGCACCCGCACGGTGATACTGATCCACCACACCGGCTGCGGCCTGGAACGTCTGACCGAGGACTTCCGCCACGAGCTGGAGGACGAGGTCGGCCAGCGCCCCGCCTGGGCCGTCGAGGCCTTCCGCGACGTCGACCAGGACGTCCGCCAGTCCATGCAGCGCGTGCGCACCAACCCGTTCCTGCCCCACAAGGACGATGTGCGAGGCTTCGTCTTCGACGTGCACACCGGGCTCCTCCGGGAGATCGATCCCAGCTCCTGAGTGACACAAGGCCGTGGAGCCGTCAAGAATGCGGGAAGACACCACCCGGGAAACCCCGGGTCCGGTGTCCGTGTTTCGGGGTGGGCCGGTCATGCGCCAAGAGCGTCGGCCCTGAGAAATGGGCCGAGGAGAACCAGGTGACGACGTATGACGACCGAGCGAGCCTCGCGGATCTGACCAGCACGGCGGAGCGGGTCCGCCAGTCGGTCGAGAGCGTGATCGAGGGCAAGCCCGAGGTCGTCCGCCTCGCGCTGACCGTGCTCCTCGCCGAGGGACACCTGCTGATCGAGGACGTTCCCGGCGTCGGCAAGACGATGCTCGCCAAGACGCTGGCGAAGTCCATCGACTGCTCGGTGCAGCGCATCCAGTTCACGCCGGACCTGCTGCCCTCCGACATCACGGGCGTCAGCATCTACGACCAGCAGCGCCGCGAGTTCGAGTTCAAGCCGGGCGCGATCTTCGCGCAGATCGTCATCGGCGACGAGATCAACCGCGCCTCGCCGAAGACCCAGTCGGCGCTGCTGGAGTCGATGGAGGAACGCCAGGTCACCATCGACGGCACCACCTACACGCTGCCGAGCCCCTTCATGGTCGTCGCCACCCAGAACCCGGTGGAGATGGAGGGCACCTACCCGCTGCCCGAGGCCCAGCGCGACCGCTTCATGGCCCGCGTCTCCGTCGGCTACCCGAGCCCCGACGCCGAGCTGCAGATGCTCGACGTGCACGGCGCCGTCAACCCGCTCGACGACCTCCAGTCCGTCGCGCACGCCCACGACATCGTCAAGCTGATAGAGGCCGTGCGCGAGGTCTACGTCGCCGAGCCCGTCCGGCGCTACGTCGTCGACCTGGTCTCCGCCACCCGCAGCCACCCGGACCTGCGGCTCGGCGCCTCGCCCCGGGCCACCCTGCACCTCCTGCGCGCCGTGAAGGCCTCCGCCGCGCTCGCCGGCCGGGACTACGTCCTGCCCGACGACGTCCAGTCGCTGGCCGCGCCGGTCCTCGCGCACCGGCTGCTGCCCACCGCGCAGGCCCAGCTGAACCGCCGCACCTCCGAGCAGGTCGTCGGCGAGATCCTCCAGCGCACCCCCGTACCGGCCGCGCACGCCCGCGGCGAGATGCCGCCCGGCGCCGGCGCCCGGAGCTTCTGATGGGTGCCGGTGCCCCACGCGGCGCCGGCGGCCCGGGAGACGGCGGCGGACTGCGCGCCTCACTGTCCGGGCTGACCACCCGCGGCCGCTCGTTCGTGGCCGCCGGGATCGCCGCGTCCGTCTGCGCCTACGTCCTGGGCCAGGGCGCACTGCTGCGCGTCGGCCTGCTCCTCGCCCTCCTGCCGCTGATCTGCGTCTACGCCCTGCACCGCACCCGCTACCGGGTCTCCGGCAGCCGCCGGCTGACCCCCGGGCGGGTGCCCGCGGGCGCCGAGGCGCGGGTGCAGCTGCGCATGGACAACGTCTCCCGGCTGCCCACCGGCCTGCTGATGCTCCAGGACCGGGTGCCCTACGTACTGGGCCCGCGCCCGCGGTTCGTCCTGGACCGGGTCGAGCCCGGCGGGCGCCGCGAGGTGTCCTACCGGGTCCGCTCCGACCTGCGCGGCCGCTACCCGCTGGGCCCGCTGCAGCTGCGGCTGACCGACCCCTTCGGGCTGGTCGAACTGACCCGCTCCTTCAGCACCTACGACACCCTCACCGTCATACCGCGCACCGAACCCCTGCCCCCGGTCCGGCTGGCCGGCGAGTCCAACGGCTACGGCGACGGCAGCCGCCGCTCCCTGGCCCTGGCCGGCGACGACGACGTGATCCCGCGCGGCTACCGGCGCGGCGACGACCTGCGCCGCGTGCACTGGCGCTCCACCGCCCGCTACGGCGAGCTGATGGTCCGCCGCGAGGAGCAGCCGCAGCGCAGCCGGGCCACGGTCCTGCTCGACACCCGCCGTCTCGCCTTCGACGGCGCCGGCCCCGACTCGGCCTTCGAATGGGCCGTCTCCGCGGCCGCCTCCAGCCTCGTGCACGTCCTGGAGCAGGGCTTCTCGGCACGACTGCTCACCGACACCGGTGACGCGGTGCCCGGCGAGGGCGGCGGCGGGTTCTCCGCGGGCGGCCAGGAGTCCGCCGAGGCCGCGGGCCTGATGATGGACACCCTCGCCGTGGTCGGGCACTCCGACGGCGCCGGTCTCTCCCGCGCCTACGACGCGGTGCGCGGCGGCGGCTACGGCGAGGGCGGCGGCGACGGGCTCCTCATCGCCTTCTTCGGCGACCTGGACGACGTACAGACCGAGCTGGCGGCCAGGATGCGCCCGCGCGCCTCGGGCGCGGTGGCCTTCGTACTGGACACCGGCGCCTGGGGCGGACGGCCCGTGCCGGGGCACGACGTGGTTCCGCTGGAGGAGCGGCTGCGCAGGCTGCGCGACGCGGGCTGGACGGCGCTGGCCGCCACCCCCGGCACGGCCTTCGGCGAGCTGTGGCGACAGGCCGGGACCGCGCGCGTCGGTACGGGAACGAGCGGAGGCCGGGAATGAGCGGACGGGCGAAACTGACGGTGTTCGCGGCACTCGCGACGCTGCTCACCTCGTGGTCGCTGAGCCCGCTGGTGGAATCGCAGGCCTGGCTGCTCCAGGCCGCGCTCCTGCTGGCCGTGCAGAGCGCGGTGGGCGCGGGGGCCCGGCGGGTGCCGCTGGCGCGGTCGCTGACCGTGGCCGCGCAGCTGCTGGTGTCGCTGCTGCTCCTCGCGCTGCTCTTCGCCGGCAAGGTCCGGTCCACCGGCAGCGGCCCCCTCTCCTACTTCGTGACGGACTTCGGCTCGCTGTTCGCACAGGGCGTCCACGACGTGGGCGAGTACGCGATACCGGCCCCGCTGACGGACGGCATCCAGCTGCTGCTGGTGTCCGGGGTCCTGCTGATCGGCCTGCTGGTGGACCTGCTCGCGGTGACCGCGCGCACGGCAGCCGCGGCCGGACTGCCCCTGCTCGCGCTGTACTCGGTCGCCGCGGGCCTGTCGGGCGGCGGGGACGCCTCCTGGTTCTCCTTCCTGCTGGCGGGCGCCGGATACCTGGTGCTGCTGCTCTCCGAGGGCCGCGACCGGCTCGCCCAGTGGGGGCGGGTCTTCGGCTCGGCTCCGCGCGGACGCGGGGCGGCCGACTCCGGCATCAGCAGTGGCGCCGTACGGGCCACGGCCCCGGTGCGGTTCGGCCGGCGGATCGGCGCCCTGGCCCTCGGCCTGGCCCTGGTGGTTCCGGCGGCGCTGCCCGCCCTCGGCGACGGCCTGCTGGGCGGTCCGCAGGACGGCGAGGGCGCGGGCGGCTCGGGCGGCACGATCTCGGCGGTCAACCCGCTGGTCTCCCTGCAGAGCAATCTGAACGCGCAGGACAACCGTGTGGTGCTGAGGTACCGGACGGACAGTCCGCAGCAGGGCGATCAGTACCTGCGCATCCTGGCCCTGGACGACTTCAACGGCTCGAAGTGGGAGGCGTCCGGCCGGTCCCTGACCGACGTGCCTGAGCAGATGCCGGTCCCGCCCGGTCTCGGTGAGCAGGTCCGCCTCGGCTCGACCGAGGTGACCACGAACATCACGGCGTCGGACGGCTACACCCAGCGCTACCTCCCCATGCCGTACCCGGCGACCTCGGTGGAGATCGGCGGCAAGTGGCGGTTCGAGCCGGTCGGCCGGACCCTGGTCGGCGACCAGCTGGGCCGGGACAAGTACCAGACCGTGCAGGGCGCCGAGTACAAGGTGCGCAGCCTGCTGCTGAAGCCGACCGCGCAGCAGCTCCAGAAGGCCCCGGCGCCGGACCCGGCGATCCGGGAGGAGTACACGAAGGTCCCGGACAACCTGCCGCCGGTGGTCGCGGAGACCGCCCGCCAGGTGACGGAGGGGACGAAGGACGACTACTCGCGCGCGGTGAAGCTGCAGGACTTCTTCGCCGTGAGCGGCGGGTTCCGCTACGACACGCAGACCGCCTCCGGAACGGGATCGCAGGCCGTCGCCCGGTTCCTCGCGGACAAGGAGGGCTTCTGCATCCACTTCGCGTTCTCGATGGCGGCGATGTCGCGCACGCTGGGCATCCCGGCGCGGGTCGCGGTGGGCTTCACCCCGGGCGAGAAGCAGCAGGACGGCGTCGTGAACGTCTCGATGCGGGACGCGCACGCCTGGCCCGAGCTGTACTTCCAGGGTGTGGGCTGGACCCGGTTCGAGCCGACCCCCCGGTCGGGCCTGAACGTGCCGGACTACTCCCGCCCGCAGGCTCCGGCGCCCTCGGTGTCCGCGCCCGCGCCGCTGCCCTCGCAGGGTGCGGTCCAGCCGGCGCCGGCGCCCTCGGCGTCCGCCGAGTGCCCGCCGGCGCTGAAGAAGCTCGGCGAGTGCGGGACGACCGCCCCGCAGCAGAGCGCGGCCGGCGACGGCGGGCCGGCGGTGACGACGGTCCTCGGCTGGGCGGCGGTCGTGGCCGCGGTGCTGGGCCTGCCCCTGCTCCCGCTGCTGTGGCGCAGCCGGCTGCGGGCCCGCCGGCTGGGCACCGGGGAGGTCCTGGCGGCCTGGCGCGAACTGGGCGACGCCGCCTGGGACGTGGGCGTGACCCCGGACGAGGCGCTGTCGCCGCGCCGGGCGGCGAGCCGGACGGTGGACCTGGGCGGCCTGGAGCCGGACGCCGCCGCGGCGGTGCACCGGGTGGCGGGTGCCGTGGAGCGGGCCCTGTACGCGCCGCCGGGCGCGGAGGTCTCGTACGCGGGGCTGGCGGACGACGTGCTGGCGGCCCGTGCGGGCCTGCTGGCCTCGGCGGGCCGTGCGACCCGGCTGCGCGCCCTGCTGCTGCCGCGCTCGGCGGCCCGGATCTCCTGGGCGGTCGCAGCCCGCTGGTCGGCACTGGCCTCGGCAACCTCGGCCCGCTGGTCGGCCCTCCGCCTCCCCCTCCGGAGCCGCGGCTAGTTCCAGCCCCGCCAGGGGGCACCTCCCGGCGGTAGCCGGGGGAGTTTGAGGCGCGGGGGCCCGGGGGCAGGGCCCCCGCAACGGCGCCGCACCCGGCACCGGAAAGCCGCCGAACCCGCGGACGCGAGAACGCGGCGAGGCCCGATCCCCCCGGGCCCCGCCGCGTCCGCGCTTTTCCCACCGGGCCCCCGTGCCTCCCCGGTTCCGGATGGAGGTACCCGGTCCGCTCCGCAGCCCCGTGTCGGCGGTGCGGACCGGGTCTCCTGTCCGTGGCTCCCAGTCTGGCGTCCGCGCAGGTGGGAGCACCTCCGCGTGCGTACTCATTTCCGCGCCTAGGTACGGATACTCAGCGGCCGCGGCGGGCGGGCCCCACCAGTTGTACGGGCTGCCGCGCCCGCGCGGCACCGCCGACTGGGGGGTGCCGCGCGGGTCAGCGGTTTCCGCTGACCCGGCCGCGCAGCAGCAGCGACAGCGCCGAGTGCACGTCGTCGAGGGACCGCTCCCGCTGGAAGGACTGCCAGTCCAGGGCCGCCACCAGCACCATGCCCACCAGCGCGGCCGCGGTGAGCTGCACGTCGATCTCGGAGCTGAGCTCCCCGCGCTCGACGCCCTCGCGCAGCACCTTCTCCACGACGGCCACCGCCTCCTGGCGGACCACCATGAGGGTGGACTGCCAGGTGCGGTTGGTCCGCCACAGCTCGGCGACGTACAGCTGGGTGAAGGCCGGGTAGCGGTCGATGAAGACCAGGCCCGCCCGGATCATCGCGTCGAGCGCCTCGACGCGGCTGCCGCCGCGCGCCTCGGTCTCCTCCGCCGAGGTGCGCAGCGATGCCGTCAGCAGTCCGACGCCGTGCCGCAGCAGCTCCTCGAACAGTTCGTTCTTGCTCGCGAAGTTGTAGTAGACCGTGCCCTTCGCGACGCCCGCCCGCTCGGCGATCTCATCGACCGTGGTCGCGGAGAAGCCCTTCTCGGCGATGAGGGTGACGGCCGCTTCGTAGAGCTTCTGCCGGGTGGCCGCACGACGGCCCCCGCCGGTACCCGTACCGGTGCTGCTGCTGTCCATGGCGCTGATTGTCACAGGTCAACACATCCCTACAGGCTCAGTTCCGGGTGCAGTCTGTCCATGGTCCACACCTGCTTGCCCCGGGCGGCGAGCGCGGTCAGGGCGAGGGCTCCGGCCGTGAAGGCCACCAGGACCAGGCTGCCCTGCCAGACCGGGGTGAGGTCGCCGCCGGTGATGAGGCGGCGCAGGCTCTCCACGACGTACGACATCGGCAGGTACGGGTGGACGGCGTTGAAGAAGTCCGGACTGGTCTGGACGGGGTAGGTGCCGCCGGCCGAGGTCAGCTGGAGCATCAGGACGGCGAGGACCAGGATCCGCCCGGCCGCGCCGAACTTGGCGTTGAGCCACTGGATGATGGCCGCGAAGCAGCCGGTGACCAGCAGCAGGAAGCCGACGGTGAGGGCCGGGTTGGCCATCTTGAGGCCGAGGCCCGGGGCCCAGTGCAGGACGGACATCAGCAGGGTGACCTGCGCGGCGCCGATGCCCATGACCGGCAGCCAGCCGGCGAGGGCGATCCGCCAGGGCGAGGCGCCCGCGGACAGGGCCCGCTTGTTCATCGGGGTGATCAGCATGTAGGCGACCATCGCGCCGACCCAGAGGGACAGCGGGATGAAGTAGGGCGCGAAGCCGGTGCCGTAGTTGGGCGCCTTGTGCAGGGACTGGTTGGCGAGCTTGATCGGGTCGGCCATGACCTCGGTGCGGGCGTCCCGCTGCTGCTGGTCGTAGTCGGGGATCTTGCCGACGCCCTCGTGCAGGCCGCCGGCGAGTTCGCCGGTGCCGTCGACGAGCTTGTACATGCCGCCGTCGAGGCGGTGCGCGCCGTCGCCGAGCTTGCCGACGCCGTCGGTGAGGGCGCCGGAGCCGGTGGTGGCGGTGCCGAGGCCGGTGTGCAGCTGGGACATGCCGGTGGCGACCTTGTGGGCGCCGGTGTTGAGGGCGTTGACCTTGGCGACGGCCGCGTCGAGGTCGCTCGCGAGGTGGGGTGCCTTGTCGGCGAGCTCGCGGGCCTTGTTCTCCAGGTCGGTCAGCTGGGTGCGGAGCGTGGCCACGTCCCCGCCGGCGTTCTTGGCCAGGGTGGCGACGTCGCCGCTGAGTTCGGCGGCCTGGGCGGTGTCGTCCCGGACCTTCTTCAGGTCGGGGCAGGAGGCGAGGTGCGGTTCGCCGCCGGGGGTCACGCAGTGCTTGGTGTAGTAGGCGTCGGCGCCGGTGGAGGCCCGCTTGGCGACGGCCGCGGCGGCCGGGGCCTTCTCCACGAACTTGTCGAGGTGGCTGTTGACCGTCTTCGCGCTGTCGGCGACCAGCTCGGCGGTGGCCGCGAGGCTCTTGGGGTCCTTGACGAACGGCCGGGCCTTGTCGGCGGCGCCGTTGACCTTGTCGGCGACGACCTGGGTGCCGTTGGCGACATCGCGCGTGCCGGTCTCCAGCTTGGCCGCGGCCGCGTTGAGCTTCTTCAGTCCGCTGTTGAGCTCGCCGCTCTTCTCCCCGGCGGTGTCGAGGCCGTCGGCGAGCTCCTTGGCGCCCTCCTGGGCCTTGCCCGCCCCGTCCTTGAGCTTGTCGGCGCCGTCGGCGGCCTCGGCGGTCTTGTCGTGCAGGTCGGAGAAGCTGACGAAGATCTTGTCGAGGAATCCGCGGGAGGCGTTGGCGGACGCCGCCGAGCGGACCTCGGAGAAGACGGAGCGCGAGATCGAGCCGACGACGTAGTTGTTGGCGTCGTTGGTGCGGACCTGGAGGGCTCCGGTGGCGGGGTCGTCGCCCGAGCTGGAGGCGATCTTCTCGCTGAAGTCGGCCGGCATGGTGAGGGTCAGGTAGTACGTACCGTCCTCCAGGCCCTTGGCCGCCTTCTCGGCGCTCACCTCCCGCCAGTCGAAGGTCTTGCTGTCGCGGAGCTTCTTGGTGATCTCACCGCCCGCGTCCAGGTGCTTGCCGTCGACGGTCGCGCCCCGGTCGGAGTTGACGAGGGCGACGGGCACCCGGTCGAGGCGGCTGTACGGGTCCCAGAAGGACCAGAGGTACAGGGCTCCGTAGAGCAGCGGCAGCAGGAGCAGCGCGACGAGTGCGGCCCGGGGCAGCTTCCCCCGCCCGAACCGCTTCAGCTCAAGCGCGGCCAGCTTCGGCGAGCGCATCGTCCGCCCCCTTCGTGTCGTCGTCGTTGTCGTCGTTGCCGTCGTTGCCGGTGTCGTCGGCGTCGTCGGCGTCGTTCTCGGTGGCGATGGCGGGTGCGGTCTCCGCGGCCTTCTTCTTCGCCCCGGAGTCCTTCTTCGCTTCCGGTTCCGCTTCGTCCTTCGGGGCCGGTTCCGCTTCCGTCTTCGCGTCGGCGCCGGCGTCCTCCTTCGCCCGGGTGCCCCACGTGATCTTCGGGGTGCCGGCGGCGCCGGTCGACGGCTTCGTCCCCGGTGCGGCGCCGTGGTCCTGCGGGCCGGTCCGCAGGACCACGGCGTCGGCGGGTGCTTCGCTGCACACCGCGAGGACGGTGGTCCCGCGGGCGGCGATCGAGCGGAGCAGGGCCCATACCTCGGTGCGTTCGGTGTCCGAGAGCTTGATGTCGAGGTCGTCGAGGGCCAGCAGCTGCGGCGAGCCGAGCAGGGCGATGGCGACCGACAGCCGTACGGACTCCAGGCGTTCCAGGTCCCGGACGGTGGTGCGCTCGCCCTTGGGCAGCGTGGCCAGGTCCAGTCCGGCGGCGTCCAGCGCGGCCTCGATCCGGGCGGCGGCGGTGGCACGGCGCTCGGACCGGGACCGGAGCAGGGAGCGGATCGGGGCGCCGTAGTGGCGCTGGAGCAGGGCACCCTCGCGCAGCTGCTCGGCGACGGTGAGGGACTGGTCGAGGTCGTTGACCCCGGGGACCGGGCCGAGGGCGGCGATCCGGCGGACCGCGGCCATCTTCTTCGGGAGCCGGTGGCGGCCGATCTCGGCGTGGCCCTCGGTGGGCTTCATCCGCCCGGTGAGGGCCAGGAGCAGGCAGGTCCGGCCGCTGCCGGAGGGGCCTTCGACCGCGATGAGCGAGCCGGGCGCGGCGTCGAGGCCGATCCCCCGGAAGGCCCAGCCGCGCGGTCCCTTGAGTCCGAAGTGCTCGGCCTTGACGGCCGCGCCGTGCGGGCTGTCCACGCCGTCCCCCTTCTTTTGAACTGACCGGTCAGTTCAAAAACTATCACCTCATGGCGCACCAGGTGCGCAGGAGGGGGCAGTTGCTGTGCATATGACGGAAAACACGCAGGTCAGGCTGATTGTCAGTGGGGCCCGTCACGATGGGGGCAACGCACCACGCATCGACAGGAGGTTCGTCATGGCCACACCGTCCCCGTCCCCTGTCCACCCCGTCCTGCGGAAGTCGGCCGCCCCGCCGGCTGCCCTCGACCTCCTCGCCAAGGCCCACAGCGGCCTGGCCGAGGCCGCCCGGCTGACCCGGCCCAACGAGCGCTACGCCACGGCCCACCTCGCCGCGCTGCGCACCGCCGCGGCGGTGCTCGCGGCCCGTGCGCGCCCCGAGCCGGCGCACCCGCGGCGGCGGCCCCGGATCCGCAGCGCGTGGGAGGTGCTGCCGGAGCTGGCGCCGGAGCTGTCCGAGTGGAGCGCGCTCTTCGCCTCCGGCGCCGCCCGCCGGGCACGGGCCGAGGCGGGGATAGCGGACGCGGCCAGTCCCCGGGACGCGGACGACCTGCTGCGCGCGGCCTCGATGTTCCTGCGCCTGGTGGAGCGGATGCTCGCCGTCCGGGCGCCCGCCCCGACACCGCCCCAGAGCCCGGCGCAGCCCCTGCCGCAACCACGGCCGGAGCGTCCGGACGCGGGATGACCTGCCCGGCTGCGGAAGGCAATAGGGTGGGGCACGGACCGCTCACCCTTCCCTCGCCGAGGAGCCATCAGCCGTGTCGGACACTTCCCGCCCCCGTGCCTCCCTCCGCACCGCCGTGGTGTGGGAGGTCCTCAAGGAGGCGCTCGACCGCCGGGTGAAGGCGACCGGCCGGGACGTGCTGGACGTGCTCGACACGGGTGGCGGCACCGGCAAGTTCGCCGTGCCTGTGGCCCACCTGGGCCACCGGGTCACCGTGGTCGACCCCAGCCCGAACGCGCTGTTCGGGCTGGAGCGCCGGGTGTCCGAGGCCGGAGTCGCCGACCTGGTCCGCGGCGTCCAGGGCGACGCCCAGGGCCTGTTGGACGTGGTCGAGCAGGGCGCGTACGACGTGGTGCTCTGCCACGGCGTCCTGGAGTACGTGGACGACCCGGCCGAGGGCATCGCCAACGTGGCGGCGGCCCTGCGTCCCGGCGGCACGCTCAGCCTGCTGGCCGCCGGCCTCGGCGGGGCCGTGCTCGCCCGCGCCCTGGCCGGACACTTCACCGAGGCCCGTACCGCCCTCACCGACCCGGCCGGCCGCTGGGGCTCCGGCGACCCGGTGCCGCGCCGCTTCACCGCCGAGCAGCTCTCCGAGCTGGTGGGCGAGACCGGCCTGGCGGTCGGCGCGGTGCACGGCGTGCGGATCTTCGCCGACCTCGTTCCGGGCGTCCTGGTGGACACCGAGCCGGGCGCGGTGGAGGCGCTGCTGCGTCTGGAGGAGGCCGCGGCGGAGCTGCCCGCCTTCCACGCGGTGGCCACGCAGCTGCACATCCTGGGCGAGAAGCAGGCCTGAACTGCTGGTCCTGCGTCCACCGAGTCTCCCGCTCACCCGCCGTTCCGCCGGTCCGCACCGTATGATCGGGAGCAGTGACCGGCATGGCGATCGGGCCATTGGGGAATAACGGCCTCAGTGACCGCTCCCGCGGCGGTACGGTTTTCTCGCAGTGGCTTTACCGGCTCTGTCTTTCTGTGCTTTGTCATTTTGGAACGTGTGCGTTGAGGGCGGGTGTCACGGGGGCGATTCCCCGCCTATCCTGAAGGGGACCCCTGGTCGCTACCCCCGCGACCGACGGATGAGGAGGACTCCCGTGCCGCTCTCGGAGCACGAGCAGCGAATGCTCGAGCAGATGGAGCGAGCGCTGTACGCCGAAGACCCCAAGTTCGCGACAGCGCTTGAGGGAAGCGGTCTGCGTACGTACACCCGGCGACGGGTCTACCAGGCAGTCGCAGGCATTGTGGTGGGTATCGCGCTCCTCATGACCGGTGTGATCATTCCGAACGTGCTGTGGATCAGCGTGGTGGGCTTCCTCGTCATGCTGGGATGCACGGTCCTGGTGGTCACCGGTTGGCGCAAGGCACCCAAGCCCGGCGAGCAGCCCGTCTCCGGAAGTACCGGCGGTTCGGCCCGCGGCCACAACCGGCAGCGTCGGTCGATGATGAACCGCATCGAGGACCGGTGGCAGCGCCGCCGTGACGAGCAGGGGCAGTAGCCCCGGGAACACGTGAAGGAGGGGACGGCCGCCGCAGTGCGGCCGTCCCCTCTCTGTTCTGCTCCGGCCTCTGTTCTGCTCCGGCCTCCGGCTCGCAGTCACCCCCGTACGGCATGATGATCCGATGAGTGTGCTCCCCCTGGTCTTCACCAGCGGCTGGGCCAGTGGGATCAACGCCTACGCCGTGGTCCTCCTGCTCGGCATCTTCGGCCGTACCGGCCTGACCGACGAGGTCCCGGCGTCACTGCAGCGCACGGACGTGCTGATCGTCGCCGCCGTGCTCTTCCTCTGCGAGGCGGTCGCCGACAAGATCCCCTACGTCGACTCGATATGGGACGGCGTCCACACCGTGATCCGCCCGCTGGCGGGTGCGGTGATCGGCGCCCTGCTGGCCGGGCAGAGCGGCTCGCTCTCCGACATCACGGCCGGGGCGGTCGGCGGCAGCACGGCGCTGGCCAGCCATTTCGTCAAGGCCGGCACCCGAATGGCGATCAACACCTCACCCGAGCCGTTCACCAACGTGGCGATGAGCATCGCCGAGGACCTCGGCGTGGCGGGCCTCGTCACCTTCGCGATCTTCCACCCGGTCCCCGCCGCGATCATCGCGGCCTCCCTGCTGGTCACCGGAGTGGCCATAGTGATCTACCTCTGGAGCCGGATCCGCCGCTTCCTGCGCCGCCGCGCCCAGCGCCGCGAGGAGAAGCGGCTGGCCGCCGAGGCCCGCGAGGTCACCGGGGCGCCACCCCGCTGAGCGCGGGGGCCCGCACGGGGTCATAGGCTCGGCCGCATGGCACGAATTGCGGTGATCGGCGCCGGCATGGGCGCGATGGCGACGGCGGCCCGGCTGGCCGTGGCGGGGCACCTGGTGACGGTGTACGAGCGCGGCGCGACCTACGGCGGGGCCGTGGGCCGCTACGAGCGCGACGGCTTCGCCTTCGACACCGGGCCCGGGCTGCTGCACCTGCCCGCCGTCTACCGCGACCTCTTCGTGAAGACCGGCAAGCGGTCGCTGGAGGACTGCGTCGACATGGCGCAGGTGAATCCGGCCGTCCGGCACGTCCTGCCCGGCCACGGCATCGACGTCACCCTCCCGGGCGCCTCGCACGGCGGTGTCGCCGCCGCCCTCGACGGCGCCTTCGGCCAGGGCGCAGGCGAGCGCTGGAACGGCGTGCTGGGCCGGGCCCGGGACGCCTGGGACGCCACCCGCCGCCCGCTGCTGGAGGAGCCCCTGCGAAGCGGCGCCCGGCAGACGCTGGGCGGCGACCCGTACCCGGCCCTGCGGCGCAGCGGCCTGCTCCGCCGCCGCAGCCCGAGCCTCGCCGAGGTGGCCGGACGGGAGCTGGGCGGCCCGCTGGCGGAGGTGCTGACGGGCGTGGTCCGCGGCTACGGCCTCGACCCCGCCGGTGCGCCCGGCTCGGCCGCCGTGCTCCCGTACATGGAGCAGACCTTCGGCAGCTGGTACGTGCGCGGCGGGATGCGGGCGCTGGCCACCGCGGTGTACGAGCGCTGCCTGGAGCGGAAGGTCGCCTTCGTCTTCGGGGCGGAGGTACGGGAGGTGCTGGTCCGGGACGGCCGGGCGGCCGGACTGCTGCTGGCCGACGGCACGCAGGCGGCGGCCGACTCCGTCGTCTGCGGGATCGACCCGCGGCGGCTGCCGGCCGGTTCGCTGCCGTGGCCCGCCGGGGCGGTGCCGGCCCGCGGCGACGGCGTGCCCGGCCGGATCACCCTGCTGCTCGCGCTGCGCGGCTCCCGCCCCGCGGGGACCGTCCACCGCACCCTCGTGCACTCCGCCGGGGCGCAGGTCACCGTCATGCGGCCGGACGATCCCGCCACGCGGCCCGACGCGGAGCACGAGGCGGTCACCGTGAGCGCCGTTCCGGGGCCGGGGACCTCGGAGCCCGGGGAGCTGCTGAACCTCGCGGAGAAGGCCGTACAGGGGCTGCGGGAGCGGCTGTTGTGGCAGGAGGTGCGCACCCCGGCCGACATCGAGGCGGCGACCGGTGCGCTGGGCGGCGCGGTGCCCGCGCCCGCTCTCGCGGGTGCGGGGGGCAGGCTGCTGTATCCGGCGAACACCACCGCCGTGCCCGGGCTGTACCTGGCGGGCGGCTGGGCGCATCCCGGCGGCGGGCTCGCGCACGCCGGGATGACCGGGGCCCTGGTGGCCGGACTGATCGTGGAGGGCGCGGACTTCCGCGGCTCCCAGTGACCCGGCCCCCGCCGCGGCCCGTGCACCGGCCGCGGCACCGTCCGGGTCAGTAGCGGTACTGCTCGTACTCGCCCTGCTGCGGGTACGGGTACTGCTGCGGCGGCTCGCCCTGCCCGTCCGCCGGGTAGGACTGGCCCGCCCCGTCGGTGGACCGCTGCTGCGGGACCCAGACGCCGCCGGGCGGGGTGTCCGTGGAGTACTGCTGCTGGCCGTAGTCGGCGTACGGGGTGTAGTCGTACGGCTGGGGCGGGACGACGGCCCCGCCGGTGCCGATGTACGGGTCCGAGTAGGCGGCGTAGACCTGCTGCTGGTCGCCCGTCGGGTAGCCGGCGGAGTAGTCGTAGCCGCCCTGGTTGTGCTGGTCGTAGTACGCCGCGTACTGGTGGGCGTCCTGCTCGGCGGTGGTGAACGGCGAGGCGAAGGCCGCCGTCTGGTCGACCTCGGGGGCCGGGGTGCCGAAACTCTGTATGCCGTAGGAACCGGTCTCCTCGGGCACGGGCTCCGGGCTGTAGACCTCCTCGGCCGGGGCCCGGAAGGGCCGCTCGTCCGATGCCGCGTCCGCGTCGCCGTACTCGAGGGCGGTGACCTGGAGCGCCGGTTCCGGCGTGGTGGCCCCTCCCCTGCGGCGTCTGGCCTGCCGTACGGGCTCCCCGCCGCGGCGCAGCGCCCAGCCGGCGACGAAGCCCTTGCGGAAGGAGAGCGTGACCAGGGTCTGGCCCACGGCGAACGCGGCCGCGCCGGCGCCGATGACCGGCACCGAGGGCAGTATCACGCCGGCGACCACGCCGAGGAAGCCGGCGAAGGCGAGCAGGCGCCAGCGAAGCCGGGCCTTGTACTGCATCAGTACCTCGGCAAGCAGCCACAACGCGACGATTCCGAACGCGATGTAGAGGACCGTCATACCCATGCAAGGCCCCTCTCGGTACGGCCGTCACACGGGTACGGCCGGTCAAGCCCGCTGGTGCAGGCCCAGGTTCTCGTAGATCTCGAGGGTCGCCGTGGAATTGTTCAGCGTGATGAAGTGCAGTCCCGGTACACCTTCGGACAGCAGCCGCGCGCAGAACTCCGTGGCGAACTCGATGCCAATGGAGCGTACAGCGGCCGGGTCGTCCTTGACGGCGAGCATGCGCTCTTTCACGTCCGCGGGGAAGACCGCGGTGCTCAGCTGGGGCAGTCGGTCGAGCTGCTTGATGCCCACAACAGGCATGACCTCGGGGATGATCGGGGTGTCGCAGCCCGCCTTCTCGACGCTGTCGCGCAGCCGCAGATAATTCTCGGGATCGAAGAACATCTGGGTGATCGCATAGTCGGCGCCTGCGCGGCACTTGTCCACGAAGTGCTGGATGTCCGTATCCCAGTCCGTCGAGCGCGGGTGCATCTCGGGGAAGGCGGCGACGCCGACGCAGAAGTCCCCGGACTCCTTCAGCAGCCGCACCAGGTCGGCCGCGTAGTGCACGCCCTCGGGGTGGGGCACCCACTCGGCCATCGGGTCGCCCGGCGGGTCGCCGCGCAGGGCGAGCATGTTGCGGATCCCGGCGTCGGCGAACTGGCCGATGACGTGGCGCAGCTCGGCGATGGAGTGGTCCACGGCGGTCAGGTGCGCGACCGGGGTCAGGGTGGTGTCCGCGGCGATCTCCTGGGTGGCCTTGACGGTGCCGCCGCGGGTGGAGCCGCCCGCTCCGTAGGTCACGGAGACGAAGCTCGGGGATACCGCCTCGACCCGGCGGAGGGCGTTCCAGAGGTTGCGTTCGCCCTTCTCGGTCTTCGGGGCCCAGAACTCGAAGGAGTACGAGCGCCCGGACGCGAGGAGGTCGCGGACCGTGTGTGCGCGGTCCGACCAGGTGGAAGCGGTACCAGAGGCCATGTGGGCAGGTTAGACGCGCCCCGGCGCTCCCCGAAGCGGCGTCCGCCTTTTGGACACGTTTTTGGACACCTGTGGCCGCGTCTCTGGCCGGGAGGGGCTTCGACGCGTTATGGCGGCGCGGAATGCCACCGGCTGTCCGGGCGGACGGGACCGTCGGTACGGCCGGGGCTCAGCCGAGGCGGGACCGGACCCGCTTGGCGAGGTCCGCGGCGGCGGCACCGGGGTCGGAGGCCTCGGTGATCGCCCGGACGACCACCACGCGGGTGGCGCCGGCGTCCAGGACCTCGTCCAGGTTCGTGGCGTCGATGCCGCCGATGGCGAACCAGGGGCGGTCCTGCTCCAGGGAGGCCGCGTAGCGGACCAGGTCCAGGCCGGGGGCGTGGCGGCCGGGCTTGGTGGGGGTGGGCCAGCAGGGCCCGGTGCAGAAGTAGTCCACGCCCGGTTCGGCGGCGGCCGCGGCGACCTCGTCCTCCGCGTGGCAGGAGCGGCCGATCAGCACCTGCCCGCCGAGGATGGCGCGGGCGGCGGGGACGGGGATGTCACCCTGGCCGAGGTGCAGGACGTCGGAGCCGATGGCGTGGGCGACGTCGGCGCGGTCGTTGACGGCGAGCAGCCTGCCGTGGCGGCGCGCGGCCTCGGCGAACACCTGGAGGTGTTCGAGCTCCTCGCCCGCCTCCATGCCCTTGTCGCGGAGCTGGACGATGTCCACGCCCCCGGCCAGGACGGCGTCGAGGAACTCGGGGAGGTCACCCTGGCGCTTGCGGGCGTCCGTGCACAGGTAGAGCCGGGCGTCGGTCAGCTGCATGGGTGTACCCCCCGTGGTGGAGGCGGTGTACGGGCGCGGGGGCCCGTACACCGCGGTGGAGCTGCTGCGGATCAGGTCAGAGGGCGAGCGCCTGAGCGCGGCGCTTCACCTCCGTGCCGCGATTCTCACTCAGAGCCTGGGCGGGGGTGCCGGGCAGGGTCGGGTCGGCGGTGAACAGCCACTCCAGGATCTCCTCGTCGGAGAAGCCGTCGTCGCGCAGGACGGTCAGCAGGCCGACGAGGCCCTTGACCACCTTGTCGCCGTCGATGAAGGGGGCCGGAACCTGCAGGGCCCGGTTCTCGCCCCGGCGCACGGCGATGAGCTGCCCTTCCTTGACCATCTGGCGGACCCGCGTCACCTCGACGTTGAGCATCTCCGCGATGTCGGGGAGGTAGAGCCAGTCGGGGACGAGGGAATCGATCTTTGCGTCAATCTCGGTCACAGGCCAAGCCTGCCACCTCCCACCGACAGCCGGTACCCGGGCGGACCGTCCGTGGCGCGCCGCCGCCCGGAGCCCGCCGACCGCCCGGGCCGCGGGCTACGCGGTGGCCGACTTCAGCGGGGTGCCCGGGTCCGCGACCTTGGCCGGGTCCACCGGGGCGCCCGTCTCGATCAGCTTGCGGCCCTGCGCCAGGTCGCGGGGGCGGCCGACGGCGAGGACCGCGGCCAGGGCGCCGTCGCGCAGCCAGCACACCGACCAGGTCTCCCCGGCCGGGTCGCCGCGCCACACCAGGGCGTCGGCCCCGCCGTGGTGGCCGGCGTACTGCACGAAGCGCCCGAACTGCTCGGACCAGAAGTACGGCACCGGGTCGTAGACCGCGGTGGGCTCCCCCGCCAGGACGTTCGCCGCGACCGCCCGCGGTCCCTGGAGGGCGTTGTCCCAGTGGTGCACGAGCAGCCGCGCCCCGTACCGCCCGGACGGGAAGGAGGCGCAGTCGCCGACGGCGTACACCCCCGGCAGGGAGGTCACCAGGTGTGCGTCGGCGGTGACCGAGCCGTCGGGGCCGCGCTCCACCCCGGACCCGGCCAGCCATCCGGTGGCGGGCCGTGCGCCGATCCCCACGACCACCGCGTCGGCGGGCAGGACGCGCCCGTCGTCGAGGAGGACCCGGCCCTCCTCGACCCCGGCCACCTTGGCGCCGGTGATCAGCTCGGCGCCGGCCTGCCCGTACCAGCGCGCCATCGGCCCGGCGACCTCGGCGGGCAGGGCGCCGGCCAGCACCCGGTCCGCCGCCTCGACCACGGTCACCGCGCAGCCGGCCTCCCGGGCGGCGGTGGCGAACTCCGCCCCGATCCAGCCCGCGCCGACGACCACGACCCGGGAGGCGGCCGCCAGGACCGGGCGCAGCCGCGCCGCGTCGTCCAGGGTGCGCAGCAGGTGGACGCCCGGGACGCCCTCGGCGCCGGGCAGGGTCAGCGGCTGCGCGCCGGTCGCCAGGACGAGGACCTCGTACGGGACCGGTCCCGCCGCGGTGTCCAGTTCGCGGTCGGCGGCCCGCAGCCCGGTGACCTCCGTCCCGAGGCGGAGTTCGATGCCGAGGCCTTCGAAGTCCACGTCGAAGGCGGAGTCCTCGGCCTTGCCGAGCAGCACCGCCTTGGACAGCGGGGGCCGGTCGTAGGGCTGGTGGGGTTCGGCTCCCAACAGGGTCACGGGGCCCGTGAAGCCCTGTTCGCGCAGGGCGACCGCGGTCTGCACCCCGGCCATTCCGGCGCCGACGATCACGACGCCGCGCTGATTCTGTTCCGTCTGCTCGCTCACGCGGCCACCCTAATCATCTGACGCTCCGTCAGGAATAGGTGCCGCCTTACCCGCCGTCCACCGCCGGGATAGTCTGGCCACCGTACCTATCGCGGGAGTCCGGCGCACCGGGCTGAGAGGGAGGCTGGCCGGCCTCCGACCGTACGAACCTGATCCGGGTCATGCCGGCGAAGGGAGGGGCTGGACGCCCATGCACTCATCTCGGAAGGGAACCGACCGGGGAGCCGGCCGGGGAGCCGACGTCCTCGTCGTCGGAGGCGGGATCATCGGACTCGTCACCGCCTGGCGGGCCGCGGAGCGCGGACTGCGCACCCTGCTCGCCGACCCGGCACCCGGCGGCGGCGCCGCCCAGGTCGCGGCCGGCATGCTCGCCCCCGTCACCGAACTCCACTACGGCGAGGAAGCCCTCCTCGGTCTCGGCCTCGCCTCCGCCGAACGCTATCCGCGGTTCGCCGCCGAACTCGCCGAGGCGAGCGGCGGCACGGACATCGGCTACCGCGCCTGCGGCACCCTCGCCGTCGCCCTCGACGCCGACGACCGCCTCCACCTGCGCGAACTGCACGCCCTCCAGCGCCGCTGCGGCCTGGAACCCGAATGGCTCACCGGCCGCGAGTGCCGCCGCCTGGAGCCCATGCTCGCCCCCGGCGTACGCGGCGGCCTGCGCGTCGACGGCGACCACCAGGTCGACCCGCGCCGGCTCGCGGCCGCCCTGCTGGCCGCCTGCGAGGGCGCCGGAGTGACCATCCACCGGGCGGCCGCCGAGCAACTGCTCACCACCGCCGACCGGGCGACGGGCGTCCTCCTCGACGACGGCACGGAGCTGCGCGCCGACCAGGTGGTCCTGGCCGCGGGCTCGCTCAGCGGCAGGCTGGCGGGCGTACCCGCCGACGTGCTGCCCCCCGTACGGCCCGTCAAGGGGCAGGTGCTGCGGCTCTCCGTACCGCCCGCCTACGCGCCGTTCCTCTCCCGCACCGTACGGGCGGTCGTGCGCGGCAGCCACGTCTACCTCGTACCCCGCGAGAACGGCGAACTCGTCATCGGCGCCACCAGCGAGGAACTCGGCTGGGACACCACCGTCACCGCGGGCGGGGTCTACGAACTCCTGCGCGACGCCCACGAACTGGTCCCCGGCATCACCGAACTCCCTCTGACCGAGACCCGGGCGGGACTGCGCCCCGGATCACCCGACAACGCCCCGCTGCTGGGCCCCACCGACCTGCCCGGCCTGCACCTGGCCACCGGGCACTACCGCAACGGGGTGCTGCTGACCCCGCTCACCGGCGAGGTGATGGCCGAGCTGCTGGCCACCGGCGAACTGCCCGAGATCGCGCGCCCCTTCACCCCCCGCCGCTTCTCCGCCGCACGTCAGGAGTCGTACGCATGACCATCTCCGTCAACGGCGAGCCGCGCGAGGTCGCGGCCGGCACCACGCTCGACACCGTCGTCGCCACCCTGACCGCGGCCCCCTCCGGGGTGGCCGCCGCACTCAACGAGACCGTCGTCCCCCGCGGACAGTGGCCGGCCACCCCGGTGGGCGATGGCGACCGCGTGGAGATCCTCACCGCGGTCCAGGGAGGCTGACCGGCATGGCCGACGACCTCTTCACCCTGGGCGACCGGACCTTCTCCTCCCGCCTGATCATGGGCACGGGCGGCGCCCCGAGCCTGGACGTGCTGGAACGCGCCCTGGTCGCGTCCGGCACCGAACTCACCACGGTCGCGATGCGGCGGCTGGACCCCACGGTCCAGGGCTCCGTCCTGTCCGTACTGACCAAGCTCGGCATCTCCGTCCTGCCGAACACGGCCGGCTGCTTCACCGCGGGCGAGGCCGTGCTCACGGCCCGGCTCGCACGGGAGGCCCTCGGCACCGACTGGATCAAGCTGGAGGTGGTCGCGGACGAGCGGACCCTCCTACCCGACGGGGTCGAGCTGCTGGACGCCGCCGAGATCCTGGTGGACGAGGGCTTCACCGTCCTGCCGTACACCAACGACGACCCGGTGCTCGCGCGCAAGCTGGAGGACGTGGGCTGCGCGGCGATCATGCCGCTCGGCTCCCCCATCGGGTCCGGCATGGGCATCCGCAACCCCCACAACTTCGAGCTCATCACGGAGCGGGCCTCCGTCCCGGTCATCCTCGACGCGGGCGCGGGCACCGCCTCGGACGCCGCCCTGGCGATGGAACTGGGCTGCGCGGCCGTCATGCTGGCCTCGGCCGTGACCCGGGCCCAGGAGCCGGTCCTGATGGCGTCCGCCATGCGGGACGCCGTCTCGGCGGGCCGCCTCGCCCACCGGGCGGGCCGCATCCCCCAGCGCCGCTTCGCCGAAGCCTCTTCCCCCACGGAGGGCCGCGCCCACCTGGATCCGGAGCGCCCGGCGTTCTGAGGGGCGGGGGGGTGCTGCGGGGCGGGGGCTTCGGCGGGGCGGGGGTCGGGAGGCGCGGCAGTGGTGTGTTGGGGGCGGGATGCACTCGGGCGGGAGTCAGAGTTGTTCTGGGGGTTTTTCCGTCTGTCCGATGGTTTTCCGGGTCGTGCCGGTCCCTCAAGGGCGCTCCTGCGTCGCGTCGCTGCGCGATGGCCTTCGGCCACCCTTGACCGCCCGTCCCGCCCCGGAACTGCAAGGACCGGCGGAAAACCCCAAAAGAACGAGCCGGGCGACGAGAGACCATCGGGGAAATCAGCGATGCGCGGGCGGGAGCCCGGCACGCCCCAAATCGCTACGCGCTCCTGCGAGACGGCGTCCGCAGGCCCCGTGGGCTGGACATAGGCCGCCATCGATCGCTACGCGCTTCGCCCTGACCGCGTCCGGCGGTCGTTCGGGGCTGGGAGGGGCGGATTCGAGGGGCGGGAGGGCGATCCATCGGCTCAGCCGATGCCAACCCCCGACAAGGGGAGGGTGACATCCCAACCGCCCGCCCAAACGAGGGCAATTAGGGCAAACCGAGGGCCTTCTGGGCCTCGCACTCGCGCAGACACGGATGGGGTTCGCCTCAGCCGTCATCCGGCGCTTTTCCTCCCCCGGTCCGCTCGCAGACGCCGTCCATGAGCAGGCCATCGGGCCTCTGCGGCCTATGAACAACCCCAGGCGGTCTGCGGACGCGTGATCGAGGAGCGCGTAGCGATCGATGGCGGCTTATGTCCAGCCCACGGGGCCTGCGGACGCCGTCTCGCAGGAGCGCGTAGCGATGTGAGGCGCGCCGGGCTCCCGCCCGGCGTCGCTGATGTGGCCGTCCCTGAAACGAAGGTCCCGGCTCGTTCTTTTGGGGTTTTCCGCCGGTCCTTGCAG
>NZ_JBFBGM010000044.1:0-39574 GCF_040684695.1 Streptomyces erythrochromogenes
CGACGGGTGTGGTGGGGGTGGGTGCGGGTCCGGGGACGGGCGGGCGGGCGCCGAGGTGGTTGATGTACTCGATCACCCGTTTGAGACTAGTCGAGGCGCTGGGGATGCTCGCTGCGGTCGTCCGACGCGGTGTGCCGGGGGTCGGGGTGTCCCCGCGGCTGTGGTCGCCGGTGTTCAGCCTCCGGCGGAACCGATGCCGCGTTCGACGGGGATCCACAGTTGCGAGTCGGTCGCCGTTCCGGTCTCCACGGGCCGGGTGAGGAGGAGTTCGGGGCCCGGCCGGCCGGTGTAGGGGTTCGAGGGGAACCACTGCGTGAACACGTCGCGCCACAGTTCCTGGAGGGCGCTCGGGTAGGGGCCGTGGTTGTCGAAGACGGCCCAGGTGCCGGCCGGCACGTCGAGGGTGTCGAGGCCCTCCGCATGCGTTTCGGGGTCGGTGGCGACGCCCACCCAGTAGTCCACTTCGGCGCCTTCTTCGCGGCTGTCGGTGAGGTGCACCGCGGCGGAGAGGATCCCTGCCGGATCCGAACCGGCGAGCTCCTTCATCCGCGCGATGGCCGGCTCGTCGAGGCTTTCGACGTGCGCTGCGGCAGCCGTGTTGATTCCGTCGTGCACGAGCGGGACGGTGGCTTTCCTGCCGATGATCCGGAACCGTTCCTTCTCCAGGATCCGGTAGCGCATGCTCGTACTGCCTTCGACGATGAGGCGGAAGGACATGCGCGGCTGCGCGGTGAGTACCGCACCCGTGCGGCGGGCCTCGCCGGGCCCGATGCCGTGTACGGACCGGAACGCGCGGGCGAACGCCTCCCCCGAGCCGTATCCGTAGCGGACCGCGATGTCGAGGAGTGTCAGCCTCCCGGCCAGTACGTCGGCTCCGGCGAGCGTCATGCGCCGTCGCCGGACGTAGAGCGGGAGCGGCATTCCGGCGAGGGCGGAGAACAGCCGCCGGAAGTGGTACTCGGACACGGCGGCGATCCGGGCCACCTCGGCCATGTCGATGTCCTCGTCGAGGCGGGTCTCCAGGTGGTCGAGTGCCTGGTTGAGCCGTTCCAGCACGCCGGTGTCTCCCTTGTCTCGTGTGTCTCGTGACGTCCGCACCGCGGGGGACCGCCCAGCCTGCCATCGGCCGCGGGGCGCGGCCGCCCGGCGGCCGGGTGCCGGACCCGTGTCGTGGACGGCCCGACAAAGGTGGTGCGGGAAAGGTCGGGTGGGGACCCGGGGTGTCGCGCGAGGCTCGTGTGCATGATGGATATCGAGGGATGGTGCGACCCGCGGTTCGCCGCGGTCCGTGAGGTGCTCGCGGGTTTGCTGGGCACGTGTGATGTGGGCGCCTCGGCGGCCGTCTTCCTGGACGGCGAGCCGGTGGCCGACCTGTGGGGCGGGTACGCCGACGCGGACCGCTCGCGCGGGTGGGGGCGCGACACGCTGACCTGTGTGAACTCGACGAGCAAGAACATGACCGCGCTGTGCGCGCTGGTCCTGGCCGACCGGGGCGAGCTCGATCTGTCCGCGCCGGTCGCCGAGTACTGGCCCGAGTTCGCGGCGGCCGGCAAGGAGAAGGTGCTGGTGCGCCACGTGCTGTCGCACACCGCGGGACTGCCGGAGCCGTCGGGACGTGCGGCGGTCGAGGAACTGTACGACTGGGAGCGGATGACAGCGGGGCTGGCCGCGCAGGCCCCGGAGTGGGAGCCGGGGACGGACGCCGGCTATCACGCGCTCACCTTCGGATTCCTGGTCGGGGAGATCGTGCGCCGTGTCACCGGCCTCGGCCTGGGTGAGTTCTTCGCGGAGCAGGTGGCCGGGCCGCTGGGCGCGGACTTCCACTTCGGGCTGCCGACCGAGCAGGACCACCGTGTCGCGCCGCTCATCGCGCCGCCGTCGCTGACCGACGAGTTCGCCGCCGGTGCCCCGGTGGGGCCGGACGGCGTGCGGCGGGAGTACGGGGGTGCGGCGGTCCGGGTCAGGGACGTCAACTCCGTGGCCTGGCGGCGTGCGCAGATTCCGGCGGTGAACGGTTTCGGCAATGCCCGGTCGGTCGCCCTCGTGCAGTCGGTCCTGGCGAACCACGGGTCGGCCGGGGGCGTGCGGCTGCTGTCTTCCCGAGGATGCGAGCCCGCGTGGCAGGAGGTGTTCCGGGGCGACGACCGGGTGTTGCGGACACCCGTGTCGTGGACGGTGGGGTTCGGCGGGTTCGGCGGCACCTTCGGGTGGGGCGGATGGGGCGGCTCGCTGGTGGTGAGCGACCCCGGTGCGCGGATGACGGTCGCCTACGTGATGAATCAGATGATCGACCGGGACCGGCAGGAGGACAACCGCGGGATGGACATCGTCATGGCCGCCTACAGCGGACTCGGGTGACCGCCGGACTGCGCTGATTACCCGGCGGCGACGGCCGGGTGCCGGTGACGCTCAGGGCCTTCCGGCGTTGTGTCCGGAGGGATGGTCCGGCCGGCCGTGGGAGGTTCGGGTCCCGGTACCGGGGCATCCGTACGTTCTGGCCCAGCCGACCGACAGGAGACAGCAGTGACCACCTATGTCATCACCGTGCCCGGCACGTTCCTGAGGGACATCGACGATGCAACGCGTTCCGAGCTGACGAAGAGGCTCGCGTCGCACCACACCGGCCTGAGCGAGACGGAGGACGTGGAGCTCCTCACGGTCCACGAGGGCGGTACGTTCTCCGTCCGGCTCGAGGTCGACGCCCCCGACCGGGTGGCGGCCGAGGCCACCGCCGTCCGTCTGCTGGTCGCCGCCCTCGAACCGCTGGGCTTCTCGGAGAAGGACGCGCCGCTGGGGCCCTGCGCGGTGACGGGCATCGACGGTGAGTCCTGAGGCCGCTCGCATCCGTTCCGGGTGACCACCCCGTGCGCCGGCCGCCGCACGCACCGGTGCACTGCCGGCGAGCTGAGGGCCCCCGAGGGCGCCGCAGTCGGCGTGCACGGGTGGGGGCGGCCGGGGCGTGTGCGGTGGGGGTTGTGGGGTGGGTACCGTCGGGCCATGGTTTTCGGTGGTGTGGTCGATGGCGGTGGACAGCGGGGGCACGTGCTGCTGTTGGCGGGGGACGCGGCGGTGCGCCGCGGCGGCGTGCTGGTGGCCCCGGGTGTGAACGTGGCCGCGCTGGCGATGGTGCCCGCGAGTGTGTTGCTGGGGTGTGGGGCGCCGGCGGACATGGTGTGTCTGGAGGGGGTGCGTGATCCGAACACGGTCCTGGCGCGGTTGCGGGTCGCGGCGGGGGCGGCGGGTCCGTTGTTCGTGTACGTGTCGGGGCGGCTGACCGCCGATCGTCGGGGCCGGCGGTTGTACGTGGCGTTGGCGGGGACGACGGCGGGCAGCGTGCGGTACACGTCGTTGCCGTGGGAGTGGCTCGTCGGCGAATTGCGTGCGCGGTCCGCGGGTGTGGCCACGCTGGTGGTCGATCTGGTGGCGGACAGGGCGGCCTGGCCGCTGGTGGGGGAGTACGGGACGCTGCCGGGGTTGGCCGGGCTCGCGGGTGTGGAGGCGTTCGGGGTGGTGCGCGGGCCGGGGACACCGGCCGGGGACGGCACCTCAGGCGGGGTCAGCGGCTATACGCGGCAGTGGATCGATCAGCTCGGGCGTGCTCCGGTACGGCCGTCCAACGTGGAGGTGCACGTGCTGGCGGCGGGGTCGGCCGGGCTGGCGCCGGGCACGCTGGTGGTGCCGTCCGCGCGGGAACTGGAGATGCGCTCGGCGGCGGCACCCGTACACCCCCGTCCCGCCCCGGAGCCCGCGTCCGTGCCCGGACCCGTGCCGGTGGGCCGCGCAGCGGAGCCCGGACCCGGAGCCGCGGTGGCGGGGGATCCGCGGGCGCGTCTGCACGCGTTGGCGGTGGGTGGCCGTCACGGGGAGGCGGAGGCCGTGGCGAGGGCGTGGGAGCGGGAGGTGTCGGAGCGCTGGGGGCGGGTTTCGCCGGAGGCGGTCCAGTGCGCGGAGATCCGCGCGGACCTCGCGCGGATGGCGGGCGATTTCCTGTCGGCGACCCGGCTGTGGACGGGTGCGGGGCGGGCGCGGCTGCAGTGGCAGGGGGCCGACGCCGTCGAGGTCCGTGACGCCGCCGCCGGGGCTCTGTACTGCTGGACGCAGATCAGGGACCGGACCGGTGCGCTGGACGTGGGGCCGGAGCTGGTGGACCTGCTGAGGGTGCTGCCGCTGCTGGATCCCGATCACCTGCGGCTGGCCGAACTGCGGCTGGCGGCACTGCGCACTCCGGATCACTCCCGCGGCCTGCACGCCTGACCGGGCCGGTACGTCGGCGCAGTACCGGCCCGGCCCGGCCCGGCCAGGCCAGGCCCGCGCACGTGCGAGCGTCCGGCGGTCCCGGGCCTTGCGGTGCCTACCGTCCTCCGGTGGCGGGCGTGTCCTTGTACTGGTCGTTCATTCGGGTGAAGTCGGCGCGCAGCGCGTCGTCGTTCGCGACCTGCCCCTTGCCGGCCTGGACCATCGGGCCCTGCAGGGCGCTGCACTTGCCCGCGAGCCCGTCCAGGTACGTCTTCCAGGACTGGTAGAGCTCGCCCTGTGCGGCCGCGCTGTCCACGCCGGAGACCGCCG
The DNA here is from genome assembly GCF_040684695.1 of Streptomyces erythrochromogenes. GTDB lineage: Bacteria > Actinomycetota > Actinomycetes > Streptomycetales > Streptomycetaceae > Streptomyces > Streptomyces erythrochromogenes_C. The sequence goes on from NZ_JBFBGM010000044.1 coordinate 4,567, forward strand.
CACCCTTCTGGGCGGCCTCGAACGCGGTCTGCGCCTTCTTGATCCCCGATACGAGTTGCCCGACGTCGTTGCTCGCCCTGTTCCACACCGCCTGGTCGGACTTGAGGTCCTCGCTCCCACCGCCCCCGCCGCCCCCACTGCCGTCGGGTGCGGCGCTCGCGAGCCGCATCTGCGTTGCGGCGACCGTCCCTTCCTTGAGTCCGGCCCACTCCGCGTCGAAGGACGTGCTGCTCACCCGAGCCCCCGTAAGAATCTGCGATTGCAATGTTCGACGGCTCATCCTACGAGCCGGGCCGGCGGTGCCAACCCCTGCCCCGCTCCCGGTCCGACCGGCCCGGGGGAATGTCCTGGTTGGCGTCGATCGCGCCGCAGCCGTGCTCGGTACGCCGCGCGAAGTACGGTATGCAAAGCCCGAGTTGCGGTGCGGCCTCCCGCGGTGCCAGGTGCGCTGTGCCGAGGCGGCCGGGGCGTTCGGCAGTGCCGCGAACCGGATCCGGGGTGGGCTGTTCCGGTGGTCCCTCGGGCGGGTTCGGCGGTACTGCGCGAGGTGCGCGGCCGCCGTCACCGGTTCGGGGAGATGCTGGGGGCGCGTGCGGCGCGGCCGCCTCCCCTGTCGTTCGAGCCCGGCCCGCCGGGAAGCTACGGAGCCCGATGTCCCCGACCGTCGCCCCCGAAGCCACCGCAGCGGCCCTCGTGCGCCGCCCGCAACTGTGGCTGGTGCCCACGATCCTGACGGGGCTGCTGGCCCTGCTGCTGTCCCTCCTCTACATGGGCGGCATCGTCAACCCCGACGCGCAGCTGCGCAACCTCCCCATCGCCCTGGTCAACGAGGACACGGGCAAGCCGCCGCCGGGGCAGCCGCAGAACCTGGGTGCGCAGATCACCGCGTCCGTCGCCGCCGCCCCGGCGGGCGGGAAGGCCCAATGGCGACGGCTCAGTCTCGCTCAGGCGCGGGACCAGCTCGATTCCGGCAAGGTCTACGGCGCGCTGGTGGTCCCCGCCGGGTTCACCGATGCCGTCACGGCGCTGTCCACGGGCGCTGCCACCCGCCTGCCGACCCTGACCGTGCTCACCAACCCCGGCAAGGGCAGCCTCGGATCCTCGCTGGCCGGCCAGATCTCGACGCAGGCGGCCCACCGCGCGTCCCGGTCGATCGGCGAGCAGCTCACGGCGGCCGCCGGTGCCTCCGCCGCTCCCGCCACCCGGCTGCTGCTGGCCGATCCGGTGGACGTGGTGACCGAGGTCGGACATCCGATCGGTTCCCGCAGCGGGTTGGGCCTGACGGCCTTCTACTACACGCTGCTGCTGGTCCTGGCCGGTTTCATGGGCGGCAACGTCATCAGCAACGGGGTGGACACCGCCCTCGGCTACGCCGACAACGAGATCGGACCCTGGCACACGCGCCGTCCGACGGTGCCGATCAACCGTACGCAGACGCTGCTGCTGAAGATGCTGATGACGGCCGGCATCACGCTCGTCAGTACCACGCTGGTGATGGTGGCGTGCGTCGGCATCCTCGGGATGGACGCTTCCCACCTGCCGCTGCTGTGGGTCTACTCGTACTGCGCGGCGCTCGCCGTGGGACTGGGCGTGCAGGCCATCAACGCCGCCTTCGGCGGTATCGGGCAGCTCGTGTCGATGTTCGTGTTCATCGTGCTGGGACTGCCCTCGTCGGGTGCGACCGTACCGCTGCAGGCCGTTCCCGGCTTCTACCGGTTCCTGTCGCACTTCGAGCCGATGCGTCAGCTCAGTGACGGCGTACGGGCGATCCTCTACTTCGACGCGCGCGGCGATGCCGGTCTCACCCGCTCGTGGATCATGATCGCGCTCGGTACGGTGCTGGCGCTCGTCTTCGGCTTCGCGATGACCGCCTACTACGACCGCAAGGGCCTGGGGCGCCTCACGCCGCAGCCTCCCCGACCCCAGCCGGTCGAGGACTGACCGGCCGGGTCGGGTGAGGTGCGTTCACGCGCTCTCGGCCGCGGCCGCCCGCCCCGCCTGGCGGCCGGTGAACAGGCATCCGCCGAGGAACGTGCCCTCGAGCGAGCGGTAGCCGTGGACACCGCCGCCACCGAAGCCGGACACCTCGCCGGCGGCGTACAGGCCGGGCACCACCGCGCCGTCCGCGTTCAGGACCCGGCCGGACAGGTCGGTCTGGAGTCCGCCGAGGGTCTTGCGGCTGAGCAGGTTGAGCCGTACGGCGATCAGGGGCCCGGCCGCCGGGTCGAGGATCCGGTGCAGGTCCACCGTGCGCGAGAGGTCGTCCCCGACATAGGACAGGGAGTTGCGGATGCCCATGACCTGGGCGTCCTTGCCGAAGCGGTTGCTCACCTCGCGGTCGCGCGCGGTGATCTGCCGGGACAGCTCGGAGTGGTCGATCAGGTCGGTGCCGGTCAGCCTGTTCATGCCGGCGACCAGCTGCTCCAGGGTGTCCGCGACGACGAAGTCCTCTCCGTGGTCGAGGAACCTCTGCACCGGGACGGGAGTCTTGTTGAGCAGCCGGTTGGCGAGATAGGCGATCAGGTTCTTGCCGGTGAGCTCGGGGTTCTGCTCGGACCCCGACAGGGTGAACTCCTTCTTGATGATCCGCTGGTTGAGGACGAACCACGAGTAGTCGTACCCCGTGTCCTTGATCATCTTCAGGGTTCCGAGCGTGTCGTACCCGGGAACGGCGGGCGGGGCGAACCGCCGGCCCCTCGCGTCGAACCACAGCGAGGACGGCGCGGGCAGGATGCGGATCCCGTGGCCCGCCCAGACCGGGCTGTGGTTCTTCAGGCCCTCCGTGTAGTGCCACATCCTGTCCCGGTTGACCAAACGCCCGCCCGCACGTTCGGTGATGGCCAGCATGCGGCCGTCCACGTGGGCGGGTACGCCGGTCACCATGGTGCGCGGAGGCGCCCCCAGGCGGCTGGGCCAGTTCGCCCGGACCAGTCCCAGGTCGCCGCCGATCCCTCCCGACGTGACGATGACCATCGGGGCGCGCAGATCGAACGTCCCGACCGTCGTGCGCGAGCTCGCCGTGCCCCGGGCCGCCGCGCTCGGCTCCAGGACCGACCCGCGGACCCCTGTCACCGCCCCGCCGGTCGTGACCAGCTCGTCCACGCGATGCCGGAACCTGAACGTCACGAGGCCCTTGGCGGCAGCGGCCCGTACCCGCTTCTCGAACGGCTCCATCACCGCGGGTCCCGTTCCGAGCGTCACGTGGAAGCGGGGCACCGAGTTGCCGGGGCCGTCGGCCAGCATGCCTCCACGCTCCGCCCAGCCCACGACCGGCACCCAGGTCATCCCCATGCCCGCGAGCCAGGCGCGCTTCTCTCCGGCGGCGAACTCCAGGTAGGCGTCGGCCCACTTGCGTCCCCAGTGGTCCTCGCCCAGCCGGTCGTCCACACCGCGGTCCCAGCCGGCCGTTCCGTACCAGTCCTGACGGGCCAGTTCGAGCGAGTCCTTGATCCCGCACAGCCGCTGCTCCTGGGAGTCGACCATGAAGAGGCCGCCGAGGGACCAGTACGACTGGCCACCGAGGCTCGCCTCCGGCTCCTGGTCCAGCAGCACCACCCTGCGCCCCGCAGCCGCCAGTTCGCTCGTGGCCACCAGACCGGCGAGTCCGGCGCCGACGACGATGACGTCGGCGGCCGCCGACGCGGAGGCCGATGGCCCGGGCGCCGCGGCGGCCGGGGTGATTCCCGCGACGGCGGCGGCACCGGCGGTGGCCGCGCCGGCGGCGAACTGCAGTGTGCGTCGACGGCTCAGCGACGGGCCCTGCTCGGATTCCTGCACGGTCGAACTCCTCCAGGACGGTGGTATGTCATGGGCATGACATGTCTGCGACGTGCGTGTTCCGACGCGTGCAGGGCGGGAGACATCTGCGAAATCCCGCTACCGGATGCCGGGTTACCCGAAAGTAGTGACGAGGCGGTGACTCCGCAAGCCCCGGAACAGGACGCCACCAAGCCCGAGGTGCGGGCCGCTTCCCTGCCGCACGGTGCCGTCCAGCCGGTGTGGGCGCGGTACCGGGGCCGGTGGGACCCTGGAGGAATCCCACCGTCGCGGCTGCCGTGGACCACGACATTCCGCTGGATCAGCGCTGCTGGATCCACCAGATGATCCACCCGATCGCGGAGGCACCGCAGGCGGACGCCGCTCCGCGGACGACTCCGTGTCCGGCCGTGCGGGTCAGGGACCGCAAGGTCCGGCGTCGCCCGCCGCGGCGGCGCCGCGGCCGCCGCCGGTCATGCTCCCCGGTGGTGAAGATTTCCATGGCTCTCTCCCTCGTGCGTCCGCCGTCCGACAGGACAAAGAGAGCCTGGTCCAGGCGTGGTTCAGCGAGCACGCATTGCGCTGAACGGGGCGTCGGGCCAGGTCGGAACTGGTGAAATGGCGTTCAACGAAGGTTCGGACCGAACGGGGAGAGCTCCGTGGAGGACACGACGGCTCGTGAACGCCTCGCCGCGGAACTGCGACATCTGGTCGCCGCGGCGGGCCTGCCCCTGTCAGGCATCGCGGCGAGGGCGGAGACCCGGAAGCCGGTCGTCAAGCTGGGGAAGTCCAAGCTCAGCGGCTGGCTGTCCGGAACCTGTGTACCCGAGGCGGACGAGCCGTTCCGCCACCTCGTCCAGCTCCTCGAACCCCGGGCCCACGACCGCAGCGGCCTCCGGCCGAGGGGAGAGGGCTGGTGGCTCGGCCTGCGGCAGAAGGCCGCCGACGAGCGGAGCGCGGCCCGGGCGACGACGCCCGGGGCGAGTCGCGGCCGGTCGGCCCCGGCCCCGGAGCACCGGCCCGTGACCGTACGGCGGTCGCGACCGCGCCGGTCCGTACTCCTCGGCCTGGCGTCGTACTTCGCACGGGCCGTCGAGCGGGCCGGCGTGCCCCACTACCTGCCCACCGGGCTCGACCCGGTCGTCCTCGACCAGCCGCGTTTCGTCCGTCCGTCCGCGGGCAGGGGCCGTCGCGAGTCCTGGGAGAAGGCGACCGCCGCGCATCCGCGCATCGTGCTGCTCGCCGACGCCGGGCTGGGAAAGACCTGGCTGCTGCGCCTGCACGCCCGCCGGCTGGCCGAGGCCGCCCTCGTGGCGCCGGTCCCGCCCGGCGACCCCGGAGCGCCGCCCGTACCCGTCCTCCTGCGGTGCGGAGACCTGGCCTGCCGAACCGAGCTGCTGCTCACGGACGCCCTCGCCGGCCATCTCGCCGACCTGGGCGTCCTGGCGGCGGGCGACCGCGCGGAGGTGGAACGCGCGGCCGCCGACGGCCGGTTCGTCCTGCTCCTCGACGCCTACGACGAACTCCCCGGCCCGCAGGACCGCGCCCGGTGGTACGCCCTGCTGTCCACCGCCCCGCCCGCCCTGCCGATCGTGGTCGCCGGGAGGCGGGCGGGCCACCCCGGCCCGCCCCCCACCGCGGGCGGCCCGCAGTGGCAGGAGCTGGTCCTGGAGCCGTTCGACCGGGAGGCCGTGGTTGCGCTCGTGCGCTCATGGCCACTGACCTCCGCCGCCCGTGCTTCCGTTTTCGAGCGGGTCCGCACCCCGGGCCTGGGCGAGGTACCGCTGCTGCTGGCCCTGCTGTGCGCGCTGGCCGAGGAGATCACCGAAGGCGTGGCGGACGGGGCGCCGGACCTCCCGGCCGCCAAGGGCGAGCTCTACGAGCGGATGCTGCGCCGGTTCCTGGTCCACGAGCAACGCCCGCCCGCGGCCGAGGACATCGAGGCGGACCGTCTGCTGGACCTGCTCGGCCCGGTCGCCTTCCACTTCGCCCACCGGTCCGAGGGCGGCTGGAGGGACGTGATGCCGAGGGAGGAGGTACTGCGTGCGCTGCGGACCGCCGGGCCGGCCTTCACCGAGCTGCGACGGGACGCGGCCGGCGTACTGCGGACGCTGTCGGTGGAAGCGGGTGTGCTGCAGCCGCTGGGTGATCCCGGCGGCGGGCGCGCGCAGCCGTACCTCTTCCTCCACCGTTCTTTCGCCGAGTACCTGACGGCCCGGCACCTGACGGGGCTCCCGGAAGCGGAGGCCCTGGCCGCCCTGGACCAGCACCTCGCGGACGGCGGCCGCTGGGACGACACCCTCGCCATGCTGGGGCGTCTGGTGCTGCTCGGGCGCGGCCCCGCCCGCTTCGGACGGCTGCTGAGCCACCTGGCGGACCGGCCGGGCGGTGTGCTGCACGCGGTCCGCATGCTGGGGGAGGCCGGGGAGGCGGGCGGCGCCGTGCTGGAACCGGGCCTGGAAGGGCGGATGGTGGAGGTGTTCCGCCGGGCGGTGGCCGACGACACCGAGGCGGCCGCGCGGGCCGTCGCGACCTGCCGCGCGCTTCCGGACGCGCTGGTCGACGTACTGGCCGGGTATCTGGCCGAGCACGCGGCCGCCGACCTGGACGAGCACTACGGGCAGTACACCCGCCTGGTCCACCTCCCGCAGGACTCGGTCACCCGACTGCTCGGCAGGGTCGCGGCGAGCCGCGACCCCCTTGCGGCGATCTCCGCCGTCCGGCGTCTGGACCAGAGGCCCGGACCGCTGCCGCTGCGGACCCTGCTGAGCGTCCTGCGGGTACAGACGGAGACCGGACTGCACCCGAGCGTCTTCGCGACGCTGGCCAGGGCCCTGTGCGAGCGGGGGGAGCCGGCGTCCGTCGTCGCCGTGCTGGAGTCGGGGCCGGAGCCGCCGTCGGACGCGGCCGTACGTGCCGTGCTGGACGCCCTCGGCGTGGCCGGACCCGCCGGGTCGTGACGCCCTGACCCGGGCGCCCACCGAAGTGCCGTCCTCCGCCGTCCCCGAGCTCTATGGAAATGGCTCGCTTTTCGGCCATGAGGCACGACGGTGCCGGGGGTCGTGGGGCATCAGTCCACACGCGGCTTACCGGCCGTTCCGGCTGAAGCCGGAGCAGCGATTTCCAGTCGCGGGACCAAAATTTCATTGACGTGTACAGCGATAACGACCCAAGATCGTTGGCGTCTTTACTGATGTGCGCCCGCGATTCCCGAACCTGGACTCGTAGGCGCGGCTACGGGGGAAACATGCCTGCCTTCGCGGGGCGCCGAGTGCTGCCCTTGACGCGTCAACAACGAGCCATGTGGGCGGCGCAGCGGCTGGGTGCCGGCGATGCCTACAACATTCCGGTCGTCCACCGGCTGGTCGGCCCGCTGGACGAGGCCGCTCTGGACCGGGCCCTGTGCCTGCTTGTCGCCCGCCATCCCGTGTTGCGCTCACGCCCCGACGCACAAGGCGTGTTATCGCAGGTCAGCGACGATATACCGGACCGCTTACTGCGAGTGCACCAGGTTCCGGGCCAGGACGGGTACGCCTGCGCGGCCGAGGTGGCCCGTACACCCTTCGATGCCGACGCTCCGTTACGGCTGCGCGCGGACCTCTTCCGCAGTGGTCCGCAGGAGGCCGTCCTGCTGTTGCTGCTGGACCACATCGCCGTGGACGCGCCATCCGTGGGGTTGCTCCTGAACGACGTGTCCGCCTTCTGCTCCGCCCCCGCGGACCGTGGCGCGGGAGCGCTCGACGACGGCGAACAGGACGGGTATTTCGCGTATGCGATCGCGCAGAAGGGCTATGAAGAGTCGTCCGAAGGCGGCCAGGACCAGGCTTTCTGGGCCGATTACCTGCGAGGCGTGACCACCGCGCCGACAGCGCCCGAGCGCTCGGCCGAAGGCGGGTCGGACCCGCGCACCTCCTCGGTCGGGGTACCGCTGCCGGAGGACTTCCGCCACCGCTGCGAGCAACGGGGGATCACGCCGTTCGCCGCCCTGCTCGGTGCCTACTCGCTCACCCTGCAGCACTACTTCCGCACCGATGACATCGTTATCGGATACCCGGCCGTCGACTGGCGTCGCTCCCAGTACCCGCACACGGTCGGGCTGTACTCCGAGATGCTCCCCTTCCGCCCGCCCGCCCGGCAGGACAGGACCGCGGACGCGTACATCGACGAGGTCCAGGACTCGGTGCTCGACTGCCTGGCCCATCAGGGTGGTTCGCTCACGAAGGCGTGGGCGGCCGTACGCAGCGGGACGCAGTCCGTCTCGGCCTCGGTGTTCCCCGCCCTCATGTCCTTCAACGAGGCGAGCGCCGACGAACGACTGCGCCTGCCGGGCGTGGAGGCGCGGCGCGTCCCCATGGTTCCGCGCGACGGCAAGGCGGGCCTGCTGCTGTCCGTCAACGCCGAGGGCGCCGGCTTCACGGGCCGGCTGGACTTCGTACGGGACCAGTACCCCGCCCACACCGCCCGGAGCATCGCCCTCGCCGTCGGGACCGTACTCGAACAAGTGCTGACCACCCCCGGTCCCCCCGTGCTCCGCGTCGCGCTGGCCGGCGAGGAGGATCGGACGGGTGCGGCCGCGCAGGGCGGCCCGGAGCCGGACGCCCCGTCCCCACCGCTGGTGGTCGCGGCCTTCGCGGAGCAGGTGGCGGCCAGGCCCGGAGCCACCGCCCTCATCGAGGGCGAGAGCACCGTGACCTACCAGGACCTGGACGACGACAGCCGTCGCCTGGCCGCACGGATCGCCGCGCTGGGACTGCCCGAGCGAAGCACCGTGGCTCTCTGCCTGCCGCGGTCCGCCGCGTTCGTCGTCGCCGCCCTGGCCGTGCTCCGCGCCGGCATGGCCTACCTGCCGGTCGACATGGCCCAGCCGCCCCGGAGGCGCTCCTTCGTCATCAACGACGCGGGCGCCGCCGCCGTCCTCGTCGACGACGCCCCGGCGGCGGAACAACTGACGACGGACCTGCCGATCCTCGACATCGCCGGACCGACCCGCGTCACGGACGCGGCCGCCTTCACCGATGCGCCGGTCGAGGGGACGCAACCGGCCTACCTCATCACCACCTCCGGTACCACCGGCCTGCCCAAGGCCGTTGTGGTTCCCCACCGGGCCATCGCCAACAACCTGGCATGGAAACGGCGCGCGTTCGGCCTGGGTCCCCAGGACCGCTTCTACTTCAAGACACCCCCCGTGTTCGACGCCTCGGTGTGGGAGTATCTGGTTCCGCTGACCATCGGCGCGTCTTTGGTGATCGCCGGGTCCGACACGCACCGGGACCCCGCCGCCCTCCTCGCGGACATGCGCCGGTACGACGTCACGGTCGCCCAGTTCGTACCGACACTGCTCAAGGCCCTTCCCGGTGAGGAGGGCCTGCGCGGATGCCCCTCACTGCGCTGGCTGTTCTGCGGCGGTGAGCAGCTCGACCGCGCCGTGGTGCGGATGGTGCAGCGCACGAGCACGGCCCAGGTCGTCAACCTCTACGGCCCCACCGAGGCGACCATCGACGCGACGTACCACGTGTGCGGGGCCGACGACGACACCAGTGCCTTCATGCCGATCGGCCGCCCGGTGGACGGCGCGCACACGTACGTGCTGGGCGACGGCGGCCAGATCCTGCCCCCCGGGTTCACCGGCGAACTGCACCTCGGCGGCATCGTCCTCGCCGACGGGTACGTCAACCGCGAAAAGCTGACGGCGGAGAGGTTCGTCGCACCGCCGCCCGAGCGGCACCCCGGCGGGGCGACGACGAGGCTCTACCGCACCGGCGACCTGGTACGCGGGCGTGCCGACGGAGCCCTGGAGTTCATCGGACGGGAGGACGGCCAGGTCAAGATCCGCGGCCTGCGCGTCGACCTCGACGGCATCAGCAGCGTGCTGCGGGAGCACGGCGACGTGAAGGACGCCCTGGTGGTGGTGCATCCCCGCCGCGAGGACACGCTGGTGGCGTACGTCGTCGCCCCGGACGGCACGACGACCGAGGACCTCCTCGGCCACATGGCCGACCGCCTTCCCGCCGAACAACTGCCCGCGTACGTCGTGCGGCTGGACGAACTGCCGGTCACGGCGACGGGCAAGGCCGACGCCCGGGCCCTGCCGGTGCCGGAGGCCGGACAGGACACCGACGCGCTCACCGCACCGCGCACCGCCCTGGAAGAGCGGCTCACCGCGCTGTGGGCAGGCGCCCTCGGCGTCCCGCCGGAGCGCGTGCCGAGGACGGTGAGCCTCTTCGAACTGGGCGGCAGCTCGCTGACCCTCATCCAGCTGCACCGCCGGATCAGAACGGAACTGGCGGTGGACGTGCCCGTCACCGACCTGTTCAAGTACCCGACCGTATCGGCCCTCGCCGAGGCCCTCGGCCGCCGTGTCCGCACACCGCAGAACTAGGGGAGCCCCGTGAGCGTGCAGAACTCGAACGCCGCCAACGCCGCCATTGCCGTGATCGGCATGGCATGTCGCCTGCCCGGAGCCCGGGACGTCGGCCGCTACTGGTCGAACCTCATGGAGGGATCCGATTTCCTGGCCCCGCTCGACGCGTCCGCCCTCCGGGCCAAGGGCGTCCCGCGGGACCGGTACGCCCGCGAGGGACACGTCGCGGTCTCCGGCGCCGTCGACGGCGTCGAGGACTTCGACTCCTCCTTCTTCGGCATCGCGCCTGCCGAGGCCGATGCGATGGATCCCCAGCACCGGCTGTTCCTCGAGGAAGCCGTCCACGCCCTGGAGGACGCGGGCTGGGCGGGCCGCGCCGCGGGAGGACGCGTCGGGGTCTTCTGCGGCAGCGGCGAGAACCGGTACGGCCGGCTGCTCCCGGCCCCCGAGGAGGGGGCGGGCAGCCACCGCAGGATGTCGGACGCCCCGGCCATGCTGCCGCTCCGGGTCTCCTACCACCTCGACCTGCGCGGCCCGAGCGTCTTCGTGAACACCCTGTGCTCCACCGGGCTGACCGCGGTGCACCTGGCCCGCCAGAGCCTCCTGGCCGGTGACTGCGACATCGCCCTGGCCGGCGCGGTGTCCCTGCAGCTGCCGCACGAGCACGGATACCTCGCCGGGGAGAGCGCGGTCCTGTCCCCGGACGGCGCGCTGCGCCCCTTCGACAGCGCCGCGAACGGCACCGTGCCCGGCAGCGGGGTCGGCATCGTCGTCCTCAGGCCGCTCGCCGACGCGCTCAGGGACGGGGACCGCGTCCACGCGGTGCTGCACGGGACGGCCGTCAACAACGACGGCTCCGACCGCCAGAGCTTCGCCGCGCCCAGCGTCGCCGGCCAGCGCGACGTCATCCTCGCGGCCGTCGCCGACGCCGGAGTGGACCCCCGGGCCATCGGCTACGTGGAGGCGCACGGCACCGGTACGCCCCTGGGCGACCCGGTCGAACTCGCCGCCCTGCGCGAGGCACGCGAACGGCTCGGCGTCGACACCCCGTGCGCCATCGGCGCCGTGAAGTCGTCCATCGGCCACCTGGACACGGCCGCGGGCATGGCCGGACTCATCAAGGCCGTCCTCAGCGTGCGCGAAGGCGTCATCCCGGCGACCGCCCACCACCGCGAGCTCCTCCCGTCGGCCGGCATCGAGGGCAGCGGACTGTACGTCAACACCCGGCTGCGGGCCTGGCCCGACAACGGGCAGCCGCGGTGCGCCGGCGTGTCCGCGCTCGGCGTCGGCGGCACCAACGCCCACGTGGTGGTCGGCCACCACGCCGCAGCACCCGGACCGAGGCCCACCGACGGCGCCACCCCCGAGGTGTTCCCGGTCTCCGCCCGCTCGGCCGACGCCTTCCACGAACTGCGCGGGAACCTCGCCGATGCCCTGACCGCCGCGGGCGGGACGGCGTCCGCGGACGTCGCCCGCACCCTCCAGGACGGTCGTATGCCGCGCGAACTGCGGCGCGCGTGGGTCGCAGCCTCGCTCCCCGAGGCCGCGGCGCTGCTGAAGGACGAGGCGGCCCCGGTCACCGCCGGACCCCTCGAAGTGTCGCTCGATCTCGGCTCCGCCGTACGCCCCGGGCCGTCCTTGACCGACCGGATCCCCGCGCTCTCCACGGCCCAGGCCCGCCCCGACGCGACCGAGCGTGCCTTCCTGACGGGGTACGCGGCACTGGAAGAACTGGCGGCCCTCGGTGTGCGGGTCGCGACCCTCACCGCACGCGGCGCGGGGGAGTACCTGGCTGCGGCCCACGCCGGTGCGCTGGACCGCGAGGTCGCCCTGCGCTGCGCCGTACGGCACGAGGCCGTCCGGGCCGTCGTCCGCGACGGCGGCGACCTGAGCGCGTGCGAAACCCATCTGGCCGCCATGGAAGACGACCTGCGGGCCCACCCGCCCACCCGTCCGGAGAGCGCACTGCGCTCCCTCAGCCTGGGTGAGACGGTTCCCGCGGGAACCGAGCTGTCCGTCGACCACTTCCTGGACGTGGCCCAGTCCGCCGTCATGGACGGCGGACCCGGCGCTGCGCCGAGTGACGCCGCGGACCTCATGGAGGCGCTGGCGTCCTGGCAGGACTGGCTGGAGCTGGCGGCGCGGTGCTGGGAACGCGGAGCAGACCTCGACTGGGGCCGGCTGCGCGCCGGGTCCGCCCACGTGGTCGCCCTGCCCGGCTACCCCTTCCACCCGCGGCGGCACTGGGCGATCACGATCCCGGACGGCGCCGCAGCCCACCCGGACCCCGCAACCGGGGCGAAGCCCGAGCCCGAGCCCGCGCCCGTACCCGCGCCCGCTCCCGTGCCCGCCGAGGGTTCGCAGGACGTCGTCGCCGTCGTCATGGACACCTGGCGCTCCGTGCTCGGCGAGGACGACATCGCACCCGACTCCGACTTCTTCGCCCTGGGCGGGCATTCACTGGTGGCCGCCCAGATCGTGGCCCGCCTGCGGGAACGCTTCGGCGTGAGCGTCTCCGTCGGCGACCTCCTGGACGCCGAGACACCCGAGGCCATGGCCGCGCTCGTGCGCGAGCAGCAGACGTCCGCCGCGCTCTACAGCGCACTGACCGCACCGCACAGTGCCGACTCGACAGGGAGCTTCGAGCTGTGACGACCACGACCGGGATCCTCCGAAACCTCGCTGACCTGGGCATACGCCTGGAGGAACGGGACGGCAGGCTCTCCGTCACCGGCCCCACCGCCGCGCTGACCGACGAGCTGAAGCAGACACTGCGCGACCACCGGGACGCCATTCTGCAGTTCCTGAGGGAACAGCGCCGCGAGGACACCGAACGCGCGACGCGGGTCACCCGCGCCGACCGCTCGGGCCGCATCCCCGCCTCCCGGGCACAGCAGCAGATGTGGCTGAGCGAGCAACTCGCCGCCGACGGCCCGCCGGTCTACAACATGTACTTCGCCCTCGAACTGCACGGAGACCTCGACGTCGCGGCCCTGCGCGGTGCGGTCGGTGAACTCGTCGACCGGCACGAGATCCTGCGCACGGCGCTCACCGAGAGCGACGGCGCGCTGGTCCAGACGATCGCACCGCACTGCCCCGTCCCGTTCCACGAGCACGTGGCCGCCCCGGACGCGGCGCACGCCCTGGTGAGCACCCTCGTCTCGCACCGCTTCGACCTGGCCCGGGCCCCACTGAGCCGGTTCGACCTGATCAGCACGGGCCCCGGGCAGTGGATCCTCCTCGTCGTCCAGCACCACGCCGTCTCGGACGGATGGTCGACGGGCATCCTCAAACGGGAACTCGCGGAGCTGTACCGGGCCCGGCTGGCCGGCCGCGACGCCGAACTCGCCGACCTGCCCCTGCAGTACGCGGACTTCGCCCACTGGGAAGAGCGCTGGCTGGCCGGCCCGGCGGCCGAACGGCAGCGCGACTTCTGGCGCCGAACCCTGGCAGACCCGCCCCCCGCACTCGACCTCATGCCCGGCCGGGGACACGGAGCGGCCGCCGGATTCGGCGGATCGGCCCTGGACATCCGGTACGACGAGAAGCTGCTGGACCGGGTCCGGACCCTGAGCGCCGAGACCGGAACCACCCCCTTCACCGTACTGGTCTCGGCGTACGCCCTGCTGCTCGCACGCCTGTCGCGCACCGAGGACGTCGTGGTGGGCACCCCTTCGGCGAACCGTCCGCACGCGGACCTGGAACGTGCCATGGGGCTCTTCTTCAACCTCGTCCCGGTACGGACGCGGGTGGACGAGGAGATGAGCACCCGCGCGTACCTGGCAGCGGCCAGAAGCGCCGTGCACGATGCCTTCGCCTACCGGGAACTCCCCTTCGAACAGGTCGTCCAGGCCGTCGCCCCGCGGCGCGAGGGCGCGCACACCCCGCTCTTCCAGACCGTGTTCCTCTTCCAGACGTTCCCCGACACCGAGTTCGACCTGCCGGGCGTGCGCAGCACCCCCGTGGACGTACCGACGTACTCCACCCAGTACGACGTCATGTTCCGCCTCGCCCAGCACGAGGACGGCCTCCGCGGGCTGCTGACCTACAACCACCGGCAGTTCACCGAGGACGAGGCCCGGCGGTTCGTCGACGCCTATCGCAGCCTGCTCGACGACATGTGCCGCGAGCCGGACCGCCCCCTGGCCGAACTGGGGCTCCTCGACGCCGGGAGCGCCGACCTGATCGACGGGTGGAACGCCGCGACCGCCCGACCGGTGCCGGACCGTCCGATCCACGAGGACATCCTGGCGCGGCTGGCCGAGGCACCGCAGCAACCGGCCCTGACGTTCCGCGGCGCCACCCTGACCCGCGACGACCTGGCGCGCCGGGCCGCGTCCGCCGCGACCGGGCTGCGGGCGGCGGGCCTGCGGCCCGGCGACCGCGTGGGCATCCTCATGCCGCGCACCCCCGAACTGGTGGCGGTCCTGCTCGGCGCGATGTCCGCGGGGCTGGTGTACGTGCCGCTGGACGGTTCGGCACCGGCCCCCCGTCTCGAGGCGATGGTGCGGGCGGCGGACTGCGCCGCGCTCGTCACCGACGACACCTACCGCGAGGTCTGCCCGGCCTTCGGCGGCCCCCGCCTCGCCGCGTCCGAGCTGCTCGACACGGTGGCCGGCGACCCGCCGCCCCGTTCACCGGCCGGCTCGGCGTACGTCATCTTCACGTCGGGCTCGACCGGCGTGCCGAAGGGCGTCGAGATCACCCACGCCAACCTCGCCAACCTCTTCCGGGCCCTCGACGACGTCGTCCGCCCCGATGGCGCCACCACGTGGCTGTCCGTCACCGCGGTCACCTTCGACATCGCCGTCGTCGAGCTGCTCTGGACGCTGGCCCGCGGCATTCCGGTCGTGCTCGCCGAGAACCTGGAGACCCTGCGCCGGTCCACGGGCGGTGCCGACCCGGCCGAACCCACGACCGTCCCCGACCTGATCCTGGCCTCCGGAGCCACCGCGATGCAGGCCACCCCCACCTTCCTGCGCACCGTGCTCACGCTGCCCCGCGCCGCCGAGGCCCTCGCCGCGCTGCGGATCCTGATGGTCGGCGGCGAGCCGCTCGACCTCACGCTGGCGCGCCGACTGAAGGCACTCGGCATCCCCCGAGTGGTCAACATGTACGGCCCCACCGAGACCACGGTCTGGTCCAGTTCCTGGGAGCTGCCCGAGACCCCCGAACGCGTCCTCGTCGGCCGGCCGCTGGCCAACACCGCCCTGTACGTCACCGACGCCCGGCTCAACGCCCTGCCGGTCGGCATGTACGGCGAACTGGTCATCGGCGGCGCCGGAGTGGCACGCGGCTACGTCGGCCGGCCGGAGCTCACCTCCGAGCGGTTCCCACTGCGCCCCCAGCTCCATGCGGACGGCCCGGTGTACCGCACCGGAGACCTGGCCCGGCTGCTGCCGGACGGCACGGTGGAACTGGCCGGCCGCCTGGACAACCAGATCAAGCTCCGGGGACACCGGATCGAGCTGGAGGACGTCGAGCAGGCCGTCAACGCCGTCCCCGGCGTCACCCAGTGCGCGGTGGTGCTGCAGGAGGACGGCGGGCACCAGGTGCTCGTCGCCCACTACGTGCCCCGGCCCGGCGCCGGGCTCGACGAGGCGACCCTGCGGTCGGCCGTCTCCGAGCGGCTTCCGGCCGCCATGGTCCCGTCGGCGTTCGCCGCGATCGCCCGGCTGCCCACCACCAGCGGCGGCAAGGTCGCACGTACCGCGCTGCCGGTCGTGCTGCTGCACCGCCCCGACGACGACGCCACCGCAGAGCCCGCCCACGTACTGGAGCAGCGGCTGCTGGACATCTGGAACCGAGTCCTCGGCACCGACGGCCTGAGGGTCACCGACGACTTCTTCGAAGTCGGCGGCTCCTCCCTGCTCGTCGTGCAGCTGCTGGCAGAGGTGCGCGAGCACGTCCGTCCCGACGCACGCGTCACGGACTTCTTCGGCTTCCCCAGCGTGCGCGCGTACGCCGCCCACATCGCCGACCGCGGGCAGGACGCGTCCGACGCCGTCCCGCAGCACCGCGTGCCCGCCGACGCGGCCGGTGCCGGCGGCCGACGGCAGCGCATGCGACAGGCGGCGCAGCGCCGCCGGGAGCGCACCGGCTGATCCACCGCCGCCCGGCCGCCCCGCCCAGACCCCCACCAGCTGATCAGATGGAGACCGCGACATGACCGAAGCCGCCGAGCTGTCCGACGACGTGCCGGCCATCGCCATCACCGGCCTGGCCTGCCGCTTCCCGGGCGCCGAGTCGGCCGAGGAGTTCTGGGAACTCCTCCGTGAGGGCGTCGACCCCCGGGAGCAGGTGCCCGAGGAGGACCTGCGCAGGGCAGGCCGCGCCTGGGCGCTCTCCGACCCCTCCTACGTCGCGGTGCGCAAGACCTTCGGCGACCCGTCGATGTTCGACGCCGACTATTTCGGGATGTCCCCGGCGGAGGCCGCCGTCACCGACCCCCAGCAGCGGTTCCTGCTGGAGACGGCCGTGCACGCCCTGGAGGACGCCGGCCTCGTCCCGGAATCCTTCCCGGGCCGCATCGGCGTCTACCTCGGCGTCAACATCTCCGACTACCTCCTGCAAAACGTACTGCCGCACCCCGAGGCCATCGAACCCCTCGGCTTCCACCGGGTCCTGATGGGCAACGACCGCGGGTACACGGCCACACAGCTCTCCTACCGCCTCGGACTCACGGGCCCCAGCCTCGCTGTCGACTGCGCGTGCTCCTCCGGCCTCGCCGCGGTGCACCACGCCTGCCGGGCGCTGATGGACTACGAGGCGGACGCCGTACTCGTCGGCGGCGCCGCGATCAACCCGACCGACGTCGGCTACGCGCCCGTCGAGGGCGGCATCTCCTCGTCCGACGGCCACTGCCGCCCCTTCTCGGCCGACGCCGGCGGGACGGTGTTCTCCAGCGGCGTCGGCCTGCTGGTGCTGCGCCGGCTGGACGAGGCACTGGCGGACGGCGACCGCGTGCTCGCCGTCATCCGCGGCAGCGGACTCAACAACGACGGTGCCCGCAAGAGCGGGTACACCGCACCCAGCCTGCGCGGACAGGCCGAACTCATCGCCGAGGTGCACGAGGTCGCGGGAGTCACGGCGGACCGCATCTCCTACGTCGAGGCCCACGCCACGGGCACTCCGCTCGGCGACCCCATCGAGGTCGGCGCGCTCACCGAGGCGTTCCGGCGGACCACGTCCGCCGTGGGCCACTGCGCCATCGGCTCCGTCAAGTCCAACATCGGCCACCTCGACTCGGCGTCCGGCATCGCCGGCCTCATCAAGGTCGTGCTCTCGCTGCTCCACCGGCAGCTGCCCGCCACCCTGGGCTGCGAACGCCTCAACCCCCACATCGACTTCGACACCTCGCCGTTCCGGGTCAACACGGGGTTGCGGCCGTGGACCGGGCCACGGCCCCTGCTCGCCGGCGTCAGCTCGCTCGGCGTCGGCGGCACCAACGTCCACCTGCTGGTCGAGGAGGCACCGGAAGCAGCCGACCGGCCCACAGCCGGACACCCGGATCCCGAGCCCCGGCAACTGCTGCTCCTCACCGCCCGGTCCAGCGCCGCGCTGGACGAGCTGGAGGACGCGGTACGCACCCGGGTCGCCACGAGCACGCCGGAAGACGCCCTGGACGTGGCCTCCACCCTGATCGCCCGCCGTGGCGCGCACTCCCTCCGCCGCGGCCTCCTCTGGCGCGAGGGCGCCGATCCGGTACTGCTGGACGTCCGGCTCCCTGACCCGGCCCTGGCCGGACGGGCACCGGCGTTCACCCTGACCGACGACGTCCTGCCGAGCGAAGCCGTGGCCTCGCTGCTGGAGAGCCGGCCCGCCTTCGCCGAGCACGTGCGCCGACTGACCGCACACTGCGCACTCCCGCCGGGCACCGACCCGCTGGCCCACCTCCGGCGGACCGCTCCGGGCGCCGCGGCCACCGTGACCGCGCTCGCCGGCGCCGCGCTGTGGGCCGAGTACGGGGTACGCCCCGGCGCCGTCGTAGCCACCACCGGGAACCGGGCCGCGGCGGCCGTGATCAGCGGGGTCGTGGCCGACGCGGACGCGCCCGGCATCGTGGCGGCCCTGGCCCGGGGAGCCGACCCCGCCGAGGCCCTGACCGCCGTGGCGCCGCATCCCGCGACCATCCCCTGGTACGACGCCGACGGGGCCGAACGGTGCCCCGCGGGCCGGACACCCGACGCGGCCGCGGCGTTCGGTGACGCCCCCGCCCCTCCCGGGCGGCGCACGCTGCCTCCGCGGCTTCCGGCACTCCTGAACCCCGTACCGGTCACCGAGCCGGCGCCGCCCCTGCCCGCGGTGTTCCCCGAGGCGATCACGCTCACGGTCGCCAAGGACGTCCGGCCGGGCGCCGAAGCGCTGACGGCCGCCCTGGGCCAGGCATGGGTGGCGGGGCTGGTCGAGGACACCGAGCCGTTCGCGCCCGCCGACGCGCCCCACCGATTCACGCAGGTGCCCCACTACCCGTTCCAGCGCGGGCGGTACTGGCTGGAGGCGCGTCCCGCGGTGGTGGGCGAGGCCCCCGCCACCGAGCCTGCCGCCGACCCGGGCGGGCAGAGCGACGACGACCTCGCCGCGACGGCCCTGCGGTTCTTCGCCCAGGCGACGGGCCGCAGCGACATCGACCCGACGGACGACCTGTTCTCCCTCGGCGGAGACTCGCTCCTCGCCACCCGGATCGTGGCCCAGGCGCGGCAGCACTGGGGCAGGAGCATCCCGCTCGGTTCCTTCATGGAGGAACCGAGCCCCACGGGGCTGGCCCGGCTGGCGGCCGCGGCGCAGCCGACGGCCGCCGGTACCGGCCCTTCCCCGGCCGGGCCGGCATCAGCAGGACCGGACGAGGCCACCGGACCGGCGCCGGCGACCTCCATCCAGGAGGCGTTCCTCTTCCTCAGCGAGTTCGAAGGAGCCGCCGAGGCGTACAACGTGCCCGTACTCGCCGACCTGCGCGGCCCCGTGGACCGCGACGTGCTGCGCAACGCGCTGGCCGATCTCGTCGCCCGTCACGAGAGCCTGCGCACGGTGTTCCGCACCTCGGGCGGCCGTCCCCTCCAAGTCCTCGACGAGCAGGCGCAGGTCGACGTGCGGGAGGAGGACGTGGCGGACGACGATGCCCTGCGCGGGGCGATCGCCTCGCTGCTGGACTCCACCATCCCCACCGACCGCGCCCCGCTGTGCGCCGTCCGGCTGTTCCGCATGGGGCCCGACCGGACCGTCCTGGCCCTCGCCCTGCACCACCTCGTCGCCGACGCCACGTCCATCGGGATCCTCCTGCACGACCTGTACGCCCTCTACCGGATCCGCACGGGCGAGGGTGCGCCCGACCTGCCGCCCGTCGCGACGCTCACCGCCCGGCACGCCCGGGCCGAGGCCCACTGGCTCACCACCGCCGACGCGGACAGGCAGCGCGCCCACTGGCGCCGGGAGCTCGCCGACCTGCCGGCACCCCTGGAACTGCCGGGCGACCGGCCGCGGGGTGCCCGGCGCAGCTACCGGGGCGAGAAGCTCCCCTTCACCCTGCCCCCGCAGACCTCGCAGTCCGTGCACGCCCTCGCCTCCGAGGAGTCGACGACACCGTTCGTGGTGGTCCTCACCGCGTTCTCCGTCCTGCTCGCATCGCTCTGCGACCAGAAGGACCTCGTGATCGGCTGCCCGGTGTCCGGCCGGCACCGCCCCGAGACCCGCGACCTCATCGGCAACTTCGTCAACACGCTTCCGATCCGCAGCACCATCTCGGCCGGCCAGTCGTTCCGCTCCCTGGTACGGGAGACGGCCCGGCGCGTCACCGGCGCCATGGACCACCAGGAACTGCCGTACGAGATCATGGCGCGGGACGCGGCCCGCGGATCCGACGGACGCGGCGAGACCTCCCCGGTCTTCCAGGTGCTGTTCAACCTGCTGCACCCGGGAAGCATGACCGCGCCCGCACCGGCCGGAGTCGACGTCAGGCCCCTGCCCTTCGACCGCGCCACCAGCCCCTACGAACTGTCCCTGGACTGGTGGACCGAGGACGGCGCCATCGGCGGCCGCTTCATCTACGACAGCGACCGCTTCACCCGGGCCACGGTCGACGCGTGGCGGGAGTCGTTCGCCTTCCTCCTCGACACCCTCACCGGTACGCCCGACGCCGCCGTCGACGGCGTTCCCGCCGAGCCGCCGGCGCGGGCCGGACGGACGGCGGCGGCGCTCACCGGCCCCCGGGTGCCGGTGCCTGACCTGCCGGTGCACGCGGTCTTCCTCGACCATGCCGCACGCCACCCCGAGAGGGAAGCGGTGAGCGACGGCCGTACGACGCTCACGTACGGAGAGCTGGCACGCCTGTCCGCGGGCGTCGCCGACCTCGTGACCTCGAACGGGACAGGCATCGGAGAGCCGGTCGGCATCACCCTGCCACGCGACGCCCGGACCGTCGCGGTCCTGCTGGGCGTGCTGCGTGCCGGCGCCACCCCGGTGCCCTTCGACCAGAGCCACCCGAGGGCCCGGCTCGCCGCCATCGCCGAGCACTGCGGGACACGACTGGTGCTGTGCGACACCCCGGAGAAGGCGGACTTCGTCCCCGAGGGCGTGCGCCGGATCGTCCTGCCGGACGTCTCCGGGATGCCGGCCCGGGACGGCTCCGCCCCCGGCGACCGGGTGCCCGCGTCCGTCGGCGCCTACCTCACCTACACCAGCGGCACCACGGGGCGGCCCAAGGGCATCCACTTCCCCCACGGTGCGCTGGCCAACCTGATCCACTGGGAGACCGACGGGTACGGCAGGGCGATGCGCTGGCTCCAGTTCGCCTCCTTCGGCTTCGACGCGGCCTTCCACGAGACGTTCGCCGCCCTGTGCTCCGGCGGATCCCTCCATGTGGCCGACGAAGAGACCCGGCACGACCACGACGCGCTCGCCGAGTTCGTCCGGCTCCACCGGGTGCAGAAGGCGATCCTGCCGGTGTCGCTGGCACACGCCCTGGCCACGCGCTTCGAACACGACCCCAGTCCCTTCGCCTCACTGAGGGAGATCGCCACCACCGGTGAGCAACTCCGGCTCAGCGCGCCGCTCCTGGCGTTCTTCGAGAAGCTGGACGGCTGCCGACTGATCAACAACTACGGTCCCGCGGAGACCCACGTCGTCACCTCGTACGGCTTCACGGGCCGCCCGGCCGACTGGCCGCGCTACGCGCCGATCGGCCGTCCGATCCAGAACGTCACGCTGGCCCTGGAGAGCTCCGACGGACGGCGGCCCGTGCCGTGGGGGTCCGTCGGGGAACTGGTCATCGGCGGACCATGTGTGGCCACCGGCTACCTGGACGAACCCAGGCTCACGGAAGCGAGGTTCACCACGTCCGCCGACGGGCGGCGGCAGTACGGCAGCGGGGACCGGGCCCGTCTGCTGCCGACGGGCGACGTGGAGTTCCTGGGCCGCCGCGACCAGCAGGTGAAGATCCGCGGATACCGGGTGGAACCCGGCGAGATCGAAGTGGTGATCCGCGAGGACGCCGACATCGCGGACGTGGCGCTGGTCGTGCGCGGCCCCGAGGGCGACCGGCGCATCGACGCCTACCTGGTCCCGGCCCTGCCCGGGGCCGAGGAGATCGGACCGCGAACCCGCGGGCGCCTGGCCGGCGTACTGCCTCCCGCTCTGGTGCCCTCCACCTTCACCCTCCTGGACCGACTGCCCGTCAACGCCAACGGCAAGGTCGACCACGCCCTGCTCCCGCCCCCCGGTACGGCCGGTCCGCGGGTCCTGGGGCCGGCGCAGGCACCTCCGCACGGACCCACGGCCGAAGACGATCCGCTGGATCGGGTCCTGGAGGCGTTCCGGGCCGTGCTCGACCGGCCCGGCCTGGGACCCGACGACGACTTCTTCCACGCCGGAGGGCATTCCCTGCTGGCCACGCGGCTGGTGCACCGGGTACGCGAAGAGCTCGACGTGCGGCTGTCCATCTCCGACTTCTACGAGTGCGGCACCGCCCGTGACGTCGCCGGCCTGGTGGCGGGGCGCCGAAGGCTGGGCGCCGCCCACCCCGACGAGGAACTGCCGCCGGCCGTCACGCCGGTCGTCCTGCCGCCCGGCCTGGCCGCCCTGGCCGACCTCCCGGGTCCGGACCGGCAGAAGACCACCGTGTACGACACCGGTCGGCAGCTGGATCCCGAGCGGTTGCGGTACGCCGTCACCGTGCTGCTGGAGCAGCAGCCGGCCCTGCGCCTGCGCGTGGCGCAAGGACAGCACGCCGAGCCGGCACCCACGGCCGAAGTCGTCGCCGACGCCGTGGTGCGGCGCCGGCGCCCGGACGGCGTCCCCGCCGAGCGGCTCGCGGACTGGCTGTACGAGCGCGGCCAGGCCGAGCCGATCGACCCCCGCACCGGTCCACTCGTCCGCCTGTCCACCGTCGACGGGCCCGAAGGTGCGGGCCTGCTCGCCGTCACCGTCCACCTGCTGGCCCTCGACGGCCGGGGCCTCGACACCCTGTGCCGCGTGCTGGACGAGGCCTACCACCGGACGCCCGCACCGCGCGGACCGGACGACGGGTTCCTGCGCCATCTGGCATGGCGCAACGCCCTGCCGGGCAGCCCCCGGCGAACCGAGGCCGTCGACCTGTGGCGGCGTCTGCTCGCGCCGGCGTCCGCCGTTCCACGCCCGGCCCCCCAGCCCGCCCGCGAGCCCGGCCGTGCCACCTGGGCACCCGACGCGATCCTGCAGACGGCACTGCGGGCACGCTGTGCGCAGCAGCGGACCACCCCGTTCGTCCTGCACCTGACCGCCGTGGCGGTGGCGCTGGGCCGGATGGGCACGACCGACGTGGTCTGCCCGGCGCTCCCGCTCGACGGCCGCTTTCAGCGGCGCTTCGACGGATCGGTCGGTGCGTTCGCCAACATCGTGCCGATGCCCTTGGCAGTGCCGGGCGACCGGCCGCTCGGCCGGATCCTGGAGGACGCGCGGGCGACCGTCGACCAGGTGCTGTCGGTGAGCGCGGTCCCGTACGCGGACCTCGCGGCCGAGCACCCCGACCTCGCGGCCTTCGCCGACCCGGACGTGGTGTTCAACTACGCCAGGGACGACGAGCCGCTGCGCTTCGGGACCGGGACCCTGCGCGACGTCGGGCCCGATCTGCTGGCCCCCGGGCGGCGCCTGCACCTGACGGTCGTCGACACCCAGGACTCCTTCCGGACCCTGCTGCGCCACGACGCGTCGACCGGCGACGACCGGCTGCTCGCCCTGTACCGCCAGGCCCTGTACGGCCTCGTCCTCGAACCTGCGGCGACCGCCGACTCGATCGACCCGACGGGAGCGGGCTCATGACCGCCGGCACGCACCGCGCCGCAACCGCCCACCGGACCATGCCCCGCCCGAGGTGGGCGCCCCGCACCGGGGCGCCCACCGGGCGCCCGCTAGACCAGGACGCCGCTCAGCTTCTCCACCGCACGGTCGATCTGGCCGCCGGTTCCCGCGGGCATCGCGGGGACGGCCGGGTGCACGGAGCGGCTCAGGTTGCTCAGCACGCGCCCCGGCCCGGCCTCGACGAACGCGGACACCTCCTCACGGCCGAGCATGCCGAGCGTCTCGTGCCAGCGCACCGGTGCGGCGAGCTGCTGCGCGAGCAGGGTGCGGGCCTCCTGCCCCGAATGCACGTAGGAGGCCGTCACGTTGGCCACCACGGGCAGGTTCGGGGTGGCGAACGGGGTCGCCGCGAGGTGCTCGCCGAACTCGGCGGCGACATCCGCCATCAAGGAGCAGTGGAAGGGGGCTCCGACGCGGAGCTCCTTCGCGTGGCCGGCGCCCTCCTGAAGCGCCCGCCGGCCGACCTCGGCCACCGCGTCGGCGTCGCCGGAGACGACCGTCTGCAGGGCGGAGTTGTAGTTGGCCACTTCGACGACCCGCTGCCGGGCGGCGGCAACCTCCTCGCACAGCCCCCGTACCCGCGTCGCGGGCAGTCCGATGACGGCCGCCATGGATCCAGGCGTGCGCCGGTTCACCTCTGCCATGAGCAGGCCGCGCCGGCGGACCAGTACGAGGCCGTCCACCCAGTCGAGGACCCCGGCGCTCACCAGCGCCGTGTACTCGCCGAGGCTGTGCCCCGCCACCACCGACGGGGTGACTCCCCGGTCACGCAGGACGGCGGCCGCCACCAGGCTGACGACATAGACGGCCGGCTGGGTCACGGACGTGTCCCGCAGCTCCTCGGCGTCGCCTTCGAAGCACAGGCGGCTCAGCGGTATGTCCAGTACCTCGTCGGCGGTCTCGAAGTAGGGGCGCGCCAGTTCGGGATACCGCTCCAGAAGTTCGGATCCCATTCCGGGAACCTGCGAACCCTGGCCCGGAAATAAAAATGCAAGTCGACTCACGGCAGTCTCCTGTTCAAGGGAAAATGATGCAAGAATCGCGCTTTGACGGAAGGGTACGTTACCGGCCCTCCGGCGCCGATGCAAAGCCCCCCACGGTTCTCCTGAGGGACCTGAGAAAAGGTCGGAGCGCCGACAAAGGTGCGACCGGTGAAGAGGAATTCACGCTCCTCCTCGTGCATCACGCCGGCGGTTCCGCCCTGAGCTTCCTTCCGCTGCGCTCGTTCTTCCCGGACCACTGGCGGCTCCTCGCGCTCGAACTCCCGGGGCGCGGTCCGGCGGCCGCGATCCCCGCCCCCACGGGCCTCGCGGAGGCGGTCTCGCTCCTGACGCCGGTCCTGACGGAGCAACTGACGGGACCTTATGCCCTGTTCGGACACAGCATGGGCGCTCTCATCGCCTACGAACTCGCGCGGCAACTGGAGAGGCTCGGCCTGCCGCCCGTCCTGCTGGGCGTCTCGGCGAGCCCGGCTCCGCACGTGCGGGAGCCGCGGGACGGATTCCGCGACCTGCACACGCAGGAAGACCTCGCCGGCTTCCTGCGCGACCTCGGGGGAACACCTCCCCAGGCTTTCGAAGAACCCGAACTCATGGCCTACCTGACCCACGCCCTGCGTCTGGACCTGAATCTCATGCAGAATTACACGGCAGACCCCACGGGAGTCCTCGGCATTCCGCTCTCCGTCTATTACGGTGACCGCGACCCGCTGGTGGGTCGGGAGATGGTGTC
This sequence comes from Streptomyces erythrochromogenes, assembly GCF_040684695.1. Classification (GTDB taxonomy): domain Bacteria; phylum Actinomycetota; class Actinomycetes; order Streptomycetales; family Streptomycetaceae; genus Streptomyces; species Streptomyces erythrochromogenes_C. The sequence goes on from NZ_JBFBGM010000044.1 coordinate 29,744, forward strand.
GCCATGGTCCGGCTATTCCTCGGAGCCCACCGAAATACGGCCGTGGCCGGGTGGGCACTTCTATCTCTTCGACCGGCCCCAGGAATTCGCCGCTCAGTGGACGCAGGACGTGCACGCGGCGATGCGGCGGGCGCAGGGGCACGGGCGAACGCGGCAGGGAGCGTCATGGGCCTGAGTCCGCAGACCGCTCCGCCCTCCGGCGCCGCCGACCGCGGCCTGGTCCGGCGCACCATCGCGGCAGCCCTGCCGCTCTACCTGACCATGATCGCCTCGTCCGTCGCCGGACTGGTGGACACCGCTGTCCTCGGCCGGCACGCCACCGCCTCGCTCGCCGCGTTCGCCCTCACGATGGCCGTCTACACCCCCGCCACCGCCACCGTCGCCGGTGCCATGCGCGGGGTGATGCCCTTCGTCGCCGCCCACGACGACGACCCCGACGCCCTCGTGCCGGTGGTGCGCAACGGCACCTGGCTCGGCATCCTCACGGGAACGCTGGGTGCGGTGGCCGTCTGCGCCGTGCCGCTCATCGGCCTGGCCTCCGGCGTCCCACAGGAGACCCTGTCGGCACTCGGCCCGCTTCCCGCCCTGCTGGCGGCCAGTGTCCTGGTGGCCGCCGTCGGCAACTCGGCGACGTCCACCCTGGTGGGCCTCGGCCGCTCCAGGCTCGTGATGCGGGCGGGGACGGCCGGCACCGCCGCAGCCGTGGTCCTCTCCCTGGTGCTGGTGAACGGCGTGGGCCCGATCGACGGGCTGGGGCTGCCCGGCGCGGGAGTCGCCATGCTGGTGTCCAGCCTGATCAGCGCGGTGGTCGCACACTGGGGGCTCCGCCGGTCCACCCTGCTGGCCGGCCGCCCCCTCGGCCTCGGCCGCCCGCACCCCCGCGCCGTACTCGAACTGGCCGGCGTGGGCCTCCCGCTCGCCGCCACCGTACTCATCAAGTTCGCCGTCCTCGGTGTGCTGGCCGTCGCCGCCGCCCGGGTGGGCACCGTCGCCGCGGCCGCACACAGCATCGCCGTGTCCCTGGTCGCCCTCATGTTCACGGCCGCCGTCGCCATCGGCCAGGCCACCATTCCGCTGATGGCACCCCACCTGAAGACCGGGAACGTCCAAGGGCTGCGCGCCGGCGTTCGCGCCGGAGCCAAGACCGCCCTCGGCGCGGTGGCCCTCCTGGGGTGTGTCCTGGCGGTGCTGAGGGAACCGGTGCTCTCCCTCTTCACCCACGATCCCGCTGCCCGCGACCAGGTCCTGGCCCTGATACCCCTGCTGCTCCTGGTGGTGGTCACGGACGCACTGCAGGCGGTGTTCGGCTTCGGGCTCATCGCGATCAGGAACACGGTGCCCAGCCTGGTCGCCTTCGCCGCCTGCTACGGCCTGCTCGCCCTGGCCGCCGTACCCCTCTCGGCCCTCGGCGGCCTGAACGCCCTGTGGCTCGCCCTGCTCGTGGCCAACGCCCTGCTGGTCGTCGGGCAGGTCGGCTTCTTCCACCAGCGCAGCGGCAGGCTCGCCGCTTCCGTAACCCCGGCCGCCCGGACCTGAACCGCACAAGGAGAACACACACCCATGACACATCCGCAGAACACCCTGCCCACGACGCAGGCCGAATTCGAAACCGCGGTCCGGGAGACCTGGGAGGAGGTACTCGGCCACGCGGACTTCGCCGACGACGAGGCCTTCCTGTCCCTCGACGGAGCCAACTCCCTGACCGCGGTACGCGTGATGGTCGGGCTCAGCGGCCGTCTCGGCACCCGCCTGCAGATCCGTCTCATCATGCGGCACCGGACCGTCCAGGACCTGGCCGCCGCGATCCGTGAGCAGGTGGGCCGGTGAGCGCCCCGGTCCGCCCCGGCACCTCTGCGAACACCCCGCCGCCGCGGCGCAGGGAGGAGACGTGCGAGCTCGAATACAGAGCGCCGGAGGGCGAGTTCGCGACCACCGTGGCCTGCGTCGTCGCCGGGGTGCTCGGCGTGGACCGCGTTGGAATGGACGACAGCTTCTACGACTTCGGTGGAACCTCCCTGCAGGCCATCAGCCTCTGCGTCCGCCTGGAGAAGGCCACCGGCCGCGCGATCGAGCCGGTCGACGTCCTGGAGCACGACGTCCTGTGCGACCTGGTCCTGCTGCTCTCCCGGGCATCGGAGGACGACCGTGGCTGATCCCTCCCTCGACCCGTCCCTGGTCCACCACGCGGTGGCCCGGCACGCGCGGACCACCCCGGACGCCGTCGCCCTCGTCCACCGGGACACGTGCGTCGACTACGCGACCCTGGACGCGGCGGCCGGCCGGTACGCGGCCGAGCTCGCCGGGCACGGCGTGGGCCCGGGCAGCGTCGTGCCGCTGCTGCTCCCGCGCTCACCGCGACTGGTCGCCGTGCAGCTGGCCGTCCTGCGGCTCGGCGCTGCCTACACCAGCCTGGACGGCCGCTGGCCGGCCACCCGGCTGCGCCAGGTGTTCGCCACACTGGGCGACCCGGCCACCGTGGTGGCCGAGGGGCCGGTACCCCTGAACCACCCCCACACGGTCTGGACGCCGCAGGAAGACCTGCACCGGGCTGCCCGGGAAGGCACCGAGGCGCCCATGGCACGGCCCTCATCGGCCGATCCGGCTGCTTCAGCTGATCCTGCTGATCCGGCCGATCCGGCTGATCCTGCTGATCCGGCCGCGGTGATCTTCACGTCCGGCACGACGGGCAGGCCCAAGGGCGTCGTTCTGCCGCACCGGGCGATCACCCGCATCTTCCGCGACGGCGGGCCGCCCGGTTTCGGCCGGGGCAACGTCATGCCCCAGGCGGCGCCGCCCTGGTGGGACATGTACGCCTACGAACTCTTCGGGCAGCTCATGACCGGAGGCACCTCGGTGCTGACGGACGGCGACCACCTGCTGCCCCAGACACTGCGGCGGATGATCGCCGAGCGGGGTGCCACCACGCTCCGGCTGACCACGACCCTGTTCCACCTGTTCGTGGACGAGGACCCCGATTGCTTCACCGGGCTGCGCCACGTCTACGCGGGCGGCGAACGCATGTCACCCGTTCACGCGGCGGCCTTCCTGGCCCGGCACCCCGGTACCACCCTGACCAACGGCTACGGACCGGCCGAGAGCTGTATGCACGCCACGTCCCGCGTGGTGCGGCCCGAGGACTGCGAGCGAGCGGACGGGATTCCCCTCGGAACCCCGGTTCCGCACACGCAGGTGATCGTCCTCGACCCCCACGGCCGTCCCTGCCCGCCCGGCCGGACGGGCGAGATCCACGTGGCGGGGGAAGGGCTGGCCCTCGGCTACCTCGACGAGCCCGGGGCGACGGCACGGGCCTTCGTCCCCGTCGAGCTGCCGGGAGCAACCGTGCGCGCCTACCGCACGGGCGACTTCGGCCACCTCGACGAGGAGGGCGTACTGCACTTCCGGGGGCGCACGGACCGGCAGCTGAAGATCCGCGGCCACCGCGTCGAGGCCGCGGAGATCGAAGCCGCCGCCGCGTCCGCGCCCGGAGTCCTTTCCGCGGTGGCGGTCCCGCTGCGCGCGGCGGACGGCACCGCCACGGGGATCGCCCTGTTCTACACATGCGCAGACGGCGCGTACCGGCCCGGCGCAGAACCCGGCGACGACGACCCGGTGCACCTGCACGAGCACCTGGCGACCGTTCTCCCGGACCACCTGGTCCCCGCGGTCACCGCCGCCCTGCAGGCCCTTCCCCTCACACCCAACGGAAAGCTGGACCGCGCCGCGCTGGAGAACACGGCCTCACGCCGACGACGCCGACGGCCCGCGCGCCGAACAGCGGTCCCTCCCATCGAACGGAGCACGACATGACCACCCCGGCCGACAGGGGAACCACCGGCAACCGTGCCGGAGCCGCAGCCGCCCACCGGCTGACCCGGGAGCAGGAGGCGATATGGATCAACGACGCGCTCTCCGAGGACCGATCCTGCTACACCGTGCTGTGGGCGCACCGCCTGCGCGGTGACGTCGACCCCGATGCGGCCGAAGGAGCGCTCGACGACGTCATCCACCGGCACCAGTCGCTGCGCAGCCGCGTCCTCATCGAGGACGGGAACCCGCTCCAGTACGTCGAGGGGCGGCCCTGCCACCCCCTGGTCCGGGCGGAATGCCCCGAGGCCGAACTCGGCGAACGGCTCGCCGCCCTGGCGGCGGAGCCGCTCGATCCGGCCGACGGCACCGTGCGGCCCGTGCTGTTACGGCTCGCGGACGACGACTGGGTACTGACCGCCCTCATTCACCACCTGGTCATCGACGACTGGTCACTGTCCCTCCTGGACCGCGAGTTCAGCCGGTTCTACCGGGCCCGGACCCGACCGGACACCACGCCGGCGCCTCCCGTCGAGACCCCGCCGCCCCCACAGCTCGGCACGTACGCGGACGCCCAGCGCGCGACCCCCCTCGACGAGGACGCCCTGCGTCACTGGTGCACACGCCTCGAGAACGCGCCGGAGATCTGCACGATCCCCCCGGACCGGCCCCGCCCCGCGGAGCTGGGCACCGGCGGGGCGCGCATTGCCTTCCGCCTCGACGAAGACCTCACCGACGCCGTGCGCCGGCTCGCCCGTGCCACCCGTACCACCCCGTTCACGGTCTTCACGGCCGCCGTCACCGCGCTGCTGCACCGCCACGGCGCGGGCGACGACATCGTCGTCGGAACGCCGGTCTCCCGCCGCGGGAACGCCGACCTCGACTCCGTCATGGGCTGCCTGAGCGACCTCATGCCACTGCGGACCGATGTGAACGGCGACGCGTCCTTCCGCGACCTGGTCCGGTCGGTCCGGTCCGAGGCACTCGGCATGCTCCGGCACCGCGACGTCCCCTTCGGTGAACTGGTCAGGCGGACCGTCACCGCCGAACAGCTGGGCAGGTTCCCCCTGTTCCAGACCGTCGTCCAGGTCAACGACGCACCGGCACCGGCGCTGGAGCTCCCGGGGATCATGGCCGAACGGCTGCACGTGCACCCGGGGACGGCCAAATTCGACCTGTGCTTCGACCTCGCGGCCGAGGGCGGCTCCTTCCGAGGCTTCCTCGACTATGCGACGGACCTCTACGACCCGGGCACCGCCCGCCGGATCGCCGACCGGTTCCGCACGCTGCTGGCCGCCGTCGTCGCCGACCCCGATCTGCGTGTGGCCGAGGCGCCCCTGCTCACAGCGGAGGACACCGCACTGGTGACCCGGATCTGGGCCCGGGCCGCGGACCCCACCGAACCCCCGCCGCCGGTGCACGTGGCGTTCGAGGCCCAGCGCCGACGCACCCCCGACGCACCCGCGGCCGTCTGGCACAGCCGAGAGCTGACGTACGAGGAACTGGGCGCCGCCGCCGATCGGCTCGCCCACCGCCTGATCCGCGATGGCTCGAGCGGCAGGCCCGTCGGCATCCTCATGGAGCGCAGCCTGGACATGGCCGTCGCGGTCCTCGCCGTACTGAAGTCGGGCTCCCCGTACGTGCCGTTGGACCCGTCCTACCCGGCTGAACGGCTCGCGTACATGATCGAGGACAGCGGGCTGCACACCCTGCTCACCCAGCCGTCCCTGCGTGAGCGGTGCGTCCTCCCTCCGTCCGTGCACGTCCTCCAGCCGGGCGAGTGGGCCGAGGAAGGGACGACCGGCGCGGCGGGGACCGGGACTGCATGTGCCGGTGCCGCGGCGACCGATGCGGTGGCAACCGGTGCCGCGGCGACCGGTACCGCCGCGACCGGTGCGGCAGCGGCGGGTCTGCCGGAGACGGGGCCGGACGACCTGGCCTACCTCATGTACACCTCCGGCTCCACGGGACAGCCCAAGGGCGTGGCCATGCCCCACGGCCCCGTCGCCGGCCTCGTTCAGTGGCAGTGCCAGGATTCGGCGGCCGGCCCCGGTGACCGCACCCTGCAGTTCTCGGCGCTCAGCTTCGACGCCTCGTTCCTGGAGTTCTTCAGCACGTGGTCCACGGGCGGAACCCTGGTCCTGATCGACGCCGAGCAACGCACGGACTACGACGCGCTGCTGGAGGTCATCGACCAGCAGCGCGTGATGCGCATCTTCCTGCCCTTCGTGGCGCTGCAGAGCATCGCCTTCTACGCCACCGCGATGGACCTGCCCGCCCCTGCCCTGCGCGAGTGCGTGACCGCCGGCGAGCAACTGCACGTGACCCCGGCCATCCGGGAGTTCTTCGGCCGGCTCGACGGCGCCGTGCTCTTCAACCAGTACGGTCCCACGGAGACGCACAGCGTCAGTTCGCTGCGCCTGGACGGCGACCCGTCCGCCTGGCCCCTCATGCCCACCATCGGACATCCGATCAACGCCGCCGAGGTGTACGTCCTGGACGCACGCCTGCGTCCGCAGCCGCCGGGAGTGGTCGGCGAACTGTGTGTCGCGGGAACGCCGGTCTCCCAGGGGTACTGGGGCCGCGCGGACCTGACGGCGCAGAAGTTCGTCCCGCATCCCCTGGGCGGCCCGGGCGCGCTGTACCGCACCGGCGACATGGCGCGATTCCTGCCGAACGGCGAGATCGAGTTCCTGGGCCGACGCGACGGCATGGTCAAGATCCGCGGATACCGCGTCGAACTCGGCGAGGTCGAAGCCACGATCCGCTCGCTGGAGGGCATTGCCGACGCCGTCGTGACCGCCCGGTCGTCGGAAGTCGGCGACACCCGGCTCGTCGTCCACTACCGGCCCAGCAGGGACCCGGCCCCGTCCGCGGCGGCCCTGCGCACGGCGCTGGCCGACCTCCTGCCCGAGTACATGCTCCCGTCGGCGTACATCCCGACGGCCGAAGAGTTTCCGCGCACACCGAGCGGAAAGGTCGACCGGCTCGCCCTGGCGGCACTGCCATAGCCGGTCGGATCCCATCCCCGCACCAGTTGGAACCTTTATCCGAAAGAGGCGACATATGTCCATCACTACCGAACTCGAGGTCGAGGACCTGAAGGGCGCCTATGACACCGCAGGCTGGTGTGAGTTGCCCTACCGCTTCACCGACGAAGCGGTGAAGCTCATGAAGGAAGCCGTGGCCGCGATCAGTCGTGAGCGCAGGCCCGAGGTGGTCTACGAGAAGGACTCGGAGACCGTCCGCGCCATCCACGGATGCCACGACTTCGACGACCTGTGCGCCGCGCTGGTCCGTCACCCGCGACTGGTCGCCCTGGCCGAGGAACTGACGGGCAAGCCGGTCTACGTGTACCAGTTCAAGGTCAACCTCAAACAGGCCCATGAGGGGGCCGCCTGGCCGTGGCACCAGGACTACGCGTTCTGGAGTGAGGAGGACGGCATGCCGCGGCCCGACGCCGTCAACATAGCCGTCCCCCTCGACGACATCCACGAGGACAACGGGCCTCTCGTGGTGGTCCCGGGCTCGCACCGCCTGGGCCTCCTCGACCTCCCCGAGAAGAGCGCCGGCGAGGGCTCCACCTGGCAGCAGCACGTCTCCGCGGACCTCGCCTACACGGTCGGCGAGGAGCGGGCCGAGGGCTTGGGCCGAGAGCTCGGGCGCGTGCGGATCATGGGCCCGGCCGGTACGGTCCACGCCTTCCACCCGAGCATCGTGCACTCCTCGTCGAACAACCTGTCGCCCGATCGCCGTGCGCTGCTGCTGATCACGTACAACGCCGTCGACAACGCGCCCCCGAACCCGACGCGGCCGGAGTTCCTCGTGGCGCGGGACTCCACGCCCGTCACCCCGATCACCGACGACCGGCTCACTCTCGAGCAGCGGTCCCTGGTTCGGGGCCGGCCGGGCGACGTGAGGTGACCGGTCGGGGCACCTGGCGGAAGACGAAGACGGCCCGGAACATGGTGGCGCTCGTCGGGTTGACCCGACGGCTGTCCCGCGCCGTGTCCGAGGACGTCTGCTGCCCGTCCTGCATCGCCCTGCTGGCACGGGGCATCGCCGGCCACGGGCATACCGCCACCGCCGCCGGGCGGCCTCCCGACGTCGCCTGACCGTCCCCTGCGGGGGTGCCCGGCCCCTCCGGCCCGGGCACCCCCGCGAGGCTTTGACCGGTCGGCGCAGATCCAGCCGCTCTTGCGCACCCGCCGACCGCCGTACGCGTGCTGCTCAGCCGAAGACTAGGAGTGGTGAGTGGTGCGCCGGCGGGTGCGGGTGTGGAAGTGGGTGTTGTGGGTGAAGACGTGGGTGCAGGTGGGGCATTGGAGGTGGAGGAGGGGCCCGGTGTTGCTGAGGAGGTAGCGCCAGTGGGTGGGGCAGGTTTGCTGCTGTCGGCAGGGTTGGCAGGCGTGGTGGTCGTTGCAGCGGGGGCAGGGTATCCAGGCGCGGCGGCCGGGGTCTGCTTGTGGGTCAAGGGGCAGCATGGCCGTCCTTCCGGGCGGGCAGGACACCGGCGGTCACGAGGGTGTTGTAGAGGTGTTGTTGGTGGGGGTCGAGCCCGGTGTAGAGGAGGTTGTGGGCGGCTTCCTCGGCGAGGAGGGTGTCGAGGGGGTCCCAGTGGGGGCCGAGGGCCTGGATCACATGGGCGCGGCGGAGGGTCTCCTGGGCGGTGAGGTCGATGGTGAAGTCGACGAGGCCCGCGGACGCACCGGTACCGGTACAGGCACCGGCCACGTCACTGGGACTGGCAACGTCGCTGGTGGGGGTGGGGTCGTCGGGGGCGGGGGTGTGGGGGGTCATGCCTCCGAAGTTAGGTAACCCTTCCTTTCCGGGTCAAGGGAGGGTGGGGGGAGTCACAGACCGCCGCCGCTCCGCCGCCTGGGGGTGGGTTTCGGGGTGCGGTGTGGGGTGTCGGGGTTGAGGATGGGTCGGTACGTCTGCCTCGTTCTGCCTGTCAGGAGCGGTGTCATGTTGGAGCGCACGTTGCGTAAGGGCTGTACTGAGGTGACTTTTGTCCTGTCTGGGGATGTTCCGCCGGGGCCGGTGAGTGTGGTGGGGGATTTCAACGGTTGGGAGCCTGGTGTTCATACGCTTGAACCGCGTAGGGACGGCAAGCGGGCTGTGACGTTGACGCTGCCGAGCGAGGGCACGCATTCGTTCCGCTATTTGGCGGCGGGTGATTACTGGTTCAACGATGAGAGTGCGGGTGACCGGGAGGGCCCGAACAGTCGCCTGCACACCTGACCCGCCGCCCGCCCGTCCCTGGGGCGGGCCTGTCGTGTCCGAGGCGGCCCGGGTCTGAGCCCCTGGTACGGCCTCCCACCGCGGGTGCGGCCCCTCACTCCGGGTGTGGCCCCCCGTGGGTGCGGTCCCTCGGCCCGGCTTCGGTGTGCGCCCCGCCGCTGGGTACAGCCTGGTCTGGGTGCGGTCTCGTTCGGGTGTGAGGCCCGTCCTGGTGTGGTCTCGTCTTGGCGTGTGACCTGCCGAGGTGTGCCCGCCTCTGGGTGCGTTCCCCTTCCGGTGTGAGCGCTGCCCCCCCGGGTGGGGTCCTGGGCCTGGGTGCGGTGTGCGCCTCACCGCCTGCGGGTGCGGGTCTCGGCCCGGTGCGTCCCTGCTCGGGGTGCGCCCCGCCTCTGGGTGTGTCCCCATGTTCCGGGGCGGCCTGGTTCCGGTGTGAGCCCCGGTGCGCCCCCGCTCCCGTCCCGCCCGGCCCCATCCCGCTCCGGGTGTGGCCCTCGGCCCCGTTCTGGTGTGAGCCCCGCGCCCGGTGCGGTCCCGCCTCTGGGTGTGGTCCTGGGTCCGGTTTGGGTGTGAGCCCTGCCTCTGGGTGTGTCGTGCCTGGTTCTGGTGTGGGTGCTGCTTGTGAGTTGTGGGGTGTTGCGGTGTGGCCGGCCGCGTGTGTGGGGGCGTGCTGCTTGTGGTGTGTCCGGTTGGTGTGGTTAGAGGCCGAGGGTGATGGCGATGCGGGTCATTTCGGCGGTGTTGTTGACGTTCAGTTTGGCTCGGATGCGGCGGAGGTAGGCGTCG
>NZ_JBFBGM010000045.1:0-38180 GCF_040684695.1 Streptomyces erythrochromogenes
GGCCGGTGTCGGTAGATTCGGCCATCGGCTGTTCCTGGCGTACGGGGTGGATCAGGTCCGGGTGACGGCGTCCACGGGCAGTTCGAGGTCTGTCGTCCCTCGGCTTGTGCGTTCGTCCGGCTGTCAGGCGGACTTGCGGCTGTCCCGCGGATGCACGGCAATGTTCATGGCGCCGGAGCGCAGGACCGCCAGCCTTTCGGCCAGCACTTCCTCCAGCTCCTCGCGAGTGCGTCGCTCCATGAGCATGTCCCAGTGCGTTCGCGCAGGCTTGCCCTTCTTCTCTTCGGGCCCGTCCCCGTCAACCAGGAGTGCCATGGCGCCGCACGCCTTGCACTCCCACTCCGGCGGAATCTCTGCCTCAACCGAGAACGGCATCTCAAATCGATGTCCGTTCTGGCATGCGTACTCCACCGCCTGGCGCGGGGCCAGATCGATGCCGCGGTCCGTCTCGTAGCTGGTAACCACGAGGCGCGTACCGCGGAGAGCTCGCTCACTCATGAATCGTGCCTCCCGGGCTTGTCGCCCACAGGACAGGTGTCGCTGTCGTCGTCATCCGGTCAACGTCCGGCCGGCGGTATAGATTCCCGCTCCGGGTCATGCGTCGCCCGTCGTACCGCCCCTTGTTGTACCCACCAGTGCCCGTTTTGTCACATCTGGCAGCAGATGTCACCCAACGTCTAGACTTCTTTAGCGCGCAGTAACGGTCCGCCTGGCAGGCCAAAGGCGTACACTACCGGCCCGTTGCCGCAACGTCTAAATCCGTTCGGAATTCGTTCGTGGATCCGGACCGGGCACAGGCGGGTGCCCGGTGTCAGAGCCGCTCCGGTACAGGATTGCCCGCCGCCTCCACCGCGCGCCGCACCGGCACTCGCGCGAGCAGCAGGAACCCCAGTGCGAAGAAGGCCACCAGCGAGATGATCGCGTCCCGGTAGCTGCCCGTCACCTGGTAGGTCAGGCCGAAGACGAGCGGCCCCACCCAGCTCAGGCCGCGGTCGCTCATCTCGTACGCCGAGAAGTACTCGGCCTCCTTGCCCGCGGGCACCAGGTGCGAGAAGAGCGAGCGCGACAGCGCCTGGCTGCCGCCCAGCACCAGGCCGATCATGGCGGCCAGGGCGAAGAACCACACCGGCGTCCGCGCCGGCAGGAAGTAGCCGACCCCCAGCGTCACAGCCCACGCGGCCAGCGAGCCCAGGATGGTGCGCTTGGCGCCGTAGATCCGGGCCAGCCGGCCCATGCCCAGTGCGCCGCCGATCGCCAGGACCTGCACCAGCAGCACCGCCCCGATGAGGGTGCCCTGTTCCAGCTCCAGCTCCTCCGAGCCGTAGATGGAGGCCTGGGAGATCACCGTCTGCACGCCGTCGTTGTAGATCAGGTACGCCAGCAGGAACGACAGGGTCAGCGGGTAGCGCCGCATGTCCTTGAAGGTGGCGACCAGCTGCTTCCAGCCGCTGACGGCCGGCGCCGCCCCCGGGGTCCGGACCACGGCCCGGTCGCGCAGCCGCCGCAGCGGGATCAGCGCGAAGGCGCCCCACCACAGGCCCGCGGAGGCCAGGCAGATCCGCACCGCCATGCCCTCGGAGATGCCGAAGGCGTCGTGGCCCAGATAGAGGGCCAGGTTCATCACGAGCATCACGGAGCCGGCGGTGTAGCCGAAGGCCCAGCCGCGCGAGGAAACCGTGTCGCGCTCGTCCGGGGTGGAGATCTGCGGCAGGTAGGCGTTGTAGAGCACCATCGAGACGGACAGCGAGGCGTTCGCCACGATCAGCAGGAAGCCGCCCAGCAGGTACCGCTCGCCCCCCAGGAAGAACATCGCGGTCGTGGCAGCGGCACCCGTGTACGCGGCCACCGCCAGCAGCGGCTTCTTGCGGCCCGTCCGGTCCGCGACCGCGCCCGCGAGCGGCATCAGCAGGACGGCCAGGATCACCGAGGCCGAGACCGCGTAGGCGAAGAAGGAGCCGGCCCGCACCGGTATGCCCAGCGGGTGCACGAACCCCTCGGCGTCCGCGGCGGCCTTGGCCACCGAGGTCAGGTACGGCCCGAGGAACACCGTCACCACGCTCGCCGAGTACACGGAGACGGCGAAGTCGTAGAAGTACCAGCCGCTCTGCTCGCGCTTGCGCGACGCCGCGGCCGCCCCCTTGTCGGCGGCGGCTCTGCCGTCCTCCGCCCCGGGTTCCGCTTCCTCGGTCCTGCTGCTGTTGTCCGCGCTCACTCGGTGTCCCCCTCGGTGGTCCCGTACCGCGTCGGCCGCCGCATCCGTGGCGGCGGCCGGGGGCGGGTCAGACCCAGGCGCCGCGCCGGTCCAGCACCGTGCGCAACATGTCGATGTGGTCGGTCATGATGCCATCGACACCCAGGTCGAGGAGAGCCTCCATACGTTCCGGTTCGTTCACGGTCCACACGTGGACCTGCAGGCCCCGCTCGTGCGCGGTCCTGACGAAGCGCCGGTCGACCACGCGGATGCCCGCCTGGGTCTCCGGAACCTGGGCCGCCACCGCCCCGACGCGCAGCGCCGCCGGGATCGCGTACGAGCGCAGCCGCAGCCCGACCACCCCGCGCACGCCGTAGGAGGTCGCCAGCCTCGGGCCGGCGATCCTCTGGGCGCGGGCCACCCGGCTCTCCGAGAAGGCGCCCACGCAGACCCGGTCCCAGATCCCGGTGCGCGCGATCAGGTTGACCAGCGGGTGCAGTGCGGACTCGGCCTTGACGTCGATGTTCCAGCGGGCGTCGGGGAACTCCTCCAGCAGCTCCTCGAGGAGCGGCAGGGGCTCCGTTCCCCCCACCCGGGCCTCGCGGACCTGCTTCCAGGGCAGCTCGGCGATGCGGCCCCGGCCGTCGGTGACCCGGTCCAGCGTGGCGTCGTGGAAGGCGACGAGCTTGCCGTCGGCCGTGGCGTGCACATCGGTCTCGAAGTACCGGTAGCCCGCCGCGGCGGCCCGACGGAACGCCGCGGCGGTGTTCTCCAGCCCGTCCGCGGCACCTCCCCGGTGCGCGAAGGGGATAGGAGCCGGGTGGTCCAGATACGGATGGCGAAGGCGTACGTGCGTCACGGCGGCAGTATGCCCCGCGACGGACGGGACCGGTGGTACGCGAGGTGAACGGGATGCGGGCGGGCCGCGTACGGCCCTGGTGCAAGTGGACTGACTCGTGGCACGCTGGGCCCCGCAGAGCAATCCAATCCCGGCTTCCATCGAGGCCAATCGGACGAAAGTGGACCGCACGCCATGGCCGAATGGACCTCAGCGGTCGGTGCCGCTCAACTCGCCCGCCTCATCACCTCGCAGCAGGAGCGGACCGCCGTACCGGGCGCCCGCAAGCCGCCCGCCTACCGCACCCTCGCCGACGGCATCCGGCTGCTCGTCCTGGAGGGCCGCGTCCCCGTCGCCGCCCGGCTCCCCGCCGAGCGGGAACTCGCCGTCGCCCTGTCCCTCAGCCGCACCACCGTCGCCGCCGCCTACGAGGCCCTGCGCGGGGAGGGCTTCCTCGAATCCCGCCGCGGCGCCGGCAGCTGGACCTCCGTCCCGGCCGGCAACCCGCTGCCCGCACGGGGCCTGGAGCCCCTGCCGCCCGAGTCCCTCGGCTCGATGATCGACCTCGGCTGCGCCGCCCTCCCCGCCCCCGAACCCTGGCTGACCAGGGCCGTCCAGGGCGCCCTGGAGGAACTCCCGCCGTACGCGCACACGCACGGGGACTACCCGGCGGGTCTGCCGGCGCTGCGCCGGATGCTCGCCGACCGCTACACCGAGCAGGGCATCCCCACCATGCCCGAGCAGATCATGGTGACCACCGGGGCGATGGGGGCCATCGACGCCATCTGCAGCCTCTTCGCCGGGCGCGGCGAGCGGATCGCCGTCGAGTCCCCCTCCTACGCCAACATCCTCCAGCTGATGCGCGCCGCCGGGGTCCGGCTCGTACCGGTCGCCATGGGCGACGGGCTGACGGGCTGGGACATGGACGTCTGGCGGCAGGTCCTGCGCGACTCCGCCCCGCGCCTCGCCTACGTGGTGGCCGACTTCCACAACCCCACCGGAGCCCTCGCCTCCGAGGAGCAGCGCCGGGCGATGGTCGAGGCGGCCCGTTCCGCGGGCACCGTCCTCGTCGCCGACGAGACCATGCTCGAACTCCAGCTGGAGCCCGACCTGGAGATGCCCCGCCCGGTCTGCTCCTTCGACCCGGCCGGCAGCACCGTGATCACCGTGGGCTCCGCCAGCAAGGCCTTCTGGGCGGGCATGCGGATCGGCTGGGTCCGTGCGGCCCCCGACGTGATCCGCAGCCTGGTCGCGGCCCGCGCGTACGCCGACCTCGGCACGCCGGTGCTGGAACAGCTCGCCGTGAACTGGCTGATGCGGACGGGCGGCTGGCAGGAGGCGGTGGAGATCCGCAGGCAGCAGGCCCGGGAGAACCGCGACGCGCTGGTCGCGGCGGTCCGCCGGGACCTCCCGGACTGGGAGTTCGAGGTCCCGGCCGGCGGCCTGACGCTGTGGGCGCGCGCGGGTGGCCTGTCCGGATCCCGCCTGGCCGAGGTGGGCGAGCGGGTCGGCGTACGGGTCCCCTCGGGCCCGAGGTTCGGCGTGGACGGGGCCTTCGAGGGCTATGTCCGACTGCCGTTCACGGTGGGCGGACCGGTGGCCGAGGAGGCCGCGTCCCGCCTGGCGGCGGCCGCGAGCCTGGTCGGCAGGGGCGCGGGCGACAGCGGCGCGGAACCCCCGCGCACGTTCGTGGCGTAGCGCGCGCCGCGTTCGGACGGACCGCACCCCGCCCTGGCACCGGCCCGCTCGACCGCCCCCGCCCGGCCGGGGCAGCGGCACCGAGCTACGGTCGCTCCGGTGCGTCCAGTGCCGCCGCGCCCACCGGCTTGGCCAGGGCCGGCCCGGGCCCCTGCTGCCGTTCCGGCAGGAGTTCCAGTACGGCCTGCCGGTGCGCGGGATGCGTGGCCTCGTCGTATGGGTCCGGCGTCGCCGGCACCTGGAGCCTGTGCACCGGCCCCGTGCCGAGCCGCGCGTACCCCCGCCCCGGCGGCACCAGGGTCGTGGGCGTGGTGTGCGGCGGCAGCCCCAGGACGTCCGCGATCTGCTGGATCGCGGCCGGGCCGAGCACGATCCGCGCGCGCGTGTGCTGCCACACGGCGTCGTGCAGCACCTCCAGGTGGTCGAACTGCTCGGCCACGACCACCGTGACGTGCGCGGGCCGCCCGTGCCGCAGCGGCACCTGCAGGTGGGTCATCGGGTCCGGCCCGCCCTCGGCCACCGCGAGGTGCGCGAGCACGCTCGGCTGGTCCAGCAGGATCCACAGCGGCCGCCGGGTGTCCTCCGGCGCCGGCCGGCCGGCCTCGCGGGCCCGGTGGATGGCGATGAGCCGGCGTTCGGTCTCCTGCGCGGCCCATTCCAGGGTGGCCACCGCGCCGACCGGCCCGCACTCCACGGCGAGGACGCCGGCGCGGCCGGACAGGCAGGCGTACTCGCCGCTGCCGCCGCCGTCGACGATCAGGACGTCGCCGCCGTGCCGCAGGGCCTGCAGGGCCAGGGAGCGGAGCAGGGTGGAGGTGCCGCTGCCGGGCTGGCCGACGGCGAGCAGGTGGGGTTCGGTGGACCGGGGGCCGGTGCGCCAGACGACGGGCGGGACGTCGCGGGGCTCCTCGCCCTCCAGTACGGGCAGGGTGCGCTGGACGCTCCCGGAGTCGGTGAAGCCGAGCACGCTCTCGCCGGGGGAGGTGACGAACGGCTGGGCGGCGATGCCCGTCGGCAGCGCCGCCAGCACGCTCAGGTCGAGCTGGTTGCCCTCCTCGTCCCAGTCGAAGAGGTACTCCCGGCCGCGCCCGGACTTGGCGTGCAGCAGTGCCTCGATCCGGGCCCGCGAGGCGGCCTCGCCGTCGGTGAAGTAGGCCGGGTAGCGGATGCGGAGCCGGGTGAGCCGGCCCGCCCCGTCGAACTCGTAGCCGCTGAAGGCCTTGTCCCACTCCCCGCCGTGGGCGAAGAGCGGGCTGGGGTCCTCGGGGATGGAGAAGTACGGCACGAGGGCTTCGTAGAGGGAGCCGAGCCGTTCGGCCTCGGCGTCGCTGGGTCCGGTCTTCACCGGGGTGCGGTCGCGCCCGTGCCAGGCCGCCGCCGCCATGAGGGTCATCAGGGCGAGCAGCGGGCCGTAGGGGACGAGGGCGACCACGAGGACGCACGCGGCGCCCAGGAACAGGGCCGGACCGCGCTTGTCCTTGGGGGTCTCGGACCATCGGCGCCGTCCGGCCGCGGCCAGGACGCGCAGGCCGCGTCCGATGACCAGGAGCGGATGGAGGACGTCCGTGGCGCTGTCGGCGGCCGTGCGAGCGAAGTCGCGGCCCCGGGCCAGCGACGCGGTGCCGCTGCTGAGAATGCGGGGAAGTGGGCGCCGGGCCACGGGCGTCTCCTGGAGTTGTGGTCGTGAGCGGTGTTCCGGGTGGGGCTGGAGTTCCTGCTCGGGGGCGGCTAGAGCTTGATCCCGCCGAGCAGGCTCGCGAGGCTCGCCGTGCTCGCCGTGATGCTCGGGGCGATGGCGGAGCCGGCGAGGAAGAAGCCGAAGAGCGAGCAGACGAACGCGTGCGTCAGCTTCATCCCGTCCTTCTTGAAGAACAGGAAGCAGATGATGCCGAGCAGGACCACGCCTGAGATGGACAGGACCATGAGAGGTTCTCCTGGTTGGTGGGGACAGTCACCATCAGTTGTTCCAGGCTCACAGGAAGTATCAATGCGAAAAAAGGTGCATACGGGTGAATCTGTGGGTTTTTCACTTGACCGGCTCAGCCCGGCTGGCGCGCCCGCCGGACAGGGGTCCGAGGTGATCCATCCCTCGGACCGGCCCGGACATGCCCAGGCCAGGGCGCTACTCTGACGATTCACCCGTACGGACGCAGTGCCGTGCACCTCCCTGCCCGCACGGCGTGGGGAAGCTTCATGCCAGCAGCGAGTGAAAGGCGGTACGCACGATGAGCGAGCACCCCGAAGGCACCTCCCCGGAAGGCCCGGACGAGGACGTCATCGAGCTGGCGACCAAGATCTTCGACCTCGCCCGCCAGGGTGACAGCGCCCGGCTCGCCGCGTACCTCGACGCCGGGGTCCCGGCGAACCTCACCAACGACCGCGGCGACACCCTCGTCATGCTCGCGGCCTACCACGGCCACGCCGACACCGTCACGGCCCTGCTGGCCCGCGGCGCCGAGGCCGACCGTGCCAACGACCGCGGCCAGACCCCGCTCGCCGGTGCGGTCTTCAAGGGCGAGGAGGCGGTGATCCGCGCCCTGCTCGCCGGAGGGGCCGACCCGAACGCCGGAACACCCTCCGCAGTGGACACGGCGCGCATGTTCGCCAAGGCCGACCTGCTGGAACTCTTCGGAGCCAAGTAGTCCGCTTTTTGCCGGGCCAGGACGGGCGCGCAGCTCACAGGTTGGTCACGGCGGCCGTAAATGTGGTCGCGGTGCACAAACCGGCTGGGCCATCATGGCGTCGGATTCGATTCGCGAGCACGGGGGACGGGCAAACGGCTTGGATACGAAGACTGTCCGGGCCCGGTCCGGACACCCCTTGATCACGAACCACCGACGAGAGTGAGAAGGCAATGGTCTACATCGAGCGGAACAAGACGGCGGACGTCCTCACATGCTGTTACGCGGCCCTGTGAATCCCGATTCCCGGTTGCGTCCCCAGCTTGATTTGAGGCCATTCCCATGTTCGAACCAGTCATAGCGCCGAGCGGTACCCTGCTCGGCCTCCTCCAGCGGGGCCGTGGCGACGGCACGCTGCACGCACTCGCGGCGCCCAGGGCGGAGGCCCTCGCGGCCCTCAACCAGTGCGTGCTCCGTGATCCGCGCCAGGACTGGCAGGTCGAGAACCGCTCGCTGTACTACGCCAGGCTCTACCTGGATCTCGACGGCCCCCTCGGCGAGATCGAGAGCCACCTCTTCAGCGCCGACGACCTCGTCGACGACACGGACCACCGCACGGGCCTCGCCCTGTCCGTCCTGGGCCACCTGGCCTCGTACGGCCGCGACGACGCCCTCATGCTGCTGCGCCGCTACGCCGCGTCCGGAGCCAACTGGTCCTGGGCCCTCGACGAGCTCGCCCTGCGCGACGACGACGAGGGACTGCGGTCACTGGCCGCACCCGTCCTCGCCCGCTTCCCCGCCACGGCGGAGGGCGAGGCGCGGCTGGCCGCCGCCGTCCGCGACGCCTACGAGCCCCGGCCGTGGTGTCTGTGGGAGGAGTCGCCCCTGTACGGGGAGCGCTTGGGCGCCGCCCGCCGCCAGGGCTCCTTCGACCGCTGGCAGCGCCAGCTGACCCCCAGCGGCCCCCGGCCCGGCTGGGGCGTCCAGGCCGTCTTCGACTGGGCCGCCGACGGCCTGCGCCGCGGCACCCCGCTGCACGTGCCCGCCGCCCGCTGCCTGGCCGCCGTGGCCCAGCCCGAGGACCGCTCCGCGATCCTCGCGGCAGCCGCTGGCGCCGACGGCGAGGCCGCCCGGGCCACCGCCCTGCACCACCTGGTCCTCGCCGAACCGGACAACCCGGCCGTGCTGGACCTCATCGAAGCCGCCGCCGACGAGCCCGCCGTGGCCGCGTACGAGCGCATGTGCGGCCCCGGAGCGGTCGACCGGGCCCGGCGCTGGGTGCACCGCCCCGACGCCCTCGGCGAGGCCGCCGCAGCCGTCCTGGCCGCCCGGGGCGGAGCCGAGGACGCACCCCTGGTCCTGAGCGCGCTGCGCTCCACCGTCCGCGGTGCGGGCCCGGACACGCAGCGGCTGTTCGCCCTGGTGGACGGAGCGGGCCGGCTCGCCATCGGCTGCGCCGCCCCCGTGCTGCGCCACGTCTACCGCGAGACGTCCTCGTCCCACCTGCGCGGCCGCGCCGCACGGGCCCTCGCCAGCACGGACCCCTCCTTCGCGGCGGGCTTCGCCGTCGAGTGCCTCTGGGACTGCGAGGAGACCACCCGCGAGGTCGCCGCCCGCCACGCCGAGACGGCCGACGCCCGAGTGGCCCCCCGCCTGCGCCGCCTGGCCGCGGACCCGGCGGAGGAGGAGGACGTGCAGTCCGCCGTCCGCAGCCGCATCACCCCGGAGTCGGCCGTGTAGCGCCCCCGGGAAGCCGAACCCCCGCGCCCGGGCCCCGCGACGACGGAGCCCGGGCGCGCCGCGTTCCCGCACGCGGGCACGGCTCCGCCCCGGTCCCGTGGTGGGGGCCGGGGCGGAGGGCCGTGCCACCGGGGCTGCGCCCGGCGTTCAGTGCGACATCGGGGGAGCGTCCACCGAGAAGTCGATCTCGCACGGCGTGACCCGCGACGTCTCCTTCACACCCGCTCCGACGTAGTCCGAGGGGTTCGCCGGCTTCGAGAAGACGAGGGTGTACCCGGGCGGAACCGTCTTGGCGTTGATCTTCAAGCTGTCCTTGTCGTCCCTGGCCCGCAGCTCCGCCTCGGGGTCGGCCTGCGGCCCCCGGTACCCGCCACCCACGTGCGGGCACTCCGCCTTCGGCTTCATCTCGGTCACCGCGACGTTCACCCCTTGGGCCCGGAGGCGTTCCACCAGCTCGGGCACCTCATGAGGCTCGGGCCGGGGGACCGTGATGGTCGGGCCGGGGTCCTTGGTGGCGGAACCGGACTTCAGCAGTTCCTCCAGCCCCTCGGACTGGTCGATTTCGCAAGAAGGGACCTTGGAGGTCTCGATCACGCCCAAGCCGATCCCCTTCGCACCCAGCGGGTAGTACTCCGCCCAGTTGAAGGTCAGCGTGTACCCCGGCGGGACCGTCTTCGCGTTGACCTTCAAGGCGGTGTCGCCGTCGCCGGCCTGCATGATCTCGGCCTCCGGATCGGCCTGCGGTCCGCGGTACCCGCCGACTGTCGCGGAGCACTGGGACGGCGGCCGCATCGGCACCACCGCGGCGCTGACCCCCATGGCCTTCAGCCGTTTCACGAGTTCCGGGATCTCGGGCTGCTCCGGCAGCCGGAACCGCAGCGAGCCGTCCGGGTCCTTCTTGATCTCCAGCTTCGGGGGGCCGTCGGCGGGCCGGGACCCGTCACGGGTGCTTCCGGGCACGGTCATCACCGCGATGACCGCCGCCGTCGCCGCGCCCACCGCGAGGGGGACGCCGTAGCGGCGGGCGAAGGAGCGTGCCGGGGTCGGCAGCGGGGTCTCCGGGAGGCGGGCCAGGAGCGCCGCCTTCAAGCGGTCCTCGAAGCCGCGGGGCCTGCTGCTCATCGGGCTACCTCCAGCCGGGAATCGCTCACGGGGCCCGAGGCGCGCAGGGCCCGCCGGGCGCGGTGCAGGCGGACGCGGACCGTCGCCTGGGTGATGCCGAGGGCCTGTGCGGCCTCGGCCGGGGTGAGCTCGTCCACCACCACGAGGTCGAGGACGGCCCGCAGCGGCTCGGACAGGGCCGCGTGGCGCTCGGCCAGCTCCCTGAAGGCCCGCTGGGCGTCGATGCGCTCCTCCAGCGCGGCCACGTCCTCGTCGTCCAGCAGCCGCCGGCCGCTCAGCCGCGCCAGCGCACCGCTCTCCCGCGCCCTGCCGCGGGCGTGACCGGCCAGGATGTTCCGGGCGATGCCGAACAGCCAGGCGACCGGGGCTCCCCTGTGACCCCGGTAGCCGCCGGCCGAACCCATCGCCGCGAGGAAGATGTCCGCCGTCAGGTCGGCCGCCAGGTGCGGATCGGCGACCCGGCGGGTGACGAAGCCGAGCACGGCGTCGATGTGGTCCTCGTAGAACGTCCCGAATCCCTCGGCCGTCGTGAGATCCGGCGGGCCGGTCTCGTGTCGTGGGCTGCGCACCCGGTTCCTCCCCTGCACAGGGGACCCGGTCGGTCCCCTCACCCGGTACTTGGCCGCAGCCCCCGAAAACGTTTCATCGGGCCCGCACGAACCTGACCGGCGTACCCGGCCGGGCCTGCGCGGCCGCGTCCAGGGCCGGGCCCGGCGGGACCACGCCCACCACCGGGTAGCCGCCGGTCACCGGATGGTCGGCCAGGAACACCACCGGCAGACCGTCCGGGGGCACCTGGACCGCGCCCAGCACCATGCCCTCGCTCGGCAGTTCCCCGGCCCGGGCGCGGACCAGCCCGGGACCGCCCTCCGTGCGCAGCCCGATCCGGTTGGAGCGCGGCGACACCCGCAGCGACGGGCGCCACAGCGCGGCGAGGGACGCCCCGGTGAACCAGTCCGCCCGCGGACCGAGCCGCAGCGGGAGCAGAAGTTCCGACGGCGCCCCGGGCAGACCGTAGGCGTCCGCCCCGGGCACCGGGTCCGGTCCCGCGGGGCCCACCGGCAGCGTCATCCCGGCCGACAGGAGCGGCGGCCCGAGGCCCGACAGCAGGTCCGTGGAGCGACTGCCCAGGACCGGCGGGACGGCCAGGCCTCCCCGCACCGCGACGTAGCCGCGCAGGCCCGACTCCGCCCGGCCCACCTCCAGCTCCGCCCCGGCCGGCAGCCGGACCGGCGCCCCCCAGGCCACCGGGCGCCCCGAGATCCGTACCGGACAGGGCGCGCCCGTGACCGCCACGACCGTCGCGGCCCGGGCGCGCAGGGACACCCCGTCGAGGGTCGTCTCCAGCGCCGCCGCGCCGGGCGGGTTGCCGACCAGCCGGTTCGCCAGCGCGTACGCCGCCGTGTCCAGCGCCCCCGACCGGGGGACCCCGAGGTGCGCGTATCCGGGGCGGCCCCGGTCCTGGACCGTGGTCAGCGCCCCCGGCCGCACCACCAGCAACCCGGTCGCCGTCACGGCTGCTCCTCCTGCGTGAACCGCACCCGGACCCCCGGCGCGAACAGCGCCGCCGGTTCCCGCTCCGCGTCCCAGAGCACCGCGTCCGTGGACCCGATCAGCTGCCAGCCGCCGGGGGAGGAGCGCGGGTACACCCCGGCGTACTCGCCCGCCAGCGCCAGCGAGCCCGCGGGGACGGCCGTGCGCGGAGTGTCCCGGCGCGGCAGGTGGAGGCGCTCCGGCAGCCCCGTCAGATAGCCGAAGCCCGGCGCGAACCCGCAGAACGCCACCCGGAACCCGGTGGCGCCCACGATGCCCGCGACCTCCCCGGGGGCCACCCCCCACAGCCGGGCCACCTCCGCCAGGTCCGGCCCGTCGTAGCGCACCGGGACCGTGACCAGCGGCCCCTCCTCGCGGGCCAGCGGCGGTACCTCCCAGCGCGCGATCAGGGCCCCGAGCGCGGCCGGATCCCGTACGCCGTCCAGCAGGACGGTCCGCGCCGCGGGCACCAGGTCCCGTACGGGGCCCAGCGCGCCCGCGTCCCGGCGGCGCAGCAGCTCGGCGTGGAGCGCGGCGACCTCGTCGGCCGAGTCCAGTTCGACGAGCAGCGCCTGCGCGCCCACCACCAGCGTCCTCACGTGAACGCCTCCACCCGCACCCCGGCCGCGCCCAGCGCCTCCCGGACGCGCGCGGCGAGACCGGCCGCCCCGGGGGTGTCCCCGTGCAGGCAGAGCGAGCGCGCGGCCACGGGGACCGCGGAGCCGTCGGCGGCCTCCACCGTGCCCCCGGCCGCCATCCCCACGGCCCGCGCGACCACCGCGTCCGGGTCGTGCAGCACCGATCCGGGCTCGCCGCGCGGCACGAGGGTCCCGGCCGGGGTGTAGGCGCGGTCGGCGAACGCCTCCGGTACGCCGACCAGCCCGGCCTCCTCGGCGGCGGCGAGCAGGAGCGAGCCGGGCAGCCCCAGCACGGGCAGGCCGCCGGTCGCCCCGGCGCCCGCCGCCAGCCGGACGCCCGCGACGACGGCGGCGGCCTGGGCGGCGTCGTGCACGGTCCGGTTGTAGAGGGCGCCGTGCGGTTTCACGTAGGACACCCGGGAGCCGGCCGCCCGCGCGAACACCTCCAGCGCGCCGATCTGGTAGGCCACCTCGTCGGCGAGCTCTCCGGGCGGCACGTCCATGGCGCGCCGGCCGAAGCCCGCCAGGTCGCGGTAGGAGACCTGGGCGCCGATCCGCACACCGCGCTCGGCGGCCCGTTCGCAGACCCGGCGCATGATGGACGGGTCCCCGGCGTGGAAGCCGCAGGCGACGTTGGCGCTCGTCACCACGGAGAGCAGGGCCTCGTCGTCGGTGAGCGTCCAGCGCCCGAACCCCTCGCCGAGATCGGCGTTGAGGTCGATCACCGGAGTGGATGCGATCATGGAAGCCATGCGCCGAGCGTAGAGCAGGCGGCCGGAGCGGATGCCGGGACGATCCGGCCGAACCATGCCGTTTGGGATGTTGTCAGCAACAGGACCTAGTCTTTGTCCGTGACTCTCCCTGCCCCGGCGAAGACCCTTCCGTCCCCGGCGCCGGGCCCGGCCGCCGACGAGGGCCTGGCCCGGCGGCTGCGCGCCCTCGCCTGCACCGCCCCGCTGCACGACCTCGACGTACGCAAGGCCAATCTGGCGGGCGAGTACGGGGTCTACGCGATGGCGGAGGTCGCGCTGGCCGCGATCGACCTGGTCACGCTCAACATGGACTTCGACACGGGCGCCGACCACGAGCAGATAGTGGCCAGGCTGCTGCCGCGCGTCGCGGCCCAGGCCCCGGCGCGGCCGGCGGCCGAGCACGAGCGGGTGGCCCGCTGGGTGCTGGAGAACCTGATCAACGTGGGCAGCGTGGACCGCGGCTTCCGCGCGATCTACGGCACCTTCGGCCCCGACGGCGTGTACGTGCGCCGCGACTACGACTTCAAGCTGGTCGAAGAGGTCCCCTACGGCGGCGCGGTCTACCTGCGCACCACCGACGAGGCCGTCAACGTCCTGGTCGGCGCCCTCGACACCGACGTCACCAGCGCCCAGATCGCCGCCGAGGTCAAACTGGAGGTGCTGATCAGCCGCGGGCGGCTGGCGGACGCCCAGCTGGCCGCCGAGCAGGCCCGCTACCGGACCGTGCAGTACGCCGAGACCCTGCGCCGCACCCTGGACGCGACCCGGCGCAACGTCCGGGCGGTGGACTGGCTCCAGGCCGTCCCGGACATGATCGCCGAGGCGCTGGAGCACGTGGCCGACCGCTACCGCCACGAGAACGCGATCCTGACCAACATCCGCAAGGCGCGCGACGAGGCCGAGGAGCCGGAGAACAAGCGCCGCGCCGCCGAGCTCGTCGACATCGTCAAGGACTGCATCCGCCGCCACACCCAGCTGCAGTCCCGGCTGCTGGACGCGGGCCCGCTGTTCCGCGCCGAGCAGGACCGCCAGGCCTTCGCCGCCCCGGCGCCGCGCACCGGCATCGACCTCTACGGCCAGCTCGTCGCCCCGATCCTGCCGCTGCCGGTGGAGCAGGCGCGCCGGGTCACCGACGCCTTCTTCGCCGCGGGCACGGGGCTGCGCACGCCCGTCTCGGTGCGGGTGGCCGACCTCGTCGAGATCCTCCTGACCCCGCCGGTCGAGCGCGAGCACCTCGGCGCGGAGATGCCGGAGCCGGACCTGATCGCCACCCCGGACGACAGCCGCTTCAGCGAGGAGCAGCTCGCCGCCGCGATGCAGCTCCTGGACCTGCCGCACGACGCCCCGCGCAGGCTGTCCGGACTCCTCGCGGAGGCCCGCCGCAGCGACACCGAACTGCCGTACCTGGTGGCCCTGCTGGCCGTCCACGCCGCGAGCCCGGCCGTCGGCACCGCGTACCGCCAGGGCGAGGAGCGGCTGCTCTTCGCCGTGGACGACGGCACGCAGCTCGACGACCCCGAGTTCGGCGGCGCCGACCTCATCGTCGGCACGGCCCTCCTCGACGCCGCCGGCATGGCCGCCGACCGCGCGGAGGCCTCGTGACCGCCTCCGCCCAGGCCGGCCCGCTGTGCCGAGCCATTTCAGCCTGGCCGGCTCCGCATCCAGCCCCGCGGGGACCACACCCAGCCCCGCCGGGACCGCACCCAGCCTCGCCGGACTCACATCCAGCCCCGCCGGCGTTTGAGGCGCGGGTCCGGGCGGAGCCCGGTGCCCGGCGGAGCCGGGGTACCCGGACCTCAGCCCCGCACTTCGGACCCGGCACGCCCGCGCAGCCGAACCGCATCCCCCGTACGCCCCGTACGCCCCGCACTGCCGAGGAGACCCGCCCGTGAGCGACCACCACGCCGAGCACCCCGCGTGGAGCGAGCCCGACGCCCCGTCGGCTCCCGTCGCGCCCGCCACCGGAGGGTCCGTGACCCCGGCGGACGCCGCCGACGCGGCCCGGCTCGTCGCCTTCGGGCTCCAGCCCAAGCTGGCCCCCGCACGTGACGCCGAGTACGCCGAACTGCTGCGCCGCTACCGCGAGGAGCCCGCCTTCGGCCGCCTCGCCGACGCCGTCGCGACCGGCCTCGGCCTCGTCGTCCTGGAGGTGTCCCCGCGCGCCGGCATGGCCGTGGCCGCCGACGAGGACTCCGTCTTCGCCGTCAGGATGGGCGACTACGCCCGCCGCACCGCCGCCGACTCCGCCGACCGGTTCCTGCACGGCCTCGCCCACCTCGCCGTCGCCGCCCTCGCCTTCCCGCGCCCCGAGGACCTCGCCGACGACGGCTACATCGGCCGCGTCACCGTCAACGGCGTCGACGCCTTCGTCCGGCAGACCTGCCGCCGCCTGGAGGAGCGCGCCGAGGAGCTCGGCGAGAACACCGACCCGGCCTCCGACGCCCCCGGTCTGGAAGCCGCCTGGCGCGTCTACGCCCGCCGCAGCGCCACCGGCGCCACCAAGGACGCCCGCCGCCTCGCCGGTTCCACCACCGGCATCGTCGGCAAGGCCGCCGCCTTCCTCACCGACTCCGGCTTCCTCCAGCGCACCGGGGACGAGTCCGGCGGCACCTACCGCACCACCCCCCGCTACCAGCTCCAGGTCCGCGACATGGCGGGCAGCTCGGCCATGGCCGAACTCCTGGAACTGGGCGTGGTCCCCGTCAGCGACGGCTCCGCCACCCTCCTGCCGCCGCCCGAGGGCGACGACCTGGAGCTGGCCGCCGACGCCGGGCTGCCCTTCCACGCCTGAGTTCCCGATCCCCGTAGCCCCTGCCTCACCCAGACACCACGAGAGTCCGCCGCCATGTACGAGCTGTCCCGGATCCGCCTCTACTCCATCGGGCCCGCCGGCGCGCGCTACGCCGACACCGTGCTCGACCTGCGCGGAGTCGGCGAGCCGGTGCCCCACCCGGCGCCGACCCAGGCGGAGTTCTTCGAGGAGGAGCCGACCGGGCCGCCGCGCCGTCCCGCGCCCGCCGGCGTGCTCTTCCTGGAGAACGGCGGCGGCAAGTCCGTCCTCCTCAAGCTGATCTTCTCGGTGATGCTGCCCGGCCACCGCAACACCCTCGGCGGCGCCAGCTCCGGCGTCCTGCGCAAGTTCCTGCTCGCCGACGACTGCGGCCACGTGGCCCTGGAGTGGCAGCACACCCAGACCGGCGAGTGCGTGGTCGTCGGCAAGGTCAGCGAATGGCGCGGCCGCCAGGTCTCCAACGACCCCCGCAAGTTCGCCGAGGCCTGGTACTCCTTCCGCCCCGGTCCCGGGCTGAGCCTCGACAGCCTGCCCGTCGCCGAGTCCACCGCCGTGCGCCCGCCCGTCGAGGGCGCCTCCGGCGCCCAGGGCCGCCGCCGCACGATGAAGGGCTTCCGCGACGCCCTCACCGAATCGGGCAAGGCGTACCCGCACCTGGAGGTGTACTTCGAGGAGATCCACGACCGCTGGAACGAGCACCTCACCGAGCTCGGCCTCGACCCCGAACTCTTCCGCTACCAGCGCGAGATGAACGCCGACGAGGGCGAGGCCGCCGGCCTCTTCGCGGTCAAGAAGGACTCCGACTTCACCGACCTGCTGCTGCGCGCCGTCACCGACACCCGCGACACGGACGGCCTCGCCGACCTCGTCCACGGCTTCGGCAACAAGCTCGGCCGCCGCGCCGAGCTGATGGCCGAACGCGACTTCACCGCCGGCTCGGTGGACCTGCTCACCAAGATCGTCGAAGCCGCAGCGACCCGCTCCCGGCTGCGCGACGTCCACGCCGGCGCCGAACGCCGAACCCGCACCCTGGCCCGCCGGCTGTCCGCCCGCGCCGCCGAGGAGCGCGGCCGGGCCGCCGACCTCGCCCAGCGGGTCACCGCCGCCGCCCACGACGTCACCGCCGCCGAGTCCGCCCGCACCCGCAGCGCGGCCGTCTCCGCCGAACTCGCCTACCGGCACGCCTCGCTGGCCCTCACCGTCGCCGACAAGGCCGCCGCCGCGCAGCGCCGCGAACTCCTCGAAGCCCGCACGCTGCACTCCGCCTGGCAGGCCGCCGAGACCGTGCTGCGCCACCGCGCCGCCGCCGACCGCTCCGCGCGCGTCGCGGCGGCGATCCGGGAGGCCGAGCGCGACGCCGCCCCGGCCCTGGCCGCCCGCGCCACGGCCGCCGGCGAACTCGTACGGGCCCTGCACACCGCAGCCGAGGGGGGCGAGCGGCTCGCCAACGAGGAGGAGGAGCGCTCCGCCGCCCTCCAGGCCACCGGCGAGGACTCCCACCGCGACGCCACCGCCGCCGCCACGGCCGCCCAGCGGGCCCGCAGCGAGGCCGAACACCTCAGGGCCAGGCTCAGCGAGGTCCAGCAGGAGACCGCCGAGGCCGTCCGCGCCGGCTGGCTCGACGACTCCGCGCCCGACGCCGACCCGGCCCGCGCCGCCCTCGCCGCCGCCGACGCGGAGAAGGCCGCCGTGGCCGCCTGGGACGAGTCCCGCGAGGCCGCCCGCGCCGCCGCCGAGGCCGCCCGGGAGGCCGCCGCCGCGGAGTCCCGGGCCGAGCTGACCGCCGCCCGCGCCGCGGACGCCGCCGACGCCGCCGAGGCCGCCCACGACGCCGAGCACCGCGCCGCCGGCTCCCTCGCCGCGTCCCCCCGCCTCGCCGAACTCCTCGGGCTGCCCTCGGCCGCGGACGCCGCGGACGTGTCGCTCCCCTCGCCCCGCACGGGCGACGGCTCCACCGGACCGTCCCTCCCGGGCCAGGGCGCCCCCGGCACCCCGCACGGGGAGGCGCCGGGCGCCGGTCGCGCCGCCCTCGCCACCGCCGTCGGCCTGCTCACCGCCGAGGACCTCGACCGGGGCGCCGACGACCTGCGCGCACTCCTGGCCGACGGGGTCGCCGCCGCCGAGCGCCAGCTGTTCGAACTGCGTACCGCCGCCGCCGACGACGCCCGCATCCTCGGGGCGCTCGGCGACGGCGGCCTGCTGCCGCCCGGCCCCGACGTCCTCGCCACCGTCGAGTACCTCGGCGAACACGGCATCCCCGCGCTCCCCGGATGGCGCTACCTCGCCCAGGCCGTGGACCCCGCCGACCACGCCGCCGTCCTCGCGGCCCGCCCCGAACTCGTCGACGGCGTCGTCATCACCGACCCCGACACCCACGGCCGGGCCCGCGAGGTGCTCTCCGGCGCCGCCCTGCTGCCCCGCTCCACCGTCGCCGTGGGCACCGCCGCGGCCCTGCTCGCCCCCGTGCCCGCGGCCGGCCCGGACGACGACGCCTCCGGCATCTTCATCGTCACGCCGAACCCGGCCATGCACGACGAGCACGCCGCCGACGAGGAGCGCCAGGCGCTGCGCACCCGCGCCGGCGCCCGCGACACCGAGATCCGCGACCTCGCCGCCCGGCTCGCCGGCGACCGCGAGCTGTCCGCCCGGCTCGCGTCCTGGCGCACCGGCTGCCCGGCTGGCCGCCTCACGGAGCTCGCCGAACACGCCGCCGCCGCCCGGATGTTCGCCGAGGAGGCCGACGCCGAGCTCGCGGAGGCCCGTACGGTACGTGCCGAGGCCGACGAGGCGGCCGCCGACGCGGCCCGCGTCCGCGACGAGCGCCAGGACACCGCCCAGCGCGCCCGCCGCGCCGCCGACGCCCTCGCGGGCCTCGCCTTCCGCCTGCGCGAGCGGGCCGGCTGGCAGGCCCGCGTACGCGAACTCGCCGACGAGGCCGCCGAGTCCGAGGCACGCGCCGAGGTCTGCCTCGACCGCGCCCGCGCCGCCGACGAGGACCGCCGCGCCGCCCAGCGCGCCGCCGACGACGCCCGCCGCACCGCCCGGGCCCTGCGCGCCGAGCGCGCCGAGATCGCCGGCGCCCCCGACCAGCTGCCCGACGGCGACGACGGCCCGCGCGTCCCGCTGCCCGACCTGCGCGAGGCCTACCGCGCCGCGTCCCAGCTCTACGAGAAGGTCGGCGTCGGCGCCGACCTGCGCGCCGAACAGGCCCGCGCCGAGAGCGACGAGAGCGCCGCCCTCGCCGAACTCGACCGCCTCACCAACAAGGTCCGCACCCGCGCCGCCCAGCTCCTGGAGGGCACCGACGGCGCCGACGGCCCCTCCCGCCAGGCCGCGGCGGCCCGCGCCGAGTCCCTCGTGCAGATGCTGGAGACCCGGGCGTCGACCGCCAGCGAGCAGCTCGGCCGCCTGCGCGGCGAGGCCGAACGGCACGCCCCCGCCGAGGGCGAGGCGCACACCGAACTGCCCGAGGAACTGGTCCCCGCGGACGTCGACCAGGCGCAGGCCCTGCTGCGCACGGCCACGGCCCAGCTCGCCGCCCACACCGCGGCCGTCGAGGGCGCCCGCGCCGCCCACGCCGACCTGCTGCGCGCCCACCGCACCGCCGAGGACGGCGCCGGAGGCTTCGACGAGACCGCGGCGCTCCTGCGGGACCTGCTGCGCGACCACACCCACCAGGACGACGAGCAGGAGCCGGTGGCCCACCCCGGCACCCTGGAGGAGGCCCGCCAGTCCGCCACCGAGGCCCGCCGCTCCCTGCGCGGCTGCGCCGCCGACCTGTCGGCCGCCGAGTCCGCGGTGCGCGAGGCGAGCGACATCCTGGTCCGGCACGCCAACGCGACCCGCTACGAACAGGTACGCACCCCCGCGCGCCAGCAGATCCGCGAACTGCCCGCCTCCGCCCTGCCCGAGCACGCGGCTGCCTGGGCGGCGGCCTTCGCCCCCCGGCTGCGCGTCCTCACCGACGAGCTGGCGCAGCTGGAGCGCAACCGCGACAGCATCGTCGACCGGCTGCGCGGCCTGGTCGAATCGGCCCTGGCCACCCTCCGCTCCGCCCAGCGCCTCTCCCAGCTCCCCGAGGGCCTCGGGGAATGGTCGGGGCAGGAGTTCCTGCGGATCCGCTTCGAGGAACCCGACCAGGCCACCCTCACGGAGCGGCTGGGCGAGGTCATCGACGAGGCGACCCGCACGGCCGTGAAGAAGAACAGCGGCGCCTCCTTCGGCGAGGGCCGCCGCGACGGCATGTCCCTGCTGCTGAGGGGCGTCCAGGCGGCCCTCGAACCCAAGGGGATCTCCGTGGAGATCCTCAAGCCGGACGCGGTGCTGCGCGCCGAGCGGGTGCCCGTGGGACAGATGGGCGACGTGTTCTCCGGCGGGCAGCTGCTGACCGCCGCGATCGCCCTGTACTGCACGATGGCGGCGCTGCGCAGCAACGACCGGGGCCGCGACAAGCACCGGCACGCGGGCACGCTGTTCCTCGACAACCCGATCGGCCGCGCCAACGCCACCTACCTGCTGGAGCTCCAGCGGGCCGTGTCGGACGCGCTCGGCGTGCAGCTGCTCTACACGACCGGACTGTTCGACACGACCGCCCTGGCCGAGTTCCCGCTGGTGATCCGCCTGCGCAACGACGCGGACCTGCGGGCGGGCCTGAAGTACATCAGCGTCGAGGAGCACCTGCGCCCGGGCCTGCCGCAGCAGTCCCCGGAGGGGGAGACCATCCACGGCGAGATCACGGCCACCCGGATGTTCCGCCGCAGCGCCGCCCCGACCGCCTGACGCGCGCCGGCGCGCGTCCTGCGCGCCGCGCGGCCGTTGCCTCCCGTGCCCCGTGCCCCGTGCCCCGTGCTGTCTCCCGCGTGGGGTCCGCCCCTGGACCCCGGGCCCCGCGTCGACCGGCGCCGGGGCCCGCGGGCCCGGTCAGGACGTCGCAGGTCCGCTCAGCGCCGGCCGAACCCCGCCAGGGGCCCGTCCTCGCGGGCTATGCGGGCCGGTCCGGCGAGCTTGCGCGCCGCCCGCGCGGCCTTGGCCGCCCGACGGGCCTCACGGCGGCGCAGCCGCGCCGTGCTGCTCGGCTCCGACACGACCCCGTAGCGCTGGTTCCACGTCTGCCGGGTGATCCACACGTCCAGCACGGCCCAGGTCGCCAGGACGGTCGCCGCGACCGCGCCGAGGACCATCGGGAAGGCCAGCCAGGAGCCCGTCAGGCTCAGGAAGAACGTGATCGTCGCCTGCGTCAGGGTCACCGCCACGACCAGTACCGCCCGTACGGCCGAGACCCGCACCGGATCCGGCATCCGGCGCCGTCGCGCCGGTTCCTCCACCCACAGGCCGCGCCTCGCCGTACCGGCGCCGACGCGCTCGTCACTGCTCATGGTCCGCTCACTCCCCACCGCGGTCCGCCTCGCCTTCCCCCACACGTCTACCCCGACGTGCCCCTCGTACTGACAGACGTCCGACGACGCCGGGAGATTCCCGGATCCCGGATGCCTCCTCAGGTGGCAAAGATCGCGGAACGAATAATTCCAGCCATCCATCAGGGTGCGGGAACTGACGCCCCACCAAGTGTCATCTGCCACATATCGGGCCGCACTTGACCGGAAGTATCGGACAACTGGTGATCTTCACACGGGGGGCAGGCCGAAAACGTCCGGACACGCCTTCGAACCTACTCGTCAGCAGTAGTAGGCTCACGCCGTTTAAATGACGGAACACCGACCCCCGGCAACGGGGTTGACCTGGGGGAGGCTGGGGAGGCCATGCGCTTTCGCGGGAAATCCATCCGCCGGAAGATCGTGGCGTTGCTCCTTGTGCCGCTCGTCTCCCTGACCGCCCTCTGGGGCTTCGCCACGGTCATCACGGGCCGTCAGGCCATCCAACTCTTCGACGTGGCCTACGTCATCGACAAGGTCGGCTACCCGATCGAGGACGTCGCGCGCATCATCCAGAAGGAGCGGCGCCAGACCCTCGTCGTGCTCGGCGACCCCCGGGCCGCCACCGCCACCGCCGAACTCGCCAAGCGCCGCGCCGAGACCGACCAGGCCGTCGAGAAGATCAGCGTCAGCGCGCGCGACCCGAAGGTCGTCGACGAGCTCAGCCCGCAGAGCGCCCAGCGCCTGCGCTCGATCGTCACCGCGTTCCACGGCATCGGCTCCATGCGCCGTTCCGTCGACCAGAACGCCCTCGACCCCGGCCAGGCCCTGGAGCTCTACAACCGGCTGGTCGACCCCTGCTACGACTTCCTCATGAACCTCCACGGCCTGGACAACGTCGAGGTCGACAAGGAGGGCCGCGCCCTCGTCGGCATCAGCCGCGCCCGCGAGCTCCTCTCCCGCGAGGACGCCGTGATCGCCTCCGCCCTCGCCGCCCGCAACATCAGCGCCGGCGACGTCCGCCGCGTGTCCGACTTCGCCGCCAACCGCACGCTGCTCTACGAGTTCAACCTCGTGACCCTCCCCGCCGGCGACCGGGAGATCTTCGAGCAGTACTGGAAGGACCTCCAGACCCAGCCGCTGCGCGAGGCCGAGGAGCGCTTCATCTCCGGCGGCGCGGTCAACAAGCCGCGAAACCTCACCGCCGCCCAGTGGGACGAGGCGTCCTCCAAGGTCCTCGACGACCTGGCGAGCATGAACACCGACGCCGGCGACCGCTACCAGCGGCGCATCGAGCCCGTGGCCACGGACGTCATGATCCAGGCCGCCGGCGCCGGCATCCTCGGATTCTTCGCCCTCATCGTGTCCCTCGTCCTCTCCGTGCGCATCGGCCGCGACCTGGTCCGCGACCTGTCCCGGCTGCGCAAGGAGGCCCACGAGGCCTCCGGCGTCCGCCTGCCCAGCGTCATGCGCCGCCTCGCCGCCGGCGAACACGTCGACGTCGAGACCGAGTCGCCGCACCTCGAATACGAGAAGGACGAGGTCGGCCAGGTCGGCCAGGCCCTCAACACCCTCCAGCGCGCCGCCGTCGAGGCCGCCGTCAAGCAGGCCGACCTGCGACGCGGCGTCTCCGAGGTGTTCGTCAACCTCGCCCGCCGCAACCAGGTCCTGCTGCACCGCCAGCTGACCCTCCTGGACACGATGGAGCGCCGCACCGAGGACACCGAGGAGCTCGCCGACCTCTTCCGCCTCGACCACATGACCACCCGCATGCGCCGCCACGCGGAGGGCCTGGTGATCCTCTCCGGAGCCGCCCCCTCCCGCCAGTGGCGCAAGCCCGTCCAGCTCATGGACGTCGTACGGGCCGCCGTCGCCGAGGTCGAGGACTACGAGCGCATCGAGGTACGCCGCCTCACCCGCCTCGGCATCGTCGGCCCGGCCGTCGCCGACGTCACCCACCTCATCGCCGAACTCCTGGAGAACGCCACCGTGTTCTCCCCGCCGCATACCGCGGTCCAGGTCCACGGCGAGCGCGTCGCCAACGGCTTCACCCTGGAGATCCACGACCGCGGCCTCGGCATGACCCCGGAGGCGCTGCTCGACGCGAACCTCCGGCTCGCCGAGACCCCCGAGTTCGAACTCTCCGACACCGACCGGCTCGGCCTCTTCGTCGTCAGCCGCCTCGCCCAGCGCCACAGCGTCAAGGTCGTCCTCCAGCCCAGCCCGTACGGGGGCACCACCGCGGTGGTCTTCCTCCCGTCGGCCCTGCTCACCGACGCCCCCGAGACCAGCGGCAGCGGCGTACGGCTGGACGGCCCCCGGCCCGGCAAGGCCGGCAGCAGGGCCGTGAAGGCCGGCCAGATCGGCAGGACGCACTCCGAGCGGCCCGTCACCACCGCGGAGCGTGCGTCCGCCGCCCGCCCGCTGCCCACCGCCGAACTGCGCGGCCCCGTGGAGCTGGAGGCCCCGCTCGGCGGCCGCGGCCTGGACGGCCTCGACGACCCCGCCCCCCTGGACGAGGACCCGGCCGCCGTCACGGGGCGTCCCGCCGGCGCCCGCCCGGCCATGGCGACCCTCGACGACGAGACCCCGCCGAACGGCACCCCGCGCAGCGCCCTGCTCGGCCTGCGCCCGGCTGACCGGCCGCACACCGAGCGGCACGCCGAGCGCAACGGCACCCGGGGCGGCGACCGCGACCGCGAGCCGCTCGCCCCCACCGGGCCGGTCCGGCTGGACACCCAGCGCCTGGAGGTCCCGCGCCCCGACGGCCCGCGCGCCCAGGGAGCCGTACCGCTGCCGCGCCGCCGCCCCACCCCGACCCTGGTCGCCGAGCACGGACGCCGGGTGGATCCCCGCCCGGTCTCCGTGGTCCCGCAGCAGGCCCCCACCGCCGGATCCGACGACACCGAACCCGCCGTCGGTCCCGACACCGGTGGGCTGCCCCGCCGCATCCGCCAGGCCAGCCTGGCACCACAGCTCAAGAAGGCCGCGTCGTCCGCGCCCGCCGAAGCCGCCCCCGACCAGGTGGCAGACCGCGACGCGGAGGACGTACGCACGCGCATGTCCGCACTCCAGCGTGGCTGGACGGCGGGCCGCAACCGGCACGCACAGCAGCAGTCCGAGACCGGGGCGGGCACAACCCCCGCCGGCGGTCCCGCGAACGAGAACGAAGGGGACGGTCGATGACCGCACCGCAGACCGGCAACGACAGCAGGGGCCGCGGCTCCGGCCCGCTCAACTGGCTCCTCGACGAGCTCGTCGACCGGGTCGGGTCCATCCGCAAGGCGGTGGTCCTCTCCGGCGACGGCCTGCCCACGGGCAGCTCCAAGGACCTGACCCGCGAGGACAGCGAGCACCTGGCGGCGGTCGCCTCCGGGTTCCACAGCCTGGCCAAGGGCGTCGGCCGGCACTTCGACTCCGGCCGGGTCCGCCAGACCGTGGTCGAGCTCGACGAGGCCTTCCTCTTCGTCATGGCCGCGGGCGACGGCAGCTGCCTGGCCGTGCTGGCCGACGCCGACTCCGACGTCGGGCAGGTCGCGTACGAGATGACCCTGATGGTCAAGCGGGTGGGCGACCACCTGGCGACCGCCCCACGCACCGGGCTGCCAGCCGGAGGGTGAGTCGGAAGGCATGAGCGACCCAGGCCAGGACCATCTCGCCGACATTTCCGCCGGCATGCCCTTCGACCCGTCCGCCCCAGACCACGCGCACTGGTTCGACGACGACGCGGGTCCCGTCGTACGCCCCTACGCCATGACCCGCGGGCGGACCAGCCACGCGGGCCAGCACCGTCTCGACCTGATCGCCCTCGTCGTCGCCGAACCGGCGGCCGAGGATCCGGTCTGGGACATGACCCTCTCCCCGGAACACGCCCACATCCTCGGGCTGTGCCGGGAACGGCCCCAGTCGGTCGCCGAACTGGCGGCCGACCTCGACCTGGCGGTCGGGGTCGTACGCGTCCTCATCGGCGACCTGGTCGATGAGGAACTGGTCCACGTGACCAGGCCGGTACCCCCGGCAGAACTGCCCGATGAATCCATTCTGCGTGAGGTGATCGATGGCCTTCGGGCGCTTTAGCCGCACCGGTGCCATGCACGCGGTGTCGCCGGTCGAGCCGCTGACCTTGAAGATCCTGGTCGCGGGAGGCTTCGGGGTGGGCAAGACCACCCTGGTCAGCGCGGTCAGCGAGATCAGACCGCTCCGTACCGAGGAACGGCTCTCCGAGCCCGGCGTCGGCGTCGACGACACCGGGGGAGTGGAGGGCAAGAGCACCACGACCGTGGCCATGGACTTCGGACGCATCACGCTCCGCGAGGACCTGGTGCTGTACCTGTTCGGCACGCCCGGACAGGACCGCTTCTGGTTCCTGTGGGACGAGCTGGCCCAGGGCTCCCTGGGCGCCGTGGTCCTCGCGGACACCCGCCGCCTGGCCGACTGCTTCGCGGCCATCGACTACTTCGAGCGGCGGGCGATCCCGTTCGTCGTCGCGGTCAACTGCTTCGACGGGGCGGACCGCCACCCCGTGGTGACCGTACGGACGGCACTGGACCTCGACCCCGGGGTGCCGGTGCTGCTGTGCGACGCACGGGACCGGGAGTCCGTGAAGGACGTGCTGGTCGGGGTCGTGGAACACGCGATGTCCCTGGCCCGCGAGCGGCGCCGGAGCCTGTCCGCGGGGGCCTGAACCGGGGCCGCTCGGGCGGCCCCGCCGGGGCCCGCCACCGGCGCGACGACATGGGCGCGACCCGTACCCCCGCCGACTGGGGTACGGGCCGCAGCTCTCACGGGGGGTTCGCGGTCCCGGTCGCGGCGCGGGACTGTGGAGCGAGTGTGAACCTGCCGCCGGGGGCCGTCAAGCGTTCCGACGACACCAATTGCCGACGCGGTCCGCCGGCGGGCACGGCTCAGCGCACGGCGACGACGGCCGACCCGTGCCCGAACAGCCCCTGGTTGGCGGTGATCCCCGCCCGCGCGCCGGGCACCTGCCGCTCCCCGGCCGTACCGCGCAACTGCCACGTCAGCTCGCAGACCTGTGCGATGGCCTGGGCCGGCACCGCCTCGCCGAACGAGGCCAGCCCGCCACTGGTGTTGACGGGGATCCGCCCGCCCAGGGCCGTCGCCCCCTCCCGCAGCAGCTTCGCGCCCTCGCCCTCGGCGCACAGCCCGATGTCCTCGTACCACTCCAGTTCCAGGGCGGTGGACAGGTCGTACACCTCGGCGAGCGAGAGGTCCTGCGGTCCGAGCCCCGCCTCCTCGTAGGCGGCCCGTGCGATCGAGGACCGGAAGGATCCGGCGACCGGGTCCGCGGCCGTCGTCGAGTCGGTGGCGACGTCCGGCAGGTCCAGCACCGTCCGCGGATAGGTGGGCGTCACCGTCGACACGGCCCGGATCCGCACCGGATCGGCCACCCCGCGCGAGCGCGCGAAGTCCATGCTGGTGAGCACCAGGGCCGCGCCCCCGTCGGAGGTCGCGCAGATGTCGAGCAGCCGGAGCGGATCGGCCACCACCGCCGAGGCGGCGACCTCGTCCGCGGTGACGGCCTTGCGGTAGCGGGCGTGCGGGTTGAGCCGTCCGGCCGCCGCGTTCTTCACCTTGACCTGGGCGAAGTCCTCCAGGGTGTCCCCGTGCACGGCCATCCGGCGACGGGCGTAGAGCGCGAAGTACGCCGGGTTGGTCGCGCCCAGGACGCGGAACCGCAACCAGTCCGGATCGTCCGGCCGCTCGCCGCCGGCCGGCGCGAAGAACCCCTTG
Organism: Streptomyces erythrochromogenes; assembly: GCF_040684695.1. GTDB lineage: Bacteria > Actinomycetota > Actinomycetes > Streptomycetales > Streptomycetaceae > Streptomyces > Streptomyces erythrochromogenes_C. The sequence continues at coordinate 27,048 of NZ_JBFBGM010000045.1, forward strand.
GGCGCCGCGTCTGCGCCCACCACGAGCACCACGTCGGCCAGGCCCGCCAGGATCTGCGCGCGGGCCGCCCCGATGGCCTGGGCCCCCGAGGCGCAGGCCGCGTACACGCTGGTCACCCGGGCGCCCTGCCAGCCGAGGGCCCGGGCGAAGGTGGCCCCGGCCACGTAGCCCGGGTACCCGGAGCGCACCGTGTCGGCGCCGACGACCGACCCCACGTCCGTCCAGTCCAGCCCGGCGTCCGCGAGCGCCGCCCGGGCCGCGGTCCGCCCGTACTCGACGAAACTGCGGCCCCATTTGCCCCACGGGTGCATGCCGGCCCCCAGGACGGCGACGTCGGCGCTCACGCGGCCCCTCCCACCGGCTTGAACTGCCAGGTCACCCAGGTGGTCTCGGCGTCCTCGTGCAGCACGCCGCCCACCACCTCGACCTCCGTGCCCACCGCCAGGTCGGCGACCCCGGTCCCGGGCGCCGCCTGCCCCAGCACGACCATCCCCTCGGCCTCCAGCTCCACCGCGAGCAGGGTGTACGGCTCCCAGGGCTCGGCCGGGTCGGACACGTACGGCGCGGGCGGCCGGTAGCGCCCGTCGGTGTAGGACCAGACGCGGCCCCGGGGCGAGAGCGGCACCTCGGCCAGTTCCCCGCCCCCGGGACACCGCGGGTTGCGGCAGAAGGCGTCCTCGCGGGGGAAGAACACCGCGGTACAGGCCGAGCACCGGGTGCCGAGCAGCCGGAAGCCGCCCCCGCCCGGCGCGTTCTCGGTGAACCACCCGCTCACGACGGGTGTGCGTGTGCGTGCCAAGACCCCTCCCATGCCGAAGAGCTGACGCATCGTCAGAAGACAGGAGTCTGCCACGACCGCCCGGCCCGGGTCACCGGTTCTCGGCGAGCCACTTCCGGGCGGTCTCGTCCAGCTCCGCGTCCCGCCCGGCCAGCATCATCCGGATCATCTGAGCGTCCCCGCGCAGCGACCACGCCGGATGCCCGAAGGTGGCCGGGTTGTTCCCCTCGATCAGGAAGTGCGCCGGCCAGGCGGTCCCGTACCCGATCACGGGGAGGGCGGCGAGCCAGCGCCTGCGGCCGCGCGCCACCCCGTAGGCGGTCAGCGCCAGACCGGTCAGCGTGCCGGCCAGGTGCACCCAGCGGGTGGCGGCGCGGGAGTGCATGGCGACGTAGTACGGCCAGAATTCCTCGTACGAGCTGAATGTCATGCGGGCAAGGTACTCACGGCCGGACCTCGGCGACAGCGACGGGGAAGTCGAAATACGCGTCCGGGTACGCCTCCGGCCGGTAGGTGAAATGCCACCACTCCTCGGGAAGGTTCACGAACCCCTGCCCGCCCAACACCCGCTTCAGCAACTGCCGGTTTGCGCGGGCCGCGCCCGTCACCCGCGGATCGTCCGTGTGCGACAGCGGATCGAAGAAGTCGAACGCCGTCCCCATGTCGACCTCCCGGCCGGGAAGTTCCACCAGCGTCACGTCGACCGTGCTCCCGCGGCTGTGCCCGGACCTCTCCGCGATGTACCCCTCCGCGATCAGCCGGCCGCGCTCCACCCGCGGATAGAACTCCGCCTTGCGCGCCAGGTCCTCCGGACCGTCCTCCCCCCGCGCCCACCGCACGAACCGATCGACCGCCCGCTGCGGCCGGTAGCAGTCGTACACCCGCAGGGAATAACCGCGCCGCAACAGCACCCGCTGCGCCCGCCGCAGCGCCTGCGCCGCCGGCCGGGCCAGCAGGCACTCCGGCTCCTGGTACCCGTCGACCACCGCGCCGGTGAAGTTCCGCGCACCCGCGTACCGCATGTCCTGCCGGACGCTCGGATCCACTTCCCGCAACGCGGTGAACCCCGGCGGGGCCGCGGCCCCGCCCGCCAGCACCCCGACCAGCCCCACAACAGCCGTCATCCTCATATCCCTTGGCATACCATCACCGCATGCCGGAACACCTGAGGGACTCGCACTGCTCCACCTGCGGAGCGCCGTACGGCACGACCGCCTGGCCCCGCACCTGCCCGTCGTGCGGTGCCACCGCCTACCGCAACCCGCTCCCCGTGGCCGTCACCCTCCTCCCCGTCGAGGACGCCGACGGCACCGGCCTCGTGGTCATCACCCGCACGATCGAACCGGCCCTCGGCGGCATCGCCCTCCCCGGCGGCTTCATCGACTTCGGCGAGGACTGGCGCGAGGCCGTCGTCCGCGAACTGCGCGAGGAGACCGGCATCACCGCCCCCGCCTCGGACGTCACCCTGGCCGACGCCCTGAGCTCCCCGGCCGGCCACCTCCTCCTCTTCGGCCTCCTCCCGCCCCGCCCCGCGGACACCCTCCCCGCCTCGAAGCCGACGGACGAGACCACGGGCTGGCACGTCCTGCGCACCGCCGAGACCCTGGCCTTCCCCCTCCACACCCAGGCGGCGGCCTCCTGGTTCGCGGGCCACTACGCCTGACGCCCCGGCCCCGCGCCGCTGTCGGCCCGACCGGCGCAGGAGGCGCGGGATCAGGGGCCCGGTTCAGGAACCCGCCCCTGATCCGCCGGGGCAACGCCTACAGCCCCCGCACCACCACGCCCTCCACCGGCAGTCCCGCCTCGTCCTCCACCAGCACCGCGTCCCCGGCCCACCGCGAGGTGTACCGCTCGACCGTGCCCGCCCCGAAGCCCGGGCCCGGGTCCCGGACTACCACGCCGCCGCCCGTACGGCCCCGCGCCGGCGCCCAGACCTCCAGCTCCACACCGTCGCCCGCCGGGGACCGCACCGGCAGGAGCGCACCCGCCCGCGCCAGCACCGGGATCCGGCCCTGCGGGGCGTCCAGCAGGATCTGGCCCGGCCCCTCGTACGCCGCCCCGGTCGCGGTGTCGTACCACCGGCCCCGCGGCAGCCGTACCGCCCGCCGGTCCGCACCGCACTCCAGCACCGGCGCGACCAGCAGCGCGTCACCCAACAGGAACGAGTCCTCGCAGTCCCGCAGCCGCCGGTCCTCCGGAGCCCCCCACCACACCGGCCGCACGTACGGGGCGCCCGTCCGCCGAGCCATGTGGGCCAGCGTCACGAAGTACGGCCGCAGCCGCTCCCGTTCCGCCATCACCGCCCGCGCCTGCTCCTCCACCTCCGGCCCGAACTCCCACGGCTCCCGCCGCCCCGCCCAGATCGCCGCATGCGTACGGAACAACGGCAGGTACGCGCCCAGTTGCAACCACCGCACGTACAGCTCCGGCGACGGCGAACCGCCGAAACCGCCCACGTCCGGCCCCGAGTACGGCACCCCGCACAGGCCCAGCCCCAGTACCAGCGCGAGCGAGGCCCGCAACCCCTCCCAGCTGGTCTCCACGTCGCCCGACCACGTGCCCCCGTACCGCTGCATGCCCGCCCAGCCCGACCGGGAGAAGAGGAACGGCCGCTCCTGCGGGCGCAGCCGCACCAGGCCCTCCCACCCCGCACGCGCCATCCCCAGCGCGTACACGTTGTGGCCCTCGCGGTGGTCGCCGCCCGCCCCGTCCATCGCGTGACGCGCCGACCGCGGCAGCGTGGTGTCCCCGAACGCGGCGAAGGACACCGGCTCGTTCATGTCGTGCCAGAAGCCGGAGAAGCCCTGCGCGAGCCGCTCCTCGTACAGCCCGCCCCACCATTCCCGCACCGCGGGATCCGTGAAGTCCGGGTAGGCGCACTCGCCCGGCCAGACCTCCCCGCGCACCTCCCGGCCGCGCGCGTCCCGTACGAAGGCGCCCCCCGACCCCACCGTCAGCCCGGCCGCGTGCAGGGCGTCGCCGGCCTTGACCGCCGGGTCCACGATCGAGACGAGCCGTACGCCCTGCTCCCGCAACTCCCGCGCCAGCCCGGGAAGATCCGGGAAGCGGTCCTCGTCCACCGTGAACACCCGGTGTCCGTCGTAGTGGTCGATGTCCAGGTGTACGGCGGACAGCGCCAGCCCGCGCGCCGCGTACCCGGCGACCACCCGCCGCACCTCCGACGCGCTCCCGAAGCCCCACCGCGCGTGCTGGTACCCCAGCGCCCACTCCGGCGGCACCGCGGCCCCGCCCGTCAGCCCCGACCAGCCCTGGAGCACCCGCGCGGGCGTGCCCACCAGCACCCAGCAGCGCAGCGGCCCGCCCTCCATGCGCAGTTCGCTCGACCCCGGACGGTCCTGCCCGGAACCGACTCCCTCCTCGCCCTCGCGCAGCAGCACCCGGCCGTCCCACCCGTTGTCGTGGAAGACCAGGTGGGTGCCCGCGTCCGCCACGACCATCTGCACGGGCATCGTGAGGTACAGCGGATCGACGCCCGGCCCGAAGCCGCCCTTGGGGTCCGTGTTCCACAGCCGGTACGTCCCGTCGCGCAGCCGCGGGCCCGCCGCCCGCCCGCCCAGCCCGAAGAACCGCGCGTCCGCCGGGACCTCGCTCCGCACCCCCCACCGCGCAACCCCGCCGCCTCCGCCCGCGCGGCCTTCCCCGGGGATGCCCGTGCCCGAACCGCCGGCCCCGCCCGAGTACGCGGCTTCCCCCGCGGGGCGCGGCCCGGCGGCACCGGCCCCCTCCGCGGCCTCCGAGGCCTCCCCGGCCTCCGCGGCCTCCGAGGCCTCCCCGGCCTCCGAGGCCTCCCCGGCCTCCGAGGCCTCCCCGGCCTCCGAGGCCTCCCCGGCCTCCGAGGCCTCCCCGGCCTCCGCGGCCTCCCCGGCAGGGGGAGCCGGCTCCCACCACCGCGGCGGCGACTCCCGCCGCAGCACCGTCCCGCCCGGCGTGCGCACCTCCAGCGCCCCGTGCCGGGACACCGCCACCGTCACCCGCTCCGACACCACCCGCCAGCCGCCCCCGGTGTCCGGCTCCAGCACCGCCCGCAGGTCCGGTTCGGGCCCGCTCCCCACCACCGCGTACGAAGGGGTCGCCCCGGCCCCGTCCCAGGCCCAGAACACCACCCCGCCCGCCATCACCCGCACCACCAGCTCCGAGCGCGCGAACCGCAGCACGCCCCCGCCCGGCCGGGGCTCCGTACCCACCAGCAGACCTGGCACCCGCGCCCGCTCCGCGCCCCGGCGCGGGAGCCCCTCCGCGTCCGCGCGCCGCCGGCGCCAGGCCGAGAGCCAGGCACGCCGACCGCGCTCCGTACCGATGTCCTTCACCGCACGCACCAGATCACGACCGTCCATGGCGCTCACCCTGCCACCGGCCCCTGGCCGAAGGGACGGCGTTCAACTGCCGTTCACCCGCCGGCGCCGTTCCCCGCCGCTCACCCGACCGGCCAGGTCGACCCTGGTGCAGCCGTCGATCACATGGCATCGTCCCTGTGAGCCGCCGCGCGCGCACCCCCCGCGCGATGGCACCGTACGCACACGAAGCGCGAGCCGCAGACTTGACCGGGAGCCGACCCATGACCTCAGCCACCCAGCCGGAACCCCTCTGGGCGCCGGGCCCCGACCGGATCGCCGCGGCCCGGATCACCGCCTTCCAGGCCTGGGCCGCGACGCGCTTCGGAGCCCCCGCGGAGGGCGGCTACCCCGCCCTGCACCGCTGGTCCGTCGACGAGCTCGACACCTTCTGGCAGGCCGTCGCGGAATGGTTCGACGTCCGCTTCACCACCCCGTACGAGTCCGTCCTCGCCGACCGGTCCATGCCCGGCGCGCAGTGGTTCACCGGAGCCACGCTCAACTACGCCGAGCACGCGCTGCGCGCCGCCGAGGACCCGGCCCGCGCCGACGACCCCGCCCTGCTGTACGTGGACGAGACCCACGAGCCCGTCCCCGTCACCTGGGCCGAACTCCGCCGCCGGGTGGGCTCCCTCGCCGCCGAACTGCGCGCCCTCGGCGTACGCCCCGGCGACCGCGTCAGCGGCTACCTCCCCAACATCCCCGAGGCGGCCGTGGCCCTCCTCGCCACCGCCGCGGTCGGCGGCGTGTGGACCTCCTGCGCGCCCGACTTCGGCGCCCGCAGCGTCCTCGACCGCTTCCAGCAGGTCGAGCCCGTCGTCCTGTTCACCGTGGACGGATACCGCTACGGCGGCAAGGAGCACGACCGCCGCGAGGCCGTCGCCGAGCTCCGCGCCGAGCTCCCCTCCCTGCGCGCCGTCGTCCACATCCCGCTCCTCGGCACGCCCGCGCCCGACGGCGCCCTCGACTGGTCCGCGCTCACCGCCGCCGACACCGAGCCCGTCTTCGAGCCGGTCCCCTTCGACCACCCCCTCTGGGTCCTGTACTCCTCCGGTACGACCGGCCTGCCCAAGGCGATCGTCCAGTCCCAGGGCGGCATCCTCCTCGAACACCTCAAGCAGCTCGGCCTGCACTGCGACCTCGGCCCGGAGGACCGGTTCTTCTGGTACACCTCCACCGGCTGGATGATGTGGAACTTCCTCGTCTCCGGCCTGCTCACCGGCACCACGGTCGTCCTCTACGACGGCAGCCCCGGCTTCCCGGACACCGGCGCCCAGTGGCGCATCGCGGAGCGCACCCGCGCCACCCTGTACGGCACCTCCGCCGCCTACGTCATGGCCTGCCGCAAGGCCGAGGTCCACCCGTCCCGCGACTTCGACCTCTCCGCGGTGAAGTGCGTGGCGACCACCGGCTCCCCGCTCCCGCCCGACGGCTTCCGCTGGCTCCACGACGAGGTCGCCGAAGACCTCTGGATCGCCTCCGTCAGCGGCGGCACCGACGTCTGCAGCTGCTTCGCGGGCGCCGTCCCCACCCTCCCCGTGCACATCGGCGAGCTCCAGGCCGCCTGCCTCGGCACGGACCTGCAGTCCTGGGACCCGTCGGGCAAGCCGGTCGTCGGCGAGGTGGGCGAGCTCGTCGTCACCAACCCCATGCCCTCCATGCCGATCCACTTCTGGAACGACCCCGACGGCAGCCGCTACCGCGACAGCTACTTCGAGATGTTCCCCGGCGTCTGGCGCCACGGGGACTGGATCACCATCACCGACCACGGCTCGGTGATCATCCACGGCCGCTCCGACTCCACCCTCAACCGCCAGGGCGTCCGGATGGGCTCCGCCGACATCTACGAGGCCGTCGAACGGCTCCCCGAGATCAAGGAGTCCCTGGTCATCGGCCTGGAGGAGCCGAACGGCGGGTACTGGATGCCGCTCTTCGTCCACCTCGCCCCGGGCGCCACCCTGGACGACGCCCTGCGCGCCCGGATCAAGTCGACGATCCGGGAGGAACTCTCCCCGCGCCACGTCCCCGACGAGATCATCGAGGTGCCGGCCATCCCGCACACCCTTACCGGCAAGCGCATCGAGGTCCCGGTCAAGCGGCTCCTCCAGGGCACCCCGCTGGCCAAGGCCGTCAACCCGGGCTCCGTCGACGACATCGGCCTCCTCGGCTTCTACGAGGATCTGGCCCGCACCCGAGGCTGAGGGAACTGTCACTGTCAGTGGCGATGGTTACGCTGAGTGAGCAAATGATCGCACTCAGGGGGAGCCAGCCATGCCACGCAACAACGACACCGGTGCCGGTCCCGGCAACGACCCGACCCGCGGCACCGACCGGGACCGCACCACCGCCGCGGATCGCGGCACCGACCGGGACCGCACCACCGCCCGGAACCTCGACAGCCACCGGCGCCGCGCACTGCGCCGCGAGGTCCCCAGTACCGTCGGCCTCCTCGCCGACGCCGGGGACTTCGCGGCCATGTGCGGCTACCGCAGCTTCGGCTTCGACCGCCGAGCCGACTACGCCGACTACCTCCACCACGTCGACGGCCTGCTCCGCTCCCTGGCGGCCCGGGGCATCCACACCACCGTCGCGCTCTTCGACCCCGACGAGTACGCCGAGTACTGCGGGGAGAACGGCCTCGACCCGGACACCTCCGAGACCCGCACCCGCTTCACCGCGGAACTCGCCGCCGGCGGGACCGTGCTGCCCTACGCCGGCCAGCCCATCGACGAGCTCGTACCCCTCCTCGTGGACGAAGCCGTCCGCCACGCCACCTGGGAGTACGCCACCGCCGTCCTCGCCGGAGTCGGCCGCTGCGCCGACTGCGGCGAGGACATCGGCCACGCCTCCTTCGACCGCGCCGCCGACGCGCTCGAACGCCTTCTCGCCGGCGCCGGACCGGGCCACCACCACTTCGTCTGCAGCATCCCGACCGAGGACGAGCAGCTCGTCGCCGTCCTGCACGCCGACAGCAGCGGCGCCCCGGACACCCCGCCGCGCATCGAGGGCCGCGAGAGCCTCGACTTCGTGACGGTCCTCGCCGCGGGCCTCGCCCTGGGCGGGCCCGGGGGACTGGTCGTGCGCAGCACCACCGAGGGCCATCAGGACCGGGTCCACGGCTGGCGCCTGGACCGCGGCCGCCTCACGGCGCTCTCGGCCGCCGCCGTCTTCAACGCGTACTGCACCGACGCCGACACCGGAGACCTCGTCGCACCGGAACCGGGCGTCGAATACTGCCCCGGCTACGAGGTCGACGACCCCGGCCCGCACCACTGACACGCCGAGGGGCCCCCGCCACCGGCGAGGGCCCCTCGGTCCGTACGACACGCCCGCCGGCTACTCGCCGGAGAGCACCGCCTGGGCGGCCTTGCGGGCCTCCTCCGCGCTGTCCGCCGCACGGGCCGCCACCGCGGCACGCTCACACTGCGCCAGCGTGTGCTTGGCGAGCGTCGCCCGGACGTAGGGGATCGACGCGGCACCCATCGACAGGGAGGTGACACCCAGACCGGTCAGCACACAGGCCAGCAGCGGGTCGGAGGCGGCCTCGCCACAGACGCCGCAGCTCTTGCCCTCCGCCTTGGCGGCCTCGGCCGACATGGCGATCAGGTCGAGCAGCGCGGGCTGCCACGGGTCCTGGAGCCGGGAGACGGCGCCGACCTGCCGGTCGGCGGCGAAGGCGTACTGCGCCAGGTCGTTGGTCCCCAGCGAGAGGAACTCGACCTCCTGCAGGATCGAGCGCGCGCGCAGCGCGGCGGAGGGGATCTCCACCATCGCGCCGAACTTCGCCTGGAGGCCGGCCTCACGGCAGGCGTCCGCGAAGGCCTTCGCGTCGGCGCGGTCGGCCACCATCGGGGCCATCACCTCGAGGTGGACCGGCAGGCCTTCGGCCGCCTTCGCCAGCGCGGTGAGCTGCGTGCGCAGCACCTCCGGGTGGTCCAGCAGGGAGCGCAGCCCGCGCACACCCAGCGCCGGGTTCGGCTCGTCGGCCGGGGTCAGGAAGTCCAGCGGCTTGTCGGCGCCCGCATCGAGCACGCGGACGACGACGCGACCCTCGGGGAAGGCTTCGAGCACCTTGCGGTAGGAGTCGATCTGCTTCTCCTCCGACGGCGCCTTCTTGCTGTCGTCCAGGAAGAGGAACTCCGTCCGGAACAGGCCCACGCCCTCGGCCCCGGCCTCGACCGCCGCCGGCACGTCCGCGGGACCGCCGACATTGGCCAGCAGCGGCACCTTGTGGCCGTCGGAGGTCGCACCGGGACCGGACGAGGCGGCCAGAGCCGCCTTGCGCTCGGCGGCCGCGGCCTCCAGCTCGGCCCGCTTCTGCGCGGACGGGTCGACGAACAGGTCGCCCGTGCTGCCGTCCACCGCGATCATGGTGCCCTCGGCGATCTCGCCGGCACCCGGCAGCGCCACGATCGCCGGCACGCCCAGCGCGCGGGCGAGGATCGCGCTGTGACTCGTCGGCCCGCCCTCCTCGGTCACGAAGCCGAGGACCAGGGCCGGGTCGAGCAGCGCGGTGTCGGCGGGGGCAAGGTCCCGCGCGATCAGCACGTACGGCTCGTCGCTGTCCGGCACACCGGGCATCGGTACGCCGAGCAGCCGCGCCACGATCCGGTTGCGCACGTCGTCGAGGTCGGCCACCCGGCCGGCCATGTACTCGCCGGCCCCCGCGAGCAGGTCGCGGTAGGCGGCGAAGGCGTCGTACACACCGCGCTCGGCGGTGCTGCCGACGGCGATCCGCCGGTCGACGTCCGCCATCAGCTCGGGGTCCTCGGCGATCATCGCCTGGGCCTCGAGCACGTGCTGGGCCTCGCCACCGGCCAGCTGGCCACGCGCGATCAGGTCGGCCGCCACGGCACTCACGGCCTGGCGGGCGCGCCCCTGTTCGCGCGCCGCCTCGTCGGCGGTGATCTGCCTGGCCGGCGGTTCGAGGACCGCCGTGCCCATGTGCCGCACCTCGCCGATCGCCACTCCGTGGCTCACGCCGACGCCTCGCAGCGTTGTCTCCATTTCACCCGTCTCCGATTGGGCGGCGGCCCTGGCCGCCGCGATGGATGTCCGTCACGCCCGTGCGGGCGGAAGGGTCACTGCCAGCTGAAGAGAACGTCGTCAGCCTTGACGTCGCCGGACTCGACGAGGTCGGAGAGGGATTCGGCCGTCGCCTCAAGTGCCACGACGGGGCAGATCGGGGACTTGCCGAGGGCCTCGACGGCAGCGGGGTTCCAACGGATGACCGCCTGGCCGCGGGTCACGGTGTCGCCCTTGTTGACGAGCAGCTCGAAGCCCTCGCCGTTGAGCTGGACCGTGTCGATGCCGAGGTGCGTGAGTACGCCGTGCCCCTCGCCGTCGACCACCACGTACGCGTGCGGGTGCAGGGAGACCACCACGCCGTCGACGGGGGCAACCGCCTCGGAGGGCTCACGCACGGGGTCGATGGCGGTGCCCGGTCCCACCATCGCGCCGGAGAACACCGGATCCGGCACTGCCGCGAGTCCGATGGCGCGACCGGCAAGAGGGGACGTCACGCTGGTCATGAGGGGCCTCCCAGGGGTGGGGCTTTGGGTGTCGCCGTCACTGACTGTTGCGAACGGCGTACTCTTCTGAAGGATAAGTCACTAGTTGTTCGGGTTCGTCCGATGTAGGTCCCGATCCGGACTGGTCCCTTCGGCACGGAGACTAGTGGACTAGACCGGTGGACTAGACCATACGCCTGAATCGATTTGCTTGGGCACCCCCCGGCCTGTACTGTCGTGACTCCCGCCAGGACGCCCCGCGTGAACATCTCGCGAACGGCCGATGGACGGGCATCCTCCTCTTCAGCTTCCATCTCGATCTCCACCCCTTATTCGCATGCCCTTTCGGAATGCGGCGAGTGGTCGGGGAGAAGGAAATTCGCTGATAGAGTCGGAACCGCCGGAAAGGGAAACGCGAAAGCGAAAACCTGGAAAGCGCCGAGGAAGTCGGACACGAAAGAGTCTGATAGAGTCGGAAACGCAAGAACACAGC
>NZ_JBFBGM010000046.1:0-34769 GCF_040684695.1 Streptomyces erythrochromogenes
GGGCCGAGGGGAGCGGGGTCGTGGCGGGGTGTCCCCGCAGGACGAGCGCGCGACCACGGCCCGACAGCCGCGAGGTGCCCGCACGCGCCGAGCCGGGGAGACACCCCGGCGGCGGCCCCGCTCCCCGGACCGGAACGGCCCCGCCCCGCCGAGCACCCCGCAGGGGACCGGCCGGGCCGCCCGCAGGGCACCCCGCAGGGGGTCGGTCAGTAGGACTTGGGGAGGCCCAGGGTTTGGTGGGAGACGAAGTTGAGGATCATCTCGCGGCTGACCGGGGCGATGCGGGCGACGCGGGAGGCCGTGATGAGGGAGCCCAGGCCGTATTCGCGGGTGAGGCCGTTGCCGCCGAGGGTGTGGACGGACTGGTCCACCGCGCGGACGCACGCCTCGCCCGCCGCGTACTTCGCCATGTTCGCGGCCTCGCCCGCGCCCATGTCGTCGCCCGCGTCGTACAGCGCGGCCGCCTTCTGGGTCATGAGGCGGGCCAGTTCCAGTTCGATGTGGGCCTGGGCCAGCGGGTGGGCCACGGCCTGGTGGGCGCCGATCGGCTCCTTCCACACCTGGCGGGTCTTCGCGTACTCGACGGCGCGGGCGAGGGCGTAGCGGCCCATGCCGATGGCGAAGGCGGCGGTCATGATGCGTTCGGGGTTGAGGCCCGCGAAGAGCTGGAGGAGGCCCGCGTCCTCGTCGCCGACCAGGGCGGAGGCGGGCAGGCGGACCTCGTCCAGGGTCAGTTCGAACTGCTTCTCCGCCGCCTGGAGTTCCATGTCTATGACCGAGCGGCCGAAGCCCGGGGTGTCGCGCGGGACGATGAACAGGCAGGGCTTGAGGCGGCCGGTGCGGGCGTCCTCGGTGCGGCCGACGATGAGGGTGGCGTCGGCGATGTCGACGCCGGAGATGAAGACCTTGCGGCCGGTGAGGATCCAGTCGTCGCCGTCGCGGCGGGCCGTGGTGGTGATGCGGTGGGAGTTGGAGCCGGCGTCGGGTTCGGTGATGCCGAAGGCCATGGTGCGGGTGCCGTCGGCGAGGCCGGGGAGCCAGGCCTGCTTCTGGTCGTCGGTGCCGAAGCGGGCGATGACCGTGCCGCAGATGGCGGGCGAGACGACCATCATGAGCAGGGGGCAGCCGGCGGCGCCCAGTTCTTCGAGGACGATGGCCAGTTCGGCGATGCCGCCGCCCCCGCCGCCGTATTCCTCGGGGAGGTTGACGCCGAGGTAGCCGAGCTTCGCGGCGTCGGCCCACAGTTCGTCGGGGTGGCCGCCCTCGCGGGCGACGCGGGCGAGGTACTCGCGGCCGTAGCGCTGCCCGAGGGCGGCGACGGCGGTGCGCAGGGCCTTGTGTTCGGCGGACTCGATGGTGGAGCTCATGACTGCGGTTCCTCCTGGACTACGGCGAGCAGGGCGCCGAACTCGACCTGTTGGCCGGTGGCGGCGTGGAGCGCGGCGAGCGTGCCGGAGGCCGGAGCGAGGATGCGGTGCTCCATCTTCATGGCCTCCAGCCAGAGCAGGGGCTGCCCGGCGGTGACGGGGCTGCCGGGGGCGAGGCCCTCGGCGACGCGGACGACGGTGCCGGGCATGGGGGCGAGCAGGGATCCCGGTTCGGTGCGGTCCTGGGGGTCAGGGAACCGGGGGACGGGGGTGAGGGTGTGGGATCCGAGCGGGGAGTCGACGTAGACCTCGGCGCTGTTCGAATTTCGTTTCACGTGGAACATCCGCCGGATGCCGTCGACTTCGAGGGTGACGAGGTGCCGCTCGGCCGACAGGACGCGCACGCCGGGGTGGTCCACGGGGTGGTACTGGACCTCGTACTCGGTGCCGGCGGTGGTGTAGCGGCGGGTCTGCGGCTGGGAGCGGAGGTTGCGCCAGGCGCCGAGGCGGGCGGCGAGGGGTGCGTCCGGGGCGGGGGCGGCGTCGGCGAGGGCCGCGGCCAGGGCGGCGGTGCCGGCGTCCGGGGTGGTCCCGGTGAGGGCGGCGAGGTGGCGCTCGTAGAAGCCGGTGTCGAGCTGTGCGGCGGTGAACTCCGGATGGCGCAGGGAGCCGACGAGGAGAGCGCGGTTGGTGGTGAGCCCGTGGATGCGGGCTCCGGCGAGGGCGTGGGCGAGGGCGCGTACGGCTTCGGCCCGGGTGGGGGCGTGGGCGACGACCTTGGCGAGCATGGGGTCGTAGTGGATGCCGACGGTGTCTCCGTCGGTGAAGCCGGTGTCGACGCGGACGGCGCCGGGGATGTCGAGGGTGTGCAGGACGCCGGTCTGGGGGCGCCAGTCCTGGGCGGGGTCCTCGGCGTAGAGGCGGGCCTCGACGGCGTGGCCGGTGGGCTCGGGGGGCTCCGGGGGCAGGGCCTCTCCCTCGGCGACGCGCAGTTGGAGGGCGACGAGGTCGAGGCCGAAGACTGCTTCGGTGACGGGGTGCTCGACCTGGAGGCGGGTGTTCATCTCCAGGAAGTAGGGGCGGCCGTCGGCGGTGACGAGGAATTCGACGGTGCCCGCTCCCCGGTAGGAGACGGCGCGGGCGGCGGCGACGGCGGCCGCGTGCAGGGTGTCGCGGAGGGTTTCGGGCAGGCCCGGGGCGGGGGCCTCCTCGATCACCTTCTGGTGGCGGCGCTGGAGGGAGCAGTCGCGGGTGCCGAGGGCCCAGACGGTGCCGTGGGCGTCGGCGAGGATCTGCACCTCGACGTGGCGGCCGCGCTCCACGTAGGGCTCGGCGAAGACCTCGCCGTCGCCGAAGGCGGAGGCGGCCTCGGCGGACGCGGCGTGCAGGGCTTCCTTGAGGGCGTCCAGGTCGCGGACCACGCGCATGCCGCGGCCGCCGCCGCCCGCGGCGGCCTTGAGCAGGAGGGGCAGGTCGGCGGGGGTGGCGGTGGCCGGGTCGACGGGGTCGAGGAGCGGGACGCCGGCGGCGCGCATCAGTTCCTTGGCCCGGGTCTTGGAGGCCATGGCCTCGATGGCCTCGGGGGGCGGGCCGATCCAGGTGAGGCCGGAGTCCTGGACCTGGCGGGCGAAGTCGGCGTTCTCGGAGAGGAAGCCGTAGCCGGGGTGGACGGCGTCGGCCCCGGCGGCGAGCGCGGCCTTGATGACCAGGTCGCCGCGCAGGTAGGTGTCGGCGGGGGCCGCGCCCGGCAGCCGTACGGCCGCGTCGGCGGCACGGACGTGCAGGGCGTCGGCGTCCGGGTCGGAGTGGACGGCGACGGTGGCCAGGCCCAGGTCGCGGGCGGTGCGGAAGATCCGTACGGCGATCTCGCCCCGGTTGGCGACGAGGAGGGAGGTCAGGTTCGTCATGTGCGGGCTCACATCCGGAAGACGCCGAAGCCGCCACGGGCGCCCTCGACGGGGGCGTTGTGGACGGCCGACAGGCACAGGCCGAGGACGGTACGGGTGTCGCGCGGGTCGATGACGCCGTCGTCGTAGATCCGCCCGGACAGGAACATGGGGAGGGATTCGGATTCGATCTGCGCCTCGACGAAGGCGCGCATCCCGGCGTCCTGCTCCTCGTCGTACGGGAGTCCCTTGGCGGCGGCGGACTGCCGGGACACGATGGAGAGGACTCCGGCGAGCTGCTGGGGGCCCATGACGGCGGACTTGGCGCTGGGCCAGGCGAAGAGGAAGCGGGGCTCGTAGGCCCGGCCGCACATGCCGTAGTGGCCGGCGCCGTAGCTGGCGCCGATGAGCACGGACAGGTGCGGGACCTTCGAGTTGGAGACCGCGTTGATCATCATCGAGCCGTGTTTGACGATGCCGCCCTGCTCGTACTCCTTGCCGACCATGTAGCCGGTGGTGTTGTGGAGGAAGAGGAGCGGGATGTCGCGCTGGTTGGCGAGCTGGATGAACTGGGCGGCCTTCTGGGACTCGGCGCTGAACAGGACGCCCTGGGCGTTGGCGAGGATGCCGACGGGATAGCCGTGGAGGGTGGCCCAGCCGGTGACGAGGCTGGTGCCGTAGAGCGGCTTGAACTCGTCGAAGTCCGAGGCGTCGACGATGCGGGCGATGACCTCGCGGGGGTCGAAGGGGGTCTTCAGGTCGGGCGGGACGATCCCGAGGAGTTCCTCCGGGTCGTAGAGGGGTTCGTCGGCCTTCGGCGGGTCCTGGTGGGCCTTGCGGTGGTTCAGGCGGGCCACGATGCGGCGGGCCTGGCGGATGGCGTCGTACTCGTCGAGGGCGTAGTGGTCGGCGAGTCCGGAGGTGCGGGCGTGCATGTCGGCGCCGCCGAGGGACTCGTCGTCGCTCTCCTCGCCGGTGGCCATCTTGACCAGGGGCGGGCCGCCGAGGAACACCTTGGACCGGTCCTTGATCATGACGGTGTGGTCGGACATGCCGGGGACGTACGCGCCTCCGGCGGTGGAGTTGCCGAAGACGACGGCGACGGTCGGGATGCCCTCGGCGGAGAGCCGGGTGAGGTCGCGGAAGATCGCCCCGCCCGGGATGAAGATCTCCTTCTGGGAGGGCAGGTCGGCGCCGCCGGACTCGACGAGGCTGATGACGGGGAGGCGGTTCTGCCGGGCGATCTCGTTGGCCCGCAGCGCCTTCTTCAGCGTCCAGGGGTTGCTGGCGCCGCCGCGGACGGTGGGGTCGTTGGCGGTGACCAGGCACTCGACGCCCTCGACCGTGCCGATGCCGGTGACCATGGAGGCGCCGACGGGGTAGTCGCTGCCCCAGGCGGCGAGCGGGGACAGCTCCAGGAACGGGGTGTCGGGGTCGAGGAGCAGCTCGACGCGCTCGCGCGCCAGGAGCTTGCCGCGCTTCTTGTGCCGGGCCGTGTACTTCTCCCCGCCGCCCTCCAGGGCCTTGGCGTGCTCGGCGTCGAGGGCGTCGAGGCGCTCCAGTGCGGCCGTACGGGCCCGGGTGTGCTCGGGGGCTTGGGGGTCGACGGTGGTGCGCAGGCGGGTCATGGGCCGGTCCCCTCCGGGGGCGGGAGCAGGTGGACGGGGATGTCGAGGTGGCGGGCGCGCAGCCATTCGCCGAGGGCCTTGGCCTGGGGGTCGAAGCGGTGGCCGGAGGCGACGCCGTCGCCGAGGATCCCGGTGACGGTGAAGTTCAGGGCGCGCAGGGCGGGCAGTTCGTGCCGCTGCACGGCGAGGCCGCGGGTCTCGGGGAGCAGGGCCCGGAAGCGGTCGACGGTGAGGGTGTCGCGCAGCCAGTCCCACGCGGGGGCGGTGCCGACCCAGATGCCGACGTTGGCGTCGCCGCCCTTGTCGCCGCTGCGGGCCCCGGCCAGTGCCCCGAGGGGGGCGCGGACGGTCTCCCGGGGCTCCGCCCCGGACCCGGCGGGGGCTGCGCCCCCGACCCCTTCGGGGGCTCCGCCCCCGGACCCCCGCGCCTCAAACGCCGGCGAGGCTGAAAGTGCGGCGGGGATCTGGATGTGGGTGCCGTCCGGGAGGACTGCGGTGTGGGGGACCTGCGTTGCCGGGGCGGAGGTGGAGGCGAAGACGCCGTAGGGCTGGGCCGGGCCCGGTGGGGTGGTGACGTGGAAGCCCGGGTAGCTGCCGAGGGCCAGTTCGACGGCCTTCGAGGTCAGGGCGCGGCCGACCCGGTCCGGGGACGGGTCGCGGACCACCAGGCGCAGCAGGGCGCTCGCCGTCTCCTCCGTGTCGGCGTCCGCGTGGTCGGTGCGGGCCAGGGTCCAGGCGGCGTCGGCGACGCCCTCCAGGGTCTCGGCGAGCTGGGAGCGGACCAGCTCGGCCTTCGCATCGATGTCCAGGCCGGTGAGGACGAAGACCACCTCGTTGCGCCAGCCGCCGATCCGGGTCACGCCCACCTTGAGGGAGGCCGGCGGACGCTCCCCGCGCACGCCGGAGATGCGCACCCGGTCGGCGCCGTCGTCGGTCAGCCGGACGGTGTCCAGGCGGGCGGTCACGTCCGGGCCCAGGTAGCGGACGCCCTGGGTCTCGTAGAGGAGCTGTGCGGTGACGGTGCCGGTGGTGACGGCTCCGCCGGTGCCGGGGTGTTTGGTGATGACCGCCGAGCCGTCCGCGGAGATCTCCGCGAGCGGGAAGCCGGGGCGGCGGACGTCGTGGGCGGTGAAGAAGGAGTAGTTGCCGCCGGTGGCCTGGGTGCCGCATTCCAGGACGTGGCCGGCGACGACCGCCCCCGCCAGCCGGTCGTGGTCCTCCGGCGTCCAGTCGAACCACCAGGCGGCCGGGCCGCTGACCAGCGCCGCGTCCGTGACCCGGCCGGTGACGACCACGTCCGCGCCGGCCCGCAGGCAGGCGGTGATCCCGGCGCCGCCGAGGTAGGCGTTGGCCGTCAGGGCGCCTTCCTCGCGCGAGGTGAGGTCGTCGCCCTCGACGTGGGCCACGGAGACGGGCACGCCCACCTTGGCGGCCAGCGCCCGTACCGCGTCGGCGAGTCCGGCCGGATGCAGGCCGCCCGCGTTCGTGACGATCCGTACGCCCCGCTCGTGCGCGAGCCCGAGGCCCTCCTCCAGCTGGCGCAGGAAGGTCTTGGCGTAGCCGAGGTCGGGGTTCTTCAGGCGGTCCCGGCCCAGGATCAGCATGGTCAGCTCGGCCAGGTAGTCCCCGGTCAGCACGTCGAGGGGGCCGCCGGTGAGCATCTCGGTCAGGGCGCTGAAGCGGTCGCCGTAGAAGCCGGACGCGTTGCCGATGCGCAGCGGCCGCCGGTTCATCGCCCGGCCTCCTGATCCGGTCCGGCAGCCGGGTCCCGGCCCGCAGCCGGGTCCTGTCCGGCCTCCGGCTGCCGTCCGGCGCCCGGCTCGCGGCCCGCGCCGGCCGGGCCGGCGAAGGCCTGGGCGATGTTCAGCCAGCGGTCGGCGTCGGGGCCGGTCGCGGTCAGGTCCAGGTCGGCGCGGTGGGCGCGCTGGGTGACCAGCAGGCAGAAGTCGAGCGCCGGCCCGGTGATCCGCTGCGGGGCCTGCGGCGGCCCGTACGCCCAGACCTGCGCGCCGTCGGGGGCGGTCAGCTCCACCCGGAACTCCCCTTCGGGTGCGGGCAGTCCGCGTACGGCGTAGGCGTAGTCGCGGGCCCGTACGCCGATGCGCGCCACGTGCCGCAGGCGCGCGGTCGCTGTGCGGCGCACTCCGAGCGCGTCGGCGACGTCCTGTCCGTGCGCCCAGGTCTCCATCAGGCGGGCGCTGGCCATCGAGGCGGCTTTCATCGGCGGCCCGTACCAGGGGAAACGGGTGTCGGGCGAGGCCGTGGCGAGGGCCTGGGCGAGGGTGTCGCGGGTCCCCCGCCAGCGGACGAGCAGTTCGGCGGGCGGCAGCCCCGCGCCCTCGCGCGCGCCGTCGTCGACGAAGGAGTCGGGGGCCTTCAGCGCCTCCTCGACCATGACGCCGAAGCCCGTGGCGTCGGTGAGGGAGAGCAGCGATGCCCGGTCGGTCCAGTGCAGGTGGGCGATCTGGTGGGCGACGGTCCAGCCGGGCGCTGGAGTGGGCCGGGCCCAGTCCGCGGCGGGCAACCCCGCGACGAGGGAGTCGAGTTCACGCCCCTCGTCGCGCAGATCGGTGAAGACGGCGACGGCGGCGTCGACGGCGGACGGATCGGGCACGGTGCGCTCCCCTTCTCGGCGTGAGGGGAAGACTGGCAGCACCCAAGAAAACAATCAAGCATGCTTGCATGATTTTCTCGACCGATGTCGAGCGGGGTGACGGCTTCCCGCCACCCGCGCCAAACCGCGCCGCTCCATGGGCAGTTGATCCACATCCGCATCGGCCGCAGGTCTCGCGGCACGACCGCGCCGGGGACCCCGGAGGGCGATTCAGGCCGTACGCCGGAAACTCGCGATACGTCACCGGATGTCCCGTCGATACTGAACGCTCCGCTCCGGGCCCGGGCGGGCACCCACGTTCGTGACACTCGACGAAGAGGATGAACCGACGTGACCCCAGCCGCCCAACCTCCTTTCTCCCTCTATCCCGAACTCGACGCGACCGCCCTCGGCGCCTTCGTCTCGGCGCTGGAGAGCGGCGACGTCACCGGCCTGCCGCCCGCCCGCGCCGCCGAGATCGCCGAGGCGCGCGCCCTCGCCGTCTTCACCCGCGGCAAGGTGACCGGAGCCGACGGCGACCTCCTCGACGCGGCACTCTGGCGGCACACCGGGGCCCAGCCGCGCCCGATGATCGTCATGCCTTCCCCCTGGACCGGGCTGGGCTGGCTCGTGTACGCCGTCCAGGCCACCTTGTTCGCGGCCCGCGGCTACAACGTCATCGCGTACTCCGCCCGCGGATTCGGCGGTTCCGAGGGGCAGGTCGACGTGGCCGGCCCGCTCGACGTCGCCGACGGCAGCCGCGCCCTGGACCACCTGATCGAGCGCAGCACCGGCCCCGTGACGAAGATAGGTTTCCTCGGGGACTCGTACGGCTCCGGCATCGGCCAACTGGTCGCCGCGCACGACACCCGCGTCGACGCCGTGGTCGCGCTCAGCACCTGGGGCGACCTCGGGGAGGCCTTCTACGAGAACTCGACCCGCCACGTCGCGGCGGTACGGGCCCTGCTCAGGGCCGCCGCGAACGCCCGGCTGAGCCCGCAGACGAAGAGCGTCTTCGACAACGTCCTGACCGGGAGCGACGTCCGGGGCACCCTGCGCTGGGCCGAAGTGCGCTCGCCCTTCACCCACATCAAGGAACTCAACCGCCGCCAGGTGCCGGTCTTCTTCTCGCACGCCTGGCACGAGACGCTCTTCCCGACCAACCAGACGCTGCGGATGTTCAACGAGCTCACCGGGCCCAAACGCCTCGCCGTCTCCATCGGCGACCACTCGGGCCCCGAGATGTCGGGCGTCCTCGGGCTGCCGAACCGGATCTGGACGGACGCCCACCGCTGGTTCGACCACCACCTCAAGGACATCGACAACGGCATCGGGGAAGAGGGGCAGTTCATCGGCGAGGTCATGTGGAGCAAGACCCTCGAACCCCGCCCCACCTGGCCCTCCGCCACCGAAGCGCTGCAACGCCTCTACCTCGCCGACGGCGGTGAGCTCGGCCCGGAGGCGGAGGCCGGCTGGACGGCGACCGTGCTGTGCGGGATGGACACCCCGGCGACCGTCGCCGACAAGGTCGTCGAGTCCGGGTACGCGGAGATGGCCGGCCGCCCCAAGACCTACCCGACCGAGGACATGGACCGCACCGTCGCCGCCGTCTGGACGGCGGAACCGGCCGCGGAGACCGTCCGGCTGCGCGGCACGCCCCGGCTCCGCGTGACCTACCGCGCGGCGAACCCGGGCTCCACCTTCGTCGCGTACCTCCTCGACACGGCCCCGGACGGCTCGGCCCACCTCGTCACGCACGCCCCGTACAGCGACCTCGACTCGCCGCCCGACAGCCTGATCAGCGCGGACATCGAGCTCCAGGCCACGGCGTACGACGTACAGCGCGGCCACCGCCTGATGCTGGTGATCGACGCCCGCGACCCGTTCTACGCCGACGCCAACCTGCCCCGCGCGACGCTGGACTTCACCTCCCCGGAGGCCACCCCGTCGTACCTGGAGCTCCCCCTCGGCTGATGCCGTGCGCCCGCCCAGCCGGTCCCCCGCGGCCGTCCGGGCGGGCGCACGCTCCACAGATGACGCACGGCGGACCGGTCCGGTTGCAGGCGCGGCCCGGCTACCAGTTGTCGTAGTAGCCGAAGATGTCGACGACCAGGTCGGCGCTGTCCCAGCCCTGGTTCCAGAAGTCGACGATGCCGTATTCACCGGCGCTCGCCTGGACCAGGTTGGCGGCGGTCCTGCCCGCCGTCCAGTTCAGGGTGGAGGACACCGGACGCTGCGGGGGCGTGGCGGTCCTGTCGGCGTAGCTGCCGGTGGTGTTGGGGTCCGGTGCGACCGAGAGGAAGCCCGCGCCGCGCGTGTTGGTGACCGTGGTGTTCAGCACCCAGGCCTCCTGGCCCAGCGAGAACGCCTGCCAGAGGTACCCGCGCGTGGGCCACGGCCCCTTGGACCAGCTCTCGCGCGTGTCGATCTGCCGGACGGGCGTCACCGGCACGTAGGCGCAGGGGCTCGCGGCGCTGTACGTGCCGACCAGGTCCACGATGACGTCGGACGGCGCCCAGGAGCCGTTGCGGACGGTGATCCGGCCGTCCTTGTCGACCGGCACGATCACCGAGTTGGCGACCGTCTGCCCGGCGGTGAAGTTCACGTTGGACGTGGTCGGCGCCGCCTGCCCGGCCGGGTGGACGGTCAGGTGACCGGCCTCCTGCGGGTTGGTGGCCGTCACGTTCAGCGCGACGGCGGTGGCGCCCGGTTCGGCCACCTTGACGGTGAAGGAACCCTGGCCGGCGACCGCGCCGGCCGCCGTGCCCGTCCCGGAGCGGGTGTCGACGACCCGGGCCGGCGCCTGCGGGGCGTACCCGCTGGCTTCCTCCCGGCCGAAGTAACCGGTGACGTCCGCGATCAGGTCGACCGGCTCCCAGCCGCCGTTGTACAGCTCGACGTAGCCGTCCTCACCGACCTGCGCGATCACCAGGTTCGGAACGGTCTGACCGGCCTCGAAGTTGATGTTCGACGCGGTCGGCCGCGTGCTGCCGGAGGCGAAGACCTTGACGTGCCCGCCACTGGTGGCGTTGGCGGCGGTCACGTTGAGCGCGACGGCGGTGACCCCGGCGGGGATGCCGCCGTTGCCCGCGACCTTCAGCCGGGTCGAGGAGTACCCCTTGACCTTGCCCTTGACGGCGCCCGTACCGCTGCGCGTGTCCAGCAGGCGGGTGGGACCGTACGGGGTGAACTCCGAGCCCGCGGTCCTGACCCGGACCTCCTTGGTGTCGCTCGTCCCGAGTACCGGATCGACGACGGTGGCCTTGATCGTGTACTCGCCGAGCTCCTTGTAGGTGTGCGGGGTCCGCGTCTCCGAGGAACCGGACGCCGTCACCGTGCCCGTGGTCCCGTCACCCCAGTCGATGGTGGTGTCCAGCGGCGGCGTGCCCCTGCCGAGCGAGGTCGTCAGCTCGACGCTGTGCGCCGAGGACGACCGGGCGCTCAGGAAGAGGCTCAGCTGCGCGCCGCTCGGGCCGACGGCACTCGTGAAGGTCTGCGCCCCTGCCGCCGGGTCGACGGCGGGCGCCCCCGCCGCCTGCCCGGCGGGCTTGACCGGATCAGCGGCCTGAGCCGTGCCGGGTATGAAACCGATGCTTGCCGCCACGATGGCGGCAGCGGACATGACGAGTCGGCGATTCCGCACCGATCCCCCCGTATTTCAGCTGTTGAACGCGCTCAGCTTGAGCGCGCGCACAGCCTACAGAGCACCGCGCGGGCCCTCACCGGAGTATCGGCCCGACTCCGGCATCCGCCTCAGCACACCTGGCCCGGGCCCGCCCGGGACGTGGCGCGGAGGAGGTCGCGCAGGAGGTCGAAGTCGACCTTGGCGGGGTTGCGGAAGCGGAGGCAGGCTTTGCCCATGTCGTGGGCCGCGAGGCGGTCGGCGAAGGCGTCCCGTACGTCCGTGCGCATCAGGTAGAAGGAGATGTACTGCTTCTGGTTCGCCCAGGCGATCTCCCCGTCGGTCCCGCCCGGCCGTACGTACACCGGCATCCCGTACGCGATGCGCTCCTCGAAGCCCTCCAGTTCCGTCACGCACAGCGCGCGCAGGCGGGCGAGGGCCGGGCGGCGGGCTTCGGGTGCGGCGTCCAGGTAGGCGGCGACGTCCATCAGGCGGGCTGCTTTCCGATCTGGGAGCGGACGGCGCCCATGCTGGCCGCGATGACCAGGCCGATGGCCAGGGCGTCCAGCGCCGACATGGCCTGGTTCAGGACGAGGAAGCCCGCGGTGGCGGCGATGGCCGGCTCCAGGCTCATCAGGATCGCGAAGGTCGGGGCGGGCATCCGCCGCAGGGCGAGGAGTTCGAGGGTGTAGGGCAGTACGGAGGACAGTACGGCCACGCCGACGCCCAGCGCGAGGGTGCTGGGGACCAGCAGGTCCGAGCCCGCTTCGTGGACGCCCAGCGGGAACGAGAGGACGGCGGCGGCCGCCATCGCGAGGGCCAGGCCGTCCGCCTGCGGGAAGCGGCGGCCGGTGCGCGCGCTGAACACGATGTACGCCGCCCACATGGCACCCGCGCCGAGCGCGAAGGCCGCGCCCAGCGGGTCGAGGGAGCCGAAGCCGAGGCCGCCCCCGCCGTGTCCGGACAGCAGGGCGACGCCGCCGAGGGCGAGCCCGGCCCACAGGAAGTTCACGAGGCGGCGGGAGACGACGACGGACAGGGCAAGCGGCCCGAGGACCTCCAGGGTGACCGCGGGGCCGAGCGGAATCCGGTCGATGGCCTGGTAGAAGAGGCCGTTCATGCCGGCCATCGCCACGCCGAACGCCGCGACGGTGCCCCAGTCGGAGCGCGTGTACCCGCGCACCTTGGGCCGGCACAGGAGCAGCAGCACGATCGCGGCAGCCGCGAGGCGCAGGGTGACCACGCCCGCCGCACCCGCCCTCGGCATGATCATGACCGCGAGTGCGGCCCCGAACTGGACCGAGACGCCCGCGGAGATCACCAGTGCGACCGGGCCGAAGCGGGACCGGGACCCCTCCGCGGAGAGGTCGGCGGGGAGTGCGGCGGCGGGGGTGGTCGTCGGGGACGCGGAAGGTGCGGGCATTTATCCAGATTAAGCCTTCGTAAGGAGTGTTGCCGCCTCTGTTGCCTTACATGTTCGCTACGGCCGCGTGTCGGGAGCGGCTCCCGCCAGCCCCTCCGCGAGGAGTTCCACGAGGTGACGGGCCCGGACTCCGCCCAGCTGGGCGATCTGGGTCCGGCAGGAGAAGCCGTCCGCCTGCACCAGCGCGCCCGGCGGGGCCGCGCGCAGCGACGGCAGGAGCTGTTCCTCCGCGCAGGCCACCGACACCTCGTGGTGGCCGGGCTCGAAGCCGAAGTTCCCGGCGAGGCCGCAACAGCCCCCGGCGGGCTCGCCCACGAGTCCGGCGCGCTCGCGCAGCCGGCGGTCCGCGGCGTCGCCGAGGACGGCGTGCTGGTGGCAGTGGGTCTGGCCGACCAGGGGACGGTCCAGGCGGGGCGGCCGCCAGGCCGGGGCGTACTCCTCCAGGGTCTCCGCGACGGTCCGTACGGCCGCGGCCAGGCGGGCCGCCCGGGGGTCGTCGGGGAGCAGGGCGGGCAGGTCGGTGCGCAGGGCGGCGGCGCAGCTCGGTTCGAGGACGGTGACGGGGCCGGGGACCTCGCCGAGGGTGTCCAGGGTGCGGCGCAGGACCGTGCGGGCGCGGTCCAGGCGGCCGGTGGAGAGGTAGGTCAGGCCGCAGCAGATCCGGCCGCCGGTGCGGGGGACGGTGACGCGCAGGCCGGCCGCCCGCAGGACGACGAGGGCGGCATGGCCGACCTCGGGGGCGAGGTACTCCGTGAACGTGTCGGGCCACAGGGTGACGGCGGGCCCGCGTCCGGGCCCGGTGTCGGCCCCGGCCCCGGGCTCGACTCCGGCTCCGGCTCCGGCTCCGGCTCCGGCTCCGGCTCCGGCTCCGGCTCCAGGGTCGGCTCCGGCCCCGGACACCGGCCCGACACCGGGTCCGGGCCCGGACACCGCCTCGGGCGCCACCGTGCCCCGTGTGAACGGTCGCTTCGCGAGGGGCGGCAGGTCCCGTTCCCGGGCCAGGCCGGGGAACGGGAACGGCAGGAGGCGCGCTGCCGCGTTGACGGCGCCCGCCGCCCGCAGGCGGTGGATCAGGCGCAGCCACCCCGGCAGTCCGCCCAGCGTGTAGTGGGCGAGCGGCCGGATCCGGCCGGCCCAGTGGTGGTGGAGGAACTCCGACTTGTAGGAGGCCATGTCGACGCCGACCGGGCAGTCGCTCAGGCAGCCCTTGCACCCCAGGCACAGGTCGAGGGCCTCGGCGACCTCCGGCGAGCGCCAGCCGCCGGTGACGATCTCCCCCGCGAGCATCTCGTGCAGCAGCCGGGCGCGGCCGCGCGTGGAGTGCTGCTCCTCGCCGGTGGCCCGGTAGGAGGGGCACATCACGCCGGGGCCGCCCGCCCCGGTCGTCCGGCATTTGGCGACGCCGACGCACCGTGCGACCTCGCGGGCGAAGGGGGTGGCGGGGAGCACCTCGAAGCGGAGGTTCTCGTCCAGCCGGGCGGGCCTGACCAGCGTCCCCGGGTTCATCCCGCCGGCCGGGTCCCACACGTCCTTGTACGCGCCGAAGAGCCGGATCACGTCCGGGCCGTACATCTTCGGCAGGAGTTCGGCGCGGGCCTGCCCGTCGCCGTGTTCGCCCGAGAGGGATCCGCCGTGGGCGACGACGAGGTCGGCCAGTTCCTCGGAGAAGGTGCGGAAGCGGGCCACGCCGGCGGCGGAGGCGAGGTCGAAGTCGATGCGCACGTGGACGCAGCCCTCGCCGAAGTGCCCGTACGGGGTGCCGCGCAGGCCGTGGGCGGCCAGCAGGGCCCGGAACTCCCTCAGGTACGCGCCCAGCCGGGCCGGCGGGACCGCGCAGTCCTCCCAGCCCGGCCAGGCCATCCGCCCGTCGGGGGTCCTGGTCGCGGTGCCGGCGGCGTCCTCGCGGATCCGCCACAGGGCCCGCTGCCGGGCCGGGTCGGTGACGACGAGGGCGTCGAGTGCGTCGGCTCCGCGTACGACGGCCCGCGCTCCGCCCTCGTCCGGCATCTCCACGAACAGCCAGGCCCGCCCGCGGGGCAGCCCCACGGCCCGGCTCTCCCAGCCCGCCCCGCCCGCGGCCCCGCCCAGCAGGTCCTCGGCCATGCCCTCGACCGTCAGGGGCCGGTGCGGGAGCAGCCCGGCGGCCGCGTCCGCCGCCGCGCTCTCGTCGGCGTACCCGAGGACGGCCAGGGCGGGCGCGGGCGGCACTTCCACCAGGCGGACCACGGCCTCGGTGACGACGCCGAGGGTGCCTTCGCTGCCGCAGAAGGCCTGGGCGAGCCGCACGCCGCGTTCGGGGAGGAGCGCGTCGAGGCCGCCGTAGCCGGAGATCCTCCGGGAGAAGGCGGGCGGCATGCCGGTGCGCAGCAGCCCGAGGTGTGCGCCGACGAGTTCGCGCAGGCCGGCGGGGGCGCCGTCCCAGCCGGCGGCGATGCGGTGGGCGGTGCCCGCGTACGTGGTGACGGCGAGTTCGGTGATGTTGTCGGCGGTGGTTCCCCAGGCGACGGAGTGGGCGCCGCACGCGTTGTTGCCGATCATGCCGCCGAGGGTGCAGCGGGAGTGGGTGGAGGGGTCGGGGCCGAAGGTCAGGCCGTGGGGGCGCACCGCGTCCCGGAGCCGGTCGAGGACCAGGCCGGGCTGGACGACGGCGGTGCGGGCGGCCGGGTCGAGGGACACGAGGGCGTTCATGTGCCGGGTGAGGTCGAGGACCACGCCGGCGCCCGTGGCCTGTCCGGCGATGGAGGTGCCGCCGCCCCTCGGGACGACCGGAACGCCGGCCTCGGCGCACACGCGCAGGGCGGCCGCGACGTCGTCGGCGTCGAGCGGGGCGACGACGCCGAGGGGGACGCGCCGGTAGTTGGAGGCGTCCATGGTCACGAGGGCCCGTGCCGCTGCGCCGAAATCGACCTCCCCGCGCAGCTCCGCCCGCAATGTCCGCTCGACTTCACCGGGTGTCGTCACGTCGCCCAGCCTGCCACCGTCCGGCAGGCGTCGCCCCGGCGTCGCGCCGCGTCTCATCCGGTGGACGCGCTTCCGGAGCGTGGACCCGGACCCGATACGCTCCGCTCGTGGCTGAGATCCAGATTCCCGCTGACATCAAGCCCGCCGACGGACGCTTCGGCGCGGGCCCCTCCAAGGTGCGGACCGAGGCGCTGGACGCCCTCGCCGCCACCGGTACCTCCCTGCTCGGAACCTCACACCGCCAGGCCCCGGTCAAGAACCTGGTCGGATCGGTGCGCCAGGGCATCCGGGACCTCTTCTCCCTCCCCGAGGGCTACGAGGTGATCCTGGGCAACGGCGGCTCCACCGCCTTCTGGGACGTCGCGACCGCCGGTCTCATCGAGCGGAAGTCCCAGCACCTGACCTTCGGCGAGTTCTCGTCCAAGTTCGCCAAGGCCGCGAAGCTCGCGCCGTGGCTGGACGAGCCGTCCGTGATCTCCTCCGAGCCGGGTACCCACCCCGAGCCGGTGGCCGAGGCGGGCGTGGACGTGTACGCGTACACCCACAACGAGACCTCGACGGGCGTCGCGGCGCCCGTCGAGCGGGTCGCGGGCGCGGACGCCGGGTCCCTCGTTCTGGTGGACGCGACCTCGGGCGCCGGCGGTCTGCCGGTGGACATCACCGAGACGGACGTCTACTACTTCGCGCCGCAGAAGTCCTTCGCCTCCGACGGCGGGCTGTGGCTGGCGGCCTTCTCCCCGGCGGCGCTGGAGCGCGCGGCGCGCGTGCACGCGTCGGGCCGGCACATCCCGGAGTTCTTCTCGCTGCCGACGGCGATCGACAACTCGCTGAAGAACCAGACGTACAACACCCCGGCGCTGGCCACGCTCTTCCTGCTGGACCAGCAGCTGGAGTGGATGAACAGCCAGGGCGGCCTGGAGTTCACCACGGGCCGTACGGCGGCCAGCGCGCGCAACCTGTACGGCTGGGCGGAGGCGTCCAAGTACGCGACGCCGTTCGTCGTCGACGCCGACAAGCGCTCCGCGGTCATCGGCACGATCGACTTCTCGGACGACATCGACGCGGCGGCCGTCGCGAAGGTGCTGCGCGCCAACGGGATCGTGGACACCGAGCCGTACCGCAAGCTCGGCCGCAACCAGCTGCGCATCGCGATGTTCCCGGCGATCGACCCGGCGGACGTGCAGGCGCTGACGGCCTGCATCGACTACGTGATCGAGAAGCTCTGACCTTCCCCTCTCCGGCTCCGCCGAAGCCCCCGGTGACTGCTCGTCACCGGGGGCTTCGGCCTTTCCGGGACCGGTCCGGTGCGGTGCGGGGACTTTGGTCCCAAAAATCGGGGCAAAGGGTCAGTCAACGCAACACCCGAACCCGCCTCGCGACCTGCGGGTTCACGGTGTGGGACCTTCGACCGCCCGCTCGCCCGCCCGTCCGGCGGACCGCAACCGGGCGCCCTGGATGTCCCTCATGCCTGGTGTGCCGGGAACGCACCCCGGCCCCCGGCCCGTTCAGGAGGAAATCCATGCGCAAGGCACTCACGCTCCCGGCGATCGCCCTCGCCGCGTCGATGGCCCTCGGCACCACCGCCACCGCTTTCGCCGCCACCACCCCCGCCGACGCCGCCCCGCCCACCGCCGCCTCTCCCACCGCCGCCCCGGCCCCGCAGCCCGGGAAGAACTCGCTCAGCCTCTCCACCGACTTCGGCCGCCCCGGCGACAAGGTGGCCGTCACCGTCCGCACCGCCGAGAAGAGCGCCTCCGTCACCTCCCGGGCGTTCACGGGCGGCCGGGTCGACCTCACGAGCGACGGCAAGGGCACTTGGACCGGCACGGCGACCGTGGCCGGGGACGTGACGACCGGCTACTACGGCGTCGAGGCGTTCGCGGGCGGCAAGCAGTTCGACACGGTGAAGTTCTCCACCGAAGCCGGCGGCACCCCCGATGTGAAGCCGACGCCGAAGCCGACCCCCACGCCGCAGCCGACGAAGCCGCCGCAGCCGCACCCCCAGCCGCTGAAGCCGAGCGAGCACAGGACGCCCAGGGGCTCCGTGAACACCGGTGAGGCCCCGGCCGGCCTCCCCGCCGGCACCCCGGCCGCCGGCCTGACCGGGTCCGAACGTGCCTGACGCCGGATCCCCGGACGTGCCCGGCGCCGGACACCCGGCCCGGGCGCCCCGCCGGGGCGGTCGCGCACACCGCGCGGCCGCCCTGGCCGGGGCCGCCGGCCTCACCCTCCTCCTCACGACCGGCTGCTCCGGCGCCGCCGCCCACGGGAACGCGGCCGCCTCCTCGGCCTCCTCCGCCGCTCCCTCCGCCTCCGCCCTCGCCCCCGCCGTCCCCGACCGCGTCACGATCCCCGCGATCGGCGTGGACGCCCCGCTCGACGCCGTCGGCCTCGACGACCGCGGCGTCATGCGGGAACCCGACTTCGCCAAGCCCGACGACGCGGCCTGGTACGACCGGGGCCCCACCCCCGGCGAGGCGGGCGCCGCCGCGATCGTCGGCCACCTGGACACCCCCCGGGCACCCCGGGCCGTCTTCTTCCGCCTCAAGGAGCTCACGAAGGACGCGCGGATCGAGGTCCACCGCGAGGACGGCACCACCGCCGTCTTCACCGTCGACGCGATCGACACCTTCAAGAAGGACGCCTTCCCCACCGACAAGGTCTACGGGGACACCCACGGCCGGCCCGAACTGCGGCTCATCACCTGCGGCGGCACCCTCACGCAGGAACGCCACTGGGACTCCGACGTCGTCGTGTTCGCCCACCTCGCAGGCAAGGCGTAGCCCCGCACGCGATACCTTCAGGAGTTCGTTGGGCGATTCTTGGAGGCAGCGGCGTGAGCGTGCGAGTGACGGCGGCCCAGAGCGGCGTGGACCCCTTCGGCACGGCCCGGCTGCGGCGCGGCGTGCTCGACGCCTGGGGTGCCGGCCCGGCCCGGTTCCGCGAGGACGCCAACGCCGAGGAGGACCTCGCGCTCGGCGGCTACCGCGACCGGCTCGTCGTCGAACTGGCCCAGAACGCCGCCGATGCCGCGGCCCGGGCCAAGGTGCCCGGCCGGCTGCGGATCACGCTCCACGAGGGCGGGTCGGGCCCCGCGCTGCTCGCCGTCGCCAACACCGGTGCCCCGCTGGACGCGACGGGCGTGGAGTCCCTGAGCACCCTGCGGGCCTCCGCCAAGCGGGAGCCCGCCGCGCAGAGCGTCGGCCGCTTCGGCGTCGGTTTCGCCGCCGTCCTCGCCGTCTGCGACGAACCGGCCGTGCTCGGCCGCCACGGCGGTGTCCGCTGGTCCCTCGCCGAGGCC
Organism: Streptomyces erythrochromogenes; assembly: GCF_040684695.1. Taxonomy (GTDB): domain Bacteria; phylum Actinomycetota; class Actinomycetes; order Streptomycetales; family Streptomycetaceae; genus Streptomyces; species Streptomyces erythrochromogenes_C. The sequence continues at coordinate 18,782 of NZ_JBFBGM010000046.1, forward strand.
CGCGAACTGGCCCGCGAGGCCGCCGTCGGCAGCCCCGGCCTCGGCGACGAACTGCGCCGCCGCGACGGACACGTACCGCTGCTGCGCCTCCCGCTGCCCGCCGAGGGCACCGCCCCCGAGGGCTACGACACCGTCGTGGTCCTGCCGCTGCGCGACGCCGCCGCCGAGGACCTCGTCGAACGCCTCCTCGCGGGCATCGACGACGCCCTGCTGCTCACCCTGCCCGGACTGTGCGAGATCGTCGTGGAGACCCCGGCCGGCTCGCGCACCCTGGGCCGCCGCGACGAGGGCGCCTACACGGTCGTCGAGGACGTCACCGCCTCCGGTACGCGCACCAACCGCTGGCGCACCGTCCGCCACGGCGGCGCCATCGAGAAGGCGCTGCTCGCCGACCGGCCCGTCGAGGAACGGCTGCGGCCCGCCTGGACGGTGTCGTGGGCGGTGCCCGTCGACGCCGACGGCGCGCCGCTGCGCCCCACCACCGCACCCGTGGTGCACGCCCCGACGCCCACCGACGAGCCGCTGGGCATCCCGGCGCTGCTCATCGCGACCCTGCCGCTGGACACCAGCCGCCGCCACCCCGCGCCGGGGCCGCTGACCGACTTCCTCGTGGAGCGCGCGGCCGACGCGTACGCCGAACTCCTCGGCGCCTGGGACCCGGTGAGCACCGGGCTCGTGGACCTGGTCCCCGGCCCGCTCGGCAAGGGCGAGCTGGACGGCGCCCTGCGCGCCGCCGTGCTGGAACGGCTGCCCCGTACGGCGTTCCTCGCACCGGCCGCGCCCCCCGAGCACGCGGAGGAGCGGGGCGCCCTGCGCCCGTTCGAGGCCGAGGTGGTGGAGGGCGCGGGCGCCGACACCGTACGCGTCCTGGCGGAGGTCCTGCCGACCCTGCTGCCGGCGGGCCTGGAGCGCCGCGCCGAGCTGCGCACCCTGGGGGTGGGCCGGCTCCCGCTGGGCGACGCCATCGAGCGGATCGCGGGCATCGAGCGGACCCCCGAGTGGTGGTACCGGCTCTACGACAGCCTCGCCGGAGTGGACCCCGACCGGCTGTCGGGGCTGCCCGTACCGCTCGCCGACGGCCGCACGACGATCGGGCCGCGCCACGTCCTGCTCCCGTACGCCGAGACGCCCGCGGACCTGGCCCGGCTGGGGCTGAAGGTGGCCCATCCGGAGGCGGCGCACCCGCTGCTGGAGAAGCTCGGCTCCCTCCCCGCGACCCCGCGCGCCGTCCTGACGACCCCGCAGGTGCGGGCCGCGGTGGCCGCGTCCCTGGACGCCGGGGAGATCTGGGACGAGGACGCCGACGCCCTGGACGCCGACGAGCTGGCCGAGGTGGTCCTCGGGCTGGTCCGCGACGCGGAGCTGGCGCCGGGCGACGAGCCGTGGCTGGGTGCGCTGGCCCTGCCCGACGAGGACGGGGAGCTGACCCCGGCGGGCGAACTGCTGCTGCCGGGCTCGCCGCTGGCCGCGGTCATCCGCGAGGACGAGGTCCCGTACGTGGACGCCGAGCTGGCCGAGCGGTGGGGCGCGGCCCCGTTGACCGCCTGCGGGGTGCTGGCGTCCTTCCAGCTGGTGCGCGCCACCGACGTGGTCCTGGACCCGGACGAACTGGAGCCGCGCGAGGGCGACTTCGCCGAACCGGACGACGCGGGCCTGCTGGACGCGGTGGACGTGTGGTGCGAGGACGTGCTGGACCAGCTGCCGGACCTGCCCGTCCCGCCGGTGGCGACCGAACTGGTCGCCGTCCGCGACCTGGACCTCGTCGACGACGACTGCTGGCCGCAGGTGCTGGCGATGCTGGCGCAGCCGCCGCTGCGGGACGCGCTGACCCAGCCGGTGCGGATCCTGCTGCCGGACGGGACGACGCAGTCGGTGCGCCCGTACACGGCGTGGTGGCTGCGCGACCACCCCGTGCTGGACGGCCGCCGCCCGGCGGGCCTGCGCGCGGCGGGCGGCGACCCGCTGCTGGAGGGCCTCTACACCTCGGCGGACGCCACCGGTTTCGAGGACGAGCAGGTGCTGCGGGCGCTGGGCGTACGGACGTCCGTGGCGGCGCTCCTGGACGAACCCGGTGGTGCGGCCGAGCTGCTGGGGCGGCTCGCCGACCCGGAGCGGGAGGTGACGGACCGGCAGCTGCACGGCCTGTACGGCGCGCTGGCCGATCTCGACCCCGAGCAGGTGACGCTGCCGGACGAGCTGCGTGCGGTGGTGGACGGCGAGGTGCTGGTGGTGGACGCGGCGGACGCGGTGATCGCGGACGCCCCGGACCTGCTGCCGCTGGCGGCGGGCCTGCCGCTGCTGCCGGTGTCGCCGGTGCGGGCGGCGGACCTCGCGGAGCTGCTGCAGGTGCGCCGGCTGTCGCAGACGGTGCCGGCGGAGGTGACGACGCCGGGCGAGGAGCACGAGGTGCCGGAGTCGGTGCGGGTGCTGCTGGGTCCGGCGACCCCGGCGACGTACGTCGAGCACGAGGAGCTGGTCGCGGGCGGCACGGAGCTGGACTGGCGGCGCACGCCCGACGGCACCCTCCACGCGTCCACCCTGGAGGGCGTGGCGGCGGGCCTGGCCTGGTCGGCGGGCCAGTGGCCGCGCCGCTTCGAGGTGGCGGCCCTGCTGGAGGACCCGTCCCGCACGGCGGAACTGGCCCGGGACCGCTGGTTCGACTAGCCGGTCCCTTTAGCCGGTCCCTTCGGCCCAGGGGGGTGCCGCCGCCGGGACCCCCGTGGCCCGGCGGTGGCGGACGTCCGTGGACGTGGACGCCGTCGGCAGAAACCTAGCCGTGGACGGGCCCGTCCCGGCGTCCCGGAGCGTTCCGGGACGTCCCGGGACGCGGTCGGGTCACCGCTCCGCGGCGCCCGCGGAGGTCAGGGGCAGCAGGTCGGGGCGCTTGGCGGTGCGGCCGTCGCCGGAGGAGCGGCCGCGCAGGCGGCGGCCCAGCCAGGGGCCGAGGAAGGCGGCCGCCCAGCGCAGTTCGGCCGCGACGGCCGCCCCGGGCGCGGCGGCGGCGCGCGGCGGCAGCGGGTGCGTCCAGGTGTCGTCGCTGCCGGGGAGGCCGACGGCGTGGGCGAGGGCGGCGGCGATGCGTTCGTGGCCGAGGGAGCTGGCGTGCAGCCGGTCCGTGGTCCACATCCGCGGGTCGGCGACGGCTTCCGGCAGGGCGGTCTCGGCGACGGCGACACCGCGGCGGGCGGCCGCCTCGCGGACGCGGTCGTTGAGCTCGGCCAGGCGGGGGACGAGGGGCCGGGCGAGCGGCACGATCCGGCCCAGGTCGGGGAAGGTCACGGTGGCCACCTGCGCTCCGGCCTCGGTGAGCGCGGCGAACATGGCCTCCAGGTGGCCCGCGACCTCCGCCGCGTCGAACCGGGGCCGCAGCACGTCGTTGACCCCCGCGACGACGGTGGCGATGTCGGGCCGCAGGGCCAGGGCGGGGCCGAGCTGTTCGGCGCGGACCTGGCCGGCGAGCCGTCCCCGCACGGCGAGGTTGGCGTACTGCAGGCCGGGGTGCGCGGCGTCGAGGTGTCCGGCGAACCGGTCGGCGAAGCCGCGCAGGCCCGTGGTGTCGTCGCCGTCGCCGAGGCCCTCGGTCTGGCTGTCGCCCAGGGCGACGTAGCGCCGGTACTCAGTGTTCGGCACGTAGGGTCCGCCTCTCTCGCAGGATCGCCGCGCTGCGGCGGCACCAGTCGCGGTGGCCCTGCTCGAAGGCGATGCCGCGCAGGCAGGTCAGGTACCCGCCGATGCGTTCGCCGCGGAGCAGGTACTCCTCCTCGTCCAGGTCGCCGCGCATCTTGCGCAGGACCCTGCCGAGGAGGTCGAGCTTGGCGTCGGCAGCGGCCGCGCGTTCTTCGAGCTGTTCGATGACCGGGTCGGTGCCGATCCGGTCGGCGTTCTGGACCTTGACGAGGAGGTCGTCGCGGATGACGGAGGGCTTGGACGCGGCGGCCGCGAACTCCTCCAGCTCGCTCCGGCCTGCGTCGGTGACCTGGAAGAGCCGCTTGTTGGGCCGGGTCTCCTGGACCACCTGCCGGCCCTCGACCAGGCCTTCCCTCTCCAGCTTGGCCAGCTCGGCGTAGAGCTGCTGGGGGGAGGCGTGCCAGAAGTTCGCGACGCCGATGTCGAAGGACTTCGCCAGCTCGTAGCCGCTGAACTCGCCGTCCAGCAGTGCCGCCAGTACGGCGTGTCGCAGGGCCATCGCGGCTGCCCCTTCCCTTTTCCTCGTGCTCCCCCGCATGATACTCACGAAACTGACTAGTCAATTCCTTGAGTATCAGTAGCAGCACTCAGTACCAGGAGGAGCCGTGGAGTCCGTGATGGAGACCGCCGAACGCTTCCGCGCCGCCGTGGAGAAGCGTGATCTCTCCGCGCTGGAGGACCTGTTCACCGAGGACATCAGGCTGTACAGCCCGGTGAAGTTCCGCCCCTTCGAGGGCAGGCCGATGGTGCTGGGGCTCTTCGGGGTCCTGCTGCGCGTCTTCGAGGACCTGCGCTACGTCGGCCACTTCGAGGGCGCGACCGAGACGAGCGCCGACGGGGCGCAGGCGCCGTCGGCGGTCCTGCCGTTCCGGGCCACGGTGGACGGCAAGGACATCCACGGCATCGACATGCTGCACTTCGACGGGGCGGGCCGGATCAAGGAGTTCACGGTGATGGTCCGCCCCCAGTCCGCGGTCCACACCCTGGGCCAGGCCGTCCTGTCCGGCCTCCAGGCTGACGGCCTCGCCTGAGAAGCCTCCCGCCGATCAGGCGGGGAACTTGCGGTCGACCCAGCGGAAGGTGAACTCGATGAGGGTCGCGGCGGCCGCCGCGACCGCCACCGCGGTCCACGGCATCGTGGTGCCGACCAGCTTGAGCTGGAAGAACTCCTGGAGCCACGGCACGATCAGGACGATCAGGAAGGCGCCGCCCATCGCGCCCACCAGGGCCACCCGCCACCACGTGTACGGGCGCGCGATGATCGCGAGGACCCACATCGAGGTGAGGAACAGCGTCAGCGTCGCCGCGCTGGTCTCCGCGGGCAGGGCTTCCGGGCCCGTGTAGTGGTGGCGGGCGATCAGGTAGGTCACGAAGGTGGCCGTCGCCGCGATCACGCCGCCGGGGATGGCGTAGCGCATCACCCGTTTCACGAAGTGCGGCTTCGCGCGCTCCTTGTTCGGGGCCAGCGCCAGGAAGAAGGCCGGGATGCCGATGGTGAGGGTGGACAGCAGGGTCAGGTGGCGCGGCAGGAAGGGGTACTCGACCTGCGAGCAGACCACCAGGATGGCCAGCAGCACCGAGTAGACCGTCTTGGTGAGGAAGAGGGTGGCCACGCGCGTGATGTTGCCGATGACGCGGCGGCCCTCGGCGACCACCGACGGCAGGGTGGAGAAGCTGTTGTTCAGGAGGACGATCTGCGCGACCGCGCGGGTGGCCTCCGAGCCGGAGCCCATGGAGACGCCGATGTCGGCGTCCTTGAGGGCGAGCACGTCGTTGACGCCGTCGCCGGTCATGGCGACCGTGTGGCCCTTGGACTGCAGGGCGCCGACCATGTCCCGCTTCTGCTGCGGGGTGACGCGTCCGAAGACGGAGTTCTCGTCGAGGACCTGGGCCATCTCGGCCTGCTCCGTGGGGAGCTTCCGGGCGTCGACGGTGTTCTCCGCTCCGGGCAGGCCCAGCTTGCCGGCGACCGCGCCGACGGAGATGGCGTTGTCGCCGGAGATGACCTTCGCCCTGACGTTCTGGTCCTCGAAGTAGCGCAGCGTGTCGGCGGCGTCGGGGCGCAGCCGCTGCTCCAGGACGACCAGGGCGGTCGGCCTGACCCCGGTGGCGACGGCCTCGTCGTCGAGCTCGCGGGCGGAGCGGGCGAGCAGCAGGACCCGCAGGCCCTGTTCGTTGAGGTCGTTGATCTCGTCGAGGGCGGGGTCGCCGGCGGGCAGCAGGACGTCGGGGGCGCCGAGCAGCCAGGTGTTGTTCTCGCCGTCGCCCTCGCTGAAGCTGGCGCCGCTGTACTTGCGGGCGGAGGAGAAGGGCAGGGACTCGGTGCACCGCCACTCGGCGCTGTCGGGGTAGGCGTCGATGATCGCCTGGAGGCTGGCGTTGGGACGGGGGTCGGACTCGCCGAGGGCGCCGAGCACCTTCTTGACGTACGCCGGGTCCGCGCCGCCGAGCGGGCGGAGCTCGGTGACGTCCATGCCGCCCTCGGTGAGGGTGCCGGTCTTGTCGAGGCAGACCACGTCGACGCGGGCGAGGCCCTCGATGGCGGGCAGCTCCTGCACGAGGCACTGTTTGCGGCCGAGGCGGATGACGCCGATCGCGAAGGCGACGGAGGTGAGGAGGACGAGCCCCTCGGGGATCATCGGGACGATTCCGCCGACGGTCCGGGCGATGGCGTCGTTGAGGTTGTTCTCCTTGACGACGAGCTGGCTGATGATCAGGCCGATGGAGGTCGGGATCATCATCCACGTGACGTACTTGAGGATGGTGGAGATGCCGGAGCGCAGCTCGGAGTGGACGAGCGTGAAGCGGGAGGCCTCTTCGGCCAACTGGGCGGCGTAGGCCTCGCGGCCGACCTTGGTGGCGGTGAACGCGCCGCCGCCGGCGACCACGAAGGAGCCGGACATGACATGGTCGCCGGGCTTCTTCAGGACGGGGTCGGCCTCGCCGGTGAGCAGGGACTCGTCGATCTCCAGGCCGTCGGCCTCGCCGACGGAGCCGTCGACGACGACCTTGTCGCCCGGGCCGAGTTCGATGACGTCGCCGAGGACGATCTCGGAGGTGGAGATCTCCGCGGTCCGGCCGTCGCGGCGGACGCTGGGTTTGGCCTCGCCGATGACGGCGAGGCCGTCGAGGGTCTTCTTGGCGCGCAGTTCCTGGATGATGCCGATGCCGGTGTTGGCGATGATCACGAAGCCGAAGAGGCTGTCCTGGATCGGCGCGACGATGAGCATGATCACCCAGAGGACGCCGATGATGGCGTTGAAGCGGGTGAAGACGTTGCCGCGGACGATGTCGGTGGTGGAGCGCGAGGAGCGGACGGGGACGTCGTTGACGTCGCCGCGGGCCACGCGCTCGGCGACCTCGGCGGTGGTCAGCCCGCCCGGCTTGAAGCGGGGTGCCGGTGGCCGTACGGGGTGCACGGGGTCGAGTTCGGCCCCCGCGTCGATGGCCGTGCCGGGGCCCCCGCTCGGCTCCGGCCCGTCGTGCTCGATCCTCGCCCGCTCCGTCATGCCTTCGACGGTAAGCGGGGTCGTACGGCTTCACCCGCCGAGAAGCCCGAAGACGCGACCTCGGGATGACCCGAATCGTCCCCGGGTAGGAGCCGTCAGGCCGCGGCTCCGCCCGATTCCTGCTCGCTCTGCGCGGCCGCGGCGGCGTGCCGCTTGAGGGCCGCCTCGCGGCCGCGGACGTACCAGATGCCGATCAGGCCGAGGAAGCCGCCGGCCGCACAGGTCCAGACCCACCACAGCTGGCCGCGGTCGGCGAACCACCCGTAGAACGGCAGCTGGACCACGAAGAGGGCGAACCACAGGATCGTTCCTCCCGTGACCGTCGCGACGACGGGGCCCTCAAGGGGCTCGGGCGCCTCATGCTTCGCAGTCCATTTCGCCATGCCGCAAGTTTAAGCGGCGGCCGTCCTGCCAGGGCTTCCGCCCGCCCCGGGAGGGTCTACGCGCGGAGATGGACGGCCTTTCCCTGATGTGTTCATACTGAAACGGTTTGGGCGCGGCCCATTTTCTTCGTATGAACCACCAATGAGGACCGTATGAGCACCCCTGCTCCCGCCCCCGCATCCGCCACCCCGGAGCCCTCCCCCCGGGAACCCTCCGGCGGGCTGGACCGCTACTTCAAGATCTCCGAGCGCGGCTCGACCGTCGCCCGCGAGGTCCGCGGCGGCTTCGCGACCTTCTTCGCGATGGCGTACATCATCGTGCTGAACCCGATCATCCTGGGCAGCGCGAAGGACATGTACGGCCACCAGCTCGACAGCGGCCAGCTCGTGACGGCCACCGTCCTGACGGCCGCCTTCACCACCCTCCTCATGGGCGTGATCGGCAACGTCCCCATCGCGCTCGCCGCGGGCCTCGGCGTGAACACCGTCGTGGCCCTCCAGCTCGCCCCGCGCATGAGCTGGCCCGACGCGATGGGCATGGTGGTCCTGGCCGGCTTCGTGGTGATGCTGCTGGTCGCCACCGGCCTGCGCGAGCGCGTCATGAACGCCGTCCCGCTGGGCCTGCGCAAGGGCATCGCCATCGGCATCGGCCTGTTCATCATGCTGATCGGCCTGGTCGACTCGGGCTTCGTCTCGCGCATCCCGGACGCCGCGCACACCACCGTCCCGCTGCAGCTCGGCAGCGACGGCCACCTGCACGGCTGGCCCGTCCTGATCTTCGTGATCGGCACGCTGCTCACCCTGGCCCTGCTGATCCGCAAGGTCCCCGGCGCGATCCTGATCTCCATCGTGGCCATGACCCTCGTCGCGGTCGGCGTCCAGCTCGTCGCCGACCTGCCCGACTCCGGCTGGGGCCTGACCGTCCCGGCCTGGCCCGGCAACCCCGTCGCCGCGCCGGACTTCGGGCTCGTCGGTCAGGTCAGCCTCTTCGGCGGCTTCGGCAAGGTCGGACTGCTCACCGGCATCCTCTTCGTCTTCACCGTGCTGCTGTCCTGCTTCTTCGACGCCATGGGCACGATCCTGGGCGTCGGCGACGAGGCCAAGCTGATCGACAAGAAGACCGGCGAGTTCCCCGGCATCAACCGGGTCCTGTTCGTCGACGGCCTCGCCGTCGCCTCGGGCGGCGCGACGTCCTCCTCGGCCACCACCTGCTTCGTGGAGTCCACGGCCGGCGTCGGCGAAGGCGCCCGTACGGGCCTGGCGAACGTCGTGACGGGCGCCCTCTTCGGCGTGGCGCTGTTCCTCACCCCGCTCGCCACCATGGTCCCGTCGCAGGCCGCCACTCCCGCGCTGGTCGCGGTCGGCTTCCTGATCCTGGCGGGGTCGGTCAAGGACATCGACTGGAGCGACTTCACCATCGCCGTCCCGGCCTTCCTGGCCATGGTGATGATGCCCTTCACCTACTCGATCACCAACGGCATCGGCATCGGCTTCATCGCCTTCAGCGTGCTGCGCCTGGCGACCGGCCGGGGCCGCGAGGTCCCGACCGCCATGTACGTCGTGTCGGCGGTGTTCGTCTTCTACTACGCGATGCCCGCGCTCGGCCTGGGCTAGCCCGGCCCGGGCCGCGGCTAGGCGGCCGGGGGCGGACTCACGTCGGCCCCGTAGAACTTCTCCGTCTCGTCGACGGCCGCCTTGAAGCGCTCGTCGAAGTCGTCGCGAATGAGCGTCCGGACCACATAGTCCTGGACGCTCATTCCGCGTTTGGCGGCGTGGATCCGGAGCCTGTCGAGGAGCTCCCCGTCTATGCGCATGCTCAGCACATGTGTCCCCATGCCGAAAGAGTCGGGGCACAGGGCGCGCACGCGGGTCACTTTCGGCCGCCGACTCACCCGTACGAGTGACCTGGCACATACCGGGTGCATGACCGGGGAAACCCGGTGTTCTTTAGCGAGAGTAATGAGTTATTCTAAGTACATGCCTGACCTCTCCCATGGCGACGATGCTGCCGCCGTGAACGACCTCCGCTCCGCCGTCATGCGGCTGGGGCGGCGCCTGAAGCACCAGCGCGTCGACGAGTCGCTGAGCCCGACCGAGATGTCGGTCCTCGGCACCCTCGCCCGCTGCGGCCAGGCCACACCCGGTGAACTGGCGCGGCGGGAGCACGTCCAGCCGCCGTCCATGACGCGCATCGTCGCGTTGCTGGAAGCCAAGGGACTGGTCACGCTGGAACCGCACCCCGACGACCGCCGCCAGAAGGTGGTCCGCCAGACGGAGGAGGCCGAAGCGATGCTCGAAGAGAGCCGCCGCAAGCGCAACGCCTTCCTGGCCGGGCTCGCGGCAGAGCTGACCGAGGACGAATGGGCCAAGCTGCGCGCGGCCGCACCCGTCCTGGAGAAGCTCGCCCACCTGTAAGGAACGACGCCAGGAGGCGAACGCTTTTGAGTACGGGAAACGGAGCAGACTCCGCACCCGGCCACATATCCACCCCCACTACCGCCGCGCGGCCCGCGGCACCCCCGAGCAGGAACCGGGGGATGTTCAGCTCGCTGAGGATCCGCAACTACCGGCTCTTCGCGACCGGCCAGGTCGTCTCCAACACCGGCACCTGGATGCAGCGCATCGCCCAGGACTGGCTGGTCCTGTCGCTGACCGGCTCCGCCTCCGCCGTCGGCATCACCATCGCCCTGCAGTTCCTGCCGATGCTGCTGCTCGGCCTCTACGGAGGCGTCCTCGCGGACCGGCTGCCCAAGCGGCCCCTGCTCCTCGCCACCCAGAGCGCGATGGGCCTGACCGGCATCGCACTCGCCGTCCTCACCCTCGCGGGACACGTCCAGGTCTGGCACGTCTACCTCGCCGCCCTCCTCCTCGGCCTGGTCACCGTCGTGGACAACCCGGCCCGGCAGACCTTCGTCTCCGAGATGGTCGGCAAGGACCAGGTCGCCAACGCCGTCAGCCTCAACTCGGCCAACTTCCAGTCCGCGCGGCTGGTCGGCCCGGCGATCGCCGGCGTGCTGATCACCGCCGTCGGCTCCGGCTGGGCCTTCCTGCTCAACGGCCTGTCCTTCGCCGCACCCATCGCCGGCCTGCTGATGATGCGGACGAAGGAACTGCACCCCGTCGAACCCCGGCCCCGCGCCAAGGGACAGCTGCGCGAAGGCCTGCGCTACGTCGCCGGCCGGCCCGAGCTGATCTGGCCGATCGTCCTCGTCGGCTTCATCGGCACCTTCGGGTTCAACTTCCCGATCTGGCTGTCGGCCTTCGTGAGCGACGTCTTCCACGGGGACGCGGGCACCTACGGGCTCTTCAACACCCTGATCGCGGCCGGCTCCCTCGCGGGCGCCCTGCTCGCCGCCCGCCGCGGGCAGTCCCGCCTGCGGGTGCTGGTGGCCGCGGCCGCGCTGTTCTCGGTCCTGCTGCTCGTGACGGCCTTCGCACCCGGCTTCTGGCTGTTCGCCGCGCTGCTCGTGCCCATCGGCGTCTTCGGCCTGACGGTCAACGTCACCGCCAACTCCAGCGTGCAGATGGCCACCGACCCCGAGATGCGGGGCCGGGTCATGGCCCTCTTCATGATGGTCTTCACCGGCGGCACCCCGCTGGGCGCCCCGCTGCTGGGCTGGATCACCGACACCTACGGCGCGCGCGTCGGCATGGCCTCGGGTGCGCTGATCTCGCTGGCCGCGTCCGTGACCATCGCCGTGGTCCTGGCCCGCGTCGGCAACCTCCGGCTGCGGGTCGACCGCCACGGGGTGGCCTTCGTCCCGGCCGTCTCGCGCCGCCGCGAGCTGGTGACGGTGGCCTGAGCCGCCGCCTCCGGCGGGGTCCGGCCGGGCGCCTCACGGGGCCCCGCCCCGGACCCGGCCGGGCTCCGCCCCGGACCCGCGCCTCGAACGCCGGCGGGGCTGGAATCGACCTGCGGAGCCCCGGCGGTGGCTGCGCCCACGGCATACGCTCCCCGCATGAGACTGTTCGCCGCCGTACTGCCGCCGGACACGGCCGTCGCCGAGCTGCGGGAAGCCGTACGGCCGCTCCGCGACGACCGGCTGACCTGGACCGCGGAGGCGGGCTGGCACTTCACGCTCGCCTTCATGGGCGAGGTGGACGACGACGTGCTCCCCGAACTGCACTCCCGCCTGGAGCGGGCCGCCCACCGTACGGCGCCCTTCGCGCTGCGCCTGCACGGCTGCGGGCACTTCGGCGACCGCGCCCTGTGGGCCGGCGCCGCCGGGGAGCTCGACGCCCTGCGGCTGCTCGCCGACCGGGCCGACGCCGCCGCGCGGCGCGCCGGGGTCCCCATGGAGCAGCACCGCCGGTACACGCCCCACCTCACCCTGGCCCGCAGCCACGGCCGCCGGCACGGACACGGCGACGGCCACGCGCACGGGCACGGGCACGGGACGCCCCTGCGCCCGTACCTGGACGCCCTCGCGGACTTCGAGGGCACGGCCTGGCAGGTGGACACGCTCAGCCTGGTCCGCAGCAACCTGCCCGTGAGCGGGGTGCCGGGCGAACAGCCGCGGTACGAGACCGTCCGCGCCTGGCCGCTGGCCGGCTGAGCCGCGTACGCGGGCTCGCCGACACCGCTCGCGAACGCCGCTCGCGAACGCCGTGAGGCGGCCCGTCCTGCAGGGACGGGCCGCCTCACGTGTCTTCACCTCAGGTGCTCACCGGCCTCCGGTGCCTACCAGCCGCCGGTGCCGATCTCCTTGCGGGCGCCCAGGGTGCCCGCGCCGGTGCCCGGGTAGAGGAAGAGCTTGCCCGTGGAGTTCTGCACGGCGATCAGGTCGTCCGACAGCTGCGAGTTCAGCAGGTCGCCGCCGATCAGGTCGGACATGCCGTTCCAGCCGCCCGAGCCGATCATGATGCGCGGGCTCAGGTAGCCCTTGTCACCCGGGTACATGAACAGCTTGCCCGTGGACTTCTCCACCGCGACCAGGTCCTGGCGGCCGCTGTTGTTGAGGTCCATGCCGGTCAGGTTGGACATGTCGTTCCAGCCGCCCGAGCCGATCTCCTTGCGGGTGGCGAGCTGGCCGCTGGAGGTTCCCGGGTAGAGGTACAGCTTGCCGGTGGACTTCTCGACGCCGGCCAGGTCCGCGATCTTGTCGCCGTTGAGGTTGAGGGCGGTCAGGTTGGACATGCCGTTCCAGCCGCCGGTGCCGATCAGGACGCGGGTGCCGCCGGAGGCGATCGTCGAGTTGTCGCCGCCCTTGTAGAGCCAGAGCTTGCCGGTGGACTCCTCCACCGCGACGATGTCGTCCTTGCCGTCGCCGGTGAAGTCGCCACCGGTCAGGTTGGTCATGCCGTTCCAGCCGCCGGAGCCGAGCAGGACGCGGTTGCCGCCGGAGGCGATGGTGCCGTTGGACGCGCCCTTGTAGAGCCACAGCTTGCCCGTCGACGCCTCGACCGCGGCGACGTCCACCACGTTGTCGCCGTTGAGGTCGGCCGAGGCCAGGTCGACCATGCCGGTCGAGCCGGTGCCGCCGTCACCGGGGCCCTCGGGCTTCGGCTCCGGGGCCTTGGTCTCGCAGTTCTTGCTGGTCAGGGACTTGGACCAGCTTCCCGATCCGCTGAAGGGCGTGCCGTTGAAGACCGGGCGCTGGTAGACGGTGTCGTGGCGCTGCTCGAAGTGGAGGTGCGCGCCGGTGGACCCGCCGGTGCTGCCGACGATGCCGATCTGCTGTCCGGCCTTGACCGTGGCGCCGCTGGAGACGTTGAAGCCGTTGAGGTGGGCGTAGACGGTGGACCAGCCCCCGCCGTGGTTGATGACCACGTACTTGCCGTAGCTGGAGCCGCCGAGGTCCCTCACCTTGGACACGACGCCGTCGGCGCTCGCCACGACGGGGGAGTTGACCGTCGAGCCGCCCTGCGTCCAGTCGATGGCGTTGGCGGACGGGCTGTGGTGGGGGCGGGAGGCGCCCTGCCAGGTCTCACCGCACTTGAACGGCATCTGGAAGTCGGGGCGTTCGTCGCCGGCGGTGGCCGCCATGGCCATCATCATCTGCGGGGCCTCGGGCAGGCCGAGGTCGGCCGCCGTCAGCTCGGTCATGTCGCCGTGCGGGTCCTCCGGACCGCCGTCGGCGTTGGCACCACCGGCCGAGAGGGCCACGGCGGCGACGGTGGCGCAGACGAGGCCGGTGGCGATGCGGACCCGGCGGGACATGAAGCGGGACAGGGTGGAGGTGGTCTCAACAGACATGGGAGTGCTTCCAAACCGGCACGGAGGTGCCAAAAAGGGTGTCAGGGAAGGGAGTTGCGAAAGGAGAGCGGGGAGATGCGTCGGACGCGGGGCTACCAGCCGCCGGTGCCGATCTCCTTGCGCGCCCCCAGACCCGTGCCGGTGCCCGGGTAGAGGTAGAGCTTTCCGGTGGCCTTCTCGACGCCGACGAGGTCGTCGTTCGCGTTCGAGGTGAAGTCGCCGCCGGTGAGGTCGTTCATGCCGTTCCAGCCGCCCGAGCCGATCTCGGTGCGGGCGTTCAGGCCGGTGCCGTTGCTCTTGTAGAGGAAGAGCTTGCCCGTCGAGGTCTCGGCCCCGACGATGTCGGCCTTGCCGTCGTTGTTGATGTCCATGCCGACGAGGTCGTGCATGCCGTTCCAGCCGCCGGACCCGATCAGTACGCGGCTGCTGCCGCCGCCGATGGAGCCGGCGCCGTTGCCCTTGTAGAGCCACAGCTGGCCGGTCGCCTTCTCGACGCCCGCGACGTCGGCCTTGCCGTCGCCGTTGAAGTCGCCCCCGACCAGGTCCTTCATGCCGTTCCAGCCGCCGGAGCCGATCTCCTTGCGGGAGCCGACACCACTGCCCGTGCCCGGGTAGAGGTAGAGCTTCCCGCTGGACTCCTCGGTCGCGACGAGGTCGTCCTTGCCGTCGCCGTTGAAGTCGCCGCCGGCGAGGTTGGACATGCCGTTCCAGCCGCCGGAGCCTATCTCCACGCGGGTGCTGCCGGTCGCGATGGTTCCTGCGGAAGTGCCCTTGTAGAGCCACAGCTTGCCGGTCGAGGCCTCCACGCCGACCACGTCGTCGACGGCGTCGCCGTTGATGTTGACCGCGACGAGGTCGGTCATGCCGGGGGGCGGAGTGGTGGGCGGGGCCACGTCGTCCACCACGTTCTTGTTGCGCACCGGGACGAAGGGGCCGTAGCCGTCGTAGTACGGGTAGTCGTAGACGCGGTGGTGGACGCCGCTCGGGGTGAAGTCGAAGCCCCAGTACTTGGTGCGGCTGGAGTCGACCCACTTCTCGAAGAGGACGATGTGGCCGCCGGCACCGGAGTCGTCGTCGAGGAGGGCGTCGCCGGCCTTGAGCTCCCCCTTGCTGATCTGCTCGGTCACGCCGCGGGGGCCGAAGGTGTTGGTGAGCAGCGAGGAGTCCAGGTCCCAGGCCATCGAGACGAATCCGGAGCAGTCGGTGCGGTAGCCGCCGTGGCGGCCGCCCCCGCTGTAGTTCAGGCCGATGCCGACCCAGCTCTTGGCCCGGGCGATCACCGAGCTGCGGGTGATCGACGAGCTGGCCGCGGAGAAGAGAGAGGCCCGGACCTCTCCGTCGACCTGCTCCTCCAGGCCCTGGCCGGTGCTGCCGTAGTCGCCTCCGCCGGGGGTTTCGGCGGTGGCGGCCGCCGGGGCGGCGAACGCGGCGGTGTCGACGGCGACCACGGTGCCGGCGGCGACGGCCCCGGCGATGAGGGCGGCTACGGCGGCGTGGCGGGTGTTCAACCCGTATCGGGACATGGCTGTGCTCCGGTTCTGGTCAGGTGAGGTCTGGGGTGGCCGGGAGCGCGGGCTCGACCGGCGGTGCTGCGACGTGCGAGGCGTGGCGGACGGACAGCTGTCCTGCAGGTACAGCGGTCCTGGGGATCCTGCGGGTGGTACGGGCGCGGCGGGCCGCGGCCGGACGGGCTAGCGGGGGCCGGCCACCGCGGTGAGCGGGGCGAGCGGGGTGCCCGCCGCGCCGGCCGGGCCGGCCGATCCGGTCGCCGGGGCCGGGTGGGCCGGGGCGTGGGCGGAGGCCATCGGTGCGACGGAGGTGATGCCGAGGGTGAGGGCGACGACCGCGGTGGCCCGGAGGATTCCAGTACGCATGGGAGTGGTTCGTCCTTCCGAAACGAGGGGGCAGCTGGCGTGAACCCGTCGCCCTAGGACGTCCCGCGGTGGCGTCCGTACAGGGCTTTCAGGGCCTTCGGTGCTCGTCCCCGGGGGGCTGCCCCGGTGACAAGCAATAGATTCGCCGCTACCCGGGCCGGGCGGAAGAGAGATCGACTGGCCCGAAAGGGCCATGGCCGGACCTGTCCACACTGGCCTGATCCGCTCCCCCGCACCCATACGAAAGCCGCCGGGCGGAACCACTCCCGTGGCCTCCTCCTCGGCCTGGTCACCGTCGTGGACAACCCGGCCCGGCAGACCTTCGTCTCCGAGATGGTC
>NZ_JBFBGM010000047.1:0-29728 GCF_040684695.1 Streptomyces erythrochromogenes
CGCGTCCCTTGCGGTGACGGCCCCCGGCGGCGCTGCGGCTGGCGAGGCGGTCGGCGATGCCGAGCACGATGCCCATCACGATCAGGGTCGTGGCCCGGACGGCCGTCCGGGCGCCGGCCCCACCGACACGGGTCCTTCCCGCGTCAGTGCTGGTCGTCCGTCTCCGTCTCCGTCTCCGGCGTCGCGTCGGACACGTCCGGGCGCTTGGCCTTCATCGACGGCAGCAGGGCGTACTGCGCGCCCGTACGCACTTCCGGCTGCACCACCTCGACCGCGGGGCCTTCACCGGTCGCGCCGGCCGCCGCCATGAGGTGCTCAAGGTCCGTCTTCTTCTTCGTCATCACTTCACCTCCCTTCCCGAGGGGCGACGGGTCGGCTGCGCGATGGCGACCAGCTCCCCTTCGAGGAGCTGCACCATCGCCGACTCGAACGCCTCCTGGAGTTCCGGTTCACCGATCCGCCCCTTGTTGAGCTCCTTGAACGAGGCGTAGATCTGTGCACCGGAGGATCCGTCGCACAGCTCGACGACCACCCATGCCACCGGATTCAGGTAGTGGATGGCGGGCTTGCGCGGGGTGTAGGCGAGCATGCAGTTCCACTCCGGTACGGGGCGGAACCTCGTGGATGGACTCTGGTCATAGCAGTCGGCTCGTTGCCGGTACGGCGGGCCGGACACGCCGGTCTTCGAGGTCGCCGGGGAGCTGAGAGACATCGATCCCTCCGTTGGTCGTGGTGCAGAACGGGTCGGGGGCGTCCCAGCGGCCGGTGAAGGCGAAGGCTGTCGACCTGCATCCGCCGGACGAACCCTGCGTCCCCTCACAGGAGTCGCAGCCTCCGTCCACATGGCCGGCGCGGTTGCGCACGTAGGCGGGGTCGTTCCAGGTGTCGAGCCAGCTGACCTCCCGGACGTTGCCGTAGTCGGCGTAGTCCCGCAGGTAGGCACAGCCGACGGAGCGGCCCGTGGCGTCCACCCCGGCGTTCTGCCAGCAGCAGTTGCCGTCCTTGGGATGCCAGGACGTCATCAGGTGCACGGTGTCGGGCACCCGCAGGGAATCCAGCGCGGCCATCTGGTGGGTCAGCCGCAGCGCCAGGTCCTTCCACTGGGTACGGGCCCGGCCCAGGGGGTAGAGGCGCAGCACCCCGACCCGCGGCACGCCGAGGTCGGCGGCCAGCTCCAGCACGTCCTGGAGCTCGTGCACGTTGCGCCGCGTCATGATGATCAACAATGAGACGGGGAGTCCGGCCGCCTGGGCGTTCTTCAGCCCCTGGACGGTCCTGTCGAAGCTGCCGGGGACCCGGACGTGCCAGTCGTGGGTGGCCGCGGTGGCTCCGAGTACGTCCACGTAGACCTCACCGATCCCGATCTCCTTCAGCCGGGTCGCAGTCCGAGGGGTCAGCAGCGTCGCGTTGGTGCGTAGGCGGGTCATCACATGCGGGGTCAGCTCCGCGAGGAGATCGGTGGCGTCCGGCCGGTTGAGCGGCTCGCCTCCCTCCACGAAGACCTCGATGACCCCGGACTCGGCCATCTCCCGGATGAGCGAGGCATATTCCGTCCTGCGCATCTCCGTGGCGCGGGGTCGGTCTTCGCAGTCGCCGTAGCACTGTCGGCATTTCAGGTTGCACGACTGCGTGACTTGCAGCCAGCTCTTGAGCGGCTCGTTGAGTACGAGTTCCATGAGTCTCCGTCCTCAGGGGTGGGCGTGGAAGCGGCTCGCCGACGGCCGGACATCCCTACGGGTCATGGCGCCGTCCGCTCGCAGGCGCGGGTGAGGGGGCGCCGGCCGGTCCGACGGTCATGCACCTCCGTAAGCCACCGCAGGAGGCCCCTTCCGGTCGGACCGAGACAGTCCTGCGCGTGCCGGGCGACCTTGTCGAGGAGGCTGGTGGCCCTGAACGCGGCCGTCTCGGCGGACTGCCGGACGTCCGGCTCGCCGGAGTCGAGGGCGCGCTGGTCGAACCACGCGCAGAGGTGGACGTAGACATGGGCGGCCGCGAGCGCACGGTCCACGGGCCATCGTGAGACCGGCGAGTCCCTGTGCCACTCCGGCGCCAGCGTGGGTGCCGTGCCCGTGTCGTAGTCCGAAGCGAAGATCGATCTGGTGACCTGCAGGTCGTAGAGGCGAAGGTGCACGAACTCGTGGACGAGTGCCTCGGCCAGTCGCTCGGGGTTGCGCATGCAGCGCACGGCGACGAACACCGCTCCAGGGATCTCTCGGGTGGACGCGCTGTCGAAGGCGTCGGGGCCGTCGACAGCGACGATGTAACGGCCGTGCCGCAGCAGACCGGTGCACAGGTCCGGGGCGGTGGCGAGCATCAGTGCCACGGCCGCTCGGACGGTCTCGGCCTGTTCCGCGGTGCACCCGGTCAGGGCATCGGCAGCCTCGCCCGCGCTGAGGTGCCGACGGAAGAGCGCGTCGAACTCCTGGTGGCCGGGGGCCGGCAGGGCGGGGTCCATCAGCAGGTGCACCCGGTGGCCGGAGAGCTCGACGGCCTGCCGAATGCCGGCGCGCTCCTCCTCGGCGGCGAGTGTCGAGTCGAAGTGCTTTCCGTCCGTGAGCGCGGTCAGTTCCTCTTTGCAGCGGGGCGGGCTGCGGATTCTGCGCAACGCCTGGTCGAGTCCGTGCCGAACGGTGGGTTCGAGAGCGGTTTCCGGAAGAATCCGGCGTTCGGCCGTCCGTGCCGGCCACTCATCGGGCGCGATGCACTCGAGAAGGAAATCATAGGTCTCGAATAATCGACCGAGGATCCCTGCCGAGTCGGCGAAGACGGGATGGTGGGCGAGTTTCATTAATGCAGGCTCTTGCATACAGCGGTCCCTGTCGAAGGAAATCCGTCGCTCATAGCGCAATTCAAACCCATTGCGTCATTCGAGAGGGCGGCGGACAGGATGGTTGCAACAAGACTGTCGGCAAATCCGGCGACGCCAGAATCACAACTGGCGTTTCGTCAACTCATCGACCGTGTCACGGCAGGGACAGGCGCGTCAACCGCCACGGGCAACGGATCGAAACATTCCGACAACAGGTAAAAGGAGTTCACAACTCTCGCGGATGACGTGAATGACCAGCCGTGGACGGGGCAGACGAGGACGGAAGTGTGTCTGCTTCAGTTCCTGCGACGCATCCGCTCCTTCGGGTGTCTTCGTTCGCGTGCCGCCACGCCCCACCGACGAAAGAATCTGCTGCCCATGAAATTCGCCGGTTCTCCCCCTCGTCCGGCCGATGCGTCCCGCACGCCGGCCCTGCGACGCCTCGTCACCGCCAACGCGCTCAGCGCGGTGGGGGACGGCGCGCGGTTCGCCGCGCTTCCCCTCATGGCGGCCTGGAGCACCGGCGACGTGTTCTGGGTGTCCGTGGTCGCCGCCGCCGGCCGGGCAGCCTGGTTGCTCGCACCCGTCATCGGAACCCTGGTGGACCGCATACCGGGACGCCGATCCATGGTCGGCGCAGATCTGGCGCGCTGCGTGATGATGCTGCTGCTGTTCGCCGTCGTATCGACGGGGCGGACGTCGGTGACGACGCTGGTACTGCTGGCATTCGCCTCGGGCGTGGCCGAGGTGTTCTTCGACTGCGCCGCACAGGCCGCCGTTCCCCTGCTGGCCGCGGACCACGAACTGGAACGGACGAACGCCCGGCTCATCGCCGCGCAGATCACCGGAGCCGGCTTCGTGGGGCCACCCGTCGGAGCCGCGTTATGGGCGGTCTGGCACCCCTTGCCGTTCCTCCTGGACGGCGTGACGTTCCTGGCCTCGGCGTTGCTGCTCATGGGCCTGCCGTCGCGGACCGCGCCCTCGGAGACGGAAGCCGGCGAGAGGGGCCTGCGGAGCCTGCTGCGCGACACCTGGGCCGGACTGCAGTTCCTTGGACGGGACCAGGTCCTGCGCAGGCTCATGGTGGTGGTGGCGGTGCTCGGCGTGGGCCAGCAGGCGGTCTACGCGGTCCTCGTCGTGTACGCGGAACGCAGGCTCGGCCTGCCGGACTACGGCTACAGCCTGATGCTGGTCGCGGCCGCCCTCGGCAGCCTCGCCGGAGCCGGCACGGCGGCCCGGACCGCGCAGTGGCTGGGGCCCGGACAGAGCCTGAAGGTCGCGGTGTCCGTGTCGGCGCTCAGCTATCTGGTCGTCGCTGTGCTGCCGTGGTGGCCGCTGGTCGCCCTCATGCTGGCCCTCAACAGCGCCGGAGTGGTGCTGTGGAACGTGTGCACCGTGTCGCTCCGGCAACGCCTCGCGCCACCGCACATGCTGGGCCGCGTCACCAGCGGCTACCGCCTGGCCGCGTGGGGGGCCATGCCGATTGGAGCGGCGGCCGGCGGAGCCCTGGCCCAGCGCACCGGGCTGGATGCCCCCTGGGCCCTGGCGGGCCTGCTCCTCCTGGCCTGCCTTCCCCTCCTGCGCAAAGTGCCGGCCGTGCAGTCGGGGTCGGCACCGGGGCAGCGGAATGCGGGCACCGCTCCCGGGCCGCCGCAGGACCCCTCCGGCTCTTGACGGCCACCCGTGCCCGAGAGGGGCTGCCAGGCCCACCTCAGCTTCCGCCTGGACGCGCACCCGCACTGGGCAACGGGATCTGGCGGAAGGAGATGTCGTGCGACTCCGTAGCCGGAACGACCTTGATCGTGATCGTTATCAGGCCAAAACTGATCGCACCTGCACAGATCGGACGCAATGGGACCTCCGCGCCTCGGGCCTCCTCCTTCCAGCGTCGCACCAGCCCGGCCGGGGCGTGGGGGGGGCAGAGCCGTCTGGCCAAGCGCCGCTACAGGTAGTCCCAAGAAGGGCCTGGGCGCGTTGTCGGTGCCCACCGCGACCATGGGGAGATGAGCACCGGTACGGCGCCCGGGACCACGTCGTGCAGCCGTCGCCCTGGCCCTGCCCATGCCCATCACCCTCTGACGCCTGCCGAAGATGCCCGAGGCCGGACTGCGCCGGCGCGGTCTGCCGTCCGGCCCGGCGTACGCCTGCTGCGGTCTACCGGTGGATGCGGGCGCAGGGCTCGCCCTGGGCGTGGTTGAACTCGGCGCACAGCCAGGTGTTTTGGGGGAACGTCTTCCGCCCTTCCACTTCCAGCTGACCATGGACATCCGGGTCAGGGCCGCGCTGACGGGGGTGGCGTCCTTCCAGCCGGTGAGCTCGGACCGGTAGCCCTGCGGGGTGTAGGTGATCAGCCTGGCCCCTACGCCGGTTCCGTGGCCGTCGACGTGGGCTCCGACGCTGTCGACCCGCAGGCCCTTGCCGTAGACGGACAGGCCGACCTTCCCGTCTTTGGCCTTGGCGTCGGCGTGCGCGGGCGTTGGGGCGACAATGAACACGAGACCGGTAGCTGCCATCGCATGGATCAGTTTTCGCATACCCCCTCAACCCGCCGGGAGCACGAAGGTCCGCAGCCAAGACCTGGGCCGCATCATGGCGAGCGTGACCTTGACTTCCGGTTCGCCGGCCTGACGGCAGCTGATCACGTACCCGAGGCGCCCTGCCTTTCACCTCGCAGCCCGCCGCTACGCGATGTCCGGCGACCGCCGGAGGCCCAGGTTGTCCTGTCCCCAGCTCCCGAAAAGGAGTAACTACACGCGGAAAGCCGCTCATTGGACCGCTCCCGACACCCCTTCAGGATGCGCCATCGCCATGAGCGCCGAACCCGGCCCGCTGTGATCCACGGGGCGGAAACTACCTGCGTACGCCGTCCCTTCGGTCTGTAGGGTGGCGGGCGACCAGTACGTGAGAGCTTGCCTCGGGCGGCTCTGCCCACAGGGGGATCTACCACCATGCGCACGTTCGCAGCCGCTGCCGCGGTCTCGTCCGCGATCATTTTCGGCCTCTCCACCGCCGTGCCCGCCCACGCCGCCGAACCCGATGGGCCGGCGGACGCGGGCTTCGTCTCCGATGCCCTCACACCCGGCGACATTTCCGAGGAGGGGGCCATTTTCGGCGAGGAGGGCCCTGACTCCGCCGCGGTCTCGCAGCCGCAGGGCGCTCCGAGCGCCGGTGTTTTCTACACCAACGGCGACAACGTCCACATATCCAGCACGGCCCCGGCCGCCGCGTCCGGGCACGGTTGGTGGGTCAAGATCAGCGGTCCCGGCACCAAGGCCAAGGTCACCATCGAGCTCCAGGCACTGGACTACCGCGACAACAAGTGGAAGACCGTCGCCACCGGCAGCAAGACGGTGTACTCCGGTACCGGCAGCGCCAACCGCGCCGCCGCCCGCAAGGTCTGCACGAACCGCATCATGCAGGTGCAGTGGCGCAGCCGAATCGACGTGGACATCATCGGTGTCAACGACTCGCCGGAGAAGGCCATCACCAAGACCCAGAAGCTGTGGTGCGGCGCGTTCTGACGCCCCGACATGTCGTTCTGACGCAATCTCGGTGTCCTGCCCCTGCGATCGGGGCAGGACACCGCCCCATCGAGCACGAGGAGAACGCCGTGCCGGAAGCCTCCATTCCCGCGCCCATGATCATGGGGGTCCACGGCGTACTCGCCCTTCACCCCTGGGTGGATGCCGAGACCCAGGACGTCTTCGCACTCGCGGTCAGGCGTACGGTCGCCTACGGCTGGAGCTCCTTCCACGCCTCAGGGCCGCACAGCGTGCGCTGGGGCCACAACGACGCAGGTGGCGACTGGGGACAGCAGGGGCGCGACCGCCGGACGGGCGAGGGCGAGAGGGTGCGCCAACTCGCCTGGCTCCAGGTCGACGTCGCCGACGCACCGCCGGGGCAGCGCCTGCCCGTCCTCCCGATGGCCACCGTGCTCGGCGACGCCCTCCACCGCGTCGGCGACTTCCGCCTCACCGGCCTGCACACCGTAGCCCCCTTGTACGAGGCACAGGACGCCCGGGCCGACCTGGCCGTGGCCGCCGAGTGGTTCGCCCTGGCCGATCCCGTCGGCTCGGCCGGGTTCACCGTGTCGGTCGCCGGCACGAAGACCGCCGACCTCCAAGGTCGGATGCCCGAGATTCTCGCGGCCGCCCTTGAGAGCTCGTACGGGCAACTCACCATCGAGCCGGAGCCGTCCGATGATGCCACCCCGGAGTCCGGGCTGGCGCTGCCCCTGGCCGGGGAGACGGAAGTGGGCCACCTCCGGTACGGGCAGTCCTTCCGCTGCACCGCCCGCGAGTGGTCGCTGGACTGTGCTACCTGGGTCACTGAGATCGTCATCGACGCTCTCCGCGCGACAGGCGTCACCCAGCCGGCGCTCATCAAGGTCTCGAGGACCCCGTGCGTCGGCGGCACTGAGCTTGTCGTTTGACGTCTGGCTTCGAACAAGCGGACTCGGAGCCGCCTGGTCGTCGAACGGCTGCGGGCCGACCTGTCGCTGCCGAGCGCCGCAGTCGGCTGCCTGGCGCTCACGATCGGCATCTCCCTGTGGCCGAGGCCGGACGCCGGGACCTGCCGAGGTCCGCTCGTACTGCCGCACCCATGGCCGAAGCCTGTTGGGCCTACAGTGGCGCGCATGGCTGAGCTTCCCGGCACCTCCAGCGGTGTCAGCGGATCGGACCCGCAAGAGATCGTGGACGATCCGCTTGGCGTATTCACGCGCGAGTCGTACAACTACCCCGGCGGCCAACCGCTCGTTGCTTCGTCCTACACCTCGACCCGCGAATTGGACGGCCAGTGCGTCGCGCTCCAGCTCAACACGGTCGACCCCTCAGAGGTGCGGCGTCTGCTGCCCCGGCTCCGCCGGGTCGTCGAGCATCAGGCGGACCTGAAGCGACGAGCCGTCGAAGCGGTGGTGCACGCCTTCAGTGACGGGGCTGCAACTGCGGAGGACCTGGCCGAGGCCCACGACGACCTGCTGCTGGAAACGATCGTCGCCGAGAGCAACGGCGATGTGCTCCTGCACCTCACCGACTCCTGCGGTGGGCACATGCTGGACGGCTACTGGCCCGCTGTCCGGTTCGACCGCGACGACACGCTGGTCAGAGTGACCGTCGAGGCCTGAGCGCTGAATGCCTGATCCTCCCGCGGAGACGTGCAGCACGAACTCGGCCGGGCCGCAGCAGTTTGGTCTTCCGCTCGCGGAATCCCCTTCGGCCCAGGACAGGTGGCCGGGAAGCAGAACGGTGCAAAATCCCGTCGATCACCTGCCGGTGATCCCGCCACCTGCCGCAACGCCTGTTGCTGACCGGCAGGAACGGCCGCAGCCGTTCCCACTCGGCATCCGTCAGATCTCCCCGCCCCATGTCCACATCAACGACACGGCTGGGGAGTAGTCACATGATCGGCCGGACACGTCCTGGGCGACCGGGCTGCTCGGGCGCTACTCGAACCGGGAGGTGTCCCCGGCGCCCCGGCGGACGATCTCGGCCTCACCGGAGGAGAAGTCGATGACCGTCGTCGGCTCGGTGCCGCAGTCACCCGAATCCAGTACGGCGTCCACCTCGTGGTCGAGCCGTTCCTTGATTTCCCAGCCCTGCGTCATCGGCTCCGCCTCGTCCGGCAGCAGCAGCGTGCTGGACAGCAGCGGCTCGCCGAGCTCCGCGAGCAGGGCCTGGGTGACCACGTGGTCGGGGATCCGGACGCCGACGGTCTTCTTCTTCGGGTGCAGCAGCTGGCGCGGCACCTCCGAGGTCGCCGGGAGGATGAAGGTGTAACTGCCGGGAGTGGCCGCCTTGATGGCCCGGAACACGTTGTTGTCGATCTGTACGAACTGCCCCAGCTGGGCGAAGTTCTGGCACACCAGCGTGAAGTGGTGGCGGTCGTCCAGGTTGCGGATCGATCGGATCCGGTTGATGCCCTCCCGGTTGCCCAGCTGGCATCCCAGCGCGAAGCAGGAGTCCGTGGGGTACGCGACGAGCTTGCCCGAGCGGATCATGCCGACCACGTTGTCGATGGTGCGCCGCTGGGGGTTCTCGGGGTGCACGTCGAAGTATTTCGCCATCCGCCGAGCCTACGCGGTCGGGGCGCATCCTCGGACGGCCCCGGCGGCCCGGGGGCCGGTGACGGCCGCTCCGGACGCTTCCCGGCGGTTTCGGGGGGACGATGAGAGGTGACCGTGCGCCCCGGACCGACCCGGACAGGGCCGGGGCGGCCCGCGGCGGACGGCCGCCGGGCCGACGGTGCCGGAAGGGAGCATCGCCGATGGGTGCGATCGACGGGACGGGAGCGGGAGCGGGGGCCGACGGGAGGCGCCCGGCCGCGGCCGGGATCGCACCGCCGAGCGGGCTGCTCGACGTCCTGAACGTGGCGGCCGTCGTCCTCGACTCCGAAGGGCGGGTCGCCCTGTGGAGCCCGCAGGCCGAGCAGCTCTTCGGCTGGACGGCGGCCGAGGCGCTGGGCCAGCCCGCCGCCCGGCTGCTGGCCGACACCCAGCACGTCGGGCTGGTGTCGGAGCTGTTCGCGCGGGTCATGGGCGGCGCCGGCGACTGGGCGGGCGCCTTCCCGGTGCGGCACAAGGACGGCACCACCCGCCTCGTGGAATTCCGCAACATGCGGCTGCAGGACGAGCGCGGCGACCTGTACGCCCTGGGCATCGCCACCGACCGCACGACCCTGCGACAGCTGGAGCGGGACCTGGCCCTGTCCGCCCGCCTGGTGGCCCAGTCCCCGATCGGGCTCGCCGTCCTGGACACCGAGCTGCGCTACGTCCTGGTCAACCCCACCCTGGAGCGGATCAACGGGCTGCCCGCCTCCGAGCACATCGGCCGGGGCGTTCGGGAGGCCCTGTCCTTCCTCGACGACACGGAGGCCGCCGAATCGGCGATGCGCCAGGTCCTGGCCACCGGAACGCCGCTGCTGGAGCAGTTCACGGCCGGCCGCACCCACGGCGGGCACCGCGCCGAACACGCCTGGTCGGTGTCCTACTACCGGCTGGAGGACGCCACCGGCCGGGTCCTGGGCCTCGCCACCTCCGTGGTCGACGTCACCCAGAGTCACCAGGCCGCCCTGGAGATCGCCCGCAGCCGCCGCCGCCTCGCCCTGATCGCCGACGCCACCGTCCGCATCGGCACCACCCTCGACCTCGACCAGACCGCGCGCGAGCTCGCGGACGTCGTCGTGCCCGAACTCGCCGACATCGCCGCCGTCGACATCCTCGACTCGGTCCTCGAAGGCCGGCCCACGCTCAGGTCCTCGGCCCACGAGCCCGCCGTGTTCCGCGCCCTCGCCGTCGCCGCCGCCTACCCGAGCGAGGCCGTCCGCGCCGCGGACCCGCCGGGGGACATCGCCCGCTACGCCGCCGACCGGCTGGTCACCCAGTCCGTGACCACCGGCCACCCGGTCCTCGTCGCCCACGTGCAGGCCCGCGACATCTCCCGGATCGCCCGCGACAGCAACGCCGCCTCCCTGCTGACCCGCGCCGGACTGCGCTCCTACCTGGCCGTGCCGCTGATCGCGCGCGGCGAGGTCCTCGGCGCCCTGGACCTCAAACGCACCCGCAACCCGCTCCCGTTCAACGACGACGACATCGTGCTGGCCGGCGAACTGGCCGCGCGCGCCGCCGTGTGCATCGACAACGCCCGCTGGTACCGCAACGCCCACCACACCGCCCTCGCGCTGCAGCACCACCTCCTGCCCCACCACCCGCCGCCCACCCCCGGCCTGGAGGTCGCCTCGCGCTACCGGCCGGCCGCGGCCAGCAGCGAGATCGGCGGCGACTGGTTCGACGCCATCGCGGGACCGGACGACACCACCGTCCTCGTCATCGGGGACGTCATGGGCAGCGGCATCAACGCCGCCGCCAGCATGGGACAGTTGCGCACCGCGACCCGTACCCTCGCCGAACTCGCCCTCGACCCGCCGCAGGTGCTCCAGCAGCTGGACCGCACCACGGCCGCCCTCGAGGAGACCATCGCCACCTGCGTCTACGTCGTCCACGACCCGCACCGCGCGCAGTGCCGCATCGCCGTCGCCGGACACCTGCCACCCGTCCTGATCCGCGCGGGCCGGGCACCCCGGCTGCTCGACCTGCCCACCGGAGCGCCGCTCGGCGTGGGCGGCATCCCCTTCGAGGCCACCACCGTCGCCATGGCGCCCGGCGACCAACTGGTCCTCTACACCGACGGCCTGGTGGAGACCCGCGACCAGCCCATCGACGAACGCCTCGACCTCCTGCTGGACCTGCTCGCCGACACCGGCCGCCCCCTGGAGGAGACCTGTGACCGCCTCCTGGACTCCCTGCGCCGCCACGACGACCACGACGACGTCGCCCTGGTCATCGCCCGCGCCCGTTCCCTGCCCTAGGGGGTGCCGGGCGGCTCGCCTCGCGGCAGCGGCGGTACGGGCCTAGCCTGACCGTGTATGCCGTGCCCTGGTCCTCGTACCGCAGGAGGCATTGGTGAAAACGACGCACATACGGCTTCGCCGGGCCTGCGCGGCCACCGCCGCCGCGGGCCTGCTCCTCACCGGGGCCGCCGTCACGGCCCCCGCGTACGGAGCGCCCACCCCCGGACCGTCCGTTTCCGCCGCACCCTCCCCGGACACGGGCGGGGAGTTCAAACAGATCACCCCGGCCGTCGCCCTCCAACTCGACGCCGCCATCCGCCAGGTCATGCGCGAGGCCCAGGTGCCCGGTGTGATCGTGGGACTGTGGGCACCCGGCAAGGGCAGCTACGTGAAGGCCTTCGGCGTGGCCGACAAGGCGACCGGCGCGCCCATGCAGACGGACTTCAACACGCGCATCGGCAGCCTGACCAAGACGTTCACGGTCACCGCCCTCCTCCAACTCGTCGACCAGGGGAAGATCGGCCTCGACGACCCCATCGGCGACTACATCCCCGGCGTGCCGAACGGCGAACTCATCACCCTGCGCGAACTGGCCGGCATGCGCAGCGGCCTGTTCAACTACAGCGAGGACCCGGACTTCGACAAGGCGTTCACCACGGACCCCGACCGCCCCTTCACGCCGCAGGAGCTGCTCGACTACTCCTTCAAGCACCCGGTGCAGTTCGCGCCGGACGCGAAGTTCCAGTACTCCAACACCAACCTGATCCTGCTCGGCCTGGTGATCGAGAAGATCACCGGCCGGCCGCTCGCCGAGGTCGTCAACAAGGACGTCGTGCAGGCGGCCGGACTGCGCCGCACCCTCTTCCCCACCGGCGCCGAGTTCCCCGCACCGCACGCGCAGGGCTACACCGACCAGACCGCGTCCGGGAAGGTCGAGGTGTCGACCGACTGGAACCCCTCCTGGGCCTGGGCGGCCGGCGCGATGATCTCCGACCTGCAGAACCTGCGCAGCTGGGCCCGCACCCTGGCCACCGGCGCGCTCCTGACGCCCGCGACCCAGGCCCAGCGCCTGAAGACCACCTCGGTCGGCATCCCCGGCGCCGGCTACGGACTGGGCCTCTTCGACATCCAGGGCTGGATCGGCCACAACGGCTCGCTCCCGGGCTACCAGAGCCTCGCCGTGTACCTCCCGCAGGCCCGGGCGACCCTCGTCGTCATCCTCAACACCGACATCCTCCACGACGGCCAGGAGCCCAGCACGCTCTTCGGCGAGGCGATCACCGGCATCGTCAGCCCGGACAACGTCTACCCCGGCCACAAGCCGTCCGAGCCGAGGTCGGGCTGACGGACCCGCGCTGCGCCTCCCGCCGGACCGGACGGGTCGGATGATCCGACTGTTAGGGTCCCAGGCATGCCCCAGCTCATCGCCCCCAGCCCCCACCTGCACGGATCCTGGACCGCCGCACAGCAGGAGTGGGGGCCCGACGCCCACATGGACGGCGCGGGGCTCGGCTCCGACGACGACGTGGACAGCCCGGAGGGCTTCGCCGCCTGGACGCGGAAGCTGCGCCGGTACGCCGACCGCTCGCTGCCGGTCGACCACGGCCGCGTCCACGCGACGTACTGGTGGATCACCGAGGGCGACACCTACCTGGGCGCCATCGACCTGCGCCACTACCTCAACGGCTTCCTCCTCGACGCCGGCGGCCACATCGGATACGGCATCCGGCCCTCGGCCCGCAGGCGGGGCCTGGCCGGCTGGGCCCTGTCCGCCGTCCTCCACGAGGCGCGGGTGCTGGGGATGGACCGGGTCCTGCTCACCTGCGACCCCGGCAACGAAGGCTCCGTCCGCACCATCGAGCGGTGCGGCGGCGTACTGGAGGACGTGCGCGAGACCCTCGTGGGCCCCAAGCGCCGCTACTGGATCACCCTCTGAAGGCCGCCGAGCCTCCCGCATGCGGTTCCCGCGTCTCGTGCGTACGCTGCGGGTGCCGGGCGGCCGCGGTGGGCCGATAGTGGATCTGTGAGCGACCGGTCGCAGGGATCCGCACCGGGCGGTGGAGCCCCCGGGGGCGCCGCATGGTCGGGACACGACGGCGCGCGGGCGTTCGCGGCCGTCGAGGGGGCCACGGACCGGCTCCTCGGCTACCCGTTCGTCCTGCGGGCCCTGGCCGGCCGCATCGGCACA
This sequence comes from Streptomyces erythrochromogenes, assembly GCF_040684695.1. GTDB lineage: Bacteria > Actinomycetota > Actinomycetes > Streptomycetales > Streptomycetaceae > Streptomyces > Streptomyces erythrochromogenes_C. The sequence goes on from NZ_JBFBGM010000047.1 coordinate 13,344, forward strand.
GGTCAGGTCCTGGTGGACTACGGGTGCGGCCCCGGCAGGGTGGCCGACCACGCGGCCCGCGTCCTGGGGGCCCGGGTCCTGGGAGTCGACACCTCCCCGCAGATGCTGGAGCTGGCCCGTGCCTCGGCGCCCGCAGTGGCAGGCTTCCACCTGGTCGAGAACGGGCGCGTGAGCGGCCTGCCGGACGGCTGCGCCGACGCGGTGATGTGCAACCACGTACTGGCCTCCCTGCCCACCGAGGACGCCCTGCTCGGCGTGTTCGGCGAGATCCGCCGCCTCCTGCGGCCCGGCGCCCCGTTCGTGCTGCTGACCACCGACCCCGCCTGCAGCGGCACCGAGTACGCCTCGGTGCGGATCGGCGAGCCGGGCGCGGCCTACGCGCCGGGTGACGAGGTGACGGTACGGCTGCTGCGCACCGACGGGACCTGGCAGGAGATGCGCAACCACGCGTGGCCCGTGGACCTCTTTCCGGAGCTGCTCGGACGCGCCGGCTTCCGCTACGTCGGCAGGCACCGGCCGACGGTGGCGGAGGCGCTCGCCGTCGCCGACCCGGACCTCGTCGCCGCCCGCCCGTGGACGGCGGAGCGGGCGCGACCGCCCCTCGTGGTCACCACGGCCGTTGCGGAGTGATCGTCGCGTGGCCGTTGCGGGTGGCGGGCCCGGCGACTTAGTGTCGCGTGCATGTCCAAGGCCGAGATCGACAGGGTGACCGCCGAGTTCTTCGGATCCTTCGACAACCGGGGCGGCAGGGCCGCCGACGTGGCCCGGATCCGCCGGCTCGCCCTGCCCGGCGCGATCATCGTGATGACCGGCCCGCGGTTCACGGCCTACACGGTGGAGGAGTTCATCGAGCCCCGCCGGGAGCTGCTGGCCGGCGGCCGGCTGACGGAGTTCTCCGAGTGGGAGACCTCCGAACGGACCGAGATCGCGGGCGACATCGCCTCGCGCTTCGGCGAGTACCGCAAGTCGGGGGTCCTGGACGGCGAACCGTTCGAAGGCGGCGGCACCAAGACCATCCAGTTCGTCCGCACCCCGCAGGGCTGGCGGATCGCCGCCTTCTCCTGGTATGACCGGCCCTGACCGGAGCCGGCCGCCGCAAGCCGTCAGGAGCCGCCGCCAGCCGTCAGGAGCCGTCCTCCCGTTCGCCGCAGCAGCCGTCCCTGAGCATCTGGTGCAGCACGCCCCGCCAGCCGTCGGGGGACGCCGCCGCCGGCGCGGTGGAGCGGGTGAAGGCGCGCTCCAGCGCGGGGCGTTCGTGCAGCACGCCGCCGCGGAGGGTCCCGCGCACCCGCACCAGGTCCGCGAAGTCGGCGAAGGGATCGCCGTCGACGAGAGTGAGATCGGCGATCCGGCCCGGCTCGACGGTGCCGAGCCGGTCGGCGACGCCGAAGACCCGGGCCGGCGCCACGGTCACCGTGGTCAGCGCCTGCGCCGGCGACATCCCGTACCGGTGCAGTGCGCGCAGGGACAGGTGCAGGTGCAGCCCGACCGGGGTGAGCGGCGCGTCGGTGCCCAGCGCGAGGCGCCCGCCCTCCCGCACGACCCTGCGGTAGACGTCGACCTCCCGCTCCAGGACGGCGCCCTGCTCCGCGCTCGGCGGCCGCGCGGCCGCTGCCCGTACCGCCTCCACGTCCCAGGGCGGCATCAGCCCGGTCACCCGGTCGTCGGCGGCCAGGGCCGGATCGGCGCCCAGCAGCGGCAGGGCGGTGAACGGGGTGGCGATGAGGTCGAAGCCGCCGCGCGCGTACACCTCCACGGTGTCCTGGTAGGTGTGCCCGCGCGGGGTCGCCCCGTGCCCGTACTCGGCGCGCTCGGTCGCCACCAGGTGCGTGGTCAGGTCCTGGCCCGACTGGATGCCGGGGGCGCACAGGTGGGAACCGGCCCTGACGCCCAGCCGCTCGTGGGCGAAACGGGCCGCGTCGGCCATCAGCTCGTACGGGGCGCGTACGTACGTCTTGACGACATCCCAGTCCAGGGCCTCGGCCCGGGCCAGTGAGCGGGCGAATCCCGCCCGGGTGCGGTGGGCGCGCCCCATGCTGTAGGCGACCCGGGAGCCGTCGAGGAGCTCCCCGCCGGCCAGCAGCCGGGGCGCGGCCAGCCGCCCGGAGCGGATGTCCTCGCGCAGCCGGGCCTGCTCGTAGGCCGAACCGCCCAGCGAGACCGCGGTGGTGACGCCGTACGCGAGGTGCAGGACGCCCTGCCGCGCCCCGTAGGTGTACGGGTACGGATGGACGTGGGAGTCCCACAGGCCGGGCAGGACCGTGCCGCGGGAGGCGTCGACGGTGCGGGCGGCCCGGCGGCCCGGGCGGTGCGGTTCGACGGCGGTGATCCGGCCCCCGCTGACCAGGACGTCCACGTCGGCACGGGGAGGGGAGCCGGTGGCGTCCCACAGCAGTCCCGCGTGCACGACGGTGTCCACGGGCGCGGGGCGGCGGTGGTCCAGGGAGACGGGCACGGTGCGCGGCGCGGCGACGGGCGCACCGGAGGCGTCGAGGGAGAGCAGGCGCAGCCGGGCGCAGGACTGGTAGAGCAGGGTACGGGAGTCCCCGGACCACGACGGGTGGTCCGCGGGCTCCTCGGACAGGCGCCGGGCCGGCCCGGCGGGCGTGCCGTCGGGGGCGACGGGCAGCAGCCACAGGGCCGACTCGCTGACGCAGGCGAGGAAGCGGCCGTCGGGCGACCAGACCGGTCCGGAGGCGTAGCGGTCGGCGAGCGAGGCGTGCGGGGCGAGCGCGTGGAGACGGGCGGCGCCGGTGGCGGTGTCGACGATCCGGATCAGGTTGTAGCCCTCGCGGAAGCGCCTGCTCAGCCGGTTGCGGTCGCAGAGGGCCAGGTACCGGCCGTCCGGCGACCAGCTGGGCGGGCCGGGCAGCCCGCCACCGCCCAGGGCCGTGACCAGCGGGGTCTCCGTCCCGGTCGCCAGGTCGCGCACGAGGAGCCGCCCGGCGAGGTCTAGGGCGGCGAGCCGAGTGCCGTCCGGGGAGAGCACCCCGTAGACGCGCCCGCCCGGCGCGAGCACGCTCTCCCGGCCGCCGTCGAGTTCGCGGCGGCGCACCGTGTTCAGCCCGTCGCGGTCGTCGGTGTAGACCAGGGCCCGGCCGTCCGGTGTCCACACCGGTCCCTGGACGTACGCCGTGACGGGGGCCCGGACGATCCTGCGCGGCGCCCCGCCGGTGACGGGGGCGACCCACAGCGCGTTCAGAGCGGCGAAGGCCACGCTGCGGCCGTCCGGGGACAGGGCGGGCAGGTGGATGCCGCGGACGGGGCGGCTCCGCTCCGCCTCCAGGACGTACTCCTTCACCCGGTGGCGGGGGCGGGACACGTCGAGGGTCGCGTCGAAGGGGACCTCGTGGCCCGCCCCGTCCCGGTGGGGGCGGATGATCCGGAACCGGCCGTCGAGGGTGATCAGCAGGCGGTCGTCGCCGATCCAGCGCGGGGGAGCCGGTGCGAGGTCGCCGTCGAGCGCGACCGGACGGCCGTCGGCGAACAGGGTGAGGGTCTCCGCCTTGCGGGGGCCGGGTGCCGCGGACAGCCAGGCGGTGCGCCCCGCGGGGGAGAGGGCGGGCGTCATCAGCCTTCCGTCGGCAGCGGTGTGCTCGACCCGTACGGCCCCCGGGACGGCGGAGCCGGCGCCCGCGGCCGCTCCCGCGGCGGCGCTGCCGTCCGCGCCGGCGGACACGGAGGCGATCGTCCGGGCCGTCAGCGCGTCCCCGTTCGCGGTGGCGCGGACGAACAGCACCCGGGACCCGTCCGGGGACCACACCGGATCGAAGTCCTCCCACTCACCGTCCTGGCCCGGTCCGTGCTGCCCGGGAAGGCCCGTCAGGCGGCGCGGGCGGCCTCCGGCGACGGGGACGGTCCAGATCCGGTACGGGCTGCCGGCCACCGGATCGCCGCCGCGCTCGGAACAGCAGACGAGGGTACGGCCGTCGGGGGACCAGGCGGGTGCCCGGTGGGCGAAGGGACCGTCGGTGAGCCGGCGCAGCCCGGAGCCGTCCGCGTTCATCACCCAGAGGTGGAACGTCCCCCCGCGGTAGGCGCTCATCGCGACCCGGCGGCCGTCCGGGGAGAACACCGGCCGCCCGGGCTCCAGGTCGGGCGGGGTCAGGGCGGTCGCGGGCGAACCGTCCGGGGGCAGCGACCACAGGACGTTCTGCACCTCGGCGACGATCCGGTCACCGCCCGCCGTGGCCGTCGCGGCACCGTTGGTGGCGCGCGTGAAGCGGAGCCGGACCGGCGTGTCCGGGTCCGTGTCCGGGGCCGCGGCCGCTCGGGCTTCGGCCGGAGCACGCCCGAGCAGGGCTGCCGCGGCGCCCGTCGACGCCGCCCGGAGCACGGTCCTGCGGGCCACTCGCATGCCGACCACTCGCCTCACTCGTAGAGGTACCTGCCACCGACGGGCCCGGGCGGGCCGTCAGCCGACGAACGATCAAGACCCCCGCCGGGCAACGGCGGCCACGACCGGTCGGGACAAATCGTTTGACGACGGCGGTACCTGCCGGTCGGATGGCGGTCGTGATCACAGGACAGATGCACCCCGGGCAGTACCCCGTCGACGAGGACCTCGTACGGCGGCTGATCGCAGGCCGGTTCCCGCAGTGGGCGGGGGCGAGCGTGGAGAGGTTCCCCTCCGGCGGCACGGTCAACGCCATGTTCCGGCTGGGGGAGGACAAGGTCGTACGGCTGCCCCTGCTGGAGGGCGGCGCCGAGGACATCACGCTGGAACGGGACTGGCTGCCCCGCCTCGCCCCCCGGCTGCCGACGGCCGTGCCGGAGGTCCTGGGGGCCGGCGAGCCCGCCGAGGGGTATCCGTGGCGCTGGTCGGTCTACCGGTGGCTGGCGGGGGCGAATCCGCAGGCGGGCGCGCTGGGCGGGCCCGCCGCCCTGGGGCTGGCCCGGGACCTGGCCGCCTTCGTCGGGGCGATGCGGAGCGTCACCCTGCCGGGGGCGCCGCAGGCCTACCGGGGTGGCCCGGTCGAGGCGCTGGACGTGCCGACCCGGGCGGCGATAGCGCACCTGCGGCTGATCCCGGAGGAGGGCATCGACTGCGATGCCCTGACGGCCGTATGGGAGGAAGCGCTGCGTGCCCCGGGCTGGGACGGGCCGCCGGTGTGGCTGCACGGCGACCTGACCCCCGGCAACGTGCTGGTGGACGGCGGCCGGCTGACCTCGGTCATCGACTTCGGGTGCACCGGGGTGGGGGACCCGGCGTGCGACCTGTTCCCGGCGTGGAACCTGCTGCCCGCGGGTGCGCGAGGGGTCTTCCGCGAGACGCTCGGCGTGGACGACGCGACCTGGATCCGCGGCCGCGGCCGGACGCTCTCCCAGGCCGTGAACGCGCTGCCCTACTACCGCACGACGAATCCGACGATGGCCCGCAACGCCCGGCACGTGATCCGGGAAGTGCTGGCGGAGCGCTGACGGCCCGTCGCCGGGCTCGCCGCCTTGGGCGCCCCGGTCCTCCTGCTCGCGGGGGAGTTCGACCGGAACAGCCCGCCCGGACCGCCCGTACGCCCCCCGTGCGTACGGCGACGGCCCCGGCCGGATTCCCCCCGGCCGGGACCGCCTTCACGGTGCGGGCGCGCCGCCGCGCGCCGGCGCCGCTACCAGAGGACGGGGAGCCGCTCCGGCAGGCGCTTCATGAAACGGGTGCGCCAGACGAGCTGGTCGAAGGGGACCGCCAGCTGGAGGTCGGGCATCTTCTCCAGCAGGACCTCGATGGCGATCTCCGTGTGCCGCTTGCCGAGCGCGGTGGCCGGGCAGTAGTGCGGACCGCCGCCGAACGACAGGTGGGTACCGGCGTTCGCACGGTCGATGTCGAAGGTGTGCGGGTCGGAGTACACGGCCGGGTCGGTGTTGGCGGCCTCCACCAGGACGAGCAGCAGCTCGCCCTTCTTGACCTCGACGTCGCCGAGGGTGACGTCCTCCAGCGCGAGCCGCGGCAGGCCGTCGGCGATCGACAGGTTGACGCGCAGCAGCTCGTCCACGGCGGCCGGGATCTTCTCCGGAGCCTTGCGGAGCTGCTCCCACACGTCGGGGTTCTGCAGGAGCGAGACGATCGCCATGGTCAGGAAGCCCATGGTCGAGATGACGCCGGCGCCGAACAGGGTGACGCCGACGACCGCCAGCATCTCGTCCGTCAGGTGCGCGTAGTCGGGGTCCTCGCGCAGCGCGGCGAGTTCGGCCATCAGCCCGACCGTGGCCGGATCGTCGAGCCGCTCCACCATGTAGGCCATGTCGCGGTCCCAGTTGAGCTTGGCACCCGTGACCGGGCAGGCCGAGTTCATGAACGCGATGTCCAGGCTGGCGGCCAGCTGCGGGGCGTCGGCCTCCGGGATGCCGAGGATGCGGCAGTGGAGGTTCTCCGCGTACGGGTTGGTGAACGCGCCGCGCAGGTCGACCGGCGCACCGCTGCGCAGGAGGCCGTCGACGAGGCTGTTCGCCTGCTCGCGCATCCAGCCGGTGAGGTCGCCGGTCTTCGGGTTGATCGCCTTGAGCACGGCCTTGCGCAGGCCGGCGCCGGTGATGTTGCCCATGTTGTTGACGACCTCGGGCGGGATCGTCAGCGCGTACTGCCGGGGCACCCCGGGGGCCGAGGTGTCCTTCAGGCTGAACCGCGGATCTTCCAGGACCTGCTTGCAGAGCGAATAGGACGAGACCAGCCAGGCCTCGTCACCGGCTATCGTGCGGACGCGCTTGACCGGCTCGTCGCGCAGCTGCTCGATCTCGGCCGGGAGTTGGTCGCCGCGCGCGGAGAAGGGGAAATCGAGGAGGGTGTCAGCGGGCATCGGAGTCTCCTTCGGCGGGGGTGATGATGGCGTGGCCCTGGTTGCGTGAGGCACGAAGCCCCGAGCCGCGCGAGTAGAGCAGTTCCGCCATGGGCAGGAGCTGGTGGTAGCAGTTGAGGGAGGACGGCACGCCCAGGATCGCGGGCGTGTCCAGGAACAGCGGCGCCTCGGCGCAGACGTACTCCAGGCAGACCTCGCGCTGACGGGTGGTGGCGGCCTTCCCGTTCAGCACCTTCGAGGAGAGGAACGCGTCGACGAGGGAGTTGCAGGTCTCGCGGAACTCCGGGTCGATGTCGAGCAGGTTGTTCAGGTGGTTGTGAAGGGTCCGGTACGCCGGGATGTCGGTGAGGGACGACATCGGACGGGCCCGGAGGCGGACGCCGGTGGGGTCGGCTTCGGCGGCGGCGTTGTTGACCTTCGCGCGGACTCCGCGCAGGTTCTTCACCGCCTTGCGGCGTGCTTCGTCCTCGCCGTATCCGAGGGCCTCGTACATCTCCGCGACGTGCATGTCGGTGTAGATCAGGTCGACCTGCGCGAAGTTGCGCATGCCCCACTGGGCGAGGTCGAGGACACGCTGTGCCGAGAAGTAGCTGTTGCCCGGTGAGATGCCGATGACGGCATGGTCGCCCTCATCGTTGATCACCTGGCAGTGCGGGGTGTACGGCCGGACTGTGAAGACTTCGGTTGCTGTCGTCAACAGGGGTCGGGTCCTTTGCGCCGCAAGTCCCGTGGGGCCCTGTGCCCCGGGTGTGGCGGCGACGTGATGGAAGGTACCCGAACTCTGAGCGACGTTCCATGTCTTCTGGGTAGTAACTCATCTGTCGGACAGACCAGTTGACCTGGGCATCCTTCCCAGGTCGGGACGGGTGCCGCGACGGCGCCGCCCCGGTGGCCGGCCGTATCGTGAGCGTTCATCAGTTCTTCACGGTCGGGCCCGACCGGTCGTGCCTCGCACGGGTGGTGGTGCGTGCCGCATCATGGTGGGCCACCCCGCCCACCCGACGACACCACCCGGAGGCCGGCCGTTGAACGGACCGTCGCGCCGCGCCGTGCTGAGCGCCGGGTTCGCCGCCGCTGCGGCGCCGCTCGGCGGATGCTCGGGGGGCTCCCGCCCCGTACGGCGGCTACGGCTCGCGACGGGTCCCGAGGGCGGCCCGTACAACGCCTTCGGCAAGGCCCTGGCGCTCGCCGTCGGTGCGAGCGATCTGCCGCTGGAGGTCATCCCCGTGAGCACCGCGGCGAGCGTGAACAACCTGCGCAGCCTCGACGAGGGCTCCGCCGAGCTGGCCCTGGCCATGGCGGACACCGCCGAGGACGCGGTGCTCGGGCGCGACACCTTCAGCAGGCCCGCGGCCGTGACGGCACTGGCCCGCGTCTACGTCAACTACACCCACCTCGTCGTTCCGTCCGACGGCCCGGTCCGCACGGTGACGGACCTCGCCGGACGCCCGGTCGCCGCCGGTGCGACAGGATCGGGCGTCCGGGTGGTCGCCCAACGCGTCCTGCGGGCCGCCGGACCGGCCGACGAACGGCCCCTGGGCCTCGCCGCGTCGGTGGCCGCGCTGCGCGAAGGCGCCGTCGACGCACTGTTCTGGTCCGGCGGAGTCCCCACCCCGGCGCTGGCCGGGCTGGCGCGCGAACTGCCCCTGCGGTTCCTGCCGCTGGACGCCTACGTGGCCCCGCTGCGCGAGCGCTACGCCCCCGTCTACACGGCGGTGACGCTGCCCGCCGGGGTCTACGGACTGCGCGAGCCGGTGGGCACCATCGGCGTCGGCAACTACCTGCTGTCCCGCACCGACGTGGAGCCGGACGTCGTGCGCGCGCTGCTGAGGGTCGTCTTCGACCAGTGGCGCGACCTCCTGCGGGAGGTGACGGCGGGCGCCCGCCTGGAGCCCCGCTTCGCCATCTCCACCGGCCGGGTCCCCCTCCACCCGGGCGCGTCCGCGTACTACCGCTCCGTCTACGGCTGACAACGCCGGCCGCCGCCGGCGGTCACCTCGTGCGGCCGACCCACTCCGGCGGCCGCCGGAGGTGGTGGTGCGTCAGCAACGTCTTCAGCTCCACGGTCTCCGCGGGGGAGAGGGCCAGGTTGACACCCCGCTTCTGTCCCAGCCGCAACCGGTCGGGACAGGGGTGCCCCGCGCTGTGCGGGCTCATGGTCACGATCAGCGAGTGGGTCGCGGCGACAGGGCTGTCACCCACGGCCGGCTTCACCAGCTGCACCCTGTCCAGGTGCTCCCACGGATGGAAGACCCGCTCCTCCTCGAAGCGCAGGGCCACCCCCCGCCAGCTCACCATGACGGCCACCGTCACCGTGCGCCGCGCGTTGAGGAAGAGCATGAGGCGCCACGGCACGATCCAGGCGAGGAACAGTCCGGCGAAGATCCCCACTCCCGGCGCCGGCGACTGCGCACCGGCGGCCGTCGCGGCGACGGCGGTGGCCACGCACAGCAAACCGGTCAGGCAGCCCCATGACCCGCCGAGCGGTGTCGGCCCCTTCTGGGAGACGGTCCACGTCCCCCACCCCGGACTGCCGGTGCAGATCCGGATGATCTGGTCCAGGTCCGGCCGCTCGGCCGGATCCTTCTCCAGGCACGCACTGATCAGCGGCTCCAGGGCCGGGGGAACGCCCTCGATGTCGGGTTCCTCCTCCCTCACTCTGCGCTGGACGTCCGGACCGCGCCCGAACGGGGGGCGCCCCGTCGCCGCGAACACCAGGAGCGCACCGAGGGAGAAGACGTCGCTCTCGGGACCGACCTCCTTGTCCGCCGCCGTCTGCTCGGGCGACATGTAGGGCGCGGTGCCGATCGCCACGCCGTCCTCGGTCAGTTGGGTGAGATCCGGTACCAGGGGCTTCGCGATGCCGAAATCGATCACCTGAGGGCCGGCCGCGGTCATCAGGACGTTGGCGGGCTTGAGGTCCCGGTGCACGATGGCCGCCCCGTGGATGTCCCTCAGGGCACCCGCGAGTGCGGCGCCCAGCTCCCGCAGCCGCTCGGCGTCCAGCGGGCCGCCGTCCTCGACCAGGGTCCTCAGGTCGGGCCCCTCGACGTACACCGATGCCACCCAGGGCCGCTTCGTGTCCGCGCGGGTGTCCGCTCCGACGATGGCGGGCGTCCAGGTGCCGCTCACCGTGCGGGCGGCTTCCACTTCGCGCTTGAACCGCTGCCGGTACCCGGGCAGCGACACCACTGATTCACTGATCAGTTTGACCGCCACCCGTGCGCCCGACTCGTCGTGCCCGAAGAAGACCTCCCCCATCCCTCCTCTTCCCAGAACCCCGCTCAACGTGAAACTCCCCACCCGACGCGGATCTCCGTCCCGCAGAGGCTCCATACGCTGCCGTGCCTTTCGGTCGTCAGGCCCCCCAGCCCGTTCTCCCCTGCCCTACCCTTCCGCGGCCCCTCTCACCACTCCCGGTCCGCCGGGCACCTTCCGGCCGGATGCCGGTCGGGAGTCCGGTGGCGGGGGGAGGCGGAAGTGCGCCGCCAGGCCGTGGGGGGTGTTCGCGGCGAGGCCGAGGGCGCCGCCGCCGGCGCGGGCGATCTCGTCGGCGATGGCCAGGCCCAGCCCGCTGCCGGGGACGTTCTGATGCGCGGGTGAGCGGGTGAACCGCCGCAGCAGCAGCTCCAGTTGGTCCTCGGGCACGCCCGGACCGTCGTCCGCGACCCGGACCAGCGTGCTTCCGTCCGCCTGCCGGGAGGCCTCCACCGTGACGTGTCCGCCGAACGGCACGAACTTGACGGCGTTGTCCAGGAGCGCGTCCAGGATCCGGCCGGCCGCGTCGGGCAGGGCGTGCGCCCACAGGCCGTCCGGGACGCCGGCGGCCGACAGCTCCAGCCCCGCCGCGCGGAAGACGGGGCCCCAGGCCGCCACCCGGTGCCGTACCGCGTGCGACACGTCCTGGTCCGTCGGATCGGCCGCGCCGGACTCGACGCGCGCCAGCGCCAGCAGGCCGTCGAGCAGTTCCTCCAGGCGCTCCGCCTCGTCCAGGGCGCGGGCGTGCTCGGCGAGGCCCGGTCCGGGGGCGACGTGCGGCTCGACGTTCTCCAACTGCAGCACCAGCGTCGCCAGCGGATTGCGCAGCTGGTGGGAGGCGTCGGCGACGAAGTCGCGCTGACGGCCTATGGAGTCGGACACGGCCTCGGCCATGGCGTTGAAGTGCTCCCGCAGGCGCCGCAGTTCGGGAGGGCCGGTGTCCGATCCGGCACGGGCCCGCAGGCTGCCGGCGGCCAGCCGTTCCACAGCCCGGTCCAGGTCCAGGACCGGCCGCAGCAGCCAGCGGGCGATCCCCGCGGCGACCAGGGCGGCGGCCGCGAACGACGCGAGCGCCCCGGCCGCGATGAGCGACCAGCGGACGGTGACGTCCCGGCGCGCCGCGTCCGTGGGGACCGCCAGCAGGACCGCCCCGCTGACCCGCTCGTCGCGGCCCACCGGCTCGGCCAGGACGACGTGGCGCGGCCCCCACGGGCGCAGGGTCGGCAGCCGGTCGGTGGAACGGCCGGTCAGCGCCCCTTCGCGCGCCTCCACCGCTCCCGGGCCGGGCGTCGCCCCCGCCCGGGCCAGCGTCGAGCCCGCCGTGTCGACCACGACCACGCCCGCTCCGTACAGGTCGGAGTACCGGCCGATCTCGGCCGCCAGCTCGGCCCGGTCGGCCCCGGTACGCATCCGCTCCGCGAGATCGGCGAAGCGCACGGCCTCCGAGCGCCGCTGGAGCAGCAGGTGTTCCGTCCGCCCGCGCGCGTACCCCTCGGCCAGTGGCAGGCAGAGCAGCAGCGCCGCGACCCCCATGAGCACCGTCAGCACCACCAGAAGCCGGCGCCTCACCGCTCCCCGCCGCCGAGCTGGTAGCCGTACCCGCGGACGGTGCGCACCAGCCCGGAGCGGCCGGTCTTGGCGCGGATGCCGGCCACGTGGACGTCCAGCGAGCGCGAGGCGGCGAGGAAGGCGTCGCCCCAGATCCGGTCCAGGATCTCCGCGCGGGAGTGCACCTCGTCGGGGCGGGCTGCCAGCAGGGCGAGGACGTCGAACTCGCGCCGGGTCAGCCGTACGTGCGTACCGGCGACGGTGACGGTGCGGCCGGCCACGTCCACCTCCACGTCCCCGCGGCGCACCGCCGCCGGGCCCGGCGCCCCGGGGTCACGGTCGGCGCGCGCGTCCGTGCGGCGCCGGACGCTGTCGATCCGTGCCATCAGCTCGGCCATCCGGAACGGCTTGACGACGTAGTCGTCGGCGCCCGCCCGCAGCCCCTGCACGATGTCGCGCTCCTCGCAGCGCGCGGTGACCACGATCAGCGGCACCCCGCACACGGTCCGCAGCCGCCGCAGCAGTTCTATGCCGTCCAAGTCGGGCAGCCCCAGGTCGAGCAGGACGAACTCGGCCTCGTGGGTGTGGCGCAGTGCGTCCTGCGCCCGCGCGACCCGCCGGACGGTGTGGCCGCGCCGGGCGAGGGCGGTGCCGAGGGCCTGCGCCATCCTGTCGTCGTCCTCGACGAGGAGCGCGTGCATGGGAGGCCTCCTCGCGGCGGGGCGTGCGGCCCCCGCGGCCGCCGCCCCAGGCTACCGTCGCCGTTCAGCGGGCGGATCCGGCGGGAGCGGCGGCGGCCGGGTCCCCCCGGTCGGCGTCGCTGCCGGCATGGGCATCGGCCTCGGCCTCGGCGCGGCTGAGGGCCGCGTCGCGGGTGTCCGGCATCAGCACGTAGGTCACGAGGGAGATCAGCGCGCACCCGGAGACGTACCAGAAGAACATGGTCTCGTGACCACTGTTCTTGAACCAGAGCGCCACGTACTCCGCGGTCCCGCCGAAGAGCGCGTTGGCGATGGCGTACGGCAGGGCCACGCCCAGGGCGCGCACCCTGGTGGGGAACAGCTCCGCCTTCACGGCCGCGTTGATCGACGTGTAGCCCGTGATGATCACCAGGGCGAGCAGCGACAGTCCGAGGGCGGACCAGTACGAGGAAGCCGATCCGAGGGCGGTCATGATCGGGTACGTGCCGACGGTGCAGCCCACGGCGAAGGTGATCAGCAGGGGGCGGCGGCCGATCCGGTCGGACAGCATGCCGGCGAAGGGCTGGAGCACGGCGAAGAGGGTCAGGGCGGTGAAGCTGACCAGGGTGGCGGTGGTCTTCTCCATGCCCGCGCTGCCGACCAGGTACTTGGTCAGGTAGGTGGTGTAGGTGTAGTAGGCCACGGTGCCGCCGAGGGTCAGGGCCATGACCAGGCCGGCCTGCCGCCGGTACTGCCACAGGGCCTTGAGCGTGCCGCGGGCGCTGTCGTCGCGGGCGTCCTCGCCGGAGGCCTCCTCCTGGAAGGCGTCGGTCTCCTGGAGGCGGCGGCGCAGCCAGAAGACCACCACCGCGAACAACGCCCCCAGGACGAAGGGGATCCGCCAGCCCCAGCTCTCCAACTGGCGCGTGGTGAGCGTGTGCTGCATCGTGATCAGGATCCCCAGGCCCAGCAGCTGGCCGCAGGTCATCGACACGTACTGGAAGGACGAGCCGAGGCCGCGGCGGTTGCGGGCCGAGGCCTCGGTCAGGTAGGTGGCGCTGGCGGCGTACTCGCCGCCGATGCTCATCCCCTGGAGGAGGCGGGCCAGCAGCAGCACCAGCGCGCCGAAGTAGCCCGCCTGGCCGTAGGTCGGGGCGACGGCGATGAGCAGCGCGGCCACGGACATCATGGTGACGGTGAGGGTGAGTGCGCTCTTGCGGCCGTGCCGGTCGGCGGCGCGGCCGAGGATCCATCCGCCGACGGGCCGCATCAGGAAGCCGACCGCGAAGATCCCCGCGGTGTTCATCAACTGCGTGGTCGGATTGTCGCCGGGGAAGAAGGAGTCGGCGAAGTAGATCGCGAAGCTGGCGTAGACGAACCAGTCGTACCACTCGACGAGGTTGCCGAGCGAGCCGCCGATCAGCGCCAGGCGGCGCTTGCCGCGCTCGTCACCGGGCGTGGGAACGGGTGGTGCTGCGGACGAGGACATGGCGGCTCCGGAGGGAAGTCCCTGAGGGGAGAGGGGAGAACGGCCCCGACGGCGGGGGAGTGCCCAGAGCATGCGGGCCGCGTCGTACCCGGACAAGCTCCGCCGCGCAGATCTAACGTTCCGCTAAGGAAGCGGGCCGGTACGGGATTTCACGCCGCAGTCATGTGCACGTCATGTCTGCTCCATGGCGGCCACCTGCGGGTGGCCCACGGTGGGGGCGGCCCGGCCGCGGAGCACCCGTGGGACCCGACTCCGCCGCCGGCCGACCCCCGACCCCGTGACCAGGAGGCAAGATGAGCGCGATCTCGAGAAGGCGGACGACGGCCGTCGGCGTGGCCGCCGTCGTGGCCCTGGGCGTGATCGCCGTACCGGCGCACGCCCGCGGGGACCGCGGCGCCCCGCCGTCACTGCCCGAGGTGCCCGCCTCCGTCGAGACGCCCTCCCTCTTCGACGACGAGGCGGGCGGCAACGCCAACGCGGACGACCCCGCGATCTGGCGCAACGCGAAGGACCCCGACCGCAGCCTGGTCATCGCCACCGCCAAGGAGGGCGGCCTGCGCGTGTACGACCTGGACGGACGCCAGGTCCAGGCCCTGCCGGCCCCGCCGCCGCCGAGGGCGGGCGACGCCCCCGGCCGGTTCAACAACGTCGACCTGATCACCGGCCTGCGCTTCCCCGACGGCCCCCACGACGTGGCCGTGGTCTCCGACCGGGGCCGCGACCAGCTGCGCGTCTACCGCATCGACGCCGGGCGGACCGGCGCGCCCCTGGTCGACGTCACCGACGAGTCCTCCGCCCCGCTCGTCTTCTCGGCCGGTCCGGACGAGGTCGCCGACCAGCGGACCGCCTACGGTCTGGCCGCCTACACCGACCGCCGCACCGGCCGCTCCTTCGCGGTCACCAGCCGGCGCCACGCCACCGCCCTCGCACTCGCCGAACTCCTGCCCACCGCCGGGGGGAAGGTCGGCTACCGCACGGTCCGCACCACCGCGCTGCCCGCCTCCTTCCGGCTGCCCGACGGCAAGAACTGGTCCCCCTGCGGTGAACCCGGCGAACTGCCGCAGGTCGAAGGCATGGTCGTCGACCCGGACACCGGCGACCTGTACGCGGGCCAGGAGGACGTCGGCATCTGGAAGCTCGACGCCGACCTGCGCTCGCCCGCCCGGCTGATCGAGAAGGTCCGCTCTTTCGGAGTGCCCGGCACCTGGAACCCGCAGACCGAGGAGTGCGACGCGGGCGCCGACCCCGGCTTCGGCGGCCGCCACCTCTCCGCCGACGTGGAGGGCCTGACCATCTGGCGCGATCCCGGGCACCCGCGCCGCGCCGGCTACCTGCTCGCCTCCAGCCAGGGCGACGACACCTTCGCCGTCTTCGACCGCGACCGCGGCGACGCCTACGTCCGCGGCTTCCGCATCACCGCGGGCAGCCGGCCCGGAGCACCCGACGGCTCCCAGGAGTGCGACGGCGCCGCCGTCACGAGCGCCCCGCTGGGCAGGAGGTTCCCCAGCGGCCTCCTCGTCGTCCAGGACGGAGCCAACACCCCCGGTACCGACGGCCCCGACGGGGAAGCCCGTACCGACACCGACTTCAAGTTCGTCGACCTGGGCCGGCTCCGGCGGGCCGTACAGCTGTGACCTGAGCCGGGCGGCCGCACGGAGCCGCGGCCGCCCGGCTCGGTAGGATCGCCACCGCACACGACGGAAGGCGATCATGGCGGACAGTCCCCTCAGGCCCAGCTCGTTGATCAACACGGTCTACGGGGCGTTCCTGCGACGCGTCGGCGGCTGGATCTCCGTCGCCGACCTGCTGACCCTGATGGCGGAACTGGACGTCGACGGCCCGGCCGCCCGCTCGGCGATCTCCCGGCTTAAGAAGAAGGGCGTCCTCGAACCGGAGCGCCGCGGCGCCACCGGCTACCGCCTCAGCCCCGCCGCGCACCCCGTCTTCGACGAGGGGGACCGCCGGATCTTCGGCAGTCTGGAGCCGGCGAAGCTCGGCGACGGCTGGGCGATGGCCGTCTTCTCCGTACCGGAGTCCGAGCGCGCCCACCGCTACCAGCTGCGCACCCGCCTGACGTGGCTGGGCTTCGGGAACATCGCCCCCGGCGTGTGGCTCGCGCCCGCCCGGCTCCTCGGCGACGCACGCGACATGCTCGTACGGCGCGGACTGAGCGGTTACGTCCACTTGTTCGCCGCCGACTACGCCGCCTTCAGCGACCTGCCCGGAACGGTCAGTTCGTGGTGGGACTTCCCCGCGATCGAGGAGCAGTACGCCGGTTTCACCGACGCGTACGGCCCCGTCGCCGAGGCCCTGGCGCAGCGGTCCGACATCGGGGGAGCGGAGGCGTTCCGCCACTACGTGCCGATGCTCACGCAGTGGCGCCGGCTGCCCTACCTCGATCCCGGCCTGCCCGCCGAACTGCTTCCGGCCGACTGGAACGCGGTGGCCGCCCGCCAGGTCTTCCAGCGGCTGAACGAGGTGCTCGCCGCCCCCGCCCTGCGGCACGTGCAGGAGGTCACGGGTCTGCCGGAGGCGATGGAGCAGTCCTGAGAACAGCGGTCCGGGCCGGGCGGGGCCCCCCCGGTGCGGGCGCGCCCGGGTGCCGTGTACGTGTTTGGGGGT
>NZ_JBFBGM010000048.1:0-24912 GCF_040684695.1 Streptomyces erythrochromogenes
GAGTGCCGCGCCTCTGCTCGGCGAGGGGTGGGGATCAGCGGTCGGGCGCGGCGTACGTCGGTGCCGCGGCCGGCCGGCCTCGGGGTGCGGGCCACGCCCTTGTCCGTATCCGGGCTCATTCGACCTTCGGGGTGATGCGCGCGGGACCCGCCTGCGGATCCGCGCGCAGCTTGTCCTGGAGTTGCCTGCTGCGTTCGGTGAGCTGTTGCGGGCCGCTGAGCGCCGGCACCCCCGACACGCTCTCGCCGGGGGCGGGCGGCGGGTCGTACCGGGTGGGCGCCGTCGCCGCCGTGTAGGCGGTGGCGGCCGTGATCATCGCGGTCAGGCCGAGCGTCGCCCGGGTCCACTGCCGGCCGCGCCGTTCGCCGCCGCCGCGGACCGCCGCCGCCGGGCGCGGGTCGAGCGGGAACGGCGGCCGCAGGGCGACGAGCCGCTCCCGCAGCGCCGCGGACTGCTTCTCCAGGGGTACGTCGGCCAGTTCGGGGATCCGGGCGGCGAGGTCGGCGTGTGCGTGCAGGATGCGGTTGCCGGCGGCGAGGGTGGTGGCCTCCGTCTCGGCGGCGGTGTCGGGCAGGTCGAGGCCGACGCCGTCGTAGAGCAGGACCGTGCGGCGGTGGATCCGGGACAGCGCGAGCAGGGCGTCGAGCAGGATCCGGTCGGCGGGATCGGCGGGGGGCCGGTCGGGTCTGCGGTGGGCGCGCCGGAATTGGTGCCAGGGGGAGAGGGCGTACTCGTACACGACGGCGCGCACCCAGCCCTCCGGGTCCGGGTCGGTGGCCACCTCGGGCCACCGGTCCCAGGCCCGGGTGAAGGACTTGTCCACCGCCTCCAGGGCGAGGGCGCGGCGGGCGGTGAGCAGGTAGGCCTGGAGGGCGAGGGCGGGCGCGGCCCGGTCGTAGAGGGTGTCGAAGGCGTCGGCCGGTCCGGTGAGGGGACGTACGGCCGGCCGGGTGACGGCCGGGGGCGCGGCGCCCCCGGCGGCGGGGGTGTCGGCGGTGGGCGCGGCCCCGTCCGGGGCGGCCGGACCGTCCTCGGCCCCGGTGTCGGCCCCGGATCCGGCACCGGTCCCCGGCGTCACCGCCACCGCCACCAGGACCGGTTCGGCCGGTGCGGCCGGTTCGGCGCGGCCGGCCACGCCGGCCCGGTCCGGCGGCCCGGTCGCGTCCGCGGGCACCGGCAGTGCGGTCAGGCCGTGGAGGAACCGCGCGTACGCGTCGTGCTTGCGCCCGCGCGGGTTCGTGCGCCCGGACTCCCAGTGCCGGACCGTCGCCGCGGTGACGCCCATGGCCGCCGCGACCTCATCGAGCGTCAGTTCCGCGGCTTCGCGCAGTCTTCGGCGCTCGTGCGGGGCGGGCAGGTCCTCGACGCTTCGTGTCATCCCACACTCCCCGCGACCCGGCAGCCCTGAGCAATAAAGTACATAAACGTATATTGGGCGACACCACGGACATTCGCCTGTTACCCGTCCATAGCGCGTGTCGTTGGCACCATGGCGGGGTGACCCAAGTGACCGAACGCGGGACCCGGTTGCCGGCGCCCCCGCGAGCCGGTGTGCGGCGGCGTTCGCCGGCCGCCGCCGCATGCGTGGTGGGCGGCGCCGTGGCGGCCGGACTCGGGCTCGGCTTCCTCGCCGTGCTCGTCATCGTCCTGTGGATCAGTTCCCCCTATCCCGACAGCGGTCCCGGCGGGGCCCTGCACCTCGCGGCCGGGCTGTGGCTGCTCGCCCACGGGACCGAACTGCTGCGGTACGAGACGCTCTCCGGTGTCCCGGCACCCGTTGGTGTGACACCGCTGCTGCTCGTCGCGCTGCCCGTCCTGCTCATGCGGCGGGCCGCCCGGCTGGGCGGTGCCTCGGACGAGGAGGACGAGGAGGTGCTGCCCGCGTCGGCGGTCTTCTCGGCGGTGCTCTGCGGGTACCTCGCCGTCGGGGCGCTGGCCACGGTGTACGCCGCCGGCGGCCCGATGCCGGCCGACCCGATCAGCGCCGCCTGGCACGTCCCGCTCGTCGCCGTCCTGGCCGCGGCCGGCGGGGTGTGGGGGGCCAAGGGGCGGCCGCTGGGCCCGTTGCCGCACTGGCTGCCCGGGGGCGTGCGCAGGGGGTTCGTGCGCCCTCGCTACGCGCTGGCGCTGCGGGCGGGCGCGGGCGGCGCGCTGGTGCTCCTGGGGGGCGGGGCGTTGCTCGTCGGCGCCTCGCTCGCCTGGCACGGAGCCCAGGTCCAGGCCTCCTTCCTGTCCCTCACCGGGGTGTGGTCGGGCCGGTTCGCGGTCCTGCTGCTCGCGCTGGCTCTGATCCCGAACGCCATGGTCTGGGGAGCCGCCTACGCCCTCGGGCCCGGCTTCGCCCTCGGCGCCGAGGTGACGGCCACCCCGCTGGGCTTCGCGGGCGCGCCCGCGCTGCCCCGGTTCCCGCTGCTGGAGGCGCTCCCGGCCGCGGGGCCGGGCACCCCGCTGACCTGGGCCGCCGTGGGCGTGCCGGTGGTCGCGGGGCTGGCGGTGGGCTGGTTCGCGGTGCGCCGGGCGCGCGAGGTCTCGTACGGGGAGACCGCGCTCACCGCGGCCCTGGGCGCGCTGGTGTGCGGCCTGGTGATGGCCGGGCTCGCGGCGACCGCGGCGGGACCGCTGGGCTCGCGGCGGCTGGCCGAGTTCGGGCCCGTGTGGTGGGCCACGGGTGCGGCGGCCTTCGGGTGGACGCTGGTGCTGGCCGTGCCGGTGGCGGTGGGGGTGCACGCGTGGCGCTACCGCCCGGCGGAGGGGCCGGTCGCGGTGGACGCGCAGGCTCCGGTGGGCGACGGCTGGCACGACAGCGGGGTGCGGGAGTTGCGGTGGGAGGTGATGCGGAAGGCGTCGGGGGCGCTGGTTCCGGAGATCCTGCCCGAGCCGGTGCCTCCGGCGGCTGGGGCGGTTCCTGTGGTTCCGGCGGCTCCGGTTGCTCCGGTGGCTGCGGGTGCACCTGCGGTGCGGGCGCGGCGGGCGGTGACCGTGGTGGCGGGGCTGGGGCTGGACCTCGGGCCGCGTCCGGAGCCGGTGGCTCCGCCGGTTCCGCCCGTCCCGCCCGTGGCTCCGCCGGTGACCGGGGTACGGGTGCTCGCCCGGCGGAAGCCGCCCGCCTAGCCGGTGCGGCGCCGTTGCGGGGGCTCTGCCCCCGAACCCCCGCGCCTCAATCGCCGGCGGGGCTTGAGGGGGTGGCGGGGCTTGGGGAGGGGGCTCCGGCGCGGGGCGTGCTTTGGTTACTGGGGGGCCTTCAGGACCTTGCCGACGAAGTTGTCCGGCAGGAGGGTGTTGCACTGGAGCTTCGCCGCCTCGGTGAGGGCGTCGTCGCGGCAGACGTAGAAGTCCTTGTAGGCGAGCTGCAGTGCGTACGAGCTCATGGCCAGCAGGATCGCCAGCGAGGCGGTGACCAGGCCGCTCACCGCCGCCGTGCGCTGCGGGCGGGCCGCCGGGCCCAGGGCGTCCAGGCCCTTCGGGGCACCCGGCTCGCCGGTGGCCGCCGCCGGCTTGCCGCGCAGTGCGCTGATCCCCCAGTACAGGGCGAGCACGCCCAGCAGCAGGCCGACCGAGGGGACCTGGAAGATCCCGAAGAAGAGGCCCCACATGCCCGCCAGCAGCGCGTAGCGGGCGCGGCGCTGGATCGGGTCCGTCGGGTCCCAGCGGGCCGGGCCGCGTTGCCCGTCGGAGTCCCCCGGGCCGTTCCCGTCGCCGTTCCCGCCGTTGTCGCCGCCGCTGCGCGGCTGCCACGGCTGGTCGGGCCGGCCCTCCGGCGGGGCCGCGAAGGGGTTGTCGTCGGTGGGGGAGTCGGGCTGACGGCGGTCCGGCATCGGGTGTGTTACTTCCCCTGTGTCATGGACGTCACGAGGACGTCGAGGCGAGGTGAGGCCAGTTTGCTGCTTGTACGCCTGACGCTACCGCCCGCCCGTCCCCCCGTCCCTCGGGGGCCGTCCGGTGTGCCGGTATCGTTGCAGGCGGTCGGCGGCTTCGTATGGTTCCCCGTATATCGGTACCCCGAAGTTTCGTATGACCACACAAAGACGAACGCCGCAATTCCGCGAGAAAGGGCCTCCCATGGCCGCCTCCCGCCTGGTCGTGCTGGTCTCAGGGTCCGGCACCAACCTCCAGGCCCTGCTCGACGCCATCGACGCCCATCCCGGCGGATCCGAGGGCTTCGGCGCCGTAGTCGTCGCCGTGGGGGCCGACCGGACGGACATCGCCGGCCTGGAACGGGCCGAGAAGGCCGGGATCCCCACCTTCGTCTGCCCGGTGAAGGATTTCGGGAGCCGCGCCGAGTGGGACGCCGCCCTCACCGCGGCGACCGACGCCCACGCGCCCGACCTCGTCGTGTCGGCCGGTTTCATGAAGATCGTGGGCAAGGAGTTCATCGACCGCTTCGGCGGCCGGTTCATCAACACCCACCCCGCCCTCCTCCCCTCCTTCCCCGGGGCGCACGGCGTGCGCGACGCGCTCGCCTACGGCGCGAAGGTCACCGGCTGCACGGTCCACTTCGTGGACAGCGGCGTGGACACCGGTCCGATCATCGCCCAGGGTGTGGTCGAGGTACGGGACGAGGACGACGAAGCCGCTCTCCATGAGCGCATCAAGGAAGTCGAGCGACAGCTGCTCGTCGATGTCGTGGGGCGCCTGGCCCGGCACGGCTACCGCATTGAGGGACGAAAGGTAACAATCCAGTGACCGCCGCAGACACCGCAGCGAGCAACGACCCGACCACGACCCAGCGGCCGATCCGGCGTGCGCTCATCAGCGTCTACGACAAGACGGGACTGGAAGAGCTGGCCCTCGGCCTGCACGGGGCGGGCGTCGCGCTCGTCTCCACCGGCTCCACCGCCTCGAAGATCGCCGCCGCCGGGGTGCCCGTCACCAAGGTGGAGGAGCTGACCGGTTTCCCCGAGTGCCTCGACGGCCGGGTCAAGACCCTGCACCCGCGCGTGCACGCCGGCATCCTCGCCGACCTGCGCCTGGAGGATCACCGCAACCAGCTCGCCGAGCTGGGTGTGGAGCCCTTCGACCTCGTCGTCGTCAACCTGTACCCCTTCGAGGCCACCGTCCGGTCGGGTGCCACCGAGGACGAGTGCGTCGAGCAGATCGACATCGGCGGTCCGTCGATGGTCCGCGCCGCCGCCAAGAACCACCCGTCGGTCGCCGTGGTCACCAGCCCCGAGCGGTACGCCGACGTCATCGCCGCGGCCCAGGGCGGCGGTTTCGACCTCACCGCCCGCAAGCGGCTGGCGGCCGAGGCCTTCCAGCACACGGCCGCCTACGACGTGGCCGTCGCCTCCTGGTTCACGAACGCGTACGCCCCGGAGGGCGGGGAGGGCGTGCTCCCCGAGTTCCTCGCCGGCGCCTGGGAGCGCAAGTCCACCCTGCGCTACGGCGAGAACCCGCACCAGGCCGCCGCCCTCTACACGGACGGGCAGCCGGGCGGGCTCGCCAACGCCGAGCAGCTGCACGGCAAGGAGATGTCCTTCAACAACTACGTGGACACCGAGGCCGCGCGGCGCGCCGCCTACGACCACGAAGAGCCGTGTGTGGCGATCATCAAGCACGCCAACCCGTGCGGCATCGCCGTCGGCGCGGACGTCGCCGCCGCCCACCGCAAGGCGCACGCCTGCGACCCGCTGTCGGCGTTCGGCGGCGTCATCGCCGTCAACCGCCCGGTGACCGTCGAGCTCGCCGAACAGGTCGCGGAGATCTTCACCGAGGTCATCGCCGCCCCCGGCTACGAGGACGGCGCGGTCGAGATCCTCGCCAAGAAGAAGAACATCCGCGTCCTGAAGGTCGACGGCACCCCGCACCAGCCGGGTGACCTCAAGCCCATCTCGGGCGGCGTGCTGCTCCAGCAGAGCGACCTCTTCCAGGCCGAGGGCGACGACCCGGCCAACTGGACGCTGGCCACCGGCGAGGCCCTGTCCCCGGCGGAGCTCGCGGAGCTGTCCTTCGCGTGGCGCGCCTGCCGGGCCGTCAAGTCGAACGCGATCCTGCTCGCCAAGGACGGCGCCTCGGTCGGCGTCGGCATGGGCCAGGTCAACCGCGTCGACTCGGCGAAGCTCGCCGTCGAGCGGGCCGGCGCCGAGCGCGCGCAGGGCTCGTACGCCGCGTCCGACGCCTTCTTCCCCTTCCCGGACGGCCTGGAGATCCTGACCGCCGCGGGCATCAAGGCCGTGGTCCAGCCGGGTGGTTCGGTCCGTGACGAGCAGGTCGTCGAGGCGGCGCAGAAGGCCGGCGTGACGATGTACTTCACCGGGACCCGCCACTTCTTCCACTGAGTCCGGTGAGTCCGGCTCACCCCGGCGACGGCGAAGGCCGCGACCCGCACTGCGGGTCGCGGCCTTCGCCGTGTGCGGAAGGGGCGGCTCAGTACTGGGGGCGGCGGAAGTAGTCCCCGGCCTTGGCCAGACCGATGATGATCGTGAGGCCGAGGGCGAGGGAGATCACGGACGGCAGCACGGAGATGGCGGTGAGGCCGCCGGAGCCCGTGGTGTGCTCGCTCGCGCCGAGCGCGACCAGGTTCACCAGGATGCCGAGCACGGCGAAGAGGGTCTGCAGCGAGCCGTAGATGATGCCGGAGACGCGTACGCCGCCGCGGCCCTTGCCCATCTTGGCCGCGGTCAGGATGGGCCACAGGGCGAAGCCGATGAACAGCAGGCCCAGGATGACGCCCGCGGTGCCCGCGACGGCGCCCGCGTCCTCGGCGGAGGAGCTGGAGGAGTCCGAGAGGGCCGCGCCCAGCACGGCGCCGCCGATGATGACGAACAGGCCGCCCAGTGCCTGCAGGGCGCCCATGACGAAGAGGATGACGCGCGCGGCCTTCGCCCCGCCCGGCATCTCCATGTGCGCGCCCGGGTAGCCGCCCGGACCGCCGGGGTAGCCGCCCGGACCGCCCGGGTATCCGGCGGGGCCGCCTGGGTAGGCCTGCGGTGCCTGCTGCGGGTAGGCGTAGCCGCCGCCCTGCGGCGGGATGCCCTGGGGGGCCTGCTGCGGGTAGCCGTAGCCGGGCTGGCCCTGCGGCTGCTGTCCGTACGGATTGTGCGGGTCGCCGAAACTCATCTGGGGTGTTCCTCCGTGGAAGTGCGGGGACGCACGGCAATGAGCGCGGAGGAATCCTGCACGGTGCGGTCCGCCCCCCGGCACTGCCCGCGGCACTCAGTCGTTTCATCGTGGTCCGATCGGCGAGGCCTTGTCCAGTTGGTCGGCATGCGGCCGGTCACTTGTTGTGCAAGTGCAATGAACCCTGCGGTCACGCGAGCACCTTGACTGGAACCCGGGCCACCTCATCCGGGAGGATGGGGGCATGACCGCCCAGATTCTCGATGGCAAGGCCACCGCGGCCGCGATCAAGTCCGAACTGACCGCCCGTGTGGCGGCCCTGAAGGCCCGGGGCATCACCCCCGGCCTCGGCACCCTGCTCGTCGGCGACGATCCGGGCAGCCGCTGGTACGTCAACGGCAAGCACAAGGACTGTGCCGAGGTCGGCATCGCCTCCATCCAGCGCGAACTGCCCGCGACGGCCTCCCAGGAGGACATCGAGGAGGTCGTGCGGGAGCTCAACGCCAACCCGCAGTGCACGGGCTACATCGTCCAACTCCCGCTCCCCAAGGGCATCGACACCAACCGGGTCCTGGAGCTGATGGACCCGCTGAAGGACGCCGACGGCCTGCACCCGACCTCCCTGGGCCGGCTCGTGCTGAACGAGCCGGGCCCGCTGCCCTGCACCCCGTACGGGATCGTCGAACTGCTGCGCCACCACGGCGTCGAGATCAACGGCGCGCACGTCGTCGTCCTCGGCCGCGGGATCACCGTCGGCCGGTCCATCGGCCTGCTGCTGACCCGCAAGTCCGAGAACGCCACCGTCACGCTGTGCCACACCGGTACGCGCGACCTCTCCGGGCTGCTGCGCCAGGCGGACATCATCGTCGCCGCGGCCGGCGTCCCCCACCTGGTCAAGCCCGAGGACGTGAAGCCGGGCGCGGCCGTGCTCGACGTGGGCGTCAGCCGCGACGAGAACGGCAAGATCGTCGGCGACGTGCACCCCGGCGTCGCCGAGGTGGCCCAGTGGATCTCGCCGAACCCCGGCGGGGTCGGCCCGATGACCCGCGCCCAGCTGCTCGTCAACGTCGTCGAGGCGGCGGAGCGGACCGGCAGTGCGCACTGACCCGGGCGCCGAGCACGTGAACGGGAGCGGCGCGGCCAAGTCCCGCCGCTTCCCGTCCGTCACGCGGGACACGGCCCGCCCCGAGGGCAGCGGCCGTGCCGTCCCGGGGGCCGTGTCCACGCCCGCCCGCCAGTGGCCGATGCTCAGCGTGCTCGCCGCGACCGCGGTGGGCCTGCTGATCACGGCCCTGGGGCAGGCGAAGATCGGCTGCCTGGTGATCGGCGTGGCCCTGATCGCCGCGTCGGTGCTGCGGCGGGTGCTGCCCTCGGTGGGGATGCTCGCGGTGCGCTCCCGCTTCACCGACATGATCATGTACGGGCTGCTGGGCGTGGCGATCACGCTGCTCGCGCTGGTGATGGCCCCGAGGCCGTGGCTGGACCTGCCCTTCGTGGAGGGCGCGGTCCGCTTCACCGTGCGCTGAGCACCGCCAGCGCGGCCGCGACGGCCGGACGGGTCTCTGTGCCCGACCGGATGAGGACGTCCAGCGTGCGCCCCGCTCCCGGCAGCTGCCGTACGGCGGTGCCGGGCGGCGGGGCGTCGCACAGCAGTCCCGGCAGGATCGAGACGGCCTGCCCGGTGGCGACCAGCCACAGCCCGGAGCGCAGGTCGGCGCACTCGTGCGCGATCCGCGGGGTGAACCCGGCGTTCCGGCAGGCGTGCAGGAGCATCTCGCGGCAGCTGCTCGGGGCCGGGGCGGACACCCAGTCGGCGTCCCGCAGCGCCGCGAGCCCGTCCCGCTCGTAGGCGGGCAGCAGCGCCCGCGGCAGCGCGAGGCACAGCGGGTCCTCGAAGAGCGGCACCGCCGTGGTCCCGGGCGCGGGCGGGGTGCCGAGCAGCGGGTAGGCGTAGGTCACCGCGAGGTCGAGGCGGCGTCCGCGCAGCAGCGGCAGGGCCTCCTCGGGGTCGGCCTGCACGATCCGCGGGCGCAGCCGGGGGTGGCGTACGGCGAGTTCGGCGACGAGCGGCGCGGCCACCGTGGCCAGCGCGCTCGGGGCGCAGCCCACGGTCAGCTCCCCGCTCGGCTCGGTGTCGAGGGCCCGGACCGACGCCTCGGCCCGCTCCAGGGCCGCGAGGACCGGTTCGCAGGCGGCGGCCAGCGCCGCGCCGGCGGCGGTGAGCCGCAGGCCGCGCCCGTCCCGTTCGACGAGGGCGGCCCCGGCCTCGGCCTCCAGGGCGCGCAGCTGCTGGGAGACGGCGGAGGGGGTCACTCCGTGCAGGTCCGCGACGGCGGTCACCCGCGCGTGTTCCGCCAGGTCCCGAAGGATGATCATCCGCTTCACATCGAGCATGAGTTCATCTTAAGGATCGATGTAGAAGAGGTAGCTGGACTTCACAATCGCGGCGCGTGATGCTCGACGGCATGAACGCGAAGAAGAAGGTCGTGCTGATCGGAGCGAACGGGACCCTCGGCCGGGCCGTCCACCGGGCCCTGGACGAGCGGGGGCACCAGGTCGTCACCGCCTCCCGCAAGAACGCCGACGTCCTCGTCGACATCACCGACCCGGAGTCCGTCGGGTCCCTGTACGAGCAGCTGGCCGAGCGGTTCGGCGGGGTCGACGCCGTGGCGAGCGCGGCCGGCAGCGTGCCGTGGCGCCCCCTCGCCGAACTGACCACCGCCGACATCCGCGGCGGCCTGGAGGGCAAGGCCGTCAGCCAGATCGAGCTGGTCCGCCAGGGCGTCGCACACCTGCCCGCGCACGCCTCGTACACCCTGATCACCGGCATCCTCACCCGCGAGCCCCTGCTCACCGGGTCGGTGGCCTCCCTCGTCAACGGCGCCGTCGAGGCCTTCGTGCGCGCCGCCGCCATCGAACTGCCGGGCCGCCAGCGCATCAACGCCGTCAGCCCCACCGTCTTCGAGGAGTCCCTCGACGTGTACGGGGACGCCTTCGCGGGATTCGACGCCGTACCGGTGGCCCGCGCGGCGAACGCCTACGTCAAGTCGATCGAGGGCCACCGGACGGGCCAGATCTTCCGGGTCGAATAGAAGTCCGCGGACCGACCGGGCCTTCGAAACACCGGAGCCGTGTGCCGCGCACCACAGGGACCCGGGGGTTGGGCCGCGCCCGGGTCGGATAGCCTGACCGCGGATGTCTCTTCACGTCAAGATTTACAGGGGAGCGGCGTCCTCCAGCACATGGGGCAGGGACGCCCCACCGCCAGCTGTCTAACGGAGAAGGCCATGACCCGCACTCCTGTGAATGTCACCGTCACCGGCGCCGCCGGCCAGATCGGCTACGCGCTGCTCTTCCGTATCGCGTCCGGTCACCTGCTCGGCGCGGACGTGCCGGTCAAGCTCCGGCTCCTGGAGATCCCCCAGGGCATGAAGGCCGCCGAGGGCACCGCCATGGAGCTCGACGACTGCGCCTTCCCGCTGCTCGCCGGCATCGACATCTTCGACGACCCGAACAAGGGCTTCGAGGGCGCCAACGTCGCGCTGCTCGTCGGCGCCCGTCCGCGCACCGCGGGCATGGAGCGCGGCGACCTGCTCGCGGCCAACGGCGGCATCTTCAAGCCGCAGGGCCAGGCCATCAACGCGCACGCCGCGGACGACATCAAGGTCCTGGTCGTGGGCAACCCGGCCAACACCAACGCGCTCATCGCGCAGGCCTCCGCCCCGGACGTACCGGCCGAGCGCTTCACCGCGATGACCCGCCTGGACCACAACCGCGCGATCTCGCAGCTGGCCGCCAAGACCGGTGCCGCCGTCTCCGACATCAAGCGCCTGACGATCTGGGGCAACCACTCGGCGACCCAGTACCCGGACATCTTCCACGCGGAGATCGCCGGCAAGAACGCCGCCGAGGTCGTCAGCGACCAGGCGTGGCTCGCCGACACCTTCATCCCGACCGTCGCCAAGCGCGGTGCCGCGATCATCGACGCCCGTGGCGCGTCCTCCGCCGCCTCGGCCGCCAACGCCGCCATCGACCACGTGCACACCTGGGTCAACGGCACCGCCGAGGGCGACTGGACCTCGATGGGCATCCCGTCCGACGGCTCCTACGGCGTCCCGGCCGGTCTGATCTCCTCCTTCCCCGTCACCTGCAAGGACGGCAAGTACGAGATCGTCCAGGGCCTGGACGTCAACGAGTTCTCCCGCGCCCGCATCGACGCCTCCGTCCAGGAGCTGTCGGAGGAGCGCGACGCGGTCCGCGAGCTCGGCCTGATCTGATCCACCGCTCCTCGCCGAGCGGCGCGGACACCTCCGCCACCTCGGCAAGCAGTACGCACCGAAGCGCCCCGGCCCCACCAGGCCGGGGCGCTTTGGCGTGATTCCGCCTGTCGAACCGTGTAGGGGAAACCTAAAGTCGGGCGGTGACCGAGAGCCCGATCCCCCGTCAGCCGACGGGCGGCCCCCAGGACGAACCCCAGGACGACCCCCGAGGCGGACGTCCCCCCGTCGACCCGGCGATCAGCGAGGCCGGCCGCTTCCTGTGCGCCGGCACCTACCTCGACGCCGGATACCGCGACCGCGTCATCGAGGAGCTGTACGTCCACGAGGAGCGCATCGTCGCGCCCTCCTACGGGTTCGACGCCTCGCGCGTCCTCGCCCACGCCCTGCGCGCCCGCCGCGCCGAACTCGGCTGGGCCCTGGGCATACTCGGCGCCTGGTTCGCCGGGTCCCTCCTCACGGGCGGCGCCCTCGCGGTGCTGCTCGTCCCGTTCCTGCTGCTGAGCCTCGCGGGCTGGCTCCGGGCCCGGTCGGGGCTGCTGCCGCGGCTGCTGTCCCTCGTCGTGCGGATCTACGCCTGGTGGAACCTCGCCGTCATCGTGATCCTCGTGCTCGGGATCTGGCTGGCCCTGCTCGGTGCCTTCGGCGACGAGGACGACGGCCCGGCCGCGATCGGCGGGCTGCTCCTCTCGGGGGGCATCGGCGGCCCGGCCGCCGGATTCGTCCTCGGGTGGGTGCCGGCCGTCTTCGCCGCGGTCGTCACCGTCGTCGGGCTCCAGCGCGGCCACGTCGCCCGGACCATCGCGGGCGATCTCAACCGCGACCGGTACGCCCACCGCTCGGCCGACCCCGCGGAGGCGGAGCAGGGCGTACGGTTCGCCCGCGTACGGCAGCGGATCCTCCACGAGCAGCACTCGCCGATGATCATGTACGACATCAACGACCCGTTCGTCGGCGCCGGCGACCCGTACCGCCCCTGGCAGGTCTCCTTCGAGCTGCGTCCCCGCGAGGACCTCGAACCCGGCCGCGAACCGGAGCAGCTCACCAACGCCCGCATCGTGGCGGGGATCGTGCCCCTGCTGGAGCGGCTGCGGGTGCCCTCGCAGCACGGGTCCCCGCAGGCCGAGGCCGCCGTACTGGACCGGCTGCGCGAGCTGGTCGTGGACAGCTGCGTGTTCCTGCCGGGCGGGGGCCTGGGCCACCGCGACGAAGGCCCGCACCTGCGCGCCGACTTCGAGGCCCACCGGGCGGCCGCCGTCGAGGAGGGCGGCGAGCGCCGCCGGTACTTCCTGCGCGTCCGCGTCGGCGGCTGGGACGAGAACGTCGTCGTCACCGTGTTCGTACGGGTCCACACCCAGGGCGGGATGATGATGGTGGAGGTCGCGCCGCACGTGCTGCTGCCCGTCCACGTCGCCTTCCACAACGCGGACGCGGACGCCCACCGCTACCTGAACAACAGCCGCTTCGGGAAGGCGGTCTGGGCCCTGCGGCACACGCCCGGCTCCTTCACGGCCTCCCTCGTCACCCTGGGCCGAGGCGTCGCGAGCTGGTGGCGGATCGCCTCCGGCGGCCATGGCGGCGCCCGCCCGGAGGGGCCGCGCGCCTCGGTGCGCGAACTCGCCGCGCAGGACAACGGCTCGCTGTTCCACCTCATGGACCTCGACCGCTATCTGAAAACCATTCAGGACCGGATCGTCGCCGGCATTACCGTCGTCCTGCACGAGAACGGCTGGTACACCGAGGCCTTCGCGCGGCGCGCCGACGTCCACATCAACGCGACCTTCGGCGACGTGAGCCACAGCGCGATCAGCATCGGCGGCAGCGGGAACCACAACAGCACGCACAGGGGGAGCCATGGCAACGGATGACGCGGGCGGACGGGAGCCCGCCGTGCGGATCGGCAGCATCCACGGCAGCGCGGTCAGCGTCGGCGGTTCGAACAACACGAACACGGTCCACCAGGGCGGTACGGGAGCGGCCGCACCCGGCGCGGCCGAACTGCTGGAGGCGGTGCTCTCCCTGCGCGAGGCGCTCGTGCGGGAGGCTCCCCGCGGCGCCGAGCGGACCGCGCTGGACGCCGAACTGGACGGGGCCGCCGAGCAGCTGGAGGGCGCGGAGACGATCCGGCCCGGCGTGGTCACCCGGCTGCGCGAGGCGCTGCAGCGGTGGGCCCCGCTCGTGGAGACGGTGAGCGCGGCCGCTGCCCTGGGCAGCCTGCTCGGCGCGCTGGGAGGCTGATCCGTGGCTCCTGCGCAGCCGCCGTCCGGACCGCGCCGCTGGGACGCGCAGGCGCAGCGCTGGGTGGTGGACCAGGCCCCGGCCGGGCCCGCGCCGGGTGCGCCAACGGGCACCGCGCCGGGCGCGGCCCCGGGTCTCCCGCCGCTCCCGCCGCAGCCGCCGACCGCGCCCGCGGCGTACGACCCGCTCGGGCCGGGTGCCCACGCGCCGCCGCCCCCGTACGGGGTGCCGACCGTGCCGGCGCCGCCCGGGCCCCGGGCAGCCCCCGGCAAGGTGGCCGGCCGGTGGCTGACCCCGGCGACGGCGGGCGTCGCCGTCGCCTCCGTCGCGATCGGCGCCGCCGCCGTGTGGTTCCTGGCCCGGGACACGGGTGACGCGGACCGCGCGGGGGAGAAGAACGGGACGGTCACCTCCGGCGCACCGACGGCGACCGGCGGGCAGACGTCCACGGCGAGCGGCCCGCCGACCACGGACGCCGGCCCGACCGGGACGCCCACCCCGGTCCCGACCGGCACCGCGGCCGGGGCGGGGGCCCACGAGACCCGGCGGGACGCGGCGGGCTTCACCCTCGCCGTCCCGGCGGGCTGGGCGCGCGAGGAGGTCAAGGAGGGGGTGTTCTACCGGTCGCCCGACCGGGCGGCGCTGATCCAGGTGTTCCGGGTGTCGGAGCCGGACCTCAGCCCGCTCGACGCGGTCAAGCAGGCCTCCACCTACCTGAGGAACGGCACCCGGGGGTACGAGGAGATCGGCGTCGGGCCCGTCCCCGGCGTTCCCGGTGCGGCCGAGCTCGTCTACCAGTACGACAGCGAGGAGTCGCGCGGGGTGCGGCGCGGGGTCGAACGGGTCTTCCTCGCGGCGGACGGAACCACATGGGCGGTGCTGACCGCCGGCCCGGCCGCCGAGTGGCAGGTCACGCAGGACCACCATGCGGCGGCCCTGGCGGCGTTCCGCCCGACGGGCTGACCGGGCCGACCGGGCCGACCGGGCTGACCGGGCCGACCGGCCGGGCCCGGCCGGTCGGCCCGGGGCTCCGGTCAGGCCTTGTACATGCCCGGCTTGTAGTGGCCCGGCACCATGCGGGTGGTGACGCCGATGCGGTTCCACACGTTGATCGTCGCGATGACGGCGATCAGCTGGGCCAGCTCGCGCTCCTCGAAGTGCGCCGCGGCCTTCTCGAACACCTCGTCGGGCACGAAGCCGTCCGTCAGGACCGTGACGGCCTCGGTGAACTCGATCGCGGCGAGCTCCTTCTCCGTGTAGAAGTGCCGCGACTCCTCCCAGGCGCTCAGCTGCACGATCCGCTCCACGCTCTCACCGGCGGCGATGGCGTCCTTGGTGTGCATGTCGAGGCAGAAGGCGCAGTGGTTGACCTGCGAGGCGCGGATCTTGACGAGCTCGACGAGGGACGGATCCAGGCCCTTCTTCGAGGCGATCTCCAGGGCCAGGACGGCCTTGTAGACCTCGGGGGCGAGCTTCGCCATGTGCATGCGCGGGGTGTGCTCGGGGGCGTGGTCGTGGGGGTGGGTGTGGGTCTGCAGGTTTTCCGCGGTGGTGGTCATGTGTTCCACCGTAGGAGGCAGGCGGCCCGCCGATATGGTCCATATCCATGACGGATTCCTGGGCCACTTTCGGTGCCGACCTGCATCTGGACCTCTCGGCCGGGCGCGGCCTGCGGGCCGGGCTCACCGAGGCGCTGCGCGAGGCCGCGCGCAGCGGCCGGCTGGCGGCCGGCACCCGACTGCCGTCGTCCCGCACCCTCGCGGCCGACCTGGGCATCGCCCGGAACACGGTCGCCGAGGCGTACGCCGAGCTCGTCGCCGAGGGCTGGCTCACGGCCCGGCAGGGCTCCGGGACCCGGGTCGCCGAACGGGCGCGCCCGCGCCGCCCCGCGACCGCCGCCCCCGTACGGCGCCCCGAGCGTGCCGGGCCCGCGTACAGCCTGATCCCCGGCACCCCCGACCTGGGCGGTTTCCCCCGCGCGGCCTGGCTGGCGGCGGCCCGGCGGGCGCTGACCGCCGCCCCGAACGAGGCCTTCGGCTACGCCACCGACGGGCGCGGCCGCATCGAGCTGCGGCAGTCGCTGGCGGGGTACCTGGCGCGGGCGCGCGGGGTGTACGCCGACCCGGACCGGATCGTGCTGTGCGCGGGGTTCCTGCACGGGCTGAAACTGCTCGCGGCGGTGCTGCGGGCGCGGCGGGTGCGGGAGGTGGCCGTGGAGGGGTACGGCCTGGACTTCCACCGGGACGAGCTGGTGCGGGCGGGGCTGCGGACCAGGCCGCTGGGGGTGGACGGCGAAGGGGCCCGTACGGGGGAGCTGACCGCGGCGGCGGGCGCGGTGCTGCTGACCCCGGCCCACCAGTTCCCGACGGGTGTGGCCCTGACCCCGGGCCGCCGTGCGGCCGCGGTCGACTGGGCCCGGACGACCGGCGGGCTGATCCTGGAGGACGACTACGACGGGGAGTTCCGCTACGACAGGCAACCGGTGGGAGCCCTGCAGGGGCTCGACCCCGACCGGGTCGTGTACCTCGGCACGGCCAGCAAGTCCCTCGCACCGGGGCTGCGGATGGGCTGGCTGGTGCTCCCGCCCGGCCTGGTGGAGGAGGTGACCGCCGCGAAGGGGTACACGGACTGGACCTCCGGCACACCGGACCAGCTGACCCTGGCGGAGTTCATCGAATCCGGGGCGTACGACCGGCACGTGCGCGGGATGCGGCTGCGCTACCGGCGGCGGCGCGACGAGCTGGTGGCGGCGGTGGCCGGCCGGGTGACGGGCGTCTCGGGCATCGCGGCGGGCCTGCACGCGGTGCTGGACCTCCCGGCGGGCACGGAGCGGTCGGTGCTGCAGTCGGCCGCCTGGCACGACCTGGCCCTGCACGGCCTGTCCGCCTTCCGCCATCCGCAGGCCGAGGTCGCACCTCGGGACGCGCTGGTCGTCGGCTACGGGACGCCCTCGGACAGCGCCTGGTCCCCGACCCTCGCTGCACTGGCCGCCGCGCTGCCGTGACGGCTCCGCCGGGGGAGGCGGCGCCGAGCCCCCCGCACCGGTGCGGCAGGCGGGAAACCGGGCTCCACTCAGCCGAGTGGTGGTGCCGGGGCCGCGGGCGACTTCGGTTCGCCGAAGCGGGACAGGGCCAGGGAGCCGGCGACCGCCACCGCGAAGCCCGTCACCGCCAGCCACGTCAGGCCCTCCCGGGTGCGGTCCCCGAGCCAGACCACGCCCACCACCGCCGGGCCGATCGTCTCGCCGAGCACCAGGCCCGCCGTCGCGACCGTCACCGAGCCGCGCGCCAGTGCCGAGGTGAGGAGCAGGAACCCGGCCGCCCCGCCCAGCAGGAGCGCGTACAGGGCCGGATTGGCGAAGTCCCACACCGAGTCGATGAGCCGCACCGAGACCTCCACCACGCCGAAGCCCGTGCCCGACCCCAGACCGAGCACCAGTGCCCGCGGCCCGTCGGGCAGCCCGCCCGCGACCGCGCCGACGGCCAGCACCAGCACCGCCACGCCCAGCAGCCCCAGCTTCAGCGCGAGCGAGCCCTTGCCCGCGCCCTCCTCGCCCGAGGCGAGCCCCAGCATCAGCAGCCCCAGGCACACCACGCCCACCGCGCCCCACTCCGCCCGGGACAGCCGCACCGCCATGAGCCGCGACGCGACCACCGCCGTCACGGCCAGACTGGCGGCCAGCGCCGCCCCGACCACGTAGATCGGCACGTGCCGCAGCGCGATGATCTGCAGGACGAATCCGGCGCCGTCCAGGCCGAGGCCCAGCACGTAGCGCCACTGCCGTGCGGCCCGCAGGAGCAGCGCCGCGTCCACCCCGGACCCGCTGCCGGGCTCCACCGCCCGTGTCGCGACGGCCTGCAGAACGGACGCCGTACCGAAGCACACCGCGGCACCCAGCGCGCAAATCATCCCAATCAGCACGAACTGACTCTAGGTCACGGATCTCACGGCGGCCGGATTCCATCGGCCGGGGAGCCCGCTCTAGTCTGTCGGGAGCACGCCAGGCCCCAGGGGAGCAGCAGACATGGACATCAGCAGCACCAACCAGCGCCGCATGCGCTCCGGCGCCGTCGCCCTCGGAGGCATGGGCCTGCTCGCGGCCACCCTCGTGGCCTGCGGCAGCAGCGACGAACCGGACCGGCGCTGCGCGTCCCGCTCCACGCTGGACCACCTGAACAGCAAGGAGTGCAAGACCGGCGGGACCGGCGCGTACTACTACGGCGGCCACGTCAGCAAGGGCAAGGTCACCGGCGGCAGCTTCGACAAGTCCGCCGTCACCCGCGGCGGCATCGGCGGCCACTCCAGCTCCAGCGGCGGCTGATCACACGATGCAGCGGCACACCATCGAGCCCCGGCCCGGCTGGCAGAAGACGGTCGAGGAGCAGGGGCTGATCTACCCCCTCACCCGCTACCCCGACGACTCGCTGCGCCCCTACTGGGACGAGAGCGCCTACTACTCCTTCTCCCTCCCCGAGGTCGAGGCGCTGGAGAACGTCGTCGAGGAACTGCACGCCATGTGCCTGGCCGCGGCCGCGCACATCGTCGAGCACGACCGCTTCGCCGACCTCGGCATCACCGACCCGGGGCTCGCCGCGCTGATCGCCGAGTCCTGGAACCGCCGGGCCGAGCAGCCGTCCCTCTACGGCCGGTTCGACCTGCGCTACGACGGCTCCGGCAGCCCGGCCAAGATGCTGGAGTACAACGCCGACACCCCCACCTCCCTGGTGGAGGCGGCCAGCCCGCAGTGGTTCTGGATGGAGGAGCGGTTCCCCGGCGCCGACCAGTGGAACTCCCTCCACGAGCGCCTCGTCGACGCCTGGCGCCGCCAGGCGGAGCTGCTGGCGCCCGGACCGCTGCACTTCGCGCACTCCGAGACCGACGAGCTCGGCGAGGACCTGATGACGGTCGCCTACCTCCAGGAGACCGCCGACCAGGCCGGCCTGCAGACGCACGCCCTGTCCGTGGAGCAGATCGGCTGGGACAGCCTGTCCGGCCGCTTCGTCGACGAGAAGCTCCGCTTCATCCGCAGCTGCTTCAAGCTCTACCCGTGGGAGTGGCTGGCCACGGACGAGTTCGGCCCGCAGGTCCTCGGCACCTACGACCACGGCGGCGGCTCCGGCACCACCTGCTGGATCGAGCCGCTGTGGAAGATGCTGCTCTCCAACAAGGCACTGCTCGCCATCCTGTGGGAACTCTTCCCGGAGCACCCGAACCTGCTGCCCGCCTACCTCGACGGGCCGCGCGAGCTGGCGGAGCCCGGATCGGCCGGCTACGCGGCCAAGCCGCTGCTCGGCCGCGAGGGCGCGGGCGTCACCCTGCACGGGCCGGGCCCGGACGGCGAGCCGTTCGCACCGGAGTCGGGGGAGCGGTACGTCTTCCAGGGGCTGGCCCCGCTGCCCGACTTCGACGGCAACCGGGTGGTGCTCGGCGCGTGGGTCGTCGAGGACGAGGCGGCGGGGCTCGGCATCCGCGAATCGGCGGGGCCGGTCACGGACGAGTACGCCCGCTTCCTGCCCCACGTCATCCTCTGAATCCTCCGCGTGCTCGGCGCGTCCTACGCGCCGAGCACCGACCGGAGCTGGTCCAGGCCCCAGTCCAGGTCCTCCTTGGTGATCACCAGCGGCGGGGCGATCCGGATCGTCGAGCCGTGGGTGTCCTTCACGAGCACCCCGAGCTCCATCAGCTTCTCGGAGATCTCCCGGCCCGTACCGCGGGAGGGGTCGATGTCGACGCCCGCCCACAGTCCGCGGCCGCGGACGGCGGTCACGGCGCCCCCGCCGACGAGCAGGTTCAGCTCGCGGTGGAGGTGGTCGCCCAGTTCGGTGGCACGCTGCTGGAACTCGCCGGTCCGCAGCATCGCGATCACCTCCAGGGCGACGGCGCACGCGAGCGGGTTCCCGCCGAAGGTGGACCCGTGCTGGCCGGGCCCGATCACCCCCAGCACGTCCCGGTCGGCGATCACCGCCGACACCGGCACCACGCCGCCGCCGAGCGCCTTGCCGAGGATGTAGACGTCCGGGACGACCCCCTCGTGCTCGCAGGCGAAGGTCCGGCCGGTCCGGCCGAGGCCCGACTGGATCTCGTCGGCCATGAAGAGGACGTTCCGCTCGCGGGTCAGCTCCCGTACGCCGGCCAGGTACCCGGCGGGCGGCACCAGCACCCCCGCCTCGCCCTGGATCGGCTCCAGCAGCACGGCCACGGTGTTCTCGGTGACGGCGTGCGACAGCGCGGTGAGGTCCCCGTACGGGACGATCTCGAAGCCCGGCGTGTAGGGGCCGAAGTGGTCGCGGGCGTCGTGGTCCGTCGAGAAGGAGACGATCGTCGTGGTCCGGCCGTGGAAGTTGTCGGCGGCCACCACGATCTTGGCGTGCCCGTCCGGGACGCCCTTGACCTCGTAGCCCCACTTGCGGGCGGTCTTCACCGCCGTCTCCACGGCCTCCGCGCCGGTGTTCATGGGCAGCACCATCTCCTTGCCGCACAGCGCGGCTAGTTCGGCGCAGAAGTCGGCGAACCGGTCGTGGTGGAAGGCGCGCGAGGTGAGCGTGACCCGCTCCAGCTGCTCCCGCGCGGCGTCGATCAGACGGCGGTTGCCGTGCCCGAAGTTGAGCGCGGAGTACCCGGCGAGCATGTCGAGGTATCTGCGGCCCTCCACGTCGGTCATCCACGCGCCTTCCGCGGACGCGACGACGACGGGCAGCGGGTGGTAGTTGTGCGCGCTGTGCGCGTCGGCGGAGCGGATGGCATCAGCTGTTGTCGACACGGGGTCTCCGATCGTCCGTCTGGCCGGTGAAGCGGTGACGAGGGTGGCGTCACCTTCTTATCGTCGCTCGTATCCCGGACGCAGAAACCTCTTCCGTGACGCGCCCGCTAAGGTGTTCGGTACGCACGGCGACTGGCGTACGGAGAACCAACTCCGGGGGAGTCGTGCGCGCTCGACCGCATACAGGGCCGCTCGCCTGGGCCTCGCGGGGTACCGATCACATCGACCCCGGAGGAGCCCGCCGTGTCCGCGAGCCGCCAT
This sequence comes from Streptomyces erythrochromogenes, assembly GCF_040684695.1. Classification (GTDB taxonomy): domain Bacteria; phylum Actinomycetota; class Actinomycetes; order Streptomycetales; family Streptomycetaceae; genus Streptomyces; species Streptomyces erythrochromogenes_C. The sequence continues at coordinate 20,593 of NZ_JBFBGM010000048.1, forward strand.
CCCGCCCTGTCCGCGACCGATCCCGAACTGGCGTCCCACGTCGCCGCGGAGGAAGTCCTCCAGGCGCAGACCCTGCGCCTGATCCCCAGCGAGAACTACGTGTCCGCGGCCGTCCTCGAAGCCTCCGGCACCGTGCTGCAGAACAAGTACAGCGAGGGCTACCCCGGCCGCCGCTACTACGAGGGCCAGCAGAACATCGACCGGGTCGAGGCCCTGGCGGTCGAGCGGGCCAAGGGCCTGTTCGGCGTGGACCACGCCAACGTGCAGCCGTACTCGGGCTCCCCGGCCAACCTGGCCGTCTACCTGGCCTTCGCGCGGCCCGGCGACACGGTCATGGGCATGGCCCTGCCGATGGGCGGCCACCTGACGCACGGCTGGGGCGTCTCGGCGACGGGCTCGTGGTTCCGCGGCGTGCAGTACGGCGTCCGCGCCGACACCGGCGAGATCGACTACGACGCGGTGCGCGAGCTGGCCCTCGCGGAGCGGCCCAAGGTGATCTTCTGCGGCGGCACCGCCCTGCCGAGGACCATCGACTTCGCCGCCTTCGCGGAGATCGCGCGCGAGGCGGGATCGGTCCTGGTCGCGGACGTCGCCCACATCGCCGGCCTGATCGCGGGCGGCGCCCACCCGTCCCCGGCGGGGCACGTGGACGTCATCTCCACCACGACCCACAAGACCCTGCGCGGTCCGCGCGGCGCGATGCTGATGTGCCGCGAGGAGCACGCGAAGGCGATCGACAAGGCCGTCTTCCCCGGCCTGCAGGGCGGTCCGCACAACCAGACCACGGCCGGCATCGCGGTGGCGCTGCACGAGGCGGCGCAGCCGTCCTTCGTCCGGTACGCGCACGCGGTCGTCGCCAATGCCAAGGCGCTGGCCGCGGCGCTCCTGGAGCGGGGCTTCGACCTGGTCTCGGGCGGTACGGACAACCACCTGATCCTGATCGACCTGACGGGCAAGGAGGTGCCGGGCAAGGTCGCGGCCAAGGCCCTGGACCGGGCGGGGATCGTCGTGAACTACAACACGGTCCCGTTCGACCCGCGCAAGCCGTTCGACCCGTCGGGCATCCGGATCGGCACGCCGTCGCTGACGTCGCGCGGGCTGTCCGCGGAGCACATGCCGGTCGTCGCCGACTGGATCTCGCGCGCGGTGGACGCCGCCGCCAAGGGCGACGAGCAGGCCCTCGCCGTGATCCGCGCGGAGGTACGGGACCTGATGGCCGCCTTCCCGGCCCCGGGCCTGCCACTGTCCTGACCTGCGGCGCCGTTGCCGGGGGTCCGCCCCGGACCCCGCGCCTCGAACGCCGGCGCGGCTGGATCTTCCAGCCCGCCCGGCGTTCGAGGGCGTTCCCCGGCCGGAGGCACGAGGTGCGGGTCGGATCCGGCCGACGGCGGGCACGGGCCCGCCCCCGCACCTGAGAGAATGGAGCCATGGCTTCTGATCGTCCTCGCGCGCTCTCCGGCATCCAGCCCACCTCCGGTTCGTTCCACCTCGGGAACTACCTCGGAGCCATCCGCCAGTACGTCGCCCTGCAGGAGACGCACGACGCGTTCTACATGGTCGTCGACCTGCACGCGATCACCATGCCCCAGGATCCGAAGGACCTGCGCGCGAACACCCGCCTCTCCGCCGCGCAGCTGCTGGCCGCCGGCCTGGACCCCGAGCGCTGCACGCTCTTCATCCAGAGCCACGTCCCCGAGCACGCGCAGCTCGGCTGGGTGATGAACTGCATCACCGGCTTCGGCGAGGCCAGCCGGATGACCCAGTTCAAGGACAAGTCCGCCAAGGGCGGCGTCAACAGCGCCAGCGTCGGCCTGTTCACGTACCCGATCCTCCAGGTCGCCGACATCCTGCTCTACCAGGCGAACGCCGTCCCGGTCGGCGAGGACCAGCGCCAGCACATCGAGCTGACCCGCGACCTGGCCGAGCGCTTCAACCAGCGCTTCGGCCCCACCTTCACCCTTCCGCAGGCGCACATCGTCAAGGAGGTCGCGAAGATCTACGACCTCCAGGACCCGGCGATCAAGATGTCGAAGTCGGCGTCGTCGCCCAAGGGCCTGATCAACCTCCTCGACGAGGCCAAGGTCACCGAGAAGAAGATCAAGAGCGCGGTCACCGACACCGAGGCCGAGATCCGGTTCGACACCGAGAAGAAGCCCGGCGTCAGCAACCTGCTCACGATCTACTCCACCCTCACGGGCGAGTCGATCCCGGCCCTGGAGGAGCGGTACGTCGGCAAGGGCTACGGCGCGCTGAAGACGGACCTGGCCGGCGTGATGGTCGATTTCGTCACACCCTTCAAGCAGCGCACCCAGGAGTACCTGGACGACCCGGAGACGCTGGACTCCATCCTGGCCAAGGGCGCGGAGAAGGCCCGCGCCGTCGCCGCGGAGACGCTCGCGCAGGCCTACGACCGCCTGGGTCTGCTGCCCGCCAAGCACTGACGAACGCAACTACGGAAAGTCCGCTCTGGCACGAAGTGGGGTCCTGGCCCCACACTGGGGCGGCAGGAGTCCACAGGCCCAGCAGAGGAGAGATACGTGGGGACCGTAACGCTCGGCGTTTCGATCGCGGTCCCGGAGCCTTACGGCAGCGAGCTCCAGCAGCTGCGCGCGGGCTTCGGGGACGCCGCCGCGCACGGCATCCCCACGCACGTCACCCTCGTACCGCCGACCGAGGTGGAGGCGGACCGGCTCCCGGCGATCCGGGCCCACCTCACCGAGGTCGCCGCCTCCTTCCCCGCCTTCCCGATGCGGCTGAGCGGGACGGGAACCTTCCGGCCCGTCTCGCCGGTCGTCTTCGTGCAGATCGTCGAGGGCGCCGAGGGCTGCACCCGGCTCCAGGGCGAGGTCCGCGACCCCGCCGGGCCGCTCAGCCGCGAGCTGGCCTTCCCGTACCACCCCCATGTCACCGTCGCCCACGGGATCTCCGAGGCGGAGATGGACGTGGCGTTCGCGACGCTGGCCGAGTACGCCGCCGAGTGGGTCTGCGCCGGGTTCGCCCTCTACGAGCAGGGCTCCGACGGGGTCTGGCGCAAGCTGCGTGAATACCCTTTCGGGAGCGGGCCCATAGGCGTCCCGGCGCAGCCGGGCTCGCCCGTCGACCAGACCGCCGAGGCGGCGGGGGCGACCGTACGTCCTTCCTGACGGAGGGGGCGCAGGGTCAGCCGGGCGGTACGCCGGGCGCGGAACCTCAGCCTTCGCAGGACGAGGGTGTGGAACGGACGCCCCGTCGAGGGCGCTGGGCGAAAAGTCACAATCGACGACCGTAGTCCCTGAAAGCGACAATCCCGGCTATTTCCGGCGCCTCATTTACGGTGACCCCATGGACTGGCTGACGAAACTCCCGGTGATCGGGCCGCTGGCGGCCCGTCTGATGCGGACGCACGCGTGGCGCTCGTACGAACGCCTCGACCGCGTGCACTGGACCCGGCTGGCCGCCGCGATCACCTTCATCAGCTTCCTCGCGCTCTTCCCCCTGATCACCGTGGCGGCGGCGGTCGGGGCGGCGCTGCTCAGCCCCGAGCAGCTGGACCGGCTGGAGAAGAACCTCGCCGAACAGGTCCCCGGCATCTCCGACCAGCTCGACATCAACGGGCTCGTCGCGAACGCGGCCACGATCGGCCTCGTCGCCGGCGCCCTGCTCCTCCTCACCGGCATCGGCTGGGTGGGCTCGATGCGGGACTGCCTGCGCGCCGTGTGGGACAAGGACGACGAGGACGACGGCAATCCGATCGTCCGCAAGGGCAAGGACGGGCTCGTCCTGCTCGGCCTCGGCGGGGTGGGCCTGGTCTCCGCCGCTGCCTCGATCCTCGGGGCCAGCGCCGTGGGGAAGTCCGCCGACTGGCTCGGCATCCCGCGCGAGGGCCCGGGCGGCGCGCTGCTGCGCGCCTTCGCGTTCCTGGTCGGCGTGGTGGCGGCCTTCCTGGTGCTGCTCTACCTCCTGACCCTGCTCCCGGGGGTCGAACCGCCCAGGGGCCGCCTGATCCAGGCGGCGCTGATCGGCGCGGCCGGCTTCGAGCTGCTGAAACTGCTGCTCAGCGGCTATATGCGGGGGGTTGCGGCGAAGAGCATGTACGGGGCCTTCGGCGTGCCGATCGCCCTGCTGCTCTGGATCAACTTCATGGCGAAGCTGCTGCTGTACGTCTCCGCCTGGACGGCCACCCGCGACGACGACGGCGCCGCTGCGGGTGACGGCGAGGGTGCCGGAGATCCCCCGGCGGGCGGCGAGGCGCGCGCGAGCACGGGAGGGACCGCGTAGGAGCCGTGGGGGGGCCCCCCCCCCCCCCCGGGGGGGCCCCGACACCCCGGGCGCGCCCACAAG
>NZ_JBFBGM010000049.1:0-24142 GCF_040684695.1 Streptomyces erythrochromogenes
AGGCCATCGCAACGCGACGCGACGCAGGAGCGCCCTTGAGGGACCGGCACGACCCGGAAAACCATCGGACAGACGGAAAACCCCCAGAACAACTCTGACTCCCGCCCGGGTACATCCCGCTCCCCACACCGCCGCCGCGCCTCGGCACCCCCGCCCCGCCGAAGCCCCGCCGAAGCCCCCGTCAGTCCCCCGCCTCCCCCGTCGGCTCCGCCCGCCCCGCCATCAGCGCCGCGAGGCCGTCCAGGATGCGGTTCAGGCCGAAGCCGAACTGGAAGTCCGGCTCGTCCGAGCCCGTGAAGGCGTCGGACTCCAGCAGTCGCGTCACGGCCGGGTGGCTGTCCGGGCCCGTCATCAGCCGCAGCGTGCGCAGGTACTGGCCCATGGCCTGGTCCGGTGACACACCGGACTTCACGATGGCGTCCATCATGTCGGCCGCCATCGTCGCCTCGTTGCGGACCAGGCCGCCGATCACGATGATCGTCGAGATCTTCTCGCCCTCCGTCAGGGCCGCCCCGGCCATCGCCGCCAGTCCGCGCTCCATCCAGGCCAGCTGGTTCGGGCTGACCGGCGCCCCGGTGATCGGGATGCGCAGGATCCAGGAGTTGGCCATCAGTACGGCCCGCTGCGCGTACGCCCACTGGGTCAGCAGCTCGCGCCAGCCCCACCCCGCCGCCTCCGGCGGCAGTGCCGGCGGGGTGCCGACGCCCGCGTCCGACATCAGGATGTAGAGCTCCTCCTTCGCCGTGACGTACCGGTAGAGGGACATCGTCGAGACGCCCAGCTCCTTGGCCACCCGGCCCATGGAGACGGCGTCCATCCCCTCACCGGCGGCCAGTGTCACGGCCGTCTCCACGATGCGCGGCAGCGTGAGCGTGGGGCGCGGCCCCTTGCCGGGGCGTTCGCGCAGGCCCCAGGCCATTTCCAGGCTGGCCGGGAGCCCGGTCCCGCCGCCCTCGTCGTCCTCGTCCGCCATGACCGCCCACTCCTCGATTGACCCCCATCCTAGTTCTGTGTATTACTTACACAGAAGAGCGTAAGGCATACGCAGAAGAGCCCGCGAAGGGAGCACCTCCCCTCATGACCACGCACGCCTCCGGCGCCCTCGGGATCCACGCCACCGGCCTGACCAAGTCCTACGGCGACGTCCGCGTCCTCGACGGCATCGACCTCGCCGTCCCGCGGGGCAGCGTCCTCGCCCTCCTCGGCCCCAACGGCGCCGGGAAGACCACCACCGTCCGGATCCTCGCCACCCTCACCGCCCCCGACACGGGCACCGCCCGCGTCGCCGGGCACGACACCGCCACCCAGCGGGCCCTCGTCCGCGAACGCATCAGCCTCACCGGCCAGTTCGCAGCCGTCGACGACCTCCAGACCGGTGCCGAGATGCTCCGCATGATGGGTCGGCTCAGCGGGCTCACCCCGCGCGCCGCCCGCACCCGCGCCGACGAACTCCTCATCCGCTTCGGCCTCGCCGACGCCGCCGCGCGCACGGCCAAGACGTACTCCGGCGGCATGCGACGCCGCCTCGACCTCGCCGCGAGCCTCGTCTCCCGCCCCGAGGTGATCTTCCTCGACGAACCGACCACCGGCCTCGACCCGCGCAGCCGCCAGGACCTGTGGGAACTCGTACGGGAACTGCGCGCCGACGGCACGACCGTGCTGCTCACCACCCAGTACCTGGAGGAGGCCGACCGGCTCGCCGACCGCGTCGCCGTCCTCGCCGACGGACGGATCGCCGCCGAGGGAACCCCCGGCGAGCTCAAGGCCCGCGTCGCGGGCCACCGGCTGGACCTCACCCTCACCACACAGGCCGCCTACGAGGCCCTGGCCCCGCGCGCCGTCCACCTCGCCCCGGACGAGCTCACCCTCGGCGTCGCCACCGACGGCAGCGCCGCCCACGTCCGCGCCCTGCTCGACGAACTCGACCCGGACCGCACCGCCGTGGACCGCTTCGCCGTCCGCACCGCCACCCTCGACGACGTGTTCCTCACCCTGACGGGAGCCGACCGATGACCGCCGCCGCACCCGTGAGCGCCCTCGCCCTGGCCGGCCGCAGCCTGCGCATCAGCAGCCGGCAGCCCGACGCGCTGATCACCGCCCTCATGCTGCCGGTGATGCTGATGCTGATCTTCGTCTACTTCTTCGGCGGGGCCATCGACACCGGGACGGAGTACGTGACGTACGTGGTCCCCGGCGCCATGCTCCTCTGCGCGGGCTTCGGCGCGGCCGGCACCGCCGTCAGCGTCGCCGACGACATGCGGGGCGGCATCATCGACCGCTTCCGCAGCCTCGACATCGGCGGCATCCCCATCCTGGCCGGGCACGTCACGGCCTCCGTCCTGCGCAACCTGCTCTCCACCACCCTGGTCCTCACCGTCGCCCTCGCGATCGGCTTCCGGCCCCAGGCAGGCCCGGCCGCCTTCCTCGCCGCGGCCGGCCTCCTGCTGACGTACATCACGGCGATCTCGTGGCTGGCCGCCGCCCTCGGACTGCTCGCCAGGACGCCGGAGGCGGCGGGCGGCTTCACCTTCCTGATGATGTTCCTGCCCTACCCGTCCAGCGCCTTCGTCCCCATCGACACCATGCCCGGCTGGCTGCACGGCTTCGCCGAGCACCAGCCGCTCACCCCGGTGATCGAATCCCTGCGCGCGCTGCTCCTCGCGCAACCCGCGGGCAGCGCCCCCTGGACCGCCCTGGCCTGGTGCGCGGGCATCACGGCCCTGGCCGTGGCCCTGGCCGCGGTCCTCTTCCGCAGCAGGACCCGCTGAGCGGCTCCGCAGGAGCCCCTCAGCGGGCCGGTGGTCCGCCCGCCGCTCAGCGGTTGAGCGGGTAGGAATGACGGCCCGTCGCCTCGTCGATCTCCGAGTGGGCCTTCTGCAACATCTGCTGCGCGAGATCCATGAGCGCGCGAGCGCCCGCGATCTCTTCCCCGACCCTCATCTGCTCCGGGTCGGAGGGGTGACGCAAGGCATAGCCCCGCGCCTTGATCTCGGAGCCGTCCCCGAGTCTTACCAGGGCCGCCGCACTGGTGCGGTGGCCCTCCTCGGTGAATTCCAGCTCCACATGCCACCCGACGAGCGTGGCCATGGTGCATCACCTCCAGGGGTCACCCTTCCCTCCAGAGTGCCCCTACGCCCCGACGTACGCGACCGGGGCGGGGCGGGGTCGGAGCACGGCGGAAGCCGGCGGGGCGGGGTCGGGATGCGCGGCGGCGGTGCGGGGCAAGGGAGTCCCGGCGAAGCGGGGCGGAAAGCGCGGGGTGGTGTGGGGAGCGGTATGCACTGGGGCGGAAGCCAGTGGCGTTCTGGGGGTTTTTCCGTCTGTCCGATGGTTTTCCGGGTCGTGCCGGTCCCTCAAGGGCGCTCCTGCGTCGCGTCGCGTTGCGATGGCCTTCGGCCACCCTTGACCGCCCGTCCCGCCCCGGAACTGCAAGGACCGGCGGAAAACCCCAAAAGAACGAGCCGGGCGACGAGAGACCATCAGGGCGGTATCCAGCGCCAGCAAAGCCAGGCACGCCCCACATCGCTACGCGCTCCTGCCCGACGGCGTCCGCAGGCCCCGTGGGCTGGACATAAGCCGCCCTCGATCGCTACGCGCTCCTGCGAGACGGCGTCCGCCAGCCTCTTGGGCTGGGCATAGGCCGCCATCGATCGCTACGCGCTTCTCGATCACGCGCCCGCAGCCCGTCCGGGGCCGGTCACAAGCCGCAGAGGCCCGATGACCTGCTCATGGACGGCGCCTGCGGGCGGATCGGGGGAGGAAAAGCGCCGGATGACGGCTGAGGCGAACCCCATCCGTGTCTGCGCGAGTGCGAGCCTCGGAGAGCCGTCGGTTTGCACTAATTGCCCACCCTTGGGTGGGCAGTTGGGATGTCACCCTCCCCTTGTCGGGGGTTGGCATCGGCTGGGCCGATGGATCGCCCTCCCGCCCCTCGAATCCGCCCCTCCCGGCCCCGAACGACCGCCGGACGCGGTCAGGGCGAAGCGCGTAGCGATCGATGGCGGCCTATGTCCAGCCCAAGAGGCTGGCGGACGCCTCCGGACAGGAGCGCGTAGCGATTTGAGGCGCTCCCCGACCGCCCCGCCCCTCACTGATGTGGCCGTCCCTGGAAAGAGAGGTCCGGCTCGTTCTTTTGGGGTTTTCCGCCGGTCCTTGCAGTTCCGGGGCGGGACGGGCGGTCAAGGGTGGCCGCAGGCCATCGCAACGCGACGCGACGCAGGAGCGCCCTTGAGGGACCGGCACGACCCGGAAAACCATCGGACAGACGGAAAAACCCCCAGAACAACTCAGATACCGCCCGAGTGCATACCGCTCCCCCACACCACCGCCGTCGCACATCCCACCCCGACCCGCCGACTTCCGCCGTGCCCCGACCCCGCCCCGCCCCGCCCCGGCCGTGCGCGGCCCGCGTGCCTACCTACGGGGCCCGTGGTTCTCCGCGGTGCCCGCGTGAGTACGCGCACTCATGTCCGGTGGCTCCTCACGAAGTTCACTGGACCCATGACCCCGACCTCGGCCCCGACCACCGGCACCGACCGGCACCCGCGGGCGTTCGTCGCGCCGCTCGTCTCGACCCTGATGACGCTGCCGGTGGCGGCTCTCGCGTTCTTCTTCGTCGGGCTCGCCCCAATGGCGTGCGACTCCTGCGGTGACGCGGTGAGCGACCGGTTCGACGACTCCTACGAAGTCGCCTTCCCCGTCTTCGGGTTCGGGCTGGTGGTGGTCCTGGTCGTGCTGCTCTCCGCGTGGGCGCTGCCCTGGCGGCGGGGCAACGCCGCCGCCAGGGTGTGGCTGGCCGTGATCGCCCCGGCCGCCGTCGTCCTCGACTTCGTCGTCTTCCACGGCCTCGTCGACTGGCCGTAGGGACGGGGCAGGACCGTCAGCGGGTCTCGCGCAGCCAGCCCGCGACCTCGGTCGCCCAGTAGGTGAGGATCGTGTCCGCGCCCGCGCGCTTGATGCCGAGCAGGGTCTCCAGGATGGCCCGGTCGCGCTCGATCCAGCCCTTCTCCGCGGCCGCCTCGATCATCGCGAACTCGCCGCTGATCTGGTACGCCGCCACCGGTACGTCCACCGCCTGCGCGACCCGGTACAGGATGTCGAGGTAGGGGCCGGCCGGCTTGACCATCACCATGTCCGCGCCCTCCTCCAGGTCGAGGGCGAGCTCCCGCAGGGACTCGCGGGCGTTCGCCGGGTCCTGCTGGTACGTCTTGCGGTCGCCCTGGAGGGAGGAGGCGACGGCCTCGCGGAAGGGGCCGTAGAAGGCGGAGGTGTACTTCGCCGTGTAGGCGAGGATCGAGACGTCCTCGTGCCCGGTCTCGTCGAGGGCGTCGCGGATGACGCCGACCTGGCCGTCCATCATGCCGCTGGGGCCCACGACGTGGACGCCGGCGTCCGCCTGGACCTGCGCCATCTCGGCGTAGCGCTCCAGCGTCGCGTCGTTGTCGACGCGCCCGTTCGCGTCCAGGACGCCGCAGTGGCCGTGGTCGGTGTACTCGTCCAGGCACAGGTCCGACATGATCACCAGGTCGTCGCCGACCTCGGCCTTCACGTCGCGGATGGCGACCTGCAGGATGCCGTCCGGCTCGGTGCCGGCCGTGCCGAGCGCGTCCTTGTTCTCGTCCGCCGGGACGCCGAAGAGCATGATCCCCGCGACCCCCGCCTCGACCGCCTCGACGGCTGCCTTGCGCAGCGTGTCCCGCGTGTGCTGGACCACGCCCGGCATGGCGGAGATGGCGAGGGGCTCGCTGATGCCCTCGCGCACGAACGCCGGGAGGATCAGGTCCGAGGGGTGCAGCCGGTTCTCCGCGACCATCCGCCGCATCGCCGGGGTGGTGCGCAGCCGCCGGGGCCGTGCGCCGGGGAAGGATCCGTACGTGCTCATGTTCCAGTCGCCTCTTCGAGCATCGACAGCAGTCGCCCCAAGCCTAGAGCCCGTCCGGCGGCCCGCCCGCGCCGACCGCCGCGCCCGACCCGACGGCGAACTCGCACCACACCGCCTTTCCCGGCACCCGCGCCAGGGTCCCCCACCGGTCCGCGACCGCCGCCACCAGCAGCAACCCGCGCCCGCCCTCGGCGCCGGGGTCCCGGCGTACGACGCGCGGCCGGCCGCCGCCGCTGTCGTGCACCTCGACCCGTACGACTTCCTCGAACCTCAGCATCCGCAGCCGGTAGCCGCGGCCGGGCGGGACGCCGTGCAGCAGGGCGTTGGTCGCCAGCTCGCTCACGCAGAGCAACACGTCCTCGTGGCGGCATGTGACACCCCACGCGTGAAGTGTTTCCGCGGCGAATTCCCTGGCAGGGCGGACGGTCTGGCGGCTGCGGGGATAGAACCGCTCACGCAGCAGGGCCGGATGGATTTCCACGTTCACGCGGTGATCGTCGCTTTGTGTGACTAGCGTGGGCGAGACGAGCGACCCGTACTCCTTGATGAGTACGGGTCGGTACGGGTATCTCGCATGCGCACGCGGGGAGTTCACAGGCATGCCACCACGCAAGAGGCCCCGGCCCAACGAGACGGCGATGAAGATGGTCGGCGCACTGGTCGCCCAGGCCCGCACCGCCAAGGGAATGACCCAGCGCGCCCTCGCCGAGGCGCTGCACGTCGACGTCGAGACCGTCGCCTCGATCGAGCAGGGCAGGCGCGTCCTGATGCCCAACGTGGCCGAGAAGATGGACCGCATTCTCGGTCTGCCCGATCTGCTGGCCGTCGCGGCCAACCGCCTCCCGGAGGTGGACATGGTTCCGGCCTGGGCGGAGGAGTACATGGCGCGCGAGGCCGAGGCCCTCGCCCTGTCCTGGTACGACACCCTCACCGTGCCGGGCCTGCTCCAGACCGAGGCCTACGCCCGTGCGGTGCTCGGCTGCCGCGTCCCCTTCGTCGGCGAGGAGAAGATAGAGCGGCAGACCGCCCACCGCATCCAGCGCCAGAAGATCCTCACCCGCCCGGTCCCCCCGACCCTCAGCTTCATCGTCTGGGAGGCGGCCCTGCGGGACCGGATCGGCGGTACGGAGGTCTACCGCGAGCAGCTGCGCCACCTGCGCGCCTGCGCGGACCGGCCGACCGTCTCCCTCCAGGTGCTCCCCCTGGGCATCACCGCACACGCGGGCCTCGCGGGCCCCTTCACCCTGCTGGAAACCCCCGAGTTCCAGCACCTCGCCTACTCCGAAACCCAGCGCGGCAGCTTCCTCGTCAGGGACCCGAACGAGGTCAGCATCCTCTCCCAGAAGTATGCGATGCTGCGGTCACAGGCCCTCAACTTTGCCGAGACAAAGGGCCTGTTGGACCGGTTGCTAGGAGAGACATGAGCACCCCACTGAAGTGGTTCAAGTCCAGCTACAGCAGCGACGAGGGCGGCCAGTGCCTGGAAGTGGCCTACGCCTGGCGGAAGTCCTCCTACAGCGGTGACGAGGGCGGCCAGTGCGTCGAGGTCGCCACCTGCTCCTGCGCCGACACCGTCCACGTCCGGGACTCCAAGGTCGCCGACGGGCCCGTCCTCGCCCTCGCCCCCGCCGCCTGGGACGGCCTCACCCGCTGGGTGCGTTCCTGAGCTTCCGGCGCCACAGGTCGGGCTCGCGCACGCGCGAGGGGCCCGGGTGCGTGTGCACCCGGGCCCCTCGACCACTGCTCCGGACCGCGTCCGGCCGTCTAAGCCACTCACGTCGTACGACGCCGCCGCGCGCCCGGCCGGCGTTCGCTCGGGCGGAAGACGGTCTCGCCGGCCTCCTTGGCCGCCTCGCGGCGAGCCGCGCCGTACTCGGCGAGGGCCTCCGCCAGCTTCGACACCGACGGCTCCGGGGACAGGACGTCGACCCGCAGGCCGTGCTCCTCGGCGGTCTTGGCCGTCGCCGGCCCGATACAGGCGATGACCGTCACGTTGTGCGGCTTGCCCGCGATGCCGACCAGGTTGCGGACGGTCGAGGACGACGTGAAGAGAACGGCGTCGAAACCGCCGCCCTTGATCGCCTCGCGGGTGTCCGCCGGCGGCGGCGACGCGCGCACGGTCCGGTAGGCGGTGACGTCGTCGACCTCCCACCCGAGCTCGATCAGCCCGGCGACCAGCGTCTCCGTGGCGATGTCGGCCCGCGGCAGGAAGACGCGGTCGATCGGGTCGAAGACCGGGTCGTAGGGCGGCCAGTCCTCCAGGAGTCCGGCCGCGGACTGCTCGCCGCTCGGCACCAGGTCCGGCTTCACGCCGAACTCCACCAGCGCGGCCGCCGTCTGCTCGCCCACGGCGGCGACCTTGATGCCCGCGAAGGCGCGCGCGTCGAGCCCGTACTCCTCGAACTTCTCGCGGACGGCCTTGACGGCGTTGACCGAGGTGAAGGCGATCCACTCGTAGCGGCCCGTCACCAGGCCCTTGACCGCGCGCTCCATCTGCTGCGGGGTGCGCGGCGGCTCCACGGCGATCGTCGGCACCTCGTGGGGCACCGCGCCGTAGGAACGCAGCTGGTCGGAGAGCGAGGCGGCCTGTTCCTTCGTCCGCGGTACGAGGACCCGCCAGCCGAACAGCGGCTTCGACTCGAACCAGGACAGGTCTTCGCGGCGCGCGGCGGCGCCGTGCTCGCCGACCACGCATATGACGGGGCGGGCGCCCTCGGGCGAGGGCAGCACCTTGCCCTGCTTGAAGACCTGGGCGATCGTGCCCAGGGTCGCCGACCAGGTCCGCTGGCGCGTCGTGGTGCCGGAGACCGTCACGGTCAGCGGGGTGTCGGGCTTGCGCCCGGCGCTCACGAGCTCGGCGGCGGCGGCCGAGGCCGTCTCCAGCGTCGCGGAGACGACGAGGATCCCGTCGCTCGTCCCGGCCTCGCTCCAGCAGCGCGCCGAGGCGGTCTTCGCGTCGACGAACCGCACGTCCGCGCCCTGCTTGTCGCGCAGCGGGACACCGGCGTACGCGGGCACGCCGACGGCGGTCGCGACGCCGGGCACCACCTCGAAGGGGATCCCCTCGTTGGCGCACGCGAGCATCTCGTCGGCGGCGTTGCCGTCGAGTCCGGGGTCTCCGGTGACGGCTCGCACGACCCGCCTGCCGGAGCGTGCGGCCTCCATGACAAGATTGGCCGCATCCCGGATCACCGGGACCCCGGCGGCTGCTGACACTTCGTCAGCTACCGTCAGCTGCGGCGTGTCGACACCCGCGCGCGCATGCGTCCGTACGACTTCGAGCACCTCGGGCTCCGCGATCAGTACGTCCGCGGCGGCGAGCGCCTCGACGGCGCGCAGCGTGAGCAGACCCGGGTCGCCCGGGCCGGCACCGAGGAAGGTGACGCGTCCGTGGGCGGCGACGGCCGGAAGAGCGGAGGTGGTCGGAATTGAGGGGTTCAAAGCGATCGCTCCCCCATCAGACCGGCCGCGCCCTTGGCCAGCATCTCGTCCGCGAGTTCGCGGCCGAGCGCCATGGCCTCGTCGTACGACTGGGGCACGGGACCGGTGGTGGACAGCTGCACCAGCGTCGAGCCGTCGAGGGTTCCGACGACGCCGCGCAGGCGCATTTCATTGACAATCCGTCCGTCGGCCAGCAGGTCGGCGAACGCGCCCACGGGTGCGCTGCAGCCGGCCTCCAGGGCGGCGAGCAGAGAACGCTCCGCGGTCACGGCGGCCCGGGTGTGCGGGTCGTCGAGCCGGCCGAGCGCGGCGATGAGGTCCGTGGAGGACGCAGGACACTCCACGGCCAGGGCTCCCTGGCCGGGAGCGGGGAGGATGCTGTCGACGGACAGCAGGTCGGTGGCCTCGTCACCGCGGCCGATCCGGTTCAGGCCGGCGGCCGCCAGGACGACGGCGTCGAGTTCGCCGTCGCGGACGAATCCGATGCGGGTGTCGACGTTGCCGCGGATGGGCACGGTCTCGATCCGCTTGCCGAGCGACCGGGCCAGGTGGTTGAGCTGGGCGGTGCGGCGGGGCGAGCCGGTTCCGATGCGGGCGCCGTCGGGCAGCTGCTCGAAGGTCAGGCCGTCGCGGGCGACGAGCGCGTCGCGGGCGTCCTCGCGCTGCGGCATGGCCGCGATGACGAGGTCGTCGGGCTGCCCGGTCGGCAGGTCCTTCAGCGAGTGCACGGCGAAGTCGACCTCGCCGCGCAGCAGCGCGTCGCGCAGGGCGGTGACGAACACGCCGGTCCCGCCGATCTGGGCGAGGTGCTCGCGCGAGACGTCGCCGTACGTCGTGATCTCCACGAGCTCGACGGGCCTGCCGGTGACCTCCCGGACCGCCTCGGCGACGTGCCCCGACTGGGACATGGCCAGCTTGCTCCGCCGCGTACCGAGCCGCAGCGGCTGGTCGGGACGTGTGTTCATGATGCCCGTCCTGGGTCGTCGTCGTTCTTCGGATCGGCCGCGTCCGCCCGGCTGACGGAAGCAACCGTCTGAGGGTCGAGGTCGAAGAGTTCGCGCAGTGCGTCGGCGTACCCGGCGCCGCCGGGCTCGCTCGCGAGCTGCTTGACGCGCACGGTCGGCGCGTGGAGGAGCTTGTCCACGACGCGGCGCACGGTCTGGGTGACTTCGGCGCGCTGTCGCTCGTCGAGGTCGGGGAGCCGTCCGTCGAGGCGGGCCACTTCCATGGCCACGACCTCGGCCGCCATGGCGCGCAGGGCGACGACGGTGGGCGTGATGTGGGCGGCCCGCTGTGCCGCGCCGAAGGCGGCGACCTCCTGGGCGACGATCCCGCGCACGGCGTCGACGTCGGCCGCCATCGGGGCGTCGGCGGACGCCTCGGCGAGGGACTCGATGTCCACGAGCCGGACGCCCGGGATCCGGTGCACGGCCCCGTCGATGTCCCTGGGCATGGCCAGGTCGAGCAGCGCGAGCCGGACGTCGGTGGCGTGGGCCTGCGTACGGGCGCTCCTGCGGGGCTGGCGCTGTGCGGCGGCCTCGCCCTGGTCGGCCCAGGTCCCGTGCAGTTCGAGGGAGTTGGCGTCGACCCCGGTCAGCGCGGAGCGTCCGTCGAGCCCCACGGGGCACCCGTCGGCCTCGGCGTCCGCGGGGGCGCTGATGGTCCGCGCGGCTCCGGCGTCGGCGAGCCGCCCGCCGGCCTCGGCGGCGGCGACCAGCCGGGCGAGCACGTCGGCGTCCAGGTCCGCCGGGGTGTGGGGCGCGGGGTCGGGGGCGGCGCCCCGTTCCTGCCGCTCCGCCGGTGCGAGCCCGGCGGCGCCCCAGGACACGGCGGCCAGCACGTCGTCGGCGGTGAGCACGAGCCCGGTGGCTCCGGTGCAGGACACCACCACGTCGACTCGTGTCAGTTCATCGGCGACCTCGGCCATCGGGATGGCGAGGGCGGTGACCCCGGTGCCCGAGGCAACCAGAATCTCCGCCAGTCGCTCCGCCCGCTCGGCGGTCCGGTTCGCCACGGCGATCTCGGCGACGCCGACCCGCGCGAGGGTGGCGGCGGCCAGGGAGGACATCGATCCGGCGCCGATCACCAGGGCCCGCTTGCCCCGGGCCCACTCGGCCACCGGGGTGCCCACCGCGAGCTGCTCCAGCCCGAAGGTGACCAGGGACTGGCCGGCGCGGTCGATGCCGGTCTCGGAGTGCGCCCGCTTGCCGACCCGCAGCGCCTGCTGGAACAGGTCGTTGATCAGCCGGCCCGCGGAGTGCAGTTCCTGGCCGAGCGCGAGGGCGTCCTTGATCTGGCCGAGGATCTGCCCCTCGCCCACGACCATCGAGTCCAGCCCGCACGCCACCGAGAACAGGTGGTGCACCGCCCGGTCCTCGTAGTGGACGTACAGGTAGGGGGTGAGCTCCTCCAGCGCGACGCCGCTGTGCTGGGCGAGCAGGGTGGACAGCTCGGCGACGCCGGCGTGGAACTTGTCCACGTCCGCGTACAGCTCGATGCGGTTGCACGTGGCGAGCACCGTCGCCTCCGTCGCCGGCTCGGCGGCGAGGGTGTCGTGCAGCAGCTTGGTCTTGGCGTCGGCCGACAGCGAGGCGCGCTCCAGCACGCTCACGGGGGCGCTGCGGTGGCTCAGCCCGACGACGAGCAGGCTCATGCCGGCATCACCGCCGGGACGTCACCCTCGGGGCCGCCCTTGCGCGCCTCGGCGGCGGTGCGGCCGGCCGGCGGCACGACGGCTGCGGCGGGTGCGGCGCCGCCCGCGGCGGAGCCGGGCTCGGCGGCGGCCGCGGCGGCCTCCTCGCCGGCCTTGCGCTGCTCGTGGAAGGCGAGGATCTGGAGCTCGATGGAGAGGTCGACCTTGCGCACGTCGACGCCGTCCGGCACGGACAGCACGGTCGGCGCGAAGTTCAGGATGGAGGTGACCCCGGCCGCGATCAGCCGCTCGCTGACCTGCTGGGCGGCGCCGGCGGGCGTCGCGATGACGCCGATGGAGACGCCGTTCTCCTCGATGATCTTCTCGAGGTCGTCGGTGTGCTGCACGGCCATGCCGGCGACCGGCTTGCCGGCCATCGCCGGGTCGGCGTCGATGAGGGCCGCGACGCGGAATCCGCGCGCGGAGAAGCCGCCGTAGTTGGCGAGGGCGGCGCCGAGGTTACCGATGCCGACGATGACGACCGGCCAGTCCTGGGTCAGGCCGAGCTCGCGGGAGATCTGGTAGACGAGGTACTCGACGTCGTAGCCGACGCCGCGGGTGCCGTAGGAACCCAGGTACGAGAAGTCCTTGCGCAGCTTGGCGGAGTTGACTCCGGCGGCGGCCGCGAGCTCCTCGGAGGACACCGTGGGGACCGATCGCTCGGAGAGCGCGGTCAGGGCACGCAAGTACAGCGGAAGCCGGGCGACAGTGGCCTCGGGAATACCTCGGCTGCGGGTCGCCGGTCGGTGAGTTCGGCCAGTTGCCACGATGCTCCTGCGGGATGAGCGGGGCTGCAGGCGGCCACTTGTCCCAGGACCGCCCCGTCGACAGCAGGCTATGCCTTTGTGAACGCGTGCACAAAGATTGTGTCCGCTTTGTCCGTCCAAAGTGACCGGGGTCACGCAAGTTCGACAGACAAACCCGGAACCGGTGACACGCCGAACCCGTTCAAATACCAAAGGGGGCAAAACCGTGCACACTCCTCACAGATACGCCCCCAGACCCCACAAATCGCCCATGATGGTAACCGGGGAGGGGGTCACCCACCCAATGCCCGCCGGAGCCGGTCCGGGTTCACCCTCCAGAAGGTGTGCTGCTCGCCGTCAACCAGGACCACCGGGATCTGCTCCCAGTGGAGCCGGTAGAGCTCCTCGTCCTGCGAGATGTCCTTCTTCTCCCATTGCGCACCGGTCTCGGCGCAGACCTTCGCGACGACCTCCTCGGCCTCGTCGCACAGGTGGCACCCCGGCTTCCCGATGAGCGTCACCATCCGCTCGCCGGGGCTCTTCTTCTCTTTACGGCGCAACAAAGGGCTCATGTCCCCATTCTCCCGCGCCCGCGGGGGCCCCTCCCGCCCCACTTCCGCACCGCCCGCCGCCCGCCCGGGGCCCGCCCGCGCCCGGCCCACACCGCGTTCGCGGCCTCCGGCGGCGTCGCGAAGAGTTAACGCCTCCGTTTCCCACCGGTTCGGGAACTCCCGAACACAGTGGCTATGCTCGCGTCATGGCCGCTCCCGGATGGCTCTCCCCTCGCAGGCGCTCCGCCACCGCACGCAGCGTGCTGGCAGGCGAAGCCTCGGCCGAAGCCGCCCGCAAGACCGCACAGGCCGGTGCCGACCAGCTCACCGAAGCCGAGCCGGACGAGGCCGACCTCGACGCCGACCTCGACCTCCTCGAAGCCGGGGAGCCGGCGGAAGGTCCCGCCGAGCCCGCCTTCCCCGTCGCGGGCGACGACCTCGCCGCCGCCTTCTTCGACCTCGACAACACCGTCATGCAGGGCGCCGCGATCTTCCACTTCGGCCGCGGCCTCTACAAGCGCGAGTTCTTCCGGCGCCGCGAACTCGCCCGCTTCGCCTGGCAGCAGGCCTGGTTCCGGCTCGCCGGGGTCGAGGACCCCGAGCACATGCAGGACGCCCGCGACAGCGCCCTGTCCATCGTCAAGGGCCACAAGGTCTCCGAGCTGATGGCGATCGGTGAGGAGATCTACGACGAGTACATGGCCGAGCGGATCTGGCCGGGCACCCGCGCCCTGGCCCAGGCCCACCTCGACGCCGGGCAGAAGGTCTGGCTGGTCACCGCGGCACCCGTGGAGACCGCCACGATCATCGCCCGCCGGCTGGGCCTGACCGGCGCCCTGGGCACCGTCGCCGAATCGGTCGACGGGGTCTACACCGGCCGCCTGGTCGGCGAGCCCCTGCACGGCCCCGCCAAGGCCGAGGCGGTCCGCGCCCTCGCCGCCGCCGAGGGCCTCGACCTCGAACGCTGCGCCGCGTACAGCGATTCGCACAACGACATCCCGATGCTGTCACTGGTCGGACATCCGTACGCGATCAATCCCGACACAAAACTGCGCAAGCATGCCCGGACCAACGACTGGCGGCTGCGCGACTATCGGACCGGCCGCAAGGCCGTGAAGGTCGGCGTCCCGGCCGCCGCCGGAGTCGGCGCGATCGCGGGCGGCGCGGCCGCCGCCATCGCCCTCCACCGGCGCCGCAAGTAACGGATCCGGCCCAGGCCCAGGCCACACCGCGCCCCCGACCGCCGGCGCGGCCGCCGGCCCGCCCCGCGGGCGCCGCCACGGGCATTCGCTCACCTCTACCCGCGCTCCGGGCGCGGCACTCCGCGCTGCCCGACTCAGTCACGGCGCCCCTTGGAAGCGTCCATTCCGCGCACCCAAGTGATCAAGAATCGATCACCAACCGCGACTGAATATGCCCTCGACACGCAACAGAAGTGTCGGAACCGGTGATTTGGGCAACTGGGTGTAGCGCCGCCTGTACGAAGCGTTATTCTCCTCAGACGCATGCCACCGGTCATCTGTCGCCACGACGGGTGAACGGTTCCGCACTGCACGTGATGGAAGCTCTGCCTCTGGGAGTCCCGTGTACCCACCTGTCGGGGTTGACGCCTCGGGCCTGGCTCAGCTGCGCGCAACGGTCCTCGACCACCTGCGCGGCTTCGTCCCCACCGCGTACACCGCCCCCGCCTTCGCCGCCGCGGTTCCTGCCGGCCTCGGCCCGGCCGGTCCCTGCTACGCCCTGACCGACGGCGGGGCGACGGTGGGCAGACGAGGCCGCTCGGCCGCCGGGGGCTCGAACGGCGCAGCCGGCACGGGCACCCAGGCCGCCCCCCGCCGCCCCCTGGCGGACAGCGACCAGGCCCGCATGATGGACCTGGTCGAGCGCGCCCAGGCCGGAGAGGCCGAGGCCTTCGGCCGCCTGTACGACCAGTACAGCGACACGGTCTACCGCTACATCTACTACCGCGTCGGCGGCAAGGCGACGGCGGAGGATCTCACCAGTGAGACCTTCCTGCGCGCCCTGCGCCGCATCTCCACCTTCACCTGGCAGGGCCGCGACTTCGGCGCCTGGCTCGTGACGATCGCCCGCAACCTGGTGGCGGACCACTTCAAGTCCAGCCGCTTCCGGCTGGAGGTCACCACCGGGGAGATGCTCGACGCCAACGAGGTGGAGCGCAGCCCCGAGGACTCCGTCCTGGAGTCCCTTTCCAACGCGGCCCTCCTGGAAGCCGTACGGAAGCTGAATCCGCAGCAGCAGGAATGCGTGACCCTGCGCTTCCTGCAGGGCCTCTCGGTCGCCGAGACGGCCCGGGTGATGGGGAAGAACGAGGGCGCCATCAAGACGCTCCAGTACCGGGCGGTCCGCACCCTGGCCCGCCTGCTCCCCGAAGACGCCCGCTGACGGACCGTCCAGACAACACAACTCGACCTCACATCCGGTGACCCCTCGATGACGCTGTGGTCCGATCATCCTTCGTCCGTAACCCAACTGCCGCGACGCTCGTTGTGCGGAATGCAGGCTCCCTGTGGACACGCCCTGCCCGAAGCCGCTCACTCGAAAGTGTGGATGTGCTCAAGGAAGGCAACCTTCCGGACACCTTGGGGAGTCGATCGTCATGACGAGAGGAGGTGCCGCCAGTGATCGCGAACGTGACCCCGCACCGGCGGGCGAACGCCTTCGCCCAGGCCCTGGAGGATCGGAACCCATCCGACCTTTCGGAACCGGACCCGGCGGCCGAGCAGTCCGAGGCACCTGCCGAACCTGCTGACCACGACCGGTTGTTGGCCCTGGCGAGCGTGCTCGGCGAACGAATGCCGCGCCCAGTGCTGGACCCCGAGGTCAAGGTGGTGCAGCGAGCACAGCTCATTGCCGCCATGGAAGCCATGGTGCTGGAGGAGAGGGCCGGGGGCGGTGCCGCCTCGGACCCTCAGGTGCCCGAACAGCGGACCGGCCGCGGCGCCCACCGGGCGACCCCGCTCCGGAAATTGCGGCCCCGCTCCCGCTGGTCCAAGGGCATCGCAGCGGGCGGCCTCACCGTGGGTGTGGCCGCAGGGGCCTTCAGCGGAGTGGCCGCTGCCAGTTCCGACGCCCTGCCCGGTGACCACCTCTACCCCGTGAAGCGGGGCATGGAGGACCTGAAGCTGGGGATGGCCGACGACGACGCGGAACGCGGCGAGCTCTACCTCGACCGTGCGTCCAACCGTCTGTCGGAAGCCCGCAGGCTGATGGAGCGGGGCCGGGCGGGCACCTTGGACCACGAGTCCCTGGGCGCGATCCGGCGGGCGCTCTCGGGCGTCAAGCACGACGCGGAAGAGGGCCACCGCCTCCTCCAGGCGGCGTTCGACCGGGACGGTTCCCTCGGCCCGATCCAGACGCTGTCGTCGTTCACGCGCTCCCACCGCGACGCGTGGGGCAAGCTGCGCGAGAAGCTCCCCGTGCAGCTCACCGACGTGGGCGGCGAAGTGGACTCGGTCTTCCAGGCCATAGACGAAGACGTGGCGCCGCTGCAGAGCCTGCTCCCGAAGGCTCCCGAGCAGTCCCGCGGCACCGGCTCGTCGGGTTCGCCCGCCAAGCCGGACGCACCCGGCGGCGCCAAGCAGTCCACGCCTGCCGCGGGCACCCCGTCCGGCAGCAGCCCCGCGCCGTCCCCCTCGGGCAGCACCCGGCCACCGGCCGACGGGGGCCTCCTCGGCGGTACGGGCGACCTGCTCAACCCGCCGGCGGGACAGTCGGCGCAGCCCTCCGCGGGCACCCAGGAGAATCCGAAGCCGGACATCACCATCCCGCCCCTGCTCCCGGGTCTCCTGCCGGGCCTGGGCCTCGGCGCGGAGGACGCGGAGTAGCGCAGCAGGGCCGCGACAGCGGGCCGAACGGCGGTGGGCCGGGGCGATGCCCCGGCCCACTCCGTCGGAAGAAGTCAGAAGAAGACGGACCGCCGCTGCACCAGCAGCTTGTAGAGCGTGTGCTGGATCTGCTCCCGCACCTGGTCCGTCAGGTTGAACATCAGCATCGGGTCCTCCGCCGCCTCCGCGGCGTACCCGTCCGTCGGGATCGGTTCACCGAACTGGATCGTCCACTTCGTCGGCAACGGCACCGCCCCCAGCGGCCCCAGCCACGGGAACGTGGGCGTGATCGGGAAGTACGGGATCCCCAGCAGCCGCGCCAGCGTCTTGGCGTTCCCGACCATGGGGTAGATCTCCTCCGCCCCCACGATCGAGCAGGGCACGATCGGCGTGCCCGCGCGCAGCGCCGTCGACACGAACCCGCCCCGCCCGAAGCGCTGGAGCTTGTACCGGTCCCCGAACGGCTTCCCTATCCCCTTGAAGCCCTCCGGCATGACACCGACCAGCTCACCGGCCTCCAGGAGTCGCTGCGCGTCCTCGGCGCACGCCAGGGTGTGCCCCGCCTTGCGGGCCAGCTCGTTCACCACCGGCAGCATGAACACCAGGTCCGCCGCCAGCAGCCGCAGGTGGCGCTCCGCCGGGTGGTGGTCGTGCACGGCGACCTGGAGCATCAGCCCGTCCAGCGGCAGCGTCCCGGAGTGGTTCGCCACGATCAGCGCGCCGCCCTCCGCCGGGATGTTCTCGATGCCCTTGGCCTCGACCCGGAAGTACTTGTCGTACAGCGGCCGCATCAGGGACATCAGGACCTGGTCCGTCAGCTCCTTGTCGTAGCCGAAGTCGTCGACCTCGTACTCCCCGGTGACCCGCCGGCGCAGGAACGCCAGCCCGCCGGCGATCCGCCGGTCCCAGCCGCCCCCGCGCTCCGCCGGGGCCGCCTCGGGCTCCTGTCCGGCCTCCGGCGCGGGCGCGAGCTGCTCCCGCTCCGCCGGCCCGGGCGCCGGCACCGCCCGCACCCGGCGGGGCGTCCGCCGGCGCGGCCGGTCCTCGTCGAACGGAATGACCTTGGCGTCCGCCACTATCGCTTCGCTCCTTCAACCGTGTCGACGTCGTCCCGCAGGCCGTCCGCATCCAGCATGGCCGCCACCCGGTCCACGGCCCGCCCGACCCGCTCGGGCGGCAGCAGCCCGTTGCCCCGGCTCCGCGCGAAGTCCGCGAAGGTCTCGGTGGTCGTGTAGAGCGGCTCAAAGCCGAGCACCTCGCGCATCTGCGCGGTCTCCACGACCCTGCCGTGGGTGAGCAGCCTCATCTGCTCGGGCGAGAAGTCGGTGGCCCCGACCGCCCGCAGCGCGGACCCGACCCAGGTGAGCGCGGGCAGCAGCAGCGGCAGCGTGGGCCGCCCCAGCCGCCGCGAGCACTGCGACAGCAGCAGCACGCCGTCACCCGCGATGTTGAAGGTGCCGCTGTTCAGCGTCCCGCGCCTGGGCTCCTGGGCGGCCAGCCGCAGCACCTCCAGCACGTCGTCCTCGTGGACGAACTGCAGCCGCGGGTCGTAGCCCAGCACGGTCGGCATCACGGGCATCGAGAAGTACTCGGCGAGCGCCGAATCGGCGAAGGGCCCCAGGATGTTCGCGAACCGCAGCACGCACACGGCGACGTCGGGCCGCCGGCGCGCGAAGCCCCGTACGTACCCCTCGACCTCGGCGGCGTCCTTGGCGAAGCCGCCCGACGGCAGCGACTTGGGCGGCGTGGTCTCGGTGAAGACGGCCGGATCCCGCGGGGTGCCCCCGTAGACGCTGGTGCTGGACTTCACCACGAGCCGCCGTACCGTCGGCGACTTCTGGCAGGCGCCCAGCAGCTGCATCGTCCCGATGACGTTGGTCTCCTTGACGGCGCTGTGCGCGCCGCCCGCGACCGGCCGGCCGCCCGTGACGGCCAGGTGCACCACCGTGTCCACGGCGTGCTCGGCCAGGACCCTGGCGATCGACGACTGCCGGATGTCCGTGCGGACGAACTGCGCCGACCCCAGCCGGTGCGGCGGCGTCACGGCGTCCACCGCGATCACCCGCTCGACCTCCGGGTCGCGCTGGATGCGGCGCACGAAGCGGCCGCCCAGCTGCCGGGCAGCCCCGGTGACGAGTACGACCTTCCCCACGAGCTCAGCGCCTCCCTCGAAGAAGTACCCGGCTGCACCGCAGCCCCTCCACCAAGGATGGTGGAGGGGCTGCGGAGAACACGTACAGCTGCCGTTTACTTCTTGTTACGGCGCTGGACGCGGGTGCGCTTGAGCAGCTTGCGGTGCTTCTTCTTGGCCATCCGCTTGCGCCGCTTCTTGATAACAGAGCCCACGACTACCCTCGCTCACTTCTCTTCACTGGTGCGGGGCGTCTGGGCCCACACGACCTACGTCGGCCTAGCCTACCCGCCCAAGCTCCGAGCCCGTAATCCGAGTGCTTCCCCGGGGTCACGAAGGCGTCAGGGTCCGTCAGTCTCAGGCCGACTCCACCCCCACATAGGACTCTCGGAGGTACTCGTGGACCGCGTTCTCGGGGACCCGGAAGGACCGGCCCACCCGGATTGCGGGCAGATGACCGTTGTGCACCAGCCGGTACACGGTCATCTTCGACACTCGCATCACCGAGGCGACCTCCGCCACGGTCAGGAACTGAACCTCACTGAGAGGCCTCTCGCCAGCAGCCATGACACACCTTGACCTTCCGCGCATGACGGGCACCGGCTTCCCCTCCGGTTACTCCTCGTCGTCGCACGCTCACTCCCCAGAGTAGGGGCGCGTGATACGAGTGGGGAAGAGGAGCTACGGCCACTCCTGTCGCCCCGTCAGACTCGCCCGGCCCAACACGTACCGGGCAAGCGGATGGTAGTAGTCCGATCGCACCGCGTCATCAAGCGGAACGGTCACCGAGACGCGCCCCTCGGCCTCCCCGACGAACAGCGCGGGATCGTCCGTGTCCGCCAGACCGATCGCCTCCACGCCGAGCTGACCTGCGCCGCAGACCCACCCGTGGTCCCCCACCACCAGGTCCGGAAGCGGCCCGCCGGCCTCCGCGAGGGCCCCCAGGGCCACCCGAACCGGCAGGGGCGAATGGCTGTGCACGCCGGTCGCACTCCCGGGCGCCCGCACGCCGGGTTCCCGCACCAGTGCGACCCCCCGTACGTACGCGATGCGGTGCGTGCGTACGCCGAACCGGGTCGTCATGTCGACACTCACCCCCTGCGCAGGGGTGAGGACAACACATCCCGCCGCCGACATCGCCTCGGCCAAACCGGCGTAGAAACCCAGGAGCCGATGCGGGTGACCCGTGCCGAACAGCACGCGCGACCGCGTCCCCGCCGCCTCGCCGAGCCGTCCCGCGAAGGCCTCCAGCGCCGCCACCGTCCGCTCCGGATCGATCACGTCCGGCCCGCTGACGTGCGAAGGGTCCGCCGACACCCCGCACTTGTCCGCCATCAGCCTCAGCAGATCACCCTCGCCCCAGCCCCACTCGGGATCCAGCCCCAGCAGCACCCGCGGGTCCCCCGCCGCGAACAGCCGGTAGCTGCGCAGGCTCTCCTCCCGGGATGTGGCGACGGGCCCGGCCAACCGGGCGGCCAGCAGATGCGCACGCAGCGCGCCGGTGCTCAACACCCTCCGATGCTCCCCCAACCCATCTGTCGGGTCATCAATTCCGGCGAACAGCCCCACAGTTGGCGTAACGATGCGGCATGATCCGCGCAGCCGGTCAGGTCAGCATGCCGCGCAGCGGGAACACCGCCCGCCGGGTCGCGAGAACGGCCTGATCCGTCCGGTCCGCCGGGTCATAGCCGGCGTCCCATTCCCGCCACGCGGGGCTCCGCCCGTCGGTCATCCGCCCCGGCGCCAACTGCCGCGTCCGCGCGTACACCTCCTCGCGCCACGCCGCCGGAACCGCCGTCTGCGGGTCCAGCGGCCGGTGCGCGGCGATCGCCACCAGGTGCGTCCACGACCGCGGCACGACGTCCACCACCGCGTACCCGCCGCCTCCCAGCGCCAGCCACCGCCCGTCCGCGTACTCGTGCGCCAGCCCGTGACAGGCCTCCTGCACGGCCCGCTGGGCGTCCAGGGACACCGCCAGGTGCGCGAGCGGGTCCTCGAAGTGCGTGTCGGCCCCGTGCTGGGTCACCAGCACCTGCGGCCGGAAGTCCGCCAGGAGCTCCGGAACGGTCGCGTGGAAGGCCCGCAGCCACCCCTCGTCCCCGGTGCCGGCCTCCAGCGCCACGTTCACCGCCGATCCCTCGGCCGCCGGACCGCCGGTCTCCGACGGCCAGCCGGTCTGCGGGAACAGCGTCCGCGGGTGCTCGTGCAGCGAGATCGTCAGCACCCGCGGGTCGTCCCAGAAGGCCGCCTGCACGCCGTCCCCGTGGTGGACGTCCACGTCCACGTACGCGACGCGCTCCGCCCCCAGCTCCAGCAGCCGGGCGATGGCCAGCGACGCGTCGTTGTAGACGCAGAAGCCGGCCGCCCCGCCCGGCATGGCGTGGTGCAGCCCGCCGGCGAAGTTCACGGCGTGCTCGGCCTCGCCGTGCCAGATCGCCTCGGCACCCGCCACGGACTGCCCGGCGATCAGCGCGGACGCCTCGTGCATCCCGGCGAACGCCGGATCGTCCATCGTGCCCAGCCCGTACGAGCCGTCGGCGGCTCCGGGGTCGTCCGAGACCTCGCGCACCGCGGCGACGTAGTCCTCCCGGTGGACGAGCCTCAGCGTCGAGTCCCCGGCCGCGGGTGCCGCCCGTACGTCCATCTCCCGGTCCAGCCCGAAGGCGCGCACCAGGCCCATGGTCAGCGCCAGGCGCACCGGGTCCATCGGATGGCTGGGTCCGAAGTCATACCCCGTTACCGCCTCGTCCCACATCAACAGCCCGGTCACCGGCTCGCCGCTCATGCCCGACACCGTATCGGGCCTCCCGCGGCCCGAACGAGCGGGCATGGAACAGCGTGATCAGGACGAGGACCATCGGCACCAGCATCGCGCCCCGGTAGTTCCAGGCGTCGCCGATCGCCCCGACGAGCGGCGAGCCGATCAGGAACCCGACGTAGTTGAAGATGTTCAGCCGCGCGACCGCCGTGTCGGAGGCGCCGGGGAACAGCCGCCCGGCCGCCGCGAAGGTCTGCGGCACGATCACGCACAGCCCGATCCCCAGCAGCGTGAAGCCGAGCATCCCCACCCCGACCCCCGGCGCGGCCGCCACGACCGCGAACCCGCAGGCCGCGACCAGCGTCCCGGCGCGCACCACCGCCACGGCCCCGAACCGCCGCACGCCCAGGTCGCCCACGGCCCGCCCCACGAGGGTCGTCACCATGTAGACGTTGTACGGGACGGTCGCCGTCTGCTCCGAGCTCCCGAGCACGTCCTGGAGGTACTTGGCACTCCAGTTCGCGACCGTCGAGTCCCCGATGTACGCGCACGCCATCACCAGGCAGAGCGGCAGCAGCATCCGGAACCCGCCGGTGCCCAGCCCCTTCTCCGGCCCGCCGGCCTTGTCCGTCAGGTCCGCCGCGCCCGCCGGCCCGGTGCGGTCGTCGCGGTCGACGTAATAGCGGCTGCCCAGCAGCACGAGCGGCACCAGCACGGCCACGGCCGGCAGATAGCTGACGAACAGCCCCAGGTGCGCGTGCGCCCCGTACCAGGCCGCGGACGCCCCCAGGATCCCGCCCAGGCTGTACGCGGCGTGGAAGCCGAGCATGATGCTGCGCCCGTACGCCCGCTGCAGGCTGACCCCGAGCATGTTCATCGAGGCGTCGAGCGCACCCACCGAAAGCCCGAACGCCCCGAGGGCCACCGCCACGTGCCACAGCTGCTCGCCGGCGCCCACCCCGAGGAGCGACAGCAGGACCAGCGGCTGGGACCACCGCAGGACGACACCGGGAGCGACCCGTTTGACCAGGTGCTCGGTGCCGACGCTCGCCACGCCCGCGAGGACGGGGACGGCGGCGAGGAAGACGGGCAGCAGCCCGTCGGATATCCCGTACCGGTCCTGGATGGCCGGGATCCGGGTGACGAGCAGGGCGAAGGTGACGCCCTGCACGAAGAAGCTGAACCCCAGTGCGCCGCGGCCGCGGCGCAGCCGCACATCATCCGTCATGGCGGGTCAGCGTAGGCCCCGGGGCTACCCGTGGGTAGAGAGATCACACGGGCAGTTGCAGGATCAGCGGGAGCTGCATCATGTCGCCGAAGTACCCGGTGGCTCCGGGGAGCTGTTCCGCCGGCAGCAGCGCCGTGTAGCCGTACACGTCCATCCCGGCGGCCGCGGCGGCCCGGACGCCGCGGGGGCTGTCCTCGACGACGACGCACCGCGCGGGCTCGACGCCCATCTGGCGGGCGGCGTGCAGGTAGAGGTCGGGGTCGGGCTTGCCCCGGCCGACGTCGTCCGCGCTGAAGATCCACTCCTCTTCGAACCAGCCGTCGAGGCCGGCCACGCGGTGTCCGACCCGGATCCGCTCGTGGCTGCCGGAGGAGGCCAGGCAGTACCCGATCCCGTGGGCGGTCAGCGCCCCGAGGACCTCCTCCACTCCGGGGACGGGCTTGAGCTCCTGCTCGAACGCGGCGCAGGTCCGCTCGTGCAGCGTCTCGTCGAAGTCCGCCGGCAGCTGCTGACCGGTGCGTTCGAGGACGAGGTCGTGCACGCGGTGTACGGCGGCCCCCATGTAGTCGCGGACCGATTCCTCGTACGTGGTCGGGTGCCCCAGCTCGGTCAGGTACCCGGCGAGGACGTTGTTGGCGATCGGCTCGCTGTCCACCAGCACGCCGTCGTTGTCGAAGATGACGAGGTCGTAGCCCATAGCCCCACATTACGGAGCAAAGCGATGCGGCCGTGGTTCCGCCGTGCCCGGCCCGGCATCGGGTCACCCGACCGGCCCGTGAACGCAGAAAAGCCCCGCACCATGACGGTGCGGGGCTTTCCCACAATGATTGTTCGGCGGCGTCCTACTCTCCCACAGGGTCCCCCCTGCA
>NZ_JBFBGM010000050.1:0-1455 GCF_040684695.1 Streptomyces erythrochromogenes
GGTGTGGTTAGAGGCCGAGGGTGATGGCGATGCGGGTCATTTCGGCGGTGTTGTTGACGTTCAGTTTGGCTCGGATGCGGCGGAGGTAGGCGTCGACGGTGTGTTTGGAGAGTCCCATGTGGCGGGCGGTTTGGAGGTAGGTGTGTCCGGCGGCGATGTGTCGTAGTGTTTCCTGCTCGCGGGGGGCCAGGTCGGGCGCGGCGGGGGTGGTGTGCGGTGTGGTGAGTGTGGGAGTCATCGGATTTCCTCCGCCGTGTCGGCTCGGTCATCGCTGCTCGCGTCCTCGGAAGCAGGAGGGATATTCACGTTGAATGTCCCTTTTGTTCTGTTGTTTAGAGCGTGGCTGTGGGACTTCATGGGGTTGTCCGTCGACTGTCACAGCCGTGTGACAGGCCCCATCCCTGGCGTTCTCCTTTCGTCTGTCTGTCTTCCTCGCCGTGGCCGGGGAGGGCCACGGTCCTGGCGGGGGTGACGATCACGCCGGCGCCGCCCGCGTGGCCAATGCGACCCGTGGCGCGTCCCCGGTATCAGCTGCCGCCCGCGGCGCCCGGCTCGCGCCGGCTACCGCAGTGGCCGGCGTCCGCGGTACCGGCCGCTGCCCGCGGCGCCCGGCTTGCGCCGGTAGCCACAGCGACCGCGGCCGTCCTGGTCGCCTCTCCCGCGCGGCCACCGGGAGCCTCACCGCCCTGGGCACCCCCTGTACCGCAGCACCCCTGTACCGCAGCACCCCTGTACTGCAGCACCCCTCGTGCCGAAGCATCCCGCACGGCAGCACCCCTGTACCGCAGCACCCCCGTACCGAAGCCCCTCGCGGCTGAGTCGTGCACGCCCGCGCCCGGGAGGCCTGACGTGCCGGTTCGGCCCCTGGTGCCGCCGCCATCCCGCCCGCACACCGTGGCGGGTGGTGTCGTCGCCGGCGGTGGGGGTTGGTGCACAGCCGGTGATGGCGGCCCGCGTGGTTCCCGTGTTCGCATCGGACCGCGACCTCGCGCGCGTACCGCCATCGCACATGTCGTGGAAGACCATCCGGTCCCATGCGAGCGTCATGCCGCCCCGGCCTTGGCGGCGGCGGGGGTGTCGGGCGGGGTGTGGTGTGGACGGGCGGTGAGGATGCGGCGGCTCGCAGGCGTGTCTGTCCGGGCTGTCGGGTCCGGTGTGGCGAGGGCTGGGGTGGGTGCGGTCTGGTGGAGGGCTGTGGTGGCGGTGGGGGTGGCGGTGTTCGTGATGGTGTCCGGGGCCGATTCTGGTGAGGCTTGTGGGGCGGTCGGCGGGTCGTTGTGCGGTGTCACGGCGGGAGGATCGGTGGTTGAGGGGCCGGGGGCGGGTGGTGTCAGGCCTGTGGGGTGGCCTGCCGGACGGCCCGGACGGGTTCGTGTTGTGGCGGGCTCCTTCGTGCGCGGCTGCCTGCCGGGTCCGACCTCCGAGGGTTTGCAGGTCGGAAGGGGTGTCGCATCC
>NZ_JBFBGM010000050.1:1553-2165 GCF_040684695.1 Streptomyces erythrochromogenes
CCCTGCGGCCCGGCCCTGCGGCCCGGCCCTGCGGCCCGGCCCTGCGGCCCGGCCCTGCGGCCCGGCCCTGCGGCCCGGCCCTGCGGCCCGGCCCTGCGGCCCGGCCCTGCCTGGACGGCCTGTGTTGTGGCCGGTTCCTTCGTGCGTAGCTGCCTGCCGGGCCTGGCCCCCTAGGGTTTGCGGCTCGGAAGGGGTGTCGATCCCTGTGGCACGGCACGGCACGGCACGGCACGGCACGGCACGGCAGGGCAGGGCAGGGCAGGGCACGGCGGCATGACATGGCGCTCCCCGTCGCATTCGTCGTCGGTGCGGGTGCTCCTGTGGTTGCGCAGTGTCGTTCCGCCCGCAGCCCGGCAGCCCGCAGCCCGGCAGCCCGCAGCCCGGCAGCCCGCAGCCCGCAGCCCGCCGTCCGCCGTCCGCTGCCCGGGCCCCCGAGTGTGGCTTCCGGCGATTGATCCCCGATTGCGGCTCGACCTGCTGCCCGATCCGTGATTTCGGCTTTTGGTGCCTGGCTGTTGGCCCCGTGTGCGGCTTCCGATGTTCGGCCTTCGACTCCCGTGTGTGGCTTCCGGCGCCCGGCCCCCGATCCCCGTGTGTGGCTTCCGGCGCCCG
>NZ_JBFBGM010000050.1:2262-21291 GCF_040684695.1 Streptomyces erythrochromogenes
GTTGGCCCCGTGTGCGGCTTCCGATGTTCGGCCTTCGACTCCCGTGTGTGGCTTCCGGCGCCCGGCCCCCGATCCCCGTGTGTGGCTTCCGGCGCCCGATTTCCGGCCCCGATCCTGATCCCTGATCCCTGATTCCTGATCCCGGCTTCCGGCCGCCGGCTCCCTGGCTGCGGCTTCCGACGTCCGGCCTTCGATCCCGACCCTGCCCCCAGGCTTCCGATGTCCGGCCGCTGGTCCCCGATCGCGGCGTGCGACGTCGGGCCTTCAGCTCCCGTGTGCGGCTTCCGGCGCCCGGCCCCCGTTCTTCGACTGTGGCTTCCGATGTCCGGCCGCTGGTCCCCGATCGCGGCGTGCGATGTCCGGCCTTCGACTTCCGTGTGCGGCTTCCGGCGCCTGATCTCCGGCCCTGATCCTGCCGCCCGATCCCTGGTCCCGGCTTCCGGCGTCCGGCTGCCGGCCGTGGTTTCCGGTGTCCGGCTCCTGATCCCGGCTGCCGATCCCCGGCTTCCGGTTTCGGTTTCTGGGTCTTGGGTCGGTTTTTGGGGTGGGCGCTCCCGGTGCAGGCCGACCCGCCGCGCCCACTCCGCGTCCCCGTCCCGGGTGCCCCCGTGGGGTGGCCCCGTGGGGTTGGTGTTTCTCATGGGGCCGGGGTGTCGGGTCTGTGAGTACGCGGCGGTGCGGCCGTGTGGCTGTGGGGCCGTGTGGTTGTGGTGGGGGGTGTCAGGGGGTGGGTGTGGGGGTGGGGCTGGGGGTGTCGTAGACGAGTTTGTAGGTGACGTCTTTGGGGAGGGGGGTTGGTGCGGTGTGGGTGTAGAGGAGGCGGATGGTGGCGAAGCGCTGGGTGTCGGGGTGGTCGGGCCAGGGCTGGGGGTCGCTGAGGGTTACGGTCACCGGGTAGGGGCGGAAGCGGCCTGCTGCGCAGTAGGGGCGGCAGTCGTTGACCATGTCGGTGCCGGTGGCTGTTGCGGTTTTGGGTCCCCAGGTGTTCCAGCGCAGGTCGACGAGGCGGTTGTTGCCGTCGCCGCAGGCCAGGAGGTATTCGTCGGGGCGTATCTGGCCTTTGGAGAAGCAGTCGACCACGACCGGGTCGGGTGTGGGCGCGGGTGCGGGTTGGGATGCTGAGGCGGGTAGGGCGGCGGCCGTGAGGGCTGCTGCGGCGCTCAGCAGGATCCCGGTCCGCACCCGGGACCGGGTCCGGGTCCGGGCCTGGGCCTGGGCCTGGGGCTGGGGCTGGGGTGGGGTTTGGGTTGGGGTGTGGGTGCGGGGTTGCGGCCCGCGGGGGTTGGGGCCGTTTCCTGAAGCGTCCACGGGACCTCCTCGCCCGGTTGTCGCGCGCGGTGGCGCTGCGGCCATGCCCAGCTTCTCCGATCCGGGCGGCTGTCGCACCCGCTGGCAGCGTCGGGCGGCCTTGCCGTGGGTTTGACCTGCGGGTATGTGGTGGTGGCCGGTCGGGTCTGCCGGGTTCGGGCGGTGTGTGGGGTGTTTGGGTCAGGTGATGCCGATGGTGTGGGTGGCGCGGTAGCCGTTGCCGTCGGGGGTGAGGGCCAGGGTCATGGTCGCTCCTGCGGCCCGGTAGCGGTCGTCGCGCCGGTTGGGGTGTTGGGGTGGGGTGCGGCGGGTGTAGGGCGGGCGGGTGTAGATCTGGGTCAGGAGGGTTTCGGGGAAGAAGAACTGGGAGGTCGTCTCGGTGCGGGTGTCGGGGCGGATCGTGAAGTGGATGTGGGGGGCGAGTCCGGCGTACCAGCCGGGCACGATCGTGTGGAACACGCAGTGTCCGGTGCGGTCGGTGGTCTGGGTGCCGCGCAGGAAGGTGTCCTTGCCGGTGGAGTAGTCGCCGTCGGCGTCGGCGTGCCACACCTCGACGTCGGCGGACGGGAGGGGGCGGCAGCCGTCGGGGACGCGTACCACCGTCAGGTCCAGCCGCAGGGGTACTCCGGCGCGGCCCTGGGTGATGTCGGAGCGGACCAGGTCCAGATCCAGGTAGTACGGTCCCGCGCCCGCCTTGACGGCGAGGACGCAGGCCGGGGCCGCGGCCCGTGCCGCTTTCGACGGGGTCGGGGAGGCGGGCGGTACTCCTGCCGCGTCCGGTGTCCGGGCCGGGGCAGTGCAGGCGGCGCCGAGGACGGCGGCGGCCCCGGCCGAGCCGGCGGCCAGCAGCAGGGCGCGACGGCTGGTCGGCGAGGAGACCGCCCCGCCACCACTGCCACCGGTCCTGCTGTTGTTGTGGTCGTCGCCGGCGCCGGAGTGGGCATCGGTGCCGGTGGTGGTGTCGTTGTTCTCGGCCATGCGAACCTCTCACCCGTGCCCCGGATGCCGCCCGCGCGCGGGAGCGGACGGCTGGACCCGCGCCCCACCGTGCCGGATGCCGGCCTGCGGGCCCGGCACCGACACACCCCCGTCCACTCCACCGGCTCCCACCACCGTTCCGCCCCGCGATGCCGTCCCGGAAACGAGACGAGACGAGACGAGGCGAAGTGGGGCGAGGCGAGAGCGAGGTGGGGTGCGGCCGCCCGGCCTGTCGGTCTGTCGGCCTGTTGGGCTGGTCGGGCGAGGTGGTCGGTGGGGGAGTTCGGCCAAGGGGTCTGCGGGGGTAGGGCCGTGATTGCCGGGTTCTGCCGGGTCGGGGCTTTCAGGCCCGACCGTCCGCCGCCGGTGTGGACGAGGCAGTCGGTGCCGGGGGTGAAGCTATCGTCCCGCCGTCCCGCCCCGTTCTGTTCGGGGAGTGTCAGTCGAGGACGTCTCGGCTGCCTCCGGTGGCCGGGGCGTGTGCCGCTCACCATGGCGGTGCGGCCTGTCGGTGGCCCTTTCACCGCCGCGGGCCGTCTGCGGCTGCCCCGGTCCCGTGCAGGTTCCCCGGCCGGCACCGGGTCCGGGGTTGGGTGGTCTTGGACCGGGCGCCTGTGTTGTTCCGCATGAAAGGGGGGCCTTCCGGCCCGGGCGGTCTGTGGCTCAGCTGTTCAGGGCGGTGGTCGCTTTGTCCTGGGGGTCGGTCCGGGCCTGATGGTGGACTGCCTCTGTTCTCTCGCGGGACTTTCGCCGTGGGTGTTGTCGTTCCTGAGCCGCGCCTGCGTGTTCCGGTTGCCGGCCGTGACCGTCGACCCGCTTGTGTGGTCACGAAGGCGTCCTGTCCCGGCCGGGGTTCACCGCCGTCCGGCTCACGGTTGTGGGTCCGGGGGTTGTCGCCTGAGGGTCGTGCTCGTTGCAGTCCTGAGGTGTGGCCCGGTCGTGGGCCACGGTGGTGACACCGCGAGGGCGGTCGCGTCCCGTCCGTGTCCGGTTCCCGCGTCCCGGGGGGCGGGTTGGCTTCCGTCAACCGGCCCGGGGCGGGGGATGGTTGTGGGGGTGAATCCGGGGTCGCTGTCACGTCGGGTCCGGGCGGGCTGGTCGGGCCGGGTGGGGGTGGAGTGTGGTTTGCCGGTGTGGTGGGGGCGTGGTGGTCCTTGTCGGGCGGGGGTGTGTGGACGCCCGGCGGCCCCCTCCGGTGTCCGTCGGTGCGGACGGTGGCCGGAGGGGGCCGCCGGTGGGCCCTTTGCGGGGGTGGGGTGTTACCAGGAGCGGTTGAACTTCACGTGGCCGCCGTTGCGCTCGTACCAGCCGACGAAGCCCCAGTTGATCCAGCCGCCGTCGCCCTGGTTGGTGAACTGGCCGGACTCGAAGATCCACAGGCCGTAGTGGATGTTGCCCCACTGGACGTTGGCGTAGACGCGGGTGCCCTGGAACTGGTCGTTGTAGTTCTGGCTGAGGTTGAACAGCATGACGTTGTGGCGGCTGCCGGCGGCCTTGAAGGCCTTGTCGATGGCTTCCTGCACGAAGGTGCCGCGGTTGTCGGTCTTGATGCCGCGCAGGGCGTCGGCGATGGCCTTGCCGCGGCCGAGCTGGTCCATGGAGACGTTGACGCTCACGCTCTTGTCGGCGGCGGCCGCGGCGTCGGGTTCGGACGCGGCGGGGGAGGCGGCGGCGGGGGAGGCGGGAGCGGACACGGCGGCGGGGGCCGGGGCGGGCTGCCCGGCGGCCTGGGCCGGGAGCGCGGCCGCCCCGGTCAGGGTGAGCGCGGTCAGGGCGATCGTGGCGAGCGTGGTGTTGCGGCGCATGGCGATGAAGTCCTGTTCTACGGGGACGTGTACGGGGGCAGGAGTGGGGACGGGCTCGGGCTCGGGGGAGGGGTGCAGGGGTGCAGGGGTGGCGCAGGGGGCCGCGGCAGTGAGCGGGGGCCGGGGTGGGAGCGGAGCGGGGCCGGCGGGCCGGGCGGGGGCGGGTTACCAGGAGCGGCGGAAGTTCACGTGGCCGCCGTCGCGGTCGAACCAGCCGCGGAAGGCCCAGTTGATCCAGCCGCCGTCGCCGTGGTTGGTGAACTGGCCCGACTCGAAGACCAGCACCCGGTAGGTGCCGTGGATGCCGCTGACCTTGGCGTCGTAGACCACGCCGCGCAGGTTGGGGGTGTAGCTGTTGGCGTTGTTGATGACCATCACGTTGTAGCGCTGGCCGGACTCGTAGAAGGCCCCCTCCATCAGGGACTTCACGTAGCCGGAGCGGTTCTGCTTGCGTTCGATGGCCTCGGTGACGATGTTGAAGATCTTCTGGGTGATGTCGAGGACCGCGGAGGCGACGTCGACCTTCCCCGCGAGGGCGCCCGCCTCGCCCGGGGCGACGCCCTGGACGGCGGCCGGCGCGGCCGGGGCGGGCGCCTGGGCGGCGTAGGAGGCGGCGGAGGGCAGCAGGACCCCCGCGGCGGCGACCGAGCTGACGATCATGACGGCGACACGCTTGCGGCTGATACGCATAACTTTTCTCCTTCAAGGGATGTATCGGACATTCGGCGGTTGTGAGGGCCCGGCAGGCCGTCGGAGGCCGCAGGCAGGGACCGGGGGTGGCCCGGAGGCGGCCGTGAGCCTGCCTTGAGCGGGCCGGAAGGGAGCCGTGAGCGGGCCGGGGGTGGGGCGTGAGGTGAATGCGGGGCCGTGAATCCGGTGCCACCGGAACAGGATTTCCGCGGGTGTGCGGCCGGCACTGCCGGGCTGTGGCCGGAAAGGAAAGGATCGGGCCTATTTCAGGCCGAACCCATTCGGCCGACTCCTCTCCCGCCCCGGATTGCTGATTTACTGAAAGCGCTCTCGGCCTTCGGGGGCGAGGAGGGTTTTTCCGTCACCAGGACGTGGTGAGGTGGGCGGCCGCGTCGTTGTGCGGAGCCCTCCCGCCGCCGGTGCGGCGGGGGGTCCGCGAGGGGGAGGGGCCGGTGATCCGCCGGTGCAGCAGGACGGCCAGGCATCCGGCACAGAGCAGCGAGAGGGCCTGCCACCAGGGAAGACCGGCTTCCCGGTGGTCTGGAGGGGGGTTCGGCATCGGGTTCTTCCAGTGACTTTCGCGCGAGGGTGGAACCTGGCGGCGCCCGATCGGCTCTAGAGGGCCGGAGGGCAGTGGCTTGCGGGGTTGGTCCACTCGGTGTCCCCCGGACGGCCGTCGCACGGGGCGGTGGTCCGTGCGGAAGCCGGACCGGATCCGGAGTCCGACGCCGCGCCGGAAACGATGCTGCCCGCAATACCAACGGTCAGCGCCGCCGCACAAAGGAACCGAGTGAACTTCATGCTGCTCTCCTGAGAAAAGTGAATTCCGATCTGATTCCTGCCGGGTCTTTCTTTCCGGTGACTCAAGAATCTCCGGCCGGGAACTCGGGGTCCAGCGGGCACGGGCCTCAGCAAGGTGCGTGGCACGAAAGGGAGGGGTGCGAAACATGGACAGAACCAGCGATACCGGGGCGCCTGCAGAGGCGCCGGGAGCGTTACCGCCCCCGCCGGACCCCAACCCGGCCCCCGCCCGGGTCCCGAACGCGACTCCGGCTGCGTCGGCCGCCGCGGAACCCGGCCCGACCCCGGCCCCGAACGCGGCTGCGGCCCCGAGTGCGTCTGTGGCTCCGGTTCCGGCGGACACCACCGCATCCGGCCCGGCCCCCGCCCCCGCTGGGGCTCCAGCCCCCGCCCCGATCCCGGATCCCGCCCCGGTCCCGGCCTCGGTCCCGAACGTGGCTGCGCCCCCCGACCCGGCTGCGGACTCCACTCCGGACCCTGTCCCCACCCCGGCCCCGAGTGCGTCTGTCGCTCCGGTTCCGGCGGACACCACCGAACCCGGCCCGCTCCCCGCCCCCGCTGGGGCCCTGGTCCCGAACCCGGCCCCGGCGGACACCGTGCCACTCGGCCCGCCCCCCACCCCGATCCCAGCCCCAGTCCCGGTCCCGGCCTCGGTCCCGGACGTGGCTGTGCCCCCCGCCCCGGCTGCTGTCCTGGCCCCGGCGGACACCGCCGCACCCGGCCCGGTTCCCGCCCCGGCTGTGGCCCCGGCTGTGGCCCCGATCCGGAACGCGGCTGTGCCTGCCGATCCGGCCGCGGCTTCGCAGGCCGCCGGGGAACTCGGCCCGGCCCTCGCTCCGGTCCCGAGCGTGGCTGTGGTCCTGGTCCCGGCGGACACCGCGCCACTCGGCTCGGTCCCCGCCCCGGCTGCGGACTTCACTCCAGCCCCCACCTCCGACCCGGCCCCGGTCCCGAATGTGCCTGAGGCTCCGGCGGGCACCGCCGCACCCGCCCCGGCACCTGCCACGCTCCTGGTACCCGCCCCAGTCTCGGCCCCGAGTGCGGCTGTGGCTCCGGCCCCGGCGGGCACCGCTGCACCCTCCCCGGCCCCGGCCCCGGCCCCGAACGCGGCTGCGGCCCCGGCATGCACCGCCCAACTCGCCCCGGCACCCGCCTCGCCCGCGCACCCGGACCCCGCAGCACTCGCCCCGGTCCCCTCCCCGGCCGCGCACCCGGACCCGGAACCGCACCCGGCCGGCATCACAGCCTCAGCCCCGAACCCAGCAGACCCCGTCCCGGACCCCGCAGCCCCCGTCCCGGACCCAGCAGCCCCCGCCCCGGATGCCGGCCCGGCCGCGGCGGATGCCGCGGAGCTCGGGCCGACGGCGCTGCGCCTCTACACCCGCCTGCTGGAGGGCGGCCCCCAGCCGACCACCGCCCTGGCCGCCGCACTCGGCCTCGCCGAGGAACACACCGAGCGCGCCGCCGCCGAACTGGCCCGCCACCGCCTCCTGGCCCGCGACCCCGACGGCACCCACGCCCGGTGGCGGGCCGTCAGCCCCTACACCGCCGCCGCCGAACTGGTGGGACCGGAGGAGAACCGGCTGCGCCGCCGCCTGGAGACCCTGGAACGCACCCGCGCCCGCCTCAGCTCCCTGATCCCCCTGTACGAGGAGACCTACCGCCGCGGCGCCGACTCCGGCGCCGTGGAGGTCGTCGAGTCCCGCGACCGCGTCATGCTCCTCATCGCCGACACCGCGGCCCGCTGTACCGAGGAGGTCCTCACCGTCCAGCCCGGCGGCGGCCGCCCGCCCGGCTACCTGGAACGCGCCCTCCCGCGGGACCTGGAGATGCTGGGCCGCGGAGTGCGCCTGCACACCCTCTACCAGCACACCGCCCGCTACAGCCCGGGCACCCAGGAGTACGTCCGGTCCGTCAGCGCCGCCGGCGCCGAGGTCCGCACCCTGGGCGAACTCTTCGGCAAGATGCTGGTCTTCGACCGCGCCACGGCCTTCCTCCCGGTATGGGACAACCCCGACGCGGCCGTCGTCCTGCGCGAACCCTCCGCCGTCGCCTTCCTGTGCTCGGTCTTCGCCAACGCCTGGAGCCTGGCCGAGCCCTTCTCCGCCACCTACACCGCCACCACCTCGACCCAGCTCCAGGACACCATCGCCGGCCGGCTCGCCGACGGCTCCAAGGACGAGCTCATCGCCCGCCGGCTCGGCATGTCCCTGCGGACCTGCCGGCGCCACATCGCCGAGCTGATGGACGAACTGGGCGCCGAGAGCCGCTTCCAGGCCGGATACCTCCTCGCCCTGCGCTCGGCGTCCGCCACCGCCCCGCCCGCCGAGGACCCCCACCGCGCCACAACCGCCCCCTGAACCACCCGACCCCGGAAAACCCGCGCCCCCGCCGAATCCCCCCCGCCCCCCACAGAACCCCCGCCCCCCTGAACCCCGAGCCCCTCCGGCCCCGCCCCGAAACTCCCTCGCACCACCTCTCGAACACCCACCCGCCCCTCACCCTTCAGGAGTTGATGCCACACCAGGGCCCGGACCCCCACCGACGAAGGAAAGCCCTGGCAGGCGGGGTGAGCCGGTATGATGACAGCGTTGCCATCTCGTTAAGGATTCACTTCTTGACGGCGGCGGTGCGGCCCACGTTGACTGCCTCTTCCTCGGCCGTACCCATTACGGCCCCGTCAGGGAGGCTTCACCTCGTGAACGCGTATCTGGGGCGTGCCCCCGTTGCTCTTGCCGTCGCGGCGCTCGCCGTCACGCTCACCGCCTGCGGCACCACCGAAGCCGGCAGCGCCGGCAGCGGCGGCGACGGCGGCGACGGCGCGGTCAGGATCGGCCTGCTGCTCCCCGAGAACGAGACCGCGCGGTACGAGAAGTTCGACAAGCCGCTGATGGAGAAGAAGGTCGCCCTGCTGACCCTCGGCAAGGGCAAGGTCCTCTACGCCAACGCGGGCGGCGACGCGGCCAGACAGAGCGCCCAGGCCGACGCGATGATCAAGGACAAGGTGGACGTCCTGGTCATCGACGCGGTGGACTCCAAAGCCATCGCCGGCGCGGTGACGAAGGCCAAGGCGGCCGGCATATCGGTGGTCGCCTACGACCGCCTGGCCGAGGGCCCGATCGACGCCTACACCTCCTTCGACAACGAGGACGTCGGCCGCGTCCAGGGCAAGGCCCTGCTGGAGGCCCTGGGCGACAAGGCCAGGAACGGCAAGATCGTCATGATGAACGGCGCGGTCACCGACCCCAACGCCGCCAGCTTCAAGACCGGTGCCCGCTCCGTCCTGGACGGCAAGGCGAACATCGGCAAGGAGTACGACACCGTCGAGTGGAAGCCGGAGAACGCCAATACCAACATGGCGGCCGCGCTCTCCGCGCTCGGCAAGGACAAGATCGTCGGCGTCTACTCCGCCAACGACGGCATGGCGGGCGGCATCATCACCGCCCTCAAGGCCGCGGGCGTCTCCCCGCTGCCCCCCGTCACCGGCCAGGACGCCGAACTCGCCGGAGTACGGCGCATCGTGGCGGGCGAGCAGTACATGACCGTCTACAAGCCCTACGCCCGCGAGGCCGAGGCCGCCGCCGAACTCGCCGTCCTCCTCGCCCAGGGCGAGAAGATCGACGGGATCATCAACCAGGTCGTCAGCAGCCCGACCACCAAGCGCATCCCGGCCGTCCTCATCCCCGGCATGTCGGTGACCCGCGACAACATCCGCAGCACCGTGGTCCTCGACGGCGTCTACACCATCGACGAGATCTGCACCGACGCCCTCAAGGCCGCCTGCCAGGAGACCGGCCTGAAGTAGCACCGGCGGCGGCGAGGCCCCCCAAGGGGCCCCGCCGCCCCTCACCCCTCCCCGACGGCCCGCGCCGCCCCGACCGCACACCGCGGAACGAACCCACCCACCTGCCACCACCGTTCGGACCCGGGCTCGGGTCGGGGACACCGGGGCCCCCGGCCGGCCCCGCGGCACGCCGGTCGAAACGATGACGCGGTCACGCCCGCCGGCCGGCCTCGCCGGAGCACCCGTACCCCCGGCCCCAGGCCCGGGG
Organism: Streptomyces erythrochromogenes; assembly: GCF_040684695.1. Lineage (GTDB taxonomy): Bacteria > Actinomycetota > Actinomycetes > Streptomycetales > Streptomycetaceae > Streptomyces > Streptomyces erythrochromogenes_C. The sequence continues at coordinate 11,897 of NZ_JBFBGM010000050.1, forward strand.
GAGCGGCGCCCGGCGACGGACCATCCGCAACACCCGCCCAGCCCGCCCAGCCCGCCCCGCGCCCCGCCCGGCCCGCCTGCCCGGCCTGGTCCGCCTCGACCGGATCGCCGGCCGCACGCCACCACCGGCCCCGGACACGACGGACACCGCACCCCTCCTCGCCGCCGGCCCGCCGGGCCGGTGACGACGAACTGCCCCCACCCGGCCCGTGTGCCGGGACGGCACCGGCCTCCCCGGCACAGCACCTCGCCGACCTCCGCACCGGCCGGCCGCCGCCCGTCGACGCCCCGGGCCCGGCGCCACGGCTGCCGACCACCCGGCCCGGACCGGCCCACTGAGACCGGCACCGGCCTCCCCGGCGCCCCGCCTCGTCGACTCCTGCACCGGCCGGCCGCCGGCCACCCGGTCCGCGCCGCACGCCAGAAGCCTTCCTCTCGGAATCCCTCGACGTGCACAACCGGGCCGTGATCGGGCGGGCCGACGAGGCCCGGCCACTGGTCCACGGCGCCCCGTACTCCGCCGCACGCCCGCGCCGCACGGCTACGCCGGACCCGTACACCGGTCACCACGCCCCCCCGCCCCCCGCCCCGGGTCTCGGCGCCCGGCCCACCGGCCCGGCGGCCGCCATGCCCCGACCGGTCACCCTGCTTCCCGGCCTCCCGGCCTCCCGGCCTCCCGGCACCGCGGCACCCCCGCCCCGGGTCCGCCCCGGCCCCGGCCCCGGATCCGGCACCGCCCCCCGGCACCCCGCCCCCCGGCACCCCGCCCCCCGGCACCCTGCCCCCCGGCGCCCCGGCGCCCCGGCGCCCCGGCGCCCCGGCCCCCCCCCCCGGCCCCGGATCCGCCCCGGCTCCAGATCCGGCCCACCCGCCCCGCCCCCGCCCCCGCCCCCCCCGGCGGTGTGAGCGACCTCACCGCCGCCGGGACCGACCCCGGTCCGCCCGCCGGTGCGCCCCGCGGCCGCCGCCGGCCCGGCACCCGCACGCAAACCCGCGGGGAAACCCGCAGAAACCAGCAAATCCCGGTAAAACCACGGCGCAAGCCCCCGAAACCCTCACGCCCGACCCTCCCGCACACCACCCCCGCACCCCCCGGCCCGCCCCCGCCCCGCCCGCCCGGAGCACCCCCCGAGCACCCCCGGGCCAGTGACGCACGCCACCCCACCCCCGCCCCACCCCCCACCCAACCAGTGTCAAATGCGGACAAGCTGCCCATATGGGGTATTCAACTGGTTTGTTTTCATATGCCGCTTGATGGTGTGTCAGCAGAAAACCCGCGAGGCATAATCGGCCCCGGTCGTCTCCGGAAGTGCTGGAGCCATCGGGGCACCGACTCCCACCCCCTTCGGCGCGCACCCGCACCGGACCGACCCCCGAGGCGCCCGCAGATGTCCCTGGCCAGCCGCCGCACCCGCACCGCGGCCCTGCTCGCCGCACTCACCATCGGCGCCGCCGGGATCACCACCTGGGCCTACGGATACACCAGCACCCCCCAACCCGCAGCCCCCCAGGCCCCCCTGCGCCCCAGCGTCACCCAGGGCACGGTCCTCCAGGTCGTCGCGCACCCCGACGACGACCTCTTCTTCATGAACCCCGACCTGAGCCGCTCCATATCCACCGGCGTCAAGGTCACCACCGTCTACCTCACCGCCGGCGAGTCCGACGGCAGGAACGAAGCCCACAGCCCCCACCTGCAGGACCCCACCCGCCCCGCCGACCACGCCGCCTACGCCGAAGCCCGCCAGAACGGCATACGCGCCGCCTACGCCGAAATGGCCACCGGCCGGCGCACCAGCGCCTGGCAGCGCACCTCCGTACCCACCACCGGCGGCGGCAGCGCCGAGGTCGACGTCCTCCTCGACCGCCCCGAGGTCAACCTGGTGTGGATGCAGATGCGCGAAGCCCGCAGCATCTCCGGCGACAACCCCGACAGCCTGCGCGGCCTGTGGGACGGCAAGGTCCCCGCCCTCGGCTCCCAGCTCGCCTCCGGCACCCCCGTCACCACCCCCTTCTCCTACACCAGGGAACAGGCCGTCCAGGCCATCGCGAACGTCTTCGCGCTCTACAAACCCACCACCATCCGCACCCAGGACCCCACCCCCGGCCGCACCCGGCCCGCCGGCGCCTTCCTCGACCACCAGGACCACATGTACGGGGCCCGCTTCGTGCAGGCGGCCACCGAACGCTACGCCGCCTCCGCCGACCGCCCGCACTTCTCGGTCCAGAACTACGTCAGCTACCCCAACAGCTCCCTGCCCCCCACCCTCGACGCGAAGGCTGCCGAGGAGAAACTCGGCTACCTCAAGACCTACGCCTGGAGCGACCACCAGGACTGGTGCGGAAGCCCCGCCGGCTGCGGCGACCGCAAGACCGCCACCCGCCCCACCGGCGCCGGATGGAACCAGACCATCCGCTACAGCCGCGGCGAGAGCACCACCTGGATCACCGAAGGCACCCCCGGCCGGCTCCACGCCTTCGCCGCCCTCGACGGCCAGATGGCCTACTGGACCCGCCCCGGCCCCGCCGCCGACTGGCAGGGCCCCCGCTTCCTGCCCGCCACCGCCCCCGGCACCACCATCGACGCCGGCGCCTCCACCGCCCGCCTCCCCGACGGCCGCATCGCCGTCCTCGCCACCCGCACCACCCTGGGCACCACCCCGCAGGACTACCGGCGCGAAGCCGTCTACGCCCTCCAAACCGCCCCCGGCGCCGACTTCGGCCCCTGGCAGAACCTCGGCACCCCCGACACCACCACCCCCAACACCACCACCCCCGGCACCACCGCCGACACCACCACCGCCGCCCGCGAGACCGCCGCCACCGACGCCGCCACCACCGCCCTCGGCGCACCCACCGCCGCCGTCGACGCCACCGGCCGCATCACCGTCTACCAGCGCGACTCCCGCCGCACCCTGCGCGCCCGCACCCAAAGCGCCCCCGACACCGCCTTCGGCCCCTGGCAGGCCCTGGGCGGCACCGGCCTGCAGGGCGACCCGGTCACCGCCACCGACAGCGCCGGCCGCCGCCACGTGTACGCGGCCACCGACCGCACCGTCCTGGCCTGGACCCAGCCCGCCCCCGGCGCCCCGCTCACCGGCCCCTTCCCCACCGGCCTGCCCGCGACCACCGGCGTGCTCTCCGCGACACCCCAGGACGACGGCGTCCGCCTCACCTTCCGCCGCCCCTCCGCCGGCACCGTCACCACCACCCTGGCCACCGCCACCGCCACCGGGGCCCCCGCCCTCACCCCGCCCGCCGACACCGGCGGCGAAGGCGGCTACGGCGCCGTCGCCACCGCCGGCCGCCTCCTCGCCGGCCGCGCCGACACCGGCACGGCCGCCGTCACCCTCCCCGGCCCGGCACCCGCCTGGTCCCAGTCCCAGATGCTCTACACCGGCGCCCCCGCCGCCGTGACCGCACCCGACGGCACCGGCCTGGCCGCCGCCCTCGGCCTGGACGCCGGCCTGCACCTCACCACCACACCCCCGCCCACCCCCACCCCCACACCCGCCCCCAGCCCCGCGCCCGGCGGACCCGGCGGATCCGTGCCGTGGCACCGGGCCGTCGCACCCACCGCCCTCGCCCAGGCCGCCCGCCAGGGCTCCGGGTGGCACGGGTGAACACCCCGCGCGACGATGACCACCCCGACCACCCCGGCCACCCCTCCCCGTCCTGACCACCGGCGAACGGCGCCCTCCGTGACCGCTCCCCACACCCGCATACGCCCCCGCACCCGCACCCGCATACGCCCCCGTACGCGCCCGCGTCCGCGGACGGCAGCCGCCCTCCGCGCCCTGGCCCTGGCCGTCTGCCTCGCCACCGCCGCGGCCCTCACCACCGGCTGCCGTAACGAGACCACCCCGGCCTGGGAATACCCACGCCTCGCAGCCACCCTCGACTCCCTCTCCACCGCCCTCGCCCAGGGCTGCGCCACCCCCGACCCCGACCACTGCGCCGCCCGCCTCGACCACCTCGAGGCCCTCGCCCGGCGCGCCTTCACCGAAGTCCTCGACCACCGCCTCCTCGACCAGGCCTGCCTCGAAGCCGACAGCGCCGTACGCCGGGCCAGAACCCTGCGCCTGGCCGCCACCGAACAGGCCCAGACCCAGACCCAGACCCAGACCCAGGTCCAGGGGCAGGGGCGGGGGCGGGTCCGGCAGGACCCCCGCCACCCGGCCCTGGAACAGGCCCGGCGGGCGGTGGCCGCCGAACAAGCCGCCTACCGCCGCCTCCTGGCCGCCCTGGAGAAGGTCCGTACCACCCCGCCACCGGGCGCGCCGACCCAGCCCGTCTGACCCCACCCCACCGCACGCGCCCCGGCCCAGCCCGACCCGCCAGGCCCGGCGGCCCGGCCCGCCCCAGCGCGACCCGATCGACCCGGCCGGCTGGCCCGCCCACCCCGCCCACCCCGCCCACCCCGCACGTCCCACCCGCCCCGCACGCCCCGACCGACCGCCCACCCCGGCCCCGCCCACCCCGGCCCGGGCCGAACCCCCGCCCACGGCTACAAGGGCAGGGCCAGGGGAGGGGCGGACAGCCCGCCGGCCTCCAACGCCACCAGCGACAGCACCACGATCGAACCCGTCCACGCCAACGGCGCCACCGACGCCGGCCGGCCCGCCCCGTCCACCTTCTCCGGCAGCTCACCCAGAGCGTTCCGCTTCGACAGCACCCACTCCAGCACCGGCCCCGCCTTCGCCGGCCGTCCCCCCGCAGCCCACGCCAGAGCGAAGAACGCCGTACTCGGCGTCCACGCCACCGCCCCCCACGGAGCCCCCGGATCATTGCCCGGAGTCAGCCCCCCGTTCGGCAGCAGCAACGCCCGGTAGGTCGACTCCAGCGCCGCCGGCACACCCGCGGCCCCCGCATTGAACGGCGGCGCCATGAACGCCACCGCACTGTCGCGCCCGTGCCGCCCGTCGACGCTCCGCTGATAACCGAGCGGGAAGAACCGCTTCGAGATCCCCGCCGACAACCGCCGCGCCGCCCGCCCCCAACGCACCGCATCCTGCCCCCGGCCCGCCTCCCGCGCCAGGTCCGCCGACGCGTTCAACCCGGCCAGCAACGGCGCCGCCGTACCGATGTTCGCCGTCGCCGTCATCAACTCCCAGTAGTCCGGAGAAGCCGGAGGCAGCCCGTCCGCACCCAGGGAGAGCACCGCCCGGTCCGCCGCCGCCCGGATCATCGGATACAGCACCGCCAACCGCTCCCGCCGCCCCTCCAACGGCGCCACCCGGTACCACTGCCACGCCGCCCACGGCACCCAGCCGTTGGCATCCAACTGCCACCGCCTGCCGTCCGGCGGCCCCGAACCGTCCAGCTTCGTACGCGCCTCCCAGCTGCCGTCCCCGCGCTGGGTCGCCGCACTGTGCCGCAGGATCCGAAACGCCTCCTCGTCATGCCCGGTGTGCGCGAACGCCGCACACGCGAAACTCGAATCCCGCGGCCACGAATACATCCACCCCGGACTCCACCCCGCCGCCATCGCCCCGTTGGGCCGCAACAGCGCCCGCATCGCCAGCAGCGCCCGCCCCGCCGCCTCCCGCTCGGCCGCCGACCGCCCCGGAACCCGCCCCGACGCCAGCCACGCCCGGCTCTGCCCGATCTGCCGCAGCGCCCGCCCGTCCCCGGCCGCCACCACCACCGACACCGACCGCCCCGACGGCAGATACCGCCACCGCCCCGACGCCAGCCGCAGCACATTGCTGCCCTCCACGTACCGGGCACCGGCCGCCAGCGACGCCGAAACCCCCTCGGCAGTACTCGCATTCGACAACACACCCACCGCAGGAGCGGCCAGCCCCGACAACGGCGCATGACCACCCGCCCCGCACACGGGAACGACCGTCCCCGTCAACGCCGCCGCGACCACCGCCCAGCAGCCGAGGACACCGGCCATCGCCACTCCCTCCGCCGCATCCGCACACCCGTCCACGGCCGCACACACGGGCACACGCACGGGCACACGCGGACCCCGACCCCACCCATCCTCGAAGACCACCGCCCGCCCCGCCACGGAAGCCCCGCCGCCCGGGTGAGCCGCCCCCGGCAGCCCCCCCGGCAGCCCCCCCCGGCAGCCCCGGCCCGGGATGCCGCACCCGGCGAACCGTGCACATCATGGGTGTTCGCGGGCCGTGCGATCACCACAGCCGGCGGGGCGCACCCGGCCGCCCTTGCCCGACGGGCCCCCGCTGCGAAGGGGAAGGCCCATGAGCACCATGGCGGCCGAGGGCGAGGAAGAACGCGTGACCCCCTCCACCCACACCGGCCCCGGCCCGGGCCCCGGCGCCCGCCGGCTCCCGCGCACCCTCCTGCCCGCCGCCGCCGCGACCCTCCTCGCCGCCGCCGGAGCCCTCGTCGCCGTCGGATGCTTCCTCGGCCTCTACACCCGCCCCGCCTCCGACGACTGGTGCGCCGCCTGGAAAGCCCGCGACCTCGGCGTCCTCGGCATCACCGCCGACTTCTACACCACCCAGAACGGCCGCATCACCAACGCCTTCCTCAGCGGCCTCCTCTACAGCGACGGACCGGCCGGCACCAAGATCCTCCCCACCCTCATCACCGTCCTGCTCACCGCCGCCCTGGTCCTGCTCGGCCGCCGCCTCCTGCGCGCCCTCGGCCACGCCCCGCCCCTGCTCCTCCTGACCGCCTGCGCCCTGGTCCTCCAAGCCCTCCTCTACTACGCCGGCACCCGCAGCTACCAGGTCCTGCTGTGGGCCCCCGCCACCATCTCCCACACCCTGCCCAGCGTCATCGGCCTGTGGGCCCTCCTGCTCGCCCTGGCCACCGTCCCCCACCCCCGCCGCGCCGTCCGCACCGCCGGCCTCGCCGGCGCCCTCCTCACCGGCTTCGCCCTCGGCACCCTCAGCGAACCCTTCGCCCTCGTCAGCGGCCTCGCCGCCGCCCTGACCGCCGTCCTGTGCCTGCCACGCCTGCGCCTGGCCACCACCTGGCGCCCCTTCACCTGGTGCCTGCTGTGGTGCACCGGCCTCCTCTGCGGCCTCGCCGTCCTCTACACCTCCCCGGGCGCCCGCTGGCGCCGCGCCCAGCAACCCGAGAAGGAGCCACTGCTCTCCACGGCCGAACTGCGCGCCACCTACGAGGACTGGCTGCACATGTGGGACACCGTCACCGGACAGTGGGCCTACCTCGCCGCCCCCGCCGCCGGCCTCCTCCTCGGCCTGGCCGCCACCCTCCGCACCCCCCAACCCTCACCCTCAACCTCACCCTCAACCTCACTCCCGTCCCCCTCCCCGGCCCCGCCGTCCCGGTGGACGCTCGCCGCCCTGCTCCTGCTCCCGCTGCCCGTCGTCATCCTGGGATCCTTCGCCGTCGCAGCAGGCCTGCGCAGCGGATACGGCCCCACCGGATGGACCTACGCCCGCACCTGGACCAGCTACCTGCTCCCCATGGAAATCGCCCTGTGCGGCTACGGAGCCCTCCTCGGCGCATGGGCCGGCCCCCGCCTCGCCGCCCGCCGCCCCGCCGGCCCGGCCACCGTGGCGGCCTGCGCCACGGCCGCGTTCTGCCTCACTCTCGCCGCGACGGCCTCCCTCGTCCCCGGCCTCCAGCAGCTCACCACCACCACGGTGGCCCGCTCCATCGCCTGGGACGCCCAGAACGCCCGCATCCGCGCCGAGACCGCCCGAGGCGCCACCGACATCGGCTACCGCCCCCTGCCCATCGGCACCCTCGCCGAACCGTTCTTCACCGCCGACCGCAGCCGCGACTGGGTCGCCGCCTGCATCTCCCGCTGGTACGGCATCGACCGCATCCACCGCCGCTGACCCCCACACCCCCGACCCGACCCGAACCCGCCCGCGCCGACAGCCCGCCACGCCCCGACACCCCGCGACGCCCAGGCCAGAACACCCCCCCACGCACACCACGCGGCACGCCGCAGCCCGCCACCACACGGCGGGCCGAACGGCACCACCCCGCCGCTTCCCGGCAGGGACTTCCACCCGGCCCGCCCGGGCCCGCACGCAGCACCGAACCCCGGGCCCAGGCCCCGCCCCGGTCCGCCCCGAAACCCGCCCACCGGGACGCATGCCCCGCCCCGCGCGAACACGCCACCGGCCCCGGCCGCCGGCCACAGCCGGGGCCCGGGGCAGACCCCGTGGCACCGGACGGCGCAGAGCGCCCGGCCGACACCGGCCGGCCCGGGAGCCGGCCCGGCCGGACGCCTCAGCCGGCGCTGGTCCGGCCCGGCCGGACGGGCGCCGGCGGCACGGCGTCGGTCGCCAGCCGTGCGTGCAGTTCGACGTCGTGGCGGACCCCGTCGTACTCGAGCTTGCGGCGCTGGATCCCCTCGACCGCGAAGCCCGCAGCCCGCGCCACCCGGCACGACGCCGGGTTGTCGACCCGGTGGCCCAGCTCCAGCCGGAACAGACCGGCGTCCTCGAAGGCCCAGGAGGCCACCGCCCGGCAGCCGGCCGACGCGACCCCCTGCCCGCGGGCCGCCGCAACCGTCCAGTACGACACCCAGCCCGTCCGGTGCCGCCGGTCGACGGCGCCGACCGCCACGTTCCCCAGCACCGCCCCCGCACCGTCGACGACCGCGAAGGCGAAAGCGGATCCCGCCTCCCACTGCTCGGCCCGGTCCGCCAGCCACCGCCGCGCCGCCGGCAAGGTCACGACCGGCTCAACGGCCTGCCGCACCATCACCGGATCGGCGAACGCCCCCAGCACCGCCCCCACGTCCGCCGGCGCCCAGCGCCGCAGCCGAAGACCCGGGGACACTTCCAGATGATCACGCACCCGCCGCAGTCTTCCCCAGCCCCGACACCGCCCGCCAGCGCAATACCCGCCGGCCCGCCGACCCGTCAGGCCCGGCCGGTGCGCCCCGGGGGCCGGATCAGCCCTCGTGGTCCATCACCCGGCGGGCCGCCTCGGCCTCCGCCGCCGGCGGAGAGAGCTCGTCGAGGGTGTCGAGCTCGTCGTCCGAGTCCAGCTCCTCCTCCCACGCCGCCGCCAACCGCTCCTGCTCCTCACGCGGCCTGCCCGCCACGGCCTCCCGCCGCTGCGGCTCCAGAGCCGCCAGGAAACGCCCGACCGCGTCCGCCGTCATGCCGTACTCCGATTCGCCGTGGGACAGGGGAGAAGGACCCGGCCCAGCATCGCGAACCCGGCCCCCACCACCGGCCCGACACGGCACGCCGCCACCCGAATGCACGCGACCACCCCACCCCACCCCACCCCATCCCCGCCCCGCACGCACGGGTGCGGCGCGCCACGGCCCGCCCGGCCGCGACACGCCGCACCCCCGGCAGCCGGCGGTCACCGTCCCGTCGGGGCGACCGCCTGCCCGGTGTCAGCCGCGGTGCTGGTGTCCGCGGCGGCCCCAGGATTCGGTGTCGATGACGTTGCCGCGGTTGTCGCGGAGGGTGGCGGTGT
>NZ_JBFBGM010000051.1:0-20952 GCF_040684695.1 Streptomyces erythrochromogenes
ACCCGGCTCCGCCGGGCACCGGGCTCCGCCCGGACCCGCGCCTCAAACGCCGGCGCGGCTGGACTTGGCCGGGCCACGGCCTTGAAGGGGCGTGCCGGGTGACGTGCCGGCGAGGCTACGGGCAGGTTTTGCGCCAGGCGTCGAGGTCGTAGCGCTTCTGGATCGAGCTGAGCCTCAGCGTCTTCGACCCTCTGCAAAAACTCGACGTCGACCGTTCGTACTCCGCGTGGAAGACCGCCTTGCCCGCTTCGATGAAGGGGGTCAGCCGCTCGCACTCGTCGTACTGCGCGCACTGCTCGTTGACCGCGAAGTCGAAGTCCCCGACGAGCTGCGGGATCTGGTCCAGGTCGTTCTTCAGGCCGACCGACATACCCCGGTCGTGGGCGAGCTTCGCGATCAGCCGGTTGTAGCGCAGCTGGTCGTCGGCGGTGAGCGGGAAGCCGGTGGTGTTCTTGTAGCCGTCCATGTTGTCCGGCTCGACCGCGTCGAAGCCCTTGTCCCGGCACATGTCGAACCGCTTGGCCATCAGCGGTTCCAGTTCCGCCGCCCGCCGGATGTCCAGCCAGCGCTCCCCCTCCCAGCCGTTGCCCTTGCCGAGGAGGTTCTGCGGGAACGCTTCTGCGTCCGGCCGGAAGTCCTCCCACGCCCCGGTGGAGACGTAGCAGATGGTCTTGCGGCCGGCCTTCTTCAGCGCGGCGACCTGTGCCTTGGTGGTGTCGAACCCGTCGACGTCGTACACGGGTGCCTTCACCGAGGTGTCGAGCTTTCCGGTGAGCTGCCACTGCCAGTCGGTGCCGGGCGGGGGCTGCCAGCGTTGTCCGGGGGCGAGCTCCGGCCAGCGGTGCGGTGCGTCGTCGCCCTCGTCGTCCGGTCCGGCCGTGCAGGCGGCGAGCAGCAGCAGGGGCAGGACCAGCAGGGGCCGAAGGAGCCGTAGTGGCCGCGAGGTCCTCATCCCGCCGCCTCCAGGGCGTACGGGAGGGTCCCCCACGGGTGCGGGCCGTTCCCCGGGACGGCGCAGTGCACGCCGGCGCCGCGTTCCGCGGCCAGTTCCCCGGCGAGCCGGGCGGCGAGTTCCCCCGGCGGGACCGCGTAGACGAGGTGGCAGAACCGCTGGGCGGGGTGGTCGGCCGTCCAGGGCGGCGGGGCGTCCGCGTCCCGGTAGGCGTCCCAGGGGCCCTCGAAGGTGACGAGCAGGTCGGCGAGTTCCGCGTAGCCGGGGTGCGGGTGGGCGCCGTGGTTGAGGACGAGGGTGTGGGCGCCCGCGGCCCTGGCGGCGACCGTGAGCCGCCCGTAGTGCGCGAGCAGTTCGGGGTCGGCGGAGGCCTGGTCGAGGAAGGCCCCGTCGGTGGCGTACCAGTCGCGGTGGCGCAGCAGGTCCTGCACCACCGCGGCGTGCGGGCGCCGCCCGTAGTCGGTGTCGACGTATCCGAGTACGGGCACGCCGGCTTCCCGGAGCCGTTCGGCGACGGCGGCGAACCGCTCGTCGCGGGCGGCGCCGGGGCCGTTCTCGGGGTTGAGCACCACCGAGTGGAGCCGGTCTGCGCAGCGGATCAGCCGCTCCCAGGCCTCGGGCCGGTCGTCGGGATGCTCGTAGAGGGGCACCAGCAGCATGGGGTCCTTCTTCTCGTGCGTCATCGGTGGGCGGTCGCGCGGCCGAGGAGCAGGCACACCAGGACGGCCAGCGCGGCCGCGGCCGTGCCCGCCACGGCCAGCTGGACGACCCGGGGCTGGCCCAGCCCGGTCAGCAGGGCCAGGCTCTGGGCGACGGCGGCCGAGGCGCAGACCACGGCCGCGGGCCGGACGGCCCCGAAGGACTGCAGGAGCAGCCCGCTCCACATCACCGCGCCGAGGAGCAGCAGGGTGGCGACGCGGACGCCGGTGAGTCCGGGGGCTCCGGGCCACAGCAGGGTTCCGGTCACGCCGAGGGCCAGCAGCACCGACAGGTAGGTGCCCAGGCAGCGGCTCAGGGTGGCGAGCATCCGGCGGCGGAACTGGCGGGGCGAGCGGGCCCCCTGGAGCCCGGAGAGGGTGCCGCTGCGGAAGCGGTGCAGCAGCCACTCGGCGGGACCCATGCTGAGGGTGAGGGCCACCGCGGACGGGGCGGCGACGGCCTCGGCGGGGCCTCCGGCGAGGACCTCGCCGAGGGCGGCGTAGAGCACGAGCAGGCCGGTGCCCAGGCCGAAGACGCCGAAGGGCACCGAGTCCCCGAGCCGGGGCCCGCGGGGTGTGTACTCCTCCTCGGCGCCGCGCAGCATCTGCCAGCGCACGGGGCCGACCCGGGCGGGCCGGCGGGCGGCGCGGCCCCGGATCCGGTGTGCGGCGGCCCGCAGCCCGTCGGCCAGCGGGAGTTCCCGTACGGCCAGGGTGCAGGCGGCCAGCAGGGACACCACGAGGAGGGTCACCCGGACCGGCACGGGCAGGTCGACGAAGAGCACGGCCAGGGCGCCGGCGGCCATCGGGGCGAGGGCGGCGAGGAGCACCCGCTCCCGGCCGAGGACCAGCAGGCAGGTGGCGGCTCCGACGTACAGGGCCTGTCCGGCGGCGAAGGCGTAGGAGAACGGCGGCCCGCCGGGCACGGCGAGCGCCGCGGCGGTGCCCAGCACGGCTCCGACGGGGGCGCCGACGAGCAGGGTGCGGCCGGCGGCCGCACGGTCGCCGAGGCCGAGCCAGGAGTAGGCGCGGTGGGACAGGGACTGGTCCCAGACCCAGCCGATGAGCGCCCCGGCGAGCAGGGTCAGCGTCCCCGCGGGCAGGCCGAGGCGGTCCGGCGGGCCTTCGAGGAGGGGCGCGCCCAGGAGGTAGGCCAGGCCGGGCAGGGCGAAGATGACGCCGCGCAGCAGGCAGGCGGTGAGGGAGACCTTCCAGGGGTCGGGGGCGGGCCCCGTCTCCGGGAAGGAGCGGGGCACGCGGGCGTAGAGCTCCTCGGCGAGGGCGAAGGAGTCGTGGCGGCCGTAGGTGAGCCGGATGTACTCGTCCGTCATACCGTCGGATTCGAGGACGGCCGCGATCTCGTCGGGGTGGACGGCTGAGGAGATGAACACGTCGAGGCGTTCGGCCAGTTCGTCCATCGGGTCGGCGGCGGGCCCGGCGTCCCCGGGGCGCTGCCGGGGGATCGCCGGGAGCGTCGCGGAGTCCGGGCCCTGGCCGGGGGGTTTGAGCCAGAGGGATCCGCTCACCAGACCCTGCCTTCTCCGGACTCGGCCTGGGGGCGTCCCATCGCCGCGAGTTCGCGGTACCAGGGGTCGGCGAGCCGCTGGGTCCAGGCGTCGCCCGCGTGGACGGGCAGGACGGGCTGGCCGGCGAGTTCCCGGTAGATGTGCCGGAAGCCGTCGACGGACTGGTGGAGGGTGAACTTCTCCACGACCCGCCGGCGGGACATCCGGCCGAGTTCGGCGCGGCGTTCGTCGTCGCGGAGCAGGGCGAGGGTGGCGCGGGCCATGGTCTCGGGTTCGCGGGGCGGGACGACGAGGCCGGTGTCCCCGACGGCCTCGCGGACCCCGCCGACGTCGGTGGAGACGGTGGTGCGGCCGCAGGACATGGCTTCGATGATGCTGAAGGGGAAGCCCTCGCTGATGGAGGAGAGCATCACGATGCTGCCGGCGGCGTAGGCGCGGGCCACCTTGTCGATGCGGCCCTCGTAGGTGATGCCGTCGGTGACGCCGAGTTCGGCGGCGAGCTTCTCCAGGCGCAGCTTGTAGTTCTCGCAGCCCGCCGGCACGGGGCCGAAGAGGCGCAGCCGCAGGGCGGGCATCTCCTCGCGCATGAAGGCGTAGGCCCGGATCAGGGTTTCGAGGTCCTTGATCGGGTCGATGCGGCCGCACCAGCTGAGGGTGGGCACGTCCGGTTCGGGGCCCGCCTCGGGGAAGGCGTGCGGGTCCACGCCGTTGTAGACGGTGCGGATCCGGGTCGAGTCGGCGCCGCCGCGTTCCTCCCAGCGGCGGTTGTACTGGTTGCACGGGGTGATCAGGTCGGCCTGGCGGTAGCCCTCGGTGTTGAGCTCGCGGTAGAAGCCGAGCATGAGCGCCTTGACGGGCCAGCGCTGCTCGGCGGTGCGGTAGCCGAGGTAGCGCTCGCGCAGGTAGATGCCGTGCTCGGTGAGGAGGAAGGGCACCCCGTCGAGGTGTTTGGCGGCGAGGGCCGGCAGGGTGGCGAGGCCGCTGCTGACGGCGTGGGCGACGCTGTCGGGCGGGATGCGGACGGAGAGCGGCCGCAGCGCGTGTTCCAGCAGGTCGGTCGCGGTGAGCGCGTCGTGGATGGTGGGCGCCGCTTCGGCGGTGGAGAGCCCGGGCCGGGTCCAGACGTTCATCAGCAGGCGCAGAACCGATTCTGAACGCAGGGCCGGGGCGAGTTTCCCGGCGCGGGCCAGGACGGCCAGTTCGCGCAGGGCCTCGGAGAAGGTGCGGTCGGCGGGGTCGGCCGACGGGTGGAGCATGGAGAGCAGGAAGCTCTCGTAGACCTGGGTGAAGCGGCGGTGGGCCCTGCCGCGCAGCGCCGAGCGGCGGCCGCGTCCGGGCGGCGGCCCCCAGAGCGGAACGGCGGTGTGCCGGTAGACGTTGCGGGGCAGTTCCCAGGTGACCGGCTCACGGCCGGAGCCGGTCAGGGCTATGACGTTGAAGTCGACCTCCGGCATGCCGCGGACCAGCTGGTCGCACCAGGTGCTGACGCCCCCGTGAACGTGTGGATAGGTGCCTTCGGTGAGCATGGTGACATGACGCCCATGGCTCATGCGGTGTGTCCCCCCAGGACGGAAAAGGGGCCGGCGCCCGTGGAACGCGGAGCGCCGGCAGTAGGTGGTACCGGTGGTGGCGTGCTTCGCCGGTGGGTCAGCTGGGCAGCTTGAGCGTGACGGCGCTCTGCAGCAGTTCGGGCCCGGTCCAGGCGGAGCGGTTTCCGGCGTAGGCGGTGCCGAAGTCCGAGGTGCCGAGCAGCATCTGCTTCTTGGTGCCGTTGGGGGCGGTGACCGGCGCGACGACTCCGGACGGCGCCTTGATGGTGACGTCGTTGCCGATGCGGTAGGCCGTGACCTTGCCCTCGGCGAGGGCCTTGTCCCAGGCCGCGCGGCGCTGGAGCTCGACGCCGGTGTCCTTCATGGACTGGTTGACGATCGGCGCGCTGGGCGCGTAGAGGGCGCGGTAGGTGTCGAGGACCTGGTTGAGCACCGGGTAGAGGGTGCGGTCCTCGGCGAGGTTGGACTGGTGGACGTAGTGCGGGCGCGGGTCGTTGGCGAGGACGTGCCGCAGGGCGGTGCGGGCCTCGGCCGGGACGATGTAGTTCAGGTAGCCGGTGTTGACGTCCAGCGGGGCCGCCAGGCAGGTGGAGGTCGCCGGGTTGTCCTCGCAGACGCCGCTGCCGCCGTGGGCGCGGCTGGTGTAGATCCAGTTGTACTCGTCGGCCATCTCGGCGTTGGTGCCCGTGTTGTAGTACACGTTCATCGGGTGCCGGGGGACCGTGAGGGTGGAACCGACCGCCCGCTGGGCGGGCTCGCGGGAGTTGTCGCTGCCGGCCCACTTGACCCCGTTGTCGGCGAGGGCGCCGGCCAGGTTGGGGTTGTCCACGGGCTGCTGCGGCGCGGTCTTGAGGCCGGAGTGCTCGCCGGTGACCAGTTCGGTCTTGTCGAGGGTGATGCCCTTGGAGGCGGCCCAGTTGTTGTTGTCGCGGATCTGGGCGGAGATGTCGGCGCGGCTCATGTACTGGATCGCGCCCTGGGCGTTCTTCGTGCAGGTCCACGGGGTCACCGCGGTGTTCTGCACGCAGCCGAGGAACGGGTGGGTGTAGGTGTGGTTCATCCACCGGTACTTGGCGCGGTCGGCGACGAGCTGGGCGGTCAGCGCGTCGACGCCGCCGTTCTCGGCCTTCCACTCCTCGCCGGCGCCGCCGTTGAAGAGCATGTCCAGCTTGAAGTTCTTGGACGTCTGCCACTGCGCCGCGTACACGGCGTCGGCGGCGCTCATCCGGATGGTGCTCTCCTTGCCCTCGCCGCCCGCGCAGGCGTAGTCGCCGGGCGTGCAGTTCAGCTCCTTGTTCCAGCGGGCGTCGGGGGCGAAGACGTCGTCGACGTGGACCGCGAAGTAGTTGCGGCTCTGGCCGAGGTGCACCCCTTGCGTCAGCCAGTCGACGATGCCGCGGGCGAGCAGCCGGAACTGCTGCTGGTACTGGTTGTAGCCGAAGGTGACGACCAGCTCGCTGCGTCCGTCGTGGGTGTACTCGCCGACCAGGGAGGCCCGGCCGGAGCCGACGGGCGCGTCGACGTAGCTGGTGTAGCCGGGGCGCGGCTTGCCCATGTACCCGTAGCTCTCGGGGACGAGGGCGGAGTTGTCCTCGAAGGTGACCTGCCCGCCGAGGTAGGCGAAGGGCCCGGCCTTGCCGGCGGTGGTGACGGCGGCCTGGGTGCCGTCGAGCTGGCCGGCGAAGCCGCCGTTGTCGGTGTATTCCAGCCCGACGCCCGGGTGGGCCCAGGTGTAGGCGTCGACCTGGCGGACCCCGTACGTCGTCTCGTACGCGGTGAGCGCGGCCATCTCGGCGGAGCCCTCGCCGAAGGGGTTCTCGTTGGGCAGGACCACGCCCTGGTACTTGGCGCGCGGCCGGCCGTCGACGGTGTCGCTGAGGAACGCCGCGTTGATGACCGGGCGGCCCGCGCTGCCCAGCTGGACGCGGGTGTACGGCACTCCGGTGTCCCGGAGCTCCGCGGTGATCGCCTCCACCGAGCTGCCGCCGTCGTCGACGACGAGCACCTTGAGGTCGATCCGCGGTGGTGTCGCGGCCGCCTGGGCGGTCGCGGCGGGTACTGCCACGGACACCAGGGCGGCCGCGGCCATGACGGCGGCCAGCCTGTTCATCCGGTTCTTGTTGACCATTTCGGCCTTTCCCCCCGCAGGCATCCCTCGGACACGGCCCTTGGCGGTCGGCCGGGCCGGGGAGGCACTGTGGAAATCATGCAAAGGAACCCCGCGTCCCCTTGCGAGAGTGGACCGAGTCTTTCGGACCTCGTCAGGTCTACGAGGCAAACCTGGAGCAGAGTCCACGGATGGGTGAACCTGACGGCTGCTTGATCGAACAACTTGCCAAACCTTCGAGTGGCGTACGGGCGAGCCCGTGCGCGTAGGCTCCTTTCAGGCGGCCGTCGGGCCCCGAATACGATCGCTACGGACGGCCGTCCACCCACTCGGCCCACACACACAAACGGAAGCGAGACTTCACCACCGTGACTGCTCTGACTCTCAGCACTGCCGGCGCGGCGACGCTGCGCGCCGACGCCCTCGTCGTCGGTGTCGCCAAGGGCCCGAAGGGCGCGATCGTCGCCGCGGGCGCCGAGGCCGTGGACAAGGCGTTCGACGGCAAGCTCGCCGGTGTCCTCGACGCACTCGGCGCCTCGGGTGCCGAAGGCGAGGTCACCAAGCTGCCGGCCCCGGCAGGCCTCAAGGTCCCGGTCGTGCTGGCGGTGGGGCTCGGCTCCGTCCCGGAGAAGGACGAGTCGTTCGACGAGGAGGTGCTGCGCCGCGCCGCCGGCGCCGCCGCCCGCGCGCTGCACGGCAGCAAGAAGGCCGGCTTCGCCCTCCCGCTGGAGGACGCCTCCGCCGTCACCGCCGTCGCCGAGGGCGCGCTGCTGGGCGCGTACGCCTTCACCGCCTACCAGGGCGGCGAGAACAAGGTCCGCAAGGAGGCCAAGGGCGCCGCCCCGAAGGCCCCGCTCGCCGAGGTGGCCCTGCTCGGCGCCAAGCCGCGCGACAAGGAGCACAAGGCCGCCGTAGAGCGCGCCGCGGTCGTCGCGACCGAGGTCAACGTCGCCCGCGACCTCGTGAACACCCCGCCGAACGACCTGACCCCCGAGGCCTTCGCCGCGGTCGCCTCCGCGGCCGCGAAGGAGAACGGCGTCAAGGTCCAGGTGCTGGACGAGAAGGCCCTGGTCAAGGGCGGCTACGGCGGCATCATGGGCGTCGGCAAGGGCTCCGAGAACCCGCCGCGCCTGGTGAAGCTCACCTACACGCACCCCAAGGCGGAGAAGACCCTGGCCTTCGTCGGCAAGGGCATCACCTACGACTCGGGCGGCATCTCCCTGAAGCCGGCCGGCCACAACGAGACGATGAAGTGCGACATGGCCGGCGCCGCCGCCGTCTTCGCCTCCGTCGTCGCGGCCGCGAAGCTGGGCCTGAAGGTCAACGTCACCGGCTGGCTCGCGCTCGCCGAGAACATGCCGTCCGGTTCCGCCACCAAGCCCGGTGACGTCCTGCGCATGTACAGCGGCAAGACCGTCGAGGTCCTCAACACCGACGCCGAGGGCCGCCTGGTCCTCGGTGACGCGCTGACCAAGGCCTCCGAGGACAACCCGGACGCGATCGTCGACGTCGCCACCCTGACCGGCGCGATGGTGCTGGCCCTCGGCGACCGCACCTTCGGGATCATGGCGAACGACGACGCCTTCCGCACCTCGATCCACGAGATCGCGGAGGAGGTCGGCGAGTCCTCGTGGCCGATGCCGCTCCCCGCCGAGCTGCGCAAGACCATGGACTCCCCCACCGCCGACATCGCGAACATGGGTGTCCGCATGGGCGGCGGCCTGGTCGCCGGCCTCTTCCTGCAGGAGTTCGTCGGCGAGGGCATCACCTGGGCCCACCTCGACATCGCCGGCCCCGCCTTCCACGAGGGCGCGCCGCACGGCTACACCCCCAAGGGCGGCACCGGCTCGGCCGTGCGCACCCTGGTGCGGCTGGCCGAGCGCACGGCCACGGGCGACCTGGGCTGACGCACCCGGTGTGACGCGTACCGCACCCCGGGGCCCGGTCGGGTCCCGGGGTGTGTTCTGCCGACAACGAAATCCGTAGGTTTCTACGCAGCGGTAACCCCGGCTTGGGAGAGAACGCCCTCTCACAACGTGGGCCCGGCGTCCCGCGTTCCCCCGACAAATGCGAAGATGGGTTCTCGGCAGGACAGGGCCCCCACCACAGGGCCGAAGAAACAGCGGCCGATTACCAGCCGCCGCCCGGTCACAGAGGACCGGTGCCCGGCGCACATGCATGGAGGACGTGACGTGGCGAACGACGCCAGCACCGTTTTCGACCTAGTGATCCTCGGCGGTGGCAGTGGCGGTTACGCCGCGGCTCTCCGCGCATCCCAGCTGGGTCTCGACGTTGCGCTGATCGAGAAGAACAAGCTCGGCGGCACCTGCCTGCACAACGGCTGCATCCCCACGAAGGCTCTGCTGCACGCGGGTGAGATCGCGGACCAGGCGCGCGAAGCCGCCCAGTTCGGCGTGAAGGCCACCTTCGAGGGCATCGACGTCGCGGGTGTGCAGAAGTACAAGGACGAGGTCATCTCGGGCCTGTACAAGGGCCTGCAGGGCCTGGTCGCCTCCCGCAAGGTGACGTACATCGAGGGTGAGGGCCGCCTCTCCTCGCCGACCTCCGTCGACGTGAACGGCCAGCGCATCCAGGGCCGCCACATCCTGCTGGCGACCGGCTCCGTGCCGAAGTCCCTGCCGGGCCTGGACATCGACGGCAACCGCATCCTCTCCTCGGACCACGCGCTGGTCCTGGACCGCGTGCCCGAGTCCGCGATCATCCTGGGCGGCGGCGTCATCGGCGTCGAGTTCGCCTCGGCGTGGAAGTCCTTCGGTTCCGACGTCACCGTCATCGAGGGCCTCAAGCACCTCGTGCCGGTCGAGGACGAGAACAGCTCGAAGCTGCTGGAGCGCGCCTTCCGCAAGCGCGGCATCAAGTTCAACCTGGGCACCTTCTTCGACAAGGCCGAGTACACGGAGAACGGCGTCCGCGTGACGCTGGCCGACGGCAAGACCTTCGAGGCCGAGGTGCTGCTGGTCGCCATCGGCCGCGGCCCGGTCTCCCAGGGCCTGGGCTACGAGGAGCAGGGCGTCGCGATGGACCGCGGCTACGTCCTGGTCGACGAGTACATGCAGACCAACGTGCCGACCATCTCGGCCGTCGGTGACCTCGTCCCGACCCTCCAGCTCGCGCACGTCGGCTTCGCCGAGGGCATCCTGGTCGCGGAGCGTCTGGCCGGCCTCAAGGCCGTCCCGATCGACTACGACGGTGTCCCGCGCGTCACCTACTGCCACCCCGAGGTCGCTTCCGTCGGCATCACCGAGGCCAAGGCCAAGGAGATCTACGGCGCGGACAAGGTCGTGGCCCTGAAGTACAACCTGGCGGGCAACGGCAAGAGCAAGATCCTGAAGACCGCGGGCGAGATCAAGCTCGTCCAGGTCAAGGACGGTGCCGTGGTCGGCGTCCACATGGTCGGTGACCGGATGGGCGAGCAGGTCGGCGAGGCCCAGCTGATCTACAACTGGGAGGCCCTGCCGGCCGAGGTCGCGCAGCTCATCCACGCGCACCCGACCCAGAACGAGGCGCTCGGCGAGGCCCACCTGGCCCTGGCCGGCAAGCCGCTTCACTCCCACGACTAGTTCGTCCCGGGCGCGACGACCACTTCCGCACTTTCGTAAGGAGCAACAGAAACCATGTCGGTTTCCGTAACCCTTCCGGCGCTCGGCGAGAGCGTCACTGAGGGCACTGTCACCCGCTGGCTGAAGGCCGAGGGCGAGCGCGTCGAGGCCGACGAGCCGCTGCTCGAGGTCTCGACCGACAAGGTCGACACCGAGATCCCGTCGCCCGTCGCCGGCATCCTGGCCTCCATCAAGGTCGCCGAGGACGAGACCGTCGAGGTCGGCGCCGAGCTGGCCGTCATCGACGACGGTTCCGGCGCCCCGGCCGCCGCCGCGGCTCCGGCCGCCGAGCCGGCCGCCGCCGAGGCCCCCGCGGCCGCTCCGGCCCCCGTCGCCGAGGCCCCCGCGGCCCCGGCTCCAGTCGCCGAGGCGCCCGCCGCCGCCCCTGCCGCTTCCGGCACGGACGTCGTGCTCCCCGCCCTGGGCGAGTCCGTCACCGAGGGCACCGTCACCCGCTGGCTGAAGGCCGTCGGCGAGTCGGTCGAGGCCGACGAGCCGCTGCTGGAGGTCTCGACGGACAAGGTCGACACCGAGATCCCCGCGCCGGTCTCCGGCACGCTGCTGGAGATCGTGGTCGGCGAGGACGAGACCGCCGAGGTCGGCGCCCGTCTGGCCGTCATCGGCGTCGCCGGTGCCGCCCCGGCCGCTCCGGCTCCGGCCGCCGCCCCGGCTCCGGTCGAGGCCGCTCCGGCTCCGGCTGCCGCCCCGGCTCCCGTCGCCGCCCCGGCGCCGGTCCAGCCCGCCCCGGCCGCTGCCGCTCCGGCTCCGGTCCAGCCCGCCGCCCCCGTGGCCGCTCCGGCTCCGGTGACCCCGGCTCCGGCCGCTGCCCCGGCCGCTCCCGCCGCCCCGGCCTCCGCCGGTGACGAGGGCGCATACGTGACCCCGCTGGTGCGCAAGCTCGCCTCGGAGTCCGGCGTGGACCTGTCCTCGGTCTCGGGCACCGGTGTCGGTGGCCGTATCCGCAAGCAGGACGTCCTGGCCGCCGCCGAGGCCGCCAAGGCCGCCGCTGCCGCCCCGGCTCCTGCCGCCGCCCCGGCCGCCGCGAAGGCTCCGGCCGCCGCGGTCTCCGAGCTGCGCGGTCAGACGGTCAAGATGACCCGCATGCGCAAGGTCATCGGCGACAACATGATGAAGGCCCTGCACTCGCAGGCGCAGCTCAGCTCCGTGGTCGAGGTGGACATCACCAAGATCATGAAGCTGCGCGAGAAGGCCAAGGCCGGCTTCCTCGCCCGCGAGGGCGTCAAGCTGTCCCCGATGCCGTTCTTCGTCAAGGCCGCTGCCCAGGCGCTGAAGGCCCACGCGGTCGTCAACGCCCGGATCAACGAGGACGAGGGCACCATCACCTACTTCGACTCGGAGAACATCGGCATCGCCGTGGACTCCGAGAAGGGCCTGATGACCCCGGTCATCAAGGGTGCGGGCGACCTCAACCTGGCGGGCATCTCCAAGGCGACCGCCGACCTGGCCGCCAAGGTCCGCGGCAACAAGATCACGCCGGACGAGCTGTCGGGCGCGACCTTCACCATCAGCAACACCGGCTCGCGCGGTGCGCTGTTCGACACGGTCATCGTGCCCCCGAACCAGGTCGCCATCCTGGGCATCGGTGCCACGGTGAAGCGCCCGGTGGTCATCGAGACCGCCGAGGGCACCAACATCGGCATCCGCGACATGACGTACCTGACCCTGTCCTACGACCACCGCCTGGTGGACGGCGCGGACGCGGCCCGGTACCTCACCGCGGTCAAGGCGATCCTCGAGGCCGGCGAGTTCGAGGTCGAGCTCGGCCTCTGAGCCGAACGGCTTGTAACCAGCCTCACTGTCGGCGCCCCCGTCCGGGATACTCCCGGGCGGGGGCGCCGCCGTATTGTCTACGCATCAGGCCCCGCACGACCCTGCTCACCCACCAGGAGATGAAGCCCCGATGATCACCCCACCCGTCGTGCACTCGCTGCGCGAGCAGATCCGCGAGCACATCGTGGAGGGGATCGTCAGCGGGCGCTGGAAGCCCGGTGAGCGGATCGTGGAGCGGCGCATCGCCGTGGAGCTGGAGGTCAGCCAGACCCCCGTACGGGAGGCCCTGCGCGAGCTGGAGACGCTGCGGCTGATCGAGTCCGCGCCGAACAAGGGCGTGCGGGTGCGCAACCTCTCCGCCGCCGACCTGGAGGAGATCTACCCGGTCCGGGCGGGCCTGGAGCAGATCGCCGCCGAGCTGGCCGCCCCGCGGCTGGCGACGGACTGTTCGGCGCTGGAGCCGCACGTGGCGGCGCTGTGGGAGGCCGACCGGGCCGAGGACGGGACCGCGCAGGTGCGGCACACCGTCGGGTTCCACCGGGAGATGGTGCGGGCCGCCGGGAACAGCGTGCTGCTGCACACCTGGGAGAGCCTGGGCATCGAGGTGTTCACGGCCCTGTCCATCCGCTGGCTGGGGACCGTGCAGAAGTCCTACGCGGAGGAGCACGAGGCGCTCGTCGAGGCCTTCCGCAGTCGGGATCCGGACATCGGTGTGCTGGTGAAGCGGCACGTCCTGGGGTGCGCACCCCGAGCCTGAGCGACCGTTTCGCCACGCTTTTACCGGCACCGCGTGCCCGTTTCCCTGGCACGCGGTGCCGACTTTCGTCAGATCGACGTTTCTTTGTCACTTTTATTTGATCGATCATCGATCAGGGATTTACAGTCGTCGCGGACCTCAACCAGGTCCACCGACCCTGTCCTGCCCGTCAGGGATTTTCTTCACCACCTCTCCTTTGTCCGGAAGGCGGCGCACAGCGATGTCCGACCCCGTAGGAAAGCTTCCGAGCGAGCTCGACCAGCTCCCGGACCGCGACACCGAGGAGACCGCCGAATGGGCGGCCTCCCTCGACGCCGTCGCACAGGCCGCCGGTACGCGCCGCGCCGAATACCTGCTCCGCCGCACGCTCCAGCACGCCGAGGCCGCCGGCCTCGCCCTGCCGAAGCTGCTGGAGACGGACTACGTCAACACCATCCCCACCTCCGCGGAGCCCGAGTTCCCGGGTGACGAGGCGATGGAAGCCAGGATCACCGCCTGGAACCGCTGGAACGCGGCCGCCATGGTGACCCGCGGCTCCAAGTACGGCGTCGGCGGCCACATCGCCACCTTCGCCTCCGCCGCGTGGCTGTACGAGACCGGCTTCCAGCACTTCTTCCGCGGGAAGGAGGCCGACGGATCGGGCGACCAGCTCTACATCCAGGGCCACGCCTCCCCCGGCATCTACGCCCGCGCCTTCCTCGACGGCCGGATCTCCGAGCAGCAGCTCGACAACTTCCGCCAGGAGTCCGGCGGCAACGGCCTGCCGTCCTACCCTCACCCGCGGCGCCTGCCGTGGCTGTGGGAGTTCCCCACGGTCTCCATGGGCCTCGGCCCGCTCTCCGCGATCTACCAGGCGCGCTTCAACCGCTACCTGCAGAACCGGAACATCAAGGACACCGCGAACTCGCACGTCTGGGCCTTCCTCGGCGACGGCGAGATGGACGAGCCCGAGTCGACCGCCGCCCTGGCCCTGGCCTCCCGCGAGCAGCTCGACAACCTGACCTTCGTCATCAACTGCAACCTGCAGCGCCTCGACGGTCCGGTCCGCGCCAACTTCCGCGTGGTCCAGGAGCTGGAGGCCCAGTTCCGCGGCGCCGGCTGGAACGTCATCAAGACCCTGTGGGGCTCCGCCTGGGACGAGCTGTTCCAGCTCGACACCACGGGCGCCCTGGTACGCCGCCTGCGCGAGGTACCGGACGCGCAGTTCCAGACGTACGCGACCCGCGACGTGGCCTACATCCGCCAGCACTTCTTCGGCGCCAACGCCGAGCTCGTCGCCCTCGGCGGCCTGCTCTCCGACGCGAAGATCGCCGAGTGCTTCCACACCTCGCGCGGCGGCCACGAGCCCCGCAAGGTGTACGCCGCGTACAAGGCCGCCCTGGAGCACAAGGGCGCGCCGACGGTCATCCTGGCGCAGACCGTCAAGGGCTACACGCTGGGTGCCGGGTTCGAGTCGAAGAACGCGAACCACCAGATGAAGAAGCTCACGATCGACGAGTTCAAGAGCATGCGCGACAAGCTCGACCTCCCGATCCCGGACAGCGCCTTCGAGGGCGGCCAGGTCCCGTACGGCCACCCCGGTGCGAACAGCCCCGAGGTGCGGTACCTCAACGAGCGCCGCGCGGCCCTCGGCGGCCCGGCCCCGGCCCGCAAGGTCAAGCAGGTGGCCCTGCCCGCTCCGGCCGACCGCTCCTTCGCCCCGCTGCTCAAGGGTTCCGGCAAGCAGGAGATGGCCACCACCATGGCCTTCGTCCGCCTCGTCAAGGACCTGATGCGGGACAAGGAGACCGGCAAGCGCTGGGTGCCGATCGTCCCGGACGAGGCCCGTACCTTCGGTATGGAGTCCCTCTTCCCGTCGGCCGGCATCTACTCGCCGCTGGGTCAGACGTACGAGCCGGTCGACCGCGACCAGCTGATGTACTACAAGGAGGCCAAGGACGGCCAGATCCTCAACGAGGGGATCACCGAGGCCGGCGCCATGGCCGACTTCATCGCCGCCTGCACGTCGTACGCGACGCACGGCGAGCCGATGATCCCCTTCTACATCTTCTACTCGATGTTCGGCTGGCAGCGCACCGCCGACCAGATGTGGCAGCTCGCCGACCAGCTCGGCAAGGGCTTCATCGTCGGCGCCACCGCGGGCCGCACCACCCTGACCGGTGAGGGCCTCCAGCACGCGGACGGCCACTCGCACCTGATCGCGTCCACGAACCCGGCGTCGCTCAACTACGACCCGGCCTTCGCGTACGAGATCGCGGTGATCGTCAAGGACGGTCTGCGCCGGATGTACGGCGAGACGCCGGAAGACGTCTTCTACTACCTCACGGTCTACAACGAGCCGAAGGTCCAGCCGGCGATGCCGGAGGGCGTGGAAGAGGGCATCCTCAAGGGCCTCTACCGCTTCAACCAGGCCTCCGACCTGGAGAACGCGCCGGCCGCCGACGCCGCGAAGATCCAGCTGATGGCCTCGGGCACCGCGATCCACTGGATCCTGGAGGCGCAGGCGCTGCTCGCCGCCGACTGGAACGTGGCCGCCGACGTCTGGTCCGCCACCTCGTGGGGCGAGCTGCGCCGCGACGCGCTGGAGTGCGACGAGGCGCTGCTGCGCGGCGAGGTGCGCACCCCGTACGTCACCCGCGCGCTGGAGGGTGCGGCCGGCCCGGTCCTCGCCGTGTCCGACTGGATGCGCCAGGTCCCGGACCAGATCAGCCAGTGGGTGGAGCAGGACTACACCTCGCTGGGCACGGACGGCTTCGGCCTGTCCGACACCCGCGAGGGCGCCCGCCGCCACTTCGGTGTCGACGCCCAGTCGATCGTGGTGGCCGCGCTGGCCCAGCTCGCCCGCCGCGGCGAGGTTCCGGCCTCCGCCGTCAAGGAGGCCCGCGAGCGCTACGGCCTCTGAGCCGTGTGATTCCGGACGAGTAGGGCCGGTGCCCGCCCCCCAGGGGGTGGGCACCGGCCTTTCGCCGTATGAGCGGTGGCGGCGCGGGGGCGCAACCGTGATGCTGGAGCCGTGATGGACGAGACGGAGTTCTGGGAGATCGTCGACCGTACCCGCGAGGCCGCCGAGGGCGACCCCGAGGAGCATGCCGAGCTGCTCGTGGAGCGGCTGGCACAGCTCGATCCGGACTCCGTCCTGGACTTCGCCCGGCACTTCGAGTCCCGGTACAACCGGGCGTACACGTGGGACCTGTGGGGAGCCGCCTGGGTGCTGCTCGACGGGGCGAGCGACGACGCCTTCGACTACTTCCGGTGCTGGCTGATCGGCCAGGGCCGGGAGGTCTTCGAGGGCGGGGTGCACGACCCGGACCATCTGGCGGAGTTGCTGGGCGACTTCGACGAGGAGATCGACGGGGACGGCGAGGAGCTCGGGTACGCGGCCGACGAGGCGTACGAGCAGCTGACCGGGGCGGTGGCCCCGGACCTGGGCGTCCCGCTGCAGGCGGCGGAGCCGGAGGGCGCCCCGCTGGACTTCGAGAACGAAGCCGTGCTCGCGGAGCGCTTCCCCCGGCTCTGGGACCGGTTCAGGGGCTGACGAACCGGTTCAGCAGTGCGTGCCGCCGTCGATGCGGATCTCGGTGCCGGTGATGAAGGCGCCGTCCTCGGAGCCGAGCATGGCGACGACGCCCGCGACGGTCTCGGGGCCGGCGAAGCCCTGGCCGAGGGCCGGGGCGAGCTTGGTGAAGAGGGACCAGTCGGTGTCCTCGGGCAGGCCGGGGCCGTTGCCGGTGGTCATACCGCTCTCGATGGAGCCGGGCGCGACGCTGACGAAGCGCAGGCCCTGCTTGCTGTACTCGGCGGCCAGTGCGTGGGTCATGGACTGGATGCCGCCCTTGCTGGCCGCGTAGGCGGACATGTAGGGGTGGGCGAAGGACGCCGAGGTGGAGCTGAAGTTCACGACGACCGGCCGGTCCCCGGCCAGCAGGGCCGGCAGGGACTCGCGGATCATCAGGAAGGTGCCGGTCAGGTTGACCCCGATGACCTGGTTCCACAGGTCGAGCGTGGTCCGGTGGGTGTGCGCGGAGCGCAGGATGCCCGCCGCGTTGACGAGCACGTCGATGCCGCCGAGGGCAGCGGTCGCGGCGGCGACGCCTTCCCTGACCGCGTTCTCGTCGGATATGTCGAGGAGTGCGGTGGTGAGCCGGTCCCCGTGGCCCGCCGCGGCGGCCTGTTCGGCGGTGGCCTTCAGGCCGGCCTCGCTGACGTCCACCGTGTGGACCCGGCCGCCCTCTGCGAGGAGGCGGTGGACGGTGGCGCGGCCGATGCCGGAGCCGCCGCCGGTGATGAGGACGCGACGTCCTTCGTAACGGTTCATGGCGTGAGCGTACCGAAGGAGTGGCACGTTTTGTCATGCTGACAGGAATTGTCTTCATTGAGGTGGGCGGACGGTAGGCTGCACCCCGTGAGATCCCCTCGTCCGTACGCCCCCCAGGCCGGCCCCGGCGCGCAGTCGCTGACCGAGCGCCGCAAGGCCGCCACCCAGCTCGACATCGCCCGTGCCGCCTGCGAGCTGTTCGCCGAGCACGGCCCCGACGGCACCACCGCCGAGGACATCGCCCACCGTGCGGGCGTGGCGCTGCGCACCTTCTACCGCTACTTCCGCAACAAGCAGGAGGCCGTGGCCCCGCTGCTGGCGGGCGGCGGTGACGCCTGGCGCGCCCTGCTCGCGGAGGAGGACCCGGGCACTCCCCTCGCCGAGGCCCTGGAGCGTGCCGTCACCCGCTCACTGAGCGGCCCCCAGGCGGTGGAGGAGGGCCTGGAGGTGACCCGCGGCCTGCTGCGCGCGGCGGCGGACGACGAGGCCCTGCGCGCGGTCTGGTACCGCGTGAACCAGGACTCCGAGGAGCGCCTGGTCCCGGTGATCGGCAGGCTGGCGGGGGCGGACGCCGACCTGCGGGCGGTGCGGCTGCTGGCCGCCGCGGCCACGGACTCGATCCGGGTGGCCCTGGAGCTGTGGTCGCAGACGGACGCCCCGGTCTCGGGTCCCGGCTCCCCCGCCGAGCTCGCGGTCCTGTGCCTGCGCGACCTCACCGGCGCGATGCCCCTGCTGCGCTGAGCCAGCGCCGCAGGGGCATCGCCCCGGTCCCTTGCCCCACGGCTCTCCGTGGTCGGATCGGCCTCAGCGGCCACCACCCCAGCCGCCACCGCCGCCGCCGTTGCCCCCACCGCCGCCGTTGCCGCCGCCACCGCCCCAGTCACCGTTGCCGCCACCGCCGCCGCCGTTGCCGCCGCCCCAGTCACCGTTGCCGCCACGACCATTGCCCCAGTCACCGTTGCCACCGCGACCGTTGCCCCAGTCGCCGTTGCCGCCACGACCGTTGCCCCAGTCGTTCCAGTTGCCGTTGCCGCCGCGGCCGGAGTTGTTCCAGTTCGCGTCGTCGTGCCAGTTGTTGTGGCGCCGGTCGGAGTCGCGCCAGTTGCTGTCGCGCCAGTAGCCGCGGTCGCCGCCGACGCCCGCGTTGTCCCAGCACCAGCTGGGCCGGTCACGCCAGTCGCGGTTGCAGCAGTAGTCCCACCGGGCGTCCGAGCGGTTCGAGGGGTACCGGTAGCAGTCGTAGCCGCCGTTCCCACCGCCACTGCCGGCGACGACCGAGGCCGAAGCGCTGGCTACGGGCAGCAGACCGATGGCGATTCCCGCGGCTCCGGCCATCGTTGCCGCAACGATCCTACGGCGCATTCTCATGCACCTCCGAACATGTCTCGCTTACGAGGCCTTTAGGTCATTTCCACCCTTACTCCACCCGGTCGACCTGTCAAAGCGGAAAGGCCCCCCGCCTCGCTCCGTGGAGCGTGGCGGGGGGCCTCTCATCAGGCGTTTTTAGAGGTCGAAGTACAGCTCGAACTCGTGCGGGTGCGGGCGCTGCGCGATCGGGGCGATCTCGTGCGTGCGCTTGTAGTCGATCCAGGTCTCGATGAGGTCGGGGGTGAAGACACCGCCGGCCAGGAGGTACTCGTGGTCCTCCTCCAGGGCCTTGAGGACGTCCTCGAGGCTGGTCGGGACCTGCGGGACGCTCGCGTGCTCGTCCGGGGAGAGCTCGTAGAGGTCCTTGTCGATCGGCTCCATCGGCTCGATCTTGTTCTTGATGCCGTCGAGGCCCGCGAGGAGCAGGGCCGAGAAGGCCAGGTACGGGTTCGAGGACGGGTCCGGCGCGCGGAACTCGACGCGCTTGGCCTTCGGGTTCGAGCCCGTGATCGGGATGCGCATGGCGGCGGAGCGGTTGCGCTGCGAGTACACCATGTTGACCGGCGCCTCGAAGCCCGGCACCAGGCGGTGGTAGGAGTTCACCGTCGGGTTGGTGAAGGCGAGCAGCGACGGGGCGTGCTTGAGGATGCCGCCGATGTAGTAGCGGGCGGTGTCCGACAGGCCCGCGTAGCCGGCCTCGTCGTAGAACAGCGGGTCGCCGTTCGCCCACAGCGACTGGTGGACGTGCATGCCCGAGCCGTTGTCGCCGAAGATCGGCTTCGGCATGAAGGTCGCGGTCTTGCCGTTCTTCCACGCGACGTTCTTCACGATGTACTTGAAGAGCATCAGGTCGTCGGCCGCGGCCAGCAGCGTGTTGAACTTGTAGTTGATCTCGGCCTGGCCGCCGGTGCCGACCTCGTGGTGCTGGCGCTCGACCTGGAGGCCCTGGGCGTCCAGCTCCAGGGAGATCTCGGCGCGCAGGTCCGCGAAGTGGTCGACCGGGGCCACCGGGAAGTAGCCGCCCTTGTAGCGGACCTTGTAGCCGCGGTTGTTCTCCTCGGAGCCGGTGTTCCAGGCGCCGGCCTCGGAGTCGATGTGGTAGAAGCCCTCGTTCGCGGTGGTCGCGAAGCGCACGCTGTCGAAGATGTAGAACTCGGCCTCGGGCCCGAAGAACGCGGTGTCGGCGATGCCGGTGGAGGCGAGGTACGCCTCGGCCTTCTTCGCGATGTTGCGCGGGTCGCGGCTGTAGGCCTCACCCGTGATCGGGTCGTGGATGAAGAAGTTGATGTTCAGCGTCTTGTCGCGACGGAAGGGGTCCAGGCGCGCGGTGGTGATGTCGGCGCGCAGGGCCATGTCGGACTCGTGGATCGCCTGGAAGCCGCGGATCGAGGATCCGTCGAAGGCGAGCTCCTCCGCCGGGTCGAATGCCCGCGCCGGGATCGTGAAGTGCTGCATCACACCAGGCAGGTCGCAGAAGCGGACGTCGACGAACTTGACGTCGTTCTCCTCGATGTACTGCTTGACTTCGTCGGCGTTCTGGAACATCCAACTCCTCCTACTCCCGACCCCGGGGGAGGGACGGGCTTTATAGCTCGTGGTGCGTCAGTGCGGTGCCGCACGCTGACCCGACCATAAGCAGACGGGATTTCCCAAGCATGACCCATTTGTTTCGCACAAGTTAACCAGGGTCCGGCCGGAGTGCCGTGAGGCGCCACCGGTACCGTGGTCGGGTGGACAACAGACAGGCAATCGGATCCTGGCTCTCCGGCCCCAAGGCGGCCGCCGAGGAGATGGGCGTCGACTTCGGCTATCCGGGCCAGCGGCTCGGTCTGCCGCAGGAGGGGCCCGGCTCGGTGGCGCGCTTCGGGCGCCGGATCGCAGCCGTGGCCCTCGACTGGATCGGCTGCCAGCTCATCGCGTACGGGCTGATCACCGGCGGGAACGTGGGCGCCGCGGGCAACTGGACCCTCGGGCTCTTCGTGGCCCTGACCGTCCTGACGGTCGGCACCGTGGGCTTCACACCCGGCAAGCGGGTGCTGGGCCTCCGCGTGATCGCCGAGGACGGCGGCCGACTCGGCATCGTCCGCGTCGTCGTGCGCACCCTGCTGCTGGCCCTGGTGATCCCGGCGCTGATCTGGGACCGCGACGGCCGCGGCCTCCACGACCGCCTCGCGCGCGCCGTCCAGGTCCGCATCTAGGACCTCGCACCAGACGCACTCGCACCAGACGCAGGGGCGCCCCCCGAGCCGGCCGGCTCGGCTCCCGGTG
>NZ_JBFBGM010000052.1:0-20736 GCF_040684695.1 Streptomyces erythrochromogenes
GGACTACCTGCGCGAGCACGACGACGCGGCCCTGCTGGAGGCCCGTTTCGTGCTGGTCGAGGAAGTGGTCCAGGAGCACCGGAAGCTCCGGAGGCCGGCGGGCCGCCCCTGCGTTCCTGCGCGCTACCTCACGCCCGCCCCCGCCCCCGTCCCCGCCCGCAGCCGGTCGATCGCCGCCAGCCGCGCTCCCACGTCCAGGTCCCACAGGCGTACGGTGCCGTCCGTGCTGCTGCTCGCCACGGTGCCCCCGTCGGGGGCGAAGGCGACGCCCCACACCGCGTTGGTGTGTCCGGACAGCGCCGCCAGCGTGCGCCGGCCGGCCACGTCCCACAGCCGCACCGTGCGGTCGTTGCCGCTGCTCGCCAGCGTGCGGCCGTCGGGGGCGAAGGCGATGCCCCGGGCCGACCCGGTGTGCCCCGACAGGGCCGCCTCGAAGCGGTGGCGGCGCGCGTCCCACAGCCGTACGGTCCCGTCGTTGCCGCTGCTGGCGAGGGTGCGCCCGTCGGGGCTGAAGGCCACGCCGCGGACCGCGCCCGTATGGCCGGTGAGGGTGGCGAGCGGGCGCCGGCCGGCCACGTCCCACAGCCGGACCGTCAGGTCGTCACCGGCGCTGGCCAGGGTGCGTCCGTCGGGGCTGAACGCCACGTCGTTGGCGAAGTCCGTGTGCCCGCCGAGCGTGGCGAGCCGGCGGCGCGAGGCGACGTCCCACAGCAGGACGGTGCCGTCGGAGCCGGCCGAGGCCAGCGTCCGCCCGTCCGGCGCGAAGTCCACCGCGAACACGGTCCCGCCCTGGCCGGTCAGCGTGGCCGACGGGATACCCGCCGCGACGTCCCACAACCGGACGGTGCCGTCGGAGCCGGCCGAGGCCAGCGTCCGCCCGTCCGGCGCGAAGTCCACCGCGAACACCGTCTCGCTGTGCCCCTCGAAGGAGGCCACGACCCGGCGCCCCGCCACGTCCCACAGCCGGACCGTGTGATCCGCCTCCGCCGTGGCCAGCAGCTTCCCGTCCGGGCTGTACGCGGCGTGCCAGACCTCCGTGAACGGCCGCGAGGCCAGCACCGCGCCCCGCAGGTCCCACAGGACCACCGACTGGTCGAAGCCGGCCGTGGCCAGCATCGCGCCCCGACTGTCCACGGCCACCCCCAGCACGTAGTCGGTGTGCCCGGCGAGCGTCGCCGTCAGCCGGCCGCCGGCCACGTCCCACATCCGGGTGGCGCCGTCGCCGCCCGCGCTGACCACCGTCGTGCCGTCCGGTGTGAAGGCGACCCCGTTGACGTCGTCGCTGTGCCCGGTCAGCGTGGCCGTCGTCCGGCGCCCGGCCACGTCCCACAGGCGTACGGTCCGGTCCACGCCGCCCGTGGCGACGGTACGGCCGTCCGGGGCGAACGCCGCCCCCAGCACCTCGTCGGTGTGCCCGGACAGGACGGCGACCGGACGCGCCGCCACCGGGTCCCACAGCCGTACGGTCCGGTCGGCGCCGGCCGAGACGAGCGTGCGGCCGTCCGCGGCGAAGGACAGGGCGTTGACCCGCCCGGCG
The DNA here is from genome assembly GCF_040684695.1 of Streptomyces erythrochromogenes. GTDB lineage: Bacteria > Actinomycetota > Actinomycetes > Streptomycetales > Streptomycetaceae > Streptomyces > Streptomyces erythrochromogenes_C. The sequence continues at coordinate 1,538 of NZ_JBFBGM010000052.1, forward strand.
TGCCCGGCCAGGGAGGCGACCTCGCCGTACTCCCCGCCCGTCTGCCACAACCTCACCGTCCCGTCCGGGCAGCCGGTCGCCAGGCTCCGGCCGTCCGGCGCGAAGGCCACGGCCCGCGAGCCCGTCGTGCTCGCCGGGAGCACCGCCCTCGTGCGGCCGTCGGCGGTGTCCCACAGCCGCGCGGGCCCGTCGGTGGAGGCCGCCGCGAGGGTCCGGCCGTCCGGGCTCACGGCGACCGAGCGGACCCGTCCGGGCAGCCTGAAGGTCGCGGTCGTGCGCCGGTCGGAGACCCGCCGCAGGGTCACCGTCCCGTCCGAACTGCCCGTCGCCAGGATGCCGTTGTCCGGCCCGAAGGCCACCGTGTTGACCGGCCCGCCGTGTCCGCCCAGCCGAGCCACGAACGGCTGCGACTGCGTGCTCAGCAGCGCCCCGCGCGCCTCGCTCGTCCCCGCCGTCCGGTACGCGTCCCCGGCGAGCAGCATCGAAGCCTCCGGCTGCCCCGCGGCCAGCGCCGCCGACTGCAGGGCGAGCGCCCGGGAACGGGCGATCCGCTCCTGGCCCACGGCTCCCGAGCGCTGCTGGTACGCGAGCCCGCCGGCGCCCACGGCCAGGACCAGCAGGACGACCAGGGTGGCCAGCATCCGCTGGCGCAGCCGCGCCTGGCGGGCGGCCTGCCGCTCCCGGCCGTCCTGCGCCGCCAGGCTCTCCCGGAGGAAGGCGGCCTCCCCGGGTGCGAGGCGGCTCCTGCCGTCGAGTTCGTCGGCCCAGGAGCGGGCGGTGTCCAGCCGGGTCCCGCGGTGGAGCGCCGACGGGTCGCGGCCCTCGCGTTCCCACTCGGCGGCGGCGTGGGCCAGTTGCTGGTGGATCAGGAGCCCCGCCCGGTCGGCACTGATCCAGCCGCGCAGCCGCGGCCAGGCGTGCAGCAGGGCCTCGTGGGTGATCTCCACGGTGTCGCTGTCCATGGTGATCAGGCGGGCCCGTACGAACGCGTCGAGCGCGGCCGCGGCCGGGCCCGGGTCGGCCAGTTGCTCCATGAGGGCCGTCCGGCTCATGCGGCGACGGGTGGCGCCCGTACCCTCGGCGACGTGCACCAGCCGGACCAGGACGCGCCGGAGCGTGTTCTGCTCGGCGGGGTAGAGGCGGGCGAACACCTCCTCGGCGGTCCGGGCGACGGCCCCCTGGATGCCGCCGGTGCGCTCGTACCCGGCGACGGTCAGGGTGGCGCCCTCGCGCTGGCTCCAGGTGGCCATCAGCGCGTGGGAGACCAGGGGCAGCGCGCCGGAGGGCGTCGTGCCGCCCGGTGCGTCGTCGCGCGGGCCCACGTCGCGCAGCAGCAGGGGGACCAGCCCCGGTTCGAGGGCGAGACCCGCGAGCCGGGCCGGGCGGGTGATCGACTCCCGCAGCTCCCCGGGCGACATCGGCGCCAGGACGAACAGCCCGCCGGTGAACACCGGGGCCAGCTCCGGCAGCTCCAGGCAGTTCCCGGTGAAGTCCGCCCGTACGCCGAGGACGACGACGGCCGGGGCGTACCCGCCGGGCGCCGGGCCCGCAACGGCGAGCGCGCACAGCACCCGTACGAAGGCGCGCCGCTCGTCCTCGTCCGTGCACAGGGTGAACAGTTCCTCGAACTGGTCGACGAGCAGCACCGGCCGCAGCGGCGGCGGCCGCTGGTCGGGTGCGGCAGCCGGGTCCGGTTCCCGCTCCGGTTCCGACAGCCGGTGGACCGCCGCGAGCAGGGCGTGCGGGTGCTCCCGCAACTCGGCCGTGGTGAGGCCGAGATCGCCGCCCAGCGCCTTCGCGGCCCGGCCGAGCAGTTCCTCCAGCGGGTGCGCGGTGGGGGTGACCCCGACCACCGGCCAGCTGTCGGAGCCCGGCATCGGCAGGCCGCCGCCGCGCAGGGCCGGTACGAGGCCGGCGTTGAGCAGGGAGGACTTCCCGGCGCCCGACGGGGCGACGAGCACCAGCGGCCCGGCGCCGATCCGCTCGAAGACCCGTTCGGTGAGCTCGGCGGTGGCCCGCTCCCGCCCGAAGAACCACCGGGCGTCCCGCGCGGTGAAGGCGGGCAGGCCGCGGTAGGGGCATTCGCCCTCCGCCCGCGGCCCGCCGACGCCGTCCGCCTCGGCCTGGGCATCGGCGCGCTCGGGGGCCTCCGTCTCCCGGGCCATCCGCAGCAGTTCGCCCCCCGCCTCCAGGACGTCGTCGCAGCGCCGCGCGACATCGGGGGTGACGCGCTTCGCGCCGGTCTCGATCTTGCTGAGATAGCCCTTGCTGTAGTGCGTCGCGCGCGCGAGGTCCGCGAGGGACAGCCCGCGTTGCATCCGCAGACGTCTCAGCTGGGCAGGGAAGGGCCGTGCGGTGTCGTCGGACTCCCGCACGTGGTCGGTCTTGCGCCGACGGTCCGGATCCCCCAAAACATCCCCCATGGCGTGCGCGCCCAGGCAGCGAGGTGGTGCTGCCCAGGCTACCGCCAGGAGCGGCCGGAGAACTGGATCTTCCAGCCGGTATGACGAGAACAGGAACGCCCGGAGCCGTCGCGCGCGGCGGCTCCGGAAGCCCTCCCCGTGCGGGTGCTAGGGGTTGAGACGGATCGAGTTGACGGGCGTGAGGTCGGCGTACACACCGGTCTTGGCGGCGATGGGGCGGCCGCAGCCCGCGCCGTTGGTGCCGGTGCACAGGTTTGCGGTCGCACCGCCGTACTGATTGTTGAGCACCCAGTGGTTGCCGAACTGGTTGGTGAGGTTGTGGGCCCCGTACCGGTAGAAGACGTGGGACGGCTTGACGGCCGGATTCTGGTTCTGCGGGTAGATGCAGACCGCCCCGTCCGGGCAGCCCGCCCAGACGTCGACCGGCTTGGCCTCCACCGAGGCGCCGAGCGCGACCACGGCGACGACGGAGGTGGCGAGAGCGGCGGCGCCGCGGAACAGCTTGCGCATGGTTTCCCCTTGCGGTTCGTGCCTCGTGCTGACGGCTCCAGGCTGGCTCCGCCGGGGCCGCCGGTCGACGGGTTGCCCGTTGCCCGTTGGCGAGGGCGGCCGGGAAACCGGTGATGAGCTGGGCCGTCCTCGCTCGGAGGGCAACGGCGCGGGTGGGACCGCGCCGCCGGTATGACGATCCACTCCCGGGGCGTCAAAATGCGGCCGTTTGCCCACGGCATGCATCGATACGCTCACCCAATGTGGCGATATGTCGCAATCGCCCATAACTTCTGCATTGTGACGAACCGACAACTGAAGTCCCTCACGTGCATCGCCGTCGTCATGGCCGCCGGTTTCGGCGTGTTCGCGCCACCCGCATCCGCGGCCGGACACCGAGTGCACCCGGGCGACTCGATCCAGGACGCGGTGGATTCCGCGCGGCCGGGCGACATCATCACCGTGATGCCCGGCACCTACTACGAGAACGTGCTGATCACCAAGCGGGTGACCTTGCGCGGCTGGGGCGAGCGGACGGTGATCCGGCCGCCCGCCGCCAAGACGCTGCCCGCCACCCCGAAGACGTCCGGACGCGCGGCCGTCACCTGCTCCCAGGCCGACACCGGAATCTGCGTCATGGGGACCGAGGAGCGGCCCGTCGCCGGGGTCGAGATCCGCGGGCTCACCGTCTCCGGCTTCAAGCGGAACGGCATCTGGGCCTCGTGGACCGACCGGCTGAGCGTCGAGCGCGTGATCTCCGAGAACAACAGCACCTGGGGCATCGCCCAGGAGCGCTCCACCCGCGGGTTCTTCCGCGACAACATCGCCCGTGACAACGCCGAGTCGGGCATCTTCATCGCCAACACGGTCGCGCGCGAGGGCGGCGCCACCGACACCCAGGGCGCCGTGATCCGGGGCAACAGGCTCACCGGCAACCGGATCGGCGTGACCGTCAGGCGCGTGCGCAACCTCACCGTCAGCGGCAACACCCTCACCGGGAACTGCGGCGGCGTCTTCGTCGTCGGCGACGAGGGCGAGCCCGGCGCCGGGGACCTGACCATCCGCGGCAACCGCATCCACGCGAACAACAAGTTCTGCAAGGGCAACAGCCGCCTCCCCGACATCCAGGGCGTCGGCATCGTCCTCACCGGCGCCGAAGAGACGATCGTGCGTTCGAACTCCATCCGGGGCAACGTCGGATCCTCCCCGCTGTCGGGCGGCATCCTGCTGTTCAAGAGCTTCGTGGGAGCGACGAACACCGACAACGTCATCGAGGACAACGTGGTGAGGGACAACCTGCCGGCCGACCTGGCCAACCAGGGAGCCGGATCGGGCAACCGGTTCCTCAACAACCAGTGCGACACCTCCGTGCCGACCGGCATGTGCTGACCGTGTTCCCCCTCATCTGGAGAAGCGAGGCCGTATGACCACGGTGAGTTCCACCCCCGCCCCCGCGCCGGTTCCCGCTCCGAACGCCGGCCCCCCGCACACGCCCCCGCCCGCCATGCGCCTGCGGGAGCTCGCCTTCGGGGCAGCCGTCGCCGCCGCCGTACGGGCCGCGGCACGCCTCAAGGTCGCCGACGCCCTCGGGGAGTCGCCCGCCACCCCCGCCGAGCTCGCGGCCGCGGTCCACGCGGAGCCCAAGCCCCTGCAACGGCTGCTCCGCGCCCTGTCCTGCTACGGGATCTTCGCCGAGACCGAGGACGGCAGCTTCGTCCACACCGAGATGTCACGGCTGCTGCGCGAGGACGACCCGCACAGCCTGCGCAACATCTGCCTGTGGTGCACGGAGCCCTGGACCTGGCAGGCCTGGCCGCGGCTCGACGACGCCGTGCGCACCGGCGACGGCGCGGGCATCTTCCACGAGCTGTTCGGCAAGGGGTTCTTCGACTACCTGCACGAGGACGCCCACGAGTCGGCACACGTCTTCAACCGCGCCATGACCACCTCCAGCGTGCAGTCGGCGCTGGAGGTCGCGGACCTCCTCGACCTCACCGGCGTCTCGGTGGTCGCGGACATCGGCGGCGGCCAGGGCCACGTACTGGCCAGCCTGCTGGAGAAGCACCCGACCGTACGGGGGCACCTGCTCGACCTGCCCGGCGTGGTCGCCAAGGCCGATCCCCGGCTGCGCGACGGCGGCGCCCTCGCCGACCGGACCGGCATCGTCCCCGGCGACTGCCGGGAGGCCGTCCCGGTCGAGGCCGACCTCTACATCATCAAGAACATCCTGGAATGGGACGACGAGAGCACCCGCAGGTGCCTGCGCAACGTCCTCGCCGCGGCCCGCCCCGGAGCCAGGGTCGTCGTCATCGAGAACCTGGTCGACGACACCCCGTCGATGCGGTTCACCACGGCCATGGACCTGATGCTGCTGCTCAACGTCGGCGGCGCGAAGCACACCAAGGAAAGCCTGTGCACCCGGCTGGCCGACGCCGGACTGGTGCTCGGCGACATCCGGCCCGTCAACGCGTACCTGCACGCCTTCGAGTGCACCGTGCCCGGGTGATCCCGCCCGGCACGCGCCACGGCGCCCCGGGACCGGTGATGGGCCGGTCCCGGGGCGCCGTCGTGCGTGCCGGGCGGAGGCGCCCGTCCGCCCGTGCGTCCGTGCGCGTCAGGTTCCGGCCGTCAGCGCGTTGTTGACGAGGTCGAGGAACTCGCGCGGTGACTTGCACTGGTCCGCACCGGCGGGGAGGGACCGGCCGTGCCGGTTCTCCAGCTCGCCGACGATGCCGAGCAGCCCCAGGGAGTCGAGCCCCCACTCGTCGAACTGCGAGTCGGGCCGGCTCGCCATCACGGCGGGGTCGACGGCGATGCCGGCCCCCTTCTTCATCAGTGCGGCCAGCTCTTCCACGGTCAGTCGGTCCGTCATGGCGTGCTTCTCCTCAGGCTCGGTCCGGCGAACGCCGGTCGGTGATCAGGCGCATCTCGGAGCGCTCCAGGAAGCGCGAGATCTCCTGGTGGGTGGTGGGGACGCCGTCCTTGGCGCTGTCGAGCAGCCGCGCGAGCACCGCCGCCTTGTGGCCGCCCTCGACGCCGAGCGTCAGGGCCGGCCGGGCGTCGTGCGGCCCGCGCAGGTCGAGGAGACGGACGACGACGTCGTCGCGCTGGAAGACGGTGCTCGCCTCGATGGGGCTCGCCGCGTCGTCCACGGCGGCCTCGTCCTGTGCGGCGAGCAGCCGGGCCAGCTCCGTTCCGCACCCCTTCTTGGCGGGGTAGAACAGCGCGTGCCGCTCCAGCTCCCCGCTCTCGCCGCCGGCCGCCACGTGGTGCACCGCCGGGAGGGCCGCCCGGGTGAAGAACGTCCGGGCCGAACCGGGGTCGCTGAGATCGCGGTCCTGCTCCAGGTAGGGGTTGATGGCCTCCTCCAGCGCCCTGACCTCGGGCTGCAGGGCCACGTGGCGCAGCGCCGCGAGCAGGTCGCCCTCGACCTCGAAGGCCCGCACGACCCGGTTGCCGTGCATGAAGAGCGAGGTGCGGCGCAGCCGGGTGTGCTCGTCGACCTGCGCCTCGGGGGACGCGTACCCGCTCAGCAGCTCCGCCACGGCGTCCTCGCTGCCCGGCCTGACGGTGAAGGTCAGGGCATGGCGGACGACGCCGTCGCCGCGCCGCGGGGCGACCTGGAGGCGGCCCGCGGACCGCTCCGCGCCGGCCGCGGAGGCGGCGACGAAGGAGGGGCCGCCGGAAGCGTCGGGGGAGAGGACCGCGGCGGCGGGACCGTGGTCCCGGCCGGTCTCCCGCAGCACGCTGAACCGCAGCGAGCGGGTGTCCCGTACGCAGCCGTGCAACGGCTGGACCGACGCGACGTGCTCCTCGCTGTTGACCCAGGCCAAGAACCGCGGTGCGCTCTCCCACTCACTGGTGATCAGCCACTGCGACGGGTTCTCGATCGACTGGCACAGCTCGTCCCGGATGTGCCCGGGAACGGAGGAGACCTGCTTGTGGAGGTCCTCGTAGACCTCCAGGAACTGGTTCTGCGCACCGTCGTACAGATCCAGCAGCAGCACGACCCGAAGTCGCGAGTCGTCGAAGGCGGACTGGGATATCCGTTCCGACAAGGTTGTCATCGTTCACACTCCTTCGAGACCACACGGTCGCCACGGGGCGGCGCCACCCGAACCGATCGTGGTCCGGTAGCCCCGTCGGCGCGAGAGGGGAGAACCAAGCGGGTGAACGAGCGAGGGAACCGCCCTCGCACAGGGCATGGAAGAGCCATGAAGGAAAACGTCGACCACCGCGTCCCGGTCCTCATCGTGGGCGGCTCGCTGGTGGGCCTGTGCACCTCGCTGTTCCTCGGCCGTCATGGCATCACGCACATGCTGGTCGAGAAGCACGCGGGAACCTCGCTCCACCCGCGTGGACGCGGTATCAACGTACGCACGATGGAGCTGTTCCGGGTCGCCGAGGTCGAGGACCGGATCCGCGAGGCCGCCTCGGTCCTGGCGGACAACCACGGCATCCTCCAGGGCGGCTCGCTGACCGGTGACGACCAGGAGTGGCTCTTCGAACAGATCGACCCGGGGGGCGCACTGGCGCGGTTCAGCCCCTCGACCTGGTGCCTGTGCAGCCAGAACGACATCGAGCCGGTCCTGATGTCCGTGACCCCCACGCTCGGGGCGGACCTGCGGTTCTCCACCGAACTGCTCTCCTTCGAACAGGACGAGAGCGGGGTGACCGCGCTCGTCAAGAACCGCGAGACCGGGGAGCACAGCACGGTGCGCGCCGACTACCTGGTCGCCGCCGACGGACCGCGCAGCCCCGTGCGCGAACAGCTCCGGATCGGCCAGAGCGGCTCCGGCGACCTGTTCCACAACGTGAGCATCACCTTCCGGTCCCGCATGCTCGCGGACGTGATCGGCGACCGGCGCTTCATCGTGTGCTACCTGACCAAGCCCGACGCCGACGGGGCCCTGCTGCCCGTCGACAACCGCGAGCGCTGGGTCTTCCACGCCCCGTGGCACCCGGACCGGGGCGAGACGCTGGAGGACTTCACCGACGAACGGTGCGTCGAGCACATCCGGCGGGCCGTCGGCGCGCCCGACCTGGACGTCGAGATCACCGGGAAGGCGCCGTGGCACGCGGCCGAGCGCGTCGCCCAGCGCTACGCGGCCGGCCGGGTCTTCCTCGCCGGCGACTCCGCCCACGAGATGTCGCCCACCGGGGCGTTCGGCTCCAACACGGGCATCCAGGACGCGCACAACCTCGCCTGGAAGATCGCCGCGGTGCTGGACGGGGCCGCGGGTCCCGGGCTGCTGGAGACGTACGAGGCCGAGCGGCTCCCGGTGGCGCGGGCGACGAGCGAGCGGGCCTCGGCCCGGTCGGCCGAGCACAGCCACCCGGGGTACGAGCCGGAGCCCGAGTCCGTCCCCGAGGCACCCGCGCGCGGCGGCGGTGCCGGTGGCGGCGGTGGCGTCGGCGGTCGGCAGAACGGGGTCCTGTCCGTGGCCATGGGGTACCGGTACGCCCAGGGCGCGGTGGTGGGAGCCGATCCGGACCTGCCGGTCGTGCCCGAGCGGATGCGGCTGTGCGGGGAGCCCGGCTCGCGCGCCCCGCACCTGTGGCTCCGCGACCCGGTGGAGGGCCGTCGCAAGTCCACGGTCGACCTCTACGAGCGGTCCTTCGTCCTGCTCAGCTCCGAGGGCACGCCGTGGAGCGGAGCGGCGGGATCGGTCGCCAAGCGGATGAACGTACGCCTGGACGGCTACGCGATCGGCACCGGCCCGGAGGCCGACCTGATCCCGGAGGACGGCGCCGACTGGGCCGAGGCGCACGGCGCGACCCCGGGCGGAGCGGTCCTGGTCCGCCCGGACGGCTTCGTGGCCTGGCGCTCGGTGGAGGCGGTGGCGGACCCGGAGTCGGTCCTCTACAAGGTCCTCACCACGGTGCTGGACCGCTACTGACGCCACCCGGCCCGCCACCCGGACACGCAGCAGGGCGCCGCCCCGCGGAGACCCGCGGGAACGGCGCCCTTCGCCCGTGCGTGTTCCGGCTCAGGTCACCGGATCATCGTCGAACCGAGCTCACCCGGCTTCTTCGGCACCCACGGCGCCACGGCGGTGGCCTCACCGGGGTCCGGCTCGGCCATGTGCACCCGGAAGACGCCCTGGCCGTCCACGTTCGCCGGCAGGACGTAGATCTGCTTGATCTGGCCCGTGCCGTGCAGGTAGAGCACGACGGTCTGGCGGTAGGAGCCCTCGTCGTAGAACTCCGCCGTGACCTTCCCGCCGGCGCCCTTGCGGAAGGCGGCGATCCAGTTCTCTGCGGTCTTCTCGGTCGTACCCCTGTCCTTGTCGGGGTCGCCCAGGTCCGCCAGCTCCTCGACCCGGCCGTCGGCGATCCGCCACACCACTTGCTGGGTGATCCCCAACGTACCCGTGGACGGGTACCCGACGACGGAGAGGGGCGGGTGACTGCTGTAGTCCCCGATGTACTCCGCCTCGGCGTCCTCGTACTCCGACGAGCACCCGGTCAGCAGGCCGAGGGTCAGCGCGCCGACCAGGGCACCCCGCAGCGCTCTCCCACCGCGTCGTGCCGCGGGGAAACCAGTGGCCATACTTCCTCGGTCCTTCTGCGAGTGCCCGATGATCCGGGCACGGGAGGAGAAACGTAGCGCTCCGACCAGGCCGTACCCACGGGCGTCTCATCGCGCCATCCGGATGTCGGACGCCGCCGCCCGTTGCCGGCGACGATCCCCTCCGTGGAGGAGGCCTCGGCGCCGCCGCGCAACGAACCTGGCCGAGGCGGCCCGTCAGACGGAGAGCGGGGGACCGGCGTACTCCGGCGCGTGCGGCCGGTCCCCGTTCGCGGCCCCGTTCGCGACACCGCCCGCGGCTCCGTCCGCGGTCTCGGCGAGCCCCGCGACGTGGTCGGCGATCATGTCGAGGACGGCCGCCGAGACCACGGCGTCGCCGAGCACGAGGTGGCCCAGGGTCAGGCCGTCCGTCATGGCGGCCAGGTAGCGGGCCAGTACCTGCACCGGTACGCGCAGCTCGAAGGGCATGAGCAGGCGGAGCTGTTCGATGAGCTCGGTGTAGGTGTCGGAGTAGAGCTCGTACTGGCGCCGCGCCAGGTGCTCGAAGCCGGGCCGGCGCAGGGCGTACTGCGTGAGCTCGTAGGTGAGCATGTGCTCGCCCGGATTGGCGGCGACGTGGTCCCAGTACGCCTGGAAGCCGGCCCGGATGGTCTCCCGCAGGGTGGCCCGCGGCCGGATGGCGTCCCGCGCCACGGTGATGCCGTGTTCGGTGATCGCCGTCATGACGGATTCCAGCAGGGCCTGCTTGGACTCGAAGCAGTAGTGGAAGACGCTCAGGGAGACGCCGGCCTCGGCGCAGATCGAGCGCGTCGTAGCCCTGGCGACACCGTCGCGGGCCATCACGCGGATCGCCGCTTCGGTCAACTGGCGGCGTCGCTCGGCCGACGGCATGCGTGCCACGGGCGTCGTTCCCTTCGTTCCGTGCGGTGTTGTGCTGTGCTGCGGGGCAAAAGGCGTCCGGGGCCGGCCGGATCGGCGGATCCGGCCGGCCCCGGACGCGGGGACGTGGAAGGCGTCAGCTGCTGTAGACGCCGACCTCGTGGAGCGAGTAGCCCCACTTGGTGCCGCGCTGCACTCCGTGGACGCGAACGTAGCGGGCCGTGGTGCCGGTGAACAGGGCCGTGTCCAGACCGCCGTCACCGGTGGTGGTGGACCACGCCGACTGCCAGTTCGCGCCGTCGCCCGACAGCTCGATGCGGTAGGCCTGCCCGTGCGCCCGCTCCCAGTCGAGCGTGACGCGCTTGACCAGGTTGGCCGCGCCGAGGTCGATCTGGATCCACTGGTCGTCGCTCCAGTCGCTCGCCCAGCGGGTGCCCGTGTTCCCGTCCACGGCCCGGGAGGGGGCGTAGCTGGTGAACGGGTTCCACTCGGAGGAGCTGGCCGTGGCGGACGCGCCCGAGGCGAGGTTCACCCCGGCCTTGTGCTTCTCGGACGAGCCCCACGTGGTGAGGTAGGACTCGGCGCCGCGGAAGAGGTCGTCGACCACGTCCTGGCCGCCGACGATCCGCAGGTCCTCGATCCAGTCCGGGACCAGGCCGTAGTGCGAGGCACCGTCGGTGTTGAGGTCCCAGGTGCGCTGCCCGGTGGTCTGCTTGTCGATGACGGAGCCGCCGTCGGTGCTGCGGAACGGGTAGCGGACCGGGTTGGGGGTGTCGGCCCCGCGGGGTCCGGGCCAGCCTCCGACGCCGTTCATGTCCGTGCCGTAGCCGTAGCCGACGTTGTACTTGTCGCGCAGGGCGTTCTTGGCCTTGGCCTCGGCGCTGAAGCCCTCGGCCCCGCCCATGTACTGGGCGACGAACCCGCCGAGCTTGTAGAGCCGCTCGGTCCAGTTGTCGTCCATCCAGCTGTGCGAGGAGATGATGCCCGGGTAGGACTCGGACTCCAGGATGTCGAAGGCCCGGCCCGCGGCCTTGACGCTCATGTGGTCGATCTCCAGCATCATCTTGCGTTTCATCATCCCGCGCACCGCGTACTCGCCGAGATCGGTCAGACCGCGGGTGTTGCACTGCGCGTCCGCCGCGTACGAGGGCACGGACACCCCGGCCGGGAGCTCCTTCTGGGCCGCCGGAGCGGCCGCGAGCCCGATGGGGTTGTCGTGCTGCGGGCCGGTGCACTTCTCCGTCTTCCAGAAGGTGCCGGTCGACAGGAACTGGCCCACGTTGATCGCGGTGCCGAGCGCACCCTGGTCGAAGCGGACCCCGCACAGGGCGTTGTCGAACTTGTGGCACAGGAACATGCTCCGCACGCCCAGCTTGTGCAGCTCGTCGAGGCCCCGGTCGATGTCCTCCTTGCTGCACTGCGCGAAGTCCAGGATCTGCTTGCAGCCGAACGGCTCGGAGGTCTCGACCCCGAGGACGACCGCCAGCTTGCCCTGCTTGATCACCTCGCGGGCCTGCGCGGAGTCGGTGACGATCCGGAACCAGCCCTTTCCGGGGCCGCCGTACATCTTGTCGATGTAGGCCTGCATGTCGTACGTCTTCTGCGCCTCGAGCCGGATCGCGGTCATCTCGTCGCAGCCGCGGTCCTTGAAGAAGTAGACCGAGCAGATCACGCCGTTGGTGACGAGGTCGTTGACGAGCACGCGCTGCCCGCCGCGCCAGGCCCGTTCCACCCACGCGTAGTAGTTCTGCTGGTGGGTGAGCGAGTCGTGGGCGGGCCAGTCCTTGAAGGTGGGCCAGCCGTTGGGGTCGTGCTTGCCGTCGCCGCCCTTGGTGATGAAGTCGAAGATCGCCAGGGTGCCGTCGGGGTAGTGCTCGGGGCAGTCCTTGAGGGCGTCGGCCACGCCCGCCTCGGAGAAGGGTTTGCCGCAGATGAGACGCCCGCCGAAGCCCTCGTTGGACATCAGGTGGTCGTGGGCGTCGACGAATCCGCGGACCCGCCCCTGGGCGTCCGTGCCCTTGAAGGGTTCGCCGGTGATGTTGATCTGGGAGTCGGGTGCGGGCCGTGCCACCGGATTCCACCAGCCGGGGTCGTCGGCGGCGGAGCTGGGCACGGGGCCGAGCACCATCGCCACCACGGCGAGGAGCAATGACAGGACCGCGATCGGGCTGCGCCTGGGGTGTTTGTGTCGGGAAATGGTCATCACTCACGTCTTCGGTCAGCGGATGGCGCGGTGGAGGTGCCGGATCCGTTCGGGGACGCGACGGCCACACGGAGACGCTGACTTGTCATGAACCCGCAAACGGTGGGTCGAGAATCGCCACTGGCGCCGACGGAGTCAAGAGTCCGGGACGGATGACCTGATGATTCGTCAGGCGGTCCGGTCGCGGGATCCGGGACGGAACGGGCGGGCCCGGCGTGGCCGGGCCGCGGGGGGCGCCGTGACGGCCTACCGTCGCAGGCATGAGTGCGACGGCCGTGGTGTACGAGGTGGAGGACCCGGCGACGGCGCGCGCCGGCGGGCCCGCGGGCGACGGCGGCGAGGTGGTCGTCGTACGCGTGCACGCGGCGCCCGCGGCCCCCGGCATGCCCGGTGTTCCCGGCCCGCGGACCTTCTGCGGCAGGGACACCTTCGCGATGCGGGCCGCCCAGCCGCCGCCCGCGGGGCAGCCCGGCCCGACCTGGTACGACGCCGGGTACGCGGACCGGGTCTGCCCCGCCTGCGACGACGCGGTGGGCACCGGCTGAGCGGCCGGGCGGCGCCCGCCGGGCAGGCCGGTCAGCCGGCCGGCCGGGCGCCGACGGCGCGCGTCAGCGCGCGTTGTGCTCGGGCAGGTCCACCTCGGCCGGGGCGAAGCCGAAGCCGCGGGCGGCGCCCTTCTTCTCGGTCTGCTTGCCGCAGAACGCCGCTTCGAGGGTGCCGCCGAGCGCCGTGTTGGCCTCGCCCCGGTTGGAGGTGTTGGCCATCGCGGACAGGCTGCGCCTGCCGTCGCGCGTGGAGAAGGCGTACGTGTAGTAGCCCTGCACCGTGCCCGTGTGCCCGTAGACCGACGTGCCGCAGGAGAGGTCGTAGCGGCGCAGGCCCAGCCCGTAGAAGCGGGTGTTGGTGGTGTCCGTCGGGGTCGCGGTGACCATGGCGTCCAGCAGTCGCGGCGCCAGCAGCCGGCCGCCGAGCAGCGCGGAGGTGAAGGTGTTCAGATCCGCCGGGCTGGAGATCACCGCCCCGGCGGACTGGGCCCACGACACGGTCTGCTCGGTGGAGTCGACCAGCGGTCCGCCGGCCTCGTCGGGGTGCAGGTAGCCGCGGGCGTGCAGTCCCTTGATCTTGGTGTCGGGGTGCACGTACGAGGTGTTGCGCAGGTTCAGCGGCTTGAAGATGCGCCGCTCGTACTCCTTGCCCACCCGGTTGCCGGTGGCCTTCTCGATGAGCATCCCGACGACGACGAAGTTGGTGTTCGAGTACTTGTAGGCCACGCCGGGCTCGGTCGTCCGGGGTTCGCGCAGCGAGAGGTCCAGCAACTCCTGGTAGCTGAACACCCGGTTGCGCACGGCCTCGAAGCCGGGGACGGTGTGCTCGAACATGGCATCGGTGTAGTCGGCGAGACCGCTGCGGTGGGTCAGCAGATGGCGCACGGTGATCCGCTCGTCCGGCAGCAGGCCGGGCAGGTAGCGGTTGACCGGGGCGTCCAGGTCGATCTTCTTCTCGCCGACCAGCTGGAGCAGGACGACGGAGGAGAAGGTCTTGCTGACGCTGCCGATCCGGAAGCGGGCCTGCGGATCCATGGCCGCCCCCGAGGTCTTGTCGCGCACGCCGACGGCCCGCGTGCGGACCCCGTCGGGGCCGCTGAAGCGGGCCATGGCGCCCGGAGCTCCGGCGGCCGTCGTATTGCGCAGCGCCTGGGTCAGCGCTTCGAGGTCGGGGGCGGTGGTGGCGGGCGCGGCGGTTGCGGCGGCCTGGGCGGTGGCGGCGGGCGCGACGGCGGCCGTCACCGCGAGCAGGGCTGCGGTCAGGGTGAGACGTCGGTTCACGGGCAGCGGCACGGTGTTCCTCTGGTCGGTGGTCAGTCGGCAGGGAAGGGCGGGGCGCCGCGGACGGCCGGACGGCGCGGCCGCGACGCGCCCCATGAAGATCATCGGTCAGGCGCGGTCGCGGGGTGAGCCGCAACGCGCCGTTCTACGAGGGTAGTTCCAGCAGGCGGAGGGCCTCCTGGCGCATTTCCACCTTGCGCACCTTCCCGGTGACGGTCATGGGGAACTCCTCCACGACGTGTACGTAGCGCGGGATCTTGAAGTGGGCCAGCCGGCCCGCGCAGTACGCGTGGACGGCGTCCGCGGTCAGCGGTTCGGCTCCCTCGCGCATCCGCACCCACGCCATCAGCTCCTCCCCGTACTTGGCGTCGGGCACCCCGATGACCTGGACGTCCAGGACGTCCGGGTGGGTGTGGAGGAACTCCTCGATCTCCCGCGGGTAGAGGTTCTCCCCGCCGCGGATCACCATGTCCTTGATCCGGCCGGTGATGCTCAGGTACCCGTCGTCGTCCATGACGGCCAGGTCGCCCGTGTGCATCCAGCGGGCCGCGTCGACGGCCTCCGCGGTGCGCTCCGGTTCCTCCCAGTACCCGAGCATCACCGAGTAGCCGCGGGTGCACAGTTCGCCCGGTTCGCCGCGGGGCACGGTCCGCCCGGTCCGCGGGTCGACCACCTTCACCTCCAGGTGCGGTCCGACGCGGCCGACCGTGGACACCCGGCGCTCGACCGAGTCGTCGGCGCGGGTCTGGGTCGAGACGGGCGAGGTCTCGGTCATCCCGTAGCAGATGGACACCTCGGCCATGCCCATCCGCTCGATGACCTCCCGCATGACCTCGACCGGGCAGGGCGAGCCCGCCATGATCCCGGTGCGCAGGCTGGACAGGTCGTAGGCGTCGAAGCCGGGCTCCGCCAGCTCGGCGATGAACATCGTGGGGACGCCGTAGAGGGAGGTGCACCTCTCCGACTCCACCGCGGCCAGGGTGGCGACGGGCTCGAAGGACGGCGCGGGGATCACCATGGCCGCCCCGTGGCTGGTGCAGGCCAGGTTGCCCATGACCATGCCGAAGCAGTGGTAGAAGGGCACCGGGATGCAGACCCGGTCCTGTTCGGTGTAGTGGCACAGCTCGCCCACGAAGAAGCCGTTGTTGAGGATGTTGTGGTGCGAGAGGGTCGCGCCCTTGGGGAACCCGGTGGTCCCGGAGGTGTACTGGATGTTGACGGCGTCGTCCGGGCTGAGTGCCTCCTGCGCCCGGGCCAGGTCGGCCGGGTCGCCCCGGCGGCCGCGTTCGAGCAGGGAGTCCCACAGGGGGCCGCCGAGGAGGGCCACGAACTCCAGGGCCGGACAGCGCGGGCGCACTTCCTCGATCATGGCGGCGTAGTCGGAGCTCTTGAAACGGTCCGCGGCGGCCAGCAGCCGGATGCCGGACTGCCGCAGCACGTACTCCAGTTCGTGGGAGCGGTAGGCGGGGTTCACCGTGACGAGGACCGCTCCGATCTTCGCCGTGGCGTACTGCACGAGCGTCCACTCCGCGCGGTTGGGGGCCCAGATCCCGACGCGGTCGCCCTTCACGATGCCCAGGTCCAGCAGACCGAGCGCGAGGGCGTCGACGTCGGCGGCCAGCTCCGCGTACGTCCACCGGCGGCCGGCGGCCACGTCGACGAGGGCGTCGCGGTCGGGGAACCTGCGCACCGTCCGGTCCAGGTTCTCGCCGATGGTGTCGCCGAGCAGCGGCACTTCGCAGACCCCGGACGCGTAACTCGACGCGGCAGACACATGGACCTCCTGTTGGGGCTGTTGAGCCTGAAACATACGGATGGGGTGACGGAGCCCCCCGTGCCAGCCTGCCCCGGAGGGATGCGGGGGGAAACGGAAGGCGCCTGCCCGGGGGAGTCCGGGCAGGCGCCTTCGTCGTGCGAGTGGGGCGGGGAGGTCAGGGCGCGGTGAAGACGCGCTGCGGCGCGGGCGTCATGGCGATGATCGCCGCCGTGGCCGTGAAGACCTCTTCGCCGTTCTGCCGTGCCACGACCCGCACGGGAAGCCGGCGGCCGTCCGGCGCCGCCGTGCCGTCGGGAAGCGCGGTCGTCTCGATCCAGCAGGGCGAGTTCAGCTCCGCGTACCGGAAGAACTGCATCTCCATGTCGGTCAGGACCCCGCGGCGGGGGAAGGCGGAGGCGTACGCGGCCTGGCGCACGGCCTCCAGCAGCAGCATCCCCGGGGCGTGGTCGACGGGGTGGTCGAAGAGGATCGGGTGGTTGATGTCGGCCCGCAGCTGCGCGCGGTGCGTGGAGCTGGTCGGGGAGAGCACCACGTCGTGGAAGCGGTCGCGGCACACCCGCCGGGGCGTCATCGGCGGCGGGAGCGGGATGACGCGGGCGGTCACCTGGTCGAGGTCGCCGTTGCCGCCGCGCAGGCGCTGGTAGACGGCCTCGGGCTGGTTGGTGAATCCGGCCTCGGCGGTGCCCAGGAACTCCCCGTCGCGGGTGGCGGTGACGTGCATGGTCAGGCGGGCGAGCCGGCGGCCGCGGCGGGCGATGCCCGAGCAGCGGATGTGGAGCATGATGTCCGCCGGTCTGGAACCGACCACGAGCGCTGCGGGGTTGACCGAGTAGCTGAACGTGTCCCAGATCTGGCGGTGGCCGAAGGGCACGTCGTACGCCACGTGGCTGAGCAGCGGGATGGCCTGGCGGACGGATTCGGCCAGGAGGAGCGGGTCGTGGTGGCCCGCGTCGGGCGAGTAGAAGCTGTGGGCGCGGGGCCACTGGGCGGTGATGACGTACTCGTCGGGAGCGACGGAACGCCATCCGGTGAGCAGGACCTCGGAGTGCGCGCTCTTGTGCACGTACTCGCGCGGTAAGGCGCTGCTGAGCGAGGCGGTTGCGGGTGTGGTGGAGCGTGTGGCTGAGACAGTCATTGGTTGAGCCCCCCAGGAACGTCGGACATGAGCTGGTGCTTGTTCGGCGCTGGGTCCTAAAATAAAGGATGTTCGTTTTTTTTGTCGAGAAGGATTAGGTGCCCATGTCAGAACGCAAGCAGCAACGAGCCCCCCAACTCAGGGCAGTTCAGACGAAGGCGGCCATCCTGCGCGCCGCCGCGGAGGTCTTCGACGAGTTCGGCTTCAGCGGAGCCAGCATCAGCAAGATCATGAAGCGGGCGGACGTCACGCAGGGCGGGATGTACTTCCACTTCAGCTCGAAGGAGGAACTGGCCTACGCCGTGATGGTCGGTCAGGGCGAGGGCCTGGAGTTCCCCGCGGGGGAGGACGGCCTCCAGCGCCTCGTGGACATCACGCTCTACCTCGCGGAACAGCTCCGGCACAATCCGGTGCTCCGTGCCGGCGTACGACTGGCCGTGGAGCAGGGCGAGTTCGGCCTGCGTGACGACGTCGCCTACCAGGCCTGGGTCCTGGAGTTCCGCCAGCAACTGCGCTTCGCCCGCGCCAAGGGCGAGCTCCAGCCGGACGTCGACGACCACGAACTGGCCTGGGTGCTGGTCAGCTCCTTCACCGGCGCGCAGCTCTTCTCCCAGGTCTCCACCGGCCGGGCCGACCTGCCGCAGCGCATCGCCTCGCTCTGGCGCTACCTCCTGCCCGCCGTCGCCACCGAGGACACCCGCAAGGGCCTGCGCCTGACCCTGGAGGCGGCCGGACCGGAGCAGCAGGGATGACCGGCCGCCAGGTCGTCGTGACCGGGGCGACGGGCTTCGTCGGCTCGGCGGTGCTGCGCCACGTGGCCGACCGGTACCCGCAGGTCGTGCCGCGCCGGGTGTCCCGTACGACGGCCCCCGCCACGGTGGGCGCCGTCCACCGGGTGGCCGCGGACCTGGCCGACCCGGCCTCCCTGCGCGGGGTGTGCGAAGGAGCCGACGTGCTGCTCTCGCTGGCCTCGTACGTCGGACCGGACGCCCGCCGCTGCGAGGCGGTCAACTCCGTCGGGACCGCGGCCCTGATGGCGGAGGCCCGGCGCGCCGGCGTCCGGCGCATCGTCCACCTGTCGACGTGCGCCGTCTACGGTCCGGGACCCCACCGGGGCGCGGAGGCCGGGGAGCTGACGCCCGCCCCGGTCTCGCCCGCCAGCGGCAGCCGGCTCGCGGGGGAGGCGTCGGTGCTCGCCGCCGGGGGCCTGGTGCTGCGCGCCGGCCTGGTGCTGGGCCGGGGCGACCGGTGGGTCGTACCGGCCCTCGCCGACGCCTACCGGCGCGTGCCGGCGCAGTGGGACGGGGGAGCGGGCCTGGCCTCCTACGTCGACGTCGACGACCTGGCGCGGCTCCTCGCGGCGTTCGCCCTCGGGGACGGCGCCGCGGGCGCGGCCGAGGGCGTCCTGCACGCCCACCACCCTGAGCCGGTGCGCAACCGGGACCTCATGCACGCCCTGGCCGGGCACGGGGTGCTGCCGCAACGGCCCGCCGCCGACTGGCCCTGGAGCAGGTGCCTGGAGGCCCTGGCCGCGACCCCGGGCTGGGTGAGCGAGCGGCAGTTCATGCTGCTCGCGCGGCACCACTGGTACCGCGCGGACGCGGCGTGGCGGCTCGCCGGCATCGATCCGGGGCCGGGACCGCTGGACCGGCTCGGCCGGGCGGCCGCCTGGTATCGGGAGAGGGGCGCCGTCGTTCCGGGGTGACGGAGATCTGCCAAAGCCTCAACGGGATGGGGGCGGACGGGCCGTGACGGGGAAGGGGGCGGGTAGCGTCCGGTCCCGGACACAGCCGGGTCCTGGTCATCCCGAGAGTCTTGTGGAGGAGTGGAAATGCCCGACCTTTCGAACATCGTCAAGGCGTATGACGTGCGTGGCGTTGTGCCGGACGAGTGGGACGAGTCGCTGGCGGAGCTGTTCGGTGGTGCTTTCGTCGA
>NZ_JBFBGM010000053.1:0-20598 GCF_040684695.1 Streptomyces erythrochromogenes
CGCCGGCGTTTGAGGCGCGGGTCCGGGCGGAGCCCGGTGCCCGGCGGAGCCGGGTTCCCTGGGGCGCCGCCCCAGACCCCGCGCCTCAAACGCCGGCGAGGCTGGATGTGCCGGCTAGGCCCACGGCAGGACGGCGTGGACGCGGTAGCCGCCGCCGAAGCGGGGGCCCGTGGAGCAGGAGCCGCCCAGGGCCGTGGCCCGCTCCCGCATGCCGAGGAGCCCGTGGCCACCGCCCGGCTCGGTGTCGACCGGCTCCGTGCCCCCGTCGTCGAGCACCGTCACCTCCACCGACGGGCCGACCCGGACCACGCTCACCTCGGCCCGCGCCCCCGGCCCCGCGTGCTTGCGCACGTTGGTCAGCGCCTCCTGGATCACCCGGTACGCCGCCAGGTCCACCGCCGCCGGCAGCGGCCCCGTCCCGCAGTCCAGCTGGACGATCACCTCCACCGGCAGCCCGGCGTGCCGGAAGGTGTCCACCAGCTCGTCGAGGACGCCCAGCCCCGGCGCCGGCTCGGTCGGCGCCTCCGGGTCACCGGACTGCCTCAGCAGCCCCACGGTCGCCCGCAGCTCGTTCAGCGCCGACCGGCTGGCGTCCCGTACGTGCGCCAGTGCCTCCTTGGCCTGGTCCGGGCGCTTGTCCATGACGTGCGCGGCCACCCCGGCCTGCACGTTCACGAGGGCGATGTGGTGGGCCACCACGTCGTGGAGGTCCCGCGCGATCCGCAGCCGTTCCTCCGCGACCCGCCGCCGGGCCTCCTCGTCGCGGGTGCGCTCGGCCCGCTCGGCCCGTTCCCGGATGGCGTCGACGAAGGCCCGCCGGCTGCGCACGGCATCCCCGGCGGCCGCGGCCATGCCCGTCCAGGCGAAGATCCCGATGTTCTCCTGCGCGTACCAGGGCAGCGGCCCGGCGAGCATCGCCACACCGGTCAGGCCCGCCATCGTGAGCAGTCCGATCCGCCAGGTCGTCGGCCGGTCGGTGAGGGCCGCCACCGTGTAGAGGGCGATCACCGTGCACATGGCGACGGGCGCCCGCGGCTCCCCGGTGGTCAGCTCCAGCAGCGAGAGCCCGCAGGTCACCGCGAGCACGGCGATCGGCTGCCGGCGCCGGAACACCAGCGCCGCCGAGCCGAGCAGCATCAGCAGCAGGGAGAAGGGTTCGGGGGTGCGGGTTCCGAAGGTGGGCCCGTGCGGTCCGTGCGGATCGGCGAAGGAGCCGACGACCATGGCGACGAGCGCGCCGAACGCCAGCACGGCGTCGGTGGCCAGCGGATGGGCCCGCATCCACTGCCGGGTGGGGGCGAACCGCCCGAGGTCTGTCGTCACCCCGATACGGTACGGCCTGCCGGGACGCCGCTCAGGGCGGAGGGCCCTGGCCCACCGGGACGCGGGAGCGCACCGGCCCCCACTGGGCCCGGACCACGCACACGGCCATGACGGCGGCGATGGCCGCCAGGTGCTCCTTGCCCGCCAGGTTGTTCTTGATCAGCACCTCGCCGATCATCGCGAGGATCACCAGCGCGCCGGTCAGGTACGCGCGGTAGCGCCAGCAGAGGTAGATCGCGAGGCCGACCACGGCCGCCGACGGCCCGGTGTCGTTGACGATGCGGTCGGACACCGGCAGGCCGAAGGGGTGCTCGGGGCCCAGCGCGACGCCGATCCGCGCGTACGTGGTCCCGGCGAGGGTGGCGACGTAGCCGATCACCAGCGTGCGCCACCAGCCGATGCAGATCTCCGCGATGCCGAACACCAGCAGCATCTGCGCGAGCGCCCCCCACACCGGCAGGTCGAGGGCCGGGACGAACAGCGACAGGGGAGTGCGCAGCAGAGCCAGCCAGAACGGGTCGACGGCTTTGACCGACCCGAGGTCCTGCACCGGCTGGAAGCCCCACGAGGTGTTCTGCACGATCTGGAAGACCGAGGTCAGGCAGACCGCGCCCAAGGTCATCGGGATCGCCCGCCACCTGTCGCGGACGAGGGCGTCCCGGACGGTCCAGAACATGGGGCCCCACTCGCGGCGGGCGAACCGCCGCAGTGGGGTGCTGCTGTTCCGCGCTGTCAACGGCGGGTCTCCAGGTGTCTGCGGTGCAGCCACTTCGGAAGGCCGGGGGCCTCCAGGAAGCCCTCGGCCCGTCCGGCCGCGACACCGATCCGCAGCAGGTCCGAACTCTTCTCGAAGAGCATGAACCGCGGTTCCCAGATCGGCCGGTATTTGGCGTTGGCCCGGTAGAGGGACTCGATCTGCCACCAGCGGGAGAAGAAGCTCAGCAGCGAGCGCCACATCCGCAGCACCGGACCCGCGCCGAGCCGGGACCCGCGCTCGAAGACCGACCGGAACATCGCGAAGTTGAGGGAGACCTGGGTGACCCCGATCTCCTTGGAGCGTTCGAGGAGTTCGATGACCATGAACTCCATCAGGCCGTTCTCGGAGTCCCGGTCACGGCGCATCAGGTCCAGCGACAGGCCCTTGGGCCCCCACGGCACGAAGGACAGCACGGCCCGCAGATCGCCGTTGCCGTCGGTGCACTCCAGCATCACGCACTGGCCGTCGGCGGGGTCGCCCAGCCGGCCCAGCGCCATGGAGAAGCCCCGTTCGGTGGCCCCGTCGCGCCAGTCGTCGGCGCGGCGCACCAGCTCGGCCATCTCCTCGGCCGGGATGTCGGCGTGGCGGCGGATGCGGACGGTGTACCCGGCCCGCTTGACGCGGTTGTAGGCCTGCCGGACGGTGCGCATCGCACGGCCCTCCAGGGTGAACTCGGCCGTCTCCACGATCGCCTCGTCACCGAGCTCCAGGGCGTCCAGGCCGTGCCGGGCGTAGATCTGCCCGGCCTCCTCGCTCGCGCCCATCACCGCCGGCACCCAGCCGTGCTCGCGGGCCTCGGCCAGCCACGGGTCGATGGCGCCGGGCCAGGCCTCCGGGTCGCCGATCGGGTCGCCCGAGGCGAGTGAGACACCGCCGACGACGCGGTAGGTCACGGCGGCCTTGCCGGTGGGGGACCAGATGACGGACTTCTCGCGGCGCAGCGCGAAGTAGCCGAGCGAGTCGCGGTCGCCCTGCCGGGCCAGCAGCGCCCGCAGCCGCTCCTCGTCCTCCTCGCTGATCGGGTCGACGGCGCGGCGCGAACGGAACGCGGCGAAGAGCACGGCGAGCAGCAGCAGCATCGACATGACGTTGATGAAGACGTCCACCCAGCCCGGCGGGGTGATCGCCGCGGAGGCCCGGTCGTCGGGGGCCAGGGTGATCAGCCGCATCACGCCGTACTTCCAGCGCTCCGGGAAGGAGACGCCAGCGCTGTCGGGGGAGGTGTTCGCGGCGCCCACGAGCAGGGCCGCGACGAGCGAGGTGACGAGCAGTCCGACGGCGGCGACGGCGGCGGCGAACGCCGGGTTGGAGCGGTCGCCCTTGGCGTAGAACTCGCGGCGGCCCAGCAGCAGCGCGCCGGTGAAGAGCGCGGTCAGGGCCAGCGAGACCCAGTTCTGAGGGTGTTCGCGGATCTCCTCGTACGCGAAGAGCGCGTAGGCGAGGAGCAGCGCCAGGAGGCCGCTCAGGACGAGGTTGAGGATCCAGGAGGCGCGCTTGCGGCGGCCGAGGGTGACGGCCAGCAGCAGCGTGAACAGACCGGAGGCGAAGCCCGCGGTGAGCATGTAGGGGGTGTAGAAGTCCTCGATGTTGTGGCGCCGCAGGTCCTGCCCGAGCGAGACCCACACCGCGCTGAGGAAGTTGATGAAGGTGACGACGCGCAGGTACCACACCGCGAAAGCGGCTCCGCGCTGTGAGCGGGCGCTCCCCCGACCGGTCTCCCGGCCGCCCCCCGCCGCCTTGCCGGCGGGGTCCCCGCCGGTCTCTTTCCTGCCGGATGACGGACCGGTCGCCGGTACGGCGGTGCGGTCGGTCTCTGCGCTGGTCAAACGGACCTCTCCCATAAAAAGCGATCATATGGGGCGCCGCTGTCCGTGATGGTGCGGTCGGGGGCCACGGCCTGGTCAGGACCGCGGACCCCGGCGGCTCATTCCGTCGGCTCCTCCGCCGCACGCTCAGGAAGCTCCGCCGCGAGTGCGGCGGCCGCCTGGACGAGGGGGAGAGCCAGCAATGCCCCGGTTCCTTCACCCACTGTGACGCCGTGATCGAGCACGGGGTTGAGCGCCATTCGGTCAAGTGCCTTCGCCTGACCCGGCTCGCCGCTCGCCTGACCCGCCAGCCACCAGTCAGGAGCCCGGAATGCGGCCCTCTGGGCCACCAGTCCGCACGCGGCCGAAACAACACCGTCGAGGATGACGGGCGTACGGCGCACCGCGCACTGGAGCAGGAATCCGGTGATGGCGGCGACGTCCGCGCCGCCGACCGCCGCCAGCAGCGCGACCTGGTCGCCCAGGACCGGACGGGCCCGGCGCAGCGCGTCGCGGATCGCCGCGCACTTGCGCATCCAGGCCAGGTCGTCGATGGGCCGGCCGCCGCGGCCGGTGACCACCGAGGAGTCCGTGCCGCACAGCGCGGCGACGAGGGTCGCTGCGACGGTCGTCCCGCCGACGCTCAGGTCGCCGAGGACCACCAGGTCGGTCCCCGAGTCGGCCTCCTCGTCGGCGATGCGCATGCCGAGCCGCAGCGCGGCCTGCGCCTCCTCGACCGTCAGCGCGTCCTCGACGTCGATCCGGCCGCTGCCGCGCCGGACGCGGTGCGCCACCACGTCCTCGGGGAGCAGCGCGGGATCGCAGTCGAGACCGGCGTCGACGATCCGTATCGTGGCGCCGAACCGGCCGGCCAGGACGGCGACGGGGCTGGACCCGTCGAGCACGTCCCGCACCAGCTCGTGACCGGTGGAAGCGGCCCGGGCGGAGACCCCCTGCGCGGCGATCCCGTGGTCGGCGGCGAACAGCACCACGCGGGGCCGCTCGATGGCCCTGACCGGAACCTGCCCCTGCGCGGCGGCGAGCCACTCGGCGAGTTCGTCGAGCCGCCCCAGCGCGCCGGGCGGTACGGCGAGGCGCTCACGGCGTTCCTCGGCATCACGCCGTACGCCCCCGTCGGGGCGCTCGATCAGATCGGAGAAGTCGTCGAGATTCAGCGTGCTCATCTGCCAGAGAGTACAGCCGGTGAAGCCCTCCCTCAGGCCTCGGCGGGCGCGGCCGGCCCCGGCCCCGCACCGGGCGGGCCGACGGGGTGAACACCCCGGCCCGGCCTACTCCTTCAGCACGGTCGCCTGCCCCGCGACGACGAGCAGGACGTGCTCGCACTCGCCCGCCACCCGGGCGTTCAGCCGGCCCAGCTCGTCACGGAAACGACGGCCCGAGGCGGTCGCCGGGACGACGCCCGAACCGACCTCGTTGCTCACCAGCACCACCTGGCGGCGGGTCGCGCGGACGGCCGCCACCAGGGCGGCCGTCCGCTCGGCCAGCTCCTGGCGCCCGTGCCCGGCCCACACCTCGTCGTCCCAGGCCCCGGCCCGGTCCATGGCGTCGGTCAGCCACAGCGCCAGGCAGTCGATCAACAGCGCCGGCCCGTCCTCGGCGAGCAGCGGGACCAGCTCGCACGTCTCCACCGTCCGCCAGCTCGCCGGCCGGCGCTCCCGGTGCAGGCCGACCCGCCGAGCCCACTCCGCGTCCCCGTCCCGGGTGCCCCCGGTGGCCACGTAGACCACCTCGGGGAAGGACTCCAGCCGCCGCTCCGCCTCCACCGACTTGCCCGAGCGGGCCCCGCCCAGCACCAGCGTGCGGCGCGGCAGGTCCGCCGCCGTGCCGTAGTCGCCGACGACCACGGTGGTCCCGTCCGGCACCGCCCGCGCCCCGGCGGCCGCCAGCCGGCGCTCCAGCTCGCGGCCCGGCGGCACGTCGTGGTCGAGGTGGACGGCGATCACGTCCGTGGCCGGGCCCACGGCCCCGCCCGCCCGCAGCCGGGCCAGCGCCTCGGGGCGGCCCAGCACGTCGGCGAGCACCGTGTCGTACGGGCGCTGCCCCGCCCGCCCGGCGGTCCCGGCCGGCGCCCCGCCGGGCGGCAGGTACAGCAGCCGGCCGCCGTCCGGGCCGGTCACCTCGTACCCGGTGCCCGGCGCGTCCATCGGTACCGCCCGCACCCGGTGCCCGGAGATCACCGAGAGCTCCTGCCCGTCCGGCACCCGCCCGGCGGTCGGCAGCCCCGGCGGCAGCTCCACTGCGGGCCCGTCGTGCGGGTGGGTCAGCAGGACCTGCCGCACCCCGGCCAGCGAATGCCCGGCCCGGGCGCCGGCCAGCACCGCGCCGGGGGTCAGGTCGAGCAGCAGCGCGCCGTCGACGAGGACCGCCGTGGCGGCGCGGGCGCGCGGCCCGACGCTGACGGCGCAGGCCGCGCAGGGGCAGCCGGGGCGGGGCAGCCCCTCGGGGGTACCGGTGCCGAGCAGAGTGAGTTCCACAAGGATGATCCTCCCGCGTCGCGGAGACTGCTGCGCGCCCGGTTACTCTGCGGGCACACTCAAGGCGAGAAGCGTGTGAGCAGCGGACGAGCAACGGAGGCGGACATGGCGTGGACGTGGCGGTTCGAGACGGCCGAGGGCACCGAGACGAGCCCTTCGGTGGTTCCGGAGGAGTTCACCACGCAGGGCGACGCGGAGTCCTGGATCGGGGAGTACTGGAAGGACCTGCTGGAGGGCGGTACCGAACAGGTGAAGCTGTCCGACGACAGCGGCACGGAGCTCTACACGATGAGCCTGCGCTCCGCACTGGAGGCCTGACGGCCCGGCCCCTCCGCGCCGTCAGGCCCGCCGCATCCGCGCGGCGGGCCTGACGGCCGGAGACGGCCTGAATCAGCCCCGGACGCCGCAGAGGTGCAGCAGCGCGGCGACACCCCGGTAGGGGTCGGTACGGCCCGCACGGTCCTCGGCGGCCAGCAGCCGCTCCAGCTCCTCGTCGGGCGGCAGCACCTCGCCGGCCTCGGTGCCGTCCGTGAAGACGCGTACGCCGTACCAGGCCTGCAGCGGCGCACCGATCCCCGACAGCGTCGCGGTCAGCCCGGCCAGCCGGTCGGCGCGCACGTCCAGGCCGAGGCGGTTGGTGTAGTCGGTGCTGTCGAAGGCCGCCAGCGCGCCCTTCCAGTCGCCGTCCAGCCCGTGCCGCATGGCGAGCGCGTCGCCGTTGCGCACCAGCAGGGACAGCAGTCCGCCCGGGGCCAGCATCCGGGCCAGCCCGGCGAGCATGGCGTCGGGCTCGGGCACGTACATCAGCACCCCGTGGCACAGCACCACGTCGAAGCTGCCCGGCAGGAAATGGGCGCCGGTCTCGCGCCCGTCCCCCTCCAGCAGCTCGACCCGGTCACGGATCCCGGCGGGCTCCACGGCCAGCGCCTCGCGGGCGACGGCCAGCATGCCCGGGTCCTGTTCCAGGCCGGTCACCTTGTGCCCGGCGCGGGCGAGGCGCAGTGCCTGGGTGCCCTGCCCCATGCCGACGTCGAGAACGCGCAGCCGCTGCCCCACGGGGAAGCGCTGCGCGATCTGTTCGTCGACCTGTCGGCCCACGAGCTCCTGACGGACCGCGTTGCGCAGTCCGCCCAGGCCCTCGAGCCACAGGCGTGCCCCCTCGGCGAAGCCTTCCCCCGACGCGCCGGGCGTCCCTCCGGTCAGGGCCGTTCCCCGCGCTTGACCTGCGGCTTCGGCAGGCGCAGCCGGCGCATCTGCAGGGTGCGCATGAGGCCGTACGCGACCGCGCCGCGGCGCGGCTCGTTCGGGAAGCGCTCGTTGAGCGCCTTGCGCAGGCGGAACACCAGACCGATGGAGTCCAGGATGATCAGCGCGATCACGCCGAGCCACAGCAGCAGCGCGATGTTCTGGATCGTGGGCTGGCGCACCATGCTGAGCACGAGGATGACCACGGCCAGCGGCAGGAACATCTCGGCGACCGAGAAGCGCGAGTCCACGAAGTCGCGGACGTAGCGGCGGACGGGGCCCTTGTCGCGCGTGGGCAGGTACCGCTCGTCGCCGCTGGCCAGCGCCTCGCGCTGCTTGGCCATCTCGGCGCGGCGGCGCTCACGGGCCCGCTTCGCGTCCTCCTTGCGGTTGCCGGTCGAGGCCACCACGGCCTTGCGCTGCGACTGTGCCACGGCGCGCTTCGGCGTAGGGCGGCCCTTCGGGGCCTGCGGGTCACGGGGCTGCGAGAGGTCGGCGCTCACCTTGTCGGTGGCGGCGGCCTTCTCTTCCTTGGAGGAGCGGCTACCAAACACAAAACCCAAGCCTACGTGGTTGCGGGCACGGGCCCCACCCCGGTGGGGAACGATCCGGCAACGGCGGGCGTCCTTCCCTGTGCACGGTCCGAGCAGCGGGGGCCCGCCGTCCGTACGGTCGGGGAGCCACCTACTCCTTACGCCTGATACGGCTCAGGCGTAGTCGTCCTGGAGGAGGAGCGCATCCGTCCTCGAACAGTGCGGTAATGGAGACAGGGCCCGTACTGTGGGTCCTGTCGGTGACCTGGAGCACAGTCCGTCTAGAAGGGGGCGCGCGAAGCCCATGAGCGGTGTCATGAAGCGTATGGGGATGATCTTCCGCGCGAAGGCGAACAAGGCCCTTGACCGGGCCGAGGACCCGCGCGAGACCCTCGACTACTCGTACCAGAAGCAGCTCGAACTGCTGCAGAAGGTACGCCGCGGCGTCGCCGACGTGGCGACGTCCCGCAAGCGCCTCGAACTGCAGCTGAACCAGCTGCAGGGCCAGTCCGCCAAGCTGGAGGACCAGGGCCGCAAGGCCCTCGCCCTGGGCCGCGAGGACCTGGCCCGCGAGGCCCTGTCCCGTCGCGCCTCGCTCCAGCAGCAGGTCAGCGACCTGGAGGTGCAGCACCAGACCCTCCAGGGCGAGGAGGAGAAGCTGACGCTGGCCGCGCAGCGGCTCCAGGCGAAGGTGGACGCCTTCCGCACGAAGAAGGAGACCATCAAGGCCACCTACACCGCGGCCCAGGCCCAGACCCGGATCGCGGAGTCCTTCTCCGGCATCTCCGAGGAGATGAGCGACGTCGGCCTGGCCATCCAGCGGGCCGAGGACAAGACCGCCCAGCTGCAGGCCCGGGCCGGTGCGATCGACGAGCTGCTGGCCTCCGGCGCCCTGGACGACCAGAGCGGCCTCGGCTCCAAGGACGACATCCAGGCCGAGCTGGACCGCCTGTCGGGCGGCACCGACGTGGAGCTGGAGCTCCAGCGGATGAAGGCGGAGCTGGCCGGCGGTTCGTCCGCGCAGCAGCAGGCCATCGAGGGCGGCGCCCAGGGCAACGCCCAGCAGCCGCAGACCCAGCACCGGTTCGACAAGCAGTAGGACGGGGCCGTCATGATCGTCCGCATCATGGGGGAAGGCCAGCTGGACGTGGCCGACGCGCACTTCGCCGAGCTCAACAAGCTGGACGACGAGCTGCTCGCGGAGATGGAGGGCGGCGACGAACAGGGCTTCCGGCGCACCCTGGGGGCGCTGCTGGAAGCCGTCCGGCGGCTGGGCGAGCCGCTCCCGGACGACGCCCTGGAGCCGTCCGAGCTGATCCTGCCGGGGCCCGACGCGAGCCTCGGCGAGGTCCGGGAGATGCTCCGCGACGACGGCCTGATCCCGGGCTAGTCCGTTCCGGCCGACCCTCCCGGCCGGCCCCGGACGCACGGGCGCACCGACACGGGCGACGGGCCCTCCCCTGCCGGGGGAGGGCCCGTCGTCGTACGCCCCAGGGTCCGCCCACCGCTCACTCCGGCGGTACCGGCGGCTTCTCCAGGGGCACCGGCCGCGGATCCGGGGCGCCGCCGATGAAGTCCTCGAACCGGCGCCGCCGCGTGGTCCAGCGCCGGTCGTGGTGGAAGTCCCGCAGCTCGGCCTTGGCCCGGGCGCGCGGCCGGTTCACGTAGAACCGCTTCGCGTACGGGGAACCGGGCCGGGCCAGCCGGATCGCGCCGACCAGCGCCACGAAGGGGATGACCACGCCGAAGAGCGCGGTGCGCGCCTTGCCCTTCCACAGGGCGATCAGCGCGAGACAGAAGTTGCCGGCCGCGTTCATCACCACCAGCCCGCGGCTCTGGCGCTCCTCGGCGGTCAGGTCGTTCACCCCGAAGGGGACGAACCCGCCCAGCACCAGGGCCACCACGGCGGCCGTCACGACCACGATCTCCACGCTCTTGCGGCCCTGCTCGCTCCAGTAGACGTCGTCGAGGTGCAGGATCAGCGCGAACTCGTCCAGGACCAGCCCGGCGCCCAGCCCGAAGATCACGGCCGAGAGGGCCGCGCCGAAGCTGTTGCGGGCACTGCCGATCGAACCGAAACCGCCGATGATCACCAGGATCACGCCCGGCACCACGTGGTGGATGTGCAGGCCGCCCGGGGTGACGTTCTTGAAGGGGCCGCGGCCGGCCCGGATCAGGCGGGTGATCACGCGGGTGACCAGGAACGACAGCACGAAGGAGACCAGGGCGAGCAGCATGGGCAGCTTCCCTGGCTCGACGATGTTCCGATACCACCAGTGACCCATCCCACTGACTCCCTATTTGGAACGTAATGGGTAATTTACCGCCCGCTCCGAGCGGGTAGCGTTCCCGCCGATGAAAGATTCGTTCGACGGTCCGCCCACGACGCCGCCCACGGAACGCGCCTCGTTCCGCGACGGCGTCCGCTTCGCCTTCGGCACCCTCACCGTGCTGCCCGCCCGCATCACCCGCTGGGACCGCCCCGCCGCCCGCACCGGAATGGCCTGCGCCCCGCTCGCCGGACTGGTCGTCGGCGCGCTCGCCGCCCTCGCCGGAGTGCTCCTGCTGCTGCTCGGCGCCGGACCGCTGCTCGCGGCGGCCGTCACCGTTGCCGTACCGGCCGCGCTGACCCGGGGACTGCACCTGGACGGACTGGCCGACACGGCGGACGGGCTCGGCAGCGCCAAGCCGGCCGACGAGGCGCTGCGCATCATGAAGCAGTCCGACATCGGCCCCTTCGGCGTGATCGCCCTGGTCCTCGTCCTGCTCGTGCAGACGGCCGCCCTCTTCGAGCTGTACGCCGAGAGCTGGGTCCGCGGCGCCCTCGCCACCGTCGTCGCCGCCGTCACGGCCCGCCTCGCCATGACCCTGGCCGCCCGCGACGGCGTCCCGGCCGCCCGGCCCGGGGGGCTCGGCGCCGCCGTCGCCGGGGCCGTCCCGCGCCCGGTCGCCGCCGCCCTCGCGGCCCTCGTGACCGTGGCGGCCGCCGCGGCCGCCCTCCCGATCGGCCTGCCCGCCGCGGCCCGGGCAGCGGCGGCCGTCCTCGTCGCCCTGCTCGTCTCGGAACTGCTGCTCCGCCGCTGCGTCCGCCGCTTCGACGGGGTCACCGGCGACGTGTTCGGCGCCCTGGCCGAGGTGGCGGCGACCACCGCGCTCCTCGTCCTCACCCTCGGCTGAGACCTCCCGGGCGCTCCCGGACGCGGCCCGCCCCCGTCCGGTCCGACGGGACCCCGGCCGGACCGCAGCGGGCCCGCGTACGCTCACCCCGTGGACCACATCCCTGCCGACCTGCCCCCTGCCGACCCGACCCCCGCCGGGCCCGGCGCCCCCATCAAGGTGCTGCTCGCCGACGACCAGGCCCTGCTGCGCAGCGCCTTCAAGGTGCTCGTCGACTCCGAGCCCGACATGGAGGTCGTCGGGGAGGCCTCCGACGGGGCGCAGGCCGTCGAGCTCGCCCGGCGGGAACGCCCCGACGTCGTGCTGATGGACATCCGGATGCCCGGAACCGACGGGCTCGCCGCCACCCGCATGATCGGCGCCGACCCGGAACTGGCCGCCGTGCGCGTGGTGATGCTGACGACCTTCGAGGTGGACGAGTACGTGGTCTCCGCGCTGCGGGCGGGCGCCTCCGGCTTCCTCGGCAAGGGCGCGGAGCCCGATGAACTGCTCAACGCCATCCGCGTCGCCGCCGCCGGTGAGGCCCTGCTCTCGCCGGCCGCCACCAAGGGCCTGATCGCCACCTTCCTCGCCCAGGGCGGCGGCGCCGACCCGGCGGCCGCCGGCGCCTCGGCCGGGATCCACGCGGAGCGGCTCGCCGCGCTGACCGTCCGGGAGCGCGAGGTCCTCGTGCACGTCGCCGCGGGCCTGTCCAACGACGGCATCGCCGGCCGGCTGGAGGTCAGCCCCCTCACCGTCAAGACCCACGTGAACCGGGCCATGGCCAAGCTCGGCGCCCGCGACAGGGCCCAATTGGTGGTCATTGCCTACGAATCGGGACTGGTCCGGCCCCGCGTGGACTAGCGGCGGATCAGCGGTGGAGTAGCGGTGGAGTAGTGCCGTGTACTACGGACGCGGTATGCCGCACATAAGGACGGCACCTGCGAGCGACGAAACCGGCCTCCTCCATGCGACAGGGTGGGGGTGCCCTCGCGTTCGTCACTGCAGAGAGATCCCATACCCATGTCCTGGCTGTCCCGCTTCAGCCTTGCCCAAAGGGCGTTGGTCGGCCTCGTGTCGATCGTCGCGCTCCTCTTCGGCGCCATAGCCATCCCGCAGCTCAAGCAGCAGCTGCTGCCCTCCATCGAACTCCCGATGGTGTCCGTGCTCGCGCCGTACCAGGGCGCCTCGCCCGACGTGGTGGAGAAGCAGGTCGTCGAACCGATCGAAGCCACGCTCAAGGGCGTCGACGGCATCACCGGCATCACCTCCACCGCCAGCGAGGGCAACGCCCTCATCATGGCGACCTTCGACTACGGAGACAGCGGCACCAAGCAGCTCGTCGCCGACGTCCAGCAGGCCGTCAACCGGGCCCGCGTCCGGCTGCCCGCCGAGGTGGACCCGCAGGTGGTGGCCGGTTCCACCGACGACATCCCGACGGTGATCCTCGCCGTCACCTCCGACAAGGACCAGCAGGCCCTCGCCGACCAGCTGGAGAAGTCCGTGGTGCCCGTCCTCTCGGACATCGACGGCGTCGGCCAGGTCAGCGTCGACGGCGTCCAGGACCTCCAGGTCACCGTCACCCCCGACGAGGCGAAGCTCGCCGCCGCCGGCCTCGACGGCTCCGCGCTCGCCCAGGGCCTCCAGGCGGGCGGCGCCGCCGTCCCCGCCGGCTCCTTCGACGAGGCGGGCAAGAACCGCACCGTCCGCGTGGGCAACGGCTTCACCTCCCTCGCCCAGGTCGAGGACCTGCGGCTGAGCCCCGGCCCGGGCAAGCCGGCGGTGCGCCTCGGCGACGTGGCCGCCGTCAAGCAGGAGCCGGCCAAGGCCGTCTCCATCACCCGTACCAACGGCAAGCCCTCCCTCGCCCTCGTCCTGACCATGGACAAGGACGGCAGCGCCGTCGCCATCTCCGACGCCGTCAAGGACAAGCTGCCCGAGCTGCGCTCCACGCTCGGCGCCGGCGCCGAGCTGACCGTCGTCAGCGACCAGGGCCCGGCCGTCGCCAAGTCCATCTCCAGCCTCACCACCGAGGGCATGCTCGGCCTGCTCTTCGCGGTGATCGTGATCCTGGTCTTCCTGGCCTCGCTGCGCTCGACGCTGGTCACCGCGGTCTCCATCCCGCTGTCCGTGGTCCTCGCGCTCATCGTGCTGTGGACCCGCGACCTGTCGCTGAACATGCTCACCCTCGGCGCGCTGACCATCGCCATCGGCCGGGTCGTCGACGACTCGATCGTGGTCCTGGAGAACATCAAGCGCCACCTCGGCTACGGCGAGGAGCGCGAGGCCGCGATCATCACCGCGGTCAAGGAGGTCGCCGGCGCGGTCACCTCCTCCACGCTCACCACCGTCGCCGTCTTCCTGCCCATCGGTCTCGTCGGCGGCATGATCGGCGAGCTCTTCGGCTCCTTCTCGCTCACCGTCACCGCGGCCCTGCTGGCCTCGCTGCTCGTCTCGCTGACGGTCGTCCCGGTGCTCTCGTACTGGTTCCTCAGCGCGCCCAAGGGCGTCACCCCCGGGGACGCCGAGAGCGCGGCGCAGGCCCGGCGCGAGGCCGAGGAGAAGGAGGCGCGCAGCCGCCTGCAGAGGTTCTACGTACGGGTCCTGGGCTTCGCCACCCGGCGCCGCCTGACCAGCGTGGCCATCGCGGTGGTCGTCCTCCTCGGCACCTTCGGCATGACGCCCCTGCTCAAGACCAACTTCTTCGACCAGGGCGAGCAGGACCTGCTGACGGTCAAGCAGGAGCTGGCCCCGGGCACCTCGCTGGCCGCCTCCGACGAGGCGAGCCGCAAGGTCGAGAAGGTGCTGGCCTCGGTCGACGGCGTCAAGAGCTACCAGGTCACCGTCGGCTCCTCCGGCTTCCTCGCGGCCTTCGGCGGCGGCACCGGCTCCAACCAGGCCTCCTACCAGGTCACCCTGAAGGACGCCGGCGACGCCGAGGCCGTGAAGAAGCGCATCGAGGAGCAGCTCGCCGCCCTCGACGGCATCGGTGAGACCCGCATCGCCGCGGGCGACGCCTTCGGCAGCCAGAACCTCAGCGTGGTCGTCAAGGCCGGCGACGGCGAGGTCCTCGCCAAGGCCGCCGAGCAGGTCCGCGCCGAGGTGGCCAAGCTCGACAACGTCACCGACGTACAGAGCGACCTGTCCCAGTCCGTGCCCCGGATCTCGGTGACCGCCACCCCCAAGGCGGCGGAGGCGGGCCTGAACCAGGCCGCCCTCGGCGCCATCGTCGCCCAGGCCGTCCGCGGCAACCCGGCCGGCAAGGCCGTCCTGGACGACACCGAGCGGGACATCGTCATCAGGTCCGCGCAGCCGGCCACCACCCTGGCCGAGCTGCAGGCGCTCCCGGTCGGCCCGGTCCGGCTGGGCGACATCGCCGAGGTCAAGGAGGTCCCCGGCCCGGTCGCGATGACCCGGATCGACGGCGCCCGCGCCGCGACCGTCACCGCGCGCCCGCAGGGCGACAACACGGGCGCGGTCAGCGCCGAGCTCCAGACGAAGCTCAAGGCCCTGGACCTGCCCGACGGCGCCACCGCCTCCATCGGCGGCGTCTCCGAGGACCAGGACGAGGCCTTCGGCTCGCTCGGCCTCGCCATGCTCGCGGCCATCGCGATCGTGTTCATGCTGCTGGTCGCAACCTTCCGCTCGCTCGTCCAGCCGCTGATCCTGCTGGTGTCCATCCCGTTCGCGGCGACCGGCGCGCTCGGCCTGCTCCTGGTCACCGGCACCCCGATGGGCGTCCCGGCGATGATCGGCATGCTGATGCTCATCGGCATCGTCGTGACCAACGCGATCGTCCTGATCGACCTGGTCAACCAGTACCGCGCCCAGGGCCTGGGCGTCGTCGAGGCGGTCGTCGAGGGCGGCCGGCACCGGCTCCGCCCGATCCTCATGACGGCCCTGGCGACGATCTTCGCGCTGCTCCCGATGGCGCTCGGCGTCACCGGCGAGGGCGGCTTCATCTCGCAGCCGCTCGCGGTCGTGGTGATCGGCGGCCTGGTCAGCTCGACCCTGCTGACGCTGCTCCTGGTGCCGACCCTCTACACGATGGTCGAACTCCGCAAGGAGCGCCGCCGCGCGAAGAAGACGGCCCGCCTGACGGTGGTCCCGCCGCAGGACCAGCCGGAGGAGACCCCGGCCAAGGTCTGACCGGGCAGGGTGGGCCGAGCCTCTCGGCCCACCCGCCCGAACGCCGGAGAGGGGCGGCTCCCGTACGGGAACCGCCCCTCTCTCGTGTCTCTACGGCGCCTGCGTCCCGTCGCCCCCTACGGGAGGGCGAGCATGCGCTCCAGCGCGAGCTTCGCGAAGCTCTCCGTCTCCTTGTCGACCTGGATCTGGTTGACGAGGGTGCCCTCGGCCAGGGACTCCAGCGTCCACACCAGGTGGGGGAGGTCGATGCGGTTCATCGTCGAGCAGAAGCAGACCGTCTTGTCGAGGAAGACGACTTCCTTGTCCTCGGCAGCGAATCGATTCGCCAGGCGGCGGACCAGGTTCAGCTCGGTGCCGATGGCCCACTTGGAGCCGGCCGGGGCCGCCTCCAGCGCCTTGATGATGTACTCCGTCGAGCCGACGTAGTCCGCGGCCGCCACGACCTCGTGCTTGCACTCGGGGTGGACCAGGACGTTCACGCCGGGGATGCGGGCGCGGACGTCGTTGACGGAGTCGACCGAGAACCGGCCGTGGACCGAGCAGTGCCCGCGCCACAGGATCATCTTGGCGTCGCGCAGCTGCTCGGCGGTCAGGCCGCCGTTCGGCTTGTGCGGGTTGTAGACCACGCAGTCGTCCAGGGACATGCCCATGTCGCGGACGGCCGTGTTGCGGCCCAGGTGCTGGTCCGGGAGGAAGAGCACCTTCTCGCCCTGCTCGAAGGCCCACTCCAGGGCCTTCTTCGCGTTCGACGAGGTGCAGATCGTGCCGCCGTGCTTGCCGGTGAAGGCCTTGATGTCGGCGGAGGAGTTCATGTACGAGACGGGGACCGTCACACCGGCGATGCCGGCATCGGTCAGCGCGTCCCAGCACTCGGCGACCTGCTCGGCGGTGGCCATGTCGGCCATCGAGCAGCCGGCTGCCAGGTCCGGCAGGACCACCTTCTGGGCGTCCGAGGTCAGGATGTCCGCGGACTCGGCCATGAAGTGGACGCCGCAGAAGACGATGTACTCGGCCTCCGGCTTGGCGGCCGCGTCCTTGGCCAGCTTGAAGGAGTCACCGGTGACGTCGGCGAACTCGATGACCTCGTCACGCTGGTAGTGGTGGCCGAGGATGAAGACCTTGTCCCCGAGCTTCTCCTTGGCCGCGCGGGCGCGCTCCACGAGGTCCGGGTCGGACGGCGAGGGCAGGTCGCCGGGGCACTCCACCCCGCGCTCGCTCTTGGGGTCGGCCTCACGGCCGAGCAGCAGCAGGGCAAGGGGCGTCGGCTGGACGTCCAACGGCTGGGCGGTGGTCACGACACGCACCCTTTCTGTTCTGCGACGAGGGATTTCAGGATCATCGCTTCGACTTCTCGTCTACTTGACGCTATCTATCATAACCGCTTCACGTCAGTTTGACGATGCCGATAGTGTCAATGTGACGCATCAGCCCTCGATTCGCCGGGCCCGCGCCGGCGCGCGGTGTGCGAGCATGAATATCTGAAACAAGCGTCGGGTCCCGGAATGAATCCGCGGTCCCGCTCGTTGCCACCGACGGCAAGAGTCCGACGTTTCCCCGCACCCCGCGGGGAGCCGCCCACTTCGGGAGTGAATGCAGATGTCCGTACAGGACGACAAGACCACTGTGAGCGACGGCATCCTCCTGTCCGACGCCGCCGCCGAGAAGGTCAGGACCCTGCTGGAGCAGGAAGGCCGCGATGACCTGGCGCTCCGCGTCGCCGTCCAGCCCGGCGGCTGCTCCGGCCTGCGCTACCAGCTCTTCTTCGACGAGCGTTCCCTCGACGGCGACGTCGTGAAGGACTTCGACGGTGTGAAGGTCGTCACGGACCGCATGAGCTCCCCGTACCTCCACGGCGCCTCCATCGACTTCGTCGACACCATCGAGAAGCAGGGCTTCACGATCGACAACCCGAACGCCACGGGCTCCTGCGCCTGCGGCGACTCGTTCAGCTAAGCCTGAACCGCCCGAACGACGAGGGCCCGCCCCGGTCAACCGACCGGGGCGGGCCCTCGCGCATGTCCGGGGGCGGACGGCGGGCTACTGCTTGGGGAGCTCCTTGCCCGTCGTCGCGTCCAGCACCTTCCGGTCGCCCAGCGGCTCCTTCAAGGTCACCGTCTGGGACTTCTCCTCGGCCAGCATGATGCAGGCCTGACCCGGCCTGTTCGGCGTGTCAGTGATCTTCACCATGACCGATTCCGCCTGCTCCCGCGCCTCCACGGCGTACGTGCTGCACGCACTGCCCCAGAAATTCACGGTCAGCGTCCGGTCGGCCTCCTTGTACGAGAACCCGGGCACGGTACGGCCGCCCGGTGCCGGCGTGCCCTCCTTCGCGGAGGCCGGCTCGGCCACCGTGTGACCCGGCGCGCCGTCCCGGCCCGCCACCTCGAACAGCCAGGCCGGGACGAGTCCCCGCGCTCCGTCGACCGTCCCGGGAGCCAGTCCGAGCACCGCGCCCTTGACCGTCTCGGTGCGCGGCGGCTTCATCGGCCGCGGCTCGGGATTGCACGGCACGGTCTCCGCGGCCCCTGCCGCGGTGTCCGCCGCCAGCGGCACCGCGCTCGCGCAGCCGCCGGGCTCCGGCGCGCCGCCGCCGGAACCGTTCGACCGCGCGTTCAGCCGGGCCAGCGCCTCCACGGCCCCGACCACCTGCTGCTCGGCCGCCTTCGCCGGCGTCTTCAGCTCGCCGTTGCCGCCCACCACCGAGCCGTCCGCGCCCACGCTCACCTTGGTCGACCAGCCCTGCGTCGGCAGCCCGCCGACCACCGGATCGGCCGTCACCACCCGCACCGCGCCCTGGGTGAGCCGGGCGTCCAGCGCGGCACCGACCTGCCCCAGGGCCTTCAGCACCGGCGCCGCGGCGGCCTTGGCGGCCTCCTCGGACACCGGCGTGCCGCTCCCGCCCGCGCCGCCGCCGTCCCGGGGGAGCGTGGCGGGGCCGCAGGTGTCCTTGCCGCGCACGCAGTCGTCCCCGGCGCCGTTGCCCGCGCCGTCGCCGCCCGCCTGGAAGCGGTTGAAGTTCCAGGTTCCCGGGGCCGTACGGGCCACCGTCAGCCGCGGCCCGGAGCCGTCGGCGGCCTCCCCGGCCAGCCAGACGTCCCCCTCCAGCCGCGGCGCGCCCGTGATGCCCAGGGCCGCCGCGAGCCGGGCCACGTCGGCCTCCGGGACCTCCCCGGTCACGCTGTAGGCGGGAGCCGTCGCCGGGGCCTCGGGCAGCTTCACGTCGGCCCGGTAGACCACGCCCGCGCCCGACGGGTCCGGCTCCCCGGGGGCGATGCCCGGCCCCGAGGGGTCTCCCGCGTCACGGGGCGCGGAAGCCGCGCTGTCACCCGTACGGCGGGACGCGCCGTCGCCCTGGGCCGCGGACGCCCAGTAGGCGGTACCGCCGCCCGCGAGCAGGACGGCGGCCGCGATTGAGCCGACGACCCAGGCGGGCCGCCGTCGTGTGCCGCTTGACGTGCCGGTTGACGTGCCGGGTTCTTCGCTGGTCACTGCATCGCTCCTTCACTGGTCCCGCAGTGTCTGATGCGGGTGTGACGGAACAGGGGCGCAACCGGTTCCCCCCCCTGCCTCCTACTGGTCCCCGTACGCGGCGGTGGAGGCGATCAGCCGGGCCGAGGAGGCCGGCACCCTGACCCCGTGGATCTGCGAGGGCGCCACCCGGACCGGCCGCGGACCCTCCTCGACGCCCCAGTGCGGGGCCATCCGGGCGCAGTCACCCAGCAGACGGGCGAAGCCGGGCCGTCCCGGGCCTTCCGCTCCGCGCCTCTCAGCGGTGTACTCGCAGTAGCCGTAACCGTCGGTATAGGTCATGAGGGCACCGTAGGCACCGGAGCTCTCGCGAAGAAAGACCTACTAAGGGGTAGTTTCTGGGGTTCGTCCTGGGGTTCGGCCCGGGGACACTTACCGGGTAGTTTTGACTGTCCCTCGCCGTCCTCAGCAGGAGCGTCCACGCCGTGCGCATCGCAGTCACCGGCTCCATCGCCACCGACCACCTCATGACCTTCCCCGGCCGTTTCGCCGACCAGTTCGTCGCGGACCAGCTGCACACGGTCTCCCTCTCCTTCCTCGTCGACAACCTCGACGTCCGGCGGGGCGGTGTGGGCCCGAACATCTGCTTCGGCATGGGGCAGCTCGGCAGCCGCCCGATCCTGGTCGGCGCCGCCGGCTCCGACTTCGACGAGTACCGCGCCTGGCTCGACCGGCACGGCGTCGACACCGAGTCCGTCCGCATCTCCGAGGTGCTGCACACCGCGCGCTTCGTCTGCACCACGGACTCCGACCACAACCAGATCGGCTCCTTCTACACGGGCGCGATGAGCGAGGCCCGCCTGATCGAGCTGAAGTCCGTGGCCGACCGCGTGGGCGGGCTCGACCTCGTCCTCATCGGCGCGGACGACCCCGAGGCGATGCTGCGCCACACGGAGGAGTGCCGGACGCGGGGGATCCCCTTCGCCGCCGACTTCTCGCAGCAGATCGCCCGCATGGACGGCGACAACATCCGCACCCTGATGGAGGGCGCGACCTACCTCTTCTCCAACGAGTACGAGAAGGGCCTCATCGAGTCGAAGTCCGGCTGGACCGACGAGGAGATCCTCGCCAAGGTCGGAACCCGCGTCACCACGCTGGGCTCCAACGGCGTCAAGATCGAGCGGGCCGGCGAGGCCGCGATCGTCGTCGGCTGCCCCGAGGAGAACGCGAAGGTCGACCCGACCGGCGTCGGCGACGCCTTCCGCGCCGGGTTCCTGACGGGCCTGGGCTGGGGCGTCGGCCTGGAGCGCGCGGCGCAGCTCGGCTGCATGCTCGCGACCCTCGTCATCGAGACGCTGGGCACCCAGGAGTACACGCTGGCCCGCGCGCACTTCATGGAGCGCTTCACCAAGGCCTACGGCGACGAGGCCGCGGCGGAGGTCCAGGCCCACCTGGCATGACGCCGGCCTGAGCCGCTCGGGCTCTGCCCGGACCCCACGGCGGGTCCGGGCACGTCCAGTCCCGCTGGCACATCTCAGCCTCGCCGGCGTTTGAGGCGCGGGGTCTGGGGCGGAGCCCCAGGGATGCTCTCGCACATCGGGCTCAAGGACACCCACAAGAACGAGTACCTCGGCGCGCGCAGCGCCAAGTTCGCGATCTTCCCGGGG
>NZ_JBFBGM010000054.1:0-18808 GCF_040684695.1 Streptomyces erythrochromogenes
GGCACGGTGGCGGCTGGCGGACGACGACCGGATGTTCGTCCTCAACGTGCCCATGCAGGCGCGCAACGAGGAGCGGTGACCGGCCGCTCCGGCGACCGGGCGGCAGAGGGAGCGGTCAGCGGCGGTGCGGGCGGACCGGCAGCGTCTCGACGCTGTTGCCGATGAAGCTGCGCTGGTGCGGTAGTTCCGCCTCGGGAACGGCGAGGTCCAGGTCGGGGAAGCGGGTGAACAGCCGCTCCAGGGCGGTGGTGGCCTCCAGGCGGGCGAGCGGGGCGCCGACGCAGTAGTGCGCGCCGTGTCCGAAGGAGAGGCTGCGGGCGGCGGTGGGGCGGGTGATGTCGAAGCGGTCGGCGTCCGGGCCGTGGAAGTCCTCGTCGCGGCCGGCCGCGGTGTAGCCGGCGAGGACCGGAGTGCCCCGGGGAACGACGGTGCCGCCCACGGTCAGGTCGCGGGTGGGGTAGCGGAAGGGGAACCAGCTGACGGGGCCGTCCCAGCGCAGCGTCTCGTCCACGACGTCCGACCAGCTCGCCCTGCCCTCCAGGACGAGGGAGAGCTGGTCGCGGTGGGTGCACAGGGCGCGCACGGCGTTGCTGATGAGGTTGAGGGTGGTCTCGTGGCCGGCGACGAGCATCAGCCGCATGCTGCCGATGAGTTCGGCCTCGCTGAGCCGGTCGCCGTCGTCCTCGCGGGCGGCGATCAGGGCACTGGTGAGGTCCTCGCCCGGATCCGCCCGGCGGGTCGCGGCAATCGTGCCCATCAGCTCGACGAGTTCCCGTACGGCGGCCATCGCCTCGGCCGGGGTGGTGTCGGTCGCGATGATCACCTTGTGGGACAGGTGGTGCAGGCGGCCCCGGTGCTCGGGGTTCACGCCGAGCAGCTCGCAGATGACGCTCATCGGGAGCGGGAGCGCGAAGTGTTCGCGCAGGTCGGCGACCCCGTCGGGGGATGCGGCCGCGGCCCGGTCGAGGTCGTCGAGGAGTTCGGCGGTGAGTTCCTCGACGCGCGGACGCAGTCGTTCCACCTGGCGGGCCGTAAAGGCCCGGCCGACCAGGGCGCGCAGGCGGCGGTGGTCGTCCTCGTCGGCGGTGTGCATGCCCTGGGCGTTGGCGAAGGCCCGCAGGGGCCAGTCACGGGGGATGCTGCCGTCGTGGAGGGCGGAGAAGTGCCGGGCGTCCTTGGCCACTTCGGGGTGGGCGAGGAACTCCTTCAGCGCGTCGTGTCCCAGGACGACCGCTCCGGGGACCCCGCCGGGGAGCACGACCTGCGCGACCGCGCCGCGCTCGGCGCGCAGCCGGGCGTTGAGGGCGTGGGGGCAGCCGCCGGCGGGGTCGATCACGTAGGGGGCGTCCGGGCCGGGCGGGGTCTGCGGGACGGGTGCGGTGTGCGACGACAAGCCGGTTCTCCTGACCTGGTGGTTGAAACTCGGTCAACAGTGAGGCTCCGGTGGCCGGTTGGACAAGTCCGCGGCCGGCCCGCGGCCGCGTCCCGTTCGGCCGTGTCCGGTCGGGCCGGGTGCGGACGAGGCGTGCCCGGTCAGCGGACGGGCTCCCGGACCGGGGCCTTGTGCCGGACCTGCGCGATGAACGCGCGGGCGGCGCGGCTCAGCGGCCGCCGGGCGTGGGCGATGCCGACCGGGCGCAGGAGGGGCGGGGTGAAGGACCGGATCTCGGCCCGGCTCCCGAACGCCCTCAGGACCACGTCCCGGTACCAGATGAGGGAGCCGCGGCCGTCCGTCACACCCGTCACCCAGGCGAGGCGTTCGTCGACCTCCAGGGAGGGGACGGGCCGTACCCCCAGGCAGCTGAACATGGCCTCCATCTCGGTCCGCCGGCCCGTGCCCGCGGTGGGCAGCACCATCGGCAGCCCGTCGAGCATGCGGAACGGAATCGGGTCGGGGAGCCGGGAGCCGACCGGGGAGATCAGCACCACCTCGCGCTCCTGGATGAAATGGGTGGAGAGTTCCTTGTCGACGGGCAGGTCGACCAGGGCCAGCTCCGACCGCCCCTGGTTGAGCGCCTCGACCAGCGCTTCCCGGCTGCTGTGCTGCTGCAGCCGCACGTCGACGCTGGGGTGGCGTTCGGTGAAGGCCACGATCAGGTCGGCGGCCAGGTCCAGGGCGAGGGTGGGGGTGCTGACGAGGGTGAGCACCGCCCTGGTGTCCTTGCCGTGCGAGATCCCGATGTCGTCGATGGCCTCCACCGCGTTGAGCACGGTGCGGGCCAACCGGACGACCCGGGCCCCCTCCGGCGTGAGGTCCACCCCCCTTCCCCGGCGGGCGAGGAGTTCGACACCCAGGTCCCGCTCCATGGCCTGGACGGCCCGGGACAGGGCGGACTGGGCGACGAAGACCGAGGCCGCGGCGCCGGTGATGGACCGGCAGTCCGCGACGGCGACGAGATACCGCAGCTGCGCGAGGGTGGGGGTCATGACCGGACGGTAACCGCGCGGGGCTGTACCTGTAAGGGCGCGTCCGGTGAACAACTTCCCC
The DNA here is from genome assembly GCF_040684695.1 of Streptomyces erythrochromogenes. Lineage (GTDB taxonomy): Bacteria > Actinomycetota > Actinomycetes > Streptomycetales > Streptomycetaceae > Streptomyces > Streptomyces erythrochromogenes_C. Next base: position 2,489 of record NZ_JBFBGM010000054.1, read on the forward strand.
CGGCCGGCGTGATGTTCATGCCCGGTGGGCCGCCAGGCATACCGGTGCGGCATGCCCGGGCGTCCGCCGTACGCCGACCCGTGCCCGGCCGGACCGGCCCGGACCGGCCGATATCGCCGCAGGTCAGAGGCGTGACCGGGACGGGCCCTGGGGCGGCTCGCGGGGCGCGCCCGGCGGGGCCGGGGCGCCGATAATGCGAACCGCCCTCCTCCGCATGGCTGTTGACAGTGCACAGCGACCCCCGCACGATGCAACGCGGCGTCCGGGCGTTTGACCGTCGTTCAAGCCCGCCGCGCCTCCGGCTGCGCCGCTCTCCGCCTGCCCGCCGTCCGCCCGCCGGCTCGCCCGTCCTCCCGTTCTTCCGTCCTGCCTTGCGTCATGCCACACAGCACTGGAAGAGGAGCGCTCGTGATCCCCCATCCCCCACCGTCACCCGCCGCCCGCGACCTGGTCGTCGCCCTCAGCCCCTTCGAGGAACCCCGTCCGCGGATCGTGACCGCCGCCGCGCGGGCCGGGTCCCTCGGGCTGCTCGACCTCGGGCGGGACGCGAGCGCCGCCCGCGACGCCCTCGCGGACGTGGGCCGCCGCCTCGCAGGCGTAGGCCGGTACGGCGTGCGGGTGCCCGTCGGCTGCCCGCTCGGGCCCGGGGACCTGCCACCCGAGGTGGACACGGTGCTGCTCGCCGACCCCGCGTCCCTCACCCCCGGCCGGGTGGCCGACTGGGCCGCCGCGGCCGGGCGCCCCCGCGTCTGGGCCGAGGTCACCACCCTCTCCGAAGCCGCAGCCGCCATGGATGCCGGCGCGCACTGCCTCGTCGCGAAGGGGCACGAGGCCGGCGGCCGGGTCGGCGGGAGCACCACCTTCGTGCTGCTCCAGCAGCTCCTCGCGGACCCCGCGACCGCCCTGCCCGTACTGGCCTGGGGCGGCATCGGGCCGCACACGGCGGCCGCGGCCTTCGTGGGCGGGGCCGCCGGAGTGCTGCTCGACGTACAACTGGCCCTGACCACCGAGGGAGAGGCCGACCTGCCGCACGAGGTGGCCGCCGCACTGCGGGCGATGGACGGGTCGCAGACCCGGATCGCCGACGGGCACCGGGTGTTCGCCCGGCCCGGCCTGACCCCGCCCGACGGCCCGGTGGCCGGCCTGCTCGGCGCACGGGACCTGCGCACGCAGCTGTTGCCCGTGGGGCAGGACGGGGCGTGTGCCGCCCGGCTGGCCGCCCGCCACCGGACCACCGGCGGCGTGCTCCGGGCCGTACGGGAGGCCGTCACCGGGCACCTGGCGGACGCCGTACGGTCCGAGCCGCTCCTGCGGCCGCTGTCCGTGGCGCAGGGACCGATGACGCGGGTGAGCGACGGGGCGGCCTTCGCCGGGGCGGTGGCCGCCGCGGGCGGCGTCCCCTACCTCGCGCTGGCCGTCATGGAGGGCCCGGACGTGCGCCGGCTCCTCGCCGAGACCGCCGAGCGGCTCGGGGACCTCCCGTGGGGCGTCGGCCTGCTCGGTTTCGCCCCGCCCGAGCTGCGCCGCGAGCAACTGGCCGCGGTCATCGCCGCCCGCCCACCGTACGCGATCGTCGCCGGCGGCACCCCGGCGCAGGCCGCCCCGCTGGAGGCGGCCGGGATCCGCACCCACCTGCACGTACCCTCCCCCGGCCTGCTGGAGCGGTACCTCGCGCAAGGGGCGCGGCGGTTCGTCTTCGAGGGTCTGGAGTGCGGCGGACACGTCGGGCCGCGCGCCTCGTTCCCCCTGTGGGAGGAGCAGATCGACCTGCTGCTGCGCTCCTGCCCCGACCCGGCCTCCCTGGACGTGCTGTTCGCGGGCGGCATCCACGACGAGCGGTCCGCCGCGATGGCCGTGGCGGCCGCCGCACCCCTGGCCGGGCGGGGCGCGCGGGTCGGGGTGCTGATGGGCACCGCCTACCTGTTCACGCAGGAAGCCGTGGCGGCGGGCGCGGTGCTGCCCGGATTCCAGCGGGCGGCGCTGGAGTGCGCGGACACCGTGCTGCTGCACACCGCGCCCGGGCACGCCACCCGCTGCGCGTCCACCCCGTACGCCGCGACCTTCGAGGCGACCCGGCGGCGGCTCGCGGAGAGCGGCGTCGACCCGCGCGAGATGTGGGAGGAGCTGGAGCGGCTGAACCTGGGGCGGCTGCGGATCGCCAGCAAGGGCCTGCGGCGGCCGCCCGGCGGGGGTCCGCCGGAACCCGTCCCCGAGGAAGGGCAGGCGGCGGACGGGCTGTTCATGCTCGGCCAGGCGGCGACCCTGCGCACGCGGACCACGACGGTCGCGGCCCTGCACGCGCAGGTCACCGAAGGCGCCACCGCATGGCTGGAGCAGCGGGCCGCGGAGCTGACCCCCGCCGCCGAGCCGACGGCCACCGCCGGGCCGGCCGCGGCCGCCGACCCGCTGGACGTCGCGATCGTCGGCATGGCCTGCGCCTACCCGGGCGCGCCGGACCTCGCCGCCTACTGGGCGATGGTCCTCGCCGGCACGGACGCGGTCACCGAGGTGCCGGCCGAGCGCTGGGACCCGGCGCTCTACTACGACGCCGATCCGGCCCGGGCCGGGGAGCGCACGCCCTCCCGCTGGGGCGGCTTCCTCGGCCCGGTGCCCTTCGACGCCCTCGCCCACGGCATCCCGCCCGCCTCCCTCGCCGCGATCGAGCCGGTACAGCTGCTGGCCCTGGAGATCTCGGCGCGGGCCCTCGCCGACGCCGGCTACGGCAGGGACCGCGCCTTCGACCACTCCCGGACCTCGGTGGTCTTCGGCGCCGAGGCCGGCACCGAACTGGCCGGCGCCTACGGGCTGCGCGCCCTGCACCCCGCCTACCTCGGCGACCTCCCGGCCGCCCTGGACGAGCAGCTGCCGCGGCTCACCGAGGACTCCTTTCCAGGGATCCTCGCCAACGTGATCGCCGGCCGGGTGGCCAACCGCCTCGACCTGGGCGGCGCGAACTGCACGGTCGACGCCGCCTGCGCCTCCTCCCTCGCCGCGCTCGACCTGGCCTGCCGGCAACTGCGCGACGGGGACAGCGACATGGTGCTGTGCGGCGGCGCCGACGTGCACAACGGCATCAACGACTACCTGATGTTCGCCTCGGTCCACGCCCTGTCCCCGGGCGGCCGCTGCCGGCCCTTCGACGCCGCCGCCGACGGGATCGCCCTCGGCGAGGGCGTGGGCGCGGTCGTACTGAAGCGGCTGGCGGACGCGGAGCGCGACGGCGACCGGGTGTACGCCGTGGTCAAGGCGGTGGGCGCCGCCAGCGACGGCAGGTCCCTCGGCCTGACGGCCCCGCGGCCGGAGGGCCAGCGGCGGGCCCTGGAACGGGCCTACGCGCGAGCGGGCGTCACCCCTGCGGAGGTGGGGCTGATCGAGGCGCACGGCACCGGCACCGTGGTCGGCGACAGCACCGAACTGGCCGTGTTGAGCGAGCTGTTCAGCGCGTCCGGTGCCACTGCGGGCGCCTGTGCGCTGGGTTCCGTGAAGTCCCAGCTCGGCCACACCAAGTGCGCGGCCGGGCTGGCCGGACTGATCAAGGCCGCCCGCGCGGTCCACGCGGGCGTACGGCCGCCCACCCTCCGCATCGACACCCCGAACCCGGCCTGGCGGGCGGAGGACAGCCCGTTCTCCTTCGACACCGAGCCCCGGCCCTGGACCGTGCCCGTGCACCGGCGCTTCGCGGGGGTGAGCGCCTTCGGCTTCGGCGGCACCAACTACCACGCCGTACTCGCCGGTTACGGCGGCGCGGACGAGCCCCGGCACGGCCTGGAGGAATGGCCGGCCGAGCTGTTCTGCTTCCGCGGCGGGGACCGCCGGTCGGCGGGCCGCGCGATGGCACGGCTCGCGGCGCGCCTGGAGGAGAACGACGCGGCCGGGCGCCCGTGGACCCTGCGGGACCTCGCGGCCGAGACCGCCCCGGGCGACGCGCCCGTGGCCGTGGCCGTGGTGGCCTCGGACCTCGACGAACTGGCGGCCCGCCTGGAGCGGGCCCGCTCCTTCGAGCCCGGCCCGGGGGTCCACGTACGGGAGGAATCCGCGGACCCGGGGCGGGTGGCGTTCCTGTTCCCCGGCCAGGGCAGCCAACGCCCCGGCATGCTGGGCCGGTTGTTCACCGCCTTCCCCGCTCTGCGCGGCCTGCTGGACACCGCTCCCCCGCACGTGGTGTCGGCGCTGTTCCCGCCGGCGGCGTTCACCGCCGAGGGCCGGGCCGCGCAGCGGGCGGCGGTCACCGACACCCGGATCGCCCAGCCGGCCCTCGGCCTGGCGGGAGCCGCGGCGCACCTGCTGCTCGGCGGACTCGGCGTACGGCCCGACTGCGTGGCCGGGCACTCGTACGGGGAGCTCACCGCGCTGTGGGCGGCGGGGGCCTACGACACGCAGAGCCTGCTCCGGCTGAGCGCACACCGCGCCGAGTCGATCCTGACGGCGGCCGGGGCGGACCCGGGGGCGATGGCGGCCGTGTCGGCCGCGCCCGAGGAGGTCCGGGAACTCGCCGCCCGTGCCGGGTGCGTGGTGGCGAACCACAACGCGCCCCGGCAGTGCGTGATCTCGGGCCCGACGCCGGCCGTCGCCGCGGCGGTGGCCGCCCTGCGCGGGGCGGGCCTGCCGGCGGAGCCGATCCCGGTGGCCTGTGCCTTCCACAGCGAGGTGGTGGCGGGGGCGGCGGCCTCCCTGGCCGCGGAACTGTCCCGGACACCGGTGACGGAGCCGGCCGTCCCGGTCTGGTCGAACACGACGGCCGAGCCGTATCCGGCGACGGCCGACGGCGTACGAAGCCTCGCGGCACGCCAGGTGGCGGAGCCGGTCCGGTTCGTGGAACAGGTGGAGGCCATGTACGCGGCCGGCGTGCGGACCTTCGTGGAGGCGGGGCCCGGGCGGGTGCTGTCCGGACTCGTCGGCCGGATCCTCGGCGAGCGCCCGCACACGGCGGTCCCGCTGGACGTGCCGGGCGAGGACGGCCTGGTCCGCCTGGTCACGGCGCTGGCCGAACTGACGGCGGCGGGCGTCCCGGTGGACCCGGACGCCCTCTTCCGCGGCCGGACCTGCCGCCTCCCGGACCGCGCCCCGCGCCGCCCGGGCTGGCTGGTGGACGGCCACCTGGTCCGCACGGCGGACGGCACCCCGGTCCGGGGCGGCCTGCAGCCGCCCCGCCGGGTGCCCACCCCAGCGCCTGCGGCAGCCGGCACGCCGGCGCAGGCGGCGGCGCACGGCATGGAGACGGGCAGGGCGACGGCCCGCACGGAGAGGAATACGGCGGTGTTCGACGAAGGCACGCGGTCCACGCACAACGGCAGCGGCGCGACGGCAGACCGGGCCACCGCAGTGCCCGCCGACCGGCGGGAGGAGGCGGTCCTGGAGTACCTGCGCGGCGCCCGCGCCCTGGTGGAAGCCCAACGGGACATCCTGCTGGCCTACTTGGGCACCCCGCTCCCGCCCGACGGCCCAGGCGGGTCCGGTGGGGTCGGGAGGGTGCCGGGGCGATCCCCGCAGGGCGCCGAACGCACCGCCGCCCCGCTCTCCGACCCCGGGGGCCGTTCGGCGGCCGAGGAGACGCCCCGGCGCGCGCCCGGCCCCACCGGAACCACCGGAACCGCCGGCCCCGCCGGACCCGCCCCGGGCGAAGCCCCCCGCGCAGCCCCCGGCCCGGGGCCCCGCTCGGCCCAGGACGTCATGGACGCGGTCCTGGACATCGTCCACACCCGGACCGGCTACCCCCTGGACATGCTCGACCCCGACCTGGACCTGGAGGCGGACCTCTCCGTCGACTCCATCAAGCGCGTGGAGATCATCGGAGCCCTCGCCGACCGGATCGGTCTGCCCCGGGAACCCGGAGCGGACGGCTCCGCGGAGTCGGCGGTCGAGGAGCTGTCCCGGCTCAAGACCCTGCGCGACATCGTTGACCGGATCACCTCCCACACCCCTGGCGGCCCGGCCGCCGCACCGGAACCCGCCGCACCGGCGGTCACCCGGCTCCGCGTGGACCTGTCCCCCCTCCCCCCGGCCGACGGGGACCCGGTGGCGCTCCGCGGTCTGCGGATCGGGATCGTCGAGGACGACCAAGGCCTCGCGCCCGCCCTCGGCGCCGCCCTGGAGGCCCTGGGCGCCGAGCCGCGGTCGCTTCGTACGCCCGAGGCCGGCCTCGACGCCGTCGTCGACCTGTCCGCACTGCGGGCGGGCGCCGAACCCGTACTGCCCGAGGCCTTCCCGGGCCTGCGCGACGCCCTGACCGGCGGAACCCCGCGGCTGCTGCTCGTCACCGCCTCCGGCGGCCCCGGCGGCCCCGGCGGAGCGGGACTGCACGGCTTCGCCCGCTCCGCCGCCCTGGAGTTCCCCGCCGCCCTGGTGCGCGCCGTGGACGTCCACCCCAAGGAGGACCCGGAGCGGGTCGCCGCGCAACTCGTGGGCGAACTGTGCTCCTCGGCCCCGGCCGTCGCCTCCGTCGGCCACACCCCCGAGGGGACTCGGGTCGCCCGACGGCCGGTACCCGCTCCCCTGCCCGCCCCCGACGGGCCCCGGCCCGCCCTCCTGGAGCCGGGCTCGGTGGTCCTCCTGACGGGCGGGGCCCGCGGGATCACCGCCCGTACGGCGCTGGCCCTGGCGCGCGCCACCGGATGCCACATCGAACTGGTCGGCCGCACCCCCGGGCCGCCCGCCTCGCCGGACCTCTCACCGGACCCCGCGGCGGACGCGTTCGCGCACGCCGGGGACCGCGTCGCGCTGCGCGCCGCGCTGATCGCCTCCGGACTGCGCAAGCCCGCAGAGATCGAGGCGGCGGCCTCGCGGATCCTCGCGGAGCGCGAGGTACGGGCCACCCTCACCGCCCTCGCCGCGGTGGCGGCCTCCGTCCGCTACCACTGCGCAGACGTCACCGACGAGCGGGCCGTACGGGCGGTCGTGGCCGACGTACGGGCGCGCCACGGACGGCTGGACGGCATCGTGCACGGCGCCGGGATCCTGCACGACGGGCTGCTGCGCGACAAGCGGCCGGAGGACTTCACCGAGGTGTTCACCGCCAAGGTGGCCGGTGCCCGGCACCTGGCCGCCGCGGCAGCCGAGCACGGCACCTGGCCCGCCCCCCGTTTCCTGGCCCTGTTCGGCAGCGTCGCGGGGGTGTACGGGAACCGCGGGCAGAGCGATTACGCCGCGGCCAACGACGCCCTCGACTGCCTCGCCCACACCTGGGCGGAGTCCTTCCCCGGGCGGGTGCTGTCCGTCGACTGGGGTCCGTGGGCGGCCGAGGCGGGCGGGATGGTCACACCCGAACTGGAGCGTGCCTACGCCCAGCGCGGTGTACCGCTCCTCGCGCCGGACGCCGCGACCTCCGCCTTCCTCGACGAACTGGCCCGCGGGAGCGACGTACAGGTGGTCCTCATGGCGCCGGCGGCGCCCACCGCACCGCAGGGACCCGGCGATGAGTGAACGACGGCCGCGCCGGGGCGGCGGCCCCCGTCCCACGGACGCGGCGATCGTCGGGATGGGCGCGGTGTTCCCCGGGGCCGCCGACCTCGCGTCCTACCGCCGCAACCTCCTCGCCGGCACGGACTCCATCGGCGAGGTCCCGCCCGAACGCTGGGACCCGGAGGTCTACTTCGATCCGGGAGCGGCGTCCGGGCCCGCGGCCGGCGACCGCTTCTACTGCCGGCGCGGCGGCTTCGTCGACGGCCTCGCCGCCTTCGACCCGACCCGGTTCGGGATCATGCCTGCCGCCGTGGAGGGTGCCGAGCCGGACCAGATGCTGGCCCTGCACGCGACGGCCGAAGCGATCGCCGACGCCGGCGGCGAGGACCGGCTGCCGGCCGACCGCTCGCGGATCGGGGTGGTGCTGGGCCGGGGCGGGTTCATGGGCGTCGCCACCGCGCGGCTGGACCAACGGGTGCGTACGGCGCACCAGTTGGCGCAGACCCTGCGCGAGCTGGCGCCGGAGCTGGGCGAGCGGCGGATCGCGGCGGTGCGGTCGGCCTTCCAGGACGCGCTGGGTCCCGAACGCCCCGACGCCTCCATCGGGCTGGTCCCGAGCTTCACCGCCGCCCGGACCGCGAACCGGCTGGACCTGCGCGGGCCGGCCTACACGCTCGACGCGGCCTGCGCCTCCTCCCTGCTGGCCGTGGACCAGGCGGTGGGGCTGCTGGCGGGCGGGCGCTGCGACGCGGTGGTCGCGGGGGCGGTGCACCACTGCCACATCGCGACGCTGTGGAGCGTCTTCACCCAGCTGCGGGCGCTCAGCCCGAGCGGGTCCATCCGGCCCTTCGACCGCAGGGCCGACGGGACCCTGCTGTCCGAGGGCACCGGGGTGGTGCTCCTGAAGCGGCTGGCGGACGCGGAGCGGGACGGCGACCGCGTGTACGCGGTGGTCCGCGGGACGGGCGTGGCCGGGGACGGACGCGCGGCGAGCCTGATGAGTCCTCTGGTCGCGGGCCAGGTACGGGCCCTGGAGCGGGCCTGGCGGGAGGCCGGCCTGGACCCGCGGGCGCCGGGCGCGCTGGGGCTGCTGGAGGCGCACGGCACCGGCACCCCGGTCGGCGACGCCGCAGAACTGGACACCGTGACGCAGGTGTTCGGCCCGCCCGGTCCCGAAGGGCCGGGGATCGGCTTCGGCTCGGTGAAGTCGATGCTCGGACACACGATGCAGGCCTCGGGCATGGCCGGGCTGATCAAGGCCGCGCTCGCGGTGCACGACGGCGTCCTGCCGCCGACGCTGCACCTGGAGCAACCCCACCCGGACCTGGCGCGGACCCGGATGCGCCCGGTGACCGCCGCGCAGCCGTGGGAGCGCGGTCCGGCGCCCCGCCGGGCCGGGGTCAACGCCTTCGGCTTCGGCGGGATCAACGCGCACGTGGTGCTGGAGGAGGCTCCGGCGGCGGCGCGCCCGCGACCGCCGGTACGGCGGTTCCTGCCGCTGGGCGGCGCGGCCGCGCCCGTGGGTCCGGGCGCGCGCGGCGACGTACTCCTGATCGGGGCGGACAGCCCGGCCGAGCTGTCGGCGCGGCTGGCGGCCGGCTCCCCCGTGTCCGGGGGCGAGGGCCCCTGCCGGGTCGCGGTGGCCGGTCCGACGCCCCAGCGGCTCGCGCTGGCGGCGAAGGTGGTGGCGCGCGGCCGCCCGTGGCGGGGGCGCGGCGACGTGTGGTTCGCGCCGCGGCCGCTGGGCGGCCGGGTGGCGTTCCTCTTCCCCGGCCTGGAGCCGGAGTTCGCTCCCGTGCTCGACGACGTCGCGGAGCGGTTCGCGCTGACACCGCCCCGGCTCAGCCGGGGCACCTCGCTCGTGGAACGGGCCCTGGACGCGCTCGCGACCGGCCGCTTCTACGCCCGGGTCCTGCCGGGCCTCGGCATCGAGGCCGACGTCCTGGCCGGCCACAGTCTGGGCGAGTGGGCGGCGATGGTGGCGGCGGGGATGTATCCGCAGGAGGCGGCCGACACCTTCCTGGACTCACTGCGCCCGGGCGACCTGCGGGTCCCGGACCTCGTGTACGCGGCACTGGGCTGCGGCGCGCACCGGGCGCGGGCCGCGCTGCACGGATTGGACCGGGTGGTGCTCAGCCACGACAACTGCCCGCACCAGTCGGTGGTCTGCGGCGAACCGGACCAGGTGGCGGCCGTGGTGGCCCGGCTGCGCGCCGACGGGGTCCTCGGCCAGGAGCTGCCGTTCCGTTCGGGCTTCCACACCCCGATGTGGGAGCCGTACCTCGGCCAGGTCCGCGCGGCCTTCGACCGGCTGCCGCTGCGGCCCGGGTCCCTCCCGGTGTGGTCGGCCACGACGTGCGCGCCGTTCCCGTCCGCCGCTCCGGAGGTGCGCGACCTGGTGGTCCGTCACCTCCTGGAACCGGTCCGCTTCCGCGAGCTGACCCTGGCGCTCCACGAGCAGGGCGTGCGCACCTTCGTCACCCTGGGACCGGGCAGCCTGCCGGGCTTCGTCGAGGACACCCTGCGCGGCCGCCCCCACCTCTCGGTGGCCACCTCCTCACCACGGCTCGGCGGCCTCGCGGCCCTCGACCGCACCTGCGCCGCCCTCTGGACCGAGGGCCACCCGGTGTTCCCCGCGGAACTCCGGGCCCGCACCGGCGGCCGGGTGCCGGCCGGGACCGGGACCGGGCGCCGGGGTGTCCTCCCGGACGCCGCAGGCGGCACGGACGGTCCGATCGCGGCCGGCGCGTCGGCGGGGCGGGCCGTGCCGCTGGACCTCGGGTCCCCGCTGGTGCGGCTCGGTGAGACGGCCCGGGCCTCGCTGGCCGGCATGCTCGCCCAGGCCCAGGCCCAGGCCCAGACTCCAGACCCAGCCCTGGCCCCGGGTCCGGGTCCGGGTCCGGCCGAGCCGCCGGCGGACCGGCCGGTGCTGCTGTCCGCCCTGGACGCCGTACTCGCCGACACGGACGCGGCCGCCCGGGCCGTGGCCGGGGCGTGGACGGCATCGGGTGGCGCCGCCGGCGGCGGGACGCAGCTCCTGCGGCTGTCCCTCGCGGCGCTGCCCTACGTCCGGGACCACTGCGTGTACCTCCAGCCCGACGGCTGGTCCGAGGACTCCGACCGGTTCCCCGTCGTACCCATGACCACCATGCTGGAGCTGGCGGCCGACGCCGCCCGCCGGCACGCCCCGCCCGGCCTCCGCGTCGTCGGCTACGAGGACGTGCGGGCCCTGCGGTGGCTCGCCGTCGAGCCGGCCGTCGACGTCGAGGTGTCCGTCCGCCCGGACGGCCCCGGCCGGATGCGCGTCGCGCTCGGCGGATACGCCTCCGTCGTCGTGCTGCTCGGCGAGCGCTACGACCGGCCGCCCGAACCCGACGGCACGCCGCTGCGCGACGCCGGGCCGGCCCCCGTCAGTGCCGCGGCCCTCTACCGGGGCCGGTGGATGTTCCACGGGCCGCGCTTCGCCGGGGTCCACGAGGTCCGGGAGGTCGGCTCGGACGGCATCCACGGCATGCTGCGGGCCCTGCCGGACCCGGGTGCACTCCTCGACGCCGCCGGGCAGCTCTTCGGGCACTGGATGCAGCTCCGGCTGCCGGTGGACCGGCTGGTGTTTCCGGCCAGCGTCGACCGCGTCCGCCTCTACGGTCCGCCGCCGCCCCCGCTGGAGCTGGTCGCCGCCACGGCCCGGATCCGTGCCGTGCAGGACGTCACCGTGCGCGGGGACGTCGAGCTGCGCCGGCCCGGCGGCGGGGTGTGGGCCCGGATCGAGGGGTGGACCTACCGCCGCTTCGGCGCCGACGAGCGGGTCTGGCCGATGAAGTTCACCCCGGAGGTCTGCGGCATCGGCGAACCGCGGCCGGAGGGCTGGTGCCTGGCCCGGCGCCGCTGGAGCGATCCCGCCTCGCAGGAGCTGGTGATGCGCCGCTACCTCGGGGCCGCCGAGCGGGAGGTCTACGAGCGGCTGGCGCCGCGGGCCCGTGCGCCCTGGCTGCTGGGCCGGATCGCGGCCAAGGACGCGCTGCGCGGTCTGCTGTGGGACGGCGGCGCGGGCCCGGTGTTCCCGGCCGAGGTGCCGGTCGGCAACGACCCCGCCGGCCGGCCGCTGGCCGAGGGACCGCTGACCGGCGGCTTCCGCCTGTCGATCGCCCACAAGGACCGGATCGCGGTCGCCCTGGCCCACCCCGCCCGTCCGGTCGGCATCGACGTCGAGGCGGTGACGGCCGACCCGGACGCGCTGGTCCGGATCGCCCTCGGACCGGGTGAGCTCCGGCTCGCCGAACGGCTCGCAGCCCAGGGTGACTTCGGCCTGCCGGCCGCGCTGACCGCGCTGTGGTGCGCCAAGGAGGCCGCCGCGAAGGCGGACGGCGGCGGGCTGGGCGGCCGGCCCCGGGCCTGGCGGGTGACCGGCGACCGGCCTCCCGGCGAACTGCTCGTGACGTCCCCCGACGGCACCCCGTACCCGGTCCGCACCACCCTGCTCACGGCCGGCCCGCTGAGCGGCACCCCGCTCACCGGCCCGTCGGCCGCCGCCGCGGCCCCACCGCCCGACCACGTCGTCGCCTGGACCCCGCACCCCGCGGCGGCGCCCGCCGTCCCCCTTCACCTCACGGAGACCCGTCATGGCACCTGACATCCTCGCCGAGATCACCGGCATGCTCGTGGAGATCGTCGGCGACGAGTACCTGCTCGCGGAGGAGGTCACGATGGAGACGACGTTCAACGAGGATCTCGCCCTGGAGAGCGTCGAGTTCGTCGCCCTCGCCGAGCTCCTCCACCACCGTTACGGCGCCGACGTGGACCTCATGGGCTTCCTCGCGGAGAAGGACATGGACGCCATCCTGGCCATGTCGGTCGGTGAACTCGTCACCCACATCGCCCGGGTCACCCGGTCGTCCCTGGCCGCCCGGGTCCCCTCGGGCGGCTCGCCCGCGTCGGCCGGCTGAGCCCGCCATGGCCGTCGTCATCGCCGACTCCCTCCGCTTCCACGTCCAACGGCTCCCGGCCGCCGCCGGAGCCGACGCCCCCGACCGCCCCGTCGTGGTCTTCCTGCACGGCCTGGTCGTCGACAACCTGTCCTCCTTCTACTGTCCGCTGGCCGTGCCCGTGGCCCGGGCCGGGCACGAGGCCGTCCTCTACGACCTGCGCGGCCACGGCCGCACCGAGCGCCCGGCCACCGGCTACGACAGCCGCACCGCCGTGCGCGACCTGTTCGCGCTCCTGGCCGCGCTCGGCCTCGCGCACCGCCGCCTGCACCTGGTCGGCAACAGCTACGGCGGCACCCTCGCCCTGCACGCCGCCCTGGCCCGCCCGGACGTCGTCAGCGGGCTCACCCTCCTCGAACCCCCGCTCGCCGGAGCCTGGGTGGAGAACATGGTGGACACGCTGTCGGCCGCCGCCCTCAGCCTGGAGGACAGTCCGGTACCCGCCGAGCTGCGCACCCTGCGCCTGCGCAAGGCCGCCAACCTCACGGCCATCGCCGACGCCCTCCTCAACCGCACGTCGCTCATCGACGACATCGCCGCGAGCCGCCCCTTCACCCGGGCCGACTACGCCCGGCTGGCCTGCCCGACCCTGATCGTCTGCGGGGAGCACTCCGAGCTGGTGCCCGCGGCCCGCGAGCCGGCCCGGTACGCACCCCACTGCGAGCTGCGGATCCTGCCGGGCCTGGGACACGACGTCCTCAAGGAGAGCAGCGGGGCCCTGCGGGAAGCCGTACTCGCCCACATCGCGGCGACCGCCCCGCCGGCCCCACCGCTCCCCCCGACTGCGACGACGGCGACGACGACGACGGCCAAGCCGCGGGCGGGAGCTCTGGTCACGTGAGGGTGCTGTTCACCGTGCCGCCGCTGGCGGGGCACGTCAATCCGACCGTGGCCGTCGGAGCCGAACTCGCCGCCCGGGGGCACGAGATCGCATGGACCGGCCCGGCCGGCGCGCTGGGCCGGCTGCTTCCCGCGCAGGCCCGGATCCTGCCCGCCGGCGAGGAGGCCGGCGGTGCCTACACGGAACTCCACGCGCGCTGGCGGGACCTGCGCGGGGTGGGTGCGCTGCGGTTCCTGTGGGAGGAGGCGCTGGTACCGCTGGCCCGCGCGATGGTGCCGGGCGTGGAGCGGGCCGTGCGCGCCTTCGGACCCGACGTGGTGGTCGCCGACCAGCAGGCCCTGGCGGGACCGCTGGTCGCCCGGCGGCTCGGCGTGCCCTGGGCGACGTCCGCCAGTACCTCGGCCGAACTGACCCGTCCCTTCGCGGACTTCCCGAAGGTCGGGGAGTGGGTGGCCGGGCAGATCGCCGGTCTGTGCGCGGAGTACGGCGGGGGCCGGGGGCCGCGGGCCGGGGAGGCGCCGCAGTGGGACCCGCGGTTCTCGGAACGGCTGGTGCTGGTGTTCTCCACGCCCGAACTCGTGGGAACCACCGACGACGTTCCCGCACACCACGCCTACGTCGGGCCGGCGTTCGGAGCCCGCCCCGCCGCGCCCGCGTTCCCCTGGCAGCGGCTGGATCCGGGGCGCAGGCGCGTCCTGGTCTCCCTCGGCACCCTCAACCAGGAGTCCGGCGCCCGGTTCTACCAAGCGGTGCTGGGCGCGGCCGAACGGCTCTCCGAAGAGGTCCAGTTGGTGCTCGTGGCACCCGCCGCGGCGGTCGGGGAGGTCCCGGACCACGTGCTGCTCCGGGAGAGCGTCCCCCAGCTGGAGCTGCTGGCGCACCTGGACGCGGTGGTCTGCCACGCCGGGCACAACACCGTCTGCGAGACGCTCGCGCACGGGCTGCCGCTGGTCGTCGCGCCCATCCGGGACGACCAGCCGATCGTGGCCCGTCAGGTGGTCGAGGCCGGCGCCGGGATCCGAGTGCGGTTCGGCCGGACGCGGGCCGAGGAACTGCGCGACGCGCTCACCTCCGTCCTGGACGACCCCGGCCACCGCCGGGCCGCCCGGCGGATTCAGGCCTCATTCGCCGCGGCGGGCGGGGCCGCCGCCGCGGCCGACCGGTTGGAGAAGCTGACATGACGCACCCTGCGCTCCCCCGGGTCCGCTGGACCTCCGCGGTGATGCTGGCCGCCCTCGGCGCGGGCACCGTACGCGCCGCGCTGCGGCTGCGGGCCCTGCCGGTGCTGCCGGTGGTGCCGCCGACCTCGGCGGGGGTGCCGCGGCCCGCCGGGTGGCGGCTGCTGACCGCCGACGGGGTCGAGGCCGACCCGGCCACCTTCCTCACCGCCTGCGCCTACGCGGAGGGCGAGGGGCTGCGGGTGCTGGACCTGCTGCCCGCGGACCTGGCCGCCGATCGGGCGCTGGGGCTGCTGCGGCTGGTCGATCCCGCCCGCTACCGGTGGGACCGGCTGGGCGAGGGGCGCGGTGCCGGGTTCGCCGTCCTCGCCACCGAGGAGGTGCTGGAGCGGGCCGGAGTGGATCCGGACGCTCCGCACCCGGACCCGGCGGACCTGCTCGCGCTGACGCGCCGTCTGAAGGAGTACGCCTCCGCCGCGACCGGGCTGGCCGTCGCCCCGGACCTGAGCTGCGCGGGGCCCGGGGATCCCGGGGGCCCCGCGCGCGCCGCGGAACTGCGGGCCCAGGGCCTTCCGCCGGGCGCGCTGGCCGCCGCGCAGTTGGGCGGGCTGGCACTGCTGGCGGGTGCCGCCGTACGCCAGGGCCGGTGGGGGGCGGCCGCGGCCGGGCTGTACTGGCTCCAGCCGTACCTGGTGCTGGGCGGGTCCGGCTCGCCGCTGCGGCCCGCCGATCTGGCCCGGGCCACCGCCGCCCGGCCGGTGCGGTCGCTCGCCTCGGCCGTGCGTACGGCGCGGGCGTCCGGCACGGACCGCGTTCCCGACACCGTGCGGGCGGCCCGCTACCGGGACGACCTGGCCGCGGGCACCGACCGCTTCCTGGAGGCGCGCCGTCCGGACTGCCCGTGGTGCGGCTCCGGCCGGCTCTCGGTGCGGGTGCGGGTGCCGGACCTGCTCCAGGGCAAGCCGGGCCGGTTCACCCTGGAGCGGTGCGGGGACTGCGGGCACGTCTTCCAGAACCCCCGGCTGACCCCGGAGGGGCTGGACTTCTACTACCGCGACTTCTACGACGGGCGCGGCGGCGAGGGCGCCGGCACGGTCTTCGGCCGGCTGGGCGCCTCCTACCGGGGGCGGGCCGAGATGCTCCTGCCCCACGCGGACCCGGCGTCCTGGCTGGACGTCGGCACCGGGCACGGACACTTCTGCAACGCGGCGCGGGCCGTGTGGCCGCGGACCCGGTTCGACGGGCTCGACATGGGCGACGGGGTCCGCGGGGCCGAACGCCGCGGCTGGGTGGAGACCGGATACCAGGGCCAGTTCCCGGAGTTCGCCCCGAAGCTGGCGGGCCAGTACGAGGTGGTCAGCATGTACCACTACCTGGAGCACACCCGCGATCCGCTGGCGGAGCTGGACGCGGCGTCCGTCGCCCTCGCCCCCGGCGGGTTCCTGGCGATCGAGCTGCCCGACCCGGAGTCGCGGATGGCACGGCTCCTCGGCCCGGCCTGGCTGCCGTGGTTCCAGCCGCAGCACCAGCACCTGGCCCCCGCCGCGAACCTGCGCGAGGCGCTGGCCGACCGGGGGTTCACGGTCCTCGCCGAGGAGCACGGACCGGCCCACCAGGGCAACGACTTCGTCGGCGCGGTGGCGCTCACGGCGGCGCGCCTGGCTCCGGACCCGGACCGGCCGTGGGGCCCGCCGGCGACGCGCGGGACCCGGGCCCTCGCCCACGCCGTACGGCTGGCGGCGCTGCCGTGCTTGGCGGGCGCGGCGGTGCTCGACACGCTGCGCACGGCGGCGGCCCGGAGCACGGACGGCGGCAACGCCTACCGGATCCTGGCCTCCCCGAGGACCGCCACCGCCACGGCCTGCTGCTGGAGTCCCCGCTCTGGGAGAACCGCATCCTCGGCCACGTCACCGAGGCGCCC
>NZ_JBFBGM010000055.1:0-17079 GCF_040684695.1 Streptomyces erythrochromogenes
GAGTACGGCCAGTACACGAGGAGCTCCTCCGCCTTGCGATGCACGGCACCGGACAACGCGGGCTCGGCCGACAAGATCCGAAAGAGACGGCCTAGACGCGGTCCGGGCGGAGCTCGATGTGGTCCGCCGCCAGGTCGACCGCCACGCGGTGCTCCATGCCCAGGGCTTCCAGGAACTTCGCGGGGAGCTGGACGCGTCCCGAGCGGTCCAGGACGACGTACTCGCGTTCGCTGATCGATTCCTCGCCGTGCTCGTCGGTGACGAGGCGCCGCAGGACCTCGCTGCTGGTGCGGCCGTCGCGGATGGCGACCGTGCGGCGGACCTCGCCGGCCACCATGGGGTCGTGCGTCACGATGACCACCGTGACGCCGAGTTCCTTGTTGACCGTGCGGAAGGCCTCGAAGACGGCCGCGGCCGTCTCGGAGTCGAGTTCGCCGGTGGGTTCGTCGGCCAGCAGAACCTTGGGGTCGTTGGCCATGGCCACCGCGATCGCGACGCGCTGCTGCTGGCCGCCGGAGAGTTCCGCCGGGCGCCGGTGCGCCAGGTCGCCGATCCCGAGGGCGTCCAGGATCTCCGCCACCCGGGCCGTGTGGCGGGCGCTCGCTCCGCGGCGGGGGCCGCCGCCCTTCAACTGCATCGGCAGGGCCACGTTCTGGGCCGCCGTCAGGAACGGGAGCAGGTTGCGGGCCGTCTGCTGGAAGACGAACCCGACCGCTTCGCGCCGGTAGCGCAGCCGGTCCCGGGCCGTCAGTTCCAGCAGGTCGTAGCCGGCGACGGCCGCGCTGCCCGCCGTCGGGACGTCCAGTCCCGCCAGGATGTTCAGGAGGGTGGACTTGCCGCTGCCCGAGGCGCCCACGAGGGCCACCAGGTCGCCCTGCGCCACCGTCAGTTCCAGCCCCTGGAGGGCCTGCACCTCGATGCCGTCCGTACTGAAGATCCGGACCAGGCGGTCGCAGGCGATCGCGGCGTCCGTCGCCTGGGTGCGGGGCTCCGCGGCGGCCGTCGCCCGGCGGCGCAGCTCCTCGTACGTCGGCTGGTCGCTGTTCAACGCTGGTCTCCCGCTCTCAACTCGGTGGTGATCTGCCGTCGCCCGGATGTCGCCGCCTCGACGAGCACGGCCGCGGCGACCAGGGCGGCCAGGCCCAGGGCCTGGGTCAGTACGGGTCCTGCCGTGAGCCGTACGCCGGTCGGCACGCTCGCGCCGACCAGGGTGGAGAGGTCCATCGCCGGACCCAGCAGCGCCACCGCGGCGCCGGCCACCAGGGCCCCGCCGAGTGCCGCGGCCAGGGTCTGCGGGAGGGTCTCGGCGAGGATCAGCGCGACGCCCTGGCGGCGGCGCAGGCCCATCGTGCGCAGCCGGGCCAGCAGCGCCGCGCGTTCGGGCACGGTCCGCATCAGCGTCAGGAGTACGGCCAGCAGGGCGAAGCCGGCCGCTCCGGCCACGGAGGCCCAGAAGAGGCGCTCCGCCGATCGCTGCAGCGGGTCGGCGCCCAGTTCGGCGACGGCGTCGGCGCTGGTGCGCACGGGGTACACCTCGTCGGCCGGCCCGGTCCCGGGGGCGGGGGACGCCGCCGTGGCCGCCGGAGACGCTGACGTGGACGCGGACGCGGCAGGCGCCGGGGGCGTGGCCTCCGGCGGAAGCGCGGACCGGACCAGCGCGCGCAGCCGGTCACCGTCGACGGGGCCGAGGCCGAACCACCGGTTCGGGCGGTCGGAGCCGCCGATGAGGGACGTCGCGCGGCCCGCGGGCAGGACGACGGTCGCGGCGTCGGCGGCCGGGACCGCCGGGGTGCAGTCGATCACGGCGGCGCCGCGGACCCGCACCTCGCCACCGCCGCCGGGCTGGACCGTGAAGGTTCCGGAGCCGCCCAGGCGTGCCACGCCGGAGCTGAACAGCGCGGGCACCGGCGCGTCCGCGGACGCCCCGCCGCCCTCGCTGAGCAGGGCGGGGTCGAAGGCGCCGCAGCCGAGGACGCGGGAGAGTTCCGCGTACTCGGCCGGCTCGACGACGATCAGGTTGACCTGGCTGGAGCGCTGGACGGTGCCGACGAGGGCGGAGTCGTGGTCGATCCACAGCGGCACGGACGTGCGTACGCCCGGCAGTTCGCCGGCGGCCTTCGCGAGGCCGTCCGGGAGTTCCGCCTTGCCGAAGGCCGAGATCGCGGCGTCGCCGCCGACCGACAGCCGGGCGACGCCGAGCCGGTTGGCTTCCACGGAATGCAGGACGGCAGCTCCGAACCCGCCGGTGGTGATGGCGAGGAGCAGGGCGACCATCGGCAGGACCGAGGGGCCCCTGCTTCCGGCGCCGCGGGCACCGGAGCCGCGGGCGGCCCGGGCCAGTCCCAGGAAGCCGACCAGTCCGGAGCGGCGGCCGGCCACCCGGGCGAACCACCCGGTCACCACCGGCTGGACCCGGGCCAGCAGCAGCGCGCCGCACAGGGCGAGCAGCAGCGGGGACACGACCAGCAGCGGGTCCGGGTCGCTGCCCGCGGGGGCGACCCCGCGGCGGCGGACCTCCAGGACGGCGGCGGCCGTGGCGGCGAGGACGAGCAGTTCGGCCACGGGCCGGCGCCAGCGACCCGCCGGGCGCGCCGGGGTCAGCAGCACGGCCGCCCGTACCGGGAAGGCCAGCAGGGCGAGCACCGCGACGGTCGCGGCGCAGAGCAGTGCGGGGGCGATCCGGGGGGTGGGCAGCAGGAGGACGGCGAGCGCGGTGGCCGCGGCCGCCGCCGGGAGGACGGTGACGGCGCCCTCCCGGAGGAGCCGGCCGACGATGGCGGAGCGGGAGCCGCCGCGCGCCAGCAGCAGCCGCAGTTCGGCGTCCCGCCGGTCCGCGGCGAGCGCGCCGGCCAGGCACAGGACGACGAAAGCGACCCCGCCGACGCCGGCGGGTCCGATCAGCGCGAGCGGCGCGGCCGCCTGTCTGCGTCCGTGGGCCTCCTCGAACAGTTCGGGCAGCCACGAGGTGGTCCGCAGCCGCTCGCGGCGCGTGTCGAACGCGAGGACGGCGGCGGTGGGTCCTACCACAAAGGAGGCGATCTCCTCCTTCGTGGCGTCGAGCCGGTCGGCCCGCAGGCGGTCGACGTCGACCGGGAGGCGCCAGAAGTCCTGGGCGTCGTGGCCCCAGAGGTCCACCCGGTCGAGGTCGCCGGCCCCGATCAGGGCGTCGGCCTCCCACAGGTAGCTGTCCCCGACGGTCTTCTTGCAGGCGCGCGGGAGGCAGTCCATGCCCACCCAGAAGTCCTCGGTCTCGTCCTTGGCCGAGAAGAGGCCCACGACCTCCACGGACGGCGTGCCGTCGACCAGGGGGGCGCTCGCCAGCACGGATCCGACGCGGGCGCCGATGGTTTCGGCGGCCTGCCGCGACAGGGCGACCTGGAGCGGCGGTGCGTAGGCGGGGGCGCCTCCGGCGGGCCGGGGGGTGCCGGTCGGCCAGCGCCCCTCCACCAGTTGCACGTGCTCCTGCGCCTGCTGGACGTACAGCAGGGACATCTCGGGCGGGAGGCGGTGCGGGCGGGAGAGCTCCGGATTCATCAGGGGCTGCCGCTTGTTGGTCCGCGTGCCGTGCACGACCTTGTCGGCCTCGACGTGGAAGGTGTTGCCGGTACGGGCGAGCAGGCTCTTCAGCGTGTGGTCCAGGGCCTGGGCGCTCTGCCCGGACGCCGGGGCCGGCGCGGTCGCCTGGAGGCTGGTGCGGGTCGGTCCGGCGTCGTTCAGGAAGGACCGGAGGGCCTGGTCGGCGCCGCGGTCCTGGGCCCGCGGCAGCGCGGCGGCGAGCAGCACGGCGACGAACGCGAGCGCGGCGGCGAGCAGGGTCCCGAGCGGGGCCGCGCGCAGCCGGGTCCGTACCCACGGCGCGGGGCGCGGCCCGGACCGCCGAGCCGCGGGCGGCCGTGCGGCGGACCGTGTACGGGGGGTGGACGGCGTCGCACTGCTCGGGCCGGACGGCGGCGGGGTGGCGGACGGCGGGGTGGTCACATCTCCTCCACGGGGCGCAGCCGGGCGGCGATGTCGCGGCCCCGGGGGCCGCTGAAGACGGCCGACAGCAGGGGTACGGCGGCGATGGCGGCGGCCGTCAGCAGGATCTGCCCGAGCGGCATGTCCACCCGCACGGGCGGGAACGGCCGGCCGGCCGAGGGGGTCAGCACGATCAGCGGCGCCATCAGGTGGACGAGGGCCACGCCGAGCCCGGTGCCGACGGCGGTCCCGATGAGGATCAGCACCCCGCCCTCGGCGGCGGCCGCCGCGGCCAGTGACCGGCGGGGGGTGCCGAGTGCGAGCAGGACGGAGAACTCCCGGCCCCGCACCCTTCGTTCGGCGGCCGTGGACGTCGCGAAGCCGATGGCGGCGAGGACCGCGCAGGCGACGGCGAGGGCGGCCAGCGCGCTCTGCGGGCCGGCGCTCAGCGGGTCGTCGAGCAGGCGGTCGGTGATCTCCTCGCGGAGTTGGACGCGCTCGGTCCTGACTCCGGCGCGCAGTTCGGCGGCGGCGCGGGCGGGGACCGGGTCGGCGGAGGAGGCGGCGGGCAGCCACCACTCGGTGGGCGTACCGGGCTGCCGGCCGGCGGATTCCAGCAGGAACCGGCCGAGGGTGCGCAGGTCGGCGGCGAGCGCCGTCCGTCCGGCCACGGGCAGGGACTCCACGGCGGCGGTGATCCGCATGGGGACGGTCGCGCCGTCCATCGGGACCGGGACGGTGTCGCCGACGGCGGCGCCCACTGTGCGCAGGTAGCGGTGGGTGGCGACGGCCGGGACCGCGTCGGCGGGGGGCGCGGCGGCCGCCGGGAGCAGGACGACGGTGACACCCCGGTCGGTGCCGAACCCGCCCCAGTAGCGCAGCCGTGCCAGGTCCGTGGATCCGGCGGGGACGGGGGTCGGTTCGGGGGCCCGCTGGATGCGCTGCCCCTGCGGGGGCAGGGCGCGCCAGCCGGCCGGGCCGGCGGTGGCGGGTGCGGGAACCGCCGTCGCGGCGCCGTCGACGGTGTCGGAGACGGCGATCCGGCGCAGGGTCAGTTCGCTGCCGTCGCCGGGCGGGCCGCCGTCCCCGGCGTAGGACAGGCGCAGGCCCGCCAGGGTCAGCGGGGCCGCGGCCGATCCGATCGGGGCGCCGGTCAGCGTGTCCAGGGGGAAGGCGAGGGTGGCGTTCCCGCCCGCGGGCAGGGTGACCGACTGCGTGCCGTGGACCGCCCCGAACCGGTCGCGCAGCAGCACGCTGACGGCGGCCCAGCCGGTTCCGGAGGACCGTACGCTCACATCGAGGTCGACCCGGCGCGGGGTGCCGGGCAGGGCGACACCGGGGGCCCGGTCGGCGATGTCGGCGAGCGGGGCGAAGAGTTCGCGCATGTCGCGGCCGCCCCGGAGGTCGCTGCGGAGCGGTACCTGTTCGCCGGCCTTGGCGGCGTCGAGCGCGAGGACGTCGGCGACGACCCCGCCGGGCAGTTGCTGCTCGCGGCGGACCACCGGGTTGAGGCGGTCGCCGCCCGGGAGTGCCCCGTAGCGTCCGGCCTGTCCCATCGCGGGCATGCTGCTCGCGGAGATCCGCAGGCCGCCGGCGGTGGCGAAGTCGGCCTGGTCGCGCTGGGAGGCGGACCAGGCGGAGTCCTGGCCGAGGGCCAGGATGCCGCTGGAGACGGCGAGTACGAGGAGCAGCACGGGTCCGGTGGCCCGGCCGGGGCGGCGGGCGAGCTGCCAGCCGAAGAGCGCCGGGGCCAGGCTCCGGCCGCGCGCGGCCAGGCGTCCTCCGGCGCGGGCGGCGAACGGCAGCAGGCGCAGGACGAGGAGGGTGCCTCCGCACAGGGCGAGGGCCGGGGCGGCGACCAGGACGGGGTCCACGCCGAGCCCGCCGCCGAAGCCGGTGGCGGGCGGCGGGGCGTCGGAACCGCCGTACTGCGACAGCTGCTGGTAGCCGAGGACGGCGAGGACCACCACGGCCAGGTCCAGGCCGGAGCGGGCGGCTCCGGTCACCACCGCCTGGCGGCTGCCGGCGCGGCGCAGGACAGCGGCCGAGGCGCCGCGCAGGACGGAGGGCAGGGTCGTGAGCAGGACGCAGGCCAGGGCGCAGCCGGCCGCGACGGGCCAGACCAGCCAGGTGTCCGGGATCTCCAGGTGGACCCGCTCCAGCGGTCCGAACCGGCTGAACAGGCGCAGCAGCGGCGGGGTCAGCAGCGGTGCCAGGACGGCGGCGGGCAGGGCGAGCAGCAGGGACTCGGCCGCGCTCAGGGCTCCGAGCCGGCGGCGGGAGGCGCCGCGGGCGGTGAGCAGGACGCGTTCCGGCTCCTGGCGGACGGTGACGATGTGGGAGACGAGGAGCAGGGCGGCGGTGGCGAGGACGGCGAGCTGGAGGGCGCCCATCATCAGGGTGGAGCGGGCGACGCGCAGGCCGGAGTCCAGCTCGGCGAGGACCTTCGGCAGGTCGGTGGCGGCCCGCAGGGAGGTGCTGCGCTCCAGGGCGGCCGCGGCGGGTTCCGTCGCGCCCCGGATCGTCTCGGCCTCGGCGGTGCGGAGGGTGGCGAGGTCCGGAGTGAGGAGGGTGAGGCGGTAGTTCTGGAGGAGGGCGCCCGTGGTGAAGGCGCTGTCGTCCACCAGGAGCGGTCCGTAGGTGGCGAGGGTGCTGGACTGGACCTCGCGGCCGCCGAGCGGGTCCAGGCGCCAGTATCCGGCGTCCGGGTCGGCGGCCCGGTACACGCCGGTGACGAGCACGGTGAGCTGTGGGCCGCCGAACCGGTCGTCGAGCCGGACGGTTGCGGGCAGGGCGGATTCGGCGAGGCCGAGCCGGGCGAGGGCGGCCCGCGGTGCGGCGACCTGTACGGGTGCGGGGGCGGTCCCGGCGCCGGGGGCGACCTGCCCCGGCCACTGGCCGGCGGTCAGCTGTACGTGCTCCCGGCTGAAGGCCGCGAGCAGGGTCAGGTCGGCGTCCTGGCCCGAGGCGGCAGCGCCGGGCAGGCCGTACGAACGGCTGCGGGCCACGCTCTCGGCGGTCACGGGGAGCCGCCCGAACACCTGGTCCGCGTAGGCCCGTACGGACGCGTCGTCCTTGGTGCGGGACTCCGCGGGATGGCCGCTGGTGATGACGACGGCGGTCCGGGGCCGTTCCGGGCCGGTCAGGGCCCGCCGGAGCCCCTCCTCCCCCACGCCACGGGTGAACGCCGTCAGCGCGGTCAGAGCGGTCGCGGTGATCAGTACGGTGAGCAGCACGGCGACGGCGAGCGGCCATCGCCCGCGCAGTCGGCGCACGACGAAGCCGAGCACGTGTTGAGTTCCTCCCCCGTCCGGACCCCAGGTACCGGATAGCGGACGATGTTGTCAGATTCGAGCCATGGGCGGAAGGGGCTTGCGTGATTGGTGCGACGGATGCGCAAATGCGATCAGAATGTTGCAGCGGCGGCGGGCGCGGGCGCGAGACCCGGAGTCAGACGCTCCGCTCGGACGACCCAACGGGGGGTTACAGGCGATGACGGACCACCAGGAAACGGCCACGGTACCGGCGGCGCGGAAGGCCGGCGGCACACCGATCGTGGTCGTGGACGACGTGCGCCACAGCTTCGGCAGCGGGGCGCAGGCCGTCCACGCCCTGCGCGGTGTGTCCTTCGAGGTCCGCCGGGGCGAACTCACCGCCCTCAAGGGCCGGTCGGGCTCGGGCAAGACCACCCTGCTGAACCTGGTCGGCGGCCTCGACACCCCGACGAGCGGCCGGATCAGCGTCGACGGCACCGACCTGGCGGCCCTGGGCGAGCCCGACCTGCTCGCCCTGCGCCGTGACCGCATCGGCTTCGTCTTCCAGTCCTTCGGCCTGATTCCCGTCCTCACCGCCGCCGAGAACGTCGGCGTGCCGATGCGGCTGCGCCGCGTCCCGGCGAGGGAGCGCGAGGAGCGCGCCCGTACCCTGCTCGCCCTGGTCGGCCTCGCGGACCACGCCGAGCAGCGCCCGGGCGAACTCTCCGGCGGCCAGCAGCAGCGCGTGGCGGTGGCCCGCGCCCTGGCCAACGACCCCGACCTGATCATCGCGGACGAGCCCACGGGCCAGCTCGACTCCGAAACGGGCCGCTCGATCATGGAGTTGCTGCGCGCCGTGGTGCGCAGCGAGTCGGTCACCGTCCTCGTGGCCACCCACGACCCCAACCTGATCGAACTCGCCGACCGCGTGGTGGAACTGCGCGACGGCCACCTGGTCGAACCGCCCCCGGCCCCCGAAGCGCCCTGACCCGCCGGGGGGGGCGGCTCCGTGCCCGCCGCGCCGGCCCGCGCAATCGGAATGCCGGGGCACCGTCGGATGCCGATACTGATCCGATGATCAACGTGCCCGTCGCCCCGCCTGCCGCCGCTCTCGACTCGTTGTCCGGGCTCGCCTTCGGCGACGCCTTCGGTGACCGCTGGTTCGGCATCCTGCGCCGCGAGGGCCCGGCGGCCCTGGAGGCACGGACCGTGCCCGCGGAGCCGTTGTGGCAGTGGACCGACGACACCGCGCAGGCGCTCGTCCTCGTACGGGAACTCGCCGAGGGCGGCGGCGCGATCGACCAGGACCGCTTCGCCCGCCGCCTCGCCGCGGCCTACGCCGACGACACGCACCGCGGCTACGGCGCCTCGATGCACGACGTGCTCCGCCGGATCGGCGCGGGCGAGCCGTGGCGGGAGGTGGTGGCGGGGCAGTTCGACGGCCAGGGCTCCTGGGGCAACGGCGCGGCCATGCGCGTGGCACCGCTCGGCGCCTGGCACGCCGCCGACCTCGACGCCGTCGCCGAACGGGCCGCCGAGCAGAGCGTGGTCTCGCACCACCACCCCGAGGCGGTGGCCGGCGCGGTGGCGGTGGCCGTCGCCGCCGCGCTCGCGACGCGCAGCCGCGGCGGTCCGGCGCCGGACCGCCCGGACTTCCTGCGGGCGGTCGCCGCCCGACTGCCCGACAGCGACGTCCGGTCGGGGGTGCGGATCGGGGCCCGGATGCCGGGGCGCGCCTCGGTCCGGCACGCCGCGGAGGTCCTGGGCTCCGGCTACCGGATGTCCGGCCCGGACACCGTCCCCTTCGCCCTCTGGTGTGCGGCGGGACACCTCGACGACCTCCACGAGGGCCTGTGGTCCACCGTCGCCGGGCGGGGCGACATCGACACCACCTGCGCCATCGCGGGCGGGGTGATCGCCGCCCGCACGGGCGTCGCCGCGCTCCCGCCCGCCTGGCACGCGTCGCGCGAACCGCTGCCGGCGCTCGGCTGAGACGTGCGGGGAGCGGGCGCGGTCGGACGCGCCAGCACCGCCGTCGGCGGCCGTCGTCAGCGCCGGCGCAGCCGTCGGCGGTCACCGGCCGGCTGTCACTCGTACCGGTACGTGAGCGAGTCCGCCTCCGCCTGCTCGATGTCGGCGATCGTCAGCTCCGGCATCCGCAGCTGGGCCAGCGTCACCTCGGCCGAGGTCGGCTGGGCGCCGGCCGGCAGCCACTGCTCCGGTTTCCAGGCCCCGCTGCGCAGGAACGACTTGGGGCAGTGCGGGTAGACCTCCTCGATGCCCAACACCAGCGCGCTGGCCGGCGGCCTGCCCACGGCGGTCAGCTGCGACAGCAGCTCCGGGCTGGTGGAGACGCAGGCCCGGCCGTTCACCCTGAGCGTCGTCGTGCGCCCCGGAATGACGAACAGCAGCCCGGCCCGCCCGGTGGCGACGACGTTGCGCAGGGTGTCCAGGCGCTTGTTGCCGGTGGCGTCCGGGATCGCCACCGTGCGCGCGTCCAGGACGGCGACGAATCCGGCGGGGCCGCCGCGCGGGGAGACGTCGCAGTTGCCGTCGGCGTCCGCGCTGGCGACCAGGACCAGCGAGGAGCAGCCGATCAACCGCCGGGTCTGGTAGGTGAGTTCGGTCATCTGCTTGCGTACGGCCGTGTCCTTGGGCAGTGCGTAGACGCGGCGCAGCGCGTCCGGATCGGACACGGCGTCGCGGCGGAGCGAATCGAAGGCACTGCCGACGGGGGAGGGCGTCATGTCCCCGACCCTAACGGGCTCGCTCTCCACCGATCGTGGCCGGTCCTCCCGCTGCGTACGCGGCGCCCCGACGGCCGGCCGGGATCACGCGTCAGGGCCGAGCACCCGGTCTAAGTAGCCCGGTCCCGTGGCGGGCACGACGCTGGGGGCGTCGGTGTAGCGGTGGGTCCGGGTCTGCCAGGCGTGGTAGCCGCTCATCCACAGGGCCATCGCCTCGACGTACCGGTCCACGGCGGCCGCCTCCCGGGCGGTGAGCCCCAGCAGCGCGCACAGTCCGGGTACCCGCAGTGCCAGCTCCTGGAACCGTACGACGCGCCGCCGGACCTCCTCGCGCGCTCCGGCGACGGCTTCCCCGCGGGTGCAGCGGCGGCCGTGTTCGAGGACCAGGACGAGGTTGTCCATGTCGCCGCGGGCCTCCTCCTTCTCCAGGGAGTAGACGTCGTTGCACATCAGCGTGACGTCGATGGCAGCCCGCCGCATGAGGCGCAGCTCCGGGCTGTGGAAGACGGCCGGGGCGACGGTGACCGCGGCCGCCCGCTCGCCGAGGGAGAGCGGCAGGTCGGTGCCGGCGATCCCCCGCCGGACCTGGAGGTAGGTCTCCAGGTCGGCCGGGGTGCCGCGCAGGCGGCCCATCGCCTCGTGGGCGTGCGCCGCGAAGTAGTACTCCCACTCGTGCGCCACCCGGGCCACCCAGCCGGGACGCGCACCGTCGGTGCTGCGCGCCCAGACGTCGGCGAACGCCACCGAGCACGCGTCCGCGTCCCGGCCGGGCGGCACGCCGTGGACGATGTCGATCATCTTCTGGCAGACGGTCGCGGCCCGCGCGGGTGTCCGGCCCAGAACTCCGTCGAACTGGTCGTCGAAGACGAAGAAGAACGCCATCGCGTCCGCGCACAGATCCAGCATCCCGCCCCGGGCGTACGGGAAGCCCAGCGCGGCCAGAGCCGGCATGTCCCAGGCCGCGTACCACTGGGCGGAGCGGCCCTCACCGACCAGGCCCACCCGCCGCACCCACTCCAGATTCCGCCGTCGCGCGCCCTCCAGGTCCGGACTGGAGGCAACCGGGAAGGGAAGGTGGAACTCCACGTCCTGCGGCACGTGTTCTCCGTGAAGTCGGGGCCGTGCGGGAGGCAGCGAGCCTTGCTGTGCCTGCTGTGCCCGCTCGGCGACGACCGAAACGTCGCGCACGGCAGCCGGACCGTTGCGCAGCACTCGGCGCTGCCCGCCTTGTGACTACATCCAATACCTGTCGCGCAGACACGGTGACCTTTGGGGTTTTCGACAAGCATTTGCCAGGTGATTGTCGAATATTGGCCGCAGATGCAGGATGAGATCCGAAGGTGTCCTGTGGAGGAGGCGGCAGGTGGGCGACGGAGAGCAGGGTGGCGAGGTCCGCGGGTGGCTTCGGAGCATCGAAGTCTTCGCGGGGCCGTTGCCCGGGTTCGCGACCGAACAGGCCCCGGACGATCCGGTCCGCCTCTTCCTGTCCTGGCTGTCCGACGCCGTGGCGGACGGGCTGCGCGATCCGCACGCCATGACCCTGTCCACCGTGGACGAGGCGGGTGACCCCGACGCGCGCGTCCTGATCCTCAAGGGCGTGTCCGCCTCCGGCTGGCAGTTCGCCGGGCACGGCTTCAGCCCCAAGGGCCGCCAACTGGCCGTGCACCCGCGGGCCGCGCTGACGTTCTACTGGCCCGAGCACGGCCGGCAGGTCCGGCTGCGCGGGCAGGTGACGCCGGGGACCGCCCGGGAGAACGCGGAGGACTTCCTCGCGCGGTCGGCCACCGCGCGCGCCGAGGCACTCCTGGCCCGCCAGAGCCAGTACCTCGTGGACACCACCGAACGGGACCAGGCCCTGGAGAAGGCGCTGGCGACGCTCGACCGGGAGCCCTCCCTCGTCGACTCGGCCTGGACGCTCTACACCCTGTCCCCGGGGGAAGTGGAGTTCTGGCAGGCGTCGAAGACCCGCGTCCACACCCGGCTGCGCTACGAACGGAGCCGGAACGGCTGGGACCGGTTCCTGCTCTGGTCGTGAGCCCCCGGCCGGCCCTCTCCACCCTCTCCGTCCACCCCGCGGCACAACCGCGGGCGGGCGGGCCCCGTCCCCACTGTCCTGACCGTCCTGCTCACGAGGCGAGGTAACCCATGACGACACGCACCCAGGTCGGCAGCGCCGTCGACGTCGGCCACGGCGGGATCGGCGGCGGGTACTCCGCACACCGCCGACCGGACGAGCAGATCGCCCGGTTCGTCGCCGAGGCCCTGGGCGACGCACGCAGCGTGCTCAACGTCGGTGCGGGCGCCGGATCGTACGAGAGTTCCGCGCGCACGGTGACGGCGGTCGAACCGTCCGGGCCGATGCGCGTCCGGCGGCCGGCCCGCCCGGCCGGGGCGATCGACGCCGTGGCCGAGGACCTGCCGTTCGGGGACGGGGAGTTCGACGCGGCGATGACGCTGTTCAGCGTGGACCAGTGGTCCGACGTACGGGCGGGCCTGCGCGAGATGCGGCGCGTCACCCGCGGCCCCGTGGTCATCCTGACCTGCGATCCCGCCCTCGTGGGCGACTTCTGGCTGCACCGGTACGCGCCCGAGGTGCTGGAAGCGGAGGCACGCCGCCACCCGACCGTGGAGGAGCTGGCGTCCGCCCTCGGCGGGACCGGCGTCGTACAGACGGTGCCGATCCCGCTGCACTGCACGGGCGGGTTCAACGAGGCGTACTACGGCCGTCCGGAGATGCTGCTGGACCCGGCCGCCCGCCAGGCCTGCTCGGCGTGGAGCTTCGTCGACGACCGGGTCCGCGAGCACTTCGACCGGTCCTTGCGCAGCGATCTGAACTCCGGGGCCTGGGACGCGGAGTTCGGCCGCCTGCGCCACCAGCCCACCTACGAGGGATCGCTCGTCATCGTCCGCGCGACCCCCTGAGCCTGCCCATCCGTACGAGAGGGAGGTGGTGGACCGACCGGATCGGGGACCTGGCCGGGATCCGGCTCCGTGAGGCCCTGCCGGTCCGGCCGGGAGCCCTACCCGTCGTCGTCCTCCTGGTAGGAGTGGCGCCGGCCCGTCCACGGGTCGGCGATGTTGTGGTAGCCGCGCTCCTCCCAGAATCCGCGTCGGTCCTGGGTCATGTACTCGATGGCGCGCAGCCACTTCGGGCCCTTGTATCCGTACAGGTGCGGGACGACCAGCCGCAGCGGGAAGCCGTGCTCGGCGGTCAGCGGCTCTCCGTCGTGGTGGGTGGCCATGACGGTCCGGTCCGAGGTGAAGTCCGCGAGGCGCAGGTTCGCGCTGTACCCGTACTCCGCCCAGGCCATGACGTGGGTGACGTCCGGAGCCGGGGGTGCCAGGTCCAGCAGGACGGCCGCGGGTACGCCGTAGAACTCGTGGCCGACGGTCGTCGTGCCCGCGGCGCAGTGCAGGTCCGCGGTGATCGTCGTGGCGGGCAGAGCCATGACCTCGTCGAAGGTCCAGGAGTACTTGTCGCCGGTCGCGGTGGCCCCGAAGACCTGGAGGTTCCAGCGGTCGGCCCGGAACCTGGGGACCGGGCCGTAGTGGGAGACCGGCCAGCCCTTGGCCATGCGCTGCCCCGGAGGGAGTGGTTCGCCCGGCACCGCGTACCTCTTGTCCTCGCGCCACCCGAACCGGCATGTGCGAGTTCGTTGCGGCCACTGTCATGGCAGATGCTGGCCATTGTCACAGACCGACCTCTTGGATGAGGCACCGGGCTCGCCCCGCCGTGACACGCACCGGAGGGCTCCGGGGGCACGGGTCGGGCCCCGCACCGGAAGGGGTCGGTGCGGGGCCCGAGGGACCTCGACGGCCGCGGAGGCCGGAGGGCAGGTGGATCAGGCGGCGGAGAGGGAGATCTCGGTCGCCTTGATCAGCGCGATGACGGAGCTGCCCGAAACCAGGCCGTGCGCTCAGGCGCGAATGATCTTGGGGAAGGCCTTGCTGGTGTCGACGTAGTACTTGCGGACCAGCGGACCGAAACCGCCCTCCGCGCTGCCGAGGATCATCGACTTGACGACCTCCAGGCTCTTCGCGGCGGTGAAGTCCTGCGGCTTCGTCTCGGTGTCGCCGGCGACGAGCGCCTTCCACGCAGCCCTGGCCTCGGTCGTGGCACTGACGTCAGGGTCGAGGCCCAGGTAGTAGCCGCGCCCGTCGGACTCCTTCCCGACGGCCAGGAAGACGATCACGTGGAATCCGGCGTTGCGCTCGTTGTTGAACTTGCTCTGGGCCCCGCCCACGTGTCCGGTCGAACCGTTGACGTACACGGCGCGTTCGGCCTTCACGGCCTTGTCGATGGCGGTCCACTTGGCCGGGACGCCGATGCCCACCGAGAGGTCGCTGGGGTCGTACAGCCCCCCTGCCCCCGGACTCAGCAGACCGCCGACCCTCTTGGCGCGCACCTGACAGTCACTGTCCACCATCTTCGCGAACGTGGAGTCGACCGGCATCTGGAGCCAGCACTTGAGGCGTTCGAAGGCGGTGCCCTCCGTCGCGTCCACCGCCGTCGAGATGCGGTCCCTGATCTCCTTGAGCGTCGGTGCGGTCTTGTCGTCGGCTTGAACGTACGCCTGCTCGATCACGAAGCATCCCCCCACGTTCGGACTCCCCTTGGCTCCACTATGACGCACGGAGCGTGCTCGCGATAGAGCGGAGAGTGAAGAACGAAGGCGCCGAACCGGGTGACGCGCCGCCGTACGGGAGCTGTCGGGGACGCCCCCTCACCAGGGCACCACGCCGGCGTCGTCGAAGAACTGCCCGGTCGGGCCGTCGTCGGGCAGGGTCGCGAGCCTGATGCCGATAGCCGCGCCCTGCTCGGGGGTGCGCACGCCGTGGAAGGCGTTGAGGTCGGTCGCGACGTAGCCGGGGCAGCCGGCGTTGATCAGGATGTTCGTGCCGCGCAGCTCCCGCGCGTACTGGAGGGTGACGGCGTTCAGGAACGTCTTCGACGGTGCGTACGCCACGGCGATCGGACCCGCCGTCCGCTCGGCGTCGGCCCCCGACTGCCGGGTGAGGGAGCCGACGCTGCTGGACATGTTGACGATCCGCGGTGCGGCGGAGCGGCGCAGCAGCGGCATCATCGCGTTGGTGACGCGGACGACGCCGATCACGTTGGTCTCGACGACCGTGCGGATGACGGCGGGGTCGATCCGGGTGGGCTCCTGCGGCATGGTGCCGGCGATGCCGGCATTGTTGACGAGCACGTCGAGGCCCCCGGCCCGTTCCTCGATCAGCCGGGCCGCGGCGGTGACGCTCGCGTCGTCGGTCACGTCCAGCGGTACGCCGAACGCGTCGACGCCGGCCGCGCGCAGCCGCTCCACCGCGGCCTCGCGGCGCCCGTCGTCGCGGGCGCCGACGCCGACCCTCCAGCCGAGGGCGCCCAGGCCCGCGGCGATCTCGTGGCCGATTCCCTTGTTCGCACCGGTGACCAGCGCAATCGTTCGTTCGCTCATGGGAGCCATGCTGCCCTCGGACTCCGGCGGAGGTCCAAGACCGATCGGGTGGGTGTCGATACCGTCCGGGTATCGGTCCGGGGTAGCGTGCCTGTATGGAGACCCGGGAACTGCGGTATTTCGTCGCCGTCGCCGAAGAGTTGCACTTCGGGCGCGCCGCGCAGCGCCTCGGGATCGCGCAGCCGCCCCTGTCGCGCGCGATCCAGCAGCTCGAACGCCGGCTCGGGGCAACGCTGCTGGACCGGACCAGCCGCACCGTGGCGCTGACCGGGGCCGGTTCGGTGCTGCTGACCGAGGGCCGGGCCGCCCTGGCCGCGGTCGACGCCGCCGAACGCCGCACCCGCCGCGCCGCCCGGTCCGTGACCGGACGTCCCGGCCTGGTCCTGGTGACGAAGGCGAGCGCGTCCCGCGAACTGCTGGCGGACCTGCTCGACGCGTACGCCGCCGCACCCGGCGCGGTGGCCGTCGAGGTCATCCTGTGCGGCCCGGGCGAGCAAGGACGACTCCTGCGCGAGGGCCGGGCCGACGTGGCGCTGCTGCACCGGCCGTTCGACGCGACGGCCGGGTTCGACACCGAGGAACTCGCCACGGAGGGCCAGGTCGTGGTCCTGCCGGCCGGGCATCCGCTCACCGCGCGGGACCATGTGCACATGGCCGACATCACCGGGCTGCCGGGCCTTCCCCTGCCGCGCTGGCCCGGCCCGGACGGCAGTTACCCGCCCGGCCCCGGCCCCGAGGTCCGCGACCACGCCCAGCTGCTGCAGCTCGTGGCGCTCGGCCGGGCCCTCGCGGTCTCGCCCGAGTCGTGCCGGGCCCAACTGCCTGCCGACCTCGCCGCCGTGCCCGTGCTGGACGCTCCGAAGGTCACCACCGTGATCGCCTGGCCGCCGCACAGCCGCTCCAGAGCCGTCGCCGACCTGATCCGCACCGCAACCCGCCTCCCGTAGCCCAACCGGGCCAGCCGGACCAGCCGGGCCAGCCGGGTGTGACCGTGCACGCTAGTTGGCACCGAACAACTTTCGTGGCCTGCGCAGATGCCAATTGGCCCAGCCGCCAGAGCTGCGGAATCAGCAAAATAGTTGGCACTTTGGTACAGCGCAGGTCACAAGGGGGGTCGCGTGCATCTGCGACGCGAGGTCGCGCCTCGGCCGGCCCTCGGGACATGCGCCTGCCCGAGCACTCCGGCTCGTGGAAAGGGGCCCACAACCGGCCGCGGATGAGCCGTCGAGGCGGCGACACACCGCACCGGTAACCGCCGGCACGCTTGCGGCACCAGTCATCAGAGGCGCCCAGCTGCGCCAGGAGTGCCCGTGCCCCTCCGCACGCGGCGACCGCAGCCCTCTTCCCGCGCGACATCGGCGAACCGACAGATGGTCCACCTTTTCGATCAAGGTACTGTTCCGAGCGACGTGAATCATCCGGAAGGGGGCGGACCGACATGGAACTGGGCGTAGAGATAGCCGAGTCTCGGGCAGGCAAGACGATGCCGTTGCCGCCCGACGCCTGGATCGTCCCGAACGCGTCCGCAGTTGAGCTCCGTGTCGGAAGTCCTTCCAGCGGCGCGTCCAGCACATCGGGCAGACCTGGTCGGACACCAAGGACACGGTGACCTCGACGGGAAGGATCGGATCGCTGAAGGACCTGCTGGACCAGGCCGGCGGGGGT
>NZ_JBFBGM010000056.1:0-12348 GCF_040684695.1 Streptomyces erythrochromogenes
AGGAGGTGGGATCCACCTGGATCTCCAGCCAGCCGCTGCCGTCCCGTACGTCCTCCTCCGCCGCCTCGCGCACCAGCCGCTGGATGTCCTCCTGCTGCGCCTAGCGCAGCTCAGTCAGGCAGGCGCTGGTGAAGTCGTCCGGCCCGTACTTCGGGTCGGCGACGTGGTCGAGCGGGGCGCAGTGCGCACCGGGTGCGTCCAGCAGGGCCGTGACCTTGTACGTGGCGCGGGCCGAGTCGCAGGAGACGACCTCGAGGTCCTGCTCGACCCAGGTGCCCTCGTTGCGCACGCACTGCCCCACGGACAGCTTCGGCGGGCCGTCGACCACCAGGCCGATCACGAGGAGCGCCTGGACGGCCAGCACGACGAGCAGCACCGGCATGAGGAAGAGCAGCGCCGGGGGGCGGCGCCAGAGCGGCCTGCCCGGGTCGAGCGCCGGACGGAAGCCGCCGGACGGGGGAGCGAGCCTGCGGAAGGCGGCCCGCGGGCCGAGGTTCATCAGCAGGGTCACCGGGGTGATGAAGAGGGACAGCGGGCTCCACCAGCCCTGCCACAGGGTGTCCGACGACATGCCGCGGTAGGTGGCGAGCCCGCAGTCCCGGCAGAACGGGCCCCGGCGGCTCAGGAACCGTGCCAGCACGATCAGGCCCTGGTGGCCCCGCACGGTGGCGGGCGCGGCCGGCCAGGCCCCGCACACGGTGCAGCCGTGGCGCCCCGGCTGCGGGTGGGCGCCGTACGCGCCGTACGGCTGCTGCGGGCCCGTGAACACGGGGCCGCCGTACGGGCCGGGGCCCTGCTGCTGCGGCGGTGGCGGAGTGGCCACGGATCGTCTCCTCTTGCTGTGCCGTGATCACCGGCGCGGTGATCACGGCACAGTAGCCCGCGCGATCAGCGGGCCAGCAGGCGGGCGAGGGCGCGGCCGAAGAGGAGGCGCCCGGCGGCCGCCACCAACGGGTCCAAGGCTCGGGGGAGGCCGCGCAGGCGCAGTTCCTCGCGCCAGTGGACCTCCGAGCCGCCCGTGGGAAGGGGGCGGATCTCGATCTCCGCCCAGCCCGTCACCGCCCGGGCGCGCTTCTCCAGCCGGACGAGCCCCGGCGAGTCCGCGGCGGGCGGCCGCCAGACCACGACCTCCATCCGGTCGTCGAATGTGATCCTGCCCACACCCGTGCGGGCTGTGAAGATCGTTCCGGCGTGCGTCGGGGGCGGGGTCTCGATGATCGTCCGCGTGAGGGGGACCTGTGCTCCGTGGAGCTCCCAGTCCGTGAGCCTCGACCACGCCTCGGCGGCCGGCGCGGACGTACGGTGAACGATCCGGATAACGGGCATGAGCGCATGGTAATCGGGCATACACACCGTGAACTGGACGGCGAATATGGGTTCCGTCCGGGGGTGGCGATCAGTAATACTCGCCGCCACCGTGGATCGCGGATTCGACCGGGTGACCACCGGCCCTCCCGCCCCACTTCGCGAGGAGGTGCGCCAATGTGCTCCCACCAGCCCCCCTGCCCAGCCGCCGACAGCGCCGACCACGACGCCGCCCGCATTGTGGCCTCCCATCCCGAACAGGGATGGAGCCTGCTGTGCAACGGAGTCGTGATCTTCGACGACACCGGTGAACTGCTCCCCGACAGCCGCGCGGTCCAACCCCGCCGCCCGGCCCTGGTCTGAGCGAGGAGGCAGCATGCGCCAGCAGCTGATCCGAAAGCCCGTCCCCAAGCCCGCCCCCCGAGACCTGGACCTGCGCACACCGTCGGGCAGACCCCTCCCGTACTGACGGGAGCCCCGACGCGGTTACGCAGCGCGCCGTCCGCGGGCTGAGTCAGCCCGTGGGCGCCGCCGCCCCGCCCCGGAACGCCGCCTCGAAGGCCGCGTCTCCGATCGCCGCCCGCGCCTGCCGTTCGCCCTGGTCCCGTACGGCCGTCAGCGAGGGCGAGCCCATCTGCGGCCGGCCCACGGTCCGCCACCACGCGTGTCCTGTGCCCAGCAGGCGCGCCGCCAGCTCGCCGTCACCCAGCCCGGCCACGGCCGCGGCCAGCAGGTCCAGGCCCAGCGCGATGCCCAGCCGGTCGCCGAGGAGCCGCTTGCCGGAGAGCATGGCCCGCACGTGGCGTGCGGCCTCCCCGTGGTCGCCCGTGCCCAGCGCGTTCATCGCCAGGATGTAGTCCGCGTACGCCCGCATCCAGCGCTCGCCCAGTTCCGCGCAGGCCTCCCGCAGCGACCGCGCCTCCTCGGTCGCGTCCTCGAAGCGCCCCAGGGCGCCCAGGGCGTAGCTGGTGACCAGCTTGCACAGGAGCCAGCCCGCTCCGCCGGGGCGCCCGCCGTGGGCGGCCCGGGCCTGCGGACCGGCCAGCTCCAGGGCCCGTACCGGGTCGCCCGGCATCAGGACCGCCGCCGCGTGCAGGTAGGCCGCGCGCAGTTCCCGCTCCGGGTCGGCGAGGTGGGCGGCGCCCCGCGCGCACTCCTCGCCCAGGCGCCGCGCCTCGTCCATGTCGCCCTGGAGCACCATCGTCAGCCCGAGGGCCCACAGGGCCTGGTTGTGGGCGGGTTCCGTGCGCGGGGCGAGCAGCAGGGCCCGTTCGAGGAAGGCCCGGCCCTCGTGCACGTGCCCGCAGGCGAACCAGTAGAACCACAGGGCCCCGGCCATCTCCATCGCCGCCGTCGGGTCGGCGGCGAGCAGGTGTTCCAGTGCGGTGCGCAGCTGGGCGTGCTCGGCGGTGATCCTGCGGTACCAGTCCACCTGGCCCGGGCCCATCCAGCCCCGGTCGGCGGCGTGCGAGAGTGCCGCGTACCAGTGCGCGTGCCGGTCGGTGACCAGTTGCGTCTCGCCGAGTTCGCCCAGCCAGTCGTGCCCGTACTCGCGGATCGTGTCCAGCAGGCGGTAGCGGCACCCGGCGCCGCGCTCCTCGGTGCGCAGGACCACGGACTTGGCGGCGAGGCCGGCCAGTACGCGTTCCACCCGGGCGGCGGGCAGCGGGCCGCCCGCGCACACGGCGCGCGCCGCGGCGATGTCGAAGTCGCCGGTGAACACCGAGAGCCGGGCCCACAGGAGCCGTTCCAGCGGCTCGCACAGCTCGTGGCTCCAGCCGATCGTGGTCCGCATCGTCCGGTGCCGGAGCGGACGCGGGACGCGGACGTCCGAGAGCATCTCGAAGCGCTCGCCGATCCGCTCGGCCATCTGCTCGACCGTCCACAACCGCATCCGGGCGCCCGCGAGTTCCAGGGCGAGGGGGATCCCGTCCAGGCGCCGGCACACCTCGGCGGCGACCGCGGTCCGCTCCGGATCGGCGAAGACGGCCGCGGCGCGCGGGCTCGCGGCGAGGGAGCGGGCGCGGAAGAGGGCCAGGGCGTCGCTGTCGGGGCCTTCGCAGGGCAGCGGGCGGACCTCGACGACCTCCTCGATCGCGCTGCGCAGCGGCTCCCGGGAGGTGACCAGAATGGTCAGCCCGGGCGCGGACTGCAGGAGTTCGCCCGCCAGGTGCCGGCAGTCCGGGACCAGGTGCTCGCAGGTGTCCAGGACGAGCAGGAGCTCCTTGTCGGCCATCCACGCGCACAACTCCTCGTCGAGCGGGCGCGGGGAGTGGTCGGCGAGGCCGACGGCGTGGGCGACGGTCGCCGTGAGCAGGGCGGGATCGCGCAGCGGCGACAGCTCGACCCACCAGGCGCCGTCGCGGCGGGTCCGGGCGGCGTCGGCGACGGCGCGCAGGGCGAGCCGGGACTTTCCGACGCCTCCCACCCCGGTCAGGGTGATCAGCCTCCGCTCGCGCAACAGCTTCCCGAGGAGGTCAAGTTCGTGCTGCCTGCCGATGAAGCTCGCGGGCTCGGGCGGCAGGCTTCCCGGTGGGGTCCCGGCGCCCGGATCGGAGACGCCGTTCGCGGAATCTGGCTGATTGTCATTGACCGAGTACTCACCGAACACGGGAGTATTGTGCGTGATCTTCTTATCCCACCGTGCCGTTAAGGCCGGATCCGGTCCCTGCCGGGTTCACCCGACGAGCGTGATCCGCCGCTCCGCCGAGAAGGCCCCCCAGTTCCCGTCGGGGAGTCTGGCCCGCAGTTTCACGGCCCATTCGGTGCCGGTGGGTTCGGCCACCGTGAGCCGGTGCTCCACCCGGCCGTCGGGCACCGCGCCCGTACCGAACTGGATGACGGTCGTGGGCCGCCCGTTGACGTACAGCTCGTACTCGGCGGTGGGGCGGCCGGTGTCGGGGGCGGTCCAGGTGAGGGTGACGGCGCCCGGTGAGGCGGTCGCGGTGAGGTCGGCGGGGGCGGTGCCCGGACCGTCGCCGGAGGCGGGCGGCGTGCTCACGTCCACGGCCGGGCCGTCGGGGGAGGAGTTGTCGGCGCCGTCGCGGGCCCGGACGGTGAAGGTGTAGACGGTGTCGGGCTGCAGGCCGGTCAGCGTGGTCGAGCTGTCGCCGGGGCCGGCCGTGTGGATGCGTACGCCGCCCTGGTGGACGTCGTACGCCGTGACGCCCGTGTCGTCCGTCGAGGGGGTCCACGACACCCGGGCGGACCGGGGTCCGGTGGCGGTGGCGGTGGTGGTCGCGGGGGCGGTGGGCGCCGTACGGTCCTCCGCCTTGGCGGCCGGGGTGGTGACGGGCACGGCCGGAGCGGCTTCGGAGAGGTTCCCGGCGGCGTCCCGGGCCCGCACCGTGAAGGAGTACCCGGTCTGCGGGGTGAGGCCGGTGATGTCCACCATGGTCTTCTCGGCCGGGAGTTCGCGCACCGGCCTGTCGCCCTCGAAGACCTGATAGTGCGTCACCCCGTCCCGGTCCGCGGCCGCGTTCCACATGACGTGCACGGAAGTGGCACTGCCGGCCTGGGCGGTGAGTCCGGTGGGGGCGGACGGCGGCTCGGTGTCGGGTGCGGTGCACGCGGTGGGGCCCGCGAGGGCGGTGAGGGTCAGGAAGAGGGCGAGCGTGGGGGCGCTGCGTCGCACGGGGTGCCTTCCTCGGCTGCCGTAAAGGTCTAGACATATATGGCACGCGGGGCGGGAGGGCGACAAGACCTGTGCGTCACTGACCGGTGATGTGACCCGATTCGTCGACTTCTGATCACGTCTGGCATTATTGCCAGCTCTTTGCAATAACGGATGAACATGAACAGGGATGTGCAGAGCATGACGGCCCGGACAGTACGGGGAGCGGCCAGGACGACACTGGCCGCCGCACTCATCACGGGCGTGGCGGCCTGCTCCGCCCCCGGTGCCGGAGCCGGCGGCGCGTCCGGCACCGACTCGGTCGTGGTCGGCATCGCCACCGAGCCGGAGAGCCTCAGCCCGCTCCTGGGCTACGGCAAGGACGGCAACTCCAAGATCTTCGACGGTCTGCTCACGCACGACGCGGACATGAAGCTGAAGCCCGCGCTGGCCGAGTCCCTCCCGGAGGTCTCCGCGGACGGCCGCACCTACTCCTTCACGCTGCGCCGGGGCGTCACCTTCAGCGACGGCGCGCCCTTCTCCGCCAAGGACGTCGTCTTCACCTACAAGACGATCCTCGCCCCGGGGACGAACAACGCCTCCAAGACCGAGCTGGACGCGATCGAGGGCGTCGAGGCGAAGGGCGAGGACACCGTCGTCTTCACCCTGAAGTACCCCTACGCGCCCTTCGCCGAGCGGACCGTGCTGCCCATCGCCCCCGAGCACATCGCGGGCAAGCAGGACGTCAACAGCGGCGACTTCACCACGCGGCCCGTCGGCACCGGCCCCTACGTGCTCACCGGCTGGTCCAAGGGCGAGAAGCTCAGCTTCAAGGCCAACCCCGCCCACTGGGGCGGCGAGCCCGCCGTCAAGAAGTTCACCATGGCCGTGATCAAGGACGACGACGTCCGCGCCACCCGGCTGCGCTCCGGCGAGCTGGACGGCGCCATCCTGCCGCCGAACCTCGCCGCGGGCTTCGCGAAGGACACCGCGCGCCGCACCTACGCCGCCAAGACCTTCGACTACCGCAACGTGACCCTCCCGACGCACCACGCGGTCACCGGCGACCCCGCCGTCCGCCGGGCGCTGGACATCGCCGTGGACCGGACGGCGATGGTCGACAAGCTGCTGGAGGGCGCGGGCAAGCCCGCCTTCGGCCCGGTGCCCACCGACAGCCCTTGGTTCACGGCCGGCACCGAACGCCGCCACGACCTCGACCGGGCCCGCACGATCCTCGACGAGGCCGGCTGGAAGCCGGGCGAGGACGGGATCCTCGTCAAGGACGGGGTCCGCGCCTCCTTCCCGCTCTGGTACACCTCCGGCGACAAGATCCGCCAGGACCACGCCCTCGCCTTCGCCTCCGACGCCAAGAAGGCCGGCATCGAGGTCAGGACCGAGGCCGGCACCTGGGAGGTCATCGAACCCCGGATGAAGACCGAGGCCGTCCTCGCGGGCGGCGGCTCTCCGGCCGACCCGGACTTCGACCAGTACCTGCTGCTGACCTCCTCGCTCGGCGGCGACGGCTTCAACAACATGGCCCGGTACGACGATCCGGCCGTGGACGCGGCCCTCGCCGAGGGGCGCCGCAGCGCCGACCCGGCCGTGCGCAAGGCCGCGTACGACACCGTGCAGCGCAGGCTCGCCGAGAACCCGGGCTACGTCTTCCTCACCCACATCGACCACCTCTACGTCGTCAACGACAAGTGGGAGGGGCTCGGCACCCAGGTGGAGCCGCACGACCACGGTCTCGGCGCCGGCCCCTGGTGGAACGTCGAGACCTGGAAGCCCCGGCAGAAGTGAGCCGCGCGCAGTGACCCCCCGCCCCGTCCGCCTCCCCTGGAGGCCGATGGCGCGCATGGCGGGACGGCGGACCCTGTCCGCCGTCCCGGTCCTGCTCGCCGTCACCTTCGGCGTCTTCGCGATCGCCGCCCTGTCCCCGTTCGACCCCGTCAAGGCCTACGCCGGTACCGCCGGACTCACCGCCTCGCAGGCCGAACTCGACCAGCTGCGGATCAACCTCGGCGTCGACCGGCCCCTGGCCGCCCGCTGGTGGGACTGGCTGACCTCGGCGCTCACCGGCGACCTCGGCACCTCGTCCGTCATGCGCCAGCCCGTCGCCGACGTCATCACGGAGCGGGTGGGCTGGTCGGCACTGCTCGCCGCCTGCGCCTTCACGGTGGCCGTCCTCGCGGGCACCGCCCTCGGGGTGCTGGCCGCCCGCCGGACGGGCGGCCCGCTGGACCGCGCCGTCTCCGCACTCGCCTACACCCTGGAGGCCGCCCCGGCCTTCTGGCTGGCGCTGCTCGCCATCTGGTTCTTCTCGGTGCGGCTCGGCGCGCTGCCCTCCGGCGGCCTCACCGACGCCGGCAGCGACACGGTCACCTTCGCGCAGGTCGCCTCCCACCTCGTGCTCCCCGCACTGGTGCTGGGCGTCTCCCAACTGCCGTGGTTCTTCCTGTACGTCCGCCAGGGCGTGGCCGACGCGCTCGCGGAGGACCCGGTACGCGGCGCGCGCGCCCGGGGTCTGGCCGAGCGCCGGGTCCTGCTCGGCCACGCCCTGCGCTCCGGCATGCTGCCGATGCTCACCCTGATCGGCTCGCGGGTGCCCGAACTCATCACCGGCGCCCTGCTGGTGGAGACCGTCTTCAGCTGGCCGGGCATCGCCGCGGCCACCGTGCAGGCGGCCACCTCGGTCGACTTCCCGCTGCTGGCGGCACTGACGGTACTGGCCACCGCGGCCGTACTCGCCGGCAACCTGCTCTCCGACCTGCTGTACGGGCTGGCCGACCCGAGGGTGGGCTTCGATGGCTGAGACCCTCTGGCGCCCGCAGGGCCGCGCCCGGCGCTCCACCCGCACGCTGCGGGTGCGCGCCTCCGCCGCCGTGATGGCGGTGATCGTGCTGGCCGTCCTGGTCGTGCCCCCGGTCGTGCAGCTGGACCAGCAGGCCGTCGACCTCGCGGCGAAGCTGCAACCCCCCTCGTGGGAACACCCCTTCGGCACCGACGACGTCGGACGCGACCTGCTGCTGCGGTGCGTCTACGGACTGCGGGTCTCCCTGCTCGTCGGCCTGGTGGCCGCACTGGTCGCCACCGTGATCGGCACGGCCGTGGGCGCCGCCGCGGGCGCGCTCGGGGGCTGGACCGACCGGGTGGCCATGCGGGTGGTGGACACCCTCTCCTCCATCCCGCACCTGCTCCTGGGGATCTTCATCGTGGCGGTGTTCCGGCCGGGGGTCTGGCCCGTCGTGGCCTCGGTCGCCGTCACCCACTGGCTCTCGACGGCCCGGATCGTCCGCGCCGAGGTCCTGTCCCTGCGCGGCCGGCCCTACGTGGACGCGGCCGTCTCCGGCGGCGCCTCGCGGTGGCGGGTCGCCGTACGGCACCTCGTGCCCGGCATCCTCCCGCAGGCCGGACTCGCCGCCGTGCTCATGATCCCGCACGCGATGTGGCACGAGTCCGCGCTGTCCTTCCTGGGCCTGGGACTCCCCGCCCACCAGGCGAGCCTGGGCAACCTCGTGCAGAGCGCGCGCGGCTCGCTGCTCGCCGGGCACTGGTGGCCCACCCTCTTCCCCGGCCTCCTGCTGATCGTCCCGACCCTGGCCATCGCCGGCCTCGCCGGCGCCTGGCGCGAACGCCAGAACCCGCGCCGCCGCTCGGAGCTGACCCTGTGACCCCCTCGCGCCCCGTCCCCGTCCCCGCGCCCACCGCCGGAGCCGACGGCCCCCGCCCCGGTGGAGCCGAGCCCGGTGGGGTCGAGCCCGTCCTGCGCGTCGACGGCCTCTCCGTCCGCTTCCGCATGCCCGCGGGCCGGTACGTCGAGGCCGTCACCGACGCCACCTTCACCCTGGCCCCCGGCGAGTCCCTCGCCCTCGTCGGGGAGAGCGGCTGCGGCAAGTCCGTCCTGGCCTCCGCCCTCCTCGGCCTGCTCCCGGGCAACGCCGAGACCGCCGGATCGGCGCGCCTCGCCGACGGACTCGACCTGCTCGCCGCCGACGAGCGCACCCTCGCCCGGACCGTGCGCGGCCGGCGGGTCGGCCTGGTGCCACAGAGCCCCGCCGCCCACCTCACCCCGGTGCGCACCATCCGCTCCCAGCTGGAGGAGACGGTCCGGGAACTGACCGGAACCCGGCCGCCCGCCCTGCGCGCGGCGGCGGAAGCGGCCGCCGGCCGCGCCGCCTTCCCCGCCTCCCACCTCGACCGCCACCCCCACGAGCTCTCCGGCGGTCTCGCCCAGCGCGCGGCCACCGCCCTCGCCCTCGTGGGCGACGCCCCCCTGCTCCTCGCCGACGAACCGACCACCGGACTCGACCGCGACCTCGTCCTGCGCACCGCCGACGAACTGCGCGCCCACACCCGCGCCGACGGCCGGGCGCTGCTGCTGATCACCCACGACCTGGCCGCGGCCGAGCGGATCGCCGACACCGTCGCCGTCATGTACGCCGGGCGGATCGTCGAGACCACCCCGGCCGGAACCTTCTTCGGCGGCCCGGGGCCCCGCCACCCCTATGCTCGGGGCCTCCTCGACGCCCTTCCCGAACGCGCCTTCACCCCCGTACCCGGCGCGCCCCCCGAGCTCGGCGCACTCCCG
Organism: Streptomyces erythrochromogenes; assembly: GCF_040684695.1. Lineage (GTDB taxonomy): Bacteria > Actinomycetota > Actinomycetes > Streptomycetales > Streptomycetaceae > Streptomyces > Streptomyces erythrochromogenes_C. Next base: position 9,507 of record NZ_JBFBGM010000056.1, read on the forward strand.
CCCGGCTGCGCCTTCGCACCCCGCTGCGCGGCCGCCGACCCGCTCTGCCGGACCCGCCGGCCCGCGCTCATGGAAGGGGTGGCCTGCCACCATGCTTGAGCTGGAGGACATCACCGCCGGCTACGACCGCCGCGCCCCCGCGGTCCGCGGCGCGCACCTGAGGCTGCACCCGGGAGAGTCCCTCGGCCTGCTCGGTCCGAGCGGCTGCGGCAAGTCCACCCTGGCCCGGGTCGCCGCCCTGCTGCACCGGCCCGACCGGGGAACCGTCACCCTCGACGGCCACGCCGTGACCGGCTTCGGCCACCGCGCCCCGCGCTCCCTGCGCACCGCGGTCGGCGTCGTCTTCCAGCAGCCGCGCCTGGCCGCCGACCCCCGCCTGCGGCTGCGCGACCTCGTCGCGGAACCCCTCCGCGCGACCGGCCGGCGTACGGAAGCGGCGGCGCGGGTGGCCGAGTTGGCGCAGCAGGTGGGACTCGGCGAGGACCTGCTCGCCCGCCGGCCCCACGAGGTCAGCGACGGTCAGCTGCAACGCGCCTGCCTGGCGCGGGCCCTGGTGCTCCGCCCGCGCTGGCTGGTCTGCGACGAGATGACGGCGATGCTGGACGCCTCCACCACGGCCGCCCTGGTCGCGGTCGTGGAGGACTACCGCGCCGAGACGGGCGCCGGACTGCTCGCGGTGGGCCACGACCCGGTGCTGCTGGAACGCTGGTGCGGGCACACGGTCCACTGGAACGAGATCGTCAAGGACCGACCGGCCGTCACGGACGGTCAACACCCGTACGGCGGACACGTCCTTCGCCCGTAAGCACCCCACCCTGCGCCACCATGACGGTGACTCAGGAGGTCTCGATGGTGCTTTCCCTCTCCGTGGTCGTCCTGCTCCTCATCCTCGCGTGGATCTTCCTGCGCAGCGGCGGGCTGAAGTTCTCCCACGCCCTCGTCTGCGTGCTCCTCGGCTTCTACCTCGCGAGCAGCAGCATGGCCACGACCATCCACAACGGCCTGACGGCCACCGCGAACGTGGTCTCCAGCCTCAACCCTTGATCGACTGTTGCGCCTTCGTGAATCATCCGGCGCATGCATGGACTCCTCCGGCCCTGCGATCTAGCGTCTGGCGGCGGCGCGATGTCAGACGCAATGTCAACAGACCTGTTGCGACACGGAGGAAGTCCGGATGTTCCGAAGAGCGCTGAACTGCGCCGTAGTACCCGTCGTGGCCGCCTTCACGGTGCTCCACGGCGGTGCCCCGGCCCAGGCCGAGGAGATACCCAAGGCGCCGGGCCACCGGCTGATCACCCCCTACGAGGGCGGCCCCGCGACCGCCGCTCCGCTGCCCGGCGAGGCCCCGCCGCAGCACCCGTACCTCGCGCCCAACGGCCGCAGCGGCATGCACTCGGACGCGGCCGGCAGCGCCACCTCCCCCTGGTCGGGGCCGCTCGGCAAGAACCCCCAGGTGACCAGCGAGAAGATCGCGGCCCTCGGCGGCGAGTGCGCCACCGCCACCTTCGACTCGGGCGGCCGCCTCGTCACGGTGTGCGGCACCTTCTCGGGCTTCAAGGTCAAGCTCCTCCAGCCACGTACGCTCGCCACGCTCGCGGAGTACCAGCTCCCGCAGCGCTCCTCCACCGTCGAGGCGATCACCTCGCTGGACTTCGCGAAGATCTTCAAGGACACCTCGGGCGGCGCCTACTTCTACCTGGACGACCAGGACCGCGCCGTCCTCGCCGACTCCCGCCAGCACGTGCTGCGCCTCTCGCACTCCCAGAACCCCGACGGGAGCTGGAAGTTCACCGTCGACGACGACTGGGACCTCACCGGCCACGTCCCGCACGACTGCGTGACCTGGACCAACCTGTGGCCCAGCGGCACCTGCGACCCCGTCACCTCCGTGATGCCCGACTGGGAGGGCCGCATCTGGTGGGTGACCCGCCAGGGCCGGGTCGGCACCGTGGATCCGGCGACCGACCGGATCCGCTCCGTGCAGCTGGAGGGCGAGGAGATCCAGAACTCCTTCTCGGTCGCCGAGGACGGCGTCTCCATCGTCTCCGACCACGCCCTCTACAGCTTCCGGGCCGCCGCCGACGGCACCCCCGAGGTGCAGTGGCGCCAGACCTACGACCGCGGAACCGGTACCAAGCCCGGTTCCGTCAACCAGGGTTCGGGCACCACACCGGACCTCTTCGGCGACGGCTACGTCGCCATCACCGACAACGCAGACGACCGGATGAACGTCCTCGTCTACCGGCGCGGCACGGACGTCGCCGCGGACCGGCGGCTGGTCTGCAAGGTGCCCGTCTTCGGCTCCGGCGCCTCGACCACCGACAACTCCCTGATCACCTGGGGCAACAGCATCGTCGTCGAGAACAACTACGGCTACGAGAACCCCACCAGCCTGCTGCTGGGCAAGTCCGTCGTGGGCGGGGTCGCCCGCATCGACGTCCGCGCCGACGGCAGCGGCTGCGACACGGTATGGGAGAGCGCGGTGCGCGCCCCCTCCGTGGTCCCGAAGCTCTCCACCGCGAACGGGCTGATCTACTTCTACGAGAAGGAGCCCAACGCCTGGGGGATCGACGGCTGGTACCTGACGGCCGTGGACTTCCGCACCGGCGAGCGGCGCTGGCGGCAGCTGACCGGCACCGGCCCGCTCTACGACAACAACTGGGCGCCCATCACGCTCGGCCCCGACGGCACCGCCTACGTCGGAGTCTTCAACGGAATCGTCGCGGTCCGCGACCGCTGACCCGCGGCGGCCCGCCGGCCTCCCGGAAGCTCCGGAGGCCGGCGGCGCTCGTTCTGGATCCCTTCGGGCTTGGGGCCCTGCCTGCCCACTCGGCGACCCGCT
>NZ_JBFBGM010000057.1:0-10519 GCF_040684695.1 Streptomyces erythrochromogenes
TCTCGCCGACGCACCACCCCCCCGCCGGGGGCCCGCCCCGGGGGGGGGGGGCCCGGCGCCCGGACGGCCGTCCGGGCGCCGGCCCCACCAGGAGGACCGAGGGTGAAGTAGATGGGCACGAAGACCGTTCTGGTCAATCCGCCCCTGTGGAACGCCTACGCCCCGCACCTGGCGGTGCCCCTGCTCCTGGGCGATCTCCGGGCTCGCGGGTACGACGCCACCGGCTACGACCTGAGCATCGAGTGCATCGACTGGATGCACTCGGCTCCAGCGCTGGAAGCACTGGCGCAGAAGGCAGCCGCACGCCCGGCGATCGACCTGGAGGACGAGTGGGCGCGCCAGAGGGCCCTTTTGGCCGCCCCTGCGGCGATCCGTGGCATCCGGGAGGCCAAGGAACGCCTGAAGTCGCTGGACACACTGCACGACCCCGCTGCTTTCCACTCCGCCCGCCGAACCCTGCGCGACGCGCTGTGGCTGATCTCGGGGGCGTTTCCCGCCTGTACCTTCGACCTGGTCTCGAACACCTCCGCGTACTCCGCCGAGTCGACGGTCCAGGTGCTCGCGGCGGGCAGCGACCCGGACGGCAACCCGTACCGCTGGGCCTTCGACCGGATGCTCGACCGCGGCCTCTTCCTCGACCCCTCCCTCGCGGTCGTCGGCGTGAGCATGTCCGCGGACACGCAGCTGATCGCCGGGGTGACCTTCCTCGGCATGCTCCGGGAGATGCGCCCCGACGTCCACGTGGTGCTCGGAGGCAACTACGCGACCCGGCTGGTGGACCGCTGGCAGCAGCGACACCCCCTGTTCGACTACGTCGACACGGTGGTGACCGGAGAGGGCGAAGGAGCACTTGCCGCCGTGATCGACGGACTCGACGCGGGCGAGCATCCCGGAACCGACTTCCGGGAGAAGATCCCAGGTGCCGTATGGGACGACAACGGCATCCTGCTGCGCACCCCGCGCCGGAGCGTCGACATCTCGGCGGCGACGAAGCCCGCCTACGACGCCCTCCCCCTGGACAAGTACCTCGCCCCCGGCCCTGTCCTGCCCGTCTTCGCCTCGCGGAGCTGCCCCTGGGACTGCGCCTTCTGCTCGATCCCGTTCGCGAGCAACTCCTTCCGCCAGCGTTCCGCCGCCGCAGTGGCGGAGGAAGTGCGCCAACTGTCGGCGGACCACGGATCGGCGTACTTCATGTTCGTGGACGAGATCATGAGCCTCCGGACCCTGCGCAACGTCGGCGAGGCTCTGGTGACGACGTCCGCAGACGTGTACTGGTACGGCGAGACCCGGTTCGCAGGAGGTCTGGACGACGAACTCGCCGGGCTGCTCCATGCCTCCGGCTGCCGACGGATGAACTTCGGCCTGGAGTCGGCGAGCCAGCGGGTCCTCGACCTGATGCGCAAAGGTACGCGGATCGAGGACGCCTGCGAGAACATCACCGCCATGCGCCGGGCCGGCGTGCCGATCCATCTGTTCGTGATCCACGGCTTCCCCGGCGAAACCCGGCAGGAGGCCGAGCGCACGGTCGCGTTCGCGGAGGCCGTACGGCGCCTGTCCGTTCACCGGTACGACGTCGCCCACACGACCTGGGGCGGTTCCCCCTTCGTGCTGGACGTGCACTCGCCCGTCGGCACGCGGCCCGAGGCGTTCGGCGTTCACATCGAACCCCCGGCGCCACTGAACGACCTGAGCCTGAGCCGGAACTACCGCACCGACAGCGGGCTGTCCCAGGAGGACAGTCTGCAGGTCGCCGAGGACGCCGCGGAGTCGGCGGGCGACACCACCGTATGGTTCCGGGCGGCGGGCGACCCCATGGCGCGGGAGATCGAGGAATTCACCTTCCTGCGGGCCTGCGTGGGAGCACCACAGCCCGAGACGCGCCCCGTCCAACTGTTCGACTGGCCTCCGCCCGAGCCGGACGCCCGGCTCCGCCTCGCCTCCGGAGTGACGTTCACCCGGGTTCCCTGGCCTGCGACGGAGGCGGACGCCGGACGCGCGATGGCCCTGTACCACCCGGCCGAGGACAGATTCCTCCAGCTCCATTGGAATGCAGACACGGACTTGCGAGAGCTGAACGGCCTGGCCTGGAGCGATCTGGAATCGTGGCTGGCCGACCAGGAGTGCCACTATCTCGGCTCCGCTCCCGACGCCACGGCCGCGCTGCTGCTCAGGCACGGCTTCCTGGTGCCCTCACGGCGGCAGGCGCGGCCGCCGGCCGCACGGCTGCGCGCCGAACTCGGCACCGGGACGCAGAGCCACGAGGCAGTCCAGTACGTGTCCAACCCGGTCACGGGCGTGACGATCCGCCTCCGCGGCACAGCCGTGGACACCTGGCAGAACTGGCAGGACGGCGTGACATCCTCTTCAACGGACGATGCGGTCACCGAGCAGCTCGTCCGCTACGGATTCCTGTACCGCGAACCGGTCGGCGCCCGGCAGACGCAGCCGGGGTACCTCACCCAAGGACAGGCGGTGTAGCGCAGTGCAGCAGTTCCGGACATCCGGCGAGGCAGCGCCGATGGTACGTCCCATGCGGCCAGAGGACGAACCCGAGGTGGCCCGCGTGCTGGCAGCCTGCGACGACTACCTCCTCGCGGCCACCGGCTCGTCCGCCCTGCCCGCAGACGTACAGAGCCTGTACTACTCCCTGCCCGACGGGGCCGACTTCGAGCAGAAGCACCTGTTGGTGCTGTGCGACGGACCGACGGTGGTGGGTGTGGTCGATGTCGTCGCCGGCCACCCGGACCGGCTCGGCTGCTCGGTGGGCCTGTTCCTCCTCGACCCGGCCGTGCGCCGCACGGGCATGGGCACGCGGGTGGCCCAGCATCTGCTGCGGGAAGCCGCGACTCGTGGAATGCAGTACGTGACCGCCACCTGCCCTCAGAGCTGGGCACCCGGCCGGGCCTTCCTGGCGAAGATGGGCTTCGAGGTGAGCGCACCCGCACAGGACTCCGCACCAACGGTCGGCAACCGGCTCCGGTACCCCGCCGAACAGGGGCTGTGCACCGCCGTACGCACCTTGGACGCGGCACCCACCGACGCCGGGCATCCGGACCGGGGGACGCCATGACGGCGGTGGCCGGCCTGCTCGACGCGAGTCCCGAGGCCGTCGAGCAGGACATCGCAGAGGCGTACGCCTTGGTCCGCGCCTACGAAGGCGACCACATGGTGTCGGAAGAGGGCGATCCGCATACCGAGTTCGCGAGGCTGCGCCGGCGGGCCGCCGTGCACCGGTCCACGCTCGAACGGGTACTGACGGGAGCCGACAGCACCCAGGAGACGGTGACTCCCGCCTGGCACGTCGTGTCGTTCGCGGCGGCCGAGCAGGTCATCCGCGACGAGGACACCTTCTCGTCGTCGGCGTACGACGACAGCATGGGCCGCGTGATCGGCAGGTCGTTCCTCGAAATGGACCACCAGGAGCACAGGACCTGGAGGAGCATCCTTCAGGGCGGTTTCAACCGGCAGGCGGTCCTCGCTCGCCGGGAGGAGATCCGCTCGACCGTGACGTCCCGGCTCTCCTCCATCACTGCCCGGGGCAGTGGCGACCTGGTCGCGGACGTGGCCTTTCCGGTGGCCCTGACGACGATCGCACGCATGGCCGGCCTCCCGCACGGAACACGGATCGGCACCCTGTACACCTGGGCAGTGGGGCTGCGCGAGGACCCGGACGGCCGGATCAGGCACGGGGCGGAGGAGTTGCTCGACACCCCGTCGGCGTGGGCACCGGGCAGCCTGATGGACCTCCTCCTGCGCGCGGAGAACCCGACAATTGGAACCGGGCCACGACTCCTGCCCGCTCTCAGACTGCTGCTGTCCACTGGCACCGAGCCGCCGTGCCGTTCTCTCGCCACCTTGATGTACACGGCTCTCACCGACCCCTGGGTACCGGCCCTGCTGCGTACCGACCCGTCCCTGGCCCCCGCTGTTTTCCAGGAGTGCTGGCGCTGGGAACCCCCGCTGACCTGGGTATTTCGCCGCTGCACCACCGATACTGAGCTGGCCGGTCGGAAAATCCGGCGCGGCGAACTGGTCTGCGTCAACCTCGCATCGGCCAACCGGGACGACACCCGGTGGAGTCACGCCCACCTGTTCGACTTCCGGCGCGAGCCGCTGCCGAACCTTGCCATGGGGACCGGCCCCCACACGTGCCTCGGGCGGCACCTTGCCGCCGCGGAAGCGCAGGAGCTGCTGCCGGAACTCATCAGTGCGGTGGATTCCGCCTGGCCGATGGGGTGGACCCTGCACACCGACGGCCCGGCCGGACGCGGCTTCCGCTCACCCGGCCACCTCGGCATCCGCCTCGGCACCACCCAGGGTCTGACGTCAAAGTGATCTTGGATTGTGGATCATGGAGTGGTGATACGTCGCCATGAACTGTCCGATGCCGAGTGGGAACTCGTGCAGCCGTTGCTGCCTGTGTGCTGATGCGCAGCTGGTCGGCGAGGAATGTGGTGGGCCAGCCGTGCTCGGCGAGGTCCGATGCCGGCAGTCCCGTCTCTTGCAGTCGCCGGGCGGCCGCGGCGGCTTCCGATGAGGGGACGCGGGCAGGGCTGCCGGCCATGAGCTCGCTGGTGCGCCGGGCGCGGTCCCGGCGGGCTGCGGCCCTGAACTCGGTCCGTTGACAGCCGTAGTCGGCGCAGGTGGGGCTGCCGTGCCTGACCCGGGACCGCACCGGCTGCGTGCGTTGACTGCCAGCATCACGGGACTGCGCGGGGGCTGACTGAGTCGGTGAGTTCATGCCCGATCAATTCTGCTTGCTCACGACCACCCCCTGCGCCCCGCACCTGGGTCGGATCACGCCGAAGCGAACCGCGCGGGTGCGGGAGCTCAGGTCAGTCCAGCCGGTGCTCGCCAGGTCCGGAATCCGGCGACGTTCTGGCCATGGCTGGTGCGGGCGGATCGTCGCGCGGCCGTTCAGCCGGGCGATCGCCCTGGTGAGTACCAGACCGCTCTCCACGGTGGGCAGAAGCCTTCCACCAGGACCTGAGCACGTTTGAGATCTTGGAGTTCCGGCGCTGGCTACTACATCGTCGCATTCGGGTCGCCGGGCAAGGAAGAACGTGCGGTTGGCGGTGGCCTGGAGAAGCCTGCCGGACCGGGCCGTGGGGCCGCGACCGGACGGTCCGGCCCAACCGGTTCGAGGGCGGCAGGCCGCTCGGCCTACTGCCGCCAGGCTTCATCCTCCAGGCGGTCCAACTGCGCCTTGGACGACTCCTTGCTGCGCACCAGCATCCACGTCTCCTTCACGCACTCCCAGAACGCCGCCACACCGCCGGCTATGAAGACCAGCCGGAAGGGAAGCCACCACCCTTCCTCAGACACCCCCGCACCGCACAGGGCCACACCCCCGAACAGCGGCACAACGATCTTGCGCAGCCACAACTCGAACCCGTCCAGCAACCTTCCCCACCCCTACCCGAACCGAGCCCCCGGACGGGGTAACGCTCCAGGTCCATGATCCGGCACCCGGCATGACCTTCTGCTCATCCAGTCCTGGCGGGACTGGCTGGACGTGCTCGACGGTACAGGCTGCGCATATTTCAGCCACGATCCGTTCTCGGTGGCTGAACGCGTCAACGACGTGGTCCGGTTCACACTCGATGCTCACGGGGTGGACGGCAGCCCGGTGATCGAACTGCCGGTAGAACAGGTACGCAGGCTCGTCACCAACGCTCAGCAGGATCTGCAGGACTTCCTCGGCCTTGCCGGAACCTGGGCGGAACAACACCTGCCAGCACATGCTGCTGCCCTCACTACGGCCCTGGCACGGGCACTGGACCTGCCACCACACCATGACCAGCTTCCTGACCCACCGAGCGCACGTGCACGACGCCGGGCTCCCCCTCCACCGGCGGCACAGCGCGCTGCGCACCTGCCTCACCGTTTTTGCTCCCTACGGTCTGCGTGCGACGTACCACCACCTCACGCTCAGCGCCGCGATCCCCCGTCGCCTGGAAGCGGACCCCGACGCGCTGGTACGGGCCGTGGAGGAACTACACGAGGCCCGGGTGCTGTGGCTCGTGCGGGCAGACCACTACGCCGAGCAACGCCGGGCGGAGAAGCAGGCTGGTCGGCGGGCTGTACCGAAACCACGGCCGTGGTGGCTACGGAACTGGTGGGAAAGTCCCGACCGCGTCTGGTTCGAGGACCCGTTTCGCCACCCGTCGCTGCGGCTGTCCGAGTACGTACGGCGGCAGAACGCCATTCTGGACGGTCCCGAGCCACCTGGCTGCCCGGCTTGTGGGGACGAGGGACCGCGAGTGCCGAGTTCGACCGGGCACGGCTGGGTCGAGCTGTGCCGTGGCTGTGCGTGGTTGCCGGCGCCGTGTCCGTGCGGGGAGCGCCACCGCTTCGTGCCGGAGACCCCGTTCAACTGGAACGAGATCTGGCAGCGGGCGCACATGGGCGATCACGGAAGGCCGAACTCACTTTGGCCTGCGGGCTGAACAGTTGGATCGGCGGCGAACGCTCGGAAAGCAAATCCCACCGGCTTCACCGGAACCTGCGCGCGGGATCGCCTCAGCCATTGACGGGCACGCAGGTTCAGGCTTCCCCACGCTCAGGAGTCTCGGAACCCGCGCTTCCGCCTTCGACGTCCTGCAGCAGGACGGTACCGAGCCGCTGCACCACCCCTACCGCCAGCGCCGCCTCCGGCTGGAAACCCCTTTCGCCGATCGCCGGCTGACCGCCCAGTGGACGCTGTGCCCCATGACCAGGGACCTGCTCAAGGCGGAGCAAAGATCTGTTCCGCGCACCCGCGAGGATGGTCCCTTGAGTTCCGGTTCGTCGACCAGGTTGCCGACCTGCTCCCCGCACCCGCCGGGATGGTCCCTGCCCGTGAAACGCTGCCGCCTCTACGTGCCGCCCAGGTGCGGCGATACACAGGAGCACGATGCGGTACACCGCGGAGCGATCAAGTCTCCTTGCGGATCAGCCGTGGTCCTCCCATTGCGCCTGGCAGAATCGGGCCTCACTCACCGCGGTGTCCCCGGCCCTACTGGCCCGGACGTACATGTTGAGTCCGTCCACGCCGAGATCGCCGCCGCAGCCGATCACCAGGCCCAGTTCTCGTCCTTCGATGTGCTGGATCAGGGCTGTGCCAACGGCCGAAACCGTCATGCCGATCAGTCGGATGCCCGCGAACTCGACCTGAGGCCCAGTTCGTCCGTGAATGGTGACAGCGCCGAGGGTTGGGGGCCAGTTGTATCCACTGGAGTAGTGAGCGGTTACGCCTACGCGGTCGAAGCGGTCCTCACCCAAGATCCACTGTCCCAGGCCTTCCCAAGGCGTTCCGAAGGGATAGCGGCCATGGCGGGTGGTCGGCTCCTCGCTCAGCGCAGCAGCCACCTCCTGCGGCTTCATACCGAACCTGAGCGGACCGACGCTCTCCAGTGGTGTCCAGTCCCAGTGCTGTCGCTCCTGCTGAGCTCTTACTGGCCACGCCCCAACGTTCGGAGGCTCGTCACGGACGTCCCGCCAACGGATGACCGGCTCGGACCCGAACGGGTTCTTCGCCAGCTCGGGACCAACCAGCAGCGCGTTGGTGATCATCGTGTCCAGGCGCTGTGTGTACCCCTCGGGCGTCAGCCCCTGCTCCTGTGCGGCGCCCATGGAGACCCCCCATGCCTCGACTTCCGGATCACCGCTCCAGTTCACTCGTACGGAAGTCCCCTCCCGGCGTGCGAGGTCCTGAATGTCTGCGCACACCTCGGACGGCACCCGGGCAATGAGATCGATGTCCCGCAGGCGCACCAGCGGCCCATCCATCGCATCGATCGCTACGGCGACCAGGCCGTTGGCCTCGCCGTAGACCGCACTCACACCCCAGTCTGTGTAGTAGCCCCACCCGATGCCGCTGCCCAACCCCTGTGAGACGTGGGCAACCGCTCCGTCCAGGGCCGATGCCACCTCGTCCGGGTTCATCCCGAACCGCAGCGGGCCTACCTTCACCAGTGGCTCAAGCAGCCACTCCGCCCGCTCCCCGGGCTTCCTGTTCCACCAGTGCATGGCAACCCCCACGATCGCTCCGAATACCCCTGACGCCACTCGCCAGGGATCTTGCGGATCAACCTAGACGTGACCTCCGACAACGCGGTGTCCAGGAACGCCCGCCGGCACAGCCGCTGAGCCGTGATCGGTTGGCGTCGAAAGCAACAGTTCGGCATGGGCGAGAGAACAGGAGGTAGGCACAGGGCATCCGGTCTGACGGAAATCCTCGGTCGCGAACTCCGCGCCCGTGGCCGCGAGGTCGTCATCGAGCACCTGCACGTCCATCTGCCGCGTGTCCCCAAGACGCCCGCCACCCAGGCCGGACAGGAGACCGTCCGGTGATTCGACGGTTCCTCCGCTGCGGCCACCGCCCGGCGCCCTCGCCCCCGAGGACCAGGCCGTCGTCGACGAGTTCCGCGCGATGCTCGCCGTCACCCTGTTCCACCCCGACGCACCGAACGCCGCGGCCCACCGCCACGGCCACGACCTCGGCCACACCGGCCGGGGCTGGCTGCGCTGCGAGACCACGGAGATCTTCGGCGCCTGGCAGCCGGCCTACACGATGCTCACCCACGCCGCCGCGAACCTCCCCCTCCCCGATGACGTCGACATGGACCGCGCCCACTGCGGCGTCCACGTCGAGGCCCGCCACACCGACGGCGGCGGATACCGAGGCTCGAACGAGAACACCAACGGCCTGCTCCGGCAGTACTTCCCCAAGGGCACCGACCTGTCGGTCCACTCTCTCGAACACCTTGACGCGGTCGCGGCCGAGCTGAACAGCCGACCCCGCAGGACGCTCGGCTGGGCAACCCCGGCTGCGCGACTGTGCGAGCTGACAGCACCCCTGAACTGAACTCCGCCTACCTGGGATCGTCACTGCCCCAGGGATAGACGAACATGTCGGGCCGGACGCTCCATGCGTTGAGCACGGTGGTCAGCTCAGACTCGTCCAAGGCGTCAGCACACCTGATGAGGGCTGCGCCGATGTCGTAGTCGAAGCCCTCAATACGCTCGCGGTCGTACTCCCCATGCTCAAGCCGGAAGCTACGGCCAACGTCGCTGCGCACCCATCCCTCGTCCCGAGCCTGGCCATCGGAGTCGCTCTGCTCGGGGCGGATGTCCACGAATGCGCGGCGATCCAGCCGCGATGCCGGGACTTCCGCAACCAGCCTTCTGCCGAGGCGGAGCGCGGTCAGTCTGTCCGTCGGCCAGTCCGATCCCTCATCCATGAGGCCTCATTCTGTTCCACCCCGTCGAGCCTGCCGGGTGCCGGGCCGTCTGCGTTCAGGGGCCAGCCGGGCTACTTCCACGCGTGAAACTCAGCGCTGAGGGAAGCGTCAGTCCGCTTCGGCGCCGGGGGCGAGCGCCTTCAGGGTGGCGTCCAGCCAGTCCAGCTCGGTACGGCTGGTTGCGCGGGCGATGGTCAACAGGCCGCGACGGAAGGGATCGTCGAGCTCGCCTGCGCGCAGCGGACGTTCGCCGTCGTAGAAGAAGCTGCTCGGCTGCTGGAGAAAGGCCAGGCGGCGGCGGAGGACCGTGCCCTGTTGGCCGGGGTCTTCGAGGTGGCACAGGAAGGCCAGCACGGTGAACCAGTGGTTCTCGTCGCTGATTTCGACGCCGTCGGCCTTGCGCAGGCGGCGTCGCAGTTCTTCTCGGCCCTCGTCGGTCAGGGTGAGGACGTGCCGGGGCGCCGCCCGGGTACCGGGCTCGGTCTGCCGGCTCAGGAGCCCGGATTTTTCCAGCCGTTTGATGGCGGGGTAGAGCGTGCCGTCGGCGATCGGCCGGACGTGGCCGGTGAGATGCGCGACGCGCCGCTTGAGCTCGTAGCCGTGTAGCGGCTGCTCGTACAGGAAACCCAGGATCGCCAGTTCCAACACCGCTTCATTATCCCTCACTACCTATATACATCGGCTCCGATATATAGTCTCACCGATGTTTTCGGGCGGCCGTTGCACCGGCGGGGCCATGCATTCGAGGAGGAGAACTCATGCGCGACGTCCAGGTGACCGCCCAGGGAGCGCGGATCCGCTGGGTGGAGATGCCCGGAGACCCCGGCCGTGCCACCCGGGTCTACCTGCACGGGCTCGGCGCTTCAGCGGCTCCGTACTTCGCTGCCTCAGCCGCGCACCCCGCCCTGGCGGGCCACCGCTCGCTACTGGTTGACCTGCTGGGCTTCGGCATCAGCGACCGCCCCATCGACTTCGGCTACACCATGGAAGACCACGCCGACGCCGTGGCGACGGCCCTGGAGGCGGCCGCGGTCCGGAAGGCCGACGTAGTGGGGCACAGCATGGGCGGCGCCGTGGCCGTGCTGCTGGCCGCCCGCCACCCCCACCTGGTCGGCCGGCTCGTCCTGGTCGACGCCACCCTCGACCCGGTGCCGGCGGTGCACGGCGCGCCGGGTGCAAGCGGTATCGCCGCCTACACCGAGGAGGAGTTCCTCACCGAAGGGTGGCGGCAAGTCCGTGAGAACGTCGGACCGCACTGGTGGTCCACCATGCGCCTGGCCGGCCGCGTCGCGCTC
>NZ_JBFBGM010000058.1:0-9075 GCF_040684695.1 Streptomyces erythrochromogenes
CCGACTCTATCAGACTCTTTCGTGTCCGACTTCCTCGGTGCTTTCCAGGTTTTCGCTTTCGCGTTTCCCTTTCCGGCGGTTCCGACTCTATCAGAAGTTTTCCACCGGATTTCCCCGGCTTCGAATTCCTGAAATAGAAAATCGGACGTACCCCGATACGGATCTTGAAGTCCATGTGGGGTGAGAGATAGTTTAAACCATCGCTGCCGAACTTGTCCAGTTCGAGGCAACCGTTCGAATCTACCTCCCCGCTCGCTCCGTGTCAACGGCGTTTGCGGGACGACGAGGAGACTAGCAGCTCAGCCGGCTTGTACGCACATCAGGCCGCGGTCGGGAGCGTGGCGGTGCGGTCCGCCTCCTCCACGTCGCCGCGTTCGCCAGCGCGGGCCGCCCTGCCGCCCAGGACGAAGACGTAGAGCAGGAAGAGCACCTCGGCGACCACGCCGATCGTGATGCGCGCCCAGGTGGGGAGGCCCGAGGGGGTGACGAAGCCTTCGATCAGGCCGGAGACGAACAGGACCACCGCGAGGCCGATGGCCATGCCGAGGGCGGCCCGGCCCTGTTCGGCGAGAGCCGTGCGGCGGGTGCGCGGGCCCGGGTCGATGACCGTCCAGCCCAGGCGCAGACCGGTGCCGGCGGCCACGAAGACGGCCGTCAGTTCGAGCAGGCCGTGCGGGAGGATCAGGCCGAGGAAGACGTCGAGCCGCCCGGCGGACGCCATCAGCCCGAGGCCGACCCCGAGGTTGGCCATGTTCAGGAACAGGATCCACAGCACCGGGATCCCCAGGAAGACGCCGAGGACCAGGCAGATCGCGGCCGCCTGGGCGTTGTTCGTCCAGACCTGGGCGGCGAAGGAGCCCGCGGGGTTGCTGGAGTAGTACGTCTCGTACTCGCCGCCCGGCTTCGTGAGCTCCTTCAGCTGTTCCGGGGCGGCGATGGCGCCCTGGACCTCGGGGTGCGTCGCTATCCACCAGCCGATGAGCACGCCGAGCGCCGTGGAGAGCAGGGCCGTCGGTATCCACCAGCGGCGGCTGCGGTAGACCGCGGCCGGGAAGCCGACGGTGAAGAAGAGGGCGGCGTCGCGCCAGCCCGCGCGGCGGGTGCCCGTGACCGTGGCCCGGGCGCGTGCGACGAGCTGGGTCAGCCGGCCGGTGAGCATGGGGTCGGGGGCACTGGACTGGACGAGGGAGAGGTGGGTGGAGGTGCGCTGGTAGAGGGCGACGAGTTCGTCGGCCTCCTCGCCCGTCAGCTTGCGGCCGCGGCCCAGGAGCTGCTCCAGGCGGTCCCATTCCGCGCGGTGTGCCGTGACGAAGACGTCGAGATCCATCCGGTGCGCTCCCCTGCCCAGGTCCCCTGGCCGCTGCCTATTCCTAGTGTGGTCAGCTTGGCAGACTTGATGCAGTAGGGGCGGAGCAGGTCACATGAGAGGTGCTGCGGTGAGCGATCTGGTGACGGGGGACGCGGTCGTCCTGGGGCTGCGGCCGGCGAGACTGCCGAGCCGTGCGCTGGCGATCCTCCTGGACCTGGCCCTCTACGTCACCGCGTACGTCCTCATCGGGGTCGGGCTGACCTTCGCGACGGCCTCGCTGGATCCGGCCGCCCGGGCCGCCATCGGGGTGGCGAGCTTCCTGTTGCTGCTGGTCGGGATCCCGATCGCGGTGGAGACCCTGTCCCACGGGCGGTCCCTGGGCAAGCTCGCCTGCGGGCTGCGGGTGGTGCGCGACGACGGCGGGCCGATCCGGTTCCGGCACGCGCTGGTGCGCGGGGCGCTCGGGGTCGTGGAGCTGTTGCTGACCTTCGGCACGGTGGCGGCCATCGCCTCGCTGGTGTCGGTGCGCGGTCGGCGGCTCGGGGACGTCTTCGCGGGGACCCTGGTGGTGCGGGAGCGGGTGCCGGGAGCGCGGGTGATGCCGGTTCCGGCTCCGCCGCCGTGGCTGGCCGGGCGGTTCACGCAGCTGGACCTGTCGGCCGTGCCGGACGGGCTGTGGCTGGCGATCCGCCAGTACCTGACCCGGATGAACCAGCTGGATCCACAGGTGGGTGCGGCGATGGCGGCGCGGCTCGCGGACGATCTGGTGGCGCGTACGGGAGCGCCGCCGCCGGCGGGGGTGCCGGCCGCGGCCTACCTGATGGCCGTGGTCCACGAGCGCCAGTCGCGCGATGCCGCCCGGGCCTTCCGCGCGGCCGCCGTTGCCGCGGCCTCTCCCGTCCCGCAGGTCGCGCCCGGCTTCGGGCCGCTTCCGGGCGCGGCGCCGGCTCCCGCACCGGCTCCGGCGCCTGCTCCGGCCCCGTACGTCGCCCCCGCGCCCGTGGCGCCGGCGGCGCCGGCCGCCCCCGCGCAGACTCCGCGCGCCGGCGGGTTCGCTCCGCCCGCCTGAGGGCGCGGGGTCACTGCTCCTCGAAGGCGGAGGGCGGGGTCTCCAGGTGCTCCAGTTCTATGCCGGGGGCCGAGAGGACCACGTCCCCGGCGATGTGGACCGTGTGGACCTCGCCCGTGTCCAGGGCGGTGACCCGGTACTCGTCCACCGGGAGCGGGCCGCTGTCCGTCGGGTGTTCCTCGCGGGCCACCAGCGCCCAGGCCTGGTCGACCGTACGCGGGGCGAGCACCGGGTCGGTGAGGGCGAGCAGCCGGACGCGGGTGGCGGGTGCGCCGGGAGTGAGCCGCAGCAGGCGGGCCGTCGCGACGAGGAAGGCCGGTGAGGTGCCGGTGAAGCCGGGGGCGGCGATGTTGCCCTCGGTGGCCTCGGTGCCGGTGGGGTCGGTGCGGACCCAGGTGACGCCGTCGAGGGCGGCTCCGCGCACCTGCCAGCTCGCGGCGTTGACCTCCAGGCGGATCGGGCGGCCGAGTTCGTCGATCGCGAGGTCGACGGAACCGCGGTGTTCGCCGTCCGGGGCGGTCAGCTGGGAGACATAGCGCCAGCCCGAGGGTCCGGGGGCGCAGTGGAAGTGCTCCTCGCCGAGGGGGGCGTGGTCGTGCGGGTCGTGGAGCGAGTATCGGCCGCGGGGCATGGTGCGCACACTTCTTCGGATCGGGGATACGGGGCAGGCCCCCGGCACGTGTGCCGGGGGCCTGCTTCAGGTCCGTCCGCGGTTGACCAGGTGCTGATCAGTAGCGGTAGTGGTCCGGCTTGTACGGGCCCTCGACCTTGACGCCGATGTAGGCGGCCTGCTCCGGGCGGAGGGTGGTGAGCTTGACGCCGAGGGCGTCGAGGTGGAGGCGCGCGACCTTCTCGTCGAGGTGCTTGGGGAGCACGTAGACGTCGGTCGGGTACTCCTCCGGCTTCGTGAAGAGCTCGATCTGGGCCAGGGTCTGGTCCGCGAAGGAGTTCGACATGACGAAGGAGGGGTGGCCGGTCGCGTTGCCGAGGTTGAGCAGGCGGCCCTCGGAGAGGACGATCAGGACCTTGCCGTCGGGGAACTTCCAGGTGTGGACCTGCGGCTTGACCTCGTCCTTGACGATGCCGTCGACCTTGGCCAGGCCGGCCATGTCGATCTCGTTGTCGAAGTGGCCGATGTTGCCGACGATGGCCTGGTGCTTCATCTTGGCCATGTCGGCGGCCATGATGATGTCCTTGTTGCCGGTCGTGGTGATGAAGATGTCGGCGGTCTCGACGACGTCGTCCAGCGTGGCGACCTGGTAGCCGTCCATCGCCGCCTGGAGGGCGCAGATCGGGTCGATCTCGGTGACGATGACGCGCGCGCCCTGGCCGCGGAGCGACTCGGCGCAGCCCTTGCCGACGTCGCCGTAGCCGAAGACGACCGCGACCTTGCCGCCGATCAGGACGTCGGTGGCGCGGTTGATGCCGTCGATGAGGGAGTGGCGGCAGCCGTACTTGTTGTCGAACTTCGACTTGGTGACGGCGTCGTTCACGTTGATCGCCGGGAAGAGGAGGTCGCCGGCCTGCATCATCTCGTAGAGACGGTGCACACCGGTGGTGGTCTCCTCGGTCACGCCGCGGATCTCGGACGCGAGCTGCGTCCACTTCTGCGGGTTCTCGCCGAGGGTGCGGTTCAGCAGGGTGAGGATGTGCGCGTATTCCTCGGAGTCCGCCGTGGACGGGTCCGGGGCCTCGCCGGCCTTCTCGAACTCGACGCCCTTGTGGACGAGGAGGGTGGCGTCACCACCGTCGTCGAGGATCATGTTCGGGCCGCCGGTGGGGGTGTTCGGCCAGGTCAGCGCCTGCTCCGTGCACCACCAGTACTCCTCCAGCGTCTCGCCCTTCCAGGCGAAGACGGGGACGCCCTGCGGGTTCTCCGGGGTGCCGTTCGGGCCCACCGCGATGGCGGCGGCAGCGTGGTCCTGGGTGGAGAAGATGTTGCAGGAGGCCCAGCGGACGTCGGCGCCGAGGGCGACGAGGGTCTCGATGAGCACGGCCGTCTGCACGGTCATGTGCAGCGAGCCGGTGATGCGGGCGCCGGCCAGGGGCTGGGCCTCGGCGTACTCCCGGCGGATCGACATCAGACCCGGCATCTCGTGCTCCGCCAGGGTGATCTCCTTGCGGCCGAAGGCGGCAAGGGAGAGGTCTGCGACCTTGAAGTCCATGGGTGCTGCTCCTCATGGTTCGAGAGGTGGGTACGGCTGGTCCGTGCGCCGTCCTGGGGACGGGACACCGAGCACAGTCCGTCGGGGGTCCTCTCTCCCCTCGGCCGGTCGCAGGGACCGCCCGACCCGCCATCAGCAGCGACGCCTGACACTGTCCACGAATCTACACCGATCGGCGGCGGCGGCCCCAGTCGGTGGAGGAACTGGTGGGGTTCGGTTTCCGCTCCCGCCGACCCGACCGCAGTGCGATTCCGGCCGGACCATAGCCTTTCAGCCATTCGCGCTGGTGGGAGGCGCTGGGGATCGCCTCCCTGGTGGTGCGCAGCCGACGCCCGCCGGCGCCGGCGGGCCCGGTCTGGGGAGCCACGCAGGTGGACGCACCGTAGCCGTCCCGCCCCGCTGGTGCCGAAGGCCCCCGCGGGCTGCTGCTCGGGGGGGCCTTCGGCGTGTACGTGCGGGGCGCGGGGGACTACTTGGCGGCCTCGGGGCGGTAGATGTCCGGCTCCAGGTAGATCACCCGGGCGATCGGGACCGCCTCGCGGATGCGGGCCTCGGCGGCGTTGATCGCGTCCGCCACCTCGGTCGCGGTGTCGTTGCCCTCGACGGCGATCTTGGCGGCGACGAGGAGCTCCTCGGGGCCGAGGTGCAGGGTGCGCATGTGGATGACGCGGGTGACGACGTCCCCGTCGACGACCGCGGCCTTGATCTTCTCGACCTCTTCGACGCCGGCGGCCTCACCGAGCAGCAGGGACTTGGTCTCCGCGGCCAGGACGATCGCGATGGCGATGAGCAGGACGCCGATGCAGAGGGTGCCGATGCCGTCCCAGACGCCGTTGCCGGTCAGCAGGGCGAGGCCGACGCCGGCGAGGGCCAGGACCAGGCCGATGAGCGCGCCGAGGTCCTCCAGCAGCACGACGGGGAGTTCGGGGGCCTTGGCCCGCTTCACGAACTGGGTCCACGACAGCGTGCCGCGGATCTCGTTCGACTCCTTGATCGCGGTGCGGAAGGAGAAGGACTCGGCGATGATCGCGAAGACCAGGACGCCGACCGGCCAGTACCAGGCCTCGATCGGGTGCGGTTCGTGGATCTTCTCGTAGCCCTCGTAGATGGCGAACATGCCGCCGACGGTGAAGAGCACGATGGAGACGAGGAAGGCGTAGATGTACCGCTCGCGCCCGTACCCGAAGGGGTGCTGCGGCGTCGCCTCCCGCTGGGCCTTCTTCCCTCCGAGGAGGAGCAGGCCCTGGTTCCCGGAGTCGGCCACCGAGTGGACGCTTTCCGCGAGCATCGACGACGAGCCGCTGAAGAGGAACGCCACGAATTTGGCTACAGCGATGGCGAGGTTGGCGGCGAGGGCCGCCACGATCGCCTTGGTACCGCCCGACGCGCTCATGGGTGCAGGGTGTCCTTCCTGGGCCAGTGACTACGGCCGCACATTGTTGCAGCCCCAGGGACGGACGCCGCGTCAGACGACCACGGTGGCCCGGAAGACCGTGCCGTTTCCGGACAGTTCGACCTTTTCGCCCGCCGGCACGAAGGCCGATCCGCCGGGCGTGAGCGCCAGTTCGCCGGCCTGAACGGTGCCGGCCGTGCAGAGCAGGATCTGCGGGGCGCCGTCCGGGAGCACGTGGGGGGCGCCGCCGGGCGCGAGGAGGAAGCGGGAGAGCCGGAACTCGTCGATGGGGGCCTCGTAGACCTCCTCGCCGCCGTCGCCCTCGGGCCGCATGACGGTCGGGTCGCTCGGCTCGAACCGCACGATCTTCAGCAGCTCGGGCACGTCCACGTGCTTGGGGGTGAGCCCGGCGCGCAGCACGTTGTCCGAGTTGGCCAGCAGCTCGACGCCGAGGCCGTCGAAGTAGGCGTGCGGGACGCCCGCTCCGAGGAACAGCGCCTCGCCGGGCTGGAGTCGGACGTGGTTGAGGAGCATGGCCGCGAGCACGCCCGGGTCCCCGGGGTACTCGTGGGCCAGCGCGGCGTACGTGGCGTACTCGCCGCCCAGCTGCGCGGCGGCGGCCGCGGTCTCGGCGACCGTACGGGCCATCTGCTCGCGGTCCGCGGTCAGTACCGCCGTCAGCACCTCGCGGAGGGCGGCCTCCTCGGGGTGGGCGCGCAGCAGGTCGGCGTACGGCTTGAGGGAGTTGACCCCCAGCCTCTCGAAGAGGTCCGCGGACGCCTGCGGGGAGCGGAAGCCGCACAGCCCGTCGAACGTCGTGATCGCGCAGATCATCTCGGGCTTGTGGTTGGGGTCCTTGTAGTTGCGGTGGCCGGCGTCGATCGGGATCCCGCGCCGCTCCTCGTCCTCGAACCCCGCCTTCGCCTGGTCGAGGTCGGGGTGGACCTGCAGGGAGAGCGGGGCACCGGCGGCGAGGATCTTGAAGAGGAAGGGCAGCCCGGGACCGAACTTGGCCACGGTGGCGGCGCCGAGCTCCCTCTCGGGATCGGCGGCGATGACCTCCGCGAGCGACCTCTCGCCGGCGCCGCGGTCGACGCGGGACGGGGCGCCCGGGTGGGCGCCCATCCACAGCTCGGCCTGGGGCTCACCGGTGGGTTCGACACCGAGGAGCGCGGGCAGGGCCGTGGGGGATCCCCAGGCGTAGGGGCGGATCGTGTTGGTCAGGCGGTCCATCGTCGTCTTCCTGGATAGATCCGGGCACGTGCTCGGGTCTCAGCTGTGTCCCCCGGAGGCCAACGCCAGGTAGGCGGTGGCGAAATCCGTGACGGCGAGCAGTTCGGCGAGCTGCTCCAGCTCGGCGCCTTCCTCCGGTTCGAGCTCGCTGATCGCCGTGTCGTGGCTGAGGGCGAGCTCGCGTGCCGCGGGGGCGGCGGTGAGGCCGCCGGCCGGCCGGTCGCGCAGCAGGACGACGCGGGCGCGAAGGGCCTGGGGCTCTTCGACCCGGTCGCGGAAGAAGTCGTCGGGGTCGGCGCCGGCGGCGAAGTCGCCGGCGAGCAGGACGCCGTGGGCGGGCAGTGCCTCGGGGAGCGCGGCGGCCAGTGCGGGGCGGCCGGCGAGCTCGGCGAGGGTGGCGGCGAAGCGGCGGCCGGCGGGGCCGGCGCCGGTGCCCTCGCTCCAGATGAGCGGCAGCGAGTCCGCCAGCTCGGCGGCGAGGGTCTTGGCCGGGTTGGAGTAGGTGGCGATGGCGGGCCCGCAGCGTTCGGCCGTCCGGTCGAGCCGGTCGGCGACGAGCTGGAGGGTGTCGGGGGCCGCGGTGATCAGGCCGACCTTGTCGAGGAGCAGCAGCAGGGGCGTCAGCAGGGCCCACAGGGCGCCCGGGCCCGCGGCGGCGGACTCGTCGAACTCCTGGTACGGGGCCTTGGCCATCGGTACGAGGAGCCCGTGCGCGCCGTCCACCGCCTCGCTCAGCGGCGAGCGTTCGGGGGCGACGGCGACGACGGTGCAGCCGCGCCGGTAGGCCTGCTCGGCGAGCACGGCGAGCCCGGGCTCGGTGCCGTCGGTGGTGGCCACGAGCAGCAGGTCGACGGACCCGGCCCAGCCGGGCAGGGCCCAGCGCAGTGCCCCGGAGGCGTGGGCGACCCCGGTGGGGTCGAGCCGGATCACCGGTGCGGAGGCGCCCGCGAGGGCGCCGAGCAGGTCGGCGACGCCGGTGGCGGCGGTGCCGGGCCCGGCGATCAGGACCGCGCGCGGCCGGCCGTCGGGGCGCAGGGTGGCGATGCCCGCCTCGCTCGCGTGCCGGGCCGCGGTACGGACTCTGGCGCCGGCCTCGGCCGCGCCGCGGAGCAGGCCCCGTCGGTCGACGCGGGCGAGATCGTCCGGTGCGTCGAGGAGCGACTCGTCGAGCATGGCGGCCTCCGGCTGTTGGGTGACGGGAACCTGTCTGCGCGTGATGCGGTGTGTACTTCGGGTGGTGCGGGTCCGGCGCGGGTCAGGCGGGGCGGCGGGCCTCGTCGACGAGGAGGACCGGGATGCCGTCGCGGACCGGGTAGGCGAGGCCGCAGTCCTGGCCGGTGCAGAGCAGCTCGGGGGTCTCGTCGGCCGACTTGTCCTCGAGGGGCGCGTGGCAGGCGGGGCAGGCGAGGATCTGCAGGAGGCCGGCTTCGAGCGGCATGGGGTGGGTTCCCTTCGGGATGCGGGTGGGGCGTGGTCAGAGTACCGCTGGGGCTCCGCCGGTGCGGCCTGGGGCGAGCAGGGGTGGGACCCGGCTCGGCCGGGCACCGGGCTCTGCCCGGACCCGCGCCTCGAACTCCCCCGGCTACCGCCGGGAGGTGCCCCCGGGCGAGGCTGAGTTCTGCGCGGGTCCGGCGAAGCCGTTCGGTCAGGCGCGGATGAGGGCGAGGGCCTCGTCGCGGACCCGGGCCAGGGTGTCCGCGTCACGGGCCTCGACGTTCAGGCGCAGCAGCGGCTCGGTGTTCGACGCGCGCACGTTGAACCACCAGTCCGCACCCGTGACCGTCAGACCGTCCAGCTCGTCCAGGCTCACGCCCTCACGGCCGCCGAAGGTCTCCTTCACCGCCGCCAGACGCCCCGCCTGGTCCGCCACGGTCGAGTTGATCTCGCCCGAACCCTCGTACCGGTC
>NZ_JBFBGM010000059.1:0-6622 GCF_040684695.1 Streptomyces erythrochromogenes
ACAAGGCGGGGCCAACGGGCATATGACGCTCGCCTTCGCCTACGGGGAGCCCGCCCCGCACACCGGTCTGCGTACCACCACCACGACCAGCCCAGACGGCGAAGTGCATCGCTACCTCATCGACGCGGCGTACCGCGTGGTGCAGAGCATCGACCCGCTGGGCGCGGTGACCAGGTCCGCGTACGACGCCCGTGGCCGACTGGTCTCCCTCACCGATCCGCTGGACCGCACCACTGCGTTCGGACGCGATGATGAGGGCAGGCTGGTTTCCGTCGTCCGCCCAGACGGCAAGGAACTGAGCTCCCAGTACGACGAGGCGGGGCGCCCCGTCCTGCACACCAAGGCCGACCGCACCACATGGCGCTTCACCTACGACGAGCGGGGCAACCGCACCTCCCTCACCGGGCCTGTCGGGGGGACGACCCGATACGTCTACGGCGCCTCGGGCGAGGTCACCTCCGTCACCGATCCGGCCGGATCCACCACGCGGATCCGCTGCGACCGCGCGGGCCTGCCGGTCGAGATCACCGACCCGCTCGGCGCGGTCACCCGGTACGAACGGGATCCCTTCGGCCGCGCGATGCGCATCACGGACCCGCTCGGAAACACCACGACGCTGCAATGGACTCCGGAGGGCCGACTCGCGCGGCGCACCGAACCCGATGCCACCTCCCAGTCCTGGGAGTACGACGGCGAGGGCAACTGTGTCCGGCACACCGACGCGCTCGGCGGAACCACGACCTTCGAGTACGGCGACTTCGATCTACCGACGGCCCGTACCGGCCCGGACGGCGTCCGCTACACCTTCGTCCACGACGCTCGGCTCCGCCTGACGGAGGTGGTCAATCCGCACGGGCTCAGCTGGCGGTACGCCTACGACGCCGCCGGCCGGCCGGAATCGGAGACCGACTTCGACGGCCGCACCGTGCGGTACGTCCACGACGCGGCCGGGCGGCTGATCACGCGGGCCAACGCCGCGGGCCAAACGGTCCGCACGGAGTACGACGTCCTCGACAACCGCACCCTCAAGGACGCGGACGGCATCGTCACCCGATACGAGTACGACTACTCGGACCGCCTGGCGTCGATCACCGGGCCCACAAGCACCCTGACGTACCTGCGCGACCGTTTCGGGCGCATCCGCGAGGAGGTCGCCGACGGACGGCCCCTCACCCGTGTGTACGACGAGCTGAGCCGCGTCGTCGCGCGGACCACGCCCTCCGGGGCGACCGCGCATTGGACGTACGACGCGGCCGGCCGCCGCACGGGCCTGACCACCTCCGGGCGTCGCATCGGCTTCGAGCGGGACGCGCTGGGCCGCGAGACGGACCGCCGTATCGGTGACGCGGTGACGCTGGACTTCGCGCGCGACGCGCTCGGCCGCCTGGTGGACCAGCGGGTGATCGGTTCGGACGGCCGGCTGCTGCAGCGGCGCGGCTACGCCTACCGGGCCGACGGCTACCTGGTGGGCGTCGAAGACGAGCTTGCGGGCGCCCGGACGTACGAGCTGGACCCGGTGGGTCGGGTCACCGCGGTGAGTGCCGCGGGCTGGAGCGAGCGATACGCCTACGACGCCGCGGGCAACCAGACGCAGGCCTCGTGGCCCGTCGGCCACCCGGGCGGCTCCGACGCCACCGGGCCGCGCACCTACGAGGGGATGCGGCTCGTCGGCGCCGGCCGGGTCCGCTACGAGTGCGACGACGCCGGCCGGATCACCCTCCGCCGGCGCACCCAGCTCTCACGCAAGCCCAACACCTGGCGCTACGCGTGGGACGCCGAGGACCGCCTCACGGCCGTCACCACCCCCGACGGGACCCTGTGGCGCTACGCGTACGACGCACTCGGCCGCCGCAGCGCCAAGCGGCGCATGGCGGCGGACGGCGTCACCGTTGCGGAGGAGACCGTCTTCGTCTGGGACGGCATGACCCTGTGCGAGCAGACGACCACCACCCCGGACCAACCGCACACCGTCACCCTCACCTGGGACCACGACGGCCTCCAGCCCTTGGCCCAGACCGAGAAACTGACCGACACGGACGGCAGTGAGATCGACAGCCGGTTCTTCGCCATCGTCACCGACCTGATCGGTACGCCGACCGAGCTCGTCGACGAGGCGGGCGCGATCGCCTGGCGCACCCGCAGCACCCTGTGGGGCACCACGACCTGGAACACCGAAGCGGACGCCTACACACCGCTCCGCTTCCCCGGCCAGTACTTCGACCCCGAGACGGGTCTGCACTACAACTGCTTCCGCTACTACGACCCCGAAACCGCCCGTTACCTCTCGGTCGACCCCCTCGGCCTCGGACCCGCCCCCAACGCATCCACGTACGTCCCGAACCCGCTGATGTGGGCAGACGTACTCGGACTGGCCCCGGACGACTGCCCTCCGAAGGTGGGCCGTGACAGGAACGAGGCCAGGGCTCAGGCACTGCGCGACGCCGGCGTCCCCGAGGGCCAGGAACCGTGGCACGTGGACGACTGGGTAAGTGCGACGAAGCCCGACTGGCAAGGTGGCGGACAGCTGATGGGACCGGACCATCAGCCGATCTTCTACAGGGAGGAGTGGTACGAGCTGCCGAACGGCGACGTCGTCATCTACCAAGATCACTGGTTCGGCCACCAGCAGCCGGGGCAGCCCGGGTATCAGCCCCCGCACGTGCACGTTCGACCAGGGGACGACCCCCGCAACGGTGTCATCGACGGCGCAGAGGCACACTATTACTATGACTTGGACTGATCTCGTAGTGAACCCGGACCTCCAGTCGCACTACGACGAGGTTCCGGACCTGACAGGCGTTCGACTGCGCTCGGTGCATGTGGACGGTTGGGACCCGACCGTTACGTTGCGGCTCGACCTGCCGAGATTTCCCGATCACTGGCAAGGCGGCCCGGGTGACACCATGCAGTGCCACATTCAGTTCTACATGGTCCAGGACTTCCGCATGGAAGGGTGGCAGCCTCCGGTCACGGCGGACGTCGCACTGCGTGCACTGCCCGAACACCGACTGGCGGTGGACGTGACCGGCCCGGGTGTCACCGTTTCGTTCACGTCGAACGCGTCGCTCAAGGCGGGCAGAATCAGTGTCTTCACGCCGGATGCGGATGGTAGCGACAGAGGTCGGCACAACTTCTCCCGGCCGTTCGAAACGAAGCTCTACCCGACCGTGCCCCCGACGTACGTCAACACCTTCTATGAGCGTGTGTGAAATGACAGATTCAATCGATTGGCCGGAGCTGCGGACCTTGTACGGCACGCCCGTACCTGATCTGAGCACCTGTCAGTTCTTCTACCTGCACATCGACGAGCGCGACACCTCGGTGACGTTCGGCTTCGAGACTCAGCAGCTTCCACGGCACCCGAAGCCGGAGTGGGCGGAGAAGGCGTACAACACGCTGCGCTTCTGGATCGAGTTCACCGGTGTGACAGACCTCCAGCTGTGCGGCATCCAGGCGGAGGCGGAACGTTCGGTCCAGATCACCGGCGGCGACGCATCCGGCTCCCTTCACGTCTCGGTGCGCAGCAGCACCCGCTCGATGGCCTTCACCGCCGCTGCTTCTCGGATCTCACACACCCGGGTCTATCTGCAGGGACCGGTGTAGCGGGCGCTGCCGCCGGTACACCGCTACAGCGGATAGTCGTTGCGCCAGGGGGCGTCCAGCTCGTCGGGGTCGACGCCGAGTCCGGTGACGGCCCTGTCGACTTCTTCGATCGTCGGGAACGTGCCCAGGTTCCGCCGCGTAATGGATTCCTCGCCGAAGCACGCACTGTCATCCGCCAGGTGTTCGGGAATCTCCACCGTGAAGACCATGAATCCGCCGTCCACGGGATAGACGGCGACCCAGGCGACTCGCCCCGGCTCGTTCGCCACAACACGGGCCGTGATGCCCGCCTTCGTCATAGTCAGACGATTTGCCGCCTGCATGCGCATTTCTTTACCTCTCTCCCCAGAATATTCGAATGATTTCGCCACCGTACTGAGATTTCGGGAAAGTGTGGACTTGGAGGTGGGGGAGGTCCCCGTCCCGATTGTTCGCACCGTGCCCCAGAACGCGGCCGTCCTCTCCGAGTTTGTCGTCCCAATGATACGTACCGCCCTTGTCGCCGAAGTACTGGCGCGTCCCCTTTCCATCGAAGCCTTCGGCGTTTCGGTATCCGTCGCCGAGGAACTTCCCGAGCAGGATCTCTTCCGCCTCGGCTCGCGATTTCACGTATATCGAGGTCTGCCCGTTGTCGATGTCCCGCACCGCGCGGGAGACATTGCCGCTCGACCACGGGATGTCGTACGGCTTGAGGCCCAACGGGTCCGACCACACGTGAGGGTTGTGGACGTAGGTCGTCGGGTTGGGGGCGGGGGCCAGACCTAGCGGGTCCGGGGAGAGGTAACGAGCCGTTTCGGGGTCGTAGATGCGGAAGTAGTTGTGGTGGAAGCCCGTTTCAGGGTCGAAGTACTGGCCCGGGAAGCGCAGTGGTGTGTACGCCGTCGCATCGCGGTTCCAGGTGGTGGTGCCCCACAGGGCGGACCGGGTGTGCCAGGCGATCTCGCCGTCCTCGGCGACGAGTTCCTTCGGCGTGCCGATCAGGTCCGTGACGATCGCGAAGAAGCGTTCATCGACACCGTTGGTCTCGGTCTGCGTCAGCGGGTGCACGCCGACGTGAGTCCAGGTCACCGTGACCGGGTTACTGGTCTGCTCGCACAGGGCGGAGCCGTCCCAGGTGAAGACCGTCTCCTCGGCCACCGAACCGTCTGTGGCCAGCCGGTGCTTGGCAATCCGGCGGGACAGCGCGTCGTAGACATACCGCCAGACCGTGCCGTCCGGGGTCACCACCCCGGTCAGCCTGTCCTCAGCGTCCCACTCGTACCGCCAGGTGTCCGGCTTGCGCGACAGCCTCGCCTTCTGGCGCAGGACGGTCCGGCCCAGGGCGTCGTGCTCGTACCGGATTCCACCCGCGTTCGCGATACGGGTTCCCGTATAACTGCGGGAGCCCCGTGCCGCCGCTCCCGGGTGGTGGTTGGGCCAGGTGGCCGCGATCTGGTTGCCCACGGCATCGTACGCGTACTGCTCTTCCCACGACGGGCCGTGGACTGCGGTGACCCGCGCCGCCTCATCGAGCGTGAAAGTGCACGGGCCCGCCAGCAGATCGTCGAGGGCGGTCAGGGCCCCGTCGGCCCGGTAGGCGTAGCCGCGCCGCTGCAGCGTGCGGCCGTCACGGGTCACCAGGTGCTGGTCCGTGGGCCGCCCCAGCTCGTCGTAAGCGTGGGTGAGGGTGAGCACCCCTGCGATCGTGCGGGAGACCTCCTGACCGGCAGCGTCATAGCCGAAGCCGATCGTACGGCCGGAGGCGGTGAGGGACGATCGGCGGCCCGCCGCATCATAGGTCCAGGTTGCCGTCGCCCCCGACGGAGTCGTACGGCTGACCCGGCGGCCCAGAACGTCGTACGCGTAGGTGATCGTCCGGCCATTGACCGTCTCGGACACAACACGGCCGTGCCGGTCGCGCAGCCATGTGATCGTCGCCTTCGGCGACGAGGCGACGGCGAGTTGGTCGGAGGCGTCGTACTCGAAGGCGATGGTGCCATCCATCGTGGTCTTCCGGGTGACTTGGCCGAGCATGTTGTACTCGTACGTGACGGCCTCGCCCAGAGCATTCGTACAGGCGGTCAGCCGGCCCGCCGGGTCGTAGGCGTAGCTCTGCGCGCGGTCGTCGAAGTCCGACCGGCGCAGGAGGCGGCCCGCCGGATCGTATGTGTAGGTCCAGGTCAGCCCGTCAGGATCGGTGACCCCCGTCATCCGCAGTCCGGCATCGTGAGAGAACTCGTACCGTGCACCGTCCGGTGCGGTGCGGGCGACCAGCAGATCGAAGTCGCCGTACTCGTAGGACGTCGTCGCGTTTGCCCGGTCCGTGTGCGTGAGACGGTTGCCCTCGCCGTCGTACGTCCATGACTCCGTGGCACCGTCCGGGTACTGCCGGCGTGTCAGGCGGCCCTCGACCGTCCAGGTCTGGTGTGTGGTCCGGCCGAGCGGGTCGGTCAAGGCGACGGGACGGCCGAAGGAGTCCCGCTCGTACGACGTGTTCGCGCCCAGCGGCTCCGTGATGGTGAGCGGCAGCCCGGCTGCGTTGCAGGAGATCCAGGTGACCTTGCCCAGCGCGTCGGTCACCGAGGTCGGGTGGCCGAACTCGTTGTGGCCGAAGTGGGTCGTGGCACCGTCCGCGGACGTCGTCGACAGCAGGTTGCCGCGTTCGTCGAAGGTCTGCCGGACCGATGTGCCGTCCGGCCGAGTCAGCTTCACCGGCAGGCCGAGCTCGTTGTATTCAGCACGGCTCGACCGTCCGTCCGGACGGGTCACCGACTTCAGACGGCTCTGCTCGTCGTACGTGCACGTTGTCGTCAGACCCAGGGGATCGGTGCGTGTGAGGAGGCGACCGTTGCGGTCGTACGTGAAGCGGGTCGTCGCGCCCAGCGGGTCCGTCTCCGCGATCACGCGGAACCGACGGTCGATGCGGTAGCGGGTGGCGTGCCCCTCAGCCGTGGTGAGCGTTGTGGTGCGGTGGCCCGTGGCCGGGTCCGGGTCGGAGTACGCGAGGGTCAGCGCGAGGTGGCCGCCGCTTCCCTCCTCG
>NZ_JBFBGM010000060.1:0-5621 GCF_040684695.1 Streptomyces erythrochromogenes
TGGGCCCGCGCCTTGTGCGCCTTGAACTTCCCGCCGATCCGCTCCGCCAGCAGATCGGCCACCATGAACCCGATGTTGTGGCGGTTCCCGGCGTACTCCGCACCCGGATTGCCCAGGCCGACGATCAGCCAGGGCGCCGCGTCGTCCGACATCAAAAGCTCCTTACCGCCTAGAACGAGGACGACCGCCGTCCCGCTCCAGTGGAGCCGGACGGCGGTCGGTCAGCAACTGCTGAGGGGCAGGGGCGAGGCTCAGGCCTCGGCGCCCTCGGTCTCACCCTCGGCCTCGGCGGCCGGCTCCTCGGCCTGCGGGGCGACGACCTGCAGGACGGCGGTCTCACCGTCGACGGCCAGGGCGGTGCCGGCCGGCAGCTTCAGGTCGGAGGCGTGCACGGTCGCACCGGCCTCCAGGCCCTCGATCGAGACGGTGATCTCGCTCGGGATGTGGGTGGCCTCGGCCTCGACGGAAACGGCCGTCAGGAGGGTCTCCAGCAGGTTGCCGCCGGCGGCCAGGTCGCCCTCGGTGACGACCGGAACCTCGACGACGACCTTCTCGCCCTTCTTGACGATCAGGAAGTCGACGTGGGTCAGGGTGCGCTTGACCGGGTGACGCTGCACGGCCTTCGGGATGACCAGCTCGGTGCCGTCGCCCGCGATGTCCAGGGACAGCAGGACGTTCGGGGTCTTCAGCGCCATCATCAGGCCGTGGCCCTCGACGTCGACGTGCTTCGGGGCGGTGCCGTGGCCGTAGATGACGCCGGGGACCAGGCCGTCGCGGCGGGCCTGACGGGCGGCACCCTTGCCGAAGTTGGAACGGCTGGAAGCGGAAAGCTTGACCTCGGACATGCTCACTCCTCGTGGGGTGATGGAAAGGGACACAGTCACCCGGCCTGAACGGCCTGCTACGAAGAGCGCGTCGATAACGGAGTATCCGCACACAAGTGCGGCCTCCCTCGCCGAGCAACTCGAGGAGTCTACCCGGCGGGGAGGCCGCACTTCAAAAGGATCTACGCGGCAGCGATTACTGCTGCTCCTCGAACAGGCTCGTCACCGAACCGTCCTCGAAGACCTCGCGCACCGCGCGCGCGATCATCGGGGCGATCGACAGCACCGTGATCTTGTCCAGCTCCAGGTCCGACGGGTCCGGCAGCGTGTTCGTGAAGACGAACTCGCTCACCTTGGAGTTCTTCAGGCGGTCGGCCGCGGGGCCCGACAGGATGCCGTGCGTCGCCGTCACGATCACGTCCTCCGCGCCGTGCGCGAAGAGCGCCTCGGCCGCGGCGCAGATCGTGCCGCCCGTGTCGATCATGTCGTCGACCAGGACGCAGACGCGGCCCTTGACCTCACCGACGACCTCGTGGACGGTCACCTGGTTGGCGACGTCCTTGTCGCGGCGCTTGTGCACGA
Source organism: Streptomyces erythrochromogenes (assembly GCF_040684695.1). GTDB lineage: Bacteria > Actinomycetota > Actinomycetes > Streptomycetales > Streptomycetaceae > Streptomyces > Streptomyces erythrochromogenes_C. The sequence goes on from NZ_JBFBGM010000060.1 coordinate 1,407, forward strand.
TCGCCAGCGGCGCGTCCAGACGGTCGCACCAGCGGTCCGCCACCCGCACGCGGCCGGCGTCCGGGGACACGATCGTCAGCTTGGTGCGGTCCACCTTCGCGCCCACGTAGTCCGCGAGGACGTTCAGCGCCGAGAGGTGGTCCACCGGGCCGTCGAAGAAGCCCTGGATCTGGTCGGTGTGCAGGTCGACCGTGAGGATGCGGTCCGCACCCGAGGTCTTCAGCAGGTCCGCCACCAGACGCGCCGAGATCGGCTCGCGGCCCTTGTGCTTCTTGTCCTGGCGGGCGTACCCGTAGGACGGGATGATCACGGTGATGGAACGTGCCGACGCGCGCTTCAGCGCGTCGATCATGATCAGCTGCTCCATGATCCACTTGTTGATCGGAGCCGTGTGGCTCTGGATCAGGAAGCAGTCCGCGCCACGCGCCGACTCCTGGAAGCGGACGTAGATCTCACCGTTCGCGAAGTCGAAAGCCTTGGTCGGCACGAGGCCGACTCCCAGCTGGTGCGCGACCTCCTCGGCCAGCTCGGGGTGGGCGCGGCCGGAGAAGAGCATCAGCTTCTTCTCGCCGGTCGTCTTGATCCCGGTCACAGCACTGTCTCCTCAGACGTGTTGAAGCTGCTCGCCCCCATGTGCGTCCGTCCCGCACACGGTGAGCCAGCCGAATTGCGTGCACCTATCACGGTACGCCGTTCGAGACGTACCTGTTTCCGGTCAGTTCACCTCAAGGGCGCTCGGAGTCCTCCGAGGCCGCCGACTGCGCAGCCGTGGCGGCGGCACTTCCCGGACGCTTGCGAGCCACCCAGCCCTCGATATTCCGCTGCTGGCCACGGGCCACGGCCAGCGCACCGGGCGGCACATCCTTCGTGATCACGGACCCGGCGGCCGTGTAGGCCCCGTCCCCGATGGTGACGGGTGCCACAAACATGTTGTCCGACCCCGTCTTGCAATGCGAGCCGACGGTGGTGTGGTGCTTGTGCTCACCGTCGTAGTTCACGAAGACGCTCGCCGCGCCGATGTTCGTGTACTCGCCGATCGTCGCGTCGCCGACGTACGACAGGTGCGGCACCTTGGTGCCCTCGCCGATCGTCGCGTTCTTCATCTCGACGTAGGTGCCGGCCTTGGCCTTCGCCCCGAGCGTGGTGCCCGGACGCAGGTACGCGAACGGACCCACGCTGGCCTGCGGGCCCACGACCGCGCTCTCGGCCACCGTGTTGTCCACGCGGGCGCCCGCACCCACCCGGGTGTCCCGCAGTCGGGTGTTCGGGCCCACCTCGGCGCCCTCGGCGACGTGCGTGGCGCCCAGGAGCTGGGTGCCGGGGTGCACGATCGCGTCCTGGCCGAAGGTCACGGTCACGTCCACGAAGGTGCTGGCCGGGTCGACGACCGTGACGCCCGCGAGCATGGCCTGCTCCAGCAGGCGCGCGTTCAGCAGGGCGCGGGCCTCGGCGAGCTGCACGCGGTTGTTGATCCCCAGGATCTGGCGGTGGTCGCTGCCCACGGCCGCGCCGACCCGGTGGCCGGCCTCGCGCAGGATGCCGAGGACGTCGGTGAGGTACTCCTCGCCCTGGCTGTTGTCGGTGCGGACCTTGCCGAGCGCGTCGGCGAGCAGGGCGCCGTCGAAGGCGAAGACGCCCGAGTTGATCTCGCGGATGGCGCGCTGGGAGTCGGAGGCGTCCTTGTGCTCGACGATCGCGGTCACGGCGCCGCCGGCGTCGCGCACGATGCGGCCGTAGCCGGTGGAGTCGGGCACCTCGGCGGTCAGCACGGTGACGGCGTTGCCGTCGGCGGCGTGCGTCCGCGCGAGCCGGTCCAGGGTCTCCCCGGTCAGCAGCGGGGTGTCGCCGCAGACGACGATCACGGTGCCGTCGACGGGCCCGCCGAGCTCTTCGAGGGCCATGCGGACGGCGTGGCCGGTGCCGTTCTGCTCGTGCTGGACGGCGGTGCGGACGTCGGCGTCGATGCCGGCGAGGTGCGCGGTGACCTGCTCCCGGGCGTGCCCGACGACGACGACGAGGTGTTCGGGGTCCAGCTCGCGGGAGGCGGCGACCACGTGACCGACGAGCGAGCGCCCGCAGATCTCGTGCAGAACCTTGGGTGTCGCCGACTTCATGCGGGTGCCTTCACCCGCTGCGAGTACGACGACGGCTGCCGGGCGGTTGGCGCTCACGGGTGTGCCCTTCGGCTTCGGGGGTGGACCCGTGAAGGATACCGGGGCGTTAACGCCGTGAAACGAGGCCGGGTCCCGACCTCTGTGGTCAGGACCCGAACGTGCGTGAGCTCCCCCGCCAGGACTCGAACCCGGACATAAGGCACCAAAAGCCTCAGTGCTGCCAATTACACCACAGGGGACTATTTATGACTGGACCGGACATTGCGTCATGGTGGCCGAGTCGACGGCACCTACTATGCCGCACCACCACCCTCCGATGCGACGGTAAAGATCGTGCCGTGCGGGGCGCGTGCCGCGGCATCCGGCCGATTCGGCGGCGCGTACGGCTGTCGGTGCGCGGGGGAATTTCTGTCGGTGGTCTGTCGGGACGCCTGCGTACGCTGGACGGCATGACCAGTACGGGGGAAGTGGAAGGCCGCGCTGGGCCGCCTTTGTGGTGGGCGCGGCGGCGGGATGCCGTGGTGGACGTGGCGCTGGCCGCGGTGTCCGCGGCGGAGTGCGCGTGGGAGGGGATCCGCTTCGCGCACGAGGCGGGGATCCCCGTGGCCGCGGGGGTGGTGTTCGGCGCCGTGGTGGGGACCGTGCTGGTGCTGCGGCGGCGCTGGCCGATCGCCGTGGTGCTGGTGGGGATCGCGGTGGCGCCGGCCGAGATGGGCTTCCTGCTGTCGGTGGCGGGGATGTACTCGCTGGCCTCGTCCGAGGTGCCCCGGCGGATCATCGCCGCGCTGGCCTCGATGTCGCTGGTCGCGACCTTCGTCGTGATGTACCTGAAGACGCGCGGGGACGTGGAGGCCGATCCGGCGCTCGTGGTCGCGCTGTCCGGGTTCGTCGCGGTGGCGCTGACCGTGCCGCCCGTACTGCTCGGGCTCTACATCGGCGCCCGGCGCCGGTTGATGGAGAGCCTGCAGGAGCGGGCCGACTCGCTGGAGCGGGAGCTGTCGCTGCTGGCGGACCGGGCGGAGGAGCGGGCCGAGTGGGCCCGTACCGAGGAGCGGACGCGGATCGCGCGGGAGATGCACGACGTGGTCGCGCACCGGGTGTCGCTGATGGTCGTGCACGCGGCCGCGCTGGAGGCGGTGGCGGTCAAGGACCCGGAGCGGGCGGCGAAGAACGCCGCGCTCGTGGGGGACATGGGGCGGCAGGCGCTGACGGAGCTGCGGGAGATGCTCGGCGTCCTGCGGGCGGCGCCGCCGAAGACGGCCGTGGCGGCGGCCGCCGCCGCCACGACGGCGACCGTGCCGGTGGGTGCGGTCGCGCTCGTGGGCGGTGCGGACGAGGGGCCCTCGCTGGAGGAGCTGGAGGCGCTGGTCGGCCAGTCGCGGGCGGCCGGGATGGCCGTCGAGATGGTCGTGCAGGGCGAGGGGGCGGCGTACGCGGCGGAGGTGGAGCAGACGGCGTACCGGGTGGTGCAGGAGGCGCTCACCAACTGCCACAAGCACGCCCCGGGCGCGCGGGTCGTCGTACGGCTGGCGCACCGGGAGGGTGAGGTGGCGATGCAGGTGGAGAACGGGCCGTGCGAGGGCGCCTCCGGCGGGGTCGGACTGCCGAGCGGCGGGAACGGGCTGGTCGGCATGCGGGAGCGGGTGCTCGGGCTGGGCGGGGTCTTCGTGTCCGGTCCGACGGACGCGGGGGGCTTCAGGGTCTCGGCGGTGCTGCCGATCTCCTAGCCCCTTCGGCTCCCGCCGGGGTTGCGGTCCTGGGGTGGCTCCTGCTCGGCCGCTCGGCTCCCGCCGGGGGTTGCGGGGTTTTCGCGGGGCGGGATGGGTCGGGTGGGGCGGTGCCCCGGCGGAGTGTCTCCTCGGCTCGGCGCGTGCGGGCGTTCTCGGCCAGGCGGCCCGGGTTGCGCGCTCGTCCTGCGGGGACACTCCGCCGTGTCCCCACCCCACACCACTGCTCCGGCGCTCGCGGAACCGGGCTCGTACTGCTGGAGTGGGGACGGTGAGGGGTGTCCCCGCAGGACGAGCGCGCAACCACCGGGTACAGCCGAGACATGCCCGCACGCGCCGAGCCGAGGAGACACCCCTCGGCGGCACCGCGACCC
>NZ_JBFBGM010000061.1:1799-5053 GCF_040684695.1 Streptomyces erythrochromogenes
GATCTTCAGTGCCGGCCCCAGTGAACTCACCAGTTTGTCTGGTGGGGTGATGGGTGGCTGGTCGTTGTTTGAGAACTACACAGTGGACGCGAGCATCTGTGGCCAAGTTTTTAAGGGCGCACGGTGGATGCCTTGGCACCAGGAACCGATGAAGGACGTGAGAGGCCGCGATAGGCCCCGGGGAGCTGCCAACTGAGCTTTGATCCGGGGGTGTCCGAATGGGGAAACCCGGCAGTCGTCATGGGCTGTCACCCACTGCTGAACACATAGGCAGTGTGGAGGGAACGAGGGGAAGTGAAACATCTCAGTACCCTCAGGAAGAGAAAACAACCGTGATTCCGGGAGTAGTGGCGAGCGAAACCGGATGAGGCCAAACCGTATGCGTGTGATACCCGGCAGGGGTTGCGCATGCGGGGTTGTGGGAATGAGCTTCAGTCGTCTGCCGGCGGCTGGGCGAGTCAGAAACCGTTGATGTAGTCGAAGGACATGCGAAAGGTCCGGCGTAGAGGGTAAGACCCCCGTAGACGAAACATCAGCGGCTTGCTTGCTCATCTCCCAAGTAGCACGGGGCCCGAGAAATCCCGTGTGAATCTGGCGGGACCACCCGCTAAGCCTAAATATTCCCTGGTGACCGATAGCGGATAGTACCGTGAGGGAATGGTGAAAAGTACCGCGGGAGCGGAGTGAAATAGTACCTGAAACCGTGTGCCTACAAGCCGTGGGAGCGTCGCGTTGCATGCTTGCATGCAACGTCGTGACTGCGTGCCTTTTGAAGAATGAGCCTGCGAGTTAGCGGTGTGTAGCGAGGTTAACCCGTGTGGGGAAGCCGTAGCGAAAGCGAGTCCGAATAGGGCGATTGAGTTGCACGCTCTAGACCCGAAGCGGAGTGATCTAGCCATGGGCAGGTTGAAGCGGAGGTAAGACTTCGTGGAGGACCGAACCCACCAGGGTTGAAAACCTGGGGGATGACCTGTGGTTAGGGGTGAAAGGCCAATCAAACTCCGTGATAGCTGGTTCTCCCCGAAATGCATTTAGGTGCAGCGTCGTGTGTTTCTTGCCGGAGGTAGAGCACTGGATAGGCGATGGGCCCTACCGGGTTACTGACCTTAGCCAAACTCCGAATGCCGGTAAGTGAGAGCACGGCAGTGAGACTGTGGGGGATAAGCTCCATGGTCGAGAGGGAAACAGCCCAGAGCATCGACTAAGGCCCCTAAGCGTACGCTAAGTGGGAAAGGATGTGGAGTCGCAGAGACAACCAGGAGGTTGGCTTAGAAGCAGCCACCCTTGAAAGAGTGCGTAATAGCTCACTGGTCAAGTGATTCCGCGCCGACAATGTAGCGGGGCTCAAGCGTACCGCCGAAGTCGTGTCATTGCAGCTATAGGGCCAACGCCCGCTGTGATGGGTAGGGGAGCGTCGTGTGCCGGGTGAAGCAGCAGCGGAAGCTAGTTGTGGACGGTTCACGAGTGAGAATGCAGGCATGAGTAGCGATACACACGTGAGAAACGTGTGCGCCGATTGACTAAGGGTTCCTGGGTCAAGCTGATCTGCCCAGGGTAAGTCGGGACCTAAGGCGAGGCCGACAGGCGTAGTCGATGGACAACCGGTTGATATTCCGGTACCCGCTTTGAAACGCCCAATATCGAATCAGGCGATGCTAAGTCCGTGAAGCCGTTCCGGACCCTTCGGGGAAAGGAAAGTGGTGGAGCCGACGAACCAGACTTGTAGTAGGTAAGCGATGGGGTGACGCAGGAAGGTAGTCCAGCCCGGGCGGTGGTTGTCCCGGGGTAAGGGTGTAGGCCGAGGGGTAGGCAAATCCGTCCCTCATTAAGGCTGAGACCTGATGCCGAGCCGATTGTGGTGAAGTGGATGATCCTATGCTGTCGAGAAAAGCCTCTAGCGAGTTTCATGGCGGCCCGTACCCTAAACCGACTCAGGTGGTCAGGTAGAGAATACCGAGGCGTTCGGGTGAACTATGGTTAAGGAACTCGGCAAAATGCCCCCGTAACTTCGGGAGAAGGGGGGCCATCACTGGTGATCGGACTTGCTCCGTGAGCTGGGGGTGGCCGCAGAGACCAGCGAGAAGCGACTGTTTACTAAAAACACAGGTCCGTGCGAAGCCGTAAGGCGATGTATACGGACTGACGCCTGCCCGGTGCTGGAACGTTAAGGGGACCGGTTAGTGACCTTTCGGGGTTGCGAAGCTGAGAACTTAAGCGCCAGTAAACGGCGGTGGTAACTATAACCATCCTAAGGTAGCGAAATTCCTTGTCGGGTAAGTTCCGACCTGCACGAATGGCGTAACGACTTCTCGACTGTCTCAACCATAGGCCCGGTGAAATTGCACTACGAGTAAAGATGCTCGTTTCGCGCAGCAGGACGGAAAGACCCCGGGACCTTTACTACAGTTTGATATTGGTGTTCGGTTCGGCTTGTGTAGGATAGGTGGGAGACTTTGAAGCATCAACGCCAGTTGGTGTGGAGTCGCCGTTGAAATACCACTCTGGTCGTGCTGGATGTCTAACCTCGGTCCGTGATCCGGATCAGGGACAGTGTCTGATGGGTAGTTTAACTGGGGCGGTTGCCTCCCAAAGGGTAACGGAGGCGCCCAAAGGTTCCCTCAGCCTGGTTGGCAATCAGGTGTTGAGTGTAAGTGCACAAGGGAGCTTGACTGTGAGACCGACGGGTCGAGCAGGGACGAAAGTCGGGACTAGTGATCCGGCGGTGGCTTGTGGAAGCGCCGTCGCTCAACGGATAAAAGGTACCCCGGGGATAACAGGCTGATCTTCCCCAAGAGTCCATATCGACGGGATGGTTTGGCACCTCGATGTCGGCTCGTCGCATCCTGGGGCTGGAGTCGGTCCCAAGGGTTGGGCTGTTCGCCCATTAAAGCGGTACGCGAGCTGGGTTTAGAACGTCGTGAGACAGTTCGGTCCCTATCCGCTGTGCGCGTAGGAATATTGAGAAGGGCTGTCCCTAGTACGAGAGGACCGGGACGGACGAACCTCTGGTGTGCCAGTTGTCCTGCCAAGGGCATGGCTGGTTGGCTACGTTCGGGAGGGATAACCGCTGAAAGCATCTAAGCGGGAAGCCTGCTTCAAGATGAGTATTCCCACCTCCTTGAGAGGGTAAGGCTCCCAGTAGACGACTGGGTTGATAGGCCAGATGTGGAAGCCCGGTAACGGGTGAAGCTGACTGGTACTAATAGGCCGAGGGCTTGTCCTCAGTTGCTCGCGTCCACTGTGTTAGTTCTGAA
>NZ_JBFBGM010000062.1:0-5025 GCF_040684695.1 Streptomyces erythrochromogenes
CGCCGGCGGTGGTGAGTTCGTCGTGGAGGGCTTGGGCTCCGGGTGCGGTGGGGCCGGTGCGGCTGGTGAGGTGGAGGTGTTTGGCGCCGTGGTGGTTGACGAGGTGGCGGGCGAGGATGCGGCCGAGTCCGCCGGTGCCGCCGGTGATGAGGATGGTGCCTTCCGGATCGAGCGGGACGGCTGACGCGCTCATGGTGGGGGCGGTTTCGAGCCGGGGTGTGTGCAGCCGGCCCGCGCGCAGGGCGAGTTGGGTGTCGGGGGCGTCTGCGGCGGTGTGTGCTGCGGTGGCGAGGTGTTCGGTGGTGTCGATGTCGAGGAGGGTGATGCGGCCGGGGTGTTCGTTCTGTGCGGTGCGGATGAGGCCGGTGAGGGCGGCGGCGGGGAGGTCGTGGATGTCTTCGTCGGTGGTGAGTGCGGTGGCTCCGCGGGTGAGGATGACGATCCGGGTGGAGTCGAGGGTGGTGTCGGCGAGGAGTTCCTGGAGGGTGGCCAGGGTGTCCTGGACCGCTCCGTGCACCTCCGCGAAGCTCTCCGACAGACCGATGACAGCCGGCGGCCGCCCGCCCGATGCGAGGGCGCCCCGGAGAGCAGCCACACCGGCGTACGCGTCCCCCGTGACGGCCGCGGCCAGCCCGTGCGGGTCGGACCCCAGCACCGCCCACGGGCCGGTCCCGGTGTCCGTGGTCGCCGCGAACGGCTTCCACACCATCCGGTAGAGCCCGTCCTGCGTACCGCCCGGGTCCCGCAGGTCACCGGCCGGCCGCAAGGTGATCTCGTCCACGCTCAGGACACGACGTCCGTCTGCGTCCGTGGCCGTCAGCGAGGCGGCGCTCGCGCCGCTCGGCACCAGACGTACCCGCAGCACGGTCGCCCCCGCCGTGTGCAGCGTGACCCCGTTGAACGAGAACGGGACGTTCACCTCGTCGGAGTCCTCGATCAGCAAGCCGTGGAGCGCGGCGTCCAGCACCGCGGGGTGCAGACCGAACGCGGCGTCGTCGACGCTCTCCGGCACCGCGATCTCGGCGTACGTCTCCGCGCCACGTCTCCACGCCCGCCGCAGCCCCTGGAAGGCGGGCCCGTAGGCGTATCCGCGTTCGGCGAGCCGGGCGTAGAGGTCACCGACCGCCAGCTCGGTCGCACCCTCCGGCGGCCAGACGACGGCGTCGGCCGCGGCCGCGGCTGCCTGCGCGGGCACAGGCGCCGCCGGGCCGGCCTCGGCGAGCACACCGGAGGCGTGCCGGGTCCATTCCGCGTCCGTCGCCCTCTCGGGGCGGGAGTGGACGGTGACGGAACGGGCGCCGCCCGACTCCTCGGCTCCGAGCACGACCTGGAGGTGGACACGCCCCTCCTCGGGAACGACCAGCGGAGCCTCCAGCACCAACTCCCGCAGCCGGTCGTAGCCGAAGCGTTCGCCCGCCGCGAGAGCCATCTCCACCAGAGCGGCGCCGGGCAGCAGAACGGTCCCGGCGACCGCGTGATCGGTCACCCACGGGTGGGTGCCGCGCGAGACACGGCCCGTGAACAGCAGCCCTTCCCCACCGGCGAGGCTGGTCACCGCACCCAGCAGCGGGTGCTCCGCCGGGGTGAGCCCCAGACTCGCCACGTCCTCGGCCGTGGCGGGGCTGTTCAGCCAGTACCGGGTGCCCTGGAAGGCGTACGTCGGCAGCAGGACCCGCCGCGCACCCGGGAAGAGGCCCTCGGCGTCCAGCGTCGCACCGCGCACGGCCGCCTCGCCGAGGGCGACGGCGAGCGTCCGCACCTCGGAACGCCCCTGGCGCAGCGCGGCGACGGTCGTCACCGCGCCCTGTGCCTCCTCACCCAGGCAGGCCCTGGTCATGGCGGTGAGTACGGGGTCGGGGCCGAGTTCGAGGTAGGTGGTGACGTTCTGGCTGTGGAGGTATTGGACGGCGTCGTTGAAGCGGACGGTGTGGCGGAGGTGTTGGACCCAGTAGTCGGGGTTGGTGAGTTGTTCGGTGGTGGCGGGTTTGCCGGTGAGGTTGGAGATGATGGGGATGGTGGGGGCGTGGTAGGTGAGGGTGGCGGCGGTGGTGCGGAAGTCGTTGAGGATGCCGTCCATGTGGGGTGAGTGGAAGGCGTGGCTGACGTTGAGTTGTTTGGTGCGTCGGCCGTTGTTGCGCCAGGTGGTGGCGAGTTGGTGGGCTGCGTCGTGGTCGCCGGTGATGACGGTGGATTGGGGTCCGTTGATGGCGGCGATGTCGAGGTGTCCGTGGTGGGTGGGGAGGGTGTCGCGTATCTCGGTTTCGGTGGCTTCGATGGCGATCATGGCGCCGCCGGAGGGTGCGGACTGCATGAGGCGTCCGCGGGTGGCGACGAGCTTGCAGGCGTCGTCCAGGGTGAGTACGCCGGCGACGTGCGCGGCGGTGAGCTCGCCCAGGGAGTGGCCTACCAGGTGGTCGGGGGTCAGGCCGTAGTGCTCCACCAGCCGGAACAGAGCGACCTCCGTGGCGAACAGCGCCGCCTGGGTCCACATGGTCTGGTGCAGGGGCGAGGCCGGGTCCTCGTCGGCGAAGATCAGGTCCTTCAGGGGAGTGGATTCCTGGAGGTGCCGGTCCAGATGGGCGCAGACCTCGTCCAGTGCGCGGGCGTAGACGGGGTGGGTGCCGTACAGCTCACGGCCCATTCCGGCACGCTGACTGCCCTGCCCGGTGAACAGGAACGCGATCTTGCCGCCGTCACGTCCGCCCGGCGGGCCGGCGATCACGTCCGGGGACTCCTCGCCGGCGGCCAGGGCAGCGAGCGCCCGAAGGTACCCGTCCCGATCCTCCGCCACGACGGCCGCCGAACGGGCCGGCTGGGCCGGCGCTTCGGCCAGTGACCGGCCGATGTCCGCAAGGGCGACCGGGCTCCGCTCCTGATCCTGTGCCCGGTCCGGTCGCGCCGTGCGTGCGGAGACGAAGGCGAGCAGCCGGTCCGCCCGGGCCCGCAGCGCCGCCTCCGTGTGGCCCGACAGCAGCCAGGGAGCCATCGGTACGGCCTCGGGCTCCTCGGTAGTCAAGGGTTCGGGCGCGGTGGCGGGGGCCTGTTCGAGGACGACGTGCGCGTTGGTGCCGCTGATCCCGAAGGAGGACACACCCGCCCGGCGCGGCCGGTCGCTCTCCGGCCACGGGGTCGCCTCCGTGAGGAGGGACACCGCCCCCCTGCTCCAGTCCACGTGTGAGGTGGGCCGGTCCACGTGGAGGGTGCGGGGGAGGATGCCGTGGCGCATGGCCATGACCATTTTGATGACGCCGCCGACGCCTGCGGCGGCCTGGGAGTGGCCGATGTTGGATTTGAGCGAACCCAGGAACAAGGGCCGTGCGGTGTCGCGGTCCTGTCCGTAGGTGGCGAGGATGGCCTGGGCTTCGATGGGGTCGCCGAGGGTGGTGCCGGTGCCGTGGGCCTCGACGGCGTCGACGTCGGCGGCCGACAGGCCCGAGGCGGCCAGCGCCTCACGGATGACGCGTTCCTGGGAGGGGCCGTTGGGTGCGGTGAGGCCGTTGCTGGCGCCGTCCTGGTTGACGGCCGAGCCGCGGACGACCGCGAGGACCTCGTGTCCGTTGCGGCGGGCGTCGGAGAGCCGCTCCAGGAGCAGCACGCCCACACCCTCGCTCCAGGCGGTGCCGTCCGCCGCATCCGCGAAGGACTTGCAACGGCCGTCCGCCGCCAGCCCGCGCTGACGGCTGAACTCCACGAACAGATCGGGCACCGCCATCACGGTCACACCGCCCGCGAGGGCGAGACCGCACTCGCCCTGGCGCAGGGCCTGGGCGGCCAGGTGCAGGGCGACGAGGGAGGAGGAGCAGGCCGTGTCGACGGTGATGGCCGGACCCTGCAGGCCCAGCGTGTACGAGACCCGGCCGGACGCCACGCTGAGCGTGTTGCCGGTCGTACGGTAGGCCTCCACCGCCTCCGGCGCGTTGCGCAGGTGGGAGGCGTACTCGCTGTACATCGCGCCGCTGAACACACCGGTACGGGTGCCGCGCAGACTCGCCGGCGCGATGCCCGCGCTCTCCACCGCCTCCCAGCTGGTCTCCAGCAGCAGACGCTGCTGCGGGTCCATCGCGGCGGCCTCGCGCGGGCTGATCCCGAAGAATTCCGCGTCGAACCGGTCGGCGTCGTGGAGGAAACCGCCGTGGCGGGCGTACGAGTGACCCGCGCGATCGGGGTCGCCGTCGAAGAGCCGGTCCAGCGCCCAGCCGCGGTTCGTGGGGAAGGGGCCGATGGCGTCGGTGCCGTCGGCGACGAGCCGCCACAGGTCGTCGGGGGAGCGGGTGTCACCGGGATACCGGCAGGCCATCCCGACGATCACGATCGGATCCTCGGGATCGGACGTGCCGCGCACGCCGATCGGCTGCCCGGTACGGACCACCTCGCCCTCGCCGGCCGACTGGGCGAGTTCGCCCGCCAGAAAAGCGGCCAGGGCCGTGGGGGTGGGGTGGTCGAAGACGGCCGTCGCCGGCAGCGTGATACCGCTGACCGCCACGACGCGGCGCCGCAGTTCCAGTCCGGTCAGCGAGTCCATGCCGAGGGTCTTGAACGCCGTGTCGTCGTCGACGGCGTCCGGGCCCGCGAGGCCGAGAACGGCGGCGACCGTGCTCCGTACGAGCTCACCCACGGCACGCAGACGGTCGGCCGGGGGGAGCGCGGCGGTCCGCTCGGACCAGGAGGCGCCGTCCGTACCGGAAGAGCCTGCGGCAGCGGCGGCCCGGCGGCGCGGCGCGCGGACCAGGGTGCGCAGCAGCGCCGGCACCGGCCGGTCGGGGGACCGCAGGGCCGGCAGGTCCAGGTCGGCCGCGGCGAGCAGCGGCTCCCCCGAGGCGAGGGCCGCGTCGAAGATCTCCATTCCGCGCTCGGCGGAGATCGGCAGCACGCCCTTGTCGGCCCACCGCTTCACGTCGAGCTCGCTCAGCCCGCTGGTCATGGCACTGGCCGTGTCCCAGAGTCCCCAGGCGAGGCTGGTGGCGGGGAGGTTGTGGTGGTGGCGGTGGTGGGCGAGTGCGTCGAGGTAGGTGTTGGCGGCGGCGT
>NZ_JBFBGM010000063.1:0-3119 GCF_040684695.1 Streptomyces erythrochromogenes
GCAGGGGGGACCCTGTGGGAGAGTAGGACGCCGCCGAACAATCATTGTGGGAAAGCCCCGCACCGTCATGGTGCGGGGCTTTTCTGCGTTCAGGGACTGGTTCCGGGGCTCGGCTCGGTATCCTGGCCAGCGTTCCCCTGGAGGACACGATGACAGCACAGCAGTTGGAAGACGGCGGGCCTCTCATCCCCCAGCCGGTGATGACACGCGAAGCCCTGCGGGACGCCGTGCGCCGGATCGACATGGCCAACCTGGCCGTGCTCGACAGGGAATGCAACGAGGCCTTCGACCGTGCCGCGGAGACGGGTGCCATCAACCCACTGCGGTTCTTCCTGATCAAGTGGGCCACGCACGTGGCGATCCACCGTTGGCCCGGACGCTCGGCCGCGCTGCACGAGGCAGAACGCATCGCGGGCGATCCCGACGCCACGGAGGAACAGTTCCGCGCCGCCATGGAGACGAGCAGCCGCATCCTCGCCGAGGCCCAGCGCGAGATCGGTCAGTGACCCCGCGCGGCGAAGGCGTGGAGAACGACAGCGGCTGGGCGTGGGAGTGCGACCCCAGCCGGCTGTGGGTGCTCGGCGACATGCCGGCGGCACAGCAGGAGCTGGTCGGTGCCGTCATGGACGGCCTGGTCGACCTCGCCGCGATGGCCATCGACCCCAAGGACGGCAGCCTCTACGAGGACCCCCACCCGATGCGGCTCCGAACGTACGAGGACGAACACCTCATGGTCTGGTACCAGACCATCCCGCACCGCAGCCGCGTCTACCTCAAGCGCGTCAACCTCTGACGTCGGCCCCACCGCGGTGTGCACCGTGCCTTGTCCGGCCGCCGGCGGCTTGTTCCACACGGGGTGGCCTGGGTGCGTGCACCTGATCGAGACGGCTCCCGGCCCGGTGCCACCGCCGGCGGACCCGGCTCCGGGCGACGGAGACTGGTCCGAGGTACTGCAGGTGCGCTGGGGCCGTGAGACCCCTACTGCCTGACGGGGTTCCACCCCACCACGGGCCTCGGGTGGTGCGTCGACTCCGAACGGGCAGTCCACCGTGGGAAGTTGGGAGGACGGCTAGCTGCGATTCGCGGCGTCGGCGGGAACAGGTGCTGTCCACCAGGTGACCAGGTGGGCGGCCACCTCCTCAGGGGGCCGGGTCGCAGTGAGCCCGAAGTGGGACTCGAGCTCGTGCCGGAGGAAGTCACCGATCTCTGCCTGGCCGGCGCCTTCATGGAGCCTGCGGAACAGGGGGCCGATCAGGCAGTCGTACTCGTCCTGGACGTCATCGGCGACACCGATGGGGTCCCACGCGTTGAGCAGCCGGCGCAGGTCCTTCTGGGCGGACGTGTTCCAAGAGCGCATGACCCCAGGGTGCCACCGCCCAGAACCTGACCGTTCAATCATGCGTCGGCGGTGGGTGGCGCAGCTCGGGTGTCCGGAGCCGGGGTGATCTGAGCGGTCCACGACCAGGGCTCCTCGGGTACGTCCCAGTTCACTTCGAGGTCGGTGTCGTGGAAGTCGCGCGCGAGTCGGGTCACCATCAGGGCGGCCGCAGCCCGAGCGTCTTGGGGATCGGTGTGGACGGGTACGTCCAGGCGCCCGTCGCACCATGTGGCCATCCAATACGGTCGGGATCCGCGCGCTGAGCTGTGGTGGCGCTTCAGCCGCGGTGTGTGGGTCGGGTGGGTGGACGGGGAACGCCGGACGAGCCCGGGCTCCCGCCGGCACCGGGGGGACGAACGGCACGTCCTAGTCCTCGGCCGGTGCCGCGGTGAGCGGGTCCTGGTCGAGGTGGGTCGGCGTGGCCAGGGCCTCGTCGTAGGCAGGGCGGGGGAACACGTAAGGGCCCAGGGGGAGTTCGCCCCACTGCTTCCGGTGGGGCTGGTGGAAGGCGGACCAGGTGACTTCGGTCGGTGTGACGCGCACGGAGGCGAGCAGGGGCCAGCAGGCGTCGATCCCGCAGGGGCAGCTCAGGAGGCACAGGGCGCCGGTGTTGTGGTCGCGGAGATGCTGTGGGGCGTCTCCGAGGAAGTGGGCGCGGGCCAGGGCATCGTCGGCGTCGTCGTCCAGGTGCAGAGGCGCGTGCTGTCCCAACAGGAACGCCTCCCGCTCCTCCTGGGTGTCGTCGTCCCTGCCCCCGTCCCCGTCGAGCTCCTGGCTCCATAGCTCTCGGGTCGCCTCCGCGACCAGGGCGCGCAGGTCTGCGCCGTCGATCCTGATGCCCCAGGCCGTGAGGTGTGGAAAGCCGGGGTGGGGGTGGCGCACGAACTCCACCCGGTGCGTGGTGGTCGGGAGACTCATGAGCCACATCCTGAGCCGGTCGACCGACCCGCTCCACCGAGTATCGCCGTCGGGGAGCCGCCGTCCGGCGGCCCGGCAGGAGCCGCGTCCGTGCCGGCCGCTCGCTGCGGTCGGTGAGGTGCTTTTCCTCGACCTCATCGGATATGCGCTTCTCTGGCATACCGTCGATGTCCGTACCCGGGCCGGGGACGGGGATGGGGACATCGCAACGTACTGCGCGCACTGCCAGGGGGGCTTCGTGAACATGGACCTGCTCGTCATCTACACGACGCGGCTCGACGAGTGCCGCGACTTCTACGCCGGCCTCGGCCTGGACCTCGTACCGGAACGGCACGGCTCCGGGCCGGACCACTACGCCGCGACCCTCCCGGACGGGGGCGTCGTCGAGCTGTACCCGGCCACCCGCCGGCCCGCGACGGGCTACCTGCGTCTCGGTCTGACGGCGCCCACCGCGGTCCCGGCGGTGGGGGAGCCGGGTCTCCACACCCTGACGGACCCGGACGGCCGGACGGTCGTGCTGACGATCCGGGAGGTGGCGCCCAGGGGCTGACCTCGGGTCGATCCGACACCCTGGCCGCCGATTTGACCCTGCAGATACCCAGTTGTAGAGTCGAGCAGTTGCCTGGAGCAGACCGCTCGGCGACAACCCCCACAAGGATGCATTTTCGAGTGGGGACACTCGACTCTTCATTCGGGATTCGAAGCCGGGGAAATCCGGTGGAAAAACTCTGATAGAGTCGGAACCGCCGGAAAGGGAAACGCGAAAGCGAAAACCTGGAAAGCGCCGAGGAAGTCGGACACGAAAGAGTCTGATAGAGTCGGA
>NZ_JBFBGM010000064.1:0-2359 GCF_040684695.1 Streptomyces erythrochromogenes
TACGCCGGGAACCGCCACAACATCGGGTTCATGGTGGCCGATCTGCTGGCGGAGCGGATCGGCGGGAAGTTCAAGGCGCACAAGGCGCGGGCCCCAGCTCTACACCATCGGCGAGGCCGCCCAACTCCTCCGCGTCAGCACCGACACCGCCCGCCGCTGGGCCGATGCCGGCCGCTTCCCGACCCGGCGGGACGGCACCCGGCGGATGGTGGAGGGCCGGCACCTCGCCGCCTTCTGCGTGGAGCTCGCCCGGGAGCCCGCCGAGGACGACGGCGAGGTCGCGACGTCCGTCCGCAACGCGCTGCCCGGCATCGTCACCGCGGTGACGCTCGGCGAGGTGGCCGCCCAGGTCGAGATCCAGGCGGGACCGCACCGGGTGGTCTCCCTGCTGACGCGCGAGGCCGTCGAGGAACTCGGACTCGCGGTCGGCGTCCGGGCCGTCGCCCGCGTGAAGTCCACCAGCGTCCACATCGACGTGGACTGAAGCCCCCCGGCAGGGCGGTCAGGGACGGCTCACCCGGGTCACCGCCCGGTCGGCGTTGTTGTTCCGCCCGGGGTCCGGTGTACGGGAGTGGACCTCGGCGGTCGCGAGCACGACCGGCCTCTGGTCGGCCCGCACCGTGACCTGGAAGACCCGCAGCTGTCCGGCGCCCAGGGCCTCGATCCGCCGGCTCACCCGGCCCGCGCCGTCGCGGTCGCGGTCGGCGGCCGGATCGGTGCCCGTGACCTGCGCACCGCGCGGCAGGCTCAGGGTGACCACCGCGTCCGCAGCGGAGAACGGCCCCTGGTTGGTCACCGTGACGGTGTAGGCGTACCGGTCCCCCTCCCGTACCGTGGCCGGCGCGCTCAGGCGGACCGCCAGGTCGGCCCTGGGCCGGCCGGCGCCGGTCTCGACGCGTCCGACGCGGTCGCCGACGATCTCCGTGAACCACATGCCGCCGTCGGGCCCGGCCGTGATGCGCGTGGGGAAGCTCGCCGGGGCGGGCAGCGGGTGGTGGGTGAACCGCCCCGCGGGGGTGATCCGGCCGATGCGGTTCCCGAGCTGCTCGGTGAACCACAGATTGCCGTCGGGGCCCGCGGCGATCCCGTCCGGGCCGCTGTCGTCGGCGGGCAGGTCGTGCTCCGTGATCCTCCCGGCGGTGGTGATCCGGCCGATCCGGTTGCCGAAGAGCTCCGTGAACCACAACGCGCCGTCGGGACCCGCGGTGATGGTGTCCGGTCCACTGTCCGGATGCGGCAGGTCGTAGGTGGTGACGGCTCCGCCGGTGGTGATCCGGCCGACGCGGTTGCCGAGGATCTCGGTGAACCAGAGGTTCCCGTCGGGGCCGGTCACGATGCTCTCGGGGCTGCCGCCGCCGTGGGGCAGGGCGTACCGGGTGACGACGCCCGTTGTGGTGATCTTCCCGATCCGGTCGCCGGGGTCCTCGGTGAACCACAGGTTGCCGTCCGGACCGGCGGTGATGGCGAACGGCCGGCCGCTGCCCGGGGGCAGGTCGTACGCGGTGACGGCGCCGGCCGTGGTGATCTTCCCGATCCGGCCGCTGACGTCCGTGAACCACAGGTTGCCGTCGGGGCCCGCGGTGATGCCCAGGGCGTCGCTGGTGGTGCCGGGCAGCGGGAACTCGGTCAGCCGGCCGGCGGGGGTGAGCCGGCCGATCTTCCTGGTGCCGGTCTCGGTGAACCAGAGGTTGCCGTCCGATCCGGTGGTGATGCCGCTCGGCGCGCTGTCGGCGGCCAGCGGGTGCTCGGTGATGTCGCCGACCGCGGCACGGCCGGGGGCGGGGGCGGGGGCCGCGGTGGCGGGCAGCCCGGCCGGGCCGAGGAGGAGAAGGGCGGCGGCCAGGGGGAGGCCCCACGGCGTGCGGCGGCGTCGGGCGGCGGCGGGCGGGGACCCGCCCGGGGTGCGGTAGGTCATCGACGGCAGGTCTTTCGGCCGGGGTTCGGGGGCGGGCCCGCCGGTGGGCGAGACCGCGCCGCCGGGTCCGGGCGCTGTCGGGCGGCGCGTGAGGTCGCGACAGCGGCGCGCTCCGGGCGTGCCCGAGCGTGCGCGCACTGCAGCGTAGGGGGCGGGTGACGGCATGTCAGCCCGCCCCGCCGTGGCGGCAGGCGGCCGGGGGCCCGGTCCCGCCCGGGCGCCGCGGCTCGGCCGCCGGTTCCGGCCCGGGTGCCCATGGCTCGGCCGCCGGTCGCCGGCGAGTGTCCGGCGGACCAGGATCGGGCGCCCGGCCGCGCCCCGGGGCCGGCCGGGATCCGCCGGACACCGCCTAGGCCGTCTCTTTCGGATCTTGCCGGGCCCGCGCTGCCCGGCACCGCACCTCCCTGCGTTGTCGGGGCTCCCGAGTACGGCCAGTACACGAGG
>NZ_JBFBGM010000065.1:0-2027 GCF_040684695.1 Streptomyces erythrochromogenes
GCGGTGCATCGGTCGAGGTGGTCGTACGCGTAGGTGTAGCTGCTGCCGTTGGTGTCGGTCCAGGAGGTGATGCGTGCGTGCTCGTCGTAGGTGAAGCGGAGGGGCTTGCCGGAGGAGTTGGTGACGTCGGTGAGGTGTCCGTCGGTGTAGCCGTAGGCGAGGATGCGGGGGCCGCCGTCGAGGTGGAGGGCGGTGATGCGGCCGTCGGTGGTGTCGTAGCGGAGGCGGTAGCCGCCGGAATGGGACATGCCGAGCGGGGTGCCCTGCGCGTCGTAGTCGAAGGTGATCAGGTTGCCGTTGCGGTCTTCGAGCTGGGTGATGGGCGCGATGCCGTTGCCGTCCGGGTCGCCGGCAGGTGCGGTGAAGCGGCGTATGTGACCTGTGGCGTGGTCGGTGAGGGTCCAGTCGCCGTCGGGGGTGCGCTCCAGCGGATGGGGAGGCGCGGACGGGGAGGCCGGGAGTACTGGGATGCCGGGGGCCGGATGCGGGTAGGGGACGACGAGTCCGTCCTCGGTGACGAGCACGACGCCCTCGGCGTCCACCTCGAGGTGCTGGTCGACCGTCGACGCCCAGGTGGGGCCGAACCAGCGGCCCGCGGTGTATCCGGATTCGGCGCGGCGGGTGAACGCCAACGGAAGCACGCCGGGAAGCACGACGTCGGTCTGCGGCAGGAACATCCGGCCCGTCGCCAGATCGACGGGATCCGTGCCGTCGCACCGCTTCTCGCAGTCAGGCGTCTTGCCCTGGTTCGGTCCGTCCGCGTCGTTCTGCTTCCGCGCCGGTCCTTTGGCGTCGTCGAGGTGCTTGGCGTCGTCGAGGTGTTTGGCGGCGGTGGCGGCCTTCTTCGCGGAGCCTGCGCCTTTGGAGCCGATGAGTTCGGGGAGGAGTTTGCCGATGCCTTCGGTGGGGTCCTTCATGAAGTCGTCGAGCATTTGCTTGCCCGCGCCCCAGGGGTCGTTGACCATCGTGACCAGGCCTGCGACGGTGGAGTTCAGGTTGGTCCGATACTCGGCGGGGTGGGCGAGGTTGTACGGGTCGTAGGGGTTCACGCTCCGTGCGAAGCTGACCATGCCTGCGGTGCCCTTGATGACGCCGCCGGTGAGGTGGGTCTTGGCGAGGTCGATGTAGTCGAGGCCGTCGGCGAGCTGTTCGGCGTACGAGGGCTTGGGCGGGGCGGCGTCTCGGGCGGCCCTGACGGCGGTGCGGACGGTTTCGGCGACGTCGTTGCGCTGTGAGCGGGCGTCGTCGAGTTTGTCCTGGGCGGCGGCGGCCATGGCCTTGCCCGGGTCGTCGTAGGAGTCCGCCGGTCGGGGCGGCAGGGTCTCCTTCTTCGCCTCGTATGCGTCGCGGTAGGCGTCGACGAGCTTCTTGTGCGCGTTGTAGGCGTCCTGGGAGGCCTTCTTGGCCTTGTTGTAGTCGTCGAGGGCTTCCTTCGCCCTGCCCTGCGCCCACTCGACGGTCTCGGCGAAACGATTCATCGCCGCGGCGGCGTCACCGAAGGCCTTCGCGGCCTTGAACCAGCGCGGCGGCTCCTTCGCCACCGACTCCCGGAACGCGGTCGCGGCCTCGCCCTTGAGCCCGTCCGGCTCGGCCAGGTTCTTCAAACCGTTGCCGACGGAGGTGAAAGCCTTCTGGAAGTCGTTCAGGTGCCCGACCTGCTCGCGGATCTTCGAAGGGCTGCCGTAGACCAGCTTCTTGGGGTCCTCGGTCTGCCCGAGCTCGAGCTCGGCGACGTCCGCACCGAGCTGGTTGGCCGCCGAACGGCTCTTCTCCCGGACCCAGTCCGCACCACTGTCCCAACCGACGTCCTCGGCGACGTCGGCGACCTTGTCACCGCTCCACTCGACGAAGTCACCGACCTTCTCCGCGCCGTCCTCGACAACGTCCTCGACCGAGTCCGGTACGAAATCCCGCCAGCCCATATCAGCCCTTACCCCCGCCGGCCTGGTCCAGCAGGTCCTTCAGCGATCCGATCCTTCCCGTCGAGGTCACCGTGTCCTTGGTGTCCGACCAGGTCTGCCCGATGT